>JBBRLQ010000027.1:0-108840 GCA_038231275.1 Polyangiales bacterium
AGAGACGACCTACTCTCCCGACCCGAGGCCACAACCCTGAACTGACCCCGAGAGAAGACGTCGCTTCGCTCCGATCGCCATCCGGCGTGCTGGGTGATCGCGATGCGCCGAATTACCCGATCGCCATCGGCGGGACGCGCACGCAGGTTCGAATCCTGCCGCCTAGACCGAGAGCACACGACCCGCGCGGTGCTCGTGCTCTGGTGAGCACACCTGCTCGACAAGCAGGACCAGGCAGGTTCGATCCCTGCGCGCCGCACTGCATTTTCGATACGCCGATGTAGCCCAACTGGCAGAGGCCGCAGTTTCAGAAACTGTGTGGAGTGAGGGTTCGAATCCCTTCGTCGGTACCGCGCTCACGAGCGCGACACGTCACGCCTCCCTGCCACTGTGGTGGAACGGCATACACGACAGGCTGAGAACCTGTGCTCCATCAGGAGTGTGAGGGTTCGAGTCCCTCCGGTGGCACTGATTTTTTTCGAAAGGAGCTTTCAACCAACAACCCAGTGAGATCCGTCATGCGAACCCTGCTGCTCATGCCGTGGATGACCCCCCACAAAATCGTCTCTTGGCAACGCGCTGTCGTGCTCGTCGTCCTCGGCAAGGCCGAGATCCTCGAGGAGTATGACGTGGCGCTCGGCCCCGTCGTCGACTTCAAGACGCCGTCGGTCGTGCGCCTCACCAAGGGGCACCCGATGCAGAAGCGCGCGGTTCGCTTCTCGCGCCTCAACGTCTTCACCCGCGACGGCTTTCGCTGCCAGTACTGCGGCGTGAAGAAGGAGATGCGTGAGCTCAACTACGACCACGTGCTGCCGCGCGTTCGCGGTGGAAAGACCGAGTGGGAGAACATCGCCACCTCCTGCTACGGCTGCAACGATCGAAAGGGGAGCCGCACCCCAGAGGAGGCCGGAATGAAGCTTCTCCGGAAGCCCTTCAAGCCGAAGTCCCTCCCGCTCACGCCTGCGTTTCACGTCGACGCGTCCGCGATCCCTCCCGCCTGGCATCCGTTCTGCCAGGTGGGGTGAGCCGTCCGGACGCGCGCGTGCGCGAGCGTGATTCCCCACGCGGCCTCCGCCGTCCTGGCCCGAGACGCTAAACCGGGCCGCTTACTTTTTCGTTTCAGTAGATTCGTTCGAACGAAACATGAGCCGAGGCTCGACTCACGTTTCGTTTGAATAGATCGCTTTTGGAAGACGAACTGGCCGAGCGGCCGGGCCTGTCTCGAAAACAGTGCGTGCCTCCGGGCATGGGGATCAAGACCTCCGGCTTCCGCCAACCAGGAAACCGAGCCACGCGCGGGCGTGGGCCTGGCCGCTACCCAGCGCGTGCCTTCGGGCATGAAGTTCGACTCTTCCGGTTTCCGCTCTTCTTCCGCTCTCCGTCGTTGGTGCCGAGTTTTCTCCTCCTGGGTCGGAGGCAGATACGGTTGGCTGCGCGTGTCCGTAAAACACGTCCTTTCCCGGTGGGGGTTCGAATCCCTCCCGACCCACAGAGAACGTCATTCACGGGCGGCGGGTGACGCGCGCTTCTCGACGCGCTCGATCTTGCCCCTCGTCAGGAAAATAAACCTGGCCACGAGGACGAACGCGACGATGACGAGGCCGAGCGTCAATCCCCACCACAGCCCCGGCGCGCCGAGACCAACGCCGAAAGCGAGCCAGAGCGCGATGGGTAGGCCGATCACCCAGTAGGCCACGAGGTTCGACAGGAACGCGAACCGCACGTCGCCCGCGCCGCGTAGGGCGCCGGACGCGACGCCTTGCACACCGTCGAAGAGCTGAAAAACAGCGGCGATCATGACGAGCTTGGCGCCGAGGGCGACGACGCGATCGTCCGGCGTGAAGAGGCCGACCAAGCCGGCCGGGATGAGCGCGAAGACGACGGCGCCGATCGTCTGCAGACCGCCACCGAGCGCGATGCCAAGGAGGCCCGTGCGGCGCGGAGAGACGCCCTCGCCGACGGCGTGCCCCACGCGGACGGACGTAGCGGCGCTGACGCCGAGCGACGCCATGTACGTGAAGCTCGCGAGGCCGATGGCCACTTGGTGAGCGGACGCCGGAACCTCACCGAGCCGGCCCGACACCAGCGCGACGAGCGAAAAGATGCCGAGCTCCGCGAAGAGCTGGAGGCCGACCGGCAGGCCTACCCGGAGCGTCGTGCTCACCGGGACATGCTCGCTCGCTGCGCCGGCGTTGCGTGCGCGCGCGGCGCCGAGCGCGATGGCGACGAGCACGATCTCGGCGAGGGACGTGGCGAGGCCCGCGCCGAACGCGCCGAGCGCCGGAAGACCGACCGCAGGAAGACCGAGCGCCACGAGGACCCCATCGCCGCGCACGAGCAGGTTACAGACGACCCAATTCATCAGGTTGGCGACGAGCGCCGCCACCAGCGCCGGGCGCGCGCTTCCTCGTGCCTGCAAGTACGTGCGCGCCGCGATGTACGCGCCGTAGAGGCCGAGCCCCGGGAGCTGCCCCGTCAAATACCAGCGCGCGCGGATCGTGATCTCGTGCGAGACGCCCATCGGCTCGAGCAGGAACGTGATGCCCATTCCCAGGAGGGCGATCGGGATCCACGTGAGTGCGATCGCCTTCAGCGTCGCCTTGAGGGCGCCCCACGCGCGACCGGTTTCTCCTGCGCCGAGGGCCTGCGATGCGAGCGGCTCGAGGCCCATCCCGATTCCCATCGAGATCGACGCGACGCCGAAGCCGATCGAGCGCCCGATCGTCGCGCCGGCGAGCTCCGTCACCGAGACGCGGCCGAGAACCGCCGTGTCGACGAGGCCCATCGATACGAGCAGCATCTGCGCAGACGTGACGGGCCACGCGAGGCGCGCGAGCGTGGCGAGCTCGCTGAGAGCGGTCCCTCGGGGGGAGTCAAGAGGCACGGAGGTTCGTCATCTTACCAATTGTGCCCCTCGAACGGTTCGCTAGGATGGGCGGCTCGGAAATGGCCATCACGCACGCGGACGCGCTAGGACGACCGTTCGTCACGGCGAGCAAAGACGAGCTCGGCGAGACCGTCGTGAGCGGCCTGTTCGAGCACGACTATCTGCAGTCGCGCATGCCGGAAGGCAAAAACGTGGTCTTCGCGAGCGCGTTCGCCCTGGCGTGGGAAGAGGTGGCGCGCGTCGGCGGCAGCACGATCCTCATGCAATACGATCCGCCCGTGATGGTCGGCATGCAGGGCGAGAAGGACTACCGGAACGATCTGGAGGCGGCCGCGTGGTTCGCCGGCGGCAACTACGGCAGCGCCGGCGTCCTCACCCAGATCCGCGAAGGGCTCGGCGCCCACTGGAACGGCATCGCCACGCCGATGCTCCTGCCCGACAACGTGGAGCCGGAGCACCTCTTCGCGTACGCGTACATGTTCAAGCACGTCGCGTACAACGAGCGCGAAGGGCACGCCGCGCAGATCGCTCCTGGCGTGAGGCCCGAGGACTTCATCCTCGATCTTCCGCTGACGTCAGCCGACGATCGGCTCCTCATCGCGTCGATGCCGCGCGGGGAGACGCTCGCCGAGACCGTCGATCGCGCGCTCAGCCCGCGCCTGGCTTTCACGTCCACGGGAATGCCGGCGGCGTGGGCGCTCGAACGCTACCGCGTGCCGAAGATCCACTTCGACATCACGTGGAAGTTTCGCAACACGTCGGCGCGCTACGTCCTCAAGGTGGACGAGTTCGGCGCGACGGTCCTCAGCGAGGCGGCGCAGATGACGCTGCCGCTGCCGCCGATTATCGTGGCACGTCCGGGCGGGCGGGCGCAGGCGCCGATCCTGGTCGTCCTCGCGAAGCGAAACCGCACGCGCCCCTACTTCGCCGCTTGGATCGAGAGCACCGAGCTGCTCATCCCCGATCCGGTCGGCTGAAGCGCAGCGGAGCGAAACGACTCCTGACTGAGAGGCATGACCGGCTTTTCCGGTCATGCCTTGAGTAACAACCTCGGCCCGAAGACGCCGAGCTTCGAGCCTGCCATCGCCCGCACCATCTCGCGCTCGAAGAACGCGAGCTTCGTCATCGTGCCCATCCCGAGGTCGCGCACGAGGGCCAGCCAGTGCATGTCCGACTGGAAGAACGGCGTGAGCCAACGCGTCGCGAGCTGGTAGAAATCCAGGTGATCGGCGCGGCGCGCAGAGTACGTGGCGAGGGCGTCCATGACGCTGCTGGCGCCCTCGACGCACTCGGCGAGGGTCCACGCGTCGATGAGCGCGAGGTTGCACCCCTGCCCAAGCTGCGGGCTCATCGCGTGCGCGGCGTCGCCGAGGACCACGACGTTGTGGGTGTGCCAACGCGGCATCACGACGTCGTGGTAGACGGCCAACGTCACCTGCGACGCGTCCTCGATTTGCGCGAGGACCGGCGCCGCGTCGGGGCGGAGCGCGAGGATCTCCTCTTTCCAGACCTCGAGCCCCGCGTCGCGCCACGCGTCGACGGCGTCGCAGCGGAGAGACCAATAGAGGCTTACGTGCGGGACCGGATCCGCGTCGTCGGGGCCGAGGCCGGTCGGCAAGAGGCCGAGCATGCGGCGCGTCGACACCATGGTCTGTTCGAGGCGCCCCGTGAAGCGCCCCTCGGGATCGCGCGCGACGAACCAGAGGGCCCCCCAGGGATACGTCGCCACCGAGCGCTTCAGGTTTCGCTGCGCGCCGAGGTGAGAGCGCGCGCCGTCTGCGACGACGACGAGATCGTGCAGGCCGTGCGCCGCGCCGCGCTCGTCCACGACGACGACGCGATCCTGTGACGCAGGGCGCAGGCTCGCGGCGGCGAGACCCAAATGGAGGGCGATGCGCGGCTCACGCTTGACCGCGCCGAAGAGCGCCGCGAAGAGGACGCCGCGGTGGAGGCCCAGGCCGAACATCTCCGGATCTTCGCGGGCGTACGCGAGCTCCACGATTTTTCGGCCGCGATCGGTCGTGCAGACGAGCCCGTCGAGACGCGCCGCCTTCGCGACGATCGGCGCGAGCAGCTCCAATTCCGCGAGGACGGTCTGGCCCGTGGGCTGGAGGACGATCCCGGCGCCCACCGGTCCAGGCTCGGGGACGCGCTCGTACATCGACACGCGATGCCCCGCGCGCGCGAGGAAGAGCGCGGCGGCCGCACCCGCGGTTCCGCAGCCGATCACTCCGACGTCGAGCGGGCGATGCACGCGCGCCAGAGTAGCCGCACGCGGGCGCCGAGGGTACGATGCCGTGATGCGCGCGCTTGCCTTCGTGCCCGTTTTGCTCTTCGGGTTCGCGGCGTGCTCCAAGAGCTCGTCGTCGTCGGGAGGGACGCCGAGCGCTGAGGCTGGGGGCCGCACGGACGACGCCACCGCCGCCGACACGCGGGGGCGCTGCGGTTATGCGCGGGGTGCGTTGCCCGCCGACACCCTAGGCGCCAGCGCGCCCGTCGGGAGCGACATCCCGGTCGACACGATCGTGGTCATCATCCAAGAGAACCGCTCGTTCGATCACTACTTCGCGCACCTCGGCAAGTACGCCGGCCGCAGCGACATCGACGGCGCACCCGACACGGCGACGAACCCCGACACGATCGGTACGAACCCCGGCGGCACGCATCCCTTCCAGCATGCGACGCGCATGTGCACCCTCGACACGAACCACGAGTGGTACGGCACCCACGTGGAGTGGGACGAGGGGAAGCTCGACGGATTCTACGAAGAGAACCAGGGCTACACGACTCTCCCGCCCGACGGCGGCAAGGTGCTCCAGAGCGGCGAGCGCGCCCTCTGGTACTACGACGAGCGCGACATCCCCTTCTATTACGAGCTCGCGAAGACGTACGGCATCGGCGATCGCTACTTCGCCCCCGTCCTCGGCCCGACCTGGCCGAACCGCATGTACGCCTACTCGGCGACGAGCTTCGGTCGCACCTCCAACGATTTTCCGAGCCTCGCCGGGTACTCGTATCCGCAGAACGACGCGGTCATCTTCGACACGCTCGAGAAGGCCGGGATCTCGTGGGGCGTCGTCAACGAAACGCTCCCGGGCCCGGCGATCGTCGTCGGTCTCGGCATCGCGACGCGCTGGGCGCGAAACCCGATCATGAACAACGCGACCTTCTTCCAGAAGGCCGCCGACGGCACGCTGCCGCACGTCGTCTACTACGAGAGCCACATCGGCCAGGAGGGGCCGTCGAAGGACGACGAGCACCCGCCGGCCGACGTGCAGATCGGCCAGAAGGGCATCAGCGACGTGATGCACGCGCTGTGGAAGAGCCCGCAGTGGCCGCACATGGCCATTTTCCTCACGTACGACGAGCACGGCGGCTTCTACGATCACGTTCCGCCGCCCAAGGCCTGCGCGCCCGACTCGACGGCGCCGATCGTGGGGCCGACCGATCCGATCGTGAGCAGCTTCGATCAGTACGGCATTCGCGTGCCGCTCACCGTCGTGTCACCGTTCTCGAAGAAGGGGTACACGTCGCACGTCCCGGCCGATCACACGAGCATCCTCCGCTTCATCCAGGCGCGCTTCGGGCTCCCGGCGCTCACGAAGCGCGACGCGAACGCGACGGCGCTGCTCGACTATTTCGATTTCCAGAACCCGCCGTTCTTGATCCCGCCGCTCATCGCGGAGCCGACGATCGATCAGGCCCAGCGCGACTGGTGCGAGACGACCTACCGCAAGTAGAATGACCGCATGACCGTCCCCGATCGAGATCTCGTCGCGCGCGCGCGTACGGCGGCTGCCGTGGTCGCGCCGCTCGCCGCGCAAATCGAGGCCGATCGTCGCCTCCCCGACGCCGCCGTCAAAGCGCTCATCGAGGCCGGAGTCTACAAATTGTTCACGCCGCGGGCGCTCGGCGGCGCCGAAGCATCGCTCGACGTGGCGGCGCTCGCCCTCGAGGAGATCGCGCGGGCCGACGGCTCGGCGGGGTGGTGCGCGATGATCGGCGCGACGGCGAGCCTCGTCAGCATCTACCTGGGTGACGCCGAAGCGCGCGAGATCTTCGGCCCTGCGGACGCCGTGGCGTGC
This sequence comes from Polyangiales bacterium, assembly GCA_038231275.1. Classification (GTDB taxonomy): domain Bacteria; phylum Myxococcota_A; class Polyangia; order Polyangiales; family Polyangiaceae; genus JANYHK01. The sequence goes on from JBBRLQ010000027.1 coordinate 6,973, forward strand.
GGCGTGTTCGCGCCCACCGGACGCGCCACCCCCGCGGAGGGCGGTTACCGCGTCACCGGGCGATGGGCGTTCGCGAGCGGCTGCCAGAACGCTGGGTGGCGCATGGGCGGAACCGTCGTCGCCGGCGACGCTCCCCTGCCGAGCGGCGCGCCGAACGTGCGCTGCATGATGTTCCGCGCGAGCGAGACCGGCATCCACGACACCTGGCACACGAGCGGTCTTCGCGGCACCGGGAGTCACGACCTGGAAGTGAGCGACGTCTTCGTACCGAGCGGGCGCGCCTTCTCGATGATCACGGACAAGCCGCGCCACGAAGGACCGACGTACGCGATCTCTCCGTTCGGAGTGCTCGCCACGTGCATCGCGTCCGTCGCGATCGGGATCGCGCGCGGTGCCGCCGACGCGTTCCTCGAGCTCGCCACCGCGAAGCAACCGCTCGGCAGCAAGCGGACGATCGCACACCGCGAGCTCGTCCAGCTCGGCGTCGCGAAGACCGAGGCCACGATCCGCGGCGCCCGCGCCCTCCTTCAGGACGCGGTCGGCGAGGCGCTCCGAGAGCCTTCCCTCCGCTCACGCGCCCAGCTCCGCGCCGCGGCCGCGTACGCGACCGCGCAGGCCGCCGCCGCCGTTGATCTCGCATACGAGGCCGGCGGCGCGACGTCGATCTACACGAAGAACCCTCTCCAGCGGCACTTCCGCGACGTGCACGTCGCCACGCAGCACGTCATGGTCGGCCCCGTCGCCTCCACGATGGCCGGCCGCGTCCTCCTCGGCCTCGAGTCGGACGCAAGCCTGCTCTAGATTAGACGGCCTCGAAGAGACCGGCTGCGCCCATGCCGCCGCCGATGCACATCGTGACGATCGCGCGCTTGCCGCCGCGGCGGCGGAGCTCGTAGAGGGCGGTGGCGGTGAGCTTGGCGCCGGTGCACCCGAGCGGGTGGCCGAGCGCGATGGCGCCGCCGTTGACGTTGAGCTTCTCGTCGGGGATGCCGAGCTCGCGCTGCACGTAGACGGCCTGGCTGGCGAACGCCTCGTTCAGCTCGATGACGTCGATGTCCTTCATCGTGAGCTTGGTCCGGTCGAGGAGGCGACGCACCGCGGGGATCGGACCGATCCCCATGATCGACGGGTCGACACCCGCCGTCGCAAACGCCCGGAAAATCCCGAGCGGTTTGATTCCGAGCTTGTCCGCCCTGTCACGCGTCATGACGAGCGCGGCGGCGGCGCCGTCGGAGAGCGGCGAGCTGTTGCCCGCGGTGACCGAGCCCTTGGCGCTGAAGGCAGGCTTGAGGCCGGCGAGGCCCTCGGCGGTCGTCTCGGGACGCGGGAGCTCGTCGCGGCGGAACTCGAAGGGCTTCTTCGTGTTGCCGTCGTATTTGACGGCGTGCACCGTGACGATCTCCTGTTCGAACTTCTTCGCCTCGATCGCGGCAGCCGCCTTCTTCTGGCTCCACAGCGCGAACTTGTCCTGATCGGCGCGCGCGATGGCGAACCGCGACGCGACGTTCTCGGCCGTGATGCCCATGGGCGTGTACGCGGTCGGGTGGGTCTCCATCGCTTCCATCGACGCCGAGAGCTTGTTGCCGGTCATCGGCACCATGCTCATCGACTCGACGCCGCCCGCCATGACGATGTCGTGCGCGCCGATCGCGATCGATCCCGCCGCGAACGCGATGGCCTGAAGGCCGCTCGAGCAGAAGCGGTTGATCGTGACCGCCGACGTCTCCTCGGGCAGCCCGCCGAGGAGGCCGGCGATGCGAGCGATGTTGAGCCCCTGCTCCCCTTCCGGCATCGCGCAGCCGAGGATGAGATCGTCGACCATCTCGGGCTTGACCTGCGGAACGCGCGCGAGGAGGCCTCGAATGACCTCTCCGGCGAGCTCGTCGGGGCGCTTCTGCGCGAGGGATCCTTTGAGCGCGCGGCCGACCGCGGAGCGTACGGCCTCTGCAATCACGATGGTGGTGTCGGCCATGATTAATTCCTCAGCGGCTTGTTGTTCATGAGCATGTACTGCATGCGCTCTTGGCTCTTCGGCTCGCCGCACAGGCTGACGAAGGCCTCGAGCTCGAGCTCGAGCATTTCGCTCTCGGTGACCTCGCGCGCCGCGCCGCCGATGCCGCCGCACAGGACGACGGCGAGCTTACGGGCGATCTTGGCGTCGTGCTCGCTGGCGAAGCCGCCGTGCACGAGCGTGTCGACCATCATGTGGAGCGTCGCGATGCCGCTCTCGCCGGGCAACGTGTACGCGCGCGGCGTGGGCGGATGGTAGTTGCTGGCCGCGAGCCCGATGACGCGCGCCTTGGCGTCCGTGAGCTGGCGGGCGCGATCGAACGACACGCCGTCGTTCTTGCGGAAATACCCGAGCGCCTTTGCCTCCTCGGCGCTGGTCGCCACCTTGGCGAGGGCGATGTTCTTGAACGTCTGCGTCACGTACTCGTACGTGTTGACGTTCGCCCCCTCGGGGATGCCCTCGAGCGCGCGCCACAGCATGTTCATGTTGCCGCCGCCGCCCGGGATGATGCCGACGCCGACCTCGACGAGGCCTGAGTACGTCTCGGCCGCCGCCTGCACCGCGTCGCTCGCGAGGCAGAGCTCGAGCCCGCCGCCGAGCGTCATGCCGTACGGCGCCGCCACGACCGGCACGCGCGCGTACTTCATCTTCTGCACCGCGACGTGCAGCGTCTTGACCATCTCGCGGATCTGCTCGAACTGCCCTTGGCTCGCCGCCATCACGACGAGAAGGAGGTTCGCGCCGACGCAGAAGTGGTCGCCGTCGTTGGTGAGCACGAGGCCGCGGAAATCACGCTCCGCGCGGTCCACCGCCTGGCCGAGCATCGTGATGACGTCGGCGTCGATGCTGTTCATCTTCGTCTTGAAGCGAAGCGCCAATACCCCGTCGCCGATGTCCCACGCCTCGGCGCCGTCGTTTTTGAGGACCGGAGACGCGCCCCTTCGCAGGATTTCGAGCGTCGCGTAGCGCGGGTCTTCCTTCTTCGCGACGTACTTTCCGGCCGCGAGATCGAAGACCTCGTTGCCCTTGTAGAAGGCCGTCGCGCCGCTCGCCTTCATCTTGGCGATGGACTCGGGCAGCTTGATGCCGTCCTTCTGCATGCGGTCGACGGTCGGAGCGAAGCCGAGCGCGTCCCACGTCTCGAAGGGGCCGAGCTCCCAGTTGTAGCCCCAGCGCATGGCGTCATCGACGCTCGCGACGTCGTCGGCGATCTCGCCCATGCGCCGCGCCGAGTAGGCGAGCGACTTGGAGAGGACCTTCCACGCGAACTGCCCGGCCTTGCCCGGATCGCTGGCGAGCTTCTTCACGCGCTCCTTCGGATCCTCGACCTTGGACAGCGACTTGGTCGTGTTCTTGATCTCGGCGTCGCCGCCCTTGGCGCGGTACTCGAGCGTCTTGGGATCGAGCGTCTGGATCTGCTTGTCGGCGCCCTTCTTGTAGAAGCCGCCCTTGGTCTTGTCGCCGAGGAGCTTCTTCTCGACCATCGCGCGGATGTACGCGGGGACCTTGAAGACCTCGCGGTCCTCGTCCTCGCCCAGCGCGGCGTAGCAGTTGTCGGCGACGTGGACGAACGTGTCGAGGCCGACGAGATCGGCGGTGCGGAAGCTCGCGCTCTTGGGGTGGGCCATCGGCGAGCCGGTGATGTTGTCGACGTCCTCGGGGGAGAGGCCGTCTTCGAGCATCTGGTGAATGGTCGCCATCATGGCGTGCGCGCCGATGCGGTTGCCCACGAAATTCGGCGTGTCCTTGCCGCGGACGATGCCCTTCCCGAGGACGTCGGCGCCGAACGACGCGACGCGGTCGTACGTCTCCTTCGACGTGTCGGGGCCGGTCACGAGCTCGAGGAGCTTCATGTACCGCACCGGGTTGAAAAAGTGCACGACGAGGAACCGGCTCTTGAACGACGCCGAGCGCCCTTCGACCATGTCCTTGATGCGCAGGCCCGACGTGTTCGACGCGAGGATGCAGTCGTCGTGCACGATCTTCTCGAGCTTCTCGAAGAGGGCGCGCTTCACGTCGATGCGCTCGAGCACCGCCTCGATGATGAAGTCGCACGACGCGAGCTTCGCGAGATCGTCCTCGGTGTTCCCGATCTCGACGAGCCGCGCGTTCGCCTTGTGGAAGAACGCGGCAGGCCGCGCCTTCAGCGCCTTGTCGAGCCCCCCGGCCGAGAAGCGGTTGCGCGCCGCGCGATCGGTCTTCTCGTTGTCCTTCAGATCCGGCGGGACGATGTCGAGGAGCAGCACCTCGAGGCCCGCGTTCGCAAAATGCGCCGCGATGCCGCTGCCCATCACACCTGCCCCGATGACGCCACAGCGGCGAATCGGCTTGCTCATGACTGACTCCTTTGGGGGCGCGGAGCTTAGAGCGAACGGCGTTTGCACGGAACGGGCAAACGACGGCAGCGACCCACCCGATGGCTCGCGCAAGCCCTCAGGGGTCGACGAGTACGCCGGGGTTAAGCACAGCCATGGGATCTACGGCCTTTTTTGCGGCACGCAGGGCCAGGGCGAACGGATCGGGGCGCTCGCGATCGTACCAAGGGCGGTGCGTGCGGCCCACGGCGTGATGGTGGGTGATCGTCGCGCCGCACGCCGAGAGCGCGTCGCTCGCGGCCTTCTTGATGGCGGCCCACTGCTCGAGCTCGTGCCCCTCACGCGCGGCGCCGACGAACGTGTAATACGGCGCGGGGCCGTCCGGATAGACGTGCGTGAAGCGGCACGTCACGACGCCGCCGCCGCACTCGCGACCCAGAGCGTCGAGGACTGCGCGCTTCACCTGCTTGTGAAGCGCGGGAAATTTGTCCCACGTGCAGGCCGTCTCGAAGGTGTCGGCGAGGACACCCAACGTGACGAGCGCGCTCTGGAGATACGGCGCGTCGAAGAACGCGCGGCGCCAGCTCGTGGCCGTCTCGTTCGCGCGCGCGGTCTCGCCTTCGTCGGCGTAGACGGGCGGGCTCGAGCACGCGCCGCCGTGCGCCGTCGCGAGGGCGAGGGCACGCTCCATCCACGGCGCGAGCGGGTGATCGGCGGACTCGAACGCGAGGAGGAGCACATTCTTGCCGTCGCTGGGCACGCCGTGGAGGAGCGCCTCGCGGGCGTCGAGAAGTCGACAGTTCGACGGATAGAGACCGGCCTGCGCGATCGCCCGGCACGCCTCCGCGCCTTCGGCGAATGTTGCATAATACACGCTCACCGAGGCTCGAAAACGCGGGCGCGGCACGACGCGGAGCCACGCCTGGGTGATGACGCCGAGGATGCCTTCGGAGCCGAGCGCGAGGCGATCGGGGCTCGGGCCGGCGCCGGACGCGGGAAGTCGCCGCGACTCCCAGACCCCCCGCGGCGTGACCATGCGGATCGACTCGACGAAATCGTCGATGTGCGTGAGGAGCGTCGCGTAGTGGCCGCCGGCGCGCGTCGCGATCCATCCGCCGACCGTCGAGAGCTCGAAGCTCTGGGGGAAGTGCCGCAGCGTGAGGCCGTGCGCCGCGAGCTGCTCCTCGAGGACGGGACCGGTCGCGCCCGCTTGCACCAACGCCGCGCGCGAGACGGCGTCGACCGCCAGGACGCGATCCATCGCCGTGAGATCCAGGCTCGCCACGCCGCGAAAGCCGCTCGGGAGCGGACACTCGACGCCGCCGACCACGCTCGTGCCGCCGCCGAACGGGACGATGCACACCTTCTCTTCTTCTGCCCACGCGAGCGCGTCGGCCACGTCGTCGTCGGTGCGCGGCGCGAGGACCAGATCGGGCGCCGTTGCGAAATCGAGACGAAACGCGCGGACGACGTCTCGGTAGCTGCGGCCGTACGTGTGGAGCGCGCGGTCGCGCGGGTCAACGGATGCGAGCGCGGCGAGCGACGCGGGCGCCCCGACGCGCGGCACCGGCAGACGAAGATTCGAGAAGGAAGGGAGCGCGCGCGGCATGCACGCGACACCGAGGACGGCGCTCACCTGCTCGGCGAGCGCGCGGCGCGCGGCGTCGTCGGGAAATTTGTCCTCGTAGCCCCAGGCCCAAAAGCTGCGAGAACGCGCGGACGCTGCGGACGTCATCACGCGACGCTACGCCGTGGCGGCGCGCGCGGCGAGGGACTGCTTGTCGATCTTGCCGACCGGCGTGCGCGGCAGCTCGGGCGCGATCACGATCGTCTTCGGCACCTTGTATCCGGCGAGGCGCCCACGGAGGAAGGCGCGCAGCGTCTCGGCCGTCAATTCCTCGCCCTCCCCTTCCAGCGCGCGGAGGACGACGAACGCGACGCCCACCTCTCCCCATTTCGGGTCGGCGATCGCGACGACGGCGGCCTCGGCGACCTGCGGGTGCTCGCACGTGGCGATCTCCACCTCCGCCGGGTACACGTTCTCGCCGCCGGAGATGAACATCTCCTTCTTGCGCCCCGCGACGAACCATCCGCGCTCCGTCGCGCGGAGGACGTCGCCGGTGTGGAGCCATCCGCCCGCGAGCGCCGTCGCGGTCGCTTGCGGATCGTTCAAATAGCCCGAAAAAAGCTGTTCGCCGCGGAGGAGCAGCTCGCCGGGATGTCCGGGCGGAACGTCCGCGCCGTCCTCGCCGATGAGGCGCGCCTCGAGGCCGAACGTCGGCGCGCCGACCGAGCCGCGCTCGGCGCCGTCGAGCGGGCGAAAGCAGTTCGGTCCGCACTCGGTCATTCCGAAGCCTTGAAGCAAGCGCAGGCCTTTGCGGTCAAACGCGCCCTGGAGCGACGGAGGACACGGCGCGCCTCCCGTGACCCAAAGGCGCACGACGCTCTTGTCGACGAAACCTCCCGCGAGGAGGCGCTCGATCATCGTCGGCACGCCGAACGACACTGTGCACCGCTCTGCGATCAGCGCCTCCGCCGACGCGTTGGCCTCGAAGCGCGGGAGCACCGCGACGCGACCGCCTACATAGAGGAGCGGCGTCGCCAGGACGTTGAGCCCGCCGGTGTGAAAGAGCGGCGCGTCGACGAGCGCGACGTCGGCATCGGTGAGCTCCCAGGCGCGGCGCGTGCTCTCGGCGTTCGCTGCGATGGCGCGCGCGGGCAAGATGGCCCCCTTGGGGCGACCGGTCGTGCCCGACGTGAAGAGGATGACGAGCGCGTCGTCGAGTGTGCCGTCGACCGCGTCGTAGCCGACGTCGGCGAGGAGGTCTTCGTCGGTGAGGCGCGCGCGCGGGACGTCGGCGGACGCGAGGACCGCCGCGTGCGTCTCGTCGACGAAGAGCACCTTGGGGTCGGCGATCTTGACGACGGGCTCGAGCTCCCGCTCCGTGAGGCGCAGGTTCAAAGGAACGATGGCGGCCCCCAGCATCGACGCCGCGACGAGCAGCTCGAAAGTGCGCACATCGTTGAGCGCGAGGATGGCGACGCGATCGCCGCGCTTCACCCCGTGGCGATCGCGCAAGAGCCGCGCGATGCGTGAGCTCCGAGCCGCGAGCTCGCGGTACGTTCGGCGCTCGACGGCGGCGACGGAGACGAGCGCGATCGCTTCCGGGCGGCTCTGCGCGTGTGCCTGGACGATGGCGGCGAGCGGGACCATCTCGGACGAATCGCCCACCAACGACGCGCTGTCAACAAGAGCGAGTACCCAGGCGCACGTCGAGTTTTGCTACCCTCCCGTACCATGGCAAAGCCCTCGCGCTCCCCCACCGACGAAGCCCTCGACCAGGTGCGTGACGTCTGCTTCGCGTTCGCAGGTGCCGAGGAGAAGATGTCGCACGGCGCGCCGTCGTTTCACGTGAAGGGGAAGATGTTCCTCATGTTCGCCGACGATCACCACGGCGACGGGCGCGTCGCGGTGTGGTGCAAGGCGAGCATGGAGGAGCAGAAGCGCCTCGTGGCGAGCGACCCCATGCGGTACTTCGTGCCGCCCTACGTCGGCGTGAAGGGTTGGGTCGGCGTGCGCGTCGACGGCGGTCGGGCCGACTACGTCGACCTCGCGATCCTCGTCGAGGCCGGGTGGCTCTCGGTCGCGCCGCCGCGGTACGCGCGCGAGCCGGGCGCCGCGCCGAAGATCGTGCGCAAGCCGGCGCCGCCGCTGCCGACGACCGATCCGAAGGTGGCGCGCGCAGCGCTCGAGCGCCTGAGCGCGCTCTGCCTCGCGCAGGCCGAGGCGACGCGCGAGACGGAGGCGAGACACGCGACGTTCCGCGTGCGCAAAAAAGTCTTCGCGTACTTCCTCGACAACCACCACCGCGACGGCGTCATTTCGGCGTGCGTGCGCGTGCCGATGAAGGAGCACGCGCGCGCGATCGCCCAGGATTCCAAGCGTTTTTACTCACCGGCGTACATCGGACCGAAGGGGTGGCTCGGGATCCGCCTCGACGCGAAAAAGGTCGACTGGAAGGATGTGGAGGAGCGCGTGGCCGCGAGCTGGGCGTCGGCGGCTCCGAAGTCGCTCGCGAAGGTGTCGACGCCGTCGCGGCGCGGGGCTAGATAGCGCCCATGCGAACGCGTACCTGCCTCGTCCTCGCCCCGGTCCTCTTCCTCGCGTGCGGCGGAGGCGATCTCCCGACGCCGACCACGCCGACCACGGCCGCGAAGACCGCGGAGACATCGACGACGGCCAAGCCGCCGGCGCACGGGAGCGCGTATCCGGACTCTCCGAAGAAGCCGGTCGTCGACGAGTACTTCGGCACGAAGGTGATCGACGACTACCGCTGGATGGAGGACGCGAAGGACCCCGGCGTCGCCGCGTGGACCGACGCGCAGAACCGCGAAACGCGCGGCAAGCTCGACGCGATGGAGGCCCGCCCCAAGGTGCGCGCGCGCGTCGCCGAGCTCCTGTCGCAGCGCCCCGCCTCGTTCGACGAGGTCACCACCGTCGGCGAGCAGGTCTTCGCGCTGAAGACCCAGCCGCCGAAGCAGCAGCCGATGCTCGTCCTCTACACCGACGCGACGAAGCAGACCGAGAAGGTCGTCCTCGATCCGAACGTCGTCGACGCGACCGGCAAGACGGCGATCGATTTCTTCGTCCCGTCGCGCGACGGCAAGAAGGTCGCGGTGTCGCTCTCCGTCGGCGGCTCCGAAGCCGGCGACGTGCGCATCTACGACGTCGCGACCGGCAAAGACGCGCCCGACGTCCTCCCCCACGTGAACGGCGGCACCGCGGGCGGAAGCGTCGCGTGGAACGCCGACGGGACCGGCCTCTTCTACACGCGGTACCCGCGCGAGGGCGAGCGCCCGAAGGCCGACCTCGACTTCTACCAGCAGCTCTACTTCCACAAGCTCGGCACGCCGATCGCGAGCGACAGCTACGTGCTCGGCAAGGATCTCCCGCGCATCGCCGAGATCAAGGTGACGACGAGCGGCGACGGCAAGACGATCCTCGCCGCGGTGGAGAACGGCGACGGCGGCGAGTTCGCGTTCTACGTGAGCGACGACAAGGGCGTCTTCTCCCAGATCGCGCGCTTCGAGGACAAGATCGTCGACGCGCGCTTCGGCGCGGACGGCGCGCTCTATTTGCTCACGCGCAAGGGCGCTCCGAAGGGCGCGATCCACCGCCTCGCGAAGCCGTTCGCGACCAGCAAGGCGACCGTGGTCGTGCCCGAAGGCGACGGCGTCATCAAGCATTACGCGGCGACCAAATCGCACCTGTACGTCGCCGAGCTGCTCGGCGGCCCGTCACGCCTTCGCGCGTTCACGCTGACGAACGGCAAGGCCGGAGCGCCCGAGGCGATCGAGCTCGCGTTCAAGATCGCCGGCGTAGGCGGGCTCGAAAAGATCGGCGGGGACGACGTCCTCTACCGGGCGGAGAGCTACACGAACGCCCCCGGTTGGTTCCGCTTCGCCGCGGCGACGAAGAAGAGCACGGCCACGCAGCTCGCCCAGGCGACGCCGTACTCCATGGACGACGTCGAGGTGGTACGCGAGACCTGCAAGTCGAAGGACGGCACCGACGTGCCGATGAGCGTCCTCCGCAAGAAGGGCCTCGCCCTCGACGGCACGAGCCCCGCGCTCCTCACCGGGTACGGCGGCTACGGCGTGAGCCGCACGCCGCGCCTCCGCCCGATGAACCGGCTGTGGCTCGACCAGGGCGGCGTCTTCGCCGAGGCCAACCTCCGCGGCGGCGGCGAGTTCGGTGAGGCGTGGCACGACGCGGGCAAGCTCGCGAACAAGCAAAACGTGTTCGACGACTTCTACGCGTGCGCGCAGGCGCTCGTCGCGAAGGGGTACACGAAGCCTGAGCGCCTCGCGGCGTACGGCGGATCGAACGGCGGGCTCCTCATGGGCGCGCAGATCGTCCAGCACCCTGAGGCGTACCGCGCGGTCGTGTCGGCGGTCGGCATTTACGACATGCTGCGCGTCGAGACCACGCCCAACGGCGCGTTCAACGTGACCGAGTTCGGCTCGGTGAAGGACGAGAAGCTATTCCGCGCGCTCTTCGCCTACTCGCCGCTCCACAACGTCAAGGACGGCACGGCCTACCCGTCGGTGCTCTTCATGACCGGCGCGAACGATCCGCGCGTCGAGCCCTACAACTCGCGCAAGATGACCGCGCGCCTCCAGGCGGCGTCGTCGTCGAACCACCCGATCCTCATCCGCGCCGACGCGGACACCGGCCACGGCATCGGCACGCCGCTGAACGCCGCGATCGAGGAGAGCGCGGACATGTTCGCGTTCCTCATGAACGAGCTTGGAATGCAGGCGAAGTAGCTCCGCGTCTAGAACCACGTCGTCATTCCCAACGTCACGGTGTCCTGCGCGCGCGCGTTCGCGACGTAGGGGCGCGCAGAGCTGCCGTCGCCGTCCACGAGGCCCGCGTAGAACGCCGGCGTCGCCGCGAGATCGTGGCGGTACTCGAGGCGCACCGACACGTGCTCGTGCGGGCGAAAATCGAGCGTCGCCGTCTCCGAGCTCACCCATCGCGTCGGCCAGAAAATCGGCGCCGCGATGCCGCTCGGGCCTTGCGCGCGCTTCTCGAAAAAGAGGTCACCGCGCCACGCGAGGAAGAGCCACTCGGTGAGCTTGGCACGCGCGTAGAGCGCGCCGGCGGCCCACCCCGACAGGCCCAGCCGATTCGGCTCCGCGCCGACGTCGGTGTACACGATGGCGGCGAGGCGCGGAGACAGCGTGATCTCGGTGAACACGTCGGCGAGGTGCCGCCACGGGTGCCCTTCAGGCGCGTCCCGCGGACGCTCGAGGCCGCCGAAGTACATCGCCGTCACTCTCACGTCGCGGGAGACCCGGCTCGAGAGCAGGAGGCTGACCGACTTGTTGCCGTCCGCGCCCACGATGTCGTTCCATCCGTTGAAGACGGCGAGCTGGAGCGCAGTCTCCGTCCCGAGCCGATGGGTTCCGCGTACGCCCGCGTGGTACGTCGGGAGGCCGCTCCACACGAGCGAGCGCGACCAGTTCCATTCGTCCTTGACCGCGAAATCCTCCATACCGAGCGGCGACAGAAAGATCCCTGCCTCGGTGAGGACGCCGGTGCCCAGCGGCACGTCGTAGCCGACGTACGCCTCCTGGACGAACGAGAAGCGGCGGTCGGCCGGCGAAATGTACGCGGGCCCGGTCTGGCCTGCCTGGAGCGCGATCCATCCAGACACGCGGCCGGTGTGGCCTTCGAGCTCGATAACCGCGTTTTGCAGGACGAACGAGTCGCTCCGCGAATCGAAATCCCGTAGCGCCGTCAGGTGATTCGACGGACGGTTCGCGTTGTACGACGTGTACGCCTCGACGTAGCCCCCAACCTCGAATCCCGGCGCGTCTCCCTGATGCGCGCGCTCGTCGACCTCCCGCTCGGCGTGGGCGCTCCGCACGACGAGGAGGATCCCCGCAACCCCGTGCGCGAAACGCCGCCTCATGCGCGCATCATCCTAGACCGAACGCTGAACTAATAGCTGTCGCTCGAGCCGCCCCCGCCGGAGTCGCCGCCGCCGCTCGGTCCGCTGTCGCCGCCACCGCCGCCGCCCCAGCCACCGTCGCCGCCTCCCCCGCCCCAGCCGCCACCACCACCACCGCCCCCGAGGAACCAAAATCCGCCGCCACCACCACCGCCGCCGCCGCCACCGCCACCGCGTCGCCGGCTGAGGACGATGATGATGACGATGATGATGATCGCGATGACGGCGACCTGGACCGGGCTCACGTGCTCGCGTTCGGCTTGCCGTCGTGCGCGAGGATCTTGCGGGCCTGGCACCGCGCCGTGCATCACGGTCGACGCGATGGCGTCGGTGCCGGCGACGATCCCGCCGTGAAAATCGTCCAGCTTGAGGCGCGGGCCGATCTTCGTGCGGATGATGTCGTTGGCGTCGAGATCGGTCAGATCTCCTTCGAGGTGCTTGCCAACCTCGATGCGCACCTTGCGCTCGGCGGGCGCGAGCACGATGAGGACGCCGTTGTCGTCCTTGCTCCCGACCTTCCACGCGCGAAACGTGGTGATCGCGACGTCGTCGATCGACTCCCCTTCCAGCGAGGCGACGAGGAACACGGCGATCCATGGCCCACCGCCCTGCTTGATCGCGACGAGGCGCCGATCGATGTCGTCCTTGTCCCCCGCGCTCAGCTTTGCCGCGGTGTCCACGACATAGGAGCCGTCGGTCGGCCCGGCGGGAGGCGTGAACGCCCACGCGCCGCGCGGCGCGAGCCAGAAGGCCAGCGCCGCGAGGACGATCCCGAGCCACGCGTTGGCTCGGAGGGTTCCCATCAGAAGCTGACCTTGGGGGCGGCCTGCGCTTCGGTCGACGCGTTGAAGTACGCACGCGTCTTGAACGGCTTGCCCGTCACCTTGTTGACCGCTTGGCCGCGGATCTTGCCGAGCTCGGTGTTGTAGTCCTTCACCGCCGCGTTGTAGTCACGGCGCGCGATGAGGACGCGGTTCTCGGTCCCCTCGAGTTGCTTCTGCAAGTCGTGGAACGCCTGGTTCGCCTTCAGATCGGGGTAGCGCTCGTCGATCATCATGAGGCGCGACAGCGGCCCCTTGAGCTGCTCTTGGGCCTTCTCGAAGGCCGCCATCTTCGCCGGATCGGTCAAGTCGTCGGCCGTGAGCTTGATGCTCGCCGCCATCGACCGCGCCTCCATCACCTTCGTGAGCGTCTCCTCCTCGTGCTTCGCCGACCCCTTGGCGGTCGCGACGAGGTTGGGGATGAGATCGTAGCGCCGCTGGAGATTGGCCTCGACGTCCGCCCATTTCTGGTCGCAGGTCTGATCCTTTTCGACGAGCGCGTCGTAGCTCTGGCAGCCGCCCGTCAGCGACAGCACGAGCGCAGCGAACAGCGCGAAAATTAGCGAACGCCTGGAGGTGTTGGTCATCTCCGGGACACCGTAAGGACGGGCCCTCGTCGATGCAAGCCTCACGACGGCTTGCGGAAGCGCGGCCGTGTGCTTAGGCGGGGGCACCGAGGCCGAAGAATCCGCGCGCGGTGCCGCCGACGAGGGCCTCGAGCGCGTCCGGGCGTAGGCCCATCGCCGCGATGCGTTTGAGCTCGCGGTCCCACGCGTACGGCACGTTGGGAAAATCGGTGCCGTACATGATGCGCTCGGGCCTCGCGCAGAAGAGCGCGGGAGGGCGATCGGGGAAGTATTCGGCGAGCATCATCGTCGTGTCGAGCCACAACGTGTCGTACCTCTCCACGAGCGACAGGTACGCCTCGAACTCGTCGGCGCCGAGGTGCGGGACGCAGACACGAAGGCGCGGGTGCGCGCGGAGGACGCGCTCGATCCGCTCGGCGGCGCAGATCGCGTGGGCGTCGCACTTGTACGCGTCGCTCTTCGGCTCGCGGCCGGCGTGGATGACGAGCGGCTTGTCGTGGCGCGCGCACGTCTCGTAGATTTCGTGGAGCTCTTGCGCGTCGGGGGCGAAGCACTGAACGTGGCAGTGGAGCTTGATCCCCGCGAGGCCTGCGGCGAACGCCTCCTCGACGATCGCGACCGCGTCCGGCTCGCCCGGCAGAACGGTGCCGAGGCCCGTCACGCGCGGATCGTTCCGTGTGAGCTCGGCCATGTACGCGTTGAGGGCGCGGGCCATGCCGGGCTTGTGCGCGTAGGCGAGCGCGATCACGTGCCCGACGCCGCGCGCTTCCAGGAACGAAAGAACGCGCGGGCTCGTCAGCTTGTGGCGGATCGGCCAGGCGTGCGCGTCGAACCAGCGCCAAATCGCCGCGAAGACCGCGTCGGGGAAGAGGTGCACATGCGCGTCGATCACCGGCGGAAAATCGGACGGGACGCGCGGGCCGTCGGCGTCGTCCACCGGTCCCAGCTTCATGTACGACGCGCAGCCGAGGGCGGGCGGATTGTCCATGTCGCGTCACATCTTATGGGTAAGAATCGTCTGGTGGACAGGGTCCTCCTCAACGTCGATGCCGGCGAGCTCCCGGGCGAGCCGGAGGAGCTCTACGCGCTCGCGCACCTCGTCAACATCGCGTGCGGGGGGCACGCGGGGGACGACGCGTCGATGGATCGGGTCGTTGCATGTTGCACACATTCCGGCACGCAGCTCGCGGCGCACCCGTCGTACGACGATCGCGAAGGGTTCGGGCGCCGGGACGTCGACATGGATCCCGACGCGCTGGAGCGGCTGGTGCATGACCAGTGCGCGCGGCTGGCGGCGCGCGCGGCGAAGGGCGGAGCGGTGGTGCGGGCGATGAAGCCGCACGGGGCGCTGTACCACGTGGTGGACCGCGATCCCTCGCGCGCGCGGGCGGTCGTCGCGGGCGCATCGCGCGCGCTCGGCCGGGAGGCCGCCATGGTGGGCCTCCGAGGCGGCGCGCTGGCGGACGCGGCGCGTGCGGCCGGCCATCCCGCGTGGGCCGAGCGCTTCGCCGACCGTGGCGTGCGTGACGACGGCTCGCTCATTCCGCGCGGATCGCCCGGCGCGCTCGTCACCGATCCGGCCGCCGCGGCGCGAACCGCGGCAACGATCGCCGCCGCCGGCGACACGGACACCGTCTGCGTGCACGGCGACACGCCCGGCGCCCTCGCGATCGCGCGCGCCGTCCGGCGCATCCTCGACGTGGTGGGGCCAGTGCACGCGTTCGGCGACGAGGCGTGGCGCTGGAGCATCGCCCCCTCCGCGGATCGCCGCGCGCTCCTCGATCGGTTGCGCGCGATGCCGGGCGCGCGCGACGCGATGGTGACCGAGTCGCTCGCGTGCGTCGTGGGCGCGCGACCCGATCTTCGCGCGCTCGCGCCGCTCGCCGAGTCGACCGCGCCGCCGCGAGATCACGTGATCCGTGTCCGTTACGACGGGGAGGATCTCGGCGCGATCGCGGCCCACACGAGCCTCTCGCGCGACGAGGTCGTGGCCCTGCACGCGGGCCGCGTCTACACCGTGAGCGTCGTCGGCTTCCTCCCCGGATTCGCGTACCTCCGCGAGGTCGATCCGCGGATCGCCGTACCGCGCCGCGCGACGCCGCGCCCCCGCATCGCGGCCGGCTCGGTAGGTATCGGTGCATACTACACGGGCATTTATCCGTGCGCGTCGCCGGGCGGCTGGAACCTCCTGGGCACCGCGCTCGATGTCTGCCCCTTCGACGCGACGGAGGGCGCGGCGTTGGCGCTCGGCGATCGCGTCCGCTTCGAGCCGGCGCCGTGATCGAGATCGCGCGTGTCGCGGGGCTCGCCTCCGTCCAGGACGGCGGCCGTCCGGGTCGCATGCACGAGGGCGTCCCTCCAGGCGGAGCGATGGCCCCCGCGCACCTCGCGTTCGCGAACGCCTCCGCCGGCAACGCCGTGGGCGAGGCCGCGCTCGAGGCGTTCGGCGATCTCGAGATCGTGGCGCGGGGTCCCGTCGTCGTCGCGACCGACGCGGGGCTCGTTCGCGCGCTCGCTGCGGGAGAGCGCGCGACCTTCACGCGACCGGCGTCGGCGCGCGTGCACTACATCGCCGTTCGCGGGGGCGTCGACGTGCCTCTCGTCCTCGGCGGACGGGGGACGCTGCTGTCCGCGGGCCTCGGCGGTCACGAGGGTCGCGCACTCCGACGGGGCGACGTGCTCGCGGTCGGCCACGCGCCACGCGCCGACGCCGCGATCACGGCGTCTCCAGAGGTCGATGCACCGGCGGCGATCGCCATCGCGGCCGGCCCCGACGTCGACGTGTTCGACGAGGCGGCCCTCGCGCTTCTCACGAGCGCGACCTTCACGATCTCCCCTTCGAGCGATCGCACCGGCACCCGCCTGGTCGGACCTCCGCTCCCTTCGCGTGACGCCACGGCGCGCGCGTCGTCCCCTATGGTACGCGGCGCGTTCGAGATCACGCCGGACGGCGCCGCGATCGTCCTCGGCCCCGATCACCCGACGACCGGAGGCTACCCGGTGCTCGCGTGCCTGAGAGTCCTGGATTTTGGCCGCTTCATGCGCCTCCCGCTCGGATCGACCGTGCGCTTCGCCGCGTCGTGAGCCGCGTCAGTTGCAGTGCCCGCCGCCGCCCTCGGGCACGCACATGATGCTGCAGCAGAACGGGTTCGACCCGGCCGGGCTGCAGAACGAGCCAGGCGGCGCGCAGTCCGCGCCGCTGTCCTTCCCCGCGTCCTGCCCCGCGTCGGTGCCCGAATCGAAGGCAACACAGACGCTGCCGTTATAAAAGTATCCCGAGTTGCACGCGAACTGGCACTGGGAGTTCGCGCAGCCCGTCGAGTAGCCGTTGGGCGGCGCGGACGTCGTGCAATTCTGGCACCCTCCGCCGCAGTGGGTCGGATCGTTCGCCGTGTCGTAGCAGCCGGGAACCGAACATCGCATGTACGGCAGGTTGCAGGTGTAGTCGCAGAGCCCGCCGCTGCATTTCGGGTTGCCGTTGCCGTTCGGCGATGTCCCGCACGCCTTCCCGCACTGGTTGCAGTTGTACGGGTTCGTTTGAAGATCGACGCACGAGGCGTCGCAGACGGTGTTCGGGCAGTTGTTCGTGCAGCCGCCGTCGACGCAGAAGTCTCCCTGGATGCAAACCTTCGTGCAGCTGCCGCAATGGCCGTTGTCGCCCTTGAGATTCGCCTCGCAGCCGTTCGACGCGTCCTTGTCGCAGTTCACGTAGTCGGTGGCGCACTGCGAGATCGTGCAGCCAGGGCACGCGTAGCCGGTGACTTGAGGAGGATTGCCGAGCGCGGTGGCGCACGACCCGCAGCCCGTCGCGGTGCACCCGAACGTCGGATCGTCCACCGACTGGCATCCGTTGCACGCCTTTTTTCCAGCGCCGCATCCGCCGTCGGCCCCTCCTTCGTCGACGATGACCGGCGCGTCGCCACCGGCCTCGCTCGGCGGCGGTATCACGTCGAGGCCGCCTTCGAACGGCGCGTCGAGCGGATCTCCGCTGTCGAGGCCGAGCACGGCTGCGCAGCCGCCTGCGAACAGGGCTCCGAGAAGGACGCCGGCGACGAGACGGCCGTTCAAAGGCACGTCAAAACCGCCCGCGGGCGACGAGCCCGGCTTCGTGCGCGTCGAATGACGGTGCGAGAGCGACTCCACCCTTGGCGTCGCCCTTGGGCGCCGTGAGATAGACGACCGCACCGCCCGCGATCGCCGCCGCGCCGACGACGAAGAAGACCGTCGAGAGCGTCGCGGCGTGGAGGCCATCCTGGCGGAGGCTCAGCCCGGTGGGATCGCATTTGTCGGCGGCGTTGCAGTGCGTGTCGGCGTCGCTCTGCTTCGACTTCGCGGAGAGGCCGAAAATCGTGCCGACGCCGAGCCCGACGACGCCGACGCCCGCGACGACGAGACCGATCGTGCGCTGTGTGTTGCCCGAACGAGCAGGCTCCGGAGCCGGAGCCGGAGGCGCAGTCGGAGTTGGGACCGGCGCCGCAGTCGGAGTCGGAGTCGGGCTGCTTCGCGAGGGGCGGAGCAGCGGAATATCCATCGCCGTCGTGCCGCCGGGAACGGCAGTGATCTCCGACTCCCACGCGTTGCCGTCCTCCGACATCGAGCGGACCTTGTGCGGCCCGGGATCCACCATGATCGGCTGGCCCCACTCTTTCTGCTCCAGCTTGCGGCCGTCGAAGATGATCTGCTGACCCGCCGCCGCGACCTCCGCCGACACGCGGAACGTGAGGCGCGGCACGACCTTCTCGAGCTTGTCGGCACGATCGCGCGCGATCTGCTGGCGCGCGTCCTTGCGGGCCGCGGCGAGCTTCTCGGCCTCGCGAAAGAGTCCGAGCGCGATCGCAGGGTGGTTGTTGTTCTCTTGGCAATCGGCGAGGTAGAGCGTGACGCCGAGCCCGGAGGCCAGCTTGCGGCTGCGCTCGAGCATGTCGCACGCCTCGGCGTACTTCTTCTGCTCGAGCAGCTTCACGCCCTGGTTGAAGAGCCCCTCGGCCATCGCGACCTCGGCGGCTCCTTGGGCGCGCGCGGCGGTTGGAACGAACGCGGCCGCGCCGAACGTGAGGGCGGTCATGGCCGTGACGGCGGCGAGCGTCTTCAATCTCGGGCTCCGAATGCAGGCGTGGTGGGTGGCGGCGGGGGCGGAGGCGGCGGGGCTAGAGCGGTCGTGCCTCCGGTAGGCTTTCCGGCCGGAGGATGGAGGACGGGATGCGGCTTGCCACCCGCCACCGCCGGGGGCGGGGCGCTCGCGGTGGGTGGCGCCGGAGGCGGGATCGGCGCGCTGGCGATCGCCGGCGCGCTCGGAGCCGGCAGCGCCGCGACGGCGGCCAGCGGAGGCGGCGTGAGATCGACCGGCGTGCTCGGCACCGGCGGCGGCTCGGCGCGCACCGTCGTCGTCGCCGCGTTCACCGGCGAATGACCGCGCAGTCGCAGCGCGACGATCGCGACGACGCCCATCACGAGCAGCGCGGCCGCCGCCGCGAGGACGACACGCCCGACGCGCGCCGGCCGCTCCGCCACACGCGACTCGAACGCCGCCTGCGTCCCGGCGGGCCCCCCCGCTGTGCGCGCGGGAAGCGCGAGCGGGATTGGCGCCTCCGCGGAGGCCTCCACCGTCGGCGACGACCACTCGGCCAACTGCGGCGACACGACCCGCGGCTCGGAGACCACGCTCGGCCGACCCGCCGACGAGACACCGAACCGTCCCGGCTGCGAGATGACCCGCACGACGCGATCGATCGAGAGCACGCTGCGCGCCGGCGCCACCGGGCGCATCGCCTCGGCCAGCTCTGCGACCGACTGGAAGCGATCGTCGGCGCGCTTCTCGAGGCACCGCATGATCACGGCCTCGACCGCCGGCGGCACGCGCCCGGCGAGCGGTACCGGCGCGTCCGACAGGATCGCCGCGCAGATCGACGGGATCGTCTCGCCGACGAACGGCCGCTGCCCGGTCAGGATCTCGTACAGGATGACGCCCATCGACCAGATGTCGGTCCGCGCATCGACCTCTTTGACCGCGCGCATCTGCTCCGGCGACATGTAGAGGGGCGACCCGAGGAGCGACGAGGTCGCGGTCATCGCGGCGTCCTGTGCGCCGGCCTTCGGTTGGACCTTCGAGATGCCGAAGTCGAGCACCTTCACGACCGGCGAGCCGTCGGCGCGTCGCGACAGGAACAGGTTGGCCGGCTTCAAGTCGCGGTGGACGATCCCGGCCATGTGCGCCTCAGCGAGCGCCTCGCACGCCTGGAGGACGTAGTCGATGCCATCCTCGACCGAGACGACCCCCTCCTTCGTGACGAGCTCGTCGAGATCCCGCCCCTCCAAGTACTCCATGACGAGGTACGGCATCCCGTCGTCCACCACGACGTCGAGGACGCGGCACACGTGCTCGCTCTTGATGCGCGCCGACGCCCGCGCCTCCCTGGCGAAGCGCGCGACGGAGGCGGAGTTCTCGAGCGCCTCCGGCTTCAGGTATTTGATCGCCACCTTCTCGTCGAGCGTCAGGTGGTGCGCCTCGACGACGAGCCCCATTCCCCCCGCGCCGAGCATGCGCTCGACCCGGTATTTTCCGGCGATCACGTCGCCTGCGCGTGTCGGGACGGGCACTCTGGAAGAGTAACGGACTCCGGGCCTTCGGTAAAACCCGACGGCGGGTGGGACAACGTGGTTCGATGCGCGTCCGCGCCGCTACGCCGACGCGTCGATCTCGCGACCGAGCTGCTCGAGGAAAACGCGCATCGCATCGGCGCGGGCCTCCGCCATCGCGCGCGCCGTCGCCGTGTGGAGCTGCGCGGGGATGCGTAAGAGCTTCGTGAAGAAATGATCGGCCCCCCACAGCTTGTCGTCGGGCGTCCGCGCGACGCAGAGCGGATCGTCGGGGGCGTAAAAGGGCCGCTTCATCGTGGCGCACGTGGCGAAGCACCGCGCGATCCCGATCGCGCCGATCGCGTCGAGGCGATCGGCGTCTTGCAGCACCTTGCCCTCGATCGCGCTCGGCGTGAAGCCACGCGAGAACGCGTGCGTTCGGATCGCGTCGGCGACGCGCTCGGAGAACATCGCGTCCGCCCCCTCGGCACCGAGGAGCGCCCGCGCGTGCTCGGCGCACACGTCTCCGGACAAGTGCGATTCGGGGTGCCCCTTCGGATGATTGAACAGCTCGTGGAGGAGCGCGGCGGTCGTTGCGACGTGGACGTCGGCTCCCTCGGCGGCGGCGATCGACCGCGCGCTCGCGACCACGCGGAGCACGTGCGAGAAGTCATGCGCGGGAT
Source organism: Polyangiales bacterium (assembly GCA_038231275.1). Classification (GTDB taxonomy): domain Bacteria; phylum Myxococcota_A; class Polyangia; order Polyangiales; family Polyangiaceae; genus JANYHK01. The sequence continues at coordinate 27,486 of JBBRLQ010000027.1, forward strand.
CGGCCGATGCCGCGCAGCGCTCGGCCTCTGCGCGGAGGCGCGCCCATAGCGAATCGTTCATCGCCTGCTCCACCCTCATCCCCGCCCGCGGATGTCCGTCCATTTCGCGCCGAGCGGCGGCGGCGTGAACGCGAGGAGCGCGTCGAGCAGCGCATCGACCGACGGCCGCGTGATGACGAGCCCCAAGTGCTCCTTGGGCGCGAAACCCTCGGCGACCACGTGCTCGAGGAGGCGGTTCACCGGATCGAAGAAGCCGCCGACGTCGAGGAGGCCAATCGGTTTCTTGTGCAGGCCGATCTGCGCCCAGGTCACGATTTCGAAGAGCTCGTCGAAGGTGCCGAAGCCGCCAGGCATCGCGATGAACGCGTCCGCGAGCTCGGCCATCGCGGCCTTGCGCTCGTGCATCGAACCGACGACGCGCAGATCGGCGAGGCGCGTGTGGCCAAGCTCGCGATCGGTCAGCCAGCTCGGGATGACGCCGATGACGTCGCCCCCCGCGTCGAGCACGCCGTCGGCGAGGAGGCCCATGAGCCCGACGCTCGCGCCGCCGTACACGAGCCCGATCTTGCGCGCTGCGAGCGCGGCTCCCAGAGCGCGGGCCGCCTCCGCGTACTCGGGGCGCAGGCCGGGACGCGAGCCGGTGAAGACGCAGACGCGACGGATCGAGACGCTCATGCTCTCGTCTTTTAGCGCATCACGGACCCGCCGCAGAGGGCGTTTGCGCTCACGCGACCCTGTCGAGCTCGGCGATCATCTGGTCGCCGGTCAGGTCCGGCGCGGCGACGCCGCCGAAATACTGGAGGAGGCCCGCCTTCTCGTAGCGCGGCAAGATCCGCGAGGTCATGAGCCCGATGTCGCGCAGGTTGGGGACGAGGCGCGAGAACATCACTTCGCGGAACTCGCGCATGCCAGGCACGTTCGTCACGTACTGCCTCCACGCCGCGCGCGGCATGCGCCCCTCGAACCACTCCTCGTAGACCTCGTAGGCCATGAAGCGGTTTCGCATCAGCAGCGCGACCTCGAACGCCCAGTCCTCGCGCTCGTCCTTTTCGCGCTGCGTGAGCTCCTTCGCGACGTGCTCCTTCAGCGCGAGGACGCCGTAGTGGACGTGTCGCGCCTCGTCGAGGATGACCATCTTGAGCAGGTTCTTGAGTAGCGGCTCCTGGGTCCCCTTGTAGAGCGTACCGAACGCGCCGAGCGCGAGGCCCTCGACCATGATCTGCATGCCGAGGAATTTCATGTCCCAGCGCGGATCGGTCATGAGGGAATCGATGATCACGAAGAGGTTGTCGTTGATGGTGTAGAGCCGGCACATCTTCTCTTCGAGGTACTTGCGGAAGACCTCGACGTGCCGGCCCTCATCCATCACCTGCGTCGCGCCGTACAGCTTGCCGTCGAAGAACTGCACGCTCTCGGTCACCTGCGCCGCCGCGAAGAGCGCGCCTTGCTCGCCGTGGAGGAACTGCGAGAGCGTCCACGCGCAGAGGCTGTGGCTGAACTTCATCTGCTCGTCCTTCGTGAGCACGATTCCCATCGCCTCGAGCGGCTCGTAATCGAAGAAATTTTCCGGGAGGAGGCGCACCTCCGGGTTCATGGGATCGACGCTCGTCTCCCACGGGAGCTGCTCGCTCACCCACTGCCCGCGCTTGGCGCGCTCGTAGAGGGCTTGCATCTCCGAGTGATCGTGCGGGTACGTCCAATCGAAGTACGCGGAGTGCGACGCCGGCATGCGCGTCGGGATGCCTTGTTTTCCGCGGTGGAGCACGAGGCCGCGCACGCCGGCAGGTCCCAGCGCGCGCAGCACCTTCGGATCGCGGATCTGCATCAGCACGTCCACTGCTTCGAGCGCCTGATCGGCGCGCTCGCGCATTCCGTGCGGGAGGAGGTTGGTGAACGTTTCGGTCTTGGTCGTCATGGTTGTCCCCCGAGCTGGGCGAAGAAGGTGCGCACTTTTCGCTCGTGCGCGCGGACCAGAAATGAATTGAGGAGCGGAAGCACTTTTTGGATCATCGCGCCGACGACCGCGGGGTCGAGGCCTTCGAGGCGCGAGGTGAGCGTGGCGGTCTCCCAGTCGAAGAGCTCGCCGAGCTTCTCTTCGATGACGGCGAGATCCTTCGGCGAGAAGCCGAGCGACGGTGAGAACCCCGCGCGGCGAACCTCTCCCCAGGTCTCGACGATCCACGCGTCGTCGGCGGCGATGCGCAAGCGCGGCTTCTTTCCTTTGGCGGCGTCGTCGATGCACGCGACGAGGCCGAGCGCGATCATCTGGCGGAGCTCTTTTTCGGGGACGCCGGCGCGCGCGAGGACGGTCTTGGCATCCACGTAGCCGGTCGCGGACGGCGCGAGCGCGTCACCGAGCCGGTCTTTGACCTCGAGGAGCATCGTGCGTTGCTCGTCGGTGAACGGATCCCTCGTCTCGCCGAGCACCGCGCGGATCGCGCGAAGCGGGAGAAAGCGCTCGTGCTGGAGCTGGCGCACCAGCTTGATCCGCGCGAGGTGCTCCTCGCCGTACCACGCCATGTTGCGGCCGGTCTTCTCGCCCTCGGGGACGAGGCCCTGCTGGATGTAAAAGTGGATGACCTGGCGCGGTAGGCCCGTGCGCTCGGACAAATCCTTCATCCGGTACGGAAGGCGCGCGGCGCGGGCGGTCACGACGCCTCCACGATCGCGCCGTCGCACGGCGATCCGATGCACGCGAGCGCGTAACCTTGCGCGCGCTCGTCGTCGGTGAGGCACGTCGGCTCGTCCATGGTCACCGTCCCGGCGTGCACTTTCACGCGGCATGCGCCGCAGCCGCCGAGGCCACAGGAGAACGGCATCGCCACGCCGGCCGCGAGCCCCGCTTCCAACAACGTCCGGCCGGGGGCCACGTCGACCGTGTGATCCTTCCCGGCCATGCGCACGGTGATACGCGCAGTGGCACGCGCGAGCGAAGGGCGCGTCGCGCGCGCTTGAGGCGAGACGAAGCGCTCCTCGTGGATTCGCGCGCGATCGACGCCGCGCGCAGCGAGGGTGTCGCGGACGACGCGCATCATGGCATCAGGGCCGCACACGTAGATCTCCGCGCGCGCAGCGAACGGGACCGCGTCGAGCGCGGCACCGAACGCACCTGCGTCGAGCGCGGCGCCGTACAGGGAGTGGAGACAGAGGCGGCTCGGGTACGCGGCGGCGAGCTCGTCGAGGGCGCGCGCGAAGATGACGTCGTGGGGGCTGCGGTTTGCGTGGAGCAGCGCGACCTCGCGCGACCCGTCGGTCTCGAGCACCTCGCGCAGGATGCCGAACAGCGGAGTGATGCCGCTGCCGCCCGCGACGAGGACGAGCGGCGCTGTGGCGCCGTTCGCCAGAACGAAGCTCCCGCTCGGACCGAGAACGTCGAACACATCGCCCGCGCGCGCCACCTCCACGAGATGCGTCGACGCACGCCCGCCGGCGACGCGCTTCACCGTGAGCCCGACCTTCGACGGATCGCGCGGCGAGCTCGACGCCGAGTACGCGCGGCGCACCGTCTCCCCGCCGACCGTGACGAGCAGCGTGAAGAACTGCCCGGCCACGAAGGCGATCGGCGCGCCCGTCGGATCGGCGAGCCACAACGTGACCGCGCCGGGCGTCTCGCGCACCACCTCGCGCACCACGAGCCGGCGCGTAGGGAGCGACGCCGCGGTGAGCGCGCGAGGTCCGCGCACCGAGAACGGCGCCGTCCGCTTCCCCGCGGCGAAGCGAAGATCGCGCTGCAGTTCGGAGAGCCATCTACCGATCGGATGGGGCATCCACACGTTTTGACCCGGCCCTACGTTAGTGTCAAGTGTCACGTTACACTTTACAGTGCCGTTGCCGTTTCGTGGGACGTGACCTAGGTTCTCGGCCATGTCGACATTCCTCGTCACCGGCGCGAATCGTGGGATCGGGCTCGAGCTCTGCCGCCAGCTGAAATCACGCAGCGAAACCGTCATCGCCGCATGCCGCGCAACGTCGCCCGAGCTCGATCGGCTTGGCGTCCGCGTCGAGGCCGGCGTCGACGTGGCGAACGACGAGAGCGTGCGCGGCCTCGCCAAGCGCCTGGAGGGCACCGCCGTCGACGTGCTCGTCAACAACGCCGGGGTCCTCGAGCGCGACAGCCTCGGCGCCCTCGACTTCACCAAGATCCTGCGCCAGATCGAGATCAACGCGGTCGGCGTCCTCCGCGTCTCGCAGGCGCTGCTGCCGCTCTTGCACGAGGGCAGCAAGATCGCCATCGTGACGAGCCTCATGGGCTCGAACGCCGACAATGGCTCGGGTGGCTTCTACGGATACCGCATGTCGAAGGCCGCGGTGAACATCGCCGGCGTCTCGCTCGCGCGCGATCTCGCGAGCAAGAAGATCGCCGTCCTCCTCGTCCACCCGGGCATGGTCAAGACCGACATGACGGGCCACAACGGAATCGAGGCGAGTGAGAGCGTGAAGGGCATCCTCGCGCGAATCGACGCGCTCGACCTGAGCAAGAGCGGCCGCTTCGTCCACCAAGACGGCCGCGATCTGCCCTGGTGATTCTCGGCGTGAGGCCGGCTACGGCACGATCAGCCGTAGCGCCTGCTTCCAAACGTCGATCGTGACCGTCTCGCTGGGATCGGCGGAGAGCTCCTCGCCGTCGAGCTGCCCCATGAGCGTCGCGCCCTCCTTCTTCACCACGAAGCGCAGCTCCAGCTTCGACGCGCGAAAGGGCTTGCTGTGCTCGATGCCGACGGCGTTCAGGACCTCTTCGGAGAGCGGATTTCCGTCCAGATCGACGATCGCCTTGCTCGTCCAATCGAGCTTGCCGCAGAACGGCACGACCTCGAAGATGCCGTCGTCGTGCTGGCTCGTGCGATCGAAGACCCACGCGCCGCCGTAGACGCGCGTGCCCTTCACGATGAGGTCCGTGACGCCCGTGAGCTCGATGGTCTCGCCGTCGGCGACCGCATGGACCGTGAACGTGTCGTCGACGACGTACGATTCGAGGAAGACGCGGAGGAGCGCGCCGGCGTACACCATCTGATCGCGGTAGATGGCCTTGAGAGGCTCGATCGGCTCGATCGCGCGGCGATCCTCGTTGCGCGTGCGGAGGACGCGCGCGCTGATGCCCCAGCCCGCCGAGTCGAAGAAGAGCGCCTCGAGCAGGCTCTTCCCGTCGGCACCGTAACGGGTGAGCCGTCCGGCGTCGAGGCGCGTCTCTTTGCCCGCGAGGACGACCGCGAGGTTTCGCTCGAGCGCGTCCTCGCCCGCCTCGAGCCCGAAGCTGCGCCCTTGATCGTTCGCGGTGCCGGTGGGCAGCATGCCCATCGCGACCTCGTCGCGGCGAGGGCTCGCGAGGATGCCGGCCGCGACCTCGCGAAATGTGCCGTCGCCGCCCATGTAAATGAGCGTGGCGTGCTTGCCGTCGTCGACCGCGCGACGCACGAGATCGATCGTTTCGCCGGCCGGCTTCGTGGCGACGAAGTCACAGGGTGCGCCGTGCGCCGCCAGCCACGCGCGCGCGCTCTCGATGCGCTCGGCGTTCTTGCCGCTCTGCGCGGTCGGGTTTCCAACGAGGAGGATCGTCATCCGAAGCCCACCCTCTCACCCTCCTAGGCAACGAATCTCGAAGCCGTAGTCGGGCCCCTTCGCGGTCGGGATCTGCTTGCACGTCGCGGCCGAGACGCACGGTGTCCCGGCCGGGAAGCAGCTGCACGACGACGTCCGCGCGCACGACTTCGGGAGGGGCAAGCAGGTGTCGGTCTCCGGCGGCGGCGGGACGTCGTTGAACGCGCGCTGGCAGTACTGCGTCGCGGCGTCGCACAGGATCGTTCCGCACGCGAAGAGCTGGCCCGGCGGGACCGTCGGCGGCGGCTTCGCGCACGGGCCGAGCGTGGTGACCGAGGCTCCGGCGCCTGCCGCGGTGCACGGATTGCCGTACGTCACGCCGTCGCAGCCGCAGACCGGCTGACCGATGTCGGTGCACGCGGTGGGGATCGCCGTGCATGTGCCAGCCGTGCCGCATGTGGCGCCGACGTCGCAGTATCCGCCCGCCGCGCACGCCTGTGTGGCGTTGCACCCTCCGCCGATCGCGCTGGGGGGCGGCGTCTTCGATCCGCCGTCGTTTCCCGTGTTTTCGACGGGCGCGATGCTGCCGCCGCAGGCGCCGACGACGCACGCCGTCGCGAGGATCGAGGCGAAAAAGAAGCGCATGCGGCCCAGCGAAGCACGAAACGCGCCCGACGGCGACGGTCCAGGAGGGGCTAGGAGCCTGTCCCCGAAACGTTCGTTTCGGGAACGGGCTCCGTCGTGACGATTCAGGTGGGAACCTTCCGGTTCCCCTCGAGCACGAAGTGCTCGAGCCTCCCCTCGGTCGCCTTCGGCCAGTCGTGCTTCGCACGACGGTGGGTCGGGATCAGCGGTCGAGAGAAGCCAGCTTCAACAAAGTTGTGTACGGTGCAGAGCAAGCTCCATTCGCCGCGCACGTTGACCGCGCCACGCATCGAAAATCGGCGGAAGCCGCGCGCCTCCTTGATGTGCCCGTTCACCGGCTCCACGATCTGCCGCCAGTACCCCCGCTACCGCCGCGGGACCGCTCGCGAGCCGCTTTTCCGCGGCCTCCGCCTCCAGCGCCTCGAACGCTCGCCGTCACGGCCATGAAATCCGACCGCTCTTCGCATCCGCGCGCGATCCGGCGCGACGAGTACACGCCCTGCGAGGACGCACCCCCGGACATTCCCGCCTCCGTGAAAATGCCGTGCGACGCGCGGCTCGCCGAAGGCGACCAGGGGAGGCTCGCTCGCCTCGCGAGCGAGGGGGTCGGAAGACCCCACTTGAACCGTCACGACGGAGCCTGTTCGGAGACGAAGTTTCCGGGACAGGCTCCTAGCCGCCCGAATAGAACGTCGCCATCGCCGGCGGGAAGTAGAAGACGACCTCGACGATCGCGAGGACGAAGAAGAGCGACTGGAAGGTCGCCCAATCGAGTCGCGCCTTGCCGAAGGTCACGACGTGCTCGCTCGTCGCGTGCGGCGCGATCGCGCGCATCGCCGCGTAGGTCGTCGGCAGGAACATCGCGAGGCTAAAGCGCTCCCCTGCCCCGAGCGGCCCGTAGAAGCCGAGCACGAGGAGGTGCGCGAAGAGGTACGGCGCCACGAACCACCCGACCCACGCGTCGTCGCGGAGGCGCAGGACCCTCTTCCGCAGATCGGCGTTCTTGACGACGAGCGCCGTCGCGAAGCCGAGGAGCAGCAAGAAGAAGAGCGCGTAGCCGTGGGACAGGAGGCAATTGCCGACGACCTCACCCACCCCGCCGACCGTGCGAAGGACGATGTCGCCGACCGAGTGCGTCTGGAGGAAGGATCGCATCGTCGGGATCTCCGGCGGTGGGTGGTCCTTCCAGATGTCGTGGGTGCCGAACCGGCGGTTCAGCTCACAATACTGCTCCCACGAATCGCACCACATCACGTAGCGCGTGCTCATGTCGTAGAGGTACGCGCCGTAAATGGCCTTGCTCGTCTTCGCGTACGGGTAGACCCCAGCGAAGAACGTCGCGAAGGCGACGCCGGCGAGCGCGGTGTTCTTCAGCGCCGTCCTGACGGGGCCGCGGCGCGCGACGCGCACGACCTCACGCGCGACGATCGCGGCGACGAACAGGTAGAGGCCGAGAAGTGCCGTCCCCTTGGTGAGGAAGCCTACGGCGGTGAGCGCGCCGGTCGCGATCGCCAGCGGCAACGTCGGCGCGCGCCACGTTCGGCACATGACGAGGAACTGCGCGAACAGGATCGCGTAGACCAGCACCTCGGCCTGCACGTACGGAGCGCGGAACGCGATCACGAAGAAGATCGTGACCGTCGCGAGGTTCCGCGCCTCCGCGCGCGGCAGGAGACGCGCGAGCCCCCACGCGAGCAGCAGCGAGAGCGCGAGGGACAGCGCGATGTTGACCCGCTTGGCGCGCGTGAACTGCGCGCCCGCGCTTGCGGTCGGATCCAGGAACACGGCCTGGAGCGTCGGGTAAATCGGCATCTGCCGGCGCGTCCCGATAGCGGTGAAGCCCGACTCCTTTTGCCGCACGGCGTACGCGAGGTACGAGTCCTGATCGTGGCGGACGGGATCGGTGTTGACGCGCGCTTCGTGCACCAGCGCCATCGCGACGAACGCGACGACGCCGAGCAGGATCCACAGGTGCTTCAACCTGGCGCGCGCCATTGCGCGGCTACGCTAGCCGAGTTCGTTCAGCGGCGGTCGTCGAAGGCGCGCGGCGTCGGCGACGAGGCGGGCCGCCCCGTCGGGTCGGTGCAAGCGACGGCGAAGATCGACGCGAGGATGACGACGCAAACGGAGAGGGCGGTAACGCGGGTGGTGTGGCTCATGGTTCAAATCCCCTTTCGTCCGTCTTGTCGTGGGGACCCGCAGCGAAATTTCGCCTTTTTCGGCGCGCCGCGAAAATTCGCGGAATTTACGCCAAAATCAAGGGCTGATGATGTGACCGCGCGTCTCGAGCGGAGGGGCCTCGGCGTGCACGAGGTCGAACCCGTAGCCCGCGAGGAGGTAGACGAAGTGCTGCATCAGCCCACCTCGATCGAGCGGCATGTCGCGCTCGTACGCGACGTGGAGCTCGATCGGCGGCGCTCGGAAGATCACCTCGGGCGTGAAATCGAGCTCCGTGGGACCGATGAAGTTCCGGTTGCCGCGATCGGTGAACATCGTCGCGTCGACGCCCACCGAGACGTGATCGTCCACGACGCTGAGCTCGACGTGCCCGGCGTAGCGAAACAGAGCGAGCCCCGTATTGTCGGGTCGCGCGGCGTAGGTCGGGTTGACGGCGAACCAGCCAAACGTCAGCCACCCCGACACGTCGCCGTGCGCGAGCGCCTCACCGAGCTTCGGGAACGTGGTGGCGAGGGAATAGAGGTACCGGGCGCGCGCATCGACGTACGTCTGCGAGCTCGGCGGGATCGCGAGCTCGTCCGGCGTCGCGTCGAGCGTGCGGTCGTGCTCGACGCGCGTGCCCAGCTCGAGCGCGCCCGGCCCGACATTCCAGGTGCTCGTGACCCCGGTGATGACGTCGCCCTCGCTGGGGATCAGTTTTCGGAGGCCGGTCCGAGTGCGATCGGTGAACATGTTGACGTCGATCGGAATCGACAACTTCCGTCCGATCAAATCGATGTCGGCGTGGAGCGCGTACCGAAAGAGCGTGAGGCCCGTGTTGGCGGGACGCGCGGCGTAGGAAGGGTTGTAAATCGACACGCCGTAGAGGAGCGATCCGGCGATGTCGAAGCCCTGATCCTCCCCCTCGACAGCGCCGCCGTGCGCGCTCCCCTGCTTGTCGAGCGCGCGCGCCGACCCTGCTCCTCCGAAGAAGAGGAGTAGAAACACGGGGACGCCGAGTCCGAGGGCTCGCGAGCAACGCACGCGACGCCGATGCTACCTTGAGCGCCCTACATCCGGGGACCAAACGACCCTAGTGTAGAGGCAGCAATGGATCGCATCCCCCACGTCGTGATCGTCGGCGCCGGCTTCGGCGGCCTCACTGCTGCAAAGGCGATGGGAGGCATGCGCGTGCGCGTCACAGTCGTCGACCGAACCAACCACCACCTCTTCCAGCCCCTCCTCTACCAGGTCGCGATGGCCGGGCTCTCCCCTGCGGAGATCGCGCAGCCGGTTCGGTCGATCCTCTCGCCGCAGGAAAATACGCGCGTCGTGCTCGCGGAGGTCGCCGGCGTCGATCTCGCGGGGCAAGACGTCCTGCTTACCGACGGCGCGAGCCTCGCGTACGACTACCTCGTCCTCGCCACCGGCGCGAAGACGGCGTATTTCGGGCACCCGGAGTGGGAGCGATTCGCCCCCGGCTTGAAGGCGCTCGACGACGCGGTGGAGATTCGAAGGCGCGTGCTCACGGCCTTCGAGATGGCCGAACGCGAGGAGGACGAGGCGCGGCGGCGCGAGCTGCTCACGTTCGTCGTGATCGGCGCCGGCCCCACCGGAGTCGAGATGGCCGGCGCGCTATCCGAGCTGGCACGCAAGACGATCACTGACGATTTTCGGGCGATCCGCCCAAGCGAGGCGCGCGTCATCCTCGTCGAGGGGGGCGACCGCGTCTTGCCCGCGATGCCGACCGATCTGTCCGAGCGAGCGCGCGAGCAGCTCGCCGAGATCGGCGTCGAGGTCCGGCTCGGGATGCGCGTGACGAACATCGACGCGCACGGCGTCGAGCTGGGCGCCGAGCGTCTGACGTCTGCGACCGTCGTGTGGGCGGCCGGCGTCGAGGCCACGCCGCTCACCGCGACGCTCGGAGTGCCGCTCGACAAGATGGGCCGCGTTCTCGTCGGCCGCGATCTCGCGCTACCCGGTCACCCCGACGCCTTCGCGATCGGCGACATGGCGCGTTTCGAGCAAGACGGCGCGCCGCTCCCCGGCATCAGCCCGGTCGCGATGCAGCAGGCGCGCTTCGTCGCCGAGCTCATCGCCCGCGAGGAGAAGAGCCAGACGCGGCTCGAGTTCCGCTACCACGACAAAGGCTCGATGGCGACGATCGGCCGCTCGCGCGCGGTGGCCCAGACGGGCAAGATTCACCTCACCGGCTTCATCGCGTGGCTCGCGTGGCTCGTGGTCCACATCTGGTACCTGATCGGCTTCCGTAGCCGCCTCGTCGTGCTCATCACCTGGGCGTGGTCGTACCTGACCTACCGCCGCGGCGCGCGCCTCATCACCGCTCGCACGTGGGAGCCACATTCGCGATAGTCGGCGCGCGACGTCACTCGTGAGCGCCGTCTACCAGCCGCATTTTTCGCCCTTGATCTGATCCTTCAGCCACCCGCGAAGTGGCGCGAAGTACTCGAGCAGCGCCGTCGCATCGGCCCTGGTCTCGCCGGGGCTCAAGGTCGAAAGCGCCTCCGGCCACGGCTTGCTCGCGCCGAGCGACAGCATCGCGGAGAGGCGCTTGCCCGCCTCTTTGTTGCCGTAGATGGAGCACTTATCGAGTGGCCCAGTGTGCCCCGCCGCCTTGCAGAGCGCGCGGTGGAACTGAAATTGGTAGATGAGCGCGAGGAAGTAGCGGAGGTACGGCGTGCTCGACGCGACGTGGTACTTCGCGGCCGGATCGAAATCGGCTTCGCTGCGAGGGGCGGGAGGGGCGACGCCCTGGTACTTCGTGCGGAGCGCCCACCACGTCTCGTTGTAGCGCGCCTTCGGCACCTTGCCGGCGAGGACGTCCCAGCGCCACTTGTCCACGACGGGGCCGAAGGGCAAAAACGACACCTTCGACATCGCCATCTTCATCTGCTGGATCAGGAGCGCCTTGTCGTTCGCGGGCAGCTGATCGATGAGGCCGAGGTTCTTGAGGTACTGCGGCGTGACGCTGAGGGCGAGCGTGTCGCCGATCCCCTCGTGGAAGCCGTCGTTCGCGCCGCCCTGGAAGAGCATCGGGCGCGTGTAATAGTGGTGGTAATAGTAGTCGTGTCCGAGCTCGTGATGGATCGTGATGAGATCCTCCTCAGTCGGCGTGATGCACATCTTGATGCGCAGATCGTCGTTGTACTGAGGGTCCCACGCGCTCGCGTGGCACACGACGTCACGATCCTTGGGGCGCGTGAAGAGCGAGCGATCCCAGAAGGTGGCCGGTAGCTTGTCCATCCCCAGCGAGACGAAGAACGCCTCGCCCATCTGGACCATCTTGCGCGCGTCGACCTTCTTCTCGACGAGGCGCTTGCCGACGTCGAGGTTCGGCTGCCCTTTGTAGGGCTCGGTGATGTCCGAGATGTTGTTCCACTCCTGCGCCCACATGTTGCCGAGCAGGTGCGCCGGGATCGGCGCGTGCTCGGCGACCTTGTCCTTGCCGTATTTGTCGCGCAGGCGCGCGCGCGCGTAGCAGTGGAGCTCGTCATAGAACGGCTTCGTCTCTTGCCAGAGCCGCTCGACGTCGGCCTCGAGCTCGGCGGGCGTCATGTCGTAGCCGGCGCGCCACAGCTCGCCCATGTCGGCGAAGCCGATTTCCTTCGCGCCCTTGTTCCCCAGCTCGACGTAGCGCGCGAACTTGTCCTTCATCGCCGGCGCGACGGAGTGCCAGCCGGTCCACGCCTCGGTGAGCTCGTCGTAGTTCCGGCTCTTGGCGAGCGTCTTGCTCAGATCGTCGAGCGTGAGGCAGTTGCCGTTGAGGCGCTTCGGGCAGTACTTGCCCTTGCCGTAGGTGCTCGTCATCCACGATTGGATTTCGGCGAGCTCCCGGCGCTCGTTGGCGTCGCTCGGCGCGGGCACCGTCTGCGACGTGCGGAGGAGCGTCATCTGCCGCGCGAGATCGGCGGGCAGGTTCAGGTCCTTGTATCGGCGCGACGCGATGATGGCCTGCCCCGCGTACGCGCTCGTCGCCTCTTCCGCGGCGGCGGACAAGAGCTCGGTGTCGTCCGTGATGAAGTTCTGGTTCACCCATCCTGCGCGATCGCGGGCGGTCCAGAGGCGGCGGAGATCCTTGTCGACCCGCGTGAAGAACGCGGTGGCCTCCTCGACGGTCGGCGGTCCCTTCGCGGCCTCGCCAGGGAGCAAGCCGCCCTTCGCGCACTCGGGACACGCGGGCGCCACCGTCGGGACCGCCGGAGGAGGCGCAGTCTCGCCTCCGCAGGCGAGCGGGAGAAAGGGGATGGCAAACGCGATTCCGAGTGCGGCGCTTCTGAGCTTCATCCGTGATCTCCTGTGGAAAGGGAGGCGAGGCCTATTTACGCCTACAATGGCCCGATGAGGCGCCTTTTCCTTTCCGTCGCGCTCTTGGCCGTGATCTGGCCCAACCGCGCCGCCGCCGAGGAGTCGATCATCAAGAACCCCGGAGAGCACACGCGCTACGGGATCGAATTCGAGCCGCACGCGCTCCTCGGCTACGGCGGACACGGCCTCAAAAGCGGAATGCCCGGCATCGGCGCGCGCGGCACCTTCATCTTGGTCGAGAACGGCTTCGTTCCGAGCATCAACAACAACGTCGGGCTCGGCCTCGGCATCGATGTGTTCCCGTCGCGCACGGTGGTCCTCGACATCCCGTTCGTTCTCCAGTGGAACTTCTTCCTGTCCACGCACTTCTCCGTCTTCGGCGAGCCGGGGCTCGGGATCCTCTACTCGGGGGACGGGGTCCTTCATCCGGTCCTCTACGGCGGCGGGCGTTTCCACTTCACCGAGAGCATCGCCCTCACCGTCCGGCTCGGGTATCCGTCCGGCTCGGTCGGCGTCTCCTTTCTTCTTTGAGCGCCTGACCATGACCGCACGATGACCACACCGAGCGCCGACGACGCGGGGCAACGCCTCGGCCGGTACACGCTCTTCGGCGAAATCGCCGCGGGCGGGATGGCCACGGTGTGCTTTGGGCGCTTGGCCGGCGAGGCGGGGTTCGCGAAGACGGTCGCGATCAAGCGGCTGCATCCCCAATTCGCGCGCGACGACGAGTTCCGCGAGATGTTCGTCGAGGAGGCGCGCCTGGCTGCCCGGATCCGGCACCCCAACGTCGCGCCGACGCTCGACGTCGTGGCCGAGGGCGGCGAGCTGTTCCTCGTCATGGAGTACGTGCACGGTGAGTCGCTCTCGCGCTTGCTGCGCACGATGCGGGCGGCGCGCGAGCCCGTGCCGATCAAGATCGCGGCGGCCGTGCTCTCGGGGGTGCTTCACGGTCTCCACGCGGCCCACGAGGCGAAGAGCGAGCAGGGCGAGCCGCTCAACCTCGTACATCGCGACGTGTCGCCGCAGAACGTGCTCGTCGGCGTCGACGGTGTGGCGCGCGTCATCGACTTCGGCATCGCGAAGGCAAAGAGCTCGGCGCAGACGACGCGCGAAGGCGAGGTGCGAGGCAAGCTCCCGTACATGGCGCCGGAGCAGCTCGGCGTCACGCCAGCGTCGCGGAGGACCGATATTTACGCTGCAGCGGTCATCCTGTGGGAGATGCTGGCAGGGCGCAGGCTGTTCGAGGCCGAGGACGAGCGCGTCGTGTACGCGCAGATCGTCGCGGGGGCGCACGAGGCTCCGAGCACATTCGCCGATGGCATCGCGCCGGAGCTCGACGCCGCGGTGATGCGCGGCCTCGCGAAAGATCCCGGTGACCGCTTCGCGAGCGCTCGAGAGATGGCGCTCGCGATCGAGGAGGCGACGCCGCTCGCGACGCACTCGCAGGTAGGCGCGTGGGTGGACCGCGTCGCGAGGGAGGCGCTGGCCTCGCGCGGACAGCGCCTCGCGCGTGTGGAGAGCGCGATGTCGACGTCCGACGTCGCCGCGGTCGGGCGCCCGGCGCAAGAGCCTCCGCCTGCGAGGAGCGCGAGGCCGCCGCCGAGCGTCCGGCCGCCGCCGAGCGCGAGGCCGCCGCCCGCCTCGGGTGGGCCGATCACGGGATTGCCGCCGCCGGACATCGATCCGATGGGACCGCCGCGGGCCGGGCTCGCCGCGCGTCCGCTTGCGCTCGAGGCGCCGGCCGAGAAGCGGTCGCGCGGAACGGGGGCGATCGTGGCGCTCGGCCTCCTCCTCGCGGCGTCCGTCGGCGGCTACGTCGGCGTGCCCGCGCTGGTGGAGCGGACGCTCGTGGCGCGCGCGAGGGAGCACGGGATGACGCTGGTGATCTCGGACGTCTCCACGTCGCTTCACAGCGTTCGCCTTCGCGGCGTGGAGCTCACGGCGCCGTCGGTCCCGGGCGCACGCGTGTCGGCGCGCAACGTGGATCTGGCCCTCGACGGGCTTTCGGTCGCGCGCATCACGGCGGACGAGACGGACTTCGCGCTCGACGGCGCCATCGGACCGACCCTCGCAGCCCTCGACGCGTTTCGGCGCGCGAACCTCTCGACACCGACGCCGGCTCTAAAGAGCCTCGTCGGCGAGAACGTTCGCCTGAGGTGGGAGCGCGCGCTCGGAGATCCGACGAGCATCATCGTGGAGAACGCGCACCTCGAGGTGACGCGCGACGCCGCGCGCGAGCTCGGAGAGGATTTCACGCTCTCCCTGGGTCTCGTCAAGGCGGAGACTCCGGTCGGCGCGTTCGGGCCGTACGGAGGGACCGTGACGCGCGACGGGACCGCGCTGCATGGCATGCTGCGACTGGATCCCACCGGCGCCGCCAACCTCGACGCCTCACGCGCGGCGGATGGAACCGTGACAGCGCGCATCGATGCCTCCCCGCTGACGCTCGCCGATCTTGGCTTTCCTGCGGCGTTTGGGAGCGCGCAGGTCCTCGGCACCGCGCGATGGACGTCGGCGGGCGCGGCGAAGGTGGACGCGAAGATCGACCTCACGCTCCGCGGCGTCACGGTGGCGGGCGCGCCAGGTGACATGCGCGTCGAGGCCGAGGCCACCGGTGACGCGCGGCGCGTTCTGCCGCTCACTGGCGCGGCGCTCACGTTCGAGGGCGTCCGCGCGCCGGTGTCGGGGACGTTCGACGCGACCGCGGGGCTGCGGGTAGAAGCGCGCGCCGTCGGGCCGAGGCGTACGTGCCCAGGCGATGCGCCTGCGCAGCTCGTCGCGGAGCTCGTGCTCGATTCGCGCCGTCTCGAAGAGGCGCGTGGCAAGATGACGAGCCCCGGACGGTGCGGGGCCAAGCGAGGTACTCCATGACCCGACTCTCCGAGACCGCGCGCGCGATGCGCCCCGGCGTCTTCGCCGAGCTAGAGCGCCACATCGCCGCACGAGCGCCCGGCGCGCGAGAGCTCGTCCCGCTCCACATCGGCGACACGTACCTCGACCCTCCGGACGCCGCGCGTCTCGCCCACGTCGCCGAGCACCCGAGCCTCTACCGCTACGGCGCGACCGCCGGCACCGCGGAGCTTCGCGACGCGATCGCGGCGCGCTTCGGCGTCGATGGAGATCGCGACGTGCTGCTCGGCGCCGGTGGCACGCACGCGCTCTATTGCGCCGTGCGGTGCGTGCTCGATCCGGGCGACGACGTGCTGGTCTGCGCTCCGTACTGGCCCCTCGCTCCCGGCATCTTCCACCAGGCTGGCGCCCGCTCCGTCGAGGTCCCGTTCACGTCGCGCCTGTACGCCGATCCGTCGCTCGACGCCGCCGATCTGCTCGAGGCCGCGCGGACCACGAAGACGCGCGCCGTCTACCTCATCACGCCGAACAACCCCGACGGCAAGGTCCTGTCCGCCGCGCACCTGTCGCAGATCGTCGATTTTGCGGCGAAGAACGACCTCTGGATCTTCGCCGACGAGGTGTACGCGGACGTCGCGTTCGACGCGCCGCACGTCGCGGTCGCGAGCCTGCCCGGCGCCGCAGAGCGCACCGTGACGCTGCACTCGTTCTCGAAGAGCCGCGCCCTCGCCGGCGCGCGCATCGGTTTCGTGATCGCGCCGAAGGCCCTCATTGTCCCGGCGATGCGCATGGGCGTGCACACGGTGTTCAACGTCCCGGTCGCGATGCAGCACGCCGCGCGGGCCGCGCTCGCGGACACCGCGTGGCCCACGCGCGCCAAGGCCACGTACCTGGCCGCCCGCGACGCCGCCGCCCGCGCGCTCGCCGGCGCGCCGGTGCGATTCCCGCTGGCGGAGGGCGGCACCTATCTGTTCCTCGATTTCACCGAGCTGCTCGCGGGCCGACCCTTGACCGCGCTCCTCACCCGCGCGATCGACGAGGGCGTCATGCTCGCGCCGGGCGCCGCGTTCGGTGAGGCGTACGCGTCATGGGCGCGCCTCTGCTACACGAGCGTCCCGGAGGCGCGTGTCCTCGAAGGGATCGCGCGCCTGTGCGTCGCGATGAACGCGCTTCGTTGAGCTCCGCGGCTCACGCCAGATACAGCGCGTCGAGCTCGGCGCGGTAGCGTTCGCTCACGACCTTGCGCTTCACCTTGAGCGTCGGCGTGAGCTCGCCAGTGTCGATCGCGAAATCGCGCGGCAAAATTTGGAATTTCTTGATCGACTCGAAGCTCGAGAGGCGCCGGTTCGCAGCGTCGATCTCGAGCTGCACGCGCGCGCGCACCTCGGAGTCCTCCGCGAGCTTCGCGACGTCGTTGGGCCGACCGCTCTCCGCTGCGAAGCGCGTCATCGCCTCCACGTTGAGCGTGACGAGCGCGACGAGGTACGGTCGCTTGTCGCCGTGCACCATCGCCTGGCTCACCCACGGCGACTGCTTGAGGAGGTTCTCGATGTTCTGCGGCGCCACGTTCTTGCCGCCGGCGGTGACGATGATGTCCTTCTTGCGATCGGTGATGCGGAGGAACCCGTCGCCGTCGAACGCGCCGATGTCGCCGGAGTGGAACCAGCCCGACTCCTCGAGGACCTCGCGCGTGTCGGACTCCTTGTTCCAGTACCCCTTCATGATGTTGGGGCCGCGCATCAAGATCTCGCCGTCGGACGCGATCTTCACCTCCACGTCGGCGAGGACTGGACCGACCGAGCCGAAGCGAAAGCGGTCCGGCGCGTTGAGGTTGGTCGCGCCCGTCGTCTCGGTGAGGCCGTACGCTTCCAGCACCTTCACGCCGGCGCCGTGGAACCACTCGGCGAGCTCCTTCGCGAGGGGAGCGCCGCCGCTGATCGCGAAGCGCAGGCGCGTGCCGAAGCGAGCGCGGATCTTCTGGAGGACCAACTTGTCGGCGTAGCGGTACTTCACGGCGAGCAGGCCGCGCGGCTCTTCTCCACGCTCGCGCAGGCGCGCGACGCTGCGTCCGACGTCGACGGCCCAGTCGAAGACCTTGGCCTTGATGCTCCCCTGGGCGTGCGCCTTCTCGCCCGCCACGGTGTAGATCTTCTCGTAGAGGCGCGGCACGCAGCCGATGACCGTGGGGTTGGTCTCCACGGCGTTGTCGAGCGCCTTCACGAGCGATTCGGCGAACGTCGTCGTGAAGCCGGCGCGAATCGCGCCCATGACGAACACCTTCGCGAAGATGTGCGCCATCGGCAAAAAGAGGAGGTTTTCGTCTTCGGGCGTGAAATTCGCGAGGGCGGCGATCACCTTCGTCTCGAAGCAGATGTTCGCGTGCGTGAGCATCACGCCCTTGGGCGGCCCGGTCGTGCCCGAGGTGTAGATGATCGTCGCCAGATCGGCGGTCGCCACCGCGGCGGCGCGCTCGCTCACGGCGCGCTTCTCGTCGCGGCTCCGCGCGTTGCCGGCGGCCAGCATCTCACGGAACGTGGTCACCCGCGTCGCGAGGCCTCCAGGGGGTGCCCCCTTCGTCGCGTCGATGAGCACGATCGTGCCGAGCTTCGAGAGCGACGCGAGGGAGTCGCTCAGCTTCTCGAGCGCCGCCGCGTCCTCGACGAAGAGGACCTTCGCGCCGGAGTCGGCCAAGATGTACGCCGCCTGCTCGCCGATCAGCGTCGCGTAGATCGGCACCGTGACCCCGCCCGCGAGGAGCGTCCCGACGTCGGCGATGACCCACTCCTCCCGCGTCGTCGCGAAGATGGCGACGCGATCACCAGGCTCGACTCCTGCGGCGACGAGCTCCGCCGCGATCGCCCGCGCGCGCGACTCCCAGTCGCCCCACGTCGACCCCTCCCAAACGCCCGCGCGCTTGGTCTTGAGCGCGACCCTCTCTTTTGCCTCGGCCGCCTGCGTCAGGAACAGCGAGACGACCGTCTCCATCTCAGAACCCGAATTGCATTCCGGCCTCGAGGCCGAACGACGGCGTTAGGCCGGCGTTCCCGAACGCGAAGTTCACGCGCGGTCCCACGAGAAACGCGGCGCGCGGCGAGAACGCGTAACGAATGCCGCCGCCGACCGCGGCGAATACCGGCCCGCCGACCGACCACGCGTCGACCTGTTTGGTGCCAGTCACGCCGGTCTCGCGGACGCTGACGGCGACCTTCCCACTGAACTCGCCGTAGCCGGCCGCGACCATGACATACGGCGCGAGCCCCGCTTTGCCGAGCGGATTTTTGCCGATCAAATACGTCCCTCGCACTTCGATGTGCACGGGCCCTATTTGCGACGCTTTGCCGTCGTTCGCCGCGGCGGCGCCAGGATACCGGAGGAGGATGATGCCCGCGCGCACGCCCGCGAGGATGTTCGCCGTGATGGCGACATCGAGCGAGAGGAGCATGCGCACGTTGCCGATCGTGCCGCCGCCGGCGACCTTGTCGGTCTTGCCGTCCTTGACGATGTTGATGTTCTGCTGGCCCGATCGATCGTTGCGGTCAGGGTAGTCGGAGCCCCCGGAGTCGACGCAGTAGTACCCGGCGGTGTTGAGCGGCGCGGCTGCGGCGTCCTGCGAGAGCTTGCACACGTCCTCCGCCGAGCCGACGAGCGTGAACTCCGCGCCGACCGAGAAGCCGACCCAGATGCGCTTGAAGGCGGACTTTTCCTCGGGCTTCGTGCACTTGTTGTTCTTGCACTTGCCGCTCGCGCAGACGCTGTCCTCCTCGCACTCCTCGTCCTGGGCCTTGCCCTTGGGCGTCTCGTCGGTGACCGGCGGCTTGCCGCTGTGGCATCCGGGGAAGTCGGGCGGGCAGTCGCCGGTGTCGGCGCATTGCGCGGGCGCGGGCTGATCGGGCAGGTGCGGCGGATCGCCTTCGATCTTGTCGCGCTTGACGGGGACTTTGTACGGGTGGTTGCGATCGCCGGCCGTGGCGACTGGATCGTTCTGCTCGTTGAAGCCCTGGAGGTAGTACTGCAAGTCCCCCTGGATGACGTCGAGGCACGGGATCTGGCCGCCCCAGCCCTTGCCCGTCTTCTTGAGCTCGGCGCTCTTCCACTCCGTCATGCCGAAGCCCTTGTAGCGGGCGACGACCTTTACGATCGCCTCGGACCCGCCGTACTCGGCGTAGACCGGCACCGGCGTGCGAACGAGCTGCATCGCGACGGGCGTGTGCGTGAAGTCACCGGCCGGCGCGGGGCCAGGTCCGGGAGGCGCGCCCCCGCCCTTCTTCGCCTTCTCCCACGCGTCCTCGACGTCCTTCGTCTTCAGGTCCGGATCGAGCTGCACGGTGGGGTCGATGGCCATCGCCTCCGCGAAGTTTTTGACGGCCTCGTCCTTGTTGATGTTGCCGCCGATTTGGACGACGCCGAGATCGCGTTTCAGCTGGGCGCGGATCGGGGGAGAACACTTGTCCGTCCCGCAGAGCTGCATGGCCTTGTTCAGCTTGTCGGACGCCTTCCCGAACTCGGTCGTGAGGTAGTCCTCGTCCATCGCTTTCTTCTGGAGCTGCTTGGCCTGCGCTTCGACCGCCTTGTTCTGCGCACGCGCGGTGCGTGGCACGGCGAGCGCGAGGACCGCGAAGGCGAGCGCGACAAGGAGGGCAAAGCGAGGGGGAAGTCGCGAGAGGACGGGGAGGCGTTCCACGGGGAGCCAAATACAACGAAATTGCCCCGGCTTGGGGACAAAGAATCAAACCCGCTCTCGACCCTCTAACGCCCCCGTGAAATCCTCGTGCGAAGCACGATTCGCCGCAGGCGATTAGGGGAGGCTCGAAGCGGTATCTTCGAGGGGGCGGAGCCTCACCTGCTCAAGGATTATTCGTACCGGCTTCGGTACGAATAAACTGAACGCGCCTGTTCAGTGTCCGGTTGGCTGCGGTGTCGTTCTTCACGAGGGGCTGGGTCATGCCGTAGCCCTTCCCCGTCATGCGCTCCGGCGCGACGCCGTTCGAGACGAGGTATCCCCGCACGCTGTCGGCGCGCGACTGCGAGAGCTTCAGGTTGTACGCCGCGGTGCCGACGTTGTCGGTGTGGCCCTGGATCTCGAGGGTGATCTTCGGGTTGTCGCGGAGGACGTCGCGGACCTCGTTCAGGATCGGGTAGCTGACGGGCTTGATCGTCGCCTTGTCGAAGTCGAACTGGATCTGCTGGGTGATCCGGATCTCTTTCCCGGTGACGATGACGAGGCTGTTCTTCTTCGGGCAGCCCGGACGCTCGCCGCCCGGCGCGCCGGCCGTGTTCGGGCACTGGTCGTCGACGTCGAGGACGGTGTCGCCGTCGTTGTCCGGATCGGGACAGCCGTCGTCGTCCTGGAAGCCGTCCATGTCCTCGGCCTGGTTCGGGCACTTGTCCTTGGCGTCCACGAGGCCGTCGGCGTCGTTGTCGGGCTCGGGGCAGCCGTCGTCGTCGAGGTAGCCGTCCATGTCCTCGGGCTCGAGGATGCACTGGTCCTTGGAGTCGGGGATGCGATCGGCGTCGGTGTCGGGATCGTCGGGGCAGCCGTCTTCGTCTTCGAAGCCGTTGTACGTCTCCGGTTGATCGGGGCACTTGTCGACGTCGTCGAGGAGGCCGTCGCCGTCGCGATCCCCGGGGCGCGCGGTGTCGGTGCATTTTTCGGCGATCGAGACCTTGCGGGCCGCGTGGGCGTTGGGCTCGGCGATGAGCAGGTGCGCGTCAGCGTGCGACATCTCGCCTTGATCGAGGTCGGTCGTGGCGAAGCGGAGGTGGCTCTTGGCGGTGGCGAGCTCGCGCGGCGCGCAGCGGAGGGCGCCGTTCCTCTCGGCCTCCTGCACGACGTTGTTCAGGCCGGCGAT
The DNA here is from genome assembly GCA_038231275.1 of Polyangiales bacterium. GTDB lineage: Bacteria > Myxococcota_A > Polyangia > Polyangiales > Polyangiaceae > JANYHK01. The sequence continues at coordinate 48,848 of JBBRLQ010000027.1, forward strand.
CTTGCCGCGCATGACCGCGCCTTGCGCGCACGCGCCCAGGAGGACGCACGCGAGCGCGAGGACGACGAGCGCGACGCGCGAGACCTTGGACGTTCGCACCGGGAGCGCTCCGCCGGTACGCGTCACGGGTTCTCCCCTTTGCGCTTCTGCGACTGCGACAGCTCGATGGCTTTGTTCGCGTACTCCTCGGCCGTCTCCGCGTAGGCGGCGGCGTCGCTGTAGCTCGCCTCGCTCGCCTCGACCTGGGCCTGCCGCAGGTGCTCCTTGGCGAAGTAGTACTCGTACGGCGCGAACTGCTCGGCGCCGACCGCCTTCGCGTGCTCGAGCCGGCTCGACGCCGCGTTCACCGTCGCCGCGTAGTACACGCCGCCGCACGCTTGAACCGAGAAGGCCGCAAGCATCAACGCAGCGCCGACGAGGAAGCGAATGCTCATCTGAACTCGACGCTAACTCAGCAGGTCCGCCAGCGGCAAGACCGTCCTATCAGATCCGGCGGAAGACGCCGACGACCACGCCGAGGAGCATCGTCGGCTTGAAGTCCATCGCGCGGACGAGGATGGGGGCCATCGTCTTGTTCGCGGGCTGGAAGCGGACGTAGTCCTTCTCCGGGTAGTAGTACTTCACGGTCGCCTCGTCCCCGATGAGGGCCACGACGATGTCGCCGCGCTGCGCCGTGAGCTGCTTTCGCACGAAGATGTAGTCGCCGGTCAGGATCCCGGCGTCGATCATCGAGTCGCCGTGGACCTTGAGGCCGAAGACCTCTCGCCCGCCCTTCAGGAGACCGCGGTCGATGCGGACCGTGTCGATGACCTGCTCCTCGGCGAAGAGCGGAAGGCCCGCCGCGACGCGCCCAAGGATCTGGACGTCGATCATGTCGTCGTCGTTCGCGGGAAGGGCGAGCGGAACTTGGTCGCCTGCGCCCGTCTTTGCGGCAGCGCCGTTCATGCCGTTGGGCGGCGACGTCGTCGGGCGGAGGGCGCGGGACTTCATGTCCTCCCGCGTCAGGTAGCCTTTACGCTCGAGCGCGCGGAGGTGATCGTTCACCCCGTTCGTCGAGCGGATGCCCATTCGGGCCCCGATCTCGCGGAGCGTCGGGGGATACCCGCGGTCCGTGATCGACTGCCGGATGAAATCCAGGACCATCTGCTGACGTTGGGTGAGACCCTGCATGGCTGAACAAGGATACTGAACACCCGTCACCGCGTCAAGTATTCCGGCGCAAATATGCGTACCTGTGCGCCACAGCTCGCGTAGCTCTCCACATCTTCTCCAGTTTTTGCCCTGTTTTTCCCCAACTTACACGTGCGCGCGTCTCTCACCTGAGGTGCGAGAGCGATCGCGCGGCGGGGAGTGCTCGACGGCCGACGTCGTCAGAATTTCCCGCTCGTCGACAGGAAGGTCAGCTTGTCGTTCGTCTCGCGGAGGCGGCCGGCCAGGGTACGGACGCAGCTCCAGAGGACCTCGTAGGCGAGGTCTTTGTGCAAAAAGAGGAGATCGTCGAACGAGTCCTTCGCGATCACCAGCAAGCGGCAGCGCTCGTGGGCGCGCGCATCGGCCGAGCGCGTCGCCTCGTCGAGGAGCGCCATCTCCCCGAACACCTCGCCCTGCGCCAGCACGGCGAGGGCCTCTTCGCCCATCCCCGCCACCTCTCTCGAGATGCGGACCTTGCCCTCGAGGATGATGAAGAGCTTGTCGCCGAGATCGCCGTACTGGAAAATCCGGGTACCCAGCGCGTGCGTCTCTTCGGTGGTGACCTGAGCGATCAGCGCCATCGCCTCGCGGGTGAGCCCCTCGAAGAACGACACCTTGGCGAGCTGTTCCTCGCGTTCGGAGAGCTGGCTTTGCGGGGCGGCGGTCAAGTGATGGTCCAGGTTACCCTCGTCCTTTTCAAAGTGCGAGATTGCGCCGATGATGCGTCCCGAGCATGGACCAACATCAACCGATCGTGGTGCTGGGCTTCGGAGAAGCCGCCGGCCATTGGGCGCAGGCGCTGAGCCACAACGGCCACCGCGCCGTCCTCGCGGACCCGTTCACATTCGTCCCCCCTTCGCCGGGCCACGGGCCGCGCCCCATCAAGTGCGTCGTCATCGACACCGCCCTCGACATCACGCCAAACCTCCTCCAAGCCGTCCGCGGCGCCGGCATCCCCGCGATCCTCGCGACCAGCCCTCACATCCCGCAAAACCCCAACCGCGATCCCCTCACCCACTACGGCACGTGGATCGCGGACGCCTACGTCGGCTCCGCCGAAGAGCTCGTTCACGCCGTCCCCATCGTCCTCGACACGAACACGAGCCCGGACGGCGCCGCGCTCCACCTGACGTATCGCGGCTCGATCCCCCCGATGGAAGCCGCCTTCCCCATCGGCACCGCCTTTCCCCTCCGCGAAGGCGCCGCCTGCTTCATCGGCCGCAGTCGCGCCAGCACCGTCATGCTCGGCTCCCCCCACGTCGGCCGCATGCACGCCATGATCGCCGCCATCCCCGGCGGCGAAAAACGCGCAGCCATGATGGATCTCCAATCCCACAACGGCTCGTACGTCAAAGGCCAGCGCGTCGGCGGCGACGTCCTCTCCCCCGGCGACGAGCTCGCAATCGCCGGCTACCGCTTCGTCTTGGAGTGCTTGCCTTCTTATTCGGCGTGAGCCGAATAAGAATTTACTGGTTGTGTGGGCTCGCCGCCCCCCCATCGCTTCGCGCTGGGGGCCCCCCGGCATCGCCTACGGCGAAGGCGCGCTGCGCACGCCGGCGTCGGGAAACGCGGTGGAGATGGCCGTCGTGGTGCGGAAAGAGATAATGACGGGCAATGGGAGCGCTCTCGCATCTCCACGATGGACGGATCATCGGGTACGACGTTCGCGGCGAAGCCCGGCGCATTGTCATTTACGTGAGGCCGGAGGCCACCGATGCACGCCTCCAGCTCCTCACGTTCGAAGGTGTGATCGCCTATCGCTTCGACGACGTAGCCGACGTCAGCATCCTTCTCGACGTCGAAGAGATCGCGCCCGCCCGCTTCCTCGCGAAGGAGTGGCCACAAATTAGTGCGGGCTACCACAGATCAGGAGCCCCCGGCGGCCCCGCGCCATGGGGAACCTCGCAGGAGAAAGTCCTCGCATACCTCATCGAGCACGCCACGAAGGCCTTCGTCCTCGAGCCAACCTGGGGCATGTCAGGCTGGGTCCTCGCACGGTCCGCCGTCGTCACCGAAGCCCCCGCAAACCGCGACCCCTAAAACCACACCCTGGCAACGAGCGTCCAAAGCCTCCTTGCCCGGGGCGTCGCGCGGCGCCGAGCACAACTGGAAAAGGCGTGACGGCGCGAGCCCGCCCCTTCCGTGCGCTCCGTCGCGCCGGCGCGACTTTTCCGGCTCCGAGGCGCGGCGCGGCGCCCCGGGCAAGGAGGCGTGCGTGCCTAGTGCTCGCCGTTCATGGCAAGCCAGCGCTCCGCCTCGAGCGCCGCCATGCAGCCGGTCCCCGCCGCGGTTACTGCCTGGCGGTACGTGAAGTCCTGCACGTCGCCGCACGCGAACACGCCGACCTTGCTCGTCTGCGTCGTCCCCGGCTTCACCTTGATGTAGCCGTTGTCGTGCAAGTCGAGCACGCCCGTGAAGAGGTCCGTGTTCGGCGTGTGCCCGATCGCGACGAAGAACCCGGTGATCGGGACCACCATGGTCTCGTTCGTCTTCATGTTCTTCACGCGCGCGCCCGTCACCGCCTGCTTCGACACGTCGAGGATCTCCTCGATCACGGTGTTGTAGAGCACCTTCACCTTCGGGTTTTTCAGCACGCGATCCTGCATCGCCTTGCTCGCGCGGAACTCCTCGCGACGGTGCACGAGCGTCACCGACTTGCAGATCCCCGACAGGTACATCGACTCTTCCATCGCCGTGTCACCGCCGCCGATGACCATCACGTCCTGGTTCTTGAAGAACGCGCCGTCGCACACCGCGCACGCCGAGACTCCGTAGTTCTGCAGCGCCTTCTCGCTCGGCAGCCCCAGCCACTTCGCCTGCGCGCCCGTCGCGATGACGATCGTCTCGCCGTAGTGATCGCTCTCGCCGTCGAGCCCGCTCGCCGTCACCTTGAACGGGCGCTTCGACAGATCCACCTTCACCACGTCCTCGGTCACCACCTCGACGCCCTGGTGGATGGACTGATCGCGGAACGCCTTCATGAGATCCGGCCCGGTGATCTTCGCGGGGAAGCCCGGGTAGTTCTCGACCTCGTTCGTGATCATGAGCTGCCCGCCGGGGATGCCGCCTTTGGTCATGCCCTCGAACATCAACGGCTTCAGGTTCGCGCGCGCCGCGTAGATGCCGGCGGTGTGACCCGCGGGGCCCGAGCCGATGATGATGACCTTGCGGGGGGTAGTGCTGCTCATGCGTCCTTCCTTGTGCGAAACGAGCTCGAACGGCTCAGAAGCGGTACGCGACGCCGAAGTTGATGGTGTTGACGCTGTTCCAGATGGTGCCGAGGTTGACGGGCCAGTTCGTCCGGTACTTCTGCTTCCCGTCGGTGCACGTGTCCGGCTGGCTCGGCGACCCGGGGTTGTTCCCAGAAGGATTGCACGCAACGCCTGCGATGCCATTCATGCCGGGCGCGTTCCTGTCGTTGGCGCCTTGGTCCTGTTTGGCGAAGAAAATGTGGCCGTAGCCGAGCGAGAACTCGAGCGCGCTCTTGCTCTCCGAATTGCCGAGCTTGAGGCGGTAGGTGCCGCCGAGCGCGAAGCCGAAGCGCGCGGCGCCGGCGAAATCGATGCTCTGGTACTGCTGATCTTGGCCGTTCGTCTCCGCGAAGACGCCGCCGCGAAGTGCGAGCTGATCCGGCAGCACGTTGTAGTCGCCGCCGAGGCGCACGCCGAAGACGTCCTTGAAGTGCTTGGGCACGTCGGCGCTCGGCGGGAGCGTGCCGCCGGCGATGCCGTTGACGGGGATGACGCCGTCGCCGTTCGCGTTGCCGGGGAAGCGGATCTTGAACGAGTCGAGCGCGCTGTTGTTCGCCCACGTCAGATCGAGCTCGGCGTCCCACGCGTCTTGCGACATCGGATCGCGGCGGTGCGTCAACTTCGGCGTGGGCGGCGGCTCTTCTCCCTCGACCACCGGCGTCGCACGCAGCTTGTGGTAGCGGAAGCCGAGCTTGGCCTCCATGGGGATTGTCGCCTTGATGGTCGCGTTCTTCCCGCTGCCGCAGATGTTGGTGGACTGGCCGTAGCCGCAGTCGGCCGCCGACGTGTCGGTCCCCTTCACGCCGGCCGTGTCGCCCGACTGCACCGCCTTGGTGAAATAGTTCGAGTCGGTGACGACGTCGCCGGTCGCGTTGATCGGCGCGCTCCACTTGTACCAAGCGGCGATGTCGATCGACGGCGTGGCGCTGTAAATCGCGCCGAGCGTGAAACCGGGGATGAAGAACTGCTTCACTTGAACGAGACCGCGGACATCGTTCTGATCGGGGCGCGTGCTGTCGGCGTTCAGCGCCATGCTGGAGTTCTGGAGGTGGAGGCTCGCGATGCCAAACTGGAAGCTCCCGCCGATGCGGAGGTTGTCGATCACCTCCCAGCCGACGGCGAGCGTCGGGTTGAACTGGAGACCGTCGGTCTTGAGGAGCAGGTAGCGCTGCGGCGCGGGGTTTGCGCCGTTCACGAACTCCGGCCATTTCTGGCGGCCGGCGGCGTTGGGGCCGAGCAGAGAGATCGCCAGGCCGAGGCGCTCGTTGACGCGGTACGCGAACGAGATCTGCGGGTTCAAGAACGGCGCGATGTCGTTGCACACGCGCGGGAAGAGCGCGGACCTCGGATCGTTCGGATCGGACGAGAGGAGCCCCGACTCGAGCGTCGTGTCGCCGGCGGCGTACACGCGCGACATGCACGTGTGCTGCACGATCACGTTCACGTCGAGCGAGAGCTTCGTGTCCTGCCCGGCGAGCCCGGCCGGGTTGTAGTACGCGGCGTTCGGCGTACTCGCGCGCGCGACCCACGCGCCGCCGCGCTGCATCTGTTCGGAGCCGCCTTCGCCGACCTCGAGGACGTTGGAGGCGCCGGCGCCGCGCGCGGCGAGCACCCCCGCCGAGACGGTGGAAAGCACGAAGAGTGAGCGAAGGCGATTGGACAAAGCCATCTGGGTGGTCCCCGGAAACTGGTTAGTGGGAGCTAATCCTTGATCGGCGTCGCCTTGAGCGAGGCGCGGCCTTCCTTCACGTAGACGGCGAACCTTACACGCTTGCAGCCGTGGCGTTGCATCAGCGCGTCGCGGTTCTTGCGCAGGGTCTGGGCGAATTTCTCGAAGGTGAGGCCCTCGGTCGGCTCGCCGCATTCGCGCTTCTTGCGGATGAAATCGTCGTAGACGCCGAGCCACTCCTCGGTTCCGTCCTCGGCGGCCCTGGCGCTCTCGCCGGTCGCGGCCGCGAGGACGTCCGCGGGAACTTGGCCGACCATCGTGGCCTCGTCCTCTTCGGCGGGCGTGTGCAGGCCGGGGACGCCCCCTTGAAGCGGCGACAGCGCGGCTTGCGTCGGCTCGTACGCGTCGGCGGGGTGCTGCTGGTGGTGCTGCGCGCCTGGCGACGACGGAGGCCCGCCGAGCGCGGTCGTCTGCGCGAAGGGAGACGTCGCGGGCATGCCGGCGTTCGGGCGCGGCGGCGGGAACGGATTGGGACCTGCGTTGGGACCTGCGTTCGGGCGCGGCGGCGGACCCGGCGGACCCATGTGACCGCCGTGATGCTGCTGTTGTTGCTGCTGCATCTGGTGACCGAAATTTCCAGGACCGTTCTGCGGCGGCCCTTGCGGGCGCATCTGGTGCGAGCCGGTGCCAGGGTTCGGCTGCGGCGGACCCGGCGGACGGAACGGGCTCGGCGGTGGGCCACCCGGACCACCCGGGCTCATCTGCGGCGGAACGGAGCCGTCGGGCAACGGGAACGAGAACGCGCTCATCGCGGGCTGCGCGGGGACCGGTCCCAGGATGGACTCCAAATCGGCGGGCTTTCGCGCCGCGCCGCCGCCCCGCTCCAGCACGCGCTCGATGCCCTGGTTCACGTCCTGCGCGATCGGGCGGTATCCGCCGCGAAAACGCGGGAGCTGGAAATAATCGAGCTCTCCCTTGCGAAGCTTCCTCGCCTGCGCCGCGAGCTCTCCCATGGGCAGCGAGTGCTCCAGGAACGAGAAGAGGATGCCGAGCGTCGCGCCGAGGAGGACGACGGCGGCGAGCACGAACCAGTTGACGCTCTTCTTGTCGGTGTCGTCGGCGCCCGAGAGAAATCCGAGCGGCCCTTTGATGCTGACGCGAGGACGCAAGACCGAGAAGCCCGCGCCGAGATCCCACGCGTCGCCGGGGAGGCGCGCGTACATGGCGCCGACGTCGGGCGAGAGCGCGTGCACGTCGCTGCGGCCCGAGTCCTTGTAGATCTTGTCGTCGACGAGCTTCGGCAGATCGGCCGCGAGGAGCTCGAACGCGGCGTCGTCGAATTTTTCACCGGAGCCTTCGTACGACGCCATCGCGACGCGCTGGTTGCCGGCATAAAAGGCGATGTTGGTGCGCGCGCGCTTCGCCAGATCCTTGGCGAACTGCGGATCGACGGCGCGGATCGCGACGATGGCGCCGACCGGCGGCTGCGTCGAGTCGTCCTCTACCGGGCGAGAGACCACGCGATAGATCTTGCCGCCCCACACCCAGGTGTCGTCGCGCAGGTAGCCATGCAGCGCATCGAAGACCGCGGGGTAGCCGCCGAGCTCGAACTCGCCGTTGCTGTTTACCTGCTCGAAGCCGACCTGGGCGATGACCCGGCCATCGCGATCGACGGCGAAGATCGCGTCGGGTTTGTAGTCGACGAATTTGCCCTGGATGTCCCCGAGCGCCCTCTTCGCGTCGTCGCGCGCCTTCTGCGGGATCTTGTCGGTGTCTTTGCCGTTGGCGGCGCCGAGCGACGCGCGCACGGTGGGATCGACGCTGCCGGGCAGGAGCAAATCGAGCCGCCTGCGCGCATCGATCTGGAGCGCCCAGCCGACGGTCTGGCTGTCCGACGCGAGGCCTTCGTTCATCGCCACGCCGTTGCGCCGGTTGTACTGCCCGACGGCCACGTACACGGCGTAGAGCGACACGCCGAGCAAGATGCTGATGAGCACGTACCAGAAGCGCGACAGGAGCATCATTTCGGAGGTGCTCCCGGCGCGGGCGGGGCGGGTGCCTCCGCCAGGTTGAACGGGTCCTTCATCGTGAAGGGCCCCTTGTCCTTCACGGTCACGGCCGACGTCCCGACGAGCCGCCCGTTGAAGAACGCCTTCAGGACGTACTCGCCGGACGAGAGGTTCAGCTCGAACGCGCCGTCACGACCGGGGTACGCGATGTCGGCGACGAACTGATCGACGAGGATGAACGAGCGCAGGCTCGGGAAGAGCTCGTCGCGCACCTCGAACTTACCGCCGCCCGCGGGCAGCGAAAACTCGCGCTGCATGTTCGGGTTGATCGTCTCCGCGCGCCAGGTCTGGCTGTCCTTGATGTAGAGGCGGTGCGGGAACGGATCGAAGTTCTTGAACGCGAGGCGCGTGCCGTTCGAGATGGCGATCGTCGCCGGGACGGTTCGTCCCCCCGTGATCTTGATGAGGTGGGCCGGCTCGTGCGCGGGCTGCTGCTGCTGCGAGATCGCGGCGACGCAGATCTCGCGGAGCGGGTTGCCCGAGAGGACGCGGAACTCCGGCTTCACCGTCGGTGACGGCTCGCGCCAGGTGTACCGGTGCGCGTCGGGCTTCGCGGCCTCGGCGTAGACGTCCGGGACGAGCTTCTCCTGGCCGTTGATCCGACCGCGGACGGGACCGGCGAAGGCCGCGCCGGTGGCGACGAGGATCGCGAAGGCGAGGAGCGTGGAGCGTTGAATCGAGGGAAGGTGCCGAATCATGCATTTCATCCGCGCGACTTCGGCCCAAGACGGCAGAGTTGCGAAGCGGCGGCGCGAGGGGTCTTCTAACTTTGCGAGACTGCTTGCGAAGACAAACGGTACCCTTATGCCGCAACCGGTGTAAACGGCTTTGGAAGCATGGCAGCCCGCGCCACGTCCCTGAACGCGCCCGAAGGCCCGGTTCGCCTGCTGCCGCGCGGCGATGGGCCTGCGCCGCTCGTATTTCGGCAGGGGGCGCGCGCCCCGTACGCCGTGCGCTGGTACGGCGTGACCTCCCTGTTCGGGCACTTTCGTAACTTCATCGCCCGCGCGATCGCCAGCGAATCGGTCGACTCGCGCGACTGGATGCGACCCCTCGAGGCCGACGAGATGCTCAAGCGCGCGGTTCGAGTCCTGGGAGGGGACCCGAACGCCACCTCTCTAGTAGAGGGGCTCGGGCGGCCCATGTGGCTCGACTTCGTCGCCGACACCGGGGACGACCGAGACGTGAGCGCCGCGGTCGGGCGCCTCGTCGCCGCCACCTACACAGTGAAGGACGACGCCGGCGAAGAGCGCACGCTGCCCCGTGGCGAGGTCTTGCTCTTCGGCGGCGACACCGCGTACCCCGTCGCGACGGCGGAGGAGATCGATCGACGCCTCGTGCAGCCGTGGAACGAGGCGTTCGGCGAACCGGACGAGACGCCGCGCCTACTCCTCGGCATCCCGGGGAACCACGACTGGTACGACGGCCTCGACGGCTTTGGTCGCTTGTTTCGTCGCGGGACCGGCGGCGGCGCCACGCATCACCCCAAGGAGGGATCGCGCCTGCTTCGCCGCCTGCGCCGCGGTGCGCGGACCCGCGAGGTCGGCCTCGCCGTGCGCGAGCTGCACCTCGACGAGGTCGGGGGCTTCTTCCGCCTGCTCGCCAACACCGCCCGCAGCGTCCGCGCATTCTTCCGCGGCGTCGGCATCAAGCGAGCGAAGCGCCTCGAGCTCGCGGGGTACACGCCGGTGCAGGAGTCGAGCTACTGGGTGCTGCCGCTCGCGGCGGGCATCGATCTATGGGGCGTCGATCGTCAGCTCGGACGCCTCGACTACCGCCAGCGTCAGTTCTTCCGGCGACGAAAGCGCGAGACGCCCGAGCGCGCCAAGGTGTTCGTCGCGCCCGATCCGGCCGTCGGCTTCGGCGAGCCGTGGGATGCCGGCCAGCGCATGCTCGCCGGCTGCAAGATGTCCCTCGAGGACGAGCGGATGTTTTACCTCACGGGGGATTTGCACCACTACGAGCGCCGCGAGGTCGGCAAGTCGCTCCACGTGATCGCCGGCGGCGGCGGCGCGTTCTTGCACGGCACCCGCATCAGCCCAGCGCCGATGGGCCCGGCGAAATGCATGTACCCTACATCTTCCATGACGCAGAAGCTGACGGCGCAGGTCCCGCTGTCGCTGATGCTCGGGCGCGGCGGCTTCCTCACGCACATCGCGCTCGCGCTGGTGGCGTCGCTGGAGCTCGGCGCCGCTCTCGAAGGCGACGCGGCGCTGGTGGGCACGGCGGTGCTGGTGACGATCGCGATGAGCGTCGCCTTCTACCTCATCGCGGGGCACCAGCGCGCGCACCCGCGCACGATCGCAGCGGCGAGCGTGCCGTTCGGTGCTGCGTTGGGGTTGGCGCCGATGCTGCTCAAGCTCGCGATCCCGAAGGTGGTGCCGACGCTCGCGGGCGACACGGCGGTGATGGTGGCGTACGCGTTCTTGGGGACGTTCGTGTTCGGCGTCTTCCTGGCGTCGGTGGCGGTGGCGGGGCTCGAGCAACAGCAGGCGTTCGCGGCGCTGAGTCATCCGGGGTTCAAGCACTTCGTGAGGTTCTGCGTGCATCCGGGGGGGCGGATGGAGGCGTGGGTGATTGGGAAGGATGATCCGCTGGCGAAGGCGGACGCGACGCTGATCGACCGATTCGAGTGGGGGCCGTAACGCGGTCGTGGTCGCGGTTCGTGGTCGCGGTCGGGGTCGGGGTCGCCGTCACGGCATCCCCCCTGGTTGGTCGCTGGTCACCGTTTGCAGGATCTTCGCCGACCCACGCCCGACCTCCGCGCGTGTCCAGCCACACAGTATTGCTGGAACAATCCGCGCTTCTCCTTCTGGCATACTACGTGCACCTACATGTCGTATGCCGCTTCGACCTCGGCTTCTTCTTCTAGCCCTGAGCACGAGCATTCTCGCTCCCCTCGCCTGCTCGTCTGCCGCGCCCGCGACCGCTTCCGCGGAGATTGTCCGCGTCGACGCGCTCCTCAGTGGTCGGCGCGCGACGCTTTTGCGTGCTCGTACGACACGCGAGGTTCGGCCGCTCGCGCCTGGCGCGCCCGCCGGCGAGCCCGGCGTTCGTTGGGAACTGATCGACCCCACCGGAGCACGAATCGCCCGAGGCACCGGACCCGACGTCCACGCCGCGCGCTACGAGTTCGGCGAAGGAGAGCAAGTCGACCCGGTGGCCAATCCACGCAGCGCGGTCGGGACGATCTCGATCGAGATCCCCAACGTCGACGGGACGCTGCGCTTCTGGGACGCCGACGGCACCGCGGCAGGCGAGGTGCCGTTCCACGCCCTCGGCGCGCCAGCACCTGGCGTGAGCGAGTCGAGCCTCGTGAACTTGTCCACCGACGTCCTCGGCGCACCCGTCGCGCTGGTCGATCACGGGGACGCGCGAAGCCACGTGAACTTCCTCTTCTTGCCCGAGGGGTACACGGAGGAGGAGTTGCCGCAGTTCCACGAGCAGGCCGCGCGGTTCGCGAGCGGGCTCTCGCAGATCGCGGGCTACTCCGATCATTGGGACGAGGTGAACGTCTATTACCAGGACGTCCGCTCCAAGAGCTCCGGCATCGCCGATCCGACGCGACCGGACGCGACGAGGAGCACCGCGTTCGAGGCCACCTTCGGCGACGGCGTCAGCTCGCCGCAGCGGTGCATCCTCCCGTCGCACCGCGTGAGCGCCGCGGCCATCGCGAGCGCGCACGCGATCGCGCGGAAGGTCGCCGCCGATCAAATCGTGATCGTCGCCAATACGAGCGTATACGGCGGCTGCGCGATTCCCGCCGATCGCATCGCGGTCATCTCCGCGAACGACGCGGCCATCCGCATCGTGGCGCACGAGGTCGGCCATTCGCTCTTCAAGCTTGCCGACGAGTACGCCTACAACCCGCCCACCTGCGATGTTGCGCGCTGGAAGAAGGGGACCGCGAACGTGTCGAGCGACCTCGCCGCGTTGCCCTGGCAGGACCTGATCCCGGACGGCACGACGCTCCCGAGCGAACCGAACGACTCGGCGACGCCCATCGGCGCGTTCGAAGGGGCCGGATACTGTGCGACCGGCGCGTATCGACCGTCCGACAAGTGCATGATGAACCTCCTCGCGGACTCGTTCTGTCCCGTATGCAGGCGCGAAATCGATCGCTACTTCGCAAAGCGTACCGGGGCAGGCCCCATCAACGACGTGCGCGTGCGCAACGCGAGCGGCGCAGGGCTCTTCGTCGGCTGCGACGGCACGACGTCCGAGACGTGCTCGGAGCTCACGTACATCGCAGCAGGCAAGACCGCGCTGATTCACACGCAGGACGGCTCGATGATCCTCGACAACCAGACGGTCCCCAACGCGCCGGTCGCCATGTCCTTCCAGCACGTCACCGCCGCCTCCGCGGACGTGACGGTCGGCGCCGACGCGACCCATCCTCTTCGGTGATGAGTGGAGCGAAGCGCAGCGGAGCGAAACGCTCTTGAGCTAGCGCGAAGCTGAGAGCTCCACGACCACCGCGTCCACGCTGTGCGTCGTCGGGACCCTCACCTTCGACACCGACACCCTGATGTGCGTCGCCGGCGTCTCCGCGAGGAGCCGATCGAGCAAGAGGCGCGCGTACGTCTCCAGCAGTCGATGCGAACGCGCGGTTCCTTCTTCGACGACGAGGCGCGCGACCCAGTCGTAGTCGAAAACCTCGCGAACGTTGTCGCTCTGGGGCATCCGCTCGAACGGCAGCGTCACGTCGACGTCGACCGACACGTCTTGCGGAATGTCGCGCTCGGAGCGGGAGGCGCCCATCCTCGCGCGGAAACGGACGCCACGGAGGGTGATGCGGTACGTCTTGGTCGGCTGCACGATCGCGAGTCTACCCCGACCACGACCGCGACCGCGACCGCGACCGCGACCACCACCACGACCACGACCACGACCGCCACCACGACCACGACCACGACCACGACCACGACCACGACCACGACCACGACCGCGAGCGCTCACTCTTTTCGCCGTGACGCCGCCCGAACCAGATACCCCAACACCAGCGCGCCCGCCGCAGTCCCCCACTCCGCGCGCGTCCCATGGGCGACGAGGAGCAGCGGCGCCACCAGCGCCGGAATCGCGAGCCACCCATCCCGTGGGACGAAGCCGTGTCGGCGCCGCACCGACAGCCATGCCAGCGCCGCCGCGGCCGACGCGAACTGGCAGAGCACCGCCACGCTCGACATCACGAGGAGCTGATCGAGGTGCGCGCCGAACGCGACCGCGAGGCCGACGACGAGCGCCAGCGTCACAACGAGCGCGCGGCGCGGGACGCCGTGATGCATCTCGGAGAGGCGCCCCGCGAGGGACTCTTGCGCGGCGAGCGCGGCGAGGTAGCGCGGCGTCATCGAGATCATGCCGAACGCGATGCCCAGCGCGGACAGCGACGTGCCCCAGGTGAGGAGCGCGCGCATCCCCGCCCCTCCGACGGCCCCCGCCGCGTCGGCGAGCGGCGCCTCCGACGCTCCTAGCGCGCCGCCGAGCGCGCGCGTGCACACCGTCTGGAGCACGAGGTAGAGAAGCGTGGCCGCGCCGAGCGATGCCACCGTCGCGAGCGGCACCGCGCGGCCGACCGATCTCGCCTGCCCCGCGACGACGGGGACGATCTCGAAGCCCTGGAACGCGAACGTCGCGAGCAGCGCGGCGCCGAGCCACGATCCGCCTCCGGGCGCCGTCGCCGTCGCCGCGACGACCGGCTCGGCCGCGACCGGAGACACCGCGAGCCCGACCACCGCCAGCGCGAGCAGCGGCACGAGCTTCAGCGCCGTGAGCCCCGTCCACACGCGCGCCGAGAGGACGATCCCGATCGCGCACAGCGCCGCGAGCGCCGCCGCTACGAACGCCCCAAGCGCGCGCGCCCCTCCCGTACCGACCAGCGCCTGCGCCAACCCCACGCACGTCGACGCCGTGCTCAAGACCGCGCTCACGTACGCCATCCACCCCACGGCAAACGCGATCCACGGCGGAAATGCCGCGCGCGCGTACAGCACCGGCCCGCCGTCCTCCTGGAACCGCCGCGAGAGGCGCGCGTACACGAGCGCGACCGGAGCGAGCAGCGCCGCGGTCAGCGCGAACGCCATCACACTGCCACCGGGCGGCGCCGCGCGCGCGATCTCCGCCGGCGTGAAGAAGATCCCGACGCCGACGATGCCGTTCAGCCCGAGCGCGAACAGGCTCGGAAAGCCGAGCGGCCGCCGCTCGCTCACCGGACGCGTGCGGGGATCTTCAAGACGAAACGCGTCCCGGTCGGCGTCACCGCCTCCGCGTGGATGTCCCCGCCGTGTCCCTCGAGGATGTTCTTCACGATCGAGAGGCCGAGCCCCGTGCCCTTGCCGTCCGTCTTCGTCGTGAAGAACGGGGCGAAGACGTGCGGGAGGTTCTCGCGCGAGATGCCGTGCCCGTTGTCCTCCACGAGGACGAAGACCGTCCCGCCCTCCACGCGCGTCGTCACCACGAGTCGTCCGTTGCCGGCCGGCATCGCGTGACAGGCGTTGGTGACGAGGTTCACGAAGACCTGCGCCAGCTGTTCGGGCATGCCCTCCACTTCGGGCAGCTGCGCCGCGTAGCGCCGCTCGACCTTCGCGCCCGCCTCGTCGAGGACGTGCTCGCAGAACGCCAGCGCCCGATCGACGACAGTCTGCACGGAGACCGCCACCGGCGACTCGCTCGACGGCCGCGCGTACGTCACCAAATCGCGCGTGAAGCGGAGCATTCGCCCCGCGCTCTCGTTCACCCGGCGGAGGCGCTCGAGATCGTCGGCGTCGCCGCGCGCCTGCGCCCGCCGCGAGAGGTAGTCCGTGTACGCGACGATCGACGTGAGGGGGTTGTTGAGCTCGTGGACGACGCCCGCCGCGATCTGCCCGAGGCTGGCGAGCTTCTCCGCCTGCACCATGTGCGAGTTGAGCTTGCGCAGATCCGACGCGGCGGACTCGGCGATGGCGTACTTGCGGGCCTGAATCAGGCCTCGCTGCATCACCTGCGCCGCGCGGAGCATCAGGAGGTTGGCCGGCGCCCGCGAGTCGGTGGTCGCCGGATCGTCGGAGGCGATGTGCAGCGTCGTGCCCGCAGCGTTGCCCTCGACGTCGTAGACGCGCTCGTGCACGTACCCCGGGAAGAGCCGCGCCGGATCGACGCCCACCGAGCGGTGCTCCTCGCCAGGAGGCACGACCTTCGACACCTTCTGCTCACCGCCGCCGCCCGCCACGGTGTCCACGAGGCACGCGCCGACGCCCCAGTCGGGGAGGAGCGCCGCGAGCGTATCGATGATCGCGTCGACGACGCTCGCCTCTCCCTCCTCGACGGGGAGCGTATTGGACGTGATGAGGAGGGTGTCGAGCCACGCCGCCGGGACGTCGAGCACCACGCTCCGCCGAAGCGTCTTGGCCTCGTGGCTGATCGGGATCGACGAGACGGTGACGCGGTCGTGCGGCTCTTGCGTACCGCTGCTGATGAGCGCTTGCGAGTCGCGCGTCGTCTGCGGGATGGAGTCGCGCGGGTTGCTCGACCGCGTCATCGTCGGGGCTCCTCTCTCATCGGGATCGTCTCCCCCGACTCCGCCTCGCTCGCCTTGTCCAGATCGAGGATACGCGCGTGTCCGACGTACATCTTCGTCTCGTACTTCGTGATTTTGCCGATTTTCTTCACGATCTCGGCCATGCGATCGGCCTCCGACGAGATGACGTCGACGGCGTGGAGCGCTCCCGGTGTCTCGACCCAGCGCTTCAGGAGGAGCGCGTAGTTGATGACGGCCGTGAGCGGCTGATTGAGCTCGTGCGCGGCGGCGCCGGCGAGCTCGGCGATGATGGCCTGGCGCTCCTGCGCGAGGATCTGCTCCTGCGCCGCCTGAAGGCGCTGCTCCATGCGCATGCGCTCACGCAGGTCGGTGAAGATGCCGACGGAGCCGGTGGGCGTGTCTCCCTCGAAGATGAGCGCCGCGGAGAGCGACACCGGCACGAGCTCGCCCTTCGCGCTCAGGACCTCCGTTCTCAACCCCTCGACGCGACCGCCGCCGCTGCGAATGAGCTTCATGATCTCCTGCGCGGTGTTGCCCGGGTAGAGCACGCGCACGTCGGTGCCGAGCATCTCCGCGCTCGTCTTGCCGTAGATGCGCTCGGCGGCGCGGTTGAAGAGGAGCACGCGCCCGCGCATGTCGGCGCTGATGATGGCGTCGACGGAGGCGTCGATGACGCGTTGCAGGAAGTCCTTCGTCTTCACGAGCTCCATCTCGACGGCGCGCTCCTGCGTGACGTCGCGGAAGCTCGAGAGGACCGCCCCCTCCTCGCGCAAGACCGAGTTGAAGTTGACGCTGACGGTGATGATCCGCTCGTCTTTGCGGCGGATCCTGAGATCGACACCCTGCGGGAAGCGCCCCTTCATGAACCCGATACGGAGATCGTGAGCGCGCTCAGCGTCTTCGGGCGCGAAGAGATCGCCGAGGCGGCGCCCGCGCAGGTCGTTCTCGTCGTAGCCGGTAATCTCGCGCGCCTTGGGGTTCGAGAAGAGGAGGCGCCCCTCGTGGTCGAGAACGACGATGCCGTCGGCGGCGCTCTCGAAGAAGTCGGCGTAGCGCTGGAGCGACTTGAGGCGGCGCTCGGCCTCGAAGCGCGCGACGGTGACCTGCTGCGTCTGATCGCGCAGCGACTGCAGCACGCGCGCGTTGCGGAGGGCGATCGCCATCGCGCTCGAGACGGTGCGGCAGAGCGAGACCTCGTGCTCGCCGAACGCCGACGAACGGCGCGCGCGCAAGAAGAGGACGCCGAGCGGCCGGCCTTCGTAGAGGATCGGCAGAATCGCGAGCGAGCTGAAGGCGCGGGCGTGCGCGTCGTGGCGCACGATCTCGAGCAGCGTGGAGGTCGCGGCGTCGTGGATGACGAGCGGCTCTCCGCTCGTGAGCACCTGCTGGATCTCGGGGTACTTCGAGAGATCGATCGGGAGATCGCGGAGGTGCTCGTCGTCGCTCGCGGCCACGACGTAGCCGATCTGCCCTTGCTCGCGCACGAGGACGATCGACACGCGATCGACCTTGGCGACCTCGGCGATGCGCTGGACGACGGTGAAGAGGATGCCGCGAAAATCTAGGTTCGACGCGAGCGCCTGCGTGAGCTCGAGGACGACGTTCGCGTCCTTCTCCTTCTTCGCGAGCTCGTCCATCACGCCGCGCAGGCGGAGCTGACCGCGGATTCGCGCGACGAGCTCGACGGGCCTGAAGGGCTTCTTCACGAAGTCGTCGGCGCCCGCCTCGAACGCCTTGGCGATCTCGTCCTCGGCGTCGAGCCCGGTGAGGACGACGACGGGGAGATCCTTCGTCTCGGCGCGCGCGCGGAGAATGCGCAGGACCTGGTACCCGTCGGGCGCCGGCATCACGAGATCGAGGAGGACGATCGACGGCTTCACCCGCTCGATCTGGGCCAGGGCTTCGCTCCCGGAGGCAACCGCCACGTAGGGGAGCTCGGCGCTCGCGAGCGCCTGCACCAACACGTGTCGGCTGACCGTATCGTCGTCGACGACCAGGACCGGACCGCCCAGCACAGGCTCAAGTGTAGCGGATCGCAGCTTCGTCGATGAGAAAGAAGCGCCGGTCTCGCAGAATCGCCTACACGTCACGCGCGCGGCACGAAATCGCCCTTTTTTCTCGGCGATGGCGAGATGAGGGCCCGACGCGCGCGTGCTAGGTTGAGCCAATGCGGGGACGTTCGCTCATGGCCGCCGGCCTCGGCGTCGCGATCGCGCTGGCGGGTTGCTCCCTGCTCGCGCCCTCCGATCACGATCTCCAAAAGGGGCTCGAGGGCAGCAGCGGAACCAGCGGTGGTACCAGCGGCAGCGGGAGCAGCGGAGCGACCAGCGGCGGAGCCAGCAGCAGCGGCACCAGCGGCGGTACGAGCGGGGCGAGCGGCGGAACCAGCGGCAGCGGCACGAGCGGCAGCGGCGACAGCGGCGCGAGCGGCAGCGGCGACAGCGGCGCGATCGACGGCTCGGATCCGAGCTGCGTTCCGGTTTGCGCGCTCGTTCCGCCCGCGTGCGACGTGCGGCAGTGCGCGTGCGCTGGGCGGCACTGCAACATCCAGGACTGTTCGGCCGTCGGCGGTACCACGACGCTCACGTGCGACAAGGTCGCGTGCACGCTCTCGCTTACCGCGAAGACGTGCATCGTCGACTCGCTCGTGTGCAAATGCCCGTGACGCGCTGATTCAGAAGTGAAGCGCCGCGCCAAAGCCGCCGGGCACCGGGACGACGGACAGCGACGCGCCGCTTCGAGGCGACGCGGCGGGACCGGGCTGCACCGCCCAAACGACCACGGCCGAGGCGCCGAGCGCGAGGGCGCCGATCCATCCGATGTCGGCGAAGAGGTAGTCGCGGTGAATCGTCCGCACCTCGTCGTCGGAGCAGCGCGGCGAGCAGCCCTCCGCGCTCTTTCCGGCGAGCGCGAAGGCGACGAACAGGCCGCCGGCCGCGAGCGCGACGCCGCCGAGCACCCAGCTCGCGACGGGGACACCGCGCGACGCCTGCAGCGCGGGCCCAGCGGGGCCGGGCGCCGTCGGGTCGGCGAACTCGCCGCGGACATTGCGGAGCGCCCCCTCCGCGAGCACGACGTCGACCTTGACCGTGCGGCCGCCCCACTCGAAGCGGACGACGTGCGGCCCGGGATCGAGGCGCTGCGCGCGACCGTCGAGCGAGCTCGCCACGCGCGCATCGTCGACGAAGACGCTCACGTTGGTGAGATCGTGCCCTCGACCGTCCCCGGCGGAGAAGACCACCGACGGTTGCATGCGCTCGACCTCGCGGCTCCACTCCGCGCAGTCCTTCACCACGAACGCAGGGCACCCCTTCGCAGCGCAAACGACGAGCTGGTCTTGCGCCGCGCGCAGGTGCCCGTCCTTGCGGAGGCGTTGCGCCTTCTCGTACGCGTCGAAGCACGTGTCGGCGCCGCCGGCGCGCGCGTCGGTCTGCGTGACGAGCAACGCCGCGGCCAAGAGCACGCCGGACGTCGATGCTGTCACCACGCGCATTGGATCGATGCTAGCCGCGGCGCCCAATCATAAGCAATGTCGCTTCGGGATGCGGACGCCGTCTGCGCCGAGCGTGTAGGGAGGGTCGCAGTCGTTCTTCGGAGGTGGCGGGGGCGGGAGGACGCGATGCGGACCCGGCGCGCGCGCTGGTGACGTGACGCTGCCGACCGGCGCGGATGCGCTGGCACTGTACGGAGGAGGTGGAGCAGGGGGAGCGGACGGGACGACCAGCGCAGGCGCGCTGGGCGCGGGGACCGACCGGTCCGCGAGCGTGGACGTGGTGGCAACCGGCGCAGACCGCGCGGCGCTCGACCCGCCACGCACGGCGAATGGGACGCCGACGAGGAGCACGCCGGCAAGGGTCGCGAGCGCGGCGATGACGAAGAGACGTCTTCGCGACGACGTAGGCGGGCGCGGCGCATCGACGAGCACGGGCGTGCGCGCGTCCTCTTTCATGGGTCCCGGCCCGGCATAAGGGCTCGTGGTCGCCGCGGTGTCGTCTTCCACGACCCGCACGCGCTCGTCGACCGTCAAGAGCGCGTGCTGCAAATTCTCCGACGTCATCTGGCTCGTGGCGGCGATCGACGCGCTGGCGAGCGCATCCATCTTGGCGCGCAGCTGCGCCGCGCTCTGCGCCTGCTCGCGACGCTTCGCCAGCTTCTGCCCAGACTTTCTCTGCACGAACGCGGCGACCTCGGGCGGCTCGGCGACACGTACCAGCAGCGCCGAGTGACGCGCGAGCTCGCTCGCCAGCGCGGCGGCGGTCGGGGTGCGCTTCGAAATGTCCGGCTCGAGCGCCGCGGCCACGGTCTGCTCGAGCGCCGCCGGAATCTCCGGCGCCACGGTGCGGAGGAGCGGCGGTCGCTCGGACACGACCTTCAAGAGCGTCGCGATCCCGTCCTGCTCGGTGTACAGGCGCCGCCCCGCGAGGATCTCCCAGGCGACGACGCCGGCGGCCCACACGTCCACGCGCCGGTCGATCGCGACGCCCCGCGCCTGCTCGGGCGCCATGTACGAGACCTTCCCCTTCACTACGCCGGTCGCCGTGTTCACGTCGCTGTTCGCCGCCTTCGCGATCCCGAAATCGGTGAGCTGCGCGATCCCGTCGACGCCGACGAGGATGTTCTGCGGGGAAAAATCGCGGTGAACGACGTTCAGCGGCGCGCCGTTCTCGTCGTGGAGCTCGTGCGCCGCATGCAACCCCGCGAGGGCGTCGAGCAAGATGCGGATGCCCACGCCTACCGGCAGCGCCTCTTCGCCCCCGGCGCGACGCTGGAGGCTGCTCAGCGTGTCCCCCTCGACGTAATCCATGACGAGGAAGAGCCCGAGCGGATCCTCGCCGACGTCCAGGATCGAGACCACGTTCCGGTGGCGGATGCGCGACGCGAGGTTCCCTTCGGCGAGCAGCACCGCCGCGAACGCGCTCTCCTCGTTGAGGTGCGCGTGGGTCAGCTTGACCGCGACGTGACGCTCGAAGCCGCGCGCGCCGCGGCTCTGCGCGAGGTACACCGTCGCCATTCCGCCGCTCGCGATGGGAAGAAGGATCTCGTAGCGCCCGATGCGCGGCGGAACGGGCGCGGCGACGCGGGCGCGCGAGCCCATCTACTCGAACAGGCCCCCCTGCCCCGGCCCTTGACGCTTTGGCTCCTTCTTCCCGAGGTGCTCGTACGCCTTGCGCGTCGCGATGCGTCCGCGCGGCGTCCGTCCAAGGAAGCCCTGTTGCAAGAGGAACGGCTCGTACACGTCCTCGACGGTGTCGCGCGGCTCCCCGAGCGCGGCGGCGAGCGTCTCCACGCCGACCGGTCCGCCGTCGTAGTCGTCGATGATGATCTTGAGGAGACGCCGATCCATCTCGTCGAACCCCGCCGCGTCGACCTCCAACCGCTCGCACGCCCCCAAGACCGTGCGCGCGTCGATCGCGCCCGTGCCGAGCACCTCGGCGAAATCGCGCACGCGGCGAAGGAGGCGGTTCGCGATGCGCGGCGTCCCGCGAGACCTTCGTGCGATCTCGGTCGCGGCCTCCGCTTCGCACGGGACCTCGAGCAAGCTCGCGCTGCGCGTGACGATCTTGGCGAGATCCTCGACCGGATAGAAGTCGAGCCGCACGATGTGGCCGAAGCGCGAAAAGAGCGGCGCCGTGAGGAGCCCGGTGCGCGTCGTCGCGCCGACGAGCGTGAACGGATGAATCTGGATTTGGATCGCCGACGCGAACGCGCCTTCGCCGGTCATCACGTCGATCCGAAAGTCCTCCATCGCGGGATAGAGGCTCTCCTCGACGATCGGATTGAGGCGATGCACCTCGTCGATGAACAAGATGTCGTTCGGCGCGAGCTTGGTGAGGAGCCCCGCCAGCGCGCCTTTGTGCTCGACGACCGGACCGTTCGTCATGTGGAGCTGGACGCCCATCTCGTGCGCGAGGATCTGCGCGAGCGTCGTCTTGCCGAGGCCCGGAGGCCCACACAAGAGGAGGTGGTCGAGCGGCTCGCCACGTCGACGCGCCGCCTCGACGAAGACCTTCAGGTTCTCCTTGTGCTTGGTCTGTCCGATGTAGTCGTCGAACGTCTTCGGCCGCAGCGTCCGGTCGTAGCGCGCGTCGTCCCCCTGGAGGGCCCCGTCGATCGGACGCGCGCCCGTCTCTTGCGTGATCGGCTTCGCTTTCGGCATGGGCCGAAGCAGCCTACCGCCGTCAGTTCGTCCAGTCGAACTCGACGACCGTGGTGGTCGTGTTCGGAACCACCATCTGGCGATTGCCCTGGCCGTTCAGCTCGAAGCGAACCGACTCGTTCTTGCCGACGACGCCCTTCCACTCGATGCGGGCGCCCTGCGGGAAGCTGGCGTGGCCGGTGTAGCGGAAGCGGCCTGCCGGGTCCGAGTCGGTCTGCGTGAGATCGAGCCCGGGGTCGGCGGCGCGCCAGTTGCTGAGCGGGTCCGGACCACCGAGCGATCCGATGCCCTGCGGCGGGGTCGTCTGGCCGAGCACGCGAAGCGCCTCGCTATTCGGATCGAACTGCGGCTCGTTGATGTCGGTGCGAATGGTGAACGTGATCTCACACTCGGGGACACGCGGGTTGTGCACTTGCCCAACCCACGCGTTGATGGCGTTGATGGCCGCGCCGTCCTGAATGAGCTTGAACTGCTGGAACGCCGACTGCGGCATCTGCGGCAGCGTGAGGCGCTGCGGATCGTTCGCGATCGGGAAGATCAGCTGGTGGAGGAGCACGTCCGCGCCGCTCGAGACCGACAGGTTCTGAACGAAGTCGTACTTGTCGAGATCGGTGTTGTTGTAGCGGTGGCAGCTGGAGCAATACGGCCCGATGAGCTTCGAGTAGAGGTCCACCTTGGACTGCTTGTACTGCGCGGAGACGCCGTCGGCGTTGTCGGTGAAGCTCTTGGGGATGTGGCGCGGATCGTCGTTCGAAATCGCGGGAGCCGCGCCGGTGGGGTACATCGAGCCGATGTAGTCGACGATGGCCTGGGTCGTCGGGACGCCGTTGGCGAGGGGCTGCGTCGCGGTGCCGCGCACCTTCTGGTTCGTCGCGCGAATGATCTGGTTCAAGGCGAACCACTGCTGCTCGGCGTCGTCCTGCGTGACGGTCGGATGGCGCTTGAGCGCGGAGGGCTCGAACTCGCGGAAGATGGAGCCGACGTCGGCGCTGCCGGCGTAGGTGCCGCCGTGGCACGGCGTGCAGAGCGCGGGAGCGACCTTCGCGCCTTCCCCGTCGAGCACGGCGAAAGGCTGGATCGTGTGAGGCGCCTTGCCTCCGAACACGTAGAACCGCACCTGCCCGGTGGGGCTCAGGTTCATCGTCACGGTGCCGAGGTTGGTCTTCTCGTCGCCGAGCTGGTTCGGATCGGGCACCAGCGCGTTGCCCCTGCGCGGGTCGGAGTTCGGATCGTCCGTAGGCGGCCAGTTGGTGACGGCGCAGCCGCCGACGCCCGGCGAGATGTCCTTCGTGCACGACATCTGCCGCCAGAAGCCGAGATCCAGATCGTTCTTGTAGAGCGCGGTGATCTTGTCACCGGCCATGAACTGCGCCTTCCACTGGGCGAGCGTGAAGTCCGGCTCCTTGAACGCACCGAAGTCTTTCACGTCCTTGGGGACCTGCGCGGAGTTGATGCGGAACGCGCCGAGCTGCGGGACGTCGGGATTCGCGAGGACGAGGTACTCGAGCCCTTCCTGGAAGCCGAGGATGCCCTGCTTCGAGAGGAAGACGTACGAACGCGCGTTCGGATCCGGCAGGCGCGGGCACGAGCCGGGGACGACGCGGTAGATGCCGCCGTGGAAGCCGAGCGCGAGGATCTCGCCGGCCGAGTCGGTCTGAAAGCTCGTGATCATCTCGCCGTTGCCGATGCGCAACGGCGTGAGAGGGCCACCCGCGGCGCGGAGGTTCGCGGGCATCTTGGCGTTGTCGACCGTCGCGTAGACCTGCCCGTTCTGGAAGTCGGCGTAGACGAAGTGGCCGACGAGCGACGACATGCCCGACGCGCGGCCGCGGTATACGAAGCCGCCGGTGACCGACGAGGCGACGTAGCCGCTGGTGTTCTTGGTGAGCGGATCGTTCGGATCGGCGCGTGCGGGACCTCGATCATCGGATCGGTCAGCGGCTTGTCGGTGGCGCAGCGGTCCTTGCTCGCGTCGCACACGCCGAGCGGCGCGCCGAGGCAGTTGCCGAACTCTTTGCAGAACTGCTGGCGGTGGAGCGCCTCTTTGACGTTCCAGCCGTAGTTGTGGGCTTTTCGGACGATGTTGATCTCTTCGAACGCGTCCTGCCCGACCTCGGCCTCCCAGATGTCGACCTGGCCGTCGTGCTGATCGAAGTTCCAGCGCCAGGGGTTGCGGTGACCCCAGGAGTAGATCGTCGGTAGGCCACGCGGCGTCGTCGTGTTGCCGGTGACGACCGGCGGGAACTCGCCGCGGGGGCCGAACGGGTTGTCCTCGGGCGCGCCGAACTCGACGCCCTTCTGCGCGCGGGTCGCGGCGTCGAGGACGTCGATGCGGAGGAACTTGCCGAAGATGGTGTTCGTGTTCTGCGCGTTGCCGAGCGGGCCCTTCGCCTGCTCCGAGTCGCCGATGCTGATGTAGAGGAGCGGCACGCCCGTCACGCCGACCTCGGTCGGGTGGAAGTTCATCTGCCCGCCGTTGTGCTCGCTCGCCGGCTTGTTCGCGGAGAAGAGGATCTTCTCGGAGGCCCGGTCGAGCGTCTTGCCGCCATCCTTGCTCGAGAAGCGCGACATGCGCCACTGGTAGCCTGTGCCGTCGACGAACCCGTCGTACGTCACGAACACTTCGGGGACGCTCGGCCAGCTCGGGTGGATCGCGAGCCCGTTGATGCCGGGCTCGCGGTCGCCGCTGTTCACGCGATCGCGGATGTCGAGGAGGACGTCGGCGCTCTGCACGTCGTCGCGGTTGGGGAAGCTCTTGATGGTGCCGCCCTTCTCGGCGACGAACCACGTCGAGTCGTCGGGCGTGCGCACCAGCGTCGTCGGGATGACGAACTGGAGGTTCGCGAACGCGGGAGCGAGCCGGACGCCGCCGACCGGAGAGTTGCACGTCGTGTCCGCCGACTCCGAGGAGCCGTCCGGACCGCCGGAGCTCGAGCACGCGAAGCCGGACGCGGAGGCCGCGGCGACGCTCAGGGCGAGGACGGCGACGTGAAGCAAATGGCGGGGGTTCATGGGAGCTCGCTGGGGTCACGAAGCGGTGGCGACGCAGAAGAAGAGGGCGACCGACCGGCGCCGATGTAGGTCTTTTGCACACTCCGAGCCACGGCGAATGTGCAACGCGACGCGTAATTTCAATCAGTTGACGCGGTAATTTTCTAAGTAAGGTGGTCTGAGGTATGACCAGGTGGTTTTTATGACACCTGGATGTACGCCGCGCCGCGTCAGGGGAGGGCGGCCGATCCACCCGCCTGACACCTCATGCCCGCGCACGTCGCAACCTGGGCCGTCGCCTTCCTTCGAGCCCGTCCGTGTGGGAAGCTCCGCGCACGTGCAGCGCGTCCAACAGATCCGCGTTCCATTCGACTATCCGGTGGTCTTCACGCGGGGCGCGCTCGACGAGGGCAACACGGCGCTCGCGGACGTCATCGCGCGTCGTGAGCCGGAGCGACGCCACCGCGCGCTCTTCGTGATCGACGACGGGCTCCTCGCGGCGACGCCCGGCCTCGGCGACGCGGTCGCTCGTTACGCGCGCGCGCACGATGCGCGTCTGACGCTGAGCGGCGAGCCGCTCGTGGCGCCCGGCGGAGAGCGCGCGAAGAACGAGCACGAGCACACTGACACGGTCCTGGCGCGCATCGAGAAGGACAAGCTCGATCGCCACGCGTTCGTCGTCGCGATCGGCGGCGGCGCGATGCTCGACATGGTCGGGTACGCGGCGGCGATCGCCCACCGAGGGATCCGCGTCGTTCGGGTGCCGTCGACGGTGCTCGCGCAAGCAGACAGCGGCGTCGGCGTGAAGTGCGGCGTGAACCGGTTCGGCAAGAAAAACTTTCTCGGGGCCTTCGCGCCGCCCTTCGCGGTCGTGTGCGACGCCGCGATGCTCGAGACGTTGCACGTGCGCGATCGTCGCGCGGGCATGGCCGAGGCCGTGAAGGTCGCGCTCGTGAAGGACGCCGGGATGTTCGAGTGGATCGGCGCCAACGCGGGGCGCCTGGCCGCGGGAGACCGCGCCCTCGTCGGCGAGCTCGTGAAGAAGAGCGCGGACAAGCACCTGGACCACATCGCGACCGGCGGCGATCCCTTCGAGATGGGCAGCGCACGGCCGCTCGATTTCGGCCACTGGGCTGCTCACAAGCTCGAGTCGCTCACCGCGAACGCGCTGAAGCACGGCGAGGCGGTGGCGATCGGGCTCGCGCTCGACGCGATCGTCAGCCAAAAGATGCGGCTGTGCGACGGCAGCGTCCCCGATCGCACGATCGCGACGTTGCGCGCGCTGGGCTTTCGCTTGTGGGACGACGCGCTGGCGCGCCCGGAGCGCGTGCTCGCCGGCCTCGAAGAGTTCCGCGAGCACCTCGGCGGAGAGCTGACGGTCACGATGCTCACGGAAGCCGGAGTCGGGCGCGAAGTACACCACGTCGACGAGGGCCACGTTCGCGACGCGATCGCGCGCCTGCACGAGGAGGATCGATGAAGCTCGCCGCGCTCCCCGGAGCACCACACCTGACGTACTGCACGAACATCCACCCTGGCGAGTCGTGGGCCGACGTGCACGAGGTGGTGCGGACGAAGGTGTGCGAGGTCAAGGCGAGGGTCTCTCCCGATGCACCGTTCGGCATCGGGTTGCGCCTCTCGGCGCGCGCCGCGGCGACCTTGGAAGAGCCGGCGGAGCTCGCGCGGTTCCGCGAGACACTGGACGGGGCGGGCCTCTACGTCTTCACGATCAACGGGTTCCCCTACGGCGATTTCCACGGGACGCGCGTGAAGGAGACCGTGTACCGACCGGACTGGACCGAGTCGTTACGTGTAGATTACACGCTCCGACTGGCACGCCTCCTCGCGGCGCTCCTCCCGGCGGACGTGCGGACGGGCAGCGTGAGCACCGTGCCGCTCGGCTTTCGTGCGGCCGGCGCGGCGGGCGTTCGGGGCGCGGCGATGGCGGACGCGCTGCGGCGGGTCGCGCGGGAGCTGCGCGACCTCGCGCGCCAGACGGGGCGACACGTGACCCTCGCGCTAGAGCCCGAGCCGGCGTGCGCCCTCGAGACGACTACGGACGTCGTGCGCTTCTTCGAGGACGTGCTCTTCGCGCGCGCCGCGGCCGACGAAGGGATCGTGCGCGCGCACGTGGGGGTTTGCCTCGACGCGTGTCACGCCGCCGTCGGGCTCGAGGACCCCAAGGATGCCGTCACGCGGCTCTCTCGCGCGGGCATCACGATCGCGAAGATTCAGCTCACCAACGCGATCGAGGCGCGCGGACCGGAGGCGCTGGCGGCGCTCGCCCGCTTCGCCGAGGACACGTACCTGCACCAGTGCGTCGTTCGCGGCCAAGACGGCAAGGTGACGCGCTACCTGGACCTGCCGGAGGCCTTGAAGCACGATCACGGAGCGGACGCCGTGCTCCGCACCCACTTCCATGTACCCATTTTCCTCGAGCGCCTCGGTGCGCTGAGCGGCACGCAGGGATTCTTGCGCGCGCTTCTCGCGCTCGTGAAGACGCGCGCGCTGAGCGAGCACCTCGAGGTCGAGACGTACACGTGGGACGTCCTGCCGGCGGAGTATCGACAGCCGAGCATGGTCGACGACATCGCCCGAGAGCTCACGTGGGTGCGCGAGGCGCTGGCGTGACCGCGCCGAGCAAGCTGACCGTCTATCTGCGCCTTGGACGCGTGTCGAACCTGCCGACGGTGTGGACCAACACACTCGCCGGCGCACTGCTCGGCGGCGGCGGGGGCGTCCTCCTGGGCATCCCGAAGCTCGTCGGCCTCGCCGCGACGATGTCGCTCTTCTACGTCGCGGGGATGTTCCTGAACGACGCGTTCGATCGCGAGATCGACGCGAAGGAGCGCCCCGCGCGGCCGATCCCGTCAGGTCATGTCCGCGCGAGCGAGGTGTTCTCGGTCGGGTTCGGCGCGCTCGGAGGCGGCGTGGGCCTCCTCTATTGGCAAGCGGGGCTCGTGGCGGCGCTCTTCGGCGTGCTCCTCGCTGGCAACATCGTGCTCTACGACGCGTGGCACAAGAACAACGCCCTGAGCCCCGTGCTCATGGGAGGGTGCCGTGTCCTCGTGTACTTCACCGCTGCGGTGGCGGTCGGCTCGCTCAACCTCGCGGTGATCGCCGGCGCGGGTGTCCTCTTCGCGTACCTCATCGGCCTCACGTATGTCGCGAAGATCGAGGGGAAGAGCGGCGCGGCGCTTTGGCCGCTCGGATTTCTGGCGATCCCGTTCGTGAAGGCGGGTCTCTCGGCGTGGCGCGACGTCGTGTCATCCGTCTTGTTCGTCGCGCTGCTCGCCCTCGTCGTGCACGCGGTGCGGCTCGTGCGCGAGAAGAAGGCGATCGGCAAGGCGATCGTGGCGCTCCTCGCCGGGATCTCGATCCTCGACGCGCTGACGATCGCCGGCGCCGGTCACGCAACGGCTGCGGTGGCGTCGACGTTCGGGTTCTTCGCGACGCGCGGGCTACAGCGCTGGGTGGCGGGAACGTGAGCCGGCCGCGCGCAGGTGCCGCGTGAGGACGACGAGCGCGGCCACGTTGAGCGCGCCGGCCGCGACGAGCACCTTCATGAGCGGCCCGCCGAGGAGCGCGTCCTTCGCGCCCCACGTGATGTCGAACGATCGACCCGGCGCCCAAAACCCCGCGTAGGTCGTCACCGTAAAGGCGCGACGCCAGAGCACGCCGAAGATCATCGCGAGGAGCAGCGTCCACCCGACGGCAAAGACCGCGGTGAGCGTCCGCCCGCGCCCAGCGGAGATCGCGCGCGCGCCGAGCAGGTATCCCGCGACGTAGAGAGCGACAAGGGCGACCGTCTGCGCCGCGCCCATGGCAAGGAGCCCCGCCGGCGTCGGCTCAAAGTCGACGACGTACATCGTCTGCCACGCCGGACCCAGCGCCAGCGCGGCCATCGCGCTCGGGACGTAGAGCGCGCCGGTGACGAGCATCCCCTCGCGAAACGACGGCTCCACGAAGCGCACGGCGGCGCGCGTGTCCGATCGCAACGCCGCGCAGAACGCGCCGAGCGTGAGCTCGTAGGCGAGATCGAACGAGATCACGGGGTCGCCTCGGCGCGCATTCGGGCCCTTCTTACACCGAATTCAGCGCCCGGGTCACAGGTGACTTGTACTACCGTACCGGCCTTCGGATGAGCGGCAGCAAGAGGAGGCGCGTGGCGGTGATCGGGTCCGGCTTCGGCGGCGCGATCATGGCCTGCCGCCTGGCCGAATCGGGCCTCTTCGACGTCCAGGTCCTCGAGCGCGGCGCCCGCTACGGACGCGGCGAATTTCCGCGGCTCCCCGACGCGCTCCCCAAGGCGTTCTGGTCGCCGGAGACCGGCGCGTTCGGACCGCTGGAGTACCGCTCGTTCGTGCGCTCGCGCGTCGATGTCCTGACCGCGGCCGGCGTCGGCGGAGGCTCCCTCATTTACTCGAACGTCCTCTACCGGATGCCCGACGCGTTCTTCGACGCGTGGCCCGGCGGCATTCGTCGTGCGAGGCTCGAACCGTTCTACGATCGCGCGATCGCGATGCTCGAGGCGACGCCGTATCCGGTCGCGCGCGACGACTGGCCGTATTGGCACGGCACCCCGAAGGCGCGAGCGCTGGCGGAGGCCGCTGCGAAGATCGCCGCGAGCGCGGACGGTCACCCGCACGTCGCGCTGACGTGGCCGCCCCTCGCGATCCAATTCGGACCCGAGCCCGGAAGAGAGCTGACGAACGCGCAAGGCGTCGCGCAGACGACCTGCGTGATGTGCGGCGAATGCAACATCGGCTGCAACACCGGCGCGAAGAACACGCTGGACTTGAACTACCTCGCGCGCGCGGAGAAGTACGGCGCGAGGGTGAGGCCGAATGCCCACGTGCGCAGCGTGGCGCGACGCGCAAAGGAGACCGCTGGCTTCGACCTCCACGTCGCCGATCCAAGACGAGGCCCAGCCGACGCCGGATCGACCGAGTCGTTCGATCTGGTGGTCCTCGCCGCCGGTTCGCTCGGATCGACCGAGCTCGTGCTCGGCATGCGCGGCGACGTCGAGGTACCTGCGGCGGCCGGGACGCGGTGGTCTCCGAACGGCGACATCCTCGGCTTCGTGCTCGGCACCGACTGGCCGCTGGAGCCCTCGTCGGGCCCCGTCATCACCGGCGCGCTGCACGTCGAGTCCGCGCGCTACCCCGACGGCTTCCCCGCGGGCGCGTGGATCGAGGACGGCGGCGTACCGAAATTCCTCGCGTGGTCTGCTCGCAGCCGAGCCACGCGCGTAGGCGGCGTCGTCGGCGCCGTGCGCGGCCTCGTCGACTACCTCGCGCGCATGGCGACCACGAAGGGCTCCGCGAACGTCGGCGGCGACGTCGGCGCCGTCCTTTTCGGGACCGGTGGCTTCTCCGACGACACGCTGCTCATGCTCGGAATGGGCCGCGATCGCGCGCGCGGGACGTTGTCGCTCGAGGGCCCCGATCGCAGGGTCGACCTGAACTGGAGCCCCGGTGAAGGCGAGCTCCACTACCAGCGCGCGCGCAGGGTCATGGACCGCGTCGCCGAGGCGCTCGGCGGCACGTTCGTCGAGAACCCCCTCGACGATATCCTCTCGCGCTACGTCTCGGTCCACCCGGTGGGCGGCTTGCCGATGGGCGACGACGCGAGCACGGGCGCCGTCGACGCGCGGACCGCCGAGCTCTTCGGCTGCAAAGATCTCTTCGTGGTCGATGGCAGCATTCTCCCGGAGGCCGTCGGCCCCAACCCTTCCCTCACGATCGCGGCGCTCGCCGAGATGTACGCCGAGCGGTTGTGCCATGCGTGATCGCGTCTACGTCTCGCACCGGCTCCTCCGCATCGCATGCGTCGCCGTCGCCGGCGCGGGGTGTGCGGGCAACCTCGTCACCGCGGTCGGGTACCCTTTGACGTTTCCGATTCTGGGCATCGCGGCGCCGAAGGATCCGCACCTCTTCGTCGTCACGTCGCTCTTCGCGTTCACGCTGGGTCTCGTGGCGCTCGTCGCGCTGCTTCGACGGCGGGCGGCGTCGCTCCTCGCCCTGGCGATCTTGGGGAACGTCCTCTTCGCCGCGCCGACGTTCGTGCTCTGCGCGGTCGGCAGGGCAGACCCGTTCTACTACTCGCCGGTGGCGTGGAGCGTCCTCGAGATTCACCTCTTCTTCCTCTTTTGGATCCAGGCGAAGGGGGAGGCGCTCTTCGCCCTCCAGCTCGACGTCTTCGAGGGCATCGACGTGCCGGCGCGAAGCGGCAGCACGCGGGCGCTCTTGCTCGGGGTGACAGTCGAAGGGAAATCGGCGCTCGATGGCGTCGGCGCAGGTCTGAAGCGACGCGGCTACGACGTCGACGTCGTCGAGATCGGCGCGGAGCCTCTCGTGCTGCCCGAGCGACAGGACTGGGATCTCGTCGTCGTCGTGTCGCCGGACGATCGGCTGGCGGCGCCCGCGCGCGTCGAGGAGATCCTTCGCGCGGCGGCCTACCGCGAGGTCTTCCAGGGGCGCGACGCGGCGGTGATCGTGACGTCGCGCGGCGCGGCGCGGCGCACGATGGCGGCGATCGCGCTGCGGCTCGAGCGCGCCGGGGCCAACGTCGTCGCCGCGCGCGCGATCGCCGATGCGACCCTTCCGTCGGCGCGCACCGAGCTCGAGAGCCTCGGGGTCAGCCTGGCCGATCGTGCGCACACGCGGCCGCATTGGACGCTCCTCCTGCGCGGTCTCCGCAGTGCGCCTGCCGAGGATCGGCATGCCTGAGCCTCGGCTCGTCGATCTCTTCGCGCTGTCCCCTACCCATTGGGCACAGTGCACCGCGCTCCTGGCCGCGTTCGCGTCCTCGTGCGCGCTCCTCCGTACCGCGCTGATGCTCGAGGCCGTTCTCTCGCGCGGCGTGCGGTTGGCGATACGTGTACTTTCCATCCTTCCGAGCCCGGTGGTCGCCGCCGTGCTCGTCCTCAGCGCGGCGCGCTACCCGACGCGCGCGTGGATGAACCTCGGGCTCGCGACGATCGTGCTCATGGCCTGGTACGCGGGCGCGCTCCTCCCTCGCCTCGTTCGCCCCGACGTCGACCGAGACGACACACGCTCGGTGCTCCTCGGCGCGTGCATCGCGCTCGCGACCGGCCTCGTCGCGGCGCTCGTCGTCGGCTGAACGAGATGCGAGGCGTGACCCCTCCCCGGCCCACCGCACGAATCGCGTTCGTCGTGGCGGCGATGCTCCTCGGCGCGTTCGTCGACGTGAGCGCCCATGTGCCGAGCCTCGCCGCGAGTCTGCGCGCCGCCGAGACCGCGACGGTCCTCCAGTACCTCATCCTGGCCGGCGTCTCGATCTTCGCGACGCAGTGGGCCCTGATCCTCGCCGTAAACGTCGTCGCCGGCTGCGCGTACCTCGTCGCGACGCGACGACGTGCCACGCGGATGCTGGAGACGCGTATCGCGTTCGTCGTCGTCTTCCGGCAGCTCGGCTATCAGCAAGCGCTCTTTCCGTGGGTGGTCCTCGCGCTCGCCGTCCCGTTGCCGAACGGCGCCCCCGCGTGGACCCTTCGCCTCGCCGCGGTGGCCACTACCTTCGCCCTCGGCGCCCGCGTCGTCGATCGCGTCGCCGCGCGACTCCGTTCGCCGAGCGCGTCGTCCGACGAGCTTTCCACTTGGCGACGTGCCGTGCGGCGACAGCTCCTCTTCTTCGGCGCGTCGCTCGTCGGGTTTTTCGGTCTCTTCGCCGTCGCGCCGACACAAGCGACGGTCCTCCTTCCACTGCTCGGCGCCTTCGCCGTCAGCGTCCCGTTCCGCGTGATCGAGCTCGCCAAGCGGGACCGCGCCGTGGACCCCGACGCTCCTCCGCCGGTTTGGCGACGTTCGATCGCCGCGCGCCGCTACGACGTCGCGTTCGTCCTCCTCGCGCAGATCGCCATCGCCGTCACGCTGCGCGCGAAGATCGCCCCCGCCTACGCCGCCGAACAGCGCGACGCCGCAACGCGCGCGATGGAGGTCCGAACGACCCCTGAAGGACGATCGCCGGCGCGTCCGCCTCCCTCTCCTTCCATTCGCCTGTTCCTCGTGGCCGACAACCATTTTCACGAGCTCTCCGGCGAGCGCAGCGGCGTCCACCTCGATCTCGCGGATTCGATCGTGCGTGTCGCCGTTCGACCCGTCGAGCTCGATCTGCTGAGCGGCTTCACGCTCGCACGCTTCGCGATCGCCCACGCGATGCTGGAGCGATCGCTCGCGGCAGAGCTCCCATGGATCCACCTGGGCGATGACGGAGATCTCGGCTGCAGGTCCGAGCTCGATCGCCTCGCGCCGTTCGTCGGCGTCTTCGGACGACCGCCGCTCGCCCTGGTCCCCGGCAATCACGACAGCCATTTCGTCGGCAATTTCGTGTGGCATCCGAGCTGGGACGCCGCGTGCGCGGGGTCGCCACGCGCGACCAATCCGGTTGCCGACACGATCCTCGCGCGAAGCTCGCCGAGCGCTACGATCGTACGTCACGCCGGATCCCGCACGGCGCTCGCGGCGGTGCGATCCCTGGGCCGCGTCGCCCAGAGCGACGTGGTCGGCGTCTTCGTGGACACCACCGACGATTCGTCGATCGGCGTCGCCGGCGTGCAAGGCGAGATCTCGCCCGCGCAAGAGGCGTTCCTGAAGGGCGAGCTCGCGAAGTGGACTGCGCCTTGGATCGTGTTCTTCATGCACCATCCGTTCGACGAGCTCACGTGGGGCTCACAACGGTGCCTCGGGCGCCTCGTGACCGGCGCCGCGCGCCCGCTCGCGGTCGTCTCCGCGCATACCCACCTAGCTGCGCTGCGGAGCGTCACGCTCGCGGGGACCGCAACGCCGGAGCTGGTCATCGGCTCAACGACCGATCCTCCTGCCGAGACCGCGCTCCTCGAGATCGGCGCGGGCGAGCGCGGCGGCGTGGCGATGCGCCTCCGAACGCTACCCGCGATCGCGCGGGAGGGCGCGACCTGCGGCACCGAGGCCGACGCGGTGGTCTCGTGGAAAACGTGCGCCGACGTCTTCGCGCGCGCGAAACGAACCTGCGCGGACGTCGTGGGGCACACGGAGACTCCTGTCGAAGCGCGTCATCCTCAATCGCCCGCCGAGGTGAAAGCCGGCCAGCAAGTCCGCGCGCGGGCGCTCTTGCGGTGCGTGCACGAGCTCGACCTCGTCCCCGATACCTTCACCGATGCCCCACTCGACGACCCCACGCTGTTCCCGAAGCTCGACGCGCACGCGAAGGCCCTCGCCGCCGACGGTAGCCCCGCCGCGCGCGCGCGCCTCGACGCGCTCACCTGCTTCGCGTGGGCCGGCTCCGCGCTCCAACGTCACAAGGGCGAGACTGGATGGAGCTACGCGCATGCCCTCGACGTCGCGATGGATCCGGCCACCGTCTTCGCCGCCGCCGAGATGACCTACGAGACCGAGGGCGACGTCGGCACGCAGCGCGCGTGCGTGACGAAATAGGCTTTAAAGCGCGCTCAAAAGCGACCGTCAAGCGACGCGCCGAACGGCGACACACCGACGCGCACCGACGGCGACGTGCTCCCCGTCTTCGACGATCCACCTGACGAGAGCGCGAGGTACGTCGTGACACCGGCGCCGAGGATCGCGCCGAGGCCGAGGAGATCGGTCACGAGGGCGTCGCGCTTCACCTTCGAGCGCGCGTCGTCGACGTCGGAGGGCGCGACGCCGTACTGTCCGGCCACGCGATCGAGATCCTTCTTCGCCGACAGCGTGACGAGACCGAAGACGACGGCGCCCGCGGTCAGCGCGCCGGTCACTGCTACGCCAATCCATACCGGCGTCGTCGAGCGCGGCTCGGGCGGAGGCTCGACGCGCCGCGGCGGTTCGACTGGCGCAGTCGTCGGACGCGCAGCCGGCGGCTTGCTCGGCTCGCCGAGATCGATCTTCACGTCGACTCGATCGCCGCCTGCGACGTCGACGGCGCGCGTCGAGGTCGGGTTGGGCGGGAGCACGACTTGGATGGTGCGCCGTCCCGCGCTCACGAGGATCGCGTCGGCGAGCGGCGTCTTGCCGATCGACACGTTGTCGAGGAGCACCTCGGCGCCGGGCTGGTCGACGACGACGCGGATGTACCCCACGAGCTTCTGGAGGCGCTTGACCTCGTTCTCTGCCGTCGTGCGGCGATCGGCGGGGACCTCGGCTTTGCCTTCCGCGAGGTACCGCTCGAACGCGCGAAGTCCGCACGCGTAGTCCTGGAGCTCGACGCACGTCTGCCCGATGTTGAACTGGAGCCGAAAATTCGGCGCGGTCTGGTAGGCGCGGTTGAACTCGATCAGCGCGCCGCGGTAGTCGCCGTCGCGATAGAGCTCGACGCCGCGCTGGAACCGGCTGCGCGCTTCTTCCTTTTGATCGCGCTCCTGCGCAAAGGCCGGCGGCGAGACGAACGCGGAGGCGACGGCGGCGGAGAGCAGCGCGGCGACGAGGCGAGAGCGACTACGCTTCATTTATAGGGATCCTGATCATCGATGGGGCGCGTCGTGCGGTTGCCCTTCGGCTCCTTGTTGAGGTCGACGTCGTCGGGTCCCGCTGTCGCGCCCGGTTTCGCGCCCGGCCTTCCGACGGGCACGTACGTGCCGCCGCCACCTGCGCGCAAGAGCGCGACGCTCTCGGTGTGATCGCGATCGAGCGTTACGCTGCGCGAGAGCGGCGCATACCCGCGCGCGGCGACATCGAGCTTGTGCGGCGCGCCGTCGGCCGGACGACGCACCTCGAACGGCGGCGCGAGGAGCACGCCGTCGAGCCGGACCGTCGCGCTCGCGGGCGTCACGTCGAACGACACGACCACCGGACCGTCTTTCGGCGCGGCGGTCACGGACGACGGAGGATTCGGCGCGGGCGGCGCGATCGGCGGCGGGACGGCCTGGATGGGCTGCGCCGGTGGGACGTCGAGGGTGGCTTGCGTCGCGGTCGGCGGCGCGTGCTTTCGCGGAAATCCGAAGAGCGCGGCGCCTGCGATCGCCGCGATCGCCGCGAGGCTCGCCGTCGTGACGATCGCGCGCGTCCACCTCCGCCCGCGCGGCGCGATCGCCGTCTCGGTCGGCGGGAGATCGGCGTCGACGAGCAGCGCGCCGTCGCTCGGCCGATTGCGCGGCGTGTCGCGCGTCTGCGTCGCGTTGAGCATCAAGATCGGCGAGGAGGTCGGCGCGCTCCGCACCTGCTCCTCGACGAGCCGCTTCATCTTCGCGCGCTCCTCGGCGAAGTGCTTGTCGAGGATCGCCGCCAGATCCGCCGCGTCGGCGTTCGTCGTCTTCTTCAGGTACGCCTCGAGCACCTCGCGCATCTCGGCGGCGCTCGTGTAGCGATCGTCGGGATTGAGGGCCATCGCCTTCTCGCAAATGGCCACGAGCTCGTCGGGCGCCTCGGCGTTGATCTCTTTGACCTTCGTCTCCTCGCCGCTCAGGCGCCGGCGCAGCACGGCGACCTCGCCGTCGCCGACTTTGTGGAAACGCGCCATCGTGAGCGCCTCCCACAGCATGACGCCGATCGAGAACACGTCGGCGCGCCCGTCGATCCCCTTCGACAGCGCCTGCTCGGGGGCCATGTACCCGAGCTTGCCCTTCATCGCGCCTTCACGCGTGAGCGCCGCGGAGCCCGCCACCTTGGCGATCCCGAAGTCGACGAGCTTCACCTGCCCCGGGTACGTGACGAAGACGTTTTGCGGGCTCACGTCACGGTGCACGATCGACAGCGGGCTCCCGTCGTAGTCCGAGAGGCCATGCGCGTACTGCAGCCCCGCAAGCACCTCGCAGAGGACGCGAATCTGCACGGGCAGCGGCACGTTCTTGCGACCGAGGCGCGCGACGATCGTGTTGAGCGCCTGCCCCTCCAGGTACTCCATCGCGATGAAGTGCTGATCGCTATCGACGCCGATCTCGTACGTGTGGATGACGTTCGGGTGATTGAGCCGCGCGGCGACGCGGGCCTCGTTCAGGAACATCGACCGGAACTCCGGATCGGCGACGAGCTCCTCGCGCAGCAGCTTCAAGACGAAGAGCTTGTCGAACCCCGGCTTCTGCGAGAGCGCCAGGTACACGCGCGCCATCCCGCCCGCGCCGAGCCCGGCAATGACTCTGTACGGTCCGATGACACGAGGGTCGGATTTGGTTTCGCTCATGACGACGAACGCTTCGAGAAAGAGATCGAAAAGCGGACGCCGGCGCGCCCCCAGCTATTTTCGTCAATGCGGGGGCACCGCGCCACGTTTTCTTTGGGGTTCGAGGAGGTACGCAGCGCCCACCTTTGCGCACACACTGCGCGCTAGGGGGCGCTCGGCGTGATGATCACGTAGGTGATGTAGTCGGCGCGCAGCGCGACCGACACCTTCCCCATGAACTTGGTGGTGTCGTGAAACCGGGCGGTCAGCGTCGCGGTACCGGGCGGCAAGTTCAAAAAACCACCTTTGCCACCTGGATCCGTTTGGACCTCGTCTGCAAGAGGGAGGTTGTCGGCGTTGAAATAGAATCTGCGGGTGCGACCCAGAGTGTCCTGCTTGTCGACGTCGACGGAGATACCCGAGAGCGAATTGTCCTGGCAGTCATGGGTGCGGAAGAAGAGGTGCGCGAGGCCGGACGCCACCGCGCCCGCGTCGAAGACGAGCGACGCGACGCCGGCGAACGTAGCGGGCGAGACCATTAGCGCATTCGGACCGACGGACGCGTCCTGAATGAGCGGCGGATGGATCTGAATGAGCGCGGGCGTGACGTACTGCTGCCCGCCGTCGAGGTTGTTGACCTCGAGAAGGCCTGCGAAGCCGTAACCCACTTGGACCGTGACGGTCCCCGCGGCGTTCGGAAAAATGGTCGTTGCGCCGCCTTGATCGCGCGGACTCAGACAGGTCTGATCGAAGAGCGAACAGACCCGTACGCCGATCTCCGTTAGGCCTTGGTTGCCGCTCGCGTTTTGAAAGGTCCGCGAGTAGGTGACCAGATGGGTCAGACTCTCTTCCGTCGGGTAGGGCGTATTCGCGCAGGCGAACAGCGCGTCGGGGCCCGAATCCACGCTCGCCTCACCGCCCCCCGAGTCTGCGGAGGGCTGCACGCAGACGCGGCTCACGCACGTCGCGGTCGCGAATTGGCCGCCGCGTGACGCGCAGTCGCCGTCCGTCGTGCACTGGAACACGTCCGAGCTGACCAAGAACTGACACGCGACCGCAGGCGCAAGAAGAACGGCCGCCAGGAGCGCGTAACGCGCATGGACTGGGTTCGCCATCACGACAGAGGCTACCACGTCACGGGCAAGGGGCACCGGCGTCGAGCCACGCGCGGACGTGCCGGACGAGCTCCTCGTGGCTCACCGGCGGCAGCGTTCGACCCGGCCCAGGCGCGAAGCCCCAGAGGACGATTTTGTCGCTCGCGAAATGCTCCTCGAGCTGCGCAAGCGTGCGGTGACCGTTCTTCTCGGGGTCTTTGAGCGACTCGCAGAGCTGGCGCGGCGTGAGGCCCTCGAAGACCATCGGCGTCTCCTTCGGCGGCAGCCGCCAGTCGGGCACACCCGGCGGACCGTGCGGCCGGTCGGAGTTCTTCTCGCGGTGGCAGGTCGTGCAGGGGAGGCCGGATTCCTCGCTCTTGCGCGAGATGTTCATCGGGTGGAGGCGGAAGTGATCGCCGACGTGCGGCGCGTCGCCGATGGGGTGGCAATTCACGCAGCGAGGGGAGAGGAGATCGCGGGCGATGGGCAGGAAGTGATCGGACGCGGTCGGAGTCGGAGTCGGAGTCGGAGTCGGAGTCGGAGTCGGAGTCGGGGTCGGGGTCGGCGTCGGGGTCGCGGTCGGGGTCGAGGTCGGCGTCGAGGTCGGCGTCGAGGTCGAGGTCGAGGTCGCGGAGAAGGAGATGACGGTCGCGAGGACGAGGGCGGCGCGGGTCATTTTGCTTCCTCCATCGCGCGACGAATTGGAAGCCGGCGAACTGGACGGCCCGTCGCGCGCAGGATCGCGTTCGCGATCGTCGGCGCGACGAGAGGGACACCGGGCTCACCGATTCCGGTGGGCGGCTCCTCGCTCGGAACGATGTGCACCTCCACGACGGGCATCTCGTGCATTCGGAGCGACGGGTAGTCGTGGAAATTCGATTGCTCGACCCGCCCCTTCGCGAGCGTGATTTCCTGCGACATCGCCGCGCCGAGGCCGAAGCCGACGCCGCCCTCGATCTGCGCGCGAACGAGATCGGGATTGATGACTTTGCCGCAATCCACCGCGACGACCACGCGGTGACAGCGAACGTGACGGCCTTCGACGGTGACCTCCGCGACCTGCGCGATGCTCGTTCCGAACACCGTCGTCTGCGCGATGCCCCGCGCGACACCCGGCTTCAGCGCCGTCGTCCACCCCGCTTTTTCCGCGGCAAGCTCGAGGACACGGCGCGCGCGCGGCGCGTGGGCGAGTAAATCGCGGCGCATCTCGAACGGATCCTTCTTCGCCGCGCGCGCGACCTCGTCGAAGAACGCCTCCACCGCGAAGACGTTGTTCGACGTGCCGATCGATCGCCACCACCCGACGGGAACGCTCACGTTGATCGCCGCGAACTCGGCCTCGATGTTGGGGATCGCGTAGGCGATGTCGCGGCCCCCTTCGAGCGACGACGGATCGGTAATCGCTCCGCCGGAATAAAGCGTCGCGGCGCCGCGCGCGGCCAAGCTCTTCATCGCGAGCGGCAGCGAATTCGGGACGATGCTCTGCCCCCACTCCTCGGCGATTTGTCCGATGATCGACTGGCACGCCATCCGCTCGAACCAACTCGTGAGCGTGCCGTCGCGCGAAAGCCCCGCGCGCATCTGCGTGACCGACATCGGGCGGTAGACGTCGTGCGTCGTGTCGTCCTCGCGCGACCACACGATCTTGACCGGCTTCTTGATGCGCAGCGCGATCGTGACGGCCTCCAGGACGTAGTCCTGGGCGAGGCGCCTTCCGTAGCCGCCGCCGATCGCGGTCTGGTGCATGACGATGTCGTGGTAGGCAAACCCGGTGAGGCGACGGATGCCTTCGCGCGCGAGCCCGAACGACTGGCTCGGCGCCCACACTTCGCAGCGACCGTCTTTCACGATCGCCGTTGCGTTCTGCGGCTCGAGTGTCGCGTGCGCGAGGTACGGCGTCTCGTAGATCGCCTCGAGCACGGTCGCCGCCTCGCCCTCGGCCCTCGCGACGGAGCCGTCGGCGCGCAGCACCTTGCCGGGCTCACGAAGGCGCGCGTGAAATGCGGCGCGAAGACGCTCGGTGTCGAGAGCGATGGCGCCTTCGGTCCACTCGACCTTCACGAGCGCCGACGCGCGACGCGCGCGCCAGTACGACGACGCCACGACCGCGACGCCTGTGGGAACCGCGAGGACGTGCGACACACCCGGCTCGCGAAGTGCCGCCGATCCGTCGAACCCCTTGAGCTTCGCGCCGATGGCGGGCGCGCGGAGGATCACCGCGGTGAGGAGGCCCGGCAGCTTCACGTCGATGCCGTAGATGGTGCTCCCGTCGACCTTCGCGGGCGCGTCGAGGCGGGGGACGCTCTTTCCGATCCACTTGAACGCGCTCGCGGGCTTCAGCGCGGGCACCGCAACGCGCTCGTTCGCGGCGGCGATCGCCAGCTCCCCATACCGCGCAGTCCGTCCGCTCGAGGGATGGGTGATCGCGCCGTTGTCGGCGACGCACGAGGTCACGGCCACTCCCCATCGCCGTGCGGCCGCGGCCTTCAGGAGCTCACGCGTCGTCGCGGCGGCAGCGCGCAGCGGCTCGTACGACGTTCGGACCGAGGTGCTTCCACCGGTGACCTGCATGAGGAGGAGCGGATCGGGGTTGTCGTACGCGCGACCCGCCGGCGCCGTCGCGATGACGAGGCGCGCCGGATCGATCTCGAGCTCCTCGGCGACCATCTGCGCGTGCGACGTCGTCGTCCCCTGCCCCATCTCGACGCGATCGAGCACGAACGTGACGCGATCGTCGGGCGAAATGATCAGCCACGCGTTCGGAACGAAGACGCCGCCGCGCACGCCCCCAAATCGCGGCGGTGCGCATCCCGGCACCGCGATCTGCACGAGCAACCCGCCCGCCGCCGCCGCGCCGAAGCGCAGGACGTCACGACGCCCCACGTCGCTGGGCGAAGGCTCGCTCATGGCTTCGGATCCGGTTCTTTTGGCGCGCCGTCGCCTGCGAGCTTCTCCGCCGCGAGATGAATGGCGCTGCGGATGCGCACGTACGTCGCGCAGCGGCACAGGTTCGCGCTCATCACCGAATCGATCTCGGCATCGGTCGGCCGCGGCTTCGCCTTCAGCAGGGAGATCGCCGACATGATCTGCCCCGACTGGCAGTACCCGCACTGCGGCGTCGAGTGTGCGATCCACGCCTCTTGGACCGCGCGCATCGGCGTCGCGGCGATCCCTTCGATCGTCGTGACCTCTTTTCCCGCGACCTCACCTACGCGCGTGGTGCAGGAGCGGAGCGGCTTTCCATCAAGGTGTACTGTGCACGCGCCGCAGAGCGCGATTCCGCAGCCGTACTTCGTGCCGGTGAGGCCTAGCTCTTCGCGAAGGACCCACAGGAGCGGAACGTCATCAGGGACGTCCACGTCGTGATGCGCGCCGTTGACGGTGAACGAGATCACGATGCGCTCCTCACCACAGGCTGAAGCTGGCGGTGAGCTGCGTCTTCGGCGCGAGCAGCGCGTCGACCGCCGTGAACGGGAGCACCGCCGTCACCTGCGCGTCGAGGGTGAAGTTGCGGCCGTAGAAAATGTACGTCCCGAGCGACGCCTCGGCGAGCGCGCGGCTGCCGAGATCGGTCTCCCACAGCGCGCCGATGCCGCCTCCCCAATACGGGATCAAATAGCGGCGGCTCGCGTTCCCTTCGAACGAGACGAGCCAGCCGAGGCGATAGACGAGCATCGCGCGATGATCTTGGGACGGCATGTACGCGACGCCGAACCGCAGCGCGCCTTGCGACGGACCGAACGCGTCGTTGTTGTTCGACCACGACAGCGCCGCGAACTCGACGCCCGGTCCGACGTACGGATTCAGCCCACCGCGCGGGAAATACGCGACGCCCGCGACCGCAGGCATCAGCACCGAGACGAGCGTCTCGCACGCCGGATCGTCGGGCTTCTCGTCGGGACACTTCGCGTGCGCGCCCGCCGCAAATCCGAATACCGCGAGGGCGACCGCCCACCCGAGCGCCTTGTTCATTGCGCTCCTTCCCTACCACAGGAACTGCCGAGGGAGGCCGTTCTCACTCGAACAGGTGATCGAGGATGATGCGCTTCACGTCCGTGACGTGGGCACCCTCCTTCGGCAAGAGCGACGGCTCCGTCGAGAGGAGCACCGGCTGCTCGTCGGGCTTCGTGCTCGGGACGCCGTGCGAGCCCTTCACGAGCGACGCGTCGAGCGGGATGACGTCCATCAAGTAGCGAAAGCCGAGCATCTTCTGCGCGAGGCGGAAGGCGACCTTGAGCTGCGGGATCGGGAGCGCCGGATCGACGAAGAGCTCGACGGGGTCGTAGCCAGGCTTCCGGTGGATGTCGACGGTGCGTGCGTAGTCGGGGGCTTTGGCGTCGTCGTTCCAGAAGTAGTACGTGAACCACGCGTCGCGATCGGCGAGCAGCACCAAATCCCCGCCGCGCTCGTGGTGAATGGCCCGGGCTTTCTGGCCTTCTGCGTCGAGCACCTCGGCGACGCCCGGCAGCTTCGCGAGGAGCGCCTTCACCTCGGGCAGGCGCGTGGCGTTCTTCACGTACACGTGCGCGATCTGGTGATCGGCGACGGCGAACGCCTCGCTGCCGCCGCAGTCGAGCTTCTCGGTGCCGCGCTCACGCCGCACGCGAAGGAGGCCGGCGTCGCGGAGCGCGCGGTTCGGATGCACGGCGCGCGACACCTTGGTAATGACGTACTCGGACACGATCATCACGCGCGCGCCGGCCTTCGTGAAGTGATCAACGAGATCGCCGACCACGTCGTCGACCTCGCGGAGGGCCTTGGCGATGCGCGGATCGCCGGGCCCGAAGCGCTGCAGGTCGTAGTCGAGGTGCGGCAGGTACACGAGCGAGAGGGTCGGCTTCTTCTCGTCGAAGACGCGCTTGGACGCCTCGGCGATCCACTGCGTCGAGCGAATGCCGGCGCGCGGCCCCCAGAAGTCGAAGAGCGGAAACGCGCCGAGCGACGCGTTGAGCTCGTCACGCAAGTCCTCGGGCTCGGTGTAGATGTCCGGGATTTTCAGCCCGTCGGCGGGGTACATCGGCCGCGGGGTCACCGCGAAATCGGCCGACGAGTACATGTTGAACCACCAGAACATCTTCGCGCACGTCACGCTGGCGTCGCGTTTGCGCGCGGTCTCCCAGACCTTCTCGCCGATGGTGATGCGGTTCACCTGACGCCAGAGGAGGACCTCGGCGAGATCCTTCCAGTACCAACCGTTGCCCACGACGCCGTGCTCGGAGACCGGAAGACCCGTGAGCATCGACGCTTGCACACTGCATGTAACCGCCGGAAGCAGCGTCGTGAGCGGCCGCGCGCCGTCCTGCGCCTTCGCGAGGCGCGCGAGGTTCGGCGTGTGCTCGCCGATGAGCCCGGTGGCGAGCCCGACGACGTCGAGGACGACGGTGCGCTTCAATGGGCCCGTCTCACGTGCGCGCGGGCGTTTGGCCGCGGAGGACCGAGTTGCCCTCGAAGAGCTCCGCTTGGTCGTACGACGCGTTCGACGCGAGATCGGCCGCGACGATGCGCCCGGTTTGGCCGAAGAACGCGATCGGGTTCTTCCACACGATCGTCTCGATGTCGGCCGCGACGATGCCGGCGTCCTTCATCGCGATGGCGGTCTTCGGCACCTTGAGCGGATCGCTGACGCCCCAATCGGCGGCGCTGTTCACGATGATGCGCGACGGCCCGTACTTCTTCACGAGAGCGGCCATGCGCGGCTCGTCCATCTTCGTGTTCGGGTAAATCGAGTGCCCTGCCCAGCACCCCGTCGCGAGGACGAGCGGCAAGGTCTCCTCGTTGTTGTGGTCGATGAGGACGCGCTCTTCGGCGAAGCGCTGCTCCTTCACGACGGCGAGGCTCCGCTCGGTGCCGCGCTTCTTGTCGCGGTGCGGGGTGTGGATGAGGACCGGCAGATCGAATTTCTTCGCGAGCTCGAGCTGCGCGGCGAAGAACTTCTCCTCGGCCGGCGTCTGATCGTCGAAGCCGATCTCGCCGACCGCGACGACGCCGTCCTTTCCGAGGTAGTGCGGCATCAAGTCCAGCACGCCCTGGGCGACGTTCGGGTTGTTCGCCTCCTTCGGGTTCAGGCCGATGGTGCAGAAGTGCGTGATGCCGAATTGGCTCGCGCGGAAGCGCTCCCAGCCGAGGAGGGCCTGGAAATAGTCCTCGAACGTGCCGACCTTCGTGCGCGGCTGGCCGAGCCAGAACGCGGGCTCGATGATCGCGCGGATGCCCGCCTTCGCCATCGCCTCGTAGTCGTCGGTCGTGCGGCT
The DNA here is from genome assembly GCA_038231275.1 of Polyangiales bacterium. Classification (GTDB taxonomy): domain Bacteria; phylum Myxococcota_A; class Polyangia; order Polyangiales; family Polyangiaceae; genus JANYHK01. The sequence continues at coordinate 93,124 of JBBRLQ010000027.1, forward strand.
CGTCATGTGGATGTGCGGGTCGAACAGCTTCACGAGGCCACCTCTTTCATGATTCCTGACAAGTCCGCGGGAACCGGCCTTCCCGCGGCGCGACGCTCGGCGGCGAAGTCGGCGGCCATCCGCGCGAGCTCGTCGTTCTTCCGCGCGGCGAGACCGACGATGCGCGCGAGGGCCACGCCGTTGAATGACGCCTTCAGCACCATCTGGTTGAAATTCAGCTCGGGGAAGAAGCGCTCGGGGTACGTGTTCTCGCAGGCGATCGCCTCGAAGATCGTGAGCACGTTGGTGCGACATGCCTCGATGGCGAGCGGCAGGAATCGCTCAGGATCGGCGAGGAGCGGGAGCGCCTTCAGCACGGCCTGGCGCTCACGGTTGTCGCCGCGATCGTAGAGCTCCTCGGGCGACACCGACGCCGCGCCGCGAACCAAGAGCGCCGCGCGCGCGACCTCGTCGGTGCCCCACGTGCCGCGGCCCGGAACGACGCACGGCTCCTTGCCCACCGCGCGCGCGGCGCCGGAGAACGCCGCGAGGAGCGCGAGGCGATCGTCGGCGGCCACCGACACGACCCACTCGTTCGCCGTCGCCGGCAGCGCGTCGAGGAAGACCGTCATCGAAGGCCGAACGTAGCACGCGGACCGGCGTGCGGCGGCGGTCGGTGGTAGAGAGATCGGCCATGGATCTCCCCGCGGACTACGACAAGGCGCTCGAGCTCATTTTGGCGGATTTCAAGGCCCAGATCGGCACGATCCACGTCCTCGAAGCGGACGGGATGCTCCACTTGCGCGCGCACTCGCGAGGGATTCCGGAGCCGGTCTTGGCGGCGAGCCGAGTCATCCCGATCGGCAAGGGGATCGCGGGCCTCGCCGTCGAGCGCAAGGCTCCCGTGAATCTGTGCAATCTACAAACGGACAAGAGCGGCGACGCGCGGCCGGGGGCGAAGGCGACGGGCGCGATGGGATCGCTCTGCGTCCCGATGCTCGACGGCGAGCGCGCGGTGGGTGCGCTCGGCATCGCGGCGATGGGCGAACGAAACTTCACGAAGGAAGAAGAGGATCGGCTCCTCGACCTGGGCCGGCAGCTGGCCTCGCGCGCCTCCCCTCGCGCCTCCTGAGGAGCGCGCCCGAATCGGCCTCCGCGAGGCGAGCGGTGCTATCCTGGTCGCTGGAGGACGCGATGCGAAGAGCGCTCGGTCTTGCGGTTTCCTTCGTGGTGCTCGCGACCGCGAGCTGTAGCTCCGACTCGAGCGCCCCCTCGGCGCCGGGCCCCGTGAACGGAGCCGACGGCGGCCTCGTTGCCGATGGCACCGCGCCGCCGGGTGACGGTAGCCTTCCGCCACAAGACAGCGGCGCAGCCGTCGATGCCGCAAAGGACGGCAATGCGCCTCCTCCTCAAGACGGGTCCACCGCGCTGACGTGCGCGAGCGCCGGACTCCTCTTTTGCGACGACTTCGAGTCGTACCCGCTCGGCACCGCGAAGGGCGGTAAGTGGACGCCGGTCACGAACAACGGGACCCTCACGATCGACACGGCGCACGTGCGCGGGGCGAAGGCGCTCCACGTCAGCACGCAGTTGAATGGCTTCGCGTACGCGCGCCTCGGAGCGTTCGCGCCGCCGAACAACAGCTTCTTCGGGCGCATGTACGCGTGGGTCACCGCCTACCCGAGCGCGCCGGACTACGCACACTTCACGCTGGTGGAAGCGGCGGCCGGCAGCGGCACACTCGTTCGCCCCATCGGCGGGCAGTACGTCCCCAACCAAGGTCCGCTCCTCGGCACCGGCAGCGACGGCGGTCCGACGGGGGATTGGGAGAATTGGAAGGCGTCGGCCCCCGCGCAAGCAGGCGCGTGGAAATGCTTCGAGTGGGAGCTTCGCGCGAACGACAACGTCGTCAACGTATGGGTGGACAGCATCGCCAAGACGGATCTCACGGTGTCGACGAAGTCGCATGGTGGCACCCAGGTCGACTTCGTCTTTCCGACGTTCGATCACGTCTGGTTCGGCTGGTGGCTCTACCAGGGTGGCTCGACGCCGACCCAGTTCGACATTTGGCTCGACGACATCGTGCTGAGCACGACGCGAATCGGCTGCTGACGCATGAGGGGCTCCGCGTGGAGGACCGGCGTACGTTTCGCGGGGATCGCCCTCGCGCTCGCCCTCGCGCTTTCGAGCGCGCGCGTGGCGGCAGCACCGCGCGTGGTCGTCGTGTGGGTGGAGGGACCGGACGCGGAGAAGGCCAGAGCCCAGGCCGCCGCGCAGCTCGGCGCGGATTTCACGGTCGTCGATCCGGCGGCGTGGCTCGCGGCGCTCGCGAAGGAAGGGGCAAAACCGCCTTTTTCGGCGATTGTTCGTGACCCACGAAAGCGCGGGAAGCTGATGTCCCAGGCGCGGAAGGCTGCCCGCGCCGTCAACGCCGAGGACGTCGTGTTCGTGACGACGAGCGGCAAGCGCAAGGCGGAGAAGGCGGACGTCCTCGTGGTGGATGTCGCGGACACCGCGAGCGAAGCGCACGTTTCGCTCGCGGCGGAGGACGCGCTCGCGAGCGCCGTCGCGGGAGAGCTCGCAAGGGCGCACCCCGCGAGCGCCAAGCCCTCTCCCGCCACGCCACCGCCCGCGGATCCGACCACGACGTCGACCGCGACCACGACCTCGACCGCGACCCCGACCGCGACCCCGACCCCGACCCCGACCGCGACCCCGACCGCGACCGCGACCTCCGACGTGACGCCCGATCGCCCCTCCGCGGCCACCCCGCGACCGCGTCACGTCGTCGGCACCGACCTCTTCGACGTCTCCCTCGGCCTCGAAGCGGGGCATCGTCACTTCCGGTACAACGACGGCCTCACCTCGAACCTGCGCAGCTACAACCTCGCCGTCGCTCCGCTCTTCTCGATCGCCGCGTCCGTGCACCCCTTCGCCGATGCGTCCTCGCCGATCTTGGCCGGGATCGGCGTCTTCGGTGACTACGCGCGTGCGTTCGCGCTGTCGTCGTCGTCGTCGAGCGGCGGCGGTGTCGACACGGCGTTCTGGCGCTTCGACGTCGGCGCGGGTCTCCGCGTTCGCGCTGGGGGAGAGAAGGCGCCGGTCTTGGGCCTCTCCGGCGCGTACGGACAGGAAACGTTCACGCTGACCTCCGCGGATCTCGCGACGACGGCGCCGTCCGCGTCGTACCGCTTCGTCCGGGTAGGCGCAGACGCGCGCATCCCCATCGGCCCCGCCGCGATCGTGGCCGGATTCGGCTACCGCTTCGTCCTCAGCGCAGGGGACGTGGCGGGACGCTTCACCGGCGCGTCCGTCGGCGGAGTCGACGCCGAGCTCGGAGGCGCGCTCGCTGTCGCTGCAGGCCTCGAGGTGCGCCTCACCGCGAGCTACCGCCGCTTCTTCTACACGCTCCACCCGGTCCCGGGCGACGCGTACGTCGCGGGCGGCGCGCTCGACGAGCTCATGGGACTGAACGCGAGCGTGGCCTATGTCTTTTGACGTCCGCCCGTTCGTCGTGACGCTCGCGCTCGGCCCGGTCGGTGTGCTCGCCGGCTGTCCGGGGACGCTCGCCAACCCCGATGCGTTTCGCGACGCCGGCGAAGCGGCCGAGGCGGCGCCAACCGAAGCTGGCCCCACGTGCCCCGACGTCCCCACTACGATCCTCGCGCCGCAGTGCGGGACCGCGGGGTGCCACGCGGCGACGAGCCCGGCGGCCTCGCTCGATCTCGTCTCCCCCGACGCGTTCGCACGGATGTCCGGCAAGAACGCGATCGGCGGCGCCGGCGCGCTCGTCGATCCAGGGCGCGATCCGGACAAGAGCATCTTCTACGAGAAGCTCCTCGCGACGCCTCCGTTCGGGGCGCGCATGCCCCAAGTCGGGCCGCTCTCCGACGCGTCCCTCGCGTGCGTCGCCGCGTGGATCCGCAGCGGCGGAGCGAGCGGCTCCCCCGGCGACGCCTCCGCGAAGTAGCGCTGTCCGATCTCTCGATCTGTCAGACCAAGAGCTGCGCGTACTGACCGTCGGCCAAGCTCGAGTGGCCGAAGTGCGTGTACGGCTGTCCGTTGTTCTTCGCGCCGCACGCGTTGAGCAGCGTCGTGAGGAGCAAATTGTGCCCCGCGCTGTCGTCGCCCAAAATCATGTTGCCCTTGAAGTTGCCATTCGAGTCGGTGGACGGCGCGGGCGCGCTCTTCGTGAGGTTCACGTACTGCCCGGTCTTGAGCGCGCCGCCCGCGCCGCCCGCGATGACGACGGGGAGGTCGTGGTACTGGTGGTAGTCGCCGTCGGAGAGCTCGTTGATCCAGAGCACCGCGCTGTTGTCGAGCACGCTGTTGGCGCCCTCTTTGTACGCGTCGAGCTTGTCGAGCAGGTACTTCATCTGCGTCGCGTGCCACGTGTCGATCTGGAACAGCATGTCCATGAAGCCGGCGATCGGCGATCCGAGGCCGCTGCCGCTGCCGCCGTGCGAGATGGCGTGGTGATTGAACGCGAAGTTCATCCCGTCCCACTTGAACACCGGGCCGCCTGAACCGCGGCCCCAGAGGATCGACGCGACGTTGCTGCGGTTGCACGCGACCGCGAGCGTGAGGATGTCCATCGTCAGCTGCCCGAGCGCTTTGAAGTTGGCGTCGTCACCGACGGTCTTCGGGTTAATCGCGCCGGTCGCGGAGGCGAGCTCGGGCGCGATCGTGCACGAAAGACCGCTCGCGCCGTTCTCCGCAGCACGGAGGTTCGTGAGGTGCATGTCGAGCTTCTGCTGGTCCGCCGCGGAGAGGCCCTTGCGCTTGAGCGCCGCGAGGTCGGTGCTGACGAGGTCGAGGACGCTCTGGCGTCGCGCGTTCACCATCGCCTGCGTCTTGGTGTCGGCGGTCGCGAGCCCGAGGCTGTCCAAGAGAAGCTTGGGGTTGTTCTGGCCCTTCACCGGCGCGTTGGGGCCGCTGTACGAGATGATCCCGAGATCGTCGGAGCCCTGCGTGCCGACGGACGCGGTCAGCGCAGAGACGCCGGCAGGGTTGAGGCTCTTGGCCATCTCCTGATCGACCGAGATGCCCGTCGGGTACCCGGTGACGTCGGCCGACGACTTCGGCTGCGCCGTGAGCTTGTGCGCCATGCCGACCTGATGATCGCAGCCCATCGTGACGGGCGACTGCATGTAGCCCTTTGGCTCGGTGTGGAGGCCGCGCGGAATGAGGAGGCGGCTCGCGTACGGCGCAAGCGGCGCGAGCGCGGTCCCGGCACCAAACGAAGCCGCGGTGAGCGGACCGAAGCCGCCCGTCGGGAAGAACTTGTCCATGTTGACGCCGTTGCACTGGAAAAAGCAGATGAACCGCTTCGACACCGGCGGCGGCGTGCCCGCGCGGACGCCGCGCATCTCGATGCTCTCCAGGAAAGGCAGCGCGAGGACGACCCCGCCGATGCCACGAAGGAATGCGCGTCGATGCATGACTAGCTCCCGTCTCCGGGTCGGAACAAGAACGACCGCGTCTGCGTCAGGTCGAGGATGAAGCTCTGGACGTCGTAGGCCGGGTCCGCCAGCTTCGTGGTGAACGCGTCGATGACCGGCGTGTCGGCGGTCGCCTCCTGGTGGGCGTAGGCGTACCGCATCCAGTTCGTGACGAAGCAGCGGCGCGCCTGCGTGCTCGCGGCGAGCTTGTGGGCGAAGTCGACGGCGTCGGTGAACGAAACGTCGGCGCCGTCCATGCGGATCGTCGCTGCCGCATCGACCGGAGCGCCGTTGTCTTGATCGCGCCACGCGCCGATGCCGTCGTAGTGCTCGAACGCGAAGCCGCCCGGGTTGATGATCGACGTATGGCAGCCGTTGCATGGCGCGCCCGCGGTGTGCGCGGCGACGCGATCGCGCGTGGTCTTCAGCGTCGCGCTCGGCGGCGGGATCGTCGGGTTGACGCCGGGCGGCGGCGGCGGGATCTGGTTGCAGAGCAGCTGGCGCTGGATGAAGACGCCGCGGTGAATCGGCGAGTCACCGTCCGCGTACGCGTGCGAGGCCAGGAACCCGACCTGCGTGAGGTACCCGGCTCGCTGCGCGGGGTTCAGCTGCACCTTCTGCAGATCCTTGGTGAAGGTGCCCTGGACTCCGTAGATTTTCGCCGTGTCGGAGTTCACGAAGGTGTACGGCGCCGTCATCAGCGCGCTGAATCCGCCCTTGTCGTCGAAGACGACGGAGCTGACGAACTGCGTCGCCTCGAGCTGCAGCGTCGCGCCGGTGTCGGCGGAAAATCCCGGGTAGGTCGCCGGATTCTTGGTGAGGTAGTTGGTCGCGTAGCGACTGAGCTGGAGCCACTGCGAATGAAAATCGGCGATCGTCTCGCGCGCCCGCGGATCGGCGAGGAGGCGGAGCGCCTGCGCGCGCACCTGGTCGAACGTGTGCATCTGCCCGGCGTCCGCGGCAGCGGCGAGCGAGTCGTCGGGCATCGTGTTCCAGAGGAGGTAGGACGTGCGCGACGCCACCTCGTAGTCGCTCAGTGGGATCGCGCCGTCGGCGGCCTTCGTCTGACCGAGCTCGGCGCGGTAGAGGAAATACGGAGACTGGAGCATCGACTCGATGACGAACTGCACGCCGTTGTCGAACGCGTTGGTCCCTGCGTACGACGCGGCCGCTTTGGTGAAGCCGGCGAGATACGCGGCGGTCTCCGCGTCCTCGAGCGGACGGCGGAACGCGCGCCGGCCGAACTTCTGGATGAACTCTTTGGCGCACGCCGAGCCGTCGCCGGCGGGCGTGCACGTCACGAGCTTCGCGAGCGACTTGGTGACGGCGCCGGCCGCGAGCGCCTCTGCCGACTGCTGGTACTGCTGAACGAGCACGTCGCTCGCGGTGAGCCCGTCGGCGTTGTTGTCGTACCCGGCGAAGCTCGAGTCCGCGAGAAAGGAGAGCGACGGCGGCGTGTCCGGCGTGTACCGCAAGAGGTCCGCGACCGTGTTGTCGTATTGTTTGTGGGTCAGTCGGGCGATGCGCGTGAGGGGGCCGGTGACCGCGGCGGTGGGGCCGCCGACCCCGGGGCCGCCAGGATCCCCAGGGATGCCTTGCCCCGTGGATCCGCCGCCGTCGCCGACGGTGCCGACGCACGCGGCGACGACGACCAACGGCGCGAGCACTCCAAGCGTGCTGAGTTTCACGGGCCTCTCCTCTTCATGCGTCCTCGGAGCGCCGGGTGGATCTCGACGGCTCCATGTGCTGCAACTCGCGACAACTGCCTACGCGAACGAAATCGCGCCGACGAGCGACGCTGCTGACGGAGGCACACGCCATACCGAAGGGTTGGAAGCCACGAAGAAACTTCACCCGAGGAGCGCCTTGCGCCGGGCGAGGCTCTCCGCCGGCCAGAGCGCAGTGCGATCGTAGTACTCCTCGAACGCGGGCGTATTGGGCGGCAGCACGATCCACGGCTGCTTCGTCGACGTGAAGATGTGGACGTCGGGCGGCAAGTCGCCGGGCGTGTCGAGCGTGCCGATGCGGACGAAGCGGACCTTGTCGCCGGCCCCCGCGTAGTTGCTCCATAGGGCGATCGAGCACGTCGGGCAGCGGGCGATCTTCTGACCCTTCCCGCTGTTCGACGGCGTGGCGAAGACCTGCGGCTCGCCTTGCAGCAAGACGACGCGATCGGCCTCCATCATCGCGTTGAGAGCGAACGATGCGCCGGTCTCGCGCTGGCACCACGTGCAATGGCAGCAATGGACGAAGATTGGTCGGCTCGTGAGCCGGTAGCGAACGGCGCGGCACGTGCAGCCGCCTTCGAGAAAGGAATCGCTCATACGAGAGACGATAGACCGAAGGCGGCGCGCGTGAAATTGCGCGCGTCAGCGCCGCGCGGAGAGGCCATACTTTTTCTTCGCGGCCTTGATCGCGCGCGCGAGGAGCTCCTCTTCGTCGACGCTCTGCAGCGGCTCGTCCTCGGCCGACGCGGAGCCGCAGTAGCCGTCCCACGCGCAACGGACGCCCTCGCGACAGTCGGCGTCGAAATGGCACGCGCCGCGGCGAACCGCGTAGGCCGGGCAACCCGGAAACTCGGGAGGGCAGTCGGAGGGATCGTGGCAACGAATCGGCAGCGCGCCACCGGAGATCGCGTGCGGTCCTTCGGGGAGCGCGCCCACGATCGTCGCGACGTGCGGCCACTCCGGCGAGCCGCTGCCGACGACGGCCTCGCCGGACGGATCGAGCGCGAGGAAAAAGTAGCGCGTGTCGCCGGTCACCGTGGAGACCTCGCGGCACGAGACCTCGCCCTCCCACGTCTGGCCATCGCGCGCGAGCTCCATCGTGCTCCATCCGCGCGAGCCCCAGGTGTGAAAGAAGACGAGGACGCGATCGGCGCCGTAGCGCGACGGAAGCCGAACGCGAAGGGGCAGCGGCGTCAGGATCTCCTGCTGGGTGACGTACTCGACGACGGGCGCCGGCACTTCTTGCCGCGGCGTCGCGGGCGGGCGACCGCAGCCCGCGAGGAGCGCGCCGACAAGGGCCAGGGGGATGGGGGAGAAGAGGCCGAGAAGGGCGCGGAGGCCCTTCGAATGAAGGTGGTAATTAAGCATGACCCCTCATAGATGGCCCGGAATCGAGCTTCTGGCACGGACGCGGGCGATTTTTTCCGGCATGGCGGGAGCTGGTACCCTCCACCCGACGCCATGTTGGATCCGCGAGCCGCGCGCGCAACCCTCGGCGACTCGCACAATTTCGGGCGACGCGTGTCGATGCGCGGGCGGCGGGTGCACAAACCTCGCACGCTCGTGTGGGAGTGGCTGCTCCTCTCGGCGGAGAGCCCCCTGCGGCGGCTGCTCGACGAAGCGGCGTCGCGGGATGGGCTGGGACGCGACGCGTTCGGGTTCTTGCCCGAGCTCAAATTCTTCCCGGCGCGGCCCGAGGCCGACGGCGAGGTGGAGCGCGTCGTGCTGGAGCCGCTGCCCCCGCCGTCACGCGATCGCAGACACGCCCTCGCGAAGATCGTGGGACGCGCGATCGCGCTCTTCAGCTGGCTCGGGGTCTCGGATCTGCACTGGGAGAACCTCGTGCTGGGGATCGATCGTCGCGGTCACGTGGTCTTCGCGCCACTCGACGTCGAGATGATCCTCTCGGACCTCGCGCTGCCGACGGAGACGAAGCTGGTGCCCGACGCCGATCCGGAGGTCGCGGCGATCTGTCGGCACGCGTGCGGCGTCCGGCGCGTCCTGCCGTACCTCGGCAAGCCCGTCGCCGCGGCGGATCTGGTCGCGCTCGTCGCGGCGTACGGCCGCACGCTCGCTTTTTTCGACACTCACGCGCGGAAGATCGCCGACGTGATCGCGCACCTGCCCGCACTTCGGGAGACGCCCATTCGTGTATGCCTGCGTGGAACGGACGAGTACGTCCTCGCGCGCACGAGTTCGGGTCACGCGCTCTGGCCACCGTTGCTCGAGGAAGAGGTGGAGCAGCTGGCTCGCGGGGACATCCCGTATTTCTTCCGCTTGTACGGCCGCCGAGGCATTCACTACTACGCCGAGGCGACGCTCCGCCGGCTCGGGAGGCTTCCTCTCGAAGGCGACACGCCGCAGCTCGAGCCGCTCCTTGGTCTGTCGCGCGGCCTTCGCTCGCCGTCGCGGAGGAGCTTGCGCGAGGAGGGGCTCTTCACGCTGATCGGAGCCTTCGACCATCCGTCGCTGACCGGCACGCACGAGAGCGAAGGGCTCGAGATCACGTTCATGGCTCGAACGCTGGTCGTGAAGCAGCAAGAGGAGCTGCGTTCGACTCGGAACCTGAGCGCGTTCGTCGGCAGCGTCTACTTGCCATGCCGCTGCGGGGAGGTGCGCACCGTCTTCGTCCCCGAGAAGACCATTTGCGAGGCGGGATCCGCCCGATTCTCGCGTGCACGGCCCAAAGAGAAGTGGTAACTCGCGAAGCTGTGACGGGTTCCTCTTGTGAGACGTGCCGGCGCCCGACCGTCGCGTGCGTGTGCGATCGCATCGTGCCGTACCCGACCGAGCGGCGAATCCTCATCTTGCAGCATCCCCAAGAGCAGGACGCGCTCCTCGGGTCCGCGCAGATCCTCGTTGCGAGCCTCCCGAAGGCGAAGCTCGTCGTCGGGCTCAGCTGGCGCGGTCTGGCGCACGCGCTCCGCGAAGAAGACGTCGACGTCGCGAAATGGGCGGTCCTGTTCCCCGATCGCGAGTCGGAAGGCGATCAGGTCGCGGCGCGAGGCGGCGTCACCCTCGCGCCGAACGAGCTGCATGGCATCGTGGTGCTCGACGGGACGTGGTCCAAGGCCAAGACGTTGTGGTGGCGCAATCCTTGGCTCTCCAAGATGAACCGCATCACGCTCAAGCCCACCAAGCCGTCCATCTACGGCAAGCTCCGCGCGGAGCCGCGGCGCGATTTCGTCTCGACGCTCGAGTCCGTCGCGGGCGCGCTCACGCTCTGCGGCGAGTCTCCGGAGATCGAGGTCGGCCTCTCGCGCGTCTTCCGCACACTCGTGCAGCGCGTCCGCGACGCGAACATTCCGACGGCCGCGCGACGGTTGCCGCGCGCTACCCGCCCTCCGCGGACGCCCGAGTCTTAGCGGCGACGCCTTCGCGCCGTCACGAGCGCGAGCGCAAACGCCAGACCAAACGCCGACGCGGAGCCGCCATCGCGCCGATCCGCCGCGCGGCATCCGCACCCGCTCGATGCGCCGCCACCTGGCGATGCACCGACACCGCCGTCCGCGCCGCCAGCGCCGCCGCCTCCGATGCCCCCGTCGCCGCCTGCCCCGCCGTCACCGATCCCCGCGCCCAGCGGCTCGATCACGACCTTCGCGTTCACCGGCAGCGCCGTCGTGTCGATCGACAACACCTTCTTCTGCGCGTCCCACGTCGCGATCGCCGGCACGCCGTTCACTTGCATCGCGATCGCGACGGCGAGCCCGTGCAAATGCACGTGGTACGTGCGCGCGACCGGCGCGCCGACGTAGGTCCCGTCGTCTGCCGCAATTTCGAGGCGCGTCGCAGCGTCGCTGTACGTGATCTGCGTCAGAGCGCGTTGTCCACTCTGGTAGCCGTCGCTGAGACCGTCGTCCTCGAACTGCGTCGCGTGCCCGTCGGCGCCGGCGTACACGTCGAGCACACGCACGCTGCGATTCCATGCTTTCGTGCCGATGCCCGCGAGCGCGCCCATCACGATCCCGCCTGCCTTCGCGAAGATCGGCAAGCGTCCGATCTTCGTCGCGACCGCCAGCGTGGAGCCGCCCGCGTGCTTCGTGTCGTCCCAGTAGTCGTACCAATCGCCCGGCGGCAGCCACGCGTTCACGGTCCCGCCGCCGTCGCTCGCGTCGGGCGCGACGAGCAGCGCGTCGCCCCACATGTACTGTTGGTCGGCCTTCCACGCATCGGGCAGCGCGCGGTAGTCGATCACCATCGCCCGCGCGATCGGCATGCCCGTCGTCGCCGCGCGCCACGCCGCCGAGTAGAGGTACGGCAAGAGCTGCATGCGGAGCGCGCCGTACGTGCGCATGTCGTCCTGCGCGGCTTGCGAGAACTGCCACGGGAAGCGAAGGCCGATCCCGTGCGGCTTCCACATCGGCGAGAAGCTCCCCATCGCGACGCCCCACTGCCGGTACATCGCGTCGGAAGGCAACGTCTTGAATCCGCCCGCGTCGTGCGCCCAGAACGGGAACGCGGAGAGACCGGCCGCGAGCATGCCGCGGATCTGGAGCTTCATCTCCGCGTACGTGTCGTCGATGTCACCGCTCCACACGGTGCCCCACCGCTGCGCGCCCGCGGTCGCGCCGCGCATCATCACGTACGGCCGCTTCTTTCCCTGGAACGTCGCCTCCCACCCCTCCCCCACGGCCTGCAGCTCGAGGAAGAAGTAGTAGTTGCCGTCCTCCGCCCACGCGCGGCCGTCGGCGAGCGGGCCGGTGGGTGTGACGGGATCGTCGGGCTCGTCGAGCCACAAGAAATCGCCGGGGTACTTGAGCGCCGGATCGAACGATTTGGTCGACAGCAGGTTCCAGAACCACTGGCGCACGAGCGGCGACGAAAAATCCGGATAGTCCGTCGTGCCCGGCATCAGGTACGAGGCCTTCCACCCGTCGGAGAGCGTGTCGTCCGCGCGATTGAAATCCAGCTGATTCGTGATGCCAACGGATTGGCAGAAACTCTCGTATTCTGTCGGGTCGGGAAAACGCTGCGGGCTCCATTGCCACGGCGCGGTCTTCCCGTTTCGCCACGAGTTGTCGTGGATGACGAGATCGAACGGCCACGTACCGTCCTTCATTTTCTGGATCTTGTCCTTCCACCACGACTCGTCGCTGGGGAGCGAGTCGTCGAGCTTGTCGCTGAGGCCCAGGCCGAACGCGGCGAGCGGAGGCAGGCGCGGACGGCCAGTGAGCGCGGTGTAGCGATCGAGCACGTCGCCGATCTCGGGGCCGAGGAGGACGAAGTAGTCGACCTGCCCGCCGGCGAGCGAGAAGCCGTAGGACGTGTCGGTGAACGCGAACGAGTTGTCCCACGTGCTGTTGACGAAGACGCCGTAGCCGCGCGACGAGACGTAGAAGGGCGCGAGGATCGGCGCTTGGTACTCACGGTTGCGCGCGATCGTTTGGCCTCGGAGATCGAGCGACGCGACGCGCCCGAAGCCGCCGTAGCCGAGGCCGACGAAGTGCTCGTCCGGTTGCGGCGTGAAGAGCTGCTGCGCAGGGGCGCCGTTTGCGTAACGAATGTCGACCGGGAACGTGCCGGCGGCGCCGACGCTCACGGTGAACTCGACGTAGTCGTTCGCGTCGTTCTGAAAGTCGACGTAGCCGGTGCCGGTGTAGCCGGCGTTCTGGTTGCCGAACGTCGCGCCGGAGCGCGTGCCGCTCTCGGCCTCGTACGTGATGCCGCCGATGGTGAGCGAGTCGACGTTGCCGCCGTTCGCGCCGGCGGCGGTGAGGCGGACCGCGTTGGGGCCGGCCTTGAGCGTGACCATCGCCGTCGACGTGCTCCACGTCGTCCACGCGCCGCTGACCGGGAACGGCATCGCCGCGTTCACGATCGCGCCGTTGACCGTGAGTCGTAGCGGACGATCGCCCGTCAGTAGCCCGTACGGCGCGCCCTCGCCGATGAGCGACGCGCCGTTCGCGCGGACGTCGACGCGCACCGGGGACTTTCCGACGACGACCTGCATCTTCGGGCCGGCAAAGGTGACGCTGGTCGCGGCGTCGGTCGCGGTGAAGGCGCCGGGGCCGTCGTGGCGCAGGACCATCTGGTAGCGATCGTCGCGCGTGAACGGCGCGGCCGAGGAGGCCCCCTGGACCCGCACGACCGAGTCGCCGTAGGGCGTGAGGCGCAGGCGCTGGCCGTCGGTCGTCGTGACGACGAAGCCGCGCCCATCCGCCGCGTGGCTCGCATAGTCCCCGAGCGCGGGCGTCGCCGCCGAGGCCGTGCCGGCCGCGAAGAGCGACGGAATCAGGAAAAAAAGCGGGGCGCGGCGCATTTCGAGACCGTCACTCATGAAAGAGTGTCGGACCCGCGGGTTCTGCCACATGCGCCGCAGCGGCGCCAGCCTCAGCGCCCGCGCTTCGCTCCACTCATCAGTTGCAGAGATCGCTGCCGCCGAAGTCGCCGGCGTAGCACCCGCTGGAGCAGAAGGCCGAGTCGCTGACCGTTCCGTAGGAGCACGTGTAGAGCGTTCCGGGATCGCCGTGGACGCCGTTCGAGCCGCAGTACGTGCCGTCCGACAGACCCGTGCAGTCCGCGCCGCCGCCGCCCGAGGTGTACGAGCAATAGTCGTCGGTGTTGCTCGAGCCGACCGTGCAGCCGTTGGCGCACGGCTGCGAGCCGGTGAGGCTTCCGCCCTTGCAGGTGTAGAGCGTGTTCGGATCGCCGTTCACGCCGTCGGAGCCGCAGTACTTGTAGTCGGGCAGGCCCGAGCAGCTCACGCCGCCACCACCACCGCCGCTCGAGGTCTCGCAGTAGTCGTTGATCGCGGGGTCGGGGTTCGTCACGCAGCCGTTGGCGCACACCTGTGAGCTGGCGACCGCGTCGTTCTCGCAGTCGTAGAGCGTGTTCGCGTTGCCACCGACGCCGTCGCCGCCGCAGAAGAGGCCGCTGTGTCCGGAGCAGTTCGCGCCGCTCGTTCCGCCGCCGCCGCCGCTACCGTTGCAGGAGTCGTCGACGCCGGGGTTCGTCTTGCAGCCGTTCGGGCACTGCCGGACGATCGAGATGCTGGAGCCGCTGCACTGGTAGAGCGTGTTGGGATCGCCGTTGGGGCCGTCGTTGCCGCAGTAGAGCGCGCCCGACGTGAGGCCGGCGCAGCTGGGTCCGTGGTTCGGCGGCGGGTTGGTGATGCCGGCGCAGTTGAAGGTGACCATCGCACCGCCGCAGATGAGCTCGTTCTTCTTGCCGGTGGCGAGGAGGCAGCCGACCTGCTCGAGGCTGTTGGTGAGCTTGCTGCAGCACGCGCTCAGCGCGAGGCACGTCGGGCCGGGGCCGGTGTTCTCGGGCCCGCCTGCGTCCTTGTTCCCCTTCGCGGGCGGCGGCGGCGCGGCGTCGGGGCTCGCGGCGTCGGCGACTTGCTTCGCGCCACCGTCGGCGGGCGGAGTGCTCGGCGGCTTTGACGGCGGCGTGCCGGTGCCGGAGTCGAGCTTGCCGGTGCTCGGCGCCTCCTGTCCCTTCAAATCATCCGAGCCGCTCGACGCGCCTCCCGCGCAGTGAACGAGGGCGAAGGCGGAAGCGACCGTGGCGAGGGCGAGGATAACGTTGCGCATGATGCCCAACCATGGTGCAAATGTACGACCATGTGGGTATGAGTGGGCGGTACTGTCGCAGGTATTCGACTCTGCTTGAAATTTTCCAGACCGCTCCGCCGCGCGGGCGGGACGGTGGTCTCCAACGGAGACGCTTCGTGGACTTCGTGATCCACCAGGGCGACGCGAGCGGCGGTCTAGGTCGCTGCTGCGTTTGCCCGTTCCGTTCAAACCACGTCCGCTCTACTCGGCGGTGACCACGCTCTTGCCGCCGAGCCAAAGAGGCAACCCCACGGCGAGAAAGACCGCGCCGGTGATCAAGATCGTGAGGCCGAAGCCGCGCACCGTCGCCTCGGCGTCGGTGCTCGTGATGTTCTTCGCGTAGAGCGACGAGACGCCGCCGACGACGGTGAAGATCGCGCCGAACGTCGTCAGCCCGATTCCGGCGTCGTGGAGGAACGCCGAGCGCGTATGGACGTGGAGCGACACGGCCCCCTTCCCGGAGGGCAGCGTGAAGGTCGACGAGGCGGCGACGCCGTCACCGGTCGCGCGGTAGGTCGAGTTGGGGTCGAGCTTCACGCGGCACGGCGCGACGCACGACGGCTCCCACTGCTGCGTCGCGGAATAGACGGGGATGCCGAGGGTCGTCTGCCAGCCCTCGACCGTATTGGCGCGGCGCTCGATCGTCGCGCCGGGGCCGTCGGCGTCGACGCTCACGTCGATGCGCTTCTCGGCGGCGTCCGGCGGATTCGCGGGGGGCGCATCGTCGGCGCGCGCGACACCGGCAATGCCTGAGAGCGCGACCGCGAGGAAAATGACCCGAAGGCTCAAGGCCCGACCGGAAAAGCCGGTCAGGCCTTTCCCCCAGGAGCGTTTCGCTCCGCTGCGCTTCGCTCCACACAAGGCCTCACCGGCCTTTCCCCCAGGAGCATTTCCCTCCGCTGCGCTTCGCTCCACACAAGGCCTCACCGGCCTTTCCCCCAGGAGCATTTCGCTCCGCTGCGCTTCGCTCCACACAAGGCCTCACCGGCCTTTCCCCCAGGAGCGTTTCGCTCCGCT
>JBBRLQ010000028.1:0-108154 GCA_038231275.1 Polyangiales bacterium
CTCGAGGCGCGGGTCGTCGAGGCGATGACCGCGCGCATCGGCACCGACGCGGCGTCGATCGATAGCGCCCTCGCCGGCAAGCACGCGGTCGTCATCGGCCCTGGATTCGGCACCGGCCCCGACGCCGAAGCGGTGCTCGCCCACGTCCTCGCGGCCTACGAAGGACCGGTCGTCCTCGACGCAGACGCGATCACGATCGCCGCGCGCAGGCCCGAGCTCCTCGACAATGCCAAGCGCACGCCGGTGCTCACGCCGCACTCCGGCGAGATGGCGCGCCTCCTCGGCGGAAAGGCGCGCGACGTCGAGGCCGATCGGTTCGCGGCCGCACGCGCGATCGCCGCACGCACGCGCGCGGTGGTTCTCCTCAAGGGACCGCACACGCTCATCGCGACGCCGGCGGGGCGCGTCGTCATCAACCCCAGCGGCAACCCGGCGCTCGCGACGGCCGGCAGCGGGGACGTCCTGAGCGGGATCCTCGGCGCCATCTCGTGCAACGCGCAGGCGTTCGAGGCGGCGTCGGCGGCGGCGTACGTGCACGGCGCGGCGGCCGACGCCTGGCAGGCCGCGCACGGCGGAGCCGATCGGGGAATGCTCGCCACCGAGATCGCCGAGCACGTTCCGGGCGTCCTCGCCGGCCTCCTTCGCTGAACCTGCCGCTTCCGACGGCGCTGGCCGGCGCGTCGCCCATCGCCCACGCCGCGACTCCCGTCGGACACACGAGTTCCGATGAAAAGCCGAAAACCGGAACGAATTCGAGGGCACCCGCCGTGGCACCGGCGTTGCTGAAGCATCCCTTCGGAGGATGCACATGCCCGCTTCGACTTTCGCGCCGAGCCTACCGAACCGCCCCCGTCGTGACCCCGTCATCGCCACGGATTTGCGCTCGCTCCAGGCGGGCCTCGTCGGGATGATGCCGGAGCTCCGTGGGCGCGCGCTGCGTCTCGCGCAGAGCTCCGCGACGGCCGACGATCTCGTGCAGGACACCATCGAGCGCGCGCTCAAATTCGAAGGGCAGTACGAGCGCGGGACGAACCTGCGCGCGTGGGTGCAGCAAATCCTCTTCAGCGTCTTCGTCACGCGCTACCGCCGCGCGCGCCGTGAGCGGAACGCGCTGCGTACGCTGTCGGTCGATCCGTGCGCGTGGACGACGCCCGAGCGCTTCGCGCCGCCCGACGCGTGCGCGCCGCTCACGCCGAGCACCAAGGAGCGCCTCGACGCGCTGCCCCCGGGGTTTCGCTCGGTCGTCACGCTCGTCGACCTCGAGCAGCGCTCGTACCGCGAGGCGGCGAGCGAGCTCGGGTTGCCGGTCGGCACCGTGATGAGCCGCCTGCACCGCGGTCGCAAGATGCTGGCGAGCAAGATGGCGGAAGCTGCGTGAACGTCGCACGGGCGGGCTATGATCCGCCCGGATGCAGCTCGTCGATCTGAAGTGCGCCCAGTGCGGCGCCGCGCTGCCGCCGCACCCCGAAGGAGGCGTGTACCGCTGCGGGTACTGCGGCCACGCGTACGAGCCGGTCCCCGATCCCGAGCCCGCGCCGCGTGTCTTGCAAATCGAAATCCACGCGCCTTTCGCGGCCGCCGCGCCGATGGCGCCTGCTCGGTTCCAGACGGCTCGCTCCTCCGGTGGCGCGCGCGGCGTCGGTTGCCTCGTGCCGATCCTCGTCGCCGCAGGGATCTTCGTCTACTTCCAGACGCAGCGCAGTCCGCTCACGCCCGTCCAAGTCGCCGCCCGTCCCGCGTCCGCCAGCTTCTTCCCAAGTCACGAGCGATCGTTTTGGGACAGCGTCGGCGGCGCGCCGCAGGGCATCACGATTTCCGGCGCGCCCGCGATCGTCGGCCGCATGCGCATGGGGAGCGACGATCAGCTCTACGTCGTCGCCATTCGTCCCTCCGATTTGACGCTCGCGTGGCGCTATGGACCGCTCGGCTCCTATAGCCAAGGTTACCAAGCGACGAAGTTCGCGGTCACCGGCGATCGCGTCGTCGTCTCCGACTACCGCTCCGCAGTGCACATCCTCGACGCCAAGTCCGGGACAGAGACCTCGCAGGCGCGCCTCACCGATCGCGTCGAGCGCATGTGCGCGGCCGGTCCGAGCTCCGTCTGGATCGGCACCGTCGACAAGCACGGCACGCTGCTCGACACGCGCACGGGCACGACCCGCGAGGGCGCGCGTCCGGCCACCGGCTGCGAGGACGAGTGGTCGATGCGCACGAAAAAGACTGGCAAAGATGCGCCCAAGGTCGCCGGCTTCGCGGCGCGCCGCACGCTCGTCGACGGAGACATCGGCGTCGCCGGCGGGGGAAAATCCCCGGGGACCGAGATCCCGATGGCCGTCGGCTACGACCCGAAGAGCGGTGCGCAGCGGTGGGTCACAGTCCTCCCCACGACCGATCCGTCCCTCGTGCGCGCGCACTCGAACACGCACGACGCCCTCGCGACCGGCATCTACGTGACCAACTGGGGCACCGGCAGCAAGGGATGGCATATCTCCGCGCTCGAGCCGCGCTCCGGCGCGCGCCTGTGGGACACCGAGCTGCCGAAAATTTTCGCGGTCGACTCGATCGACGGCATCGTCGCGAGCGGCGGCTTCGTCTACGTCACACGCACGAGCTCGCTCGCCATCCTGAACGGCACGAACGGCAAGCTCGTGGGCGCTGTCGGCGACGAGACCTACGACACCAAGTAGCGCGTCACGCGCCGCGCGGCGCCCAGAGCACGTCCTCGACCTTCGCCTCTTTGTTCGCCTTGCGGGCGAGGACGAAGAGGAGATCGCTGAGGCGGTTCAAGTAGACGACGAGATCGCTCCGCGCGGGCGCGTCGGGCAGACCGAGGACGAGGCGCTCGGCGCGCCGGCACACCGTGCGCGCGAGGTGGAGTCCCGCCGCGCCTGCGGAGCCGCCAGGGAGGACGAAATTCGTCAGCGGAGGCAGTCCGACCTCGGCGTCGTCGATCGCGCGCTCGAGGCGCTCCGCGTCGGCGGCGTCGAGGAGGCGCATCTTGAGCTTGTCCTCCTTGCCGGGCACCGTGGCAAGCTCGGCGCCGAGCGTGAAGAGGTCCGCCTGCACCGCCGCGAGCACGCCGTCGGTCGCCGTATCGAGCTTCGCCGTGCGCGCCACGCCGATCGTGGCGTTCAGCTCGTCGACCGTCCCGTACGCGTCGACGCGCGCAGATGACTTGGGGACGCGCGCGCCCCCGAAGAGGCCCGTGGTCCCGTCGTCGCCGGTCTTCGTATAAATCTTCACGCGCGCAGCTTACTGCGATTTACGTTACGCCGCGCCCGCGTTTACGCGCGATGGGTGGCGGCGGCCTGCGCCTGCTGCTGCGACGAGGAGTAGTCCTTGAGAAACTCGAGCGCCTTGCGGACGGAGTCCTTCGCCGCCTTCTCGTCGTCGATCGCGTCGTCCATCGTGGTCTTGGCGTGCGTAGCCGCGTGCGCGGCTTGCTTCGCGGCGATGTCGGCGCGGTCGGCGTCTCGTTTTTCTCCTGCCGAGTAGAAGAAGGAGAAGCCGCCCTTCGCGACCTCAGCGCCGCCCTTGAAGGTCATCGCGGCCGTGTTCCCAACGTAGGCCGAGCCCGCCGTGAGGCCGCCGCTCGCCATCTGTGCGAACGCGTCCGCCTTCGCGGCGTTGTAACGCGAATCCGCCGCTTGGCGCATGTTGGCGATCTCTGCGTCTTCGGCGTGCTCGAGCGCGCTCGCCGCGGCGTGTTTGGTGTCGCGCGCCGTCTTGCGGTTGGCGAGAGCCGACTCGATGACGAGCGTGGCGATCGCCTCGCCGACATCGGCGGACGCCGGAGGGGGGAGAATGGGCGCTCCCGACGGACTCGTCGTAGGCGACGCGGCGCCCGTGCCCTGGAGGGCGAGAGGTAGGGAAGGGTTGACCGGAGACGGACCGACGTTCGACATGACTAGACCTTCATGCTGCCCGCCATGAGCAGCGTGCTGTTGTGGATTTGCATCGTTTCCTGGAGGCAGCCCGACGCCCGGTCCGCCGACTCTTTCACGTCGCGCAGATCATCGAGGACGCCGTCGACGAAGCTCGCGATGAAATCGAGCATTTTCTTCTTCGCCTTCGCGTCCGCGCGAGATTCGTCCGCGTCGTGGACGTAGCCGGCCGCCTCGAGGTTTCGCACGCCCTGGTCGATCTCGTAGGCGCCCTCGACGAAGGACTTTCCCTTTTGGAGGGCGTCCGCAAGCTTGACGGCGGCGTCGGCGCTCTTGCCGATCGTCGCGACGGAGCCACCGAGCGTGAGCGCGGCGCCGGTGATCTGGCCGCCCAGCGCGACGTAGCTCGCCTTGTCCCCGAAGACCTCCTTCAGCGCGCCGGTGTCTTGCATCACCTGCGTCGTCGTGGAGATGCCGATGCCGACGAGCGCGACGATCGCCGCCGCGCTGGTGCCGCCGGTCGCGACCGTGGTGCCGACAGCGATCTCCGCCATGACGAGCGCGAGCGCGATCTTCTTCGCGACCTTGAGATCTTCGTCCTTCACGCTGCCGAGCTTGTCGGCGGCCTCGCGCACGTCGCCGGGATCCATCTTGCTCACGACTTGCTCGACCGCGAACGCCATCGGGCCTGCGATGACCGCAGCGCCGTCGAGGGCGTTGGTCGAGTCGTCCGGCGCGACGAGGTGGCTCGTGAAATCCGCGGCGACCATGTCGAGCCCCGACGACGCGACGGCTGCGGAGCTGCTCCCGAAGGCCATGGACCCGAGCGGACCCGACAGCGCGATCGCCGCGAGACCGACGAGCCCGGCGACGCCGAGGTGGTCCTCGATGAAGCCGAAGAGGCCGCCGCTCTCTTTCGCCTCCGCCGCCTTCCTCTCCGCGTCGACGGCCTTGAGGAGGAGCTCCTTGCGCTTCTCGGCGATCTCCGTGCGTCGCGCGTTCGCGGATGTGACCGTGCTCGTTCCCGTCGCGCTCTGGAGCGTGTTCAGGTCGGAGGCCATCTTCATGATTTGGCCGAGGGCGTCGTCCACTCCATCGCCTGGCGGGGGCGACGGGAGGAGCGACGCGGGGCCGCCGGACGGCGCGGCTCCGCGAAGCGCCGCGGTCGTGACGGATGCGCTGGGGCTGATGCCTGCGGTGTTCATGACAGGTCTCTCTCGGCGATGATGACGGCCAGGATCTCGTGATCGTCGGCGCTCTCGGCGTGATCTGCAGCGAGCGCGTAGGCCGCGTCCGCGTCGTCGAAGCGCCCCGCGAGGCGAAGCAGCCGTGCCCTCGCCACCGCGCACCGAGCCGCTGGACCGCACGCTTGCGGGGCCAGCTCGTAGAGTGCATCCGCGCGCTCGGTCTCGCCGGTTTCTTCGTGGCAGGAGCCGAGCCCTAGCCACCCCCGCTCGTCGTTGGGGGCGACCAGGAGCATCGTGCGAAACACGTGCTTCGCGTCGTCGTGGCGCTGCCGCTCCAGGAGCCAGCAGCCTGTCGTGTAGAGCGCGTTCGCGGTGGCGAGGATCTCGGCGCTCATGCTCAGCCTCGGATGTTCGCGACGACGCCCTTCGCGCCCTCGTTCATGGCTTGCATCATCCCGGTGGTCAGCTGGATCGCCAGCTGTCGCTGGGAGACCATGGCCTGGAGCGAGATCATGTTCAGCTCGTTGTCCTTGCTCGAGTTGTCGGCCATCGTCTTCAGCGTGTCGACCTGCGCGTTCCACGCGGTCTCCGAGATCCCCTTGATGTTGTCCGGATTGAGCTTCGCGGGCCCCGTCGGGTGCCCGCTCGCGTCCGTCGAGAGGTCGGTGATCGACGTCCCCGTGACCTCGGCGTACATCCCTGCGATCGCGCTCTTTTGCTCGGGATCGCTCGTCGCGTTGTAGTCCGCGATGAGGTTGTCGCCGAGCGTCTGGTGGTTCCCCGCGTATTCGTGATCCACCATGATGGGCTTCATGTTCGCGTCGAACATGAGTTTCCCGTTGGCGTCCTTCGCTTGCGTCTGGCCTCCGGCGTGCTCCGTCACACCTCCCGTGAACGTGCGCAGATCGGCAATCGCCTTCGCGAGCGCCTTGCCGTTGTTCGTGCGGTTGGTCTGCTCGGCGAAGCGCTGATTGATCTGCGTGTCGAGCGCGTTGAGGCGCGACGTGCAGTAGGCAAGCAGGCTGTCTGCGTCGAGCGTCGACGGCAGCACGTCGGCCGCCGCGGGGACGTCGAGGACGGTGCCGAGCTGGACCGGCGGCGGGCCACTGAAAGTCGTATGCGGGGTGGTGGTGTTCGACATGTGAGTTCTCCTTTTCTCGCGTGCGTGATGGATTAAGCGCGGACCCCGAACGCCATGGGCAGTCGGCCGAGGTCGCGCGGGCGGGTCGCGTCGTCGAAGTCGGCGAGGGCCGCCTCGGAGATCGCGACGGTGTCGGGGATCGCCTTGGCCAACCGAGCGACCTCGGCGAGCGCGACGTCCTGCGCCGCGAGCTGCGCGGCCAGGTCTTCGAGGGTGGGCATCTGCTTCATGCCTCCCCATCGGCACCGCCCGCCCGCGGTTGCGCGAAATCGACTACCTCGCGATCACAAGACCCGTTGGAGCCCCACGCCCAGCGTCCACGAGCTCGCGCCCGCGCTGCCGCCCGCCACGTCCTCGCGCACGTTTCCGCTCAAATACGGCCGCCACTTGCCGAGCAGGAGCGTCACTTTGCCGCCCACCGTGTGCCCGACCTCGGTCGGATCCACCGCGTATTTCGAGAACTGGTAGTACGCGCGCACGCTGATCCAATCCCAGCGTTGCCCGAGCTCCGGCCGCAGCGACCAACGCCCCGGCAAGAGCGGCATCCCCGCGCCCCACGTCACAGCGCCCACGCCGCGCCCCGCGCGATCGACCACGCCCGCGTTGAAGAAGCCGGCGTCGCCGGGGTTGGTGCGATCGTAGACGTAGTAGCTCACGTCGGCGCCGATCTCGGTCCGATCCCAGAGCGTCATCGTCACCGTCGTACCGAGGCGCACCTGCTCGAGGCTCGCGGACTTCTTGTGCGCGGCGTCGCCGTACGCTTGGCAGGCCGGAGTGTCGCTGCCGGAGCAGCGCGTCGCGAGCTCTTCGGCGGTGACGACCGTGCCGCCCTCGTCCACCGCGCCCAGCACCTGCGAGCTTCCGAAATGGGTGTACGCCGCGCTGACGTCCACGGTCAGGTCGGCGGCGTGCTCTTCTTCGTCGTCGTAGGTGTCGTACTGCACGTCGACCGCCGCGCCGGCGTTCCAACCGGTCGCCTTGAGCGACGTGTCCACGGTCGTCGTCGTGCCGGCCGCGCCTCCATACGATAGCGGGCTGACGACGTCGCGACGTGCGGGGGGCGAGCCCGAGAGATCCATGCCGAGGGTGAAATGCTTCGACGCGTCGTACGACGTGCCGACCGCGCCTTGCCACACCCAGTCGGTGGCCGTGCGGAGCACCGTGCCGTCGGTCGGCGCGCCGGCGAAATCGTGGGTCAGGCGCACCGACCCCGAGAACGAGAGCGTCTCCATCGGTTGCCAGCGACCGGCGAGCTTCTGGTACTCGAACGGCGACGAGGCAATCGTGGGCGTCGGCTTGGACTGGCCTCCGCCGAGCTCCGCCGTCACGGAGTTCGACGCGCGCGCCTCACCTTCCGCGAGCAGCGCAGCGACGGCCGTGAGAACGGCCAACGGAAACGCCCGACGTCGCAGGTTGCGCAACGTCGGGCGGATCATTGGTCGATCGTACCTCGATTCGAAGGACTACCGGCGGTGCGAGCGGCCGTCCTGGCGGAGATCCTTGCGGTCCTGCGCGAGGTCCTTGCGGTCGTTACGGAGATCCTTGCGATCGTTCTGGACGTCCTTGCGGTCGTTGTGCGCGTCCTTGCGGTCGTTACGGAGATCCTTGCGATCGTTCTGGACGTCCTTGCGGTCGTTGTGCGCGTCCTTCTTGTCTTTCCTGAGGTCCGCTTCGTCGTGCTTCAGATCGGCGAGGTCCTTCTTCGCGTCGGCGAGGTCACCGGCGGCGATGTCCTTGCGAAGATCCGCCTTGTCCTTGGCGATGTCGGCTTTGTCCTTCTTGATGTCGCGCTCGTCCTTCTTCAGGTCGGCGACGTCGTGGCGGAGATCCGCCTTGTCCTTCTTGATGTCGCGCTCGTCCTTGCGGAGCTCGACGCGGTCGTGTTTGAGGTCCTTGGCGTCGTGGCGGACGTCGACGCGGTCGCGGTGAATATCGCGCGCGTCGTCACGAATCTCGTCGCCTGCAAACGCTGCCGTGGGGAGCAGCGAAAGAGCAGCAGTGATGAAAAGGGGAGCGAATCGCATGTTTGTCATCTCCTTCGAAGAGGACATGAGCAACGGTCATGCCGTGCTTCTTCCCACGCCGTTTCGCCCGTTTACGCACCGAATCGGTGGACGCACCCACGTCCACCGATGCACACAAAAGTTCATGGCTAACCGCCGTGCAACGCACGGCTCGCCGATCGGCGATGCGGGGAGGCTCACCCGCCCGGCGGGTGAGGGACCGCAGGCCCACCAGCGACGTCAATTTTCACTGCGTGTTCCTCACGCAGTGAAAATCCCACTGACCTCGGCGAGGATGTCCGCTTCCTTCATCTCCTTCGCCAGCGCCAGCTCCTTCATGAGGATGCTCTTGGCCTGATCGAGGAGGCGACGCTCGCCGAAGGACAGGTCCTTGTCGAACTTGAGGCGGTACATGTCACGGAGGACCTTGGCGATCTCGTGCGGCTCGCCGCTCTTGATCATCTCGGTGTACGCGCGAAAGCGGCGGCTCCATGGCTGGAGATCGACGGCGACCTCGCGCGCGCGCATCGTTTCGAGGACGCGATCGGCGTCCTTCGCCGTCATGATCGCGCGCAGCTGCGCGCCGGTGGACCCGACGGGGACCATCACCTTCATGCCGTTGTCGAGGATCTTGATGACGTAGAAGTCGTTCGTCGTGCCGCCGATCTCGCGGCGCTCGATCGCCATCACCTCGCCGACGCCGTGCGCCGGGTGGACGGCCTTGTCGCCGACCTTCAGCTTGATCGGCGGGCCAGGGGGAGGCGGCGGCATCGTCGACGCGGGCCGGAGGCTCGGCGGCCGAGAGGGGCGCATCGAGGGCGGCGGCACGGAGGCCGGGCGCTCGGGCGCCTGCGCCTGAACCGGCGGAGGGGGAGGCTGCGACGGAGCGCGCGGCGGTTGCGACGGGGTTCGCGACGGCGAGGCGACCGGCTTGGTGGCCACGGGCGGCTTGGCAGAGGTGCGCTTCGGGAGCGGACGGGCGGGGGCGGCGGGGGTGGAAGGGGTGCGGGCTGCGGTGGTGCGGGGGGCAGGCATTTTGCGGCGGAGACCTCGTTCCCTTGCGCGGGGTCGCGGACGGGTTGCGGGGGCCGTAACACTGCTAGGGAACGGGCGTCAACGGACCGGACGCATGGGCGGCTCGACAGCTCCTCCATAGCGCATGAATTCATCCACTTGCGCGTCGATCGCCGCGTGCAATCCGCGGGTCACCGCGAGGGCGTCGACCGTCAGGTCCAGGACGATGGCGTCCGGTTGGGTCCGAGCCTTCACGGCGCCGAGCGGATGATCGAGCCCGCACAGCCGACCCAGCGACGAGGCGCCGACGGTACCGGCGACCGCGAGGAGGCGATCGGCGGCCGCCGGCGCGTCGTCTTTCCACGCTCCGAGGAGTGCCACCGTCACGTCGGCAGGGGTCGCGGTGCCGTTCGACGTGGCGCCTCGCGTCTGCGGAAAACGAACCGCGATCGCGACCGCGGTCGTCGCCGCGAGCAGGCCACCCAGCCCGCGCCCGTCTTCGCCCTCGAACGGCCCCGGCGCGAACCACCGCAGCGGCGCGTCGCCGACGATCGCCGCCGCGCGCGCGAGAAGCGGCGTTCGGAGCGCCGGCGCCGCTTTCTTCAGCCGCCCTTCGGCGAACAGCTCGACGACGCGCACGCCCCCGAGCTTCCCCTGCTCCAGTGCGACGGCGTCGTTCCCCAAGAGCACGAGCTGCTCCCGCCCGCCGGTCGCCTCTCCCCACGTGCGCACGATCTGGCCTTCGAGATCTCCGGTGCGATCGATCGCACGGCCTGTGACCTCGTGGAGGTGCGCGGTGAACGCCGCCTCGACGCGCGCCGGCTCGAACCGCGCGCGCGCGACGAAGAGTGTGCTCTCCGCGTACCGCGCGACCGCGAGCTCGTCGATCGTCCGCACGTCGACGCCGTTGCGATTCGCGAACGCGGTGAGCCGCGCCTCCGAGACGAGCTCGCTCACGGCGGGGATCAGCTCCGCGCGCGCCGCGATCTCGCGCGGACGCGCCAGGACGAGGAAGGAGAGTCCCGCGGCGGGCACCAGCTCGTCCACCGGCGCAAGGTGGAGGGGCGGAGCCTTGGGCGTGACGTCGCGCGGTCTCGGTGAGCCTCCGCACGCGAGCGGCGAGAGAGGCGAGATCGCGACAAACGCGACAAACGCGACGAGGAGCGACGCGAGCGCGCCCCGCACGCGCCTCAAGAAGCGACCGTGACGTATGCGAAGCGCCGGTTCTTCGAGCCGACCTTGAGGAGGTAGCGTTTGCCCACTTCGAGCTGCAGGTTCGGATCGCTCACGCGCGCGCGATCTAGCTCGACGCCGCCCTGCTCGACGAGCCGCTTTCCTTCGCCGGTGGACTTGACGAGCCCCGCTGCGCTGAGCGCCTTCGCGATCCAGAGCGTCGCCTGCTCGGTCTTCACGGTGTGCTCCGCGATGTCGGTCGGCAGCTCGTCGGCCAAGTACGCCTTCTCGAAATCGCCGCGCGCCGCCTTCGCCGCGGCCTCGCCATGGAAACGCGTGATGAGCTCGCGCGCGAACTCGTGCTTCGCCGCCATCGGATCGCCGGAGCCCTTGAGCGCAACGATCGCATCGTTCGACTTGGACGAAAGGAGCTCGAAATACCGATAAATCACCTGATCGTCGATCTGGAGGACCTTCCTGTACATCGTGAGCGGCGCCTCCAAGAGGCCGATGTAGTTGTCGGCGCTCTTGCTCATCTTCTTACCGACGACCTTGCCGTTCTCGATCTTCGCGTCGATGCCCTCGAGGATCGGCGTCGTCATCACCATCTGCGCGCGCTTGCCGTACTTGGGCATGATGTCGCGGCCGACGAGGAGGTTGAAGAGCTGGTCGGTGCCGCCGAGCTCGATGTCCGACTCGAGCGCGACGGAGTCGTACGCTTGGAGGAGCGGGTAGAGGAACTCGTGCTGGTAGATGGGCTTTTGCTTGGCGAAGCGCTCGCCGAAGTCGTTCCTCTCCAGCATGCGCGACACGGTCATCTTCGCCATGAGCTCGAAGATCTCGGACGGCGTCATCTTGTCGAGCCACTCGGAGTTGTAGCGGAGCTCGGTCTTGTCGCCGTCGAGGATGAGGAACGCCTGCTTCGTGTACGTCACAGCGGCCTCGCGCACTTGCTCGCGCGTGAGGCGGGGGCGCAGATCGTTCTGGCCGGTCGGATCGCCGACGGTGGCCGTCACGTCGCCGACCAGGAAGATGACCTTGTGCCCCAGATCCTGGAACTGGCGCAGCTTGTTCATGAGCACCGCGTGACCGAGGTGCAGATCGGGGCGCGTGGGATCGAAGCCCGCCTTCACGCGGAGCGGCGCGCCGGTCTCACGCGATTTGCCGAGGCGCTCCTGGAGCTCCGCGCGCACGTGCAGATCGACGACGCCGCGGGTGAGGAGGGCGAGCTGTTCCTCGACGGGGGGGAACGTGGACATGCCCCCTATGTAGCAAATCTCAAGGAGCTGCGATCGTCGCGATGCGCGCGCTCAGGGCGCGATGTCGAGGATGTGGTTGTCGCAGCCACCGGGCGAAGAGTCGTCGACGCCGACGCGGTCCTTGGTCGCGCAGCCGGCCTTGTCGCTCGCGTCGGTGCGGAGAAGATGCGGCACGGCCTTCTCGAGCATCGCAACGACCGTCGCGTCCGGTAGGACAGAGCCGGAGTAGGGCTTCGGCCCGGCGCTCAGCATCGCCCACGCAGGGCTCACTTGCTTCAGGAACGCCGAGCGCGTCGACGTCTGCGAGCCGTGATGCCCGACCTGCAGGATGTCCACGTCGATTTCGGCCGCGTGGTTTTGCAGCAGATCGCCCTCGGCGAGCGACGGCGTCGCATCGAGCGGTTGCGACGGAGCCCCCGCCATCGCGTCGCCCGTCAAGAGGAGGCTCGTGCTGCCGAGGTCGACGCGGACGACAAGCGAGTTCATGTTCGCGTTCTGCGGATACGACTGCGTGTCGGCGTGCAGGATCTTGAAGTGCGCGCCCACGCCGAGCGTGGCGGTGTCCTCCGCTTTGAAGGACGTCCACTTCACGCCGGCCGGCATGGTGATTTTCTCGCCGTTCACGTCCTGACTCCGATTGCCCGGAACCGGCAACGCGGTGTGGTACGCGAGGTTGGGCGTCTCGGCGGCGGCCTTGAGCATCGCGCCGTAGGCCTGGTTGTCGTAGCCCTGGCCGGGCTCCCAGAGGTTCTTCACGTCGTAGCAGTGGAGGACCTCGTCGAGCGCCGCGACGTGATCGTCGTGCGGGTGGCTCAAGAAGACGTGATCGATCGCGATCTTCTTGCCGGCTGAGTCAGGCCACGTGTCGCCGTCCGGCTGGCACGCGCTCTCGCCGGAGGGGCCGAGCGCGGCGTGGAGGTACGCGAGGAGGCGGCTCTTGTTGCTCGAGGCCGTGAGGCCGCGCGCGTCGTCGCCCGATCCGCCGTCGAAGAGCATCGTGAAGTCGGCGCCCTGCACCAAGATCGCGAGGCCGGAGCCGACGTCGATCATGTGGATGCGGTAGTGCTTCGCGGTCGGCGGCTTGGACGGGATGTCGGCGACCGCGGCCGCGACCTTGTCCTTCACGCGCGAATTCGTGGCGTCGTCGTCGGTGCTGCCCTCTTGGGGCGCGGCCGCGCTGCACGCCGCGACGAGTCCGGTGAGCACGAAGGCTAGGGGGCGGAGTGTCATGATGTAGGCAATACACGCATACAGTGTGCCCGCCCGCCCCACCAGAGAAATATTGGGCAATCTGCCCTATCCCCGATGCAGATGGACCACCGCGCCGGATCGTCGATGATCCTCCCCGCTCCCGCTCCGCGCCCACGATGGCCCCCTCAGGAGCCAGAGGAGTCAGCGTCAGTCGTCGGAGTCGTCGCCGCCCGTGATGGCGAGGTGTCGGCTGTTGTTCACGAGCTCCTTGAGCTCTTTGCCGACCTTGAAGAAGGGGAGTCGCTTCGCCGGCACCGGGACCGGAGCCCCCGTGCGCGGGTTGCGTCCGGAGTAGGGCTTGTACGGACGGACCGTAAAGCTCCCAAATCCCCGGATCTCGATTCCTTCACCGCGCTGCAACGACTCGGTCATCGAGTCGAAGACGCAGTTGACCACGAGCTCCGCGCGAGCCTTCGTGAGCTCGGTTCGCGCGGCGAGGGCGTCGATGAGTTCGCTTTTCGTCATGATCAATCGTCTGAGTCGTGAGCGCCGAGGAGCGCGCGCCGACGGCTACTGTCCCAGGGGATGTTCGAAGGTCCGAAGATCGCTCTTAAAATCGGTAACAGAGCCACCGTGGAATCGTCAATAACGGCTTTCCGTTGCGTCGAGGGTCACGTAATCTATGGATATTTCACGGTTTGTAGTGATCTCTAGGAACGCCTTTGGAGGAACGAGGTTCGCCAACTGCTCGGGAAGACGCTCGGATTGGTCCCGCGCGCCGTCTTTCCACGACCACGTCGCGAGCGGTCGATCGCGCGCATGTTGGACGCGGAGGCTTCCATCGCCGCCCGAGCCGCGGTGAACAATCGCCGGACGAATGCGCCACAGACCCGCGTGTGGAACCGGTAGCTCGACCACGACGTGCGCTTCGCGATCGCGCGCCGCGAAGACTCCGAGCGCGGGGCCGGACGGAAGCCAGAGCGGAGTGGCCCAGCCGTCCGACTGACGAAGCGGCGGCCAATCGGCCTCCGTTTCGAACTTCCACGACGCGTCGGTGAGCGCGCCGACGAACGGTGCGCGGAGAACGGACGGACCGTCTGCGCCGCCGACGCGGTACACGTTCGTGATCGGGTGGCCGAGGCGCGCGACGAGGAGGCGATCGTGATCGTCGCCGCGAAGGCGCGCCGCGAGGACGCCTTTGCTCGGATCGACGCCGGGATCGTGCGCGAGCGCGAAGCCGTGATCGGTGTCGAGGAAGAGGAGGCCCGTCGTAACGTTCGCCTCGCGGAGCTTGTCGGGCTCGAACATCGGACGCCCGCCGTCGCGCGCCGCGAGCGCGAGGTGATCGTGGGACGCATGGACGGCGAACCCGGCGAGCGCGAGGGCGAGGAGCGCGTAGGCCCTTCGCAAGAAATCGACGCGCGGAAAGAGCTCGGCCACCGCGAGCGCGACGAGCGCGTGCTCGATCGGGAGGAGGTCCGCGAAGAAGCGCGCGCCGCCGCCCGGGTAATTTCCGTCGAAATAGAACGGCGCGTACGCGAGGACGTGCCCGACGAAGACGGTCTGCGCGAGGCGCGCGTTCTTCGTCTTCGGGAGAAAGACGAGGAGGGCCAGCGGCTCGAAGTTGGCGACGTCGGTGAGGTGCATGCGCAGGCGACGGAGCGTCGTGCCGAGCGCCGCGACGAGGCCGTATCCATCGCGGAGGCGCGCATCGACGAAGTCGCCGTGCTCGAAGACGCAGCCGACGCCCGCTCCGAAGCCGTAACGGAAGCAGCCCGGGGGGCCGTCGCTCGCCGCGTAGTAGGCGAGCTGCGGGCTGCCGAAGAACGAGCCTGTGGCGGCTCGGTTGCTGGCACACAGGAGGAGGAGGCCCGGAATCGCCGCCGCGGCGGTCCACGCCAGCGCTCGTCCGCGCGCGGTCCCGCCCCACGCCATCACGAGGACGAGGGCGCCGATCGGAAGCGCGCTGACCGGGCGCGTCGCGAGCGCCCATCCGACCATCGCGCCGGCGAGCGCGAAGAAACGAAGCAGGCCCGTGCGGCGCCCGGCGAGCGCGCTCCCGAAGGCGATCGTGATCGCGAGCGCCGTCGCGCCGTGCGCCATCGTGTCCGCCGTGTGGTAGCGGAGCGCCGCGCATGCCACCGAGAGGATCGTCGCCAGGCGCGCGATGCGCTCTTCTTCGGCGTGACCACGCGCGAGCTCGCGCGCCGCGAAATAGGTCGCTGCGGCGAGTCCAGCGGCGAGGAAGGGTCCGATCACCATCGGCGCCCCGACCTTGAAGCCGAGCGCGAGCAGGAGCGGATATCCCGGCGGAAAAATCCCGGCGATCGTGCCGGGCTCATGGAAGAGGAGGAACCGCCCGCGGAAGCTCGCCGAGACCTCGGGCACCGCCCACGCGAACGAGCCGGGAGAGAGGGCGCGCGCTTGTAGAAAATACGTCGTCGCGTCGATGATGCGCGGGCCGCCGCGAAGGTAGTGGGCGACGTATCCGAGCGACAGGAACGCCGCGACGAAGCCGGCGATCAGGATGAAGCGACCACGCGGCTGCGGCTCGGCATGAAGGCGCGCGGGGAGCAGAACACGAAGGGCGAGGTAGCCGGCGAGGCCGAGCGCGATCCACGCCGGCAGATCGGCGGGGCGATGCCACGTGCCAAGGAGCTGCGCGAGCCGCGACGCCGGCGCCATGACTACTGCGTGACCCACACGTGGTAGTCGATGAAGTCGTCGGGGCCGTCGTTCGCGAGCTCGACCTCGAGGTCGGCGGTCACCTTCTCGGTCGGCACCGTCGCCTCCTTCTCCACCCAGCCCTCCGTGCGCTCGAAGACGATGCGATCGACCTCCTCGCCGCCGGTGCGAACGCGCACGCTTGCGCGGCCGTCGGGAGCGCTTCGCACGACGAGGTGCGCGGCGCGACCTCGCGCGAGGCCGCGGAGGACGAACCGCTCGCTCCGCCCTTTTCCGATCCGGCGGCCGCCGTCGAACATGTCGGCGCTGGCCTCTTGCGGGTCCGGGAGGATCTTCATGTCGGTCCAGCCGCCGGCCGGGCGCGGGAAGACGTAGTCGTGCTCCTTTTCGCTGAGCAGATCGGCGACGTCGAGGGTGTCGATCACGCGCATGTCGAACGCCGGCATCGCGCGGAGGCGGTTGCCGGTGCCGAGGAGGTGCCAGTCGGCCTTGTAGACGACGTCCTCGTAGCCGCCGCAAATGACGTTGCCTTCGGCGGGAAAGCGCGCGATCTCGGCGCTCGTGAACCACGTCGGAAGCACACCCCACCAGCTCGGGTAGATCGCGAGGAGGTCGGGGCGGTCGGCGGCCGCGACGTGCTCCATCAGCTCCAGCGTCGCGGGCAAGCCATGGACGCCCGCGCGCGCGAACGGGAGCTTGCCGAGGCCGCCGAGACCGATGATGTCGAGGCCGAGGCGATCGGACGCGTAGATGAGCGCGCCCGCGTCGCCCACGAGCACCCGTCGCGGCTTTTGCGTCGCGAGCCAGCGGCCGGCGGTGACGTGCTGGTCGCGGATGTTGCGGCTCGCGCGCCCGAAGAACCAGCGCTGGTCGCGCATCTTGTGCTCTTGGTGCGCGTACGCGAGCACGACCGCCGCGGACACCGCAACGAGGCGCGCCGGCCAGTAGCGAAGGACGAGCGCCGCCGCGAGCCCTGCGCCCAGCGCCAGGATCCACGCGAGACGGAACGACGGATCCTCGCCGCTCGGCCTCACCGAGAGCGCCACGAGCTGCGCGCACAACGCGCCGCCGAGCGCCATCGTGACGACGCGCGGCCGGTTCTCCCGCTGCGCGAGCGCCGTCGCGCCGACCGCGGCGAGGAGAATGAGCCACGCGACGCCCGGCATCGTGTAACGCTCGTTCTGCCAGCGGACCTGCCCGTTCATCGCGACCATCGCGAACCATCCGACCATCTGGAGGAGGAGCAGCACCGCCACCTTCCGCGTCTTCGGGATGGCGAGCGCGGCGAGCGCCAGCGCGGGGACCAGGAAGTCGACGCGCGCATCGTCGGTGAAGTGGTACTCGAGGTTCCGAAGGATCGCGTACTTCAGGTTGAATGTGTAGTCTGCAAGCTTCTCCTCCGGCGTGAGGAAGGGGTTGTTGACGGCGAGCTTCACGATGGCGCCGTTGGCCGTCCATTCGCCGGTGAGGGCGCGGTTCGCGAAGGTCTGCGCCACGAGCAGCGCGGCGGGGAGGGTGCCGGCGCGGACGAGGGTGAGGAGCGCCGCACGTCGCCCCGCGCGCCGAAGGACGCCCCACGCGGCGACGAGCCCGAACGCCGCGATCGTCGTCACTGCCTCGGGGCGCGTCACGACGAGGAGGCCGCCCGCGGCGCCGAGCCACCATCCGCGGCGGTCGATCTCGGTGACGTGCGCCTCTTCGAGCGCGCGCCACGCGACGAGGGCGATCGCCCACGTACCGAGGAAGAACGCGACCTCCATCCCGCTCCAGAGCGACCAGTCGAGCGCGCCGAGCCAGAAGAACGCCGGCGGCGCGAACCAACTCGCCCCTCGATTCGTGAACAGCGGACGCACGGCGAGGAGGAGGCCAAAGCAGCACATCGCCGCGACGATCGCCGCCCACACCATGATCGACAGATCGCGGAAGCCAACGAGGTAGCCTGCCGCGAGCACGAACGGATACGAGAGGCTGGTGTTGCCCGACGAGTAGCCGTTGCCGACGACCCACTCGAACGGGTGCCCCGCCGCCGTCGCGCGCGCGTAGTCGAAGTGGATGAAGACGTCGTCCAGCGGCGCGCTCCACTCGCCGCCGGTCTGCTTCATGAGGGAGCCGTAAAAGGCCCGCGCGCTCGCCAGCGTCCACGTCGCCGCCCAGAGGACGTAGAGCGGCCGGTCCGCGCGCGCACACCAGGGGAGGAGCGCGGCGACCACGGCCCGGACGCGAGAGCTCGGTGACGACGACGACATTTTGGCAGCGCCGCTCTGGCTTCTAGAGCAACCGTCCCCCGAAGGGAACGGTTGCTCTCGCTGGTGGGTCGCTCCAGTCGTTTGCCCGCCGCGGTCGAACGACTTCTGCTCGATCGCGTAAAGACACGCAAAACCAGGTTGAGGATTCGACAAGAGACGAGTTAACTGCGGCGCATGTCCTGGGCGCCGATACGGCGGCACGTTGCACGCCTGGGGGGGACATGGGCGCTCGTTCTCGCGTCGGCGCACGCGTTCGCGCAGGAGCCGCAGAAAGACGAGCCGCCGCCGTCGCAAGGAGGCTCGAGCGTTCCGCGTGGCGCGTCGGGCGCGGTCCTGGTCCCGAAGGACGATCCGAACGCGCCGCCGCCCAAGCCCATACAGGTGGTCGTGACGCCGCCGGTGCTCACGCGCGACGACGGCGCGGCGTACCCCGCCGAGATGCTCGCGAACGCTCCGCGCGAGACGGCGAAGGTCTCGCTCTTGCTCGTCGTCGACGCCGCCGGAAAGGTGACGCGCGCCGACGTCGAGAAAGGCTCGGGCTTCGAGCCGTTCGATCGCGCCGCCGTCGAAGCCGCCAAGCGCCTCGTCTTCGAGCCGGCCAAGCGCGGCGGCACGCCGGTCGCCGCGAAGGTGCGCCACACGTACGAGTTTGCGCCCCCCAAATCGCGCATCCTCGGCAAGGTCTTCGATGGCACGAGCCGCACGCGCCCGCTCGCGCAGGCGACCGTCACCCTGCGCGCGGCGGACGGGAGCGAGCGCAAGGTCGCGAGCGGCGCCGACGGGACGTTCCGCATCGACGACATCGCCCCCGGCAAATACAAGCTCGTCATCGCCGCCGACGGCCACGAGACGCAGGAGTACGACGAGGACATCGAGCCCGGCACCGAGCGCGACATGCGCATCGACCAGAAGCGCATCGGCGAGGTGAAGACACCCGGCGTCGTCGAGGGGCCGGTCCTCGAGGTGACCGTCAAGGGCGAGAAGCCCCCGCGCGAGGTCACCAAGCGCACCCTCGAGCAGCGCGAGATGAACCGTATCCCCGGCACCAACGGCGATGCGCTGCGCAGCTTGCAGAACTTGCCCGGCGTCGCGCGGCCGCCCGGCCTCATCGGTCTCCTCATCGTGCGCGGCTCGGCGCCGCAGGACACGAACGTCTTCGTCGACGGCGCGTTGATCCCGCTCGTCTACCACTTCGGCGGCCTCTCCTCGGTCGTGCCGACCGAGATCCTCGAGAAGATCGATTTCTACCCCGGCAACTTCAGCGCGCAGTACGGGCGCGTCATGGGTGGCATCGTCGACGTCGGCGTCCGAGACCCCAAGAAGGACGGGAAATTCCACGGAATGGCGCAGGTCGATCTCATCGACGCGCGCTTTCTCGCGGAAGGCCCGGTCTTCAACACGGGATGGAACTTCGCGCTCGCGGGCCGTCGCTCGTACGTCGACGTGTGGCTGAAGCCCGTGCTGACCGCGAGCGGCGCCGGCGTCTCCACCGCGCCCGTCTACTACGACTACCAGGCGATCCTGGCGCGCGACATTTCCAAGAACCAGAGCTTCCGCCTCTTCTTCTTCGGCTCCGACGATCGGCTGGACATCCTCATCAAGAGCGTCAACGCATCGGAGCCCGGCCTCGCCGGCGGGATCTCTGCGCACACTGGCTTTTGGCGCTTGCAAGGGCGCTACAAGAACAAGTTCACCGACGAGACCGAGCTCAAAATCATGGGCGCGGTCGGTCAGGATTTTCTCGACTTCACCGTCGGCGACAACTTCTTCAAGCTCACGACCGAGGTGATCACGTCGCGCGTCGAGCTCTCGCAGAAGGTCGCGCCGGGGCTCATCTTCAACACGGGCCTCGACGTCCTCTACTCGCCGTACCGCGTCGACGTGCGTCTGCCGCCGCCGCCAAGGCCGGGTGAGCCGCCGCCTGGTCCCATCCTCTCGCGTCCGCCGCTCACCGTCGGCGACACCGACGCGATCTACCGCCCTGCGATGTTCAGCGAGCTCGAGATCGTCCCGTGGAAGGGCGGCCGCCTCGTGCCGGGGCTCCGCGTCGACTACGCGAAGGACACGCGCTCGTGGGACATCAACCCGCGCGCCAACGCGCGCCAAGACCTGACGACGGCGCCGCGTACGACGCTGAAGGGCGGCGTCGGCATCTACTCCCAGCCGCCGCAGCCTCAAGAGACGAATCCGGTCTTCGGCAAGATCGGCCTCGTCTCGAACCGCGCCATCCACTACGGCCTCGGCGTCGAGCGCGAGGTGAACCGCAACATCGAGGTCGGCCTCGAGGGCTTCTACAAGCAGCTCGATCACCTGGTGACGCCGACGGCCGGCAACATCGGCACCGGGCGCGCGTTCGGCCTCGAGACGTTGCTTCGGTACAAACCCGACGAGCGCTTCTTCGGCTGGCTCGCCTACACGCTCTCGCGCAGCGTAAGGCGCGATTCGCCGGGCGAGCCGGAGCGCCTCGCGCGCTTCGATCAGACGCACATCCTGACGGTGCTCGGCAGCTACCGCCTCGGAAAAGGCTGGGAGCTGGGCGCGCGCTTTCGCCTCGTCTCGGGCAGTCTCTACACGCCGAACACGTACGGTTTCTACGACGAGAACGCCGGCGTGAACCTGCCGCTCCAGCAGTACCCGCTCTTCGGCTCGCGCCTGCCCGTCTTTCACCAGCTCGACATCCGCGTCGACAAGAGCTGGAAGTTCAAGGAGTGGAGGCTCTCGGCCTACCTCGACGTGCAGAACGCCTATAATCAAGGCAACGTCGAGGGGGTCAGCTACAACTACAACTTCACGCGCTCGACCTACGCGCAGGGGCTGCCGATCCTGCCCAGCCTCGGCCTCCGGGGGGAGCTTTAGGATGCGCCGCCTCGTTCAACGCTTCGTCGCTTGTGCCGCCCTCGTCGGCATCGCCGCGGCGTGCGTGGCCGACTTCGATCCGCAGAGCAAGATCGGCAGCGTCCGCATCCTCGCGTCGCGCGCGGACAAGCCGTACGCCAAGCCCGGCGAGGCCGTGCATCTCGAGGTCCTCGCCGTCGATGGCCGCACCGACAAGACGCGGCCGATGAAGATGTTCTGGCTCCCGTTCGTCTGCGAGAACCCTAGGAACGATGCGTATTACGCGTGCTTCGCGCCGCCGAGCCGCGACGCGGGGGCCGGTGACGCCGACGCGGGAGGCGCCGGCGCCGTGCTCGGGCTCCTTCGTCCCGGCGTGGATCTGACGCCCTTCCTCAAGACGGGCCCCGCCTACGACATCACGATGCCGAAGGACGCCGTCACCTCGCACGCGCACGTCGATGGCGTCGACGGGCCGTACGGCCTCGCGCTCGTGTTCAACGTCGCGTGCGCGGGGCACCTCGAGATCGTCGCCGCCGATCCGTCGACCGGCGTCCAGCAAGTGCCGATCGCCTGCTTCGACGAGGAAGAGAACCAGGTCGACCCGTCGCAGTACGTCATCGGCTTCACGCGCGTCTACGCGTACGACGATCGCCTGAACCAGAACCCGGTCATCGATCACCTCACCTTCGAGGGCAACCCCGTCGATCTCGCGCATGGGATCGACGTCGACCACTGCACCACCGCGCTCCGCCGCGATTGCCCCGAGAAGAAGATCGACATCGCGGTGCCCGACACCAGCTGGGAGCTGAACCCCAGCGACAAAGACACCAACGGCACCGTTCGCCACGAGCAGGTCTGGGCCTCGTATTTCTCGAGCGTCGGTCAGCTCGAAGGCGACGCGCGCCTCCTCTACGATCCCGCGCAGGGCAAGGTCGACGGCTCCGAGGTCAAGTACCAGCCGCCCAACGAGATCGGCGACGGCACGCTATGGATCGTCGTCCACGACAACCGCGGCGGCGCGAATTGGGTCGAGGTCCCGCTGCACGTTCACTGACCCGGCTTACGCCTTGCCGGTCGGACGAGCGGGCGCCGCGGGTCCCTTCACCGGCGTCGGCTCCTTCAGGACCGGCGGAGGAGGGGCCTTCCAGCCACTCGCCGACAGGCCGTCGAGGAGGGCGACCAGGACCTCGTCTTCGAAGGTGAGGATCTCCTTGTTCGACGCGATCGTCGCCATCAAGAGGACCGCGTGCTTGACCCACTTCTGCTCGCGGTCGAGCACCTCTTTGGTCACGTCGCCGACGCTGAGCTTGCCCATGTCCTCGGGCGTGAGGCCGTTCAGTGTAATCTGCACCTTGATGCCGTCGAGCGTGAGGCCCGGCTGGAGCGTGCGCAGATCGGGGCGCTTGCCGGTCTTCTCTTCGATGACGTCGGCCACGTAGACGCCGACCATCGACGACGCCGAGTCCTTGAGCGTCGGCAGGGCGAGCGGGTACTTCATCGCAGCGGCGCCGTTGGCGACGTTCGCGTCCTCGACGGCCTGACGGAGCGCGACGAGCGTGGCGCCGTATTTCTCGGCGGCGGGCGCGCCGGCCTTCTGCGCGGCGGCCTTTGCGGCGGGGACGAACTCCTTCGCGAGCTTCTCGACATCGGCCTCGGCGAGGTCGACCTTCTTCTCGAGCTCGGTGCCCTTGTCCTTGTGGAGCTTTTTGTCGCTCTCGGAGGCGCCCTTCTCGTCTTCGGCTTGCTCCTCGACGACGATCTGCGCGCGGAGATCAGCGACCTCCTTCTTCTTCGCCATGACGATCGCGTACTGATCGGCGAGCGGCGCGTCGATCGCGGCGATCAGGCTGCCTGCGCGCGCGCCGGCGGCGGGGACCTCGGAGGCGGTCAACGTCGTGGTGCCTACGTCGGTCTTCTTGTCGTCGACCTTCGCCGGCTTGCGGCCCTTCTTCTTGGGCTTGTCGGCCTTGGCGACCTTCTTGTCGTCGGCCTTCGCGGGGGCGGGCTTGGCGGCTTCGTCTTTGCGCGACGGGAGCGCGCGGGCCCAGAGCTCGGCGGCGACGATGCGGGCCTGTGACGTCGTGTAGAGGGGGTGACCGGCGAGCGCGTCGCCGTGCTGCTTCTGCTCTTCCTCGGTGGGGGCGGTCGCAGCGAGCCAAGGGGAGCCGGGGCTGGCCGGCGTGCTCGTGAGGAGGCGATCGACCTCTTTCGCCGTTCCCTCCGCGGCGTCGGCGCGCCGCACCACGACGGCCATCGGCGCCGGATCGCTGATCGCCCACGCGCTCTTGGGGTTTGCCGCTGCTTTGAGGGCGCCGCACCCCGTCCCGACGGACAAGAGCGACGCGAAAAAAGCGCCGGTGCCGGCGAGCTTCACGATGCGAATCAGACGAGCGTTCATGGACTTCCTTCCGATGTGGCCCCCCTCGTACGGAGCCTCCCGAATCCGCCTTCCTCGTAATCTCCCAATTGAAATGGATTGGAGACGCGCGAGCTGGCGTCGCGCCACGAGACGCGGCATCATCGAGAGACCATCGGCCATTCGAGGCCGTGCTTCCTCCGCGAGCCCTTCATGCTTCCCGTGCGTAAACCCGCTCTTCCCACCGCGCTCGGCGCCGCGTTCCTCGCGGTGGTCGTGCTCGGCGTCGTCGGGACGGGGTGTGCGAAAGCGTCACCGGAGCAGACGGTCCTCCAGAGCCAGGATCTGACGACGGTCCCCGACGGGCCGAAGTTCGATCCGAACGAGATCGTCGATCTCGCGTCGTTCACCGACACGTTCGCGCTCGACGCGACGCAGGTTCAGAATTTCCTGCGCCACACACCCTACAAGCGCCCAAGCTTTCTCGAGACGTACCAATCGAACGGCATCCGCGCCGTCGACGCGATCATCAAGGCGGCGAACAAGTACCGCATCAACCCGCTCGTCTTCCTCGTGCGCATGGAGATGGCAGAGGGGCTGCTCGGCGAGCAGTTCTATCCGTTCCCGCCGGCGCGCGTGGAGTACGTCTTCGGCTGCGGTTGCAGCGGCCCGACGACGTGCGCGTCGGGGCTGGCGGGGCTCGACAAGCAGCTCGATTGCCTCGGCCGGTCGCTGCGCACGAGCCTCGACGAGATCACCGCGAACGGGCAGACGAGCGGCGGATGGGGCGCCGGGAAGATCCAAGTGTCGGTGGACGGCAAGAAGGTGACGCCGGCCGACGCATCGACCGCCGCTCTCTACCAGTACACGCCGATCGTCGGCACCGGGAAGACGGGCAACTGGCTCTTCTGGAACATCTGGCAGATTTACGCGACTGCGCTCGACTACCAAGCGCCGGTCGGCGGAGGCGGGACACCCACGGCGTGGGTCGGCGACTCGTGCACGGCCGATCCGCTCTGCGACTACGTCGGCGGAATTTGTCTCCAGGATCAACGCACGCCCGGCGGCATGTGCTCGGCGGACTGCACCGCGCAAGACTGCCCGAACGATCCCGATCGCCCGGCGACCTTCTGCGCGAGTCTCGGCTCGCAGGGGATCTGCCTCCTCGTCTGCAACCCGGCGGCGCCGGCATGCCGCACCGGCTACACGTGCGTGCCGGGCGTCGCGAAGTACAACGACGCGACCAAGACGCAGGCCGTCTGCTTCAACAACTGAAGGCCTCGCGGAGGATCGCCCGGAGCGCGGGGATCGCCTCCAGCGCGACCTGGCCGCTGGCGAGCACGTCCTCGTCCTCCGGGTGCTCGGCGAGGTGCTCGCGCACCGCCAGGAAGCTTGCAATGTACACGCGTTCGCGGCCGAGGCCTGCGCGCTCGCCGTCGCCGCCTCGGTAGGCGCGCTCGGCGATCGTCACCGCCTCGGCGGCGGGCGCGTCGTGCTCTTTTCGGAGCGCGCGTACGCAGTCGACGAACGTTGCGCCTTGGTCCATGTGCGTGGTCGCGAGGTGACGGAGCGCGAGGCTGCGGCGGCGGCGCGGGGAGAGAAAGGCGCGGCGCTCCTCGATCAAGAGGCCGTAGCCCTCCTGATCGTCGGTGCCTCGGGCGGTGCCGAGGTGGAAGATTTTCGGCGTGAGGGTCGCGGCGCGCGCGCGCGGTAGGACATGGGCGTGGAGCTCGTGGGCGACGGTGCGGTGCACGTCCTCGTCCGACAGGAGGCGTCGTTCCGCGACGAAGACCTTGCCGTCTCCGGTCGCCGCGAGCGCGAGGAGATCGTCGCGCACCGAGACCGTGAAGGGGACCCTCGCCTCGCCGACTGCGCGGCGCATCTGGGAGAGGAGGCTCTCGGGCTCAGGCCCATCGGAGGTGCGGAGCGGCGCGGCGTCCTCGGGGCGCTCGAACGAGGGCAAGCGGCTCCACGCGCGCGCGGTCTCTTCGGCGCGTCGCGCGTCGGCCGGCGCGGCCTGGAATCGGCGGAGCGCCCGCGCGCCGAACCCTCGCGTCCCGGCCGATGACGCGAGGCGCGCCTCGAGGGCGAGCTCGTGGGCGCGCGCCGCGCAGAGGTGGGCGAGCGCGTCGCCGTCGTCGTGCGCGCGCGCCTCGAGGAGCTCGGCGATCTCGTCGAGCTCTGCAGGCAGGGTCCCGAGATCGAACTTCGCGTAGGTCCACCGCGGCGCAGGATCGTCGCCACGCTCCGCCGCCGCGATCAGACGCGCGCGCTCGGCGTGGGCGCCGAGAGGCACGACCGCACCGAGGAGCCGCACCTGAGCGGCAGCAGCGAGGAGGGGGCGCGCGGGATCCACCGAATTACTCTAACGCGTACCGCATCGGACCCGCCCTGCCTCTTGCGCTCGTCGCGAGGGGGCGCTACGAGCGGTAAAACGGCCGAAATGAAGAAGAACTACGTCCTCGACACGAACGTCCTCCTCCACGACCCGCGCGCGATCTTCCGGTTCGAGGACAACAACGTCATCATCCCGATCTACGTCATCGAAGAGGTCGATCAGTTCAAACGCGAAGGCACGGAGCGCGGTCGAAACGCGCGCCAGATCGCGCGGCTGCTCGACGAGCTTCGGGACTCGGGCGGCTCCCTGTCGAAGGGCGTCACGCTCTCGAGCGGCGGATCGCTCCGCGTCGCGGTGCCGCAGAAGCAGCCGCAGCTGCCGAGCGCGATCGACAAGACGGCGATGGACGCCGCGATCCTCCAGACCGCCTTCGACTGCCGCGAGCAGGACGGCGGGCGGCCCACCGTCTTCGTGACGATGGACACGAACCTCCGCATCCGCGCCGACGCGCTCGGCATGGTGAGCGAGAACTACGAGAACCAGCGCGTCGACGTCGAGTCGCTCGACACCGGCGTGAAGGAGCTCGAGGTCGACGCGGGCGAGATCGACGCGTTCTTCCAAGAGGGACGCCTGCCGCTGCGCGACGCGATCCTCCCGCCGAACCACTGCCTCTTGCTGCGCGATCGCGGCAACCCTTCGCACACCGCGCTCGGCCGCTACGACGCCACCCGCAAGGAGCTCGTCGCCCTGAAGACGCCGCGCGAAGGCGTGATGGGCGTGCGTCCGCGCAACAAGGAGCAGAGCTTCGCGATCGATCTCCTCCTCGACGAGTCGATCCGCCTCGTCACGCTCGTCGGCAAGGCGGGCACCGGCAAGACGCTCCTCGCGCTCGCCGCCGGCCTGAAGCGCACGGTCGAGGACGGCATGTACACGCGCATGCTCGTCTCGCGTCCGGTCATGCCGCTGGGGCGGGACATCGGATTTTTGCCGGGCGACGTCGACGAGAAGCTGAACCCCTGGATGCAGCCGATCTTCGACAACCTCGAATTCTTGTTCTCCAGCGGGACGCGCAAGGGCCCGCGCGCGTACGCCGAGCTGCTCGAGAGCGGTCAGCTGCAGGTCGAGCCGCTCACCTACATCCGCGGGCGCTCGCTGCCGGCGCAGTTCATGATCGTC
Source organism: Polyangiales bacterium (assembly GCA_038231275.1). GTDB lineage: Bacteria > Myxococcota_A > Polyangia > Polyangiales > Polyangiaceae > JANYHK01. The sequence goes on from JBBRLQ010000028.1 coordinate 26,489, forward strand.
GACGAGGCGCAGAACCTCACGCCGCACGAGGTGAAGACGATCATCACGCGCTCCGGCGACGGCACCAAGATCGTGCTGACCGGGGATCCCGGGCAAATCGACAACCCGTACGTCGACAGCGCGTCGAACGGCCTCACCATCGCCGCAGACGCGTTCCGCAACGAGAAGCTGAGCGGACACATCGTCTTGGCGAAGGGGGAGCGAAGCGAGCTCGCCGAGCTCGCCGCGAACCTGCTGTAGGCGCGTCTTTCACCGTGCGCGGAGTGTTGCCAGCGTGCGCGCGGGGACGCATAGTTGCGGAGATGGATCGGCTCGTCGCCAGCGTTTTCGTGGCAGCTTCGTTCGTCGTCGGATGCACGTCCGTCGGCGCGAGCGCGGTGCGAACGGGGCCGCTCAAGCTCCCGCCGCACGTCGGCGCCGTGGAGCTCTACGCGGCGGGCGAGCAAGTCGTCGGAGCGGATCTCGGCGTCGTCGAGGTGCACGCTGCGCAGACCGAGGCCACGATCGACACGCTGCTCCCGATCTTCGTCCAGAAGGTCGCCCAGATCGGCGGCAACGCGGCGGTGGTGGAGACGGTGCGCGCGCGCTTCGAGATCGTCTCGCACCCGCACGTGGAGACGTACACGTACGCGTGCGGCTACAACGCGACCTGCACCGGGACGCGGATGTACTCGATGAACGACGAGGTCATGGTGGTGTCGATCCGCGGTCACGCCGTCCACACGGGCGCGCTGCCTCCGGCCACCATTGTGCCGCCACCGGCCACTCCTGCGCCGCTTCCTGCCCCAGCGGCGCCGCCTCAAGGGAGCACGCCATGATTCGCGCGTCGCACGCCTTCGCGGTCATCACCCTCGCCGGCATCGCCTCGATCGCGGGGTGCGGGTACACCGAGACGCACGAGGTCGTCCTTCGCGCGCCGTCGCCGCCGAGCGGTCGCGCGGTCGAGGTGTACATGGTCGGCCAGTCGCCGACGCGGCCGTTCTACGAGGTCGCGCTGCTCCAGGTCATCGGTCATGGAACGGACGCCAACCTCGAGGAGACGGTGAAGTCCCTCACGGTGCGCGCGTCGTCGCTCGGGTGCGACGCGATCGTCCGGATCGCCGTCGATCAGGGGTACTCGATCGCGCACGGCTTCGGCGTGTGCGTGCGATGGGCGGAGGTCGCGGTTCCCGCAGCGCCGGCGCCTCCGGTCGTCGCGCCTCCGGTCGCGCCTCCGGTCGCGCCTCCATCCGGCGCGCCTCCCGCGCAGCTGTAGTACCCTCTCGCGCCATGGAGAATGGCGTCGACCCCGGCAAGGCGCAAGGCGCGTCCGCGACCGTCGTGCGGGCGAAGAACCAGCTCGGCGCGATCGCGCTCGCCGAAGGCAGGATCTGCGATCACCTCCTCGTCGCCGACGTCGAGCTCCGCCTTTCCGACGAGGCCAACGCGTTCGGCGGTCGCGTCACGGTGGAGCACGGCAACGCCGGCGCCCTCGCGTCGCGGCTCGAAGCGCTCGCCGCGGAGGGACAACGCGCCGCGCTGATCGGGACCGCCGCGATCCTCGGCACCGCGCGCGGCACGCTCCGAACGATCGCGGCCCGTAGGCTCCCGGCCGTCGCGCACGCCATCAGTGATCGCGGAAGCGCCGAAGCGCTCGGCCTCGCCGATCTCGGGTGGGGCGTGCTCTTCGCGTCGAGCGTCGAGGACTCGCTCGATATGTCGCTCATCGCGCGGCGCGCCGCCGAGGACTGCGGGACGCCCTTCTTCGTCGTCCACGAGCGGAGTCACGCCGCGCACGTCGAGCCGCTCGCCGCGCCGACGACCGAGCTGTGTGAGGTGTTCGTGGGGCCCGCGGCGTCGCGCATCCGGAGGGTGACCGATCCGGCGCATCCCTCCCACGCCAACGTGTCGGAGCGCGCGTTCGCCGAGCGCGTGCCGTTCGCGCTCGGCAGCGCGATGCGTGAGCTCGAGTCGCTCACGGGTCGCCGCCACGACGTGCTCGAGCGCATCCCGGCGACCGACACACAGGTCGTCATGGTCGCGATGGGCGAGATCGGCGAGACGCTCTTCGGCGAGGTGGAGCGCCTGCGCGCGCAGGGCCACGACGTGGGCGCGGTGAAGCTGAGCGCGTTTCGACCGTTCCCGGGGCCGCGTCTGGTGAAGGTGCTGTCGCGCGCGGCAGTCATCAGCGTCATCGAGACGGTCGACCAGCCGCTCGCGCAGTCGAACCCGCTCACGCGCGAGATCAAGGCGGCCTTCGCCGACGCGCTCACGTGGGCCCCGGACTACCCGGGCGTCGGCCGGATTCCGCGCGTCGTCTCCGGCGTCGCGCACACGGGCACCCACGAGATCGAGGCGCACGACATCGACGCGATCCTCCACAACATGCTGAAGGGCGACGACCGCAGCAAGCGCAGCTTCGTCTTCTCCGAGGATCCGGCGCACGCGCTCGAAGGCGCGCCGTCGTCGATCGCCGGGGCAGTGGCGACGGCGCCGCGAGGCTTCGTGATGCGCGGGCGTGTGGGCGACGCGCAGGTGGCCGACGCGTGCGCGGAGCTGTGCGCGTCGCTCGTCCATTCTGCCTTTGGCCTGCGCGCGCGCGGCTCGACACGGCCTACGAGCGGCGCTGACGGCGAGGGCTTCACGTTCGACGTCGTCGCCTCGCGCGAAGGGCGCCGCGGCAGTCACCCCCCGCACGCGCTCCGCGTCGTCGCGCTCGGCGACACCGCCGTCCTCTTGAAGGGAAATCCCATCGCGCGCCTCGGCGACGGGGGAGTTCTCGCGATCCCCTCGGCGCATCGTACGGCGGAGGGGGTATGGGGCGAGCTTCCGCCGTACGCGAAGGCGATCGTCTTCGATCGCGGCGCGCGCGTGATCGGCTTCGCGCCGCCGCCGGCCGACGCGCCGACGGTGGACGCACCTTGGCTCGCCGCCGCGACGTTCGCGGGCATCGCGCTGGCGTGCGTCGCGCCCTCGGGTTCACGCGCGCTCGAGCCGTCGCTCGTCGCGCGCGAGGTTCATGCCGCGCTCCAGCTCGCGCTCGGCGCGTCCCGCGAGGCCCTCGTCTCGCGCGGCGCGACGCTCGCGCGCGCGGCGTTCGAGGCCTCGGTCGAGGTACCACGCGCGACGATCGAGAAGGACGAAGAGTCGGTCCGGCTCGGCCGTCGCGACGCCCGCGCTGCGCGCTAGGGACCGGATCGAGCTCAGTAGAAATTCTGCGTCGCCCACCAGTCGCCCTTGGCGGTCTGGTAGAAGCCGCACGACACCTTGGTGCGCGTCGTCGTCGCCATGTTCTCGTAGTGGCCGCCGCCGGGGCCCTCGGCCCACATCATCGCGAGGCAATCGACGATGAGCTGCCCCGGCGGACCAGGCCAGCCCGGGCACTCGTCCTGCGCGGTCTCGCCGCACGTTCCGAACGCACCGTGCGGCGTGTTCGAGTCGCCGTCGCTCTTCGCCTCGCCGTCGGTGCAGACCTCCTTCGCGAAGTACTGCTGGAGCGGCGCGCGCGTAGGGTTGGTCAGCGTCGCGCGGTACGCGTTGATCTTGTCGACGCACGTCGCGCGCGCGGCGGTCATCGGGTCGGTGGGGCCGGTGTCGGGCGCACTGGTGTCCTTCGCCGCGTCCTTGCCGCCGTCCGTCCCGCCACTCGACGTGCTGCCGCTCGTGCCGCCGCTGCCCGACGCTCCGCTCGTCCCGCCCGATGCTCCGCTCGTCCCGCTCGACGTGCCGCTGCTGCCCGAGCTCGCTCCGCCCGACGCGCCGGAGCTCGCCCCTCCGCTGCTGCCGCTCGACGCGCCGCCGCTGCTGCCCCCGCCGCCGAGCGTGTTCTCGTCGGTCGACGAGCAGGCCCACACGAGCGCACCGACGACCACGGGAGCGAGGAGGCTTCGTGCGCGCATCCACGGAATCTAGCAGTGTCACCGCCTTTCGGCGAGGCCCCGCCCGCGCTCGTTCTCAGGCCGTTTTCACCGCCGCCGCCACGGACAGCCCCAGCTCTCCCACAGCGATCTCACGCATCCTGTATTTTTGCACTTTGCCGGTAATGGTCATCGGAAACTCCGTCACGAACCGCCAGTACTTCGGGATCTTGAACGTGGCGATGCGGCCCGTGCAGTGCGTGACGAGATCGGCGTCGGTGAGCGTCACGTCGGGCTTGGTCCGCACCCACGCCATCACCTCTTCGCCGTAGCGCTCGCTCGGCACGCCGATGACCTGCGCCTCGCTTACGCCGGGGTGCGAGTGGAGGAACTCCTCGATCTCGCGCGGGTACACGTTCTCGCCGCCGCGGATGATCATGTCCTTGATGCGGCCGACGATGTTCACGTAGCCGGCGGCGTCCATCGTGGCCAGATCCCCCGTGTGCATCCATCGGCCGGCGTCGATCGACGCGCGCGTCGCGGCCTCGTTGCCGTAGTAGCCAAGCATGACGCTGTAGCCGCGCGTGCAGAGCTCGCCGGAGCTGCCGCGCGGGATGACGGCGCCGGACTCCGGGTCGACGATCTTCACCTCCACGTGGGGGTGAACGCGCCCGACCGAGCCGACGCGCTTGTCGAGCGGATCGTCGGAGGTGGTCTGCGTGGAGACCGGCGAGGTCTCGGTCATGCCGTAACAGATCGTCACCTCGCGCATGTGCATCCGCTCGTTGACCTGCTTCATCACCTCCACCGGGCACGGCGAGCCGGCCATGATGCCGGTCCGCAGCGTCGAGAGATCGAACTCGGCGAAGCGCGGGTGATCGAGCTCCGCGATGAACATGGTGGGCACGCCGTGGAGGCCCGTGCATTTTTCGGCCGCGACGGTCTCGAGGACGAGGAGCGGATCGAACGCCTCGCCGGGAATGATCATCGCGGCGCCGTGCGACGTGCACGCGAGGTTGCCGAGGACCATGCCGAAGCAGTGGTAGAAGGGGACCGGGATGCAGATGCGATCCTTCTCGGTCAGGCGCATCGTCTCACCGACGAAGAAGCCGTTGTTCAGCACATTGTGGTGCGAGAGCGTCGCGCCCTTCGGGAAGCCGGTGGTGCCGGACGTGTATTGGATGTTGATCGCGTCGTCGAACTGCAGCTCCGCCTCGCGCGCGGCGAGGGTCTCGGGCTCGACGTGGCGGGCGTTCTCCTCGAGCATGCCCCAGTCGTCGTCGAGCACGAGCGAGAGGCGGAGGCTCGGGCACGCGTGGCGGACGGCGGCGAGCATTCCGACGAAGTCGCTCTGTCGAAACCCGCGCGCGAGGAGGAGCACGCTCGTGCCGGACTGGTTCAGCGCATATTCGAGCTCGGCTGTCTTGTACGCCGGGTTGAGGTTCACCAGCACGGCGCCGATGCGCGCGGTCGCGTACTGCACGACGACCCACTCCCAGCGGTTGGGCGACCAGATGCCGACGCGATCGCCGCGCTTCACGCCGAGCGCGATGAGGCCCCGCGCCGCGCGTGACGTCTGCTCCCAGAGCTCCGCGTAGGTCGCGCGGAAGCCCTGCGCGCGCACGACGAGGGCGTCACGGTCTCCGAACGACGCGACCGCGCGCCGGAGGTTCTGCCCGATCGTCTCCCCGAGTAGGGGCGTCGAGGTGGTGCCGTGGGAGTAGGCGAGGAAGGGGGAGGCGGAGGGGGAGGAGGCCGTCATCGCCGGGATCCTACGCCCGGGCAGGTCTCGCAAAATAAAAGTCGAGGCCTGTCGATCCTGGCGTGGCTCGCGCGTCGTCTGTTCGGAAGCCGCGAAGCGACGCGGCACCCAAATGTTGGAGATCACAATGAGCAAGACCAATTCGACCGGGCGTTTCCTCTGGCAGGAGCTGATCACCACGGACCCGAAGACGGCGCACGCCTTCTACGGCGAGCTCTTCGGGTGGAAGACCGCCGCGATGGACATGGGGGCGGGCGGCCCGTACACGATCTTCAAGTCCGGCGACAAGGACGTCGGCGGCGGGCTCTCGGCCGAGCGCTCGAAGGGGCTGCCGCCGCATTGGAATGTCTACTTCTCGACGCCCAACGCCGACGCGACGGTCGAGACCGTGAAGGCGAACGGCGGCAAGGTGATGAGCCCGGCGTGGGACATCCCGAACATCGGCCGCGCGGCGGTCCTCGTCGATCCGCAGGGGACGAGCTTCTCGATCCTCACGTCGACCGACGAGCGCCCGGAGACCGAGGCGAAGCCGGCGGCCGGCGAGTTCTGCTGGGTCGAGGGGATCGTCGACGACACCGCGAAGGCGCTCGCCTTCTACGGCAAGGTGTTCGGCTGGACCTCCAAGGAGACCGACATGGGCGAGGCTGGCGCGTACCAGCACCTCTCGCGCGCGGGCGGCAAGCCGGCGGGGGGCATCACCAAGAAGCGCATGGACGGGCCGAACGCATGGCTCTCGTACGTGGCGGTCGACGACGTCGACGCGTCCGTGAAGCGCGCCGCTCGCCTGCGCGGCACGGTGCTCGCGCCCGCGACGTCGGTGCCGGGCATCGGGCGGTTCGCTGTGCTCCAGGATCCGACGGGCGCGGTGTTCGCGATCTTCAAGGGGGAGTGAAGTGTAGGCGCGACGCGCGCCAGCTGGTCGCGGCGCCGACGATCGCGAGCGCGAGCCACTGCGTCGACGTCACGCCCCACGCGCCTCGCGCGAGATCGCCTCGCGCGAGGTCCGTGCACGCGCGCAGCACGGCGAAGGAGACGAGGACCCTCGCCATGCGCGCGCCTGCCGGGCCACGGGTCGGCGCGGTCGCGACGAACGCGAGCGCGACGCCGGCCGCGAGCTCGTAGAGCTGCACCGGGTGAACGGGGAGGGTCCACGCGTCTCCCGGTGCGATGAGACCGCGCGCGCTTTGCCCCGCGAACGCGGCGGTGCCTTGCGGATATCGGATCGCCCACGGGGCGTCGCTCGGCGCGCCGTAGTCGCACCCGGCGAAGAAGCAGCCTCCGCGCGCCGTCGCGAGCATGGGTCCGACGGCGTAGGCCAGCTCGTCGAGCGCGCGCGCAGGTGAGATGCCGCGACGCCCGCTCGCGAGGACGAAGCCGAGCGCGAGACCGACGAGCGCGCCGGTGCCCGCGAGCTCGATCTCCGGCGGCGGTCCGCGCCGGGCCGCGAGCCACGAGGCCCAACCCAGGCCGCCGCCGAACGCCAGCGCGCCGAGCACGGCGACGAGGAGCCCGATCGCGAATGGCCGAAGCGCGTGGCGTCCTGTGGCACGAAGCAAGACGACGCCGCCGGTGACGATCGCCACGAGCTGCCAGAGCTCCCAGCGTCCCCACCAGGCGTCGTGCCCCGCCGCGAACAGGTGCTCGAGCCACGCTCCCACGACGTTTGCGCTCTTGCAGGCGCGATGCCGTCCATCGAGATCGTTTCGCGTGCAACCTCGTCGCGGACTTGCGGGCGCGGCGCGCGAAGGCGCCTTCGCGGTGCGGAGCGTAGCGTTCGCAACTGGTTGAACCATTCGATGTGTAAATGTTCGAACCCTGGTCGGCGGCGCGCCGGCGCGGTCGTTGCTCTTCGGGCCGCCCGGAGGTGACGCGATGAGTGACGACGTTCGTGCGAAGGCGAGGGCGAAGGGTCTACGGATGGCGGCGCGCGTGGCCGGTCTCGGTGGGCTGGCGCTCGCCGCCGCGGGGATCGCAGAGGCCCGCGCGACCGAGACGCCGACGGTAACCGCGGCGAGCAGCACTGCGACGGGCGGCGATTCTTCGCTGCCGCTGGAGGCGTGGCTCCGTCAAACGCGCGGTGGCAATTGTGGATGCTCGCCGTGCTGGGGACCTCCCGCGCCGCCGCGCAAGGCCCGCTCGATGCACTCGACGCGTCGCGCGGCGACGAGGAGCGCGTGACGGCGCTCGACTTGCGGCGCGAAGCGGCCCGCGCGCCGCTCTCGATCCCATTGCCGCCGCTCGATGCCGAGCAGCTCTCGGCCGCGCGCGACAATTGGCGCGAGCGCATGGTGAGCGAGCACGCGTCGGCCCGCGTCTTCGGCGCCATGCTCGCGCCCATGATGCGGGCTGGCCTTCCCGCCGCCGAGCTGCGCCGCGTCGCGGACATGGCGCGCCAAGAGCTCGATCATGCCGTCCTCTGCGCGCGCGTGCTGTCCGCACTCGGCGCTCCCGCGGTCCACGAGATGCCGCGCCTCGACGACGTCCCGTTCCATGAGGACGCGTCGCCGCTCGAAGCAGTCGTGCGCAACGCCATCAGCATCGGGTGTTGCAGCGAGACGGTCGCGGTGGCCCTCGTCGCGACCGAGCGCGAGCAGGCAGGACCGCCCGCCGTGCGGCGGGTCCTCGATCAGATCCTGCGAGACGAGGTGAAGCACTCGCGCTTCGGATGGCGCCTGGTGGGGAGCCTCGCGCCGAAGCTGTCAACGCGCGAGAGGGATGGCGTCGACGCGTACCTGGTCGACGTCTTCTCCCACCAGCTCCGCTTCCATGCGCCGTTTCTCGACATGCCGTCGTCGGACGCGAAGGCCGCTAGTATCGGCGCGCCGCACGGCGCCTCCAACTGGGCGATCTTCGTCGACGTGATGCTCGGTGTGGTCATCCCGGGCCTGGAGCGCGCGGGGCTCGGCGCGCACGCGGCGTGGGCCGAGGCGACGCGAGCCGAGCCCGGAACGGCCTAAAATCAGGACGAAACGCGGTCCGCTGCAACCTCGCGCGCTCCGCCCCCCACTACCGGTGTGACGGAGGCGATGATGAACCCCTTCTTCCTCACTCCCCAGACCGGACCGACGCCGCCTCTGCCGCTGCGCGTGCGGCTCTTGGCGCTGCGAATTTCTCCGCCGCTCATCCGGCTGAAGCAAGAAGACCCGGACGATGCGCGGCCTCGCGTGAGACCCGCTCCCAGGCGCCCGCGGATCGTGCTCCTTGGGCTGGTCTTTGCAGCGTCTGCCGCGGGCGCGTTCGTGGCGGGGACCGCGGCGCGCAACCTCGTGCCGCCGCTCGTCGAGCCCCCGTCGGGCAGGGTGCGATGAGTACTCGGGCCCCTTCAGCTTCTCCGCAACGCGCCGTACTTCCCCTTGCCATGGCCCTGATCACCCATCGCTGCGCCGACTGCGGCACGACGTCTCCCCCCACCGAGGCCAAATACTCCCTGCTCAGCCTGTCCGGCTGGCGCTCCGTGAACGTCATGGAAGCCGATGGAAGTCAGGGGGAGTGCTGGCGCTGCCCGCCGTGCTGGCAGGCGCACAAGCAGAAGGGGCGCGCGGTCACGTTAATAAACGTACCGCGCCTGAAAGACCTGACGCGTCGCTGAGCGCGCGGCGCAGATCCCTCACGGCTCGAGTGACGCGCGCATCGGGCGACCGGCGAGGGCCGCGCAGCTGACGCCGCAGGCCGTCGCGAGCGACTCGACGTACCCCTCGACCACGAACGCGCGCGACGCCGGCTCGGCCTCCGGCGTGACCTGATCGATGGTGACGCGAAGCGTCTTGTCGTCGAGCGTCACCTTCGCGTGACGCGACTTGAGGAGTGACGCGGCCTCTTCCGGCACCGCGATGCGCGCGCGCAGGCCTTCTCCTCCGACCACCCGCGCGACGATGTCGCCTGTATGCGCAGTGGTGCCGGGCTCGAAGTTCACGGACGAGACGATCCCGGCGAACGGCGCGCGCAGCTCGCTCTCCTGCAGCGCGACGCGCAGCTGATCGACGCGCGCCTTCATCTCGGCGATGTGCGCCGAGGCCGACGCCGCCTTCGCGCCCGCGCTCTGGGCCTCGAAGTGCGACTGCGCGGCCTCTTCGCCGGAGACCAGGGCGACGCGTTGCCCGCCAACGTCCACCGTCGCGTTGCGCCGAGCCGCCCTCTTGCGCGCCGCGAGGTACTCGGAGCCGGCGCCCGCCGCCTCGGCCCGCGCCACCTTGAGCTGCGCCTCGGCGATCGCGAGATCGTGCTGCCGCTCGCGCAGGTCGAACGCGACGATCACGTCACCGGCCTTCACCGCCTGGCCGGCCTTCGCGCGGATCTCGAGGACCTTGCCGTCGGCGCGCGGCGAGAGATTCGCCATCTGCGGCGGCAGGAGCACTCCGACGAAGTCGTTCGTGATGTGGGCGCCCGCCGGCTGCGCCTGCGCCTTCGCAGCGTCACGCGGCGCCTCGCCGGCCTCGCTCTTACGCGTCAAGAGCATTCCGACGAGCGGCGCTCCGACGAGGACCACGATCGCGAGCACCGCCTTCGCTGCCCACCTCGTCCACACGCGCGCGCTCATCTCGTCCTCCCGGTGTCCCAGCCGGCGTGGGGGTCCCACGTCTCCACGTCGCCGTGCCACGTCGGCGCGTCCGGATCGAAGGTCGGGGCGCCGCCGCCCGCCGCCTCGAGCGCCTGCGGAGCCACGTCGCGCACGCGCGCCATCCGCCGCTCGCCCAGCTGAACGACCGGGGCCTGGCCCCTCCGTCGCGCGGTACCGCTCTTGCCGTCCGTCGACGGGCGCTGAATCTGCGCCTGCGCCGGCCGCTCGCCGCTGTCGCCGAGCTGCGCATCGACGAGTCGCGCATAGGCTCCCCTCCGCGCGAGGAGCTCGTGGTGCGTCCCCTGCTCGACGAGCGCGCCGTCCTCCATCACGAGGATGCGATCGGCGCCGACCACGGTGCTGAGGCGATGCGCGATGAAGATTCGCGTACAGCGGAGATCCTCGAGCTGGCGCTGCACCGCGCCCTCGGTGATCGAGTCGAGCGCGCTCGTCGCCTCGTCGAGCAGCACGATCGCGGGATCGTCGACGAGCGCGCGTGCGAGTGCGATGCGCTGCCGTTGCCCGCCCGACAACGACGCGCCGCCCGCGACCACCGGCGTGTCGTACTGCATCGGCATCTTGACGATGTCCTCGTGGATGCACGCGCGCATCGCCGCGTGCTTGATCCTCTCGAGCGACGTCTCCGGATCGGCGAGCGCGATGTTGGCGCGAATCGTCGTCCCGAAGACGTGCGGCCTCTGGATGACGACGCCGAGCTGACGCCGCACGCTCCTCAAATCGAGCTGGCTCAGAGGGTTGCCGTCGAGCGAGACGACGCCGTCGGTCGGCTGGTACAGGCCGAGGAGCAGGCGCCCCATCGTCGTCTTGCCGGAGCCCGAGCGCCCCACGATCGCGACGCACTCCCCGGGCGCGATGTGCACGGTGACGCTGCGGACGGCGAGCGGCAGCTTGGGGCCGTACCGGAAGCTCACGCGCTCGAGGGAGATTTGCCCCTGGAGCGGCGGCGCGATGCGGAGGTTGCCGGCGTTCTCCTGCTCCGGCGCGGTGCCGAGCACATCGTTGATACGTGTAAGATGCACGCGTGTGGTCTGCAGCTGCTGCAGCGTCGAGACGAGGTTCATCATCGGCGAGATGAACCCGACGGCCAGCGCGTTCGCGGACAGCATCACGCCCAGGCTCATCTTGCGGTCCATGACCTCGACGACGCCGCCGATGAGCAGCACCATCGGCCCCACGATGTGCATCGTCGACAGGAGCGCCTGCGAGAACGTCGCGACGCTGCCTTGCCGGAGACCGATGTTCATCACGTCGACGTAGCGCGCGGCCCAGGTGTGCGACGCCTTGTGCTCGCAGCCGCTCGCCTTCAAGGACTCCATGCCGGAGAGCAGCTCGTTCAGCGCGTTCGCCGCCTCCGTCTGCTTCGCGATGCTGCCCGCCGCGAGCTCGCGGAGCTTGGTGCGCGTCGCGACGTAGACGGCGACCTGCACGCCGACGATGACGAGCGCGATGAGCGTCATCTTCACGCTCATGATCGACAAGAAGAGGAGATGGCTCGCGACCATGACGCCGTCGATGCTGCCCGACAAGACCGCGCCGGTGAGCGTCTCGCGGATCGTCGCGACGCTGGCGACGCGCATCTGGAGATCGGCAGCGTGGCGGCGCTCGAAGAAGCCGTAGGGGAGGCGCAGCAGGTGCTCGAGGAAGCCGAACGTCATCTTCGCGTCGAAGCCGGTCCGCAGCTGGAGGAGGAGCTGGCTCCGCGTGATCGACGTGAAGAAGTGGAAGACGACCGTCGTGGCGAGCCCGGCCACGAGGACGAAGAGCAGGTGCGTGTCGTTGCGTGGGACGACGCGATCGATGAGGCGCCCGTTGATCATCGGGAGCACCAGCGCCAGCATCTCGAGGAAGATCGAAGCGAACGCGATGCGGTGCCAGTCGTTCGAGCCGGCGAACGCGTTCTTGAGGTGACGCCAGACGAGGTTGTCGCCCTTTTTGCTCGGGACGAATTTCTCGGTCTTCTCGACGATGAGCGCGACGCCGGTGAAGCTCTTCTTCGCCTCCTCCATCGTCACGGTGCGGCGCCCGAGGGCCGGGTCGATGATCCGCACGCCGTTCTTGGTCAACGAGTCGAAGAGGACGAAATGGCTGAAATTCCAGTGCAGAATGGACGCGCGCGGGAGGTGCTCGAGGTCCGAGACGTCGAGCTTCACGCCGCGGCAGCGCAGATCGTAGAGCGCTGCGGCCTCGAGGATCGCGCGCGCCGTCACGCCGTCGCGACCGACCGACATGGTGGTGCGGAGCTCGTCGAGCGCGACGTGCCGACCCAAGTAGGCGAGGCACATCGCGAGGCAGGCGGCGCCGCAGTCGGTCGCCATCGCCTGTTGGACGACGGGGATCTCCTTCGTGCGGAGCGGCTCGCCGAGCTTCTTCAGCGCCGGGAACTCCGAGACGAGGCGACGAGCGAGATTGCCGGAGGGGGTCGGGGTGTCGGTGGTGGCCATGGTGATTGTCTCAGGGCAAAAACTGACGAAGCGCGGGCACCAGCGTGACGAGGATGGGCTCGCTGCGAACGCGGATCTCGGCGGTGCCGGTGAGGCCGTCGAAGTAGCCGTAGGGTTGGCCTTCGGAGGTGAACGTCGCTTTGGGAAGACGCGCGGTGACAAGGACCTTCGCGCCGGGATCGAGGACGACGGCGTCGGCGCGCTCCTGACCGAGGAAGCGCTGCACCTCGGTCGGGCCGACCGCTTCGGCCGAGACGTCGGTCACGACGAGGTCCGAATACTCGTAGCGAAAGCCGTCGAGCTCGAAGCGCATCTTGAGGCCGTCCTTGAGCATCGGGCGGTAGTCGGCGGGGACCATCGACACGAGCGACACCTGCGCGCTCCCTTTCGGCGCGACCGCGAGGAGGACCTCGCCGGCGTTGACGTGCTGGCCCGGGCGGACGCGCACGTCGCTCACGTAGCCCTGCACCTCGGCGCGGACCGTGCGCGATTCGACCACGTTTTTGGCCTGATCGCGCTGCGCACGGAGCGTGGCGAGTGCCTGCTTCGCTGCGACGTCGCTCGGATCGCGGAGCATGCGCACGAGCTGGAGATCGAACTCGCGCGACGCGCGCGTGAGCTCGTTGTTCTCCTCGACGTTGTACATGCGCACGAGCACGGTGCCGACGTCGACGAGCTGCCCGGGGCGGACCTCGACGCCCTCTACGGTCGCGGGCGACGTCGCGGTGATCATGCGGCGTCCGTCGACGCGGACCACGGCGGGGCCCGTCGCGTACTCGTCGACGTTGAACAGGCTGATGAAGAGGAACCCGCACACCGCCGCGGCGACGAGGATCTTGTAGATTACACCTGTCCAGGCGCGGTCGAAGCGGAGGACGTCGCCCTCCTCCTCGCCGCCGGCGTGGTGCTCGATCGCTTCGGGGCGAAAAATCCCTACTTGATCTTGCTCGGGCGTCACGGCGACTCCTCTACGATCTTCTTTCCGGTGGCGACCATGAGGCGCACGACGGCGAGGGCGTGCGCGAGCTCGGACTGCGTGCGCTGGATGCGCGCGTCGGCGTCGGAGCTCTCGGCGTCGATGAGCTCGAGCGGGCTCGACAGGCCCTGGACGTAGCGCGCCGACACGATCTGGAGAACTCCCGCCGCGCCGTCGGCCGAGCGCTTCGCGTGCTCGAGGGCGACTGCGGTCGTGCGGACCGCGAACGACGCGCGCGCCGCCTCGCTCTTCGCGTCGCGCCGCGTTTGCTCGAGGGTCGCCGCCGCCGTCGCCGCATCCGCGCGCGCGCCGGTCAGGTTCGGCCCGATCGACGCGTCGAAGATCGGGACGCTCACGACCAGCGACGCGGTCGCCTGGCGCGTGTTCAAAAGGACGTCGCTCTTGTCGGAGCGCGTGAGCCGGTAGTAGTCGTCGACCGCGAGCGAAATCGCCGGCAAATACCGAGCAAACGCCGCGTCGGCGGCCGCCTCCTTCGAGTCTTTGTCGGCGGTGGCCGACGCGACGGACGGCAGGTGCTCGGCCTCGCGCGACGCGATGGCGCTGTCCATGTCGAGGCGCGGGAGGCGCGGCGGCGCGACCTTGAGCGGCGCCGCAGGATCGAGCGAGAGCAGCGCCGCGAGGACCGCGCGCGCGTCGTAGGCGTCGGCCTCGGCGGTCGCGAGCTGGAGCCGGGCCGCCTCCGCGCGCGCCGAGGCGCGGATCTCCTCGAGCGGCGGCTGGAGGCCCGCCTTGATGAGACCCTTGGCGATCACGACGAGCTTCTCGCGCTGCGTGAGCGTCGCCTTCGTCACCTCGCGGAGCTGCTCCTTGTAGTGGAGGTTCACGTACGCCGTGGCGACGTCGTTCATCACGCCGAGCTCGGTGCCGGCGTGGCTCGCGGTCGCCGACGTGTGATTCGCCTCGGCGGCCGCGACGTTGCCGCTCGTGCGCCCGAAGTCCCAGAGCGTCCAGCGCACGCTCGTCCCCGCGCTTCCGGCGGCCGAGTAGTTCACGAACGCGAAGAGCCCCTCGGAGGGCGGCGGCGTCGGCTGCGTGTCGCGCACGGCGGCGCCGCTACCCGTCACGTTGGCGCTCAGCGACGGGTAGTAACCGGCGCGCTGCTCGTCGATGTTCGCCTCCGCCGAGTCGGCGCGCGCGCGCGCGCCTTTGATCTGGGGAGAGCGCTGGCGGCCGATCTCGAGAGCGCGCGACAATGTCAGCGACGGCTCCTCCGCCATCGCGCGCACGGGGACGGCGAGCGTCAACGCGAACGCCGCGAAGACCGTCACCGCTGCGAGACGCTGCATGTCTCATCACGGTGCAAAGTCGGGACCGACAGTGCGCGCGCGAAAATTTTTGCCGTGGACGGAGCGGCACGGCGGCGCGATGCCCGCGACCCCCGAAGGAGGTCGATTTGTGCTCCAAAGACCTACATTGACCCTGATGCAGCCCCGTCTCGCGCGACACGCCGACGATCCATCGGCGTTTTAGGGTGTTCTGTGGTGAGAACGGAAACCTCCGCGGGGGCAAGATCTCGACGAATTCCGCGATGTTCATTCGCGTGCTCGACGTGGAGGCCGTTTCCCCGCTTTAATCGTCCCATGCGGGTGCGCCTCCTCTTGATCGCGACGGCGACGTTCGCGATCGCGCCCGTGGTCTTCGCGCAGGCCCCCGTCGACGACGGCGCCGAGGAGCCGGATCCGCCTTCCGCTCCCACGCCTCCGCCCGCTCCGACGAGCACGGGCTCGGCGCCTGCGGGTCACACGGGGCTTCCCACGCGCGGAGGAATGATTCGACTCCCGGGCGGCCGCTTCACGATCGGGAGCGCGGATCGAGGCACCGCGCCGAACGAGCGGCCGCCGCACGCCGTGAGCGTCGCGCCGTTCTGGATCGACAAGATCGAGGTGAGCGTCGGCGGGTACCGCGCGTGCGTCGACGCACGCTCTTGCGCGGCGCCGTCGCGAGCGAGCGCGAGCTGCACGTACGACCTCGGCGATCCCGAGCTGCCCGTATCGTGCGTGCATTGGAAGGACGCTGACGCGTACTGCCGCGCGCAAGGCAAGCGTCTGCCGCGCGAGGCGGAGTGGGAGTTCGCGGCGCGCGGAAACCTGCGCGTGCGTTATCCGTTCGGCAACGCATCCCACTGCGGCGTCGCGGTGACATTGCTCCACGAGTCGACGGGGCGAAGCTGCGGCGGCACGCGCCCCGCGCGCGTCGGCGCCCACCCCGGCGGGGCGAGCCAATTTGGCGTGCTCGATCTCGCGGGCAACGTCGAGGAGTGGACGGCGGACTGGTACGTCGAGAGCCTCGCCGAAGGGGCCGCACCGCGCGCCGGCGCGAGCCACGTGCTGCGTGGCGGCGGGTGGCTCTCTCCGCCCTCGATGGCGCGGACGACGGCGCGCAACTGGGGCTCGAGCGTCGAAGCGGGGCCCAACGTGGGCTTTCGCTGCGCGAAGGATGCATGATGCAACCGTCTCCCAACTTGATCGCGGGGAGGTACGAGCTCGGCGAGCGGATCGCGCGCGGGGAGCACACCGTGGTGCACGCGGCGCGCTTGGTGTCGCTCCAGACGTCGGTAGCGATCAAGTTCCTCGACCCTCAGCTCGCGAGCAACGCCGACGCGTGCGCGCGCTTCTTCCACGGCGCCCGCGTCACCGCGCGGCTCGCAGGCTTGCGCGTGATGTCGGTGCTCGACGTCGGCTCGGCGGAGAACGGCGTCCCCTTCATCGTCATGGAGCGCGTCAGCGGCGAGACGTTGCGCGCGAGGGTCCAGCGGCTGCGCGCGGTGCCCCTCGGAGAGCTCGTGTCGATCGTGCGCGACGTCGGGAGCACGCTCGACGCGATGCACGCGCAGGGTCTCTTGCACCAAGACGTGAAGCCCGACGACGTCTTCCTCGTGCCGAAGGACGGTCACGAGGTCGCGCTCCTCACCGGGTTCAGCTGGGCAGGACCGCCGTCCGATGCCGGTCACGGGGGGATCCTCGGGACGCCGTATTTTCTCGCGCCCGAGCGGCTCCAGGCCGGCTTCGGTACCGACGCGCGCGCGGATCTCTGGTCGCTCGGCGTCGTCACGTATTTCGCGGCGACCGGCGTGCTCCCGTTCGAGGCGCCGTCGATGCCCGAGCTCTTCGGCGCGATTCTCGAAGGGCCCATGCCGGTCCCGTCGCGCGTCGCGCCGCATCTCCCGCGCGCGTTCGATGCGTGGTTCGCGCGCGCGTGCGCCCGCGATCGTCGGGAGCGATTCCACAGCGGCGCGGAGCTCGCCGATGGGCTCGCCGCGTGCCTTCAGCACGACACGTCCGGCTTCGGCACACTCTCTCGGGCGCCGAGCTCCGAGACGCCGTGCGGCGCGTGCGGCGAGCCGATCCGCGTGCCGCCGATGGTGTTCTGCCCGAACTGCGGCGTTCGGCTCGTCGCGCAGACCGGCGCGCCTCCGCTCACCACGAACACTGCGCCCGTCCCCGCGCCGGAGTTCGGCGAGTATCCAGGTCTCAGCGCCGCGACCGCTCCGCACCTGGGAGACTTCCGCCCCTCGTCGATCCCGCCACTCGATCCCGAGCCGCAGTCGCAGCCGACGATGGCGCTGCAGACCGACGCGTACACCGTCGCGGAGATGCCTCCGGAGCCGGTGGCCGCGCGCCCACCGTCGCAGCCGACGCTCGCGGTCGACGGCGCGACCTACGACGCGTATGCGGCGCAGCTTCCGAATCCACCGACGCCTCTACCTGCTCCGCCGCCGTCGCAGCCGACGCTCGCGCTGTCACGCGTGGACTCGTACGCGCCGTCGCCGCCCCCTGCGCGTCCGCCGTCGCAGCCGACGCTCGCGGTGGAGGTACCGGAGATCCCGGCCGCCGCCGTTCGCGCGGCGCCGGTGCCGCGGATCGAGAGGCCAGTCGCGTCGCCCCGACCGACGCCGCCGCCCATCCCTCCGCAGGCGGCTCCGCCGCAGCCCATCGCGGCACAGCCTCCGCCGCCACCCCCACCGCCACCGCCACCTCCTCCTCCCCCGCAGCAGCACTCCGCGCCGTCGTTCGCCGTTCCGCCCGCCGCGCAATCGACGCCGGCGTTCTTGGACGCGCCGACCGATCCCTTCGGCCCTGCAGGCATTCCAGCGAGCTCCGACAAACCGTCGGCGTGGCTCTTTCGTGCGCGACTCGGCGTGTGGCGGCGCGCAGAGGTGCTCGCCGCCGGCTTCGCCGCCACCGGCGTGAACGCGCTCGCCGTCACCGCGACGCGCGTGGTCGCGACGCGCGGCGGCGCGTGGGAGGAGTTGCAGCTCGACGCGAAGATCGATCTCACGCGCGTGCGCGCCATCCGCGGCGTAGGGCACGACGCGTTCTTTCTCCTCGGCGCGGCGGGGCTCGTCTTGCGCGTCACGCTCGAAGGGGCGTGCGAGTTCTGGGGCCTGGAGCTCGACCCGGCAGCGCCGATCGCCGCGGCGGAGATCACGTTCTACGACGCGCTCCCCGAGGGCGACGGCGCGCTCTTCGTCGGCGAAAGGCCGGGCGCAGCGGGTCCCGTCGGCATCCTCGCGCGCGGGGCGCCTCGGTCGGTGCGCATCGTCGTCCCCGGCACGCCTGCCGCGCGTCTTCGGAGCATGACGCGCATCGCCGGCGGCACAGTCGTCGCGTGCGGTGACGGCAAGCTCGTCGCCTTCGAGAAGGACGCGGTCGCAGGCGTCGCCGAGATCGCTCCGGGCGAGCTCAATCACATCGCGTCGAACGAGAACGGCGCGCTCGTGGTCGGCGCCGGGGCCTACGCGTTCGCGGTCGGGCAGAAGCTCCACGCGCAGCTCGAAGAGGTGCAGACGACGAGCGATCTCGTCTCCCTCACCGCGTACGAGGGCGTCGGGTGGGCCGGCTCGGCGCGCGGCGCGCGTATCCTCCGGCGCACGTCGCAAGGCCTCTGGACGCGACTCACCGGCAACCTCGGAACCGACGCCGGCGTCATCGCGCTCGCCGCGACCGAGCGCGAGGTCCGCGCCGTCCTCGACGACGGCACGCTGGTGACCGGCACGCTCGGAATCTAGCGCCTACTCCGGCTCGGTCGTGCCCTTCTTGCCGAGCCCGTGCTCATCCATCTTCGTGTAGAGCTGCGGCCGCGCAATGCCGAGGAGGCGCGCCGCCTCGGTCCGGTTGCCGCCGGTCTGCGCGAGCGCGCGCTCGATCATGCGCTTCTCGAGCGACGCGAGCGCGTCCCGCAATGTCATCGTCGCGAACGCGTCGTCCTGCCCGGTCGCCGCGATGGCGGATGGTTGCACGGATGCGGGGAGATCCGCGGTGTCCACCACGTCGCCGCTGCACATGACGGCCGCGCGCTCGATCACGTGCGTGAGCTCGCGGACGTTGCCCGGCCAATCGTATGCGACGAGACGCGCCATCGCCTCTTCGGTCACGGCGCGGGCCTTGGTGCGGGTCAGCGCGTGCGCGACAAGGAGCGGCACATCGCTCCGGCGCGCGCGTAGCGGGGGCAGCGCGACCTCCACGACCGCGAGGCGGAAGTAGAGGTCCTGGCGCAACGTCGCGCCGGGCTCGCTCGGGCGGATGGGTTTGCTGGTGGCGGCGACGACGCGCGCGGCGCTGGTGAGCGTCTCGTTCCCGCCGACGCGCTCGAACGTGCCGTCCTGGAGCACGCGGAGCAGCTTCGTCTGGAGCGCGTGGTCGAGATCGCCGAGCTCGTCGAGGAAGATCGTGCCGCTCCCCGCCGCCTCGAAGCGCCCGACGCGCTGTCCGGTCGCGCCGGTGAAGGCCCCCTTCTCGTGGCCGAAGAGCTCGCTCTCGAGCAGAGTAGGCGCGAGCGCGGCGAGGTTCACGGCGACGAAAGGCTCCTTCGCGCGCGGCGAGTGCGTGTGGATCGCGCGGGCGACGAGCTCCTTGCCGGTCCCCGTCTCGCCGACCACGAGGATCGGCGCCGACGAGCCCGCGACGCGCCCGATTGTCTTCCACACCGCGAGCATGGCCGCGCTCGCTCCGACCAGACGGTGCGCGTCGCCCGGCGCCGGCTCTGGCAAGCGCGGCCTCGGATCCTGCGCGCGCGCCATCGAGCGCACGGCGCGTTCGATGGCGTCCGAGAGCACCGGCACGTCGAACGGCTTCGTCAGGTACTCGAACGCGCCCGACTTCATCGCCGCGATCGTTCGCTCGCTGTCCCCGTACGCGGTGGCGACGATGACGGGCGGCGTCTCGCCGCGCTCCCGCACCTCGCGGAGGAGATCGAGACCGTCGCCGTCCTTCAGGCGAAGGTCGAGCAAAACGCAGTCGACGGGGCCTGACGCGAGCTCTTTGCGCGCCGCAGCGAGGCTCGGTGCCGCCACCGCCGTGTGGCCGCGCGACTCCACGAGGCGCACGAGGCCTTCACGAACGCTCGCTTCGTCTTCGACGATGAGCACCCTCGCCATTGCGGACGAGACTACTCCTGAATCGTCAGCGTGAAGCATGTTCGCGCGCCCTCGCGCGCATAGACGACCTCGCCGCGGTGCGACTCGGCGACCGAGCGCGACAGGGCGAGGCCGAGGCCGGTGCCGTCGGGCTTGGTCGTGAAGAACGGCTCGAAGAGCTCGGAACGACGCGATTCGGGGACGCCTGTCCCCTCGTCGATCACACGGATCGCGGCGAGATCGCCGGTCCGCGAGAGCTCCACGAGGACGGTGCCGTCCTTGGCCGAGGCCTCGACCGCGTTACGAAGGAGATTGTCGATCGCGCGGCCCATCGCGTCGACGTCGACCGCCGCGCGCGCGTCGCCCGTGATCTCCAACGTGACGCCGCGCTCACGCGCCCACGGCGAGAGGAGGCCGACGCGCGACGTCGCCAGCGCCGCCAGATCCGTGTCCGCGCGCTCGGCGACGCGACGACCTGCGACGACGAGCAGATCCTGCACGAAGCGATTCAGGCGCCCGACTTCGCGCGAAATGTCGCCGAGATCGCGGGCAAGGACCGGGTCGAGGCTCGCGTTCTCGAGCGCCAGATCGGCGCGCAGCTTGATCGCGGCGAGCGGATTTCGAACCTCGTGCGCCACGCCCGCGGCGACGCGCCCGAGCGCTGCGAGCCGCTCGCGAGCCGCCAGCTCGCGCGTGAGCGCCTCCTTCTGGTCCTGCGCGGCCGAGAGATCGAAGGCGAGCTGCTCGATCCCGTCGGCGATGACCGCGAGCTCACGCAACTTCGGTTTTTCGACCGTCTCGTCGAGGTTCTTCGCGACGCCGCGGAGCGACGCGCCGAGCGAGCGCGCGCCGACCTGGAACGCGCGGAGCGTGTGGAGCGACGCCGCCACGAGCAGCACGCTCACGAGCGCCAAGGCGAGGATGAGCGCGCGAAGCGGCTGCTGCGCCAGCGGCGTGCCCGCGAACGTCGCTGCCCAGACGTAGCCGCCCGACGGAAGCGCGAGGGCGCCGATGACGAGCGGTGCGCCGTCCGCCGTCGCCGCGTCGCGCACCACGACGCCGCCGCCCACCTTCGCCGCACGCGCCACCTCGGAGCGCGAAGCGATCACGACCGGGCCGAACGGCGCCGGCCCGTTCTCGTCGCCGAGCGCGTCGGTCAAGAATCCGCTCCTCAGAGCGCCGAAATCGCGTCGTCCCCGCCGCCGCGTCTCCGGCGTCGGCGCGCGCTCGAAGAGTTGAGCGAGGCGGTCCACTTCCGCGGCGACCGTCTCGTGCCCGCGCGCGATGCGCTGCTGCGTCGTCGTGGTCGCGAGGTGCAGGAGGCCCAAGATCGCACCCACCATGCCGACCGCCGCGAGCAGCGTGACGACGAGCATTCGGGTGCGAAGGGACCAGAGCATCGACTCCTCGTGCCACGAAGCAAGCCCCGTGCGCGCGAAGAGTGCGAAAAGTACCGGGCGTTTTCGCCCCGGCGCGTCGCGATTCCAGACGGACGTCGCGATTCGCGACGCGCGACGCTTCGCGTGACGTCGGACCTTGGCCCAAGTTTGGGGGTGAAACGCGGTGGCGCGCGACTTGCTGAGGCGCGGGGAATGCGTATTCCGTCGAAGCTCCGCGCGCTCGCCCAGAGCCGCCTCGCGCAGTTCTGCGTGATCGGTGCGGCCATCTTCGCGCTCGCGCCGCACGATCGCGGCCGCCGCGTCGACGTCCCGGGGGCGACCCTGGCCGCGCTCCGCTCCGCCGAGGCCCGCCGCGTCGAAGCGCCGCTCGACGATCCCAAAGCGCACGAGGTCGAGGCGCGCGCCATCGAGGACGAGATCCTCTACCGCGAGGCGCTCCGCATGTCGCTCGACAAGGGAGATCCGCTGGTCCGGCAACGCCTCATCGAGAAGCTGCTGCTCCTCGTCGAGGACATGGGCGGGGCGTCGCGCGCGCCGACCGACGCCGAGCTGCGGGCGTACTTCGAGGAGACGCGCGCCCAGTGGCGTCGCGCGTCGCGCGTGCATTTCGTCCACGTGTTCGCGGCACGAAAGGACGCGCTGCCACCGGAAGGCGTGCTCGACCCTGACGCGCGCGAGGCCCCGGCCGTCGGTGACGCGTTCCCCTACGCGCGCGACGTGACGGCGACGCGTGACGAGATCGGCCGCCTCTACGGGGCGGACGTGGCCGATCAGCTTGAGCGGCAAGACGGCGGGTGGAGCGCACCCGTGGCGTCATCCTTCGGGTGGCATCGCGTGCGCGTCGTCGAGAGGCTCCCCGGCGCGCCGGCGCGCTTCGAAGAGGTGAAGAAGGAGATGGAGCTCGACTTCATGCTCGCGCGTCGCGAGAAGGTGGTCGGTTCGTACCTTCGCCGCCTCGCCTCCGAGTACGACATCCGCATCGACGGCCACAAGCTCACGGGCTTCGTCCCTACGCGTCGCGTCGCGATGCGGGTCGACCCCTCGGCGGAGGACTGACCGTGCGTGCCTACGTTCTGAACGCGCTCTTTTTCGTGATTGTCGTCTTCGTCGTGGCGCTGCCGCGTGCGGCGCACGCGCACGGGATGAGCACTGCGTTCCTCGAGGTGACCGAGCTGGGGCAGGGTCGAGCGCTCCTTCGGCTCACGGCGTCGACGTCGACCTCGAGCCTGGCGATCGCGCCGCCGACCGGCTGCCGCGACGAGGAGCCCGACGGCGCCGGCGTCCGTTTCGTCGCGTGCGACGGCGACCTCGAAGGACGGAGCCTCGAAGTGAAGGGCATCGGCCCGCTCGTCAGCGAAGTGGTCCTGCAAGTGACGTTCGAAGGCGGCGCCGTCGTCACGCGCGTCCTGACCGCCGACGCGCCGTCGTGGACGATCCCGCGCGCGTCTCACCGGGGCGCGCTGCTCGCCGACTACGCGCGCCTCGGCGCGGTCCACATCTTCGGCGGCGTCGACCACCTCTTGTTCCTCGCCGCACTCGCGCTCTCCGTGCGAAAGGTCCGCGCCGTCCTCCTCGCCGAGACCGCCTTCACCGCGTCGCACTCGCTCACGTTCACGGCGAGCGCGCTCGGGTGGGTGCACGTCTCGTCCGTGGCGGCGGAGGCGTGCATCGCACTGTCGCTCGTCCTCGTGGCGCTCGACGCGGCGAAGGCGGCGGCCGACGGGGTGCTCGTCCCGGCGCGCCGCGCCGCCGGGCTCGCGTTCGCGTTCGGGCTCGTGCACGGGCTCGGCTTCGCGGGGGGCCTCGCCGAGATCGGCCTGCCCGATCGCGCGGTGGGCTGGGCGCTCCTGGGCTTCGCGGGCGGCGTCGAGGTCGGCCAGGTGATCTTCCTCGTCGTCTTCGTCGCCGCCCTCGCCGCCGTGACGCGCGTTCGCGCGCTCTCACGTGCTCCGCTCGCCGTCGCCTACGCGGTCGGCGGCGCGGGGGCGTTCCTGGTGCTCGAGAGACTGTCGGTGTTCGTCGCTCTCTTTTCGTGAGGTGATTCGATGAAGCGCGTCCTTTTTTTCTTGCCCGTTCCCATGATGCTCGTCCACGCCGTCGCGTGCGGCAGCTCGAACGACACGTCCTCGCCGCCGGCCGATGGAGGGCCCGACGCGACGACCGACACCGCGCCGCCGCCGCCGCCGGACGACTCCGGACCGCCCCAGGACGCCGGGGCCGACGTCGCGCCCGTCGCGTGCCCCGATCGAAATCCCCTCAAAAATGCCTACTTCGGCGACCTCCACGCGCACACCGCGTACTCGCTCGACGCGTACAGCTTCGCGACGCGCAACACGCCGTTCGACGCGTACGCGTTCGCTCGCGGCAAGACGCTTCAAGTCGCCGGCGCCTCACCGGACGGCGGCGGCCCGACGACGACGATCGAGCGCCCCCTCGATTTTCTCGCCATCACCGATCACAGCGAGTGGCTCGCCGCCGCGTATGGCTGCGGCACCGATCTCGCCGGCACGCCGTTCGATCCGGCGAGCCCGTACGGCGCGAGCGCGACGTGCGACGAGGTCCGAGCCACCGACACGGCCACGCAAGCCAAGGTCTTCGCGACGATGGGCGTCATCACGCGCGATCTGTGCGACGGGGGCGCGTGCATCCCGGTCGTGCAATCGGCGTGGCAGAGCGAGCAGCAGGCGGCGGCGTCGGCGTACGTCCCGTGCAAGTTCACGAGCTTCGTCGCGCAGGAATGGACGCGCGGCCTCGCCGGCGCCACGCTCCACAAGAACGTCATTTTCGGCACCGACAAGGTCCCGCCGCAGCCGCTCGACTCCGTCGCGTACCCTTCGCAGGCCGATCTCTGGAATGGCCTCGAGTCGCAGTGCCAAGAGGACGCGGGCTGCGCGGTGATCACGGTGCCGCACAACTCGAACTTGAGCCGCGGCAGCGCGTTCCTCATGGCGCCCGGCCTCGAAGCGCTCTCCGCGAAGTACCAGCGCCTCGTCGAGGTCTTCCAGCACAAGGGAGGCAGCGAGTGCTTCTGGGACCCGACGACCGACGCGGGATCGCGCGAGCCGGAATGCAACTTCGAGTACCTCGGCGGCGTGACCGAGCCGAACAATCCGGCGAGCTACGTGCGGAGCGCCCTCTACCGCGGCATCCAGGACGGCGGCGTGAACCCGTTCATGTTCGGCTTCATCGGCTCGAGCGACGATCACAACGGCACGCCCGGCAACACGCGTGAGGACACCTGGCCCGGCCACGCGGGGCGCCTCGACGACGCGCCCGAGAAGCGCCTCAACCCGCCGGCTGCCGGCGGCCTCGGAGTACGCGCCGGCCACAACCCCGGGGGCCTCGCGGTCGCGTGGGCCGAGCAGAACACGCGCGAGAGCATCTTCGCCGCGCTTCGCCGGCGCGAGACGTACGCCACGAGCGGCACTCGCATCCTCGTCCGCTTCTTCCAGACGTGGAGCGCCGCCGACCCGTGCGCCGATCCGAGCTTCCCTGCGCAGCTCGTCGCCGCCGGCGCGTCGTCGATGGGCGGTACGTTCGGCCCGGCGCCCGCCGGCGCGAGCGGCGGCCCGCGCTTCGTCACGTACGCGTGGAAGGACAAGACCGATCTGGCGCGCATCGACGTCGTGAAGCTCTCCTACGACGCCGCCGGCACGCCGCACGAGACCGTGGTGCACGACGTGATCCCCGCAGGCATGGGCGGCGCGCGCTGCTTCGTCTGGCAGGACCCTGCGTTTTCTCCGGGACCAACCGTGTACTATGCACGCGTCCTCGAAGACCCGACGCCGCGCTGGTCGATGGGCGATTGCGCCAAAGCGCCGGGCGTCGATCCGGTCGCCTGCGCCGATGGCGGTGCCCTGAACATCACGATTCAGGAGCGCGCCTGGACCTCGCCGATTTGGTTCGCCCCGTGATCCTGGATCACGCCGCCGCGTTTGCCGCGCGCGGGACGGCGAAGCGCCGGTAGACGACCATCGCCAGCGCGAAGGCCAGACCCAGCGCCGCGTAGATCGACCACACGAGCGTCGGCTGGCGCTCGCCGACCTCCGGCAGGTACGCCGCGATGAGCCGCCCCGACGCCTGCCCGCCCACCCACGCGCCGATCGCGAACGGCACGAAGGCCAGCCCCATGTACATCCCCGCCTTGCCGCTCGGCGCGAAGCTCGCGAGGTAGTCGTAGAACCGCGGCGAGAAGCACATCTCCGAGAACGCGAAGATCGCCCCGCTCATGCAGGCGCCGAGCATCCCGGGCACGACGCCCATCACGAGCATCGACGCGCTTCCGAGCAGCATGCCGAGGATCATGCCGGTCACCGGGTGCAGCCCCCGCGTCGCGCGCAGCACCACGCCCTGGAAGAGCGCGATCAGCGCAGGGTTGATGAGCGTGATGAGCTCCAGGGGCGCGCTCTTGTCGATGTGGCGCGTCACGTACTTCGGGAACGTCATGTAGAACTGCTCGGCCATGAAGTAGAAGCCCGCGAAGACGACGAGCGCCACCGCGAAGCGCGCGTTCTTGAGCGCCGTGCCATACCCCGCGAGCAGCTTCCCCATCGGCTCCGGCGTACTCTTCCCGCGCGTCGGCTCCTCGTACGCCGCCGCCGCGAGCCCGAGCGCGATCAAGCTGCCGACGACCGACGTGATGAGCACGTGCCGGATGGACACGATCACGCGCACGCCGTACGCGAGCGTCTTGCCGGTGACGCTGCCGGCGTTGATCATCCGGTAGAAGATCGCGAAGCCCTCGTCCTGCCGTCCCTCCGGCGACGTGCGCACGACGGTGCCCGTGATGACGGGCTTCATGAACCCGCCGGCGACGCCGATGCACATGAGCGCGATCGCCGCCGTCGCCGGGGCGGGGTAGAGGTAGAGCCCGCCGTACCCGATCGCGAAGAGCGAGAAGGCGATGAGCAGGCTCTTCTTGAAGTTGATGCGATCGGCGATCGCCCCGCACGGGATCGGCGCAAGCGCGCTGACGAGGCGAAAATTCCCGAGCAGCGAGCCGGTGTCCTTGTCGCCAAGGCCGACCACCTTCGACAGGTACAGGCTGAGGCCCACGTACATGCCGTAGAAGGCCAGGCGCTCGAAGAGCTCGATCGCGTTGGCGACGTAGAACGTTCGCGGGAACTTCACGGGCGACCGAGTCTAGATCATCCCGCGGCACGATCGATTCGATCGCGCCCGCGCGTTCGGCGTTCGACTACGCCGCGCGCCAGAAGACGCGATCGACGATCGCGTAGGAGATCCCTCCGGCGCCGCGCGCGACGACGTGGACGACGTAGTCGCCGACCTTTGCGTGCTGCCCGACGTCGAGCAGCCACTGCGCCGCGCGCGTCCCGATCGCGAGGAGCCCCGCGCCGAACGGTTGCCGTTGCGAGACCGCCGCCCGCACTTCGAGGCCTCCGAGCTGGTGCACCGCCGCCTGCCGCAGCTCGATGCCTACAATTACCCACACGTGCCCGCCCTCCGAGACGGTCACGGCGTCGCCGTTGCGCGTGACCCGAACGCGGCGATCCAGGAGGTTGCCGAGCGTCACCGCGGTGGGAAGCGCGTCCCGAAGCACGCGAAGATCGGAGATCTCGTCGCTCGAGGCGCCTTCGGCACGGGGCGGGGTCAATAGCATTTGCTTCTCTCGGCTCGTCCTTGGAACACGCGATCGCGTCGCGTACTTCCCTGGAACACGCCAGCTGCCCCCCGGGTTGGTTGACGAAAATCCGGCGCTCGACTATCCCGAGCGGCCCCAGCGGCCATCCGTTCTGCGGCCGACGGCCTCGACCTGGACGCTTTCCCAAAAAGCGCCTCAAAGAGCGCGGATTCCCCCAATAAATTCAAAACGTAAGCGTCGCGGGCCGTGACGCACGAGGTACGACGTGTCCTT
Source organism: Polyangiales bacterium (assembly GCA_038231275.1). Taxonomy (GTDB): domain Bacteria; phylum Myxococcota_A; class Polyangia; order Polyangiales; family Polyangiaceae; genus JANYHK01. The sequence goes on from JBBRLQ010000028.1 coordinate 53,734, forward strand.
TGCCTTCCAAAAAGTAGAACCGAAGGGATCTCCGGGAGTCGCGCAGCCCGACGGCGCCAGCCCGCCGAGCGGAGGCAGCTCGGCCGGCGGCGGCCTGAGCATGCTCTTCCCGCTGCTCATCATGGTGCCCTTCCTCTTCTTGATGTTCCGGCGTCAGAAGAAGGAGCAAGCGGCGCGCTCCAGCTTGAAGAAGGGAGACACCGTCGTCTCGCAGAGCGGCCTCGTCGGCGAGCTCATGGAGATGGACGAGAAGCTCGCGAAGGTGAAGATCGCCCCCGGCACCACCGTCCGCATGCTCGTCACCTCGATCTCGCCCATGGTCACCGAGGCCGACAAGAAGGCCGCCGACGCCGCCAACAAAGACCTGAAAGACCTGAAGGACGCGAAGGTCGCTGCGGAGAAGAAATAGATGCCTGCCTCGCGGCGCAACGCGCTCGTGCTCGCTCTGGGCGCGATCGTGTGCGGATTCCTCTTTTACAAGGCCGACTCGTTCTGGGGCGTCATCACCTGCGGCCTCGTCAGCCTCTGGGCGGCCATCGGCGCGCTGCCCGTCATGGACGGCGGCTGGCGCTTCAAGACCGGCCTCGCCATGGTCACGCTCATCGGCGGCTCCATCATCTTGTGGCCCACCATCGAGTCGATGAGCGGCGGCCGCGCGAAGTGCCCGGCCTACTTCAAGGACAACATCAAGTTCGGCATCGTCAAAGGCCTGGATCTCCAGGGCGGTATGCGCCTCGTTTACACGGTGGAGGTCGAGGAGGCGATCCGCGACAAGCGTGACCGCTTCGCCGACGAGATGCGGCAAGAGCTCGCCATCTCGTACAAGTTCCACTCGGGCGACGGCGTCATCACGCGCGACGCCGCCAACAAGCTAGAGGAGAAGGTCCACGTCTCCCTCCCGGAGTCGGCGGTCATCAAGGTCAAGTTCACCGACCCGGCCGACATCGCCAAGATCGACGATCGCTTCAACAAGAAGTTCGGCACCGAGATGGCGCAGCAGCGCTCGGCGACGCCCGGCGAGGTCTCGTTCAAGATCCGCGGCGAGGTCGAGACCCAGATCCGCGAGCGCGCCGTCGCGCAGGCGAAGGACACGGTCAGCAAGCGCGTCGACGAGATGGGCCTCCGCGAGGCGAGCGTCACGATCCGCGACGAGGACATCATCATCGAGGTCCCCGGTCAGGATCAGAAGGCGTTCGACGACATCAAGGAGATCATCCGCAAGACCGCCCGCCTCGAGTTCAAGATGGTGGACGACGAGGGCGCGGGGAAGTTCTTCAACATCCCCGAGAGCCAGGTGACCGCCGTCGAGAAGGAAGGCATCTCGATCTTTTTCGAGCAGGCTCCCAACGGCCCCGGAAAATCGGTCGAGAAGGCCTACTACGCCATCATCAACCGCCGAAACGACGACAAGGGAAACTTCACCGAGTCGCTCACCGACACGCTGAAGCGCTTCAAGGCGTGGACCGCCACGCTGAACGTGTCCGACGATCACCAGATCGGGTACGCGATCCGCACCGAGAATACGACCGACGACGTCACGGGCGCCGTCGAGACGAAAGAGGTCGGCTGGCGCACGTACTACCTCTTCTCGCGCGCCGAGGTGACGGGCGACTACATCACCGACGCCATGGTCTCCCAGGACACCAACCAAGGCATGGGCGGCTACTACGTCGGCATCACGTTCAGCCCGGCCGGCGCCGATCGCTTCGAGGAGATCACCGGCGCGAACATCCAAAAGCGCTTCGCGATCATCTTGGACGACACGATCGACTCGGCGCCCGTCATCAAGTCGAAGATCGCCGGCGGCCGCGCGAGCATCACGCTCGGCGCGGGCGATCCGGAGACGCAGCTCGCCAACGCACGGAAGCTCGAGCTCGTGCTCCGCTCCGGCGCGCTGCCTGCGCCGATCACGCCGTCGAACGAGTCGATGATCGGCCCGAGCCTCGGCAAGGACGCGATTCAGCAGGCCGTGAAGGGCATGCTCGTCGGCAGCTCGCTCGTCCTCGCGTTCATGATGTTCTACTACCGGAAGAGCGGGATCGTCGCGGACCTGGCGGTCCTCTTCAACCTGTTCCTCCAGATGGCGATCCTCGCGTCGTTCTCGGCGACGATGACCGTCCCGGGAATCGCCGGCCTCGCGCTGACGCTCGGCATGAGCGTCGACGTGAACGTGCTCATCAACGAGCGCATTCGTGAGGAGCTCCGCGCCGGCCGCAGCATCCGCGCCGCCGTCGACGCCGGGTACGACAAGGCGTTCTCGTCGATCTTGGACGGCCACGTCACCGTCTTCATCTCGGGCCTCATCCTCGCGCAGTACGGCTCGGGCCCGGTCAAGGGCTTCGCAGTGACGCTGATCGTCGGCATCATCTGCAGCCTCTTCACCGGTGTATTCTGCACACGCCTCGTCTTCGAGTGGTGGGTGCGTCACGCGAAGGTCAAGCGCCTCTCGGTCGGAGCGGAGTTTTAGTCATGGAGTTGTTCAAGCCAGGTCGGCAGTTCGACTTCATGGCGCAGCGGTGGTTCTGGATCCCGCTGTCCCTCGCCCTCGTCGCCATCTCCACCGCGTTCTCGTTCTGGCCGGAGACGGTGTGGCCGTACGGCCCCAACTACGGGACCGACTTCCGCGGCGGGACCGAGATCGAGGTCGCGTTCGCCAAGCCCTTGAGCTTCGAGGGGCAAGAGGGAGCTGCCGCGCTCCGCCGCGCCGTCGAGGCGAGCGGGTTCTCGACGCCGGATGTCGTGCAGGTCGGCGACAACGCGAAGAACCAGTTCCTCGTCCGCGTGCAGGACGTCAGCGTCATCGCCGAGAGCGCGAAGGACTTGGTCAAGAAGGCGCTGTGCCTCACCACCGACTCCAAGGCGCCCGTGGGCGACGAGGCGGCGTGCCCGGTTCGCGCGCGCGCGACCGAGGTGAAGTTCAGCGCCGGCGGCGACAAGGTGGCGACGCGCTACGACTCCGATCCCGATCTCGAGAAGGTGAAGGCGCAGCTCCAGTCGGTGCCCGGCGTCCGCCTGCGCGCCAGCCCCACCAACCCCCAGGTCACCAACCAGCGCGACCATCGCGTCGAGATCCAGCTCGAGAGCAAGGGCGACCAGCTCTTGAACTCGCTCCGCAGCAAGCTCGGCGACGCCGTCCCCGACCACGCGCTCCGCGTGGAGTGGGTCGGCCCCAAAGCGGGAAAGCAGCTCCGCGACAGCGCACGAAACTCGGTCGCCATCGCGATCGTCTTCATCATGCTCTACCTCGCGTTCCGCTTCGACCTGCGGTTCGCGCCCGGCGTCGTCATCGCGTGCATCCACGACGCGATGGTGGTCATCGGCATGTTCATCGTCCTCCACAAGGAGATCACGCTGAGCACCATCGCCGTCGTCCTCACGATCGTCGGCTATTCGATGAACGACACCGTCGTCATCTACGACCGAATCCGCGAGAACCTCGGCAAGCACCGCGGCAAGACGTTCGCGCAGATCATCAACATGAGCGTCAGCGAGACTCTCTCGCGCACCATCCTGACCTCAGGCGCGACGATGCTGTCGGTCCTCGCGTTCTTCATCTGGGGAACCGGCGTCATCAAGGACTTCGCGCTCGGCATGGTCATCGGCATCGTGGCCGGCACCTACTCGAGCATCTACGTGGCCGCGCCGCTCACCGAGTGGATCGACAAGAAGATGTCGAGGACGAGCGACGTGAAGAAGAGGCTCGAATCCCCAAAAGGCTGACGCCGCGCCTCGGCGCGGCACCCTGAGAGCCTCTCTGCTGCTTGCACGTCGATCTCATCCGTTGTAGACCCCGGGCGCCCCGAAGGGGACTGGGGGTCTGCCATGAGTATCCGTACGTCTGCCTCGCTGGTCGCGCTCGTTCTGCTCGGTGCCACCGCGTCGTTCGCGGCTACGCAGCGCCGCGTCGCGGGGATCATCACGCACGTCGAGGCGGCGAAGCTGTCCATCACGCCGATGCACGCCAAGACCGCCGTGACGGGGCGCCTGGTGCCTGGCAGGACCGTGGTGCTCGTCGATGGCCACTCGGCGCAGATTGCAGACCTGAAGGTCGCGTGCGACGCGAAAGCGGAGCTCGGCCTCGACGACGCCTGGATCTCGGTACGCGCCGACTCGCAGTGATAACCTCCGACGCGGTGGGATGAAGCACGAGCACGTCAAGACGCCCAAGGGTGAGGTGCTCATCTCCTTCCGGGGAGTGAAGAAGTCGTTCGGGCCCAAGGTCATCTACACCGACCTGAACCTCGACATCCGCCGCGGTGAGACGACGACCATCCTCGGAGCGTCGGGCAGCGGCAAGAGCGTCATGCTCAAGATGCTCATCGGTCTCCTCACGGTCGACGCAGGAGAGATCATCTTCGACGGCGCGGACGTGTCGAAATACGACGAGCACCAGATGATCGACGTTCGCCGTCGCGTCGCGTACCTGTTCCAGGGCGCCGCGCTCTTCGACTCGCTCGACGTCGGCGAGAACGTCGCGTACGGCCTGCGCGAGCAGTACTGGAACACGATGACCGACGCCGAGATCCGCGCGCGCGTGTCGCAGTCACTCGGGCTCGTGGGACTGCCGGGCATCGAGCAGATGCGCCCCAGCGATCTCTCCGGAGGCATGAAGAAGCGCGTCGGCCTCGCGCGCACGCTCGCGCTTCAGCCCGAGGTGCTCCTCTACGACGAGCCGACCACCGGTCTCGATCCGATCAACACGGCGCGCATCAACCACCTCATCAACGGCATCAAGCGCGCCCTGGGCCTCACCAGCATCGTCGTCACGCACGACATGGGTACCGCGTTCACCGTCTCCGACCGCCTCGCGATGATCGGCCGCGGGCGCGTGCTGATGAGCGCGCCCAAGGACGAGTTCAAGAGCACGCAAGACAAGTACGTCCGCGACTTCATCGACGGCCATGCGCCGGAAACCGAGGACGTCGACTCGCTGCTCTCCACGTCGTGAGCCATTTTCGCGCGCGCCTCACGCCGCGCTGGAATGCGCGGCGGTTTTCAGGTCAAAAGGAGAGATGAGCCTTTCTTCGTACAAGCCCCGGGTCGCCGCGGCGTCGGTCGCGTGGCTCGCGTGTGGCCTCGCGGTCGCGTGCTCGTCGAGCTCGTCCACGGACACGCCGGGCGCCGACGCGTCGGTCCCGCCGCACGACGCGACGACCGGCGCCGACACGAACGCGCCCGCCGACCAGGCCGCGCCTGACGCGGGCGGGGGCGACGACGCATCGGACGGTGCGGCGACGGCGAACCCCGCGCACGTTGGGTTTTTCTCGTTCAAGCAGTTCGAGGCCCCGCGGTGGGATTTCGGCGGAGGCTTCGTCTCGAACGAACCGACGCCGCCGCCGAACCCCTACTACACCTGCACCACGTCGACGGCGGGCGAATGCACGCTCTCGATCTGCACGCCCATCGACGGCGGTCCACCACCACCTCCTCCTCCGCTCCTCGTCTTGGTGAACCCGGGCGACATCACCGTCACCGGTGGCACCATCCCGGCAGGGACCAAGCTGGCGGCGGTGGACGGCGGCGGCAACGGGAGCTCGGTGGGCGCCGCAGGCGTCGTGGTCGTCAACGGGGACGTGATCCGCGTGTCGGCGCCTGGCAGCGCGGATGTTCCCGCTTTCGCGCTCTCGATCGTCGCGAACCCGACGTACACCGTCACGAACCCCGCCTGCGACGCGGGGACCTGCCCTGGTGTCGACCGCACGAAAGACTACGTCTTCACCTGGACGGGCCTCGCCCAGGGCACGCTGCAGGTCGCGTTCGCCTACGTGAACGGGCCACCGCTCGACCGCATCGTCTGCAATTTCCCGGGGGCGGCGGGGCAGGGGACCATTCCGTCTTCGCTGCTCACGCAGTTCCCCGGCACCGCGGGCATCCAGCTCGAGGCGGTCTCGAAGAACGTGACCCGCGCGGTGGTCGGCGACTACGGCACGACGATCGACTTCACCGGCAACTACTTCGACAGGGTCTTGCCGATCGTCAACTGACGACGTCGATCCCGCAGACCTCGGCGATTGGGCGACCGGTGCGGATCGCCCGTTTGAGCTGCGCGTAACGCCAATAGGTGTAAATTACAGGTATGAGCTCGAGCGTCAGAAACGCGCTCGAGAGGAGCCCGCCCACCATCGGCGCGGCGATGCGCTTCATCACGTCGGAGCCGCTGCCGGTCGCCCACAAGAGCGGCACGAGGCCGATGAGCATGGTGCCCACCGTCATCAGCTTCGGGCGAACGCGGAGGACGGTGCCCTCGGTGTGGGCGTGGAGGATGTCGTCGAGCGTCGCGAGCTTGCCGGCGCGCACGCGTCGCGCGAACGCGTGGTCGATGTACACGATCATGACCACGCCGGTCTGCGCCGCGAGGCCGACCAGCGCGATGACGCCGACCATCACCGCCGTCGAGATGCGGTAGTCGAGGAGGTAGAGGAGCCACACGCTCCCCACGAGCGCGAACGGGATCGACAGGAAGACGATGAGGACCTCCGTGAGCTTCTTGAACTGCAGGTAGAGGAGCAAGGCGACGCCCGCCAAGGTCAGCGGGATCAGGATCTTCATCCGGGCGCGCATTCCCTCGAGGAGCTCGTACTGCCCGGTCCACGCGAGGTGCATTCCCGTGCCGACCGTGACCTCTCCGCGCGCGCGCGCCGCGTCGACCGCCGCTTTGGCCCCCTCGACGTAACCGCCGAGATCGCGCGATGGATCGACGTCGACGTACACGTACCCCACGAGGAGCCCGGCTTCGTCGCGCAGCATCGGCGGGCCCTCCACGATCGCCACGTCCGCGAGCTCTCCCAGCGGCAACGCGCGCCCGGCTTGCCGCAGCGGCACGAGCACCCGCCTCAGTTGCTCGGGGCTCGCGCGGAAATCCTCCTTGTAGCGGACGTTGACGGTGAACCGGCGGCGCCCCTCGACGGTCGTGGTGACGGGCTCGCCGCCGATCGCCTGCTCCACGATGGCGTTCACGTCGTCGACGGTCAGCCCGTACCGTGCGAGCGCGTCGCGACGCGGCGTGACGTCGACGTAGCTCCCGCCGAGCGACCGCTCGTACAGCACGCTGCGTGTGCCGGGCACCGCCCGCAGCGCGGCCTCCAGCTCGCGCCCCGTCTTCTCGATCGCGGGCAAATCCGGCCCGAGCACCTTGATCCCGACCGGGGTGCGCACGCCCGTGGTCAGCATGTCTACGCGCGTCTTGATCGGCATCGTCCATGCGTTCGTCCACCCGGGCAGATCGAGGTGCGCGTTCATCTTCTGCACGAGCTCGTCCCACGTCTCCGGCTGCTCCTCCGGCCAGAGCGCGCCGAGCGGGCGTTTCATCCACGACGGCGCCCACCCCGAGTACCAGCGATCGTGGTGCACGCGCGGCCACTCCTCCGGCGGCTTCAGCGCGACGATCGTCTCGACCATCGAGAGCGGCGCGGGATCGGTCGGCGACTCCGCGCGCCCCGCCTTGCCGAACACGCTCTTCACCTCGGGCAACGACGCGAGCAGACGATCTTGCCGCTCCAGCTGACGCTTCGCCTCTTCGATCGAGATGTTGGGGAGGGTCGTCGGCATGTAGAGCACGTCGCCCTCGTTGAGGGGCGGCATGAACTCGCTCCCGAGCTTCAGGAGCGGCGGGATCGCCGAGAGCAGCGCGAAGACACCGATGAGCAGCGTCGTCCACGGTCGACGGAGCGCGACGTACACGAAGGGGCGATACACCGACACGATCGCGCGCGACACCGGATGGTCGGCCTCGCGGCGAATCTTCCCGCGGAGGAGCGCGTCGCGCAGGGCCGGCGCGAGCGTGATGCTGAGGATCGCCGCGCCGAGCATCACGAACGTCTTCGTGTACGCAAGCGGCTTGAAGAGGCGGCCAGCCTGCCCGTTCAGGCCGAAAATAGGCACGAAGGAGATCGCGATGATGAGGAGCGAGAAGAAGATCGCCGGCGTCACCTCGCGCGCGGCGTCGTGGAGGAGCTTCGAGCGCGCGGCGGGCGAGATGTCCTTCGGCGCGTCCTCGAGCTTCTTGTGGCAGGCCTCGATCATCACGATCTCGGCGTCGACGGTGGCGCCGATCGCGATCGCGATGCCGCCGAGGCTCATGATCGTGGCGGGGATCCCGAGCAGGTACATCGGGATGAACGAGAAGAGGACGGCGAGGGGCAACGTCACGATGGGGAGGAGCGCGCTCCGGACGTGCAAGAGGAAGAGGAGGATGACGAGGGCGACGACGATCATCTCCTCGCCGAGGGCACGCCGCAGCGTCGAGATGGCGCGCTCGATCAGGTTCGAGCGATCGTAAGCCGTCGCGATCTCGACGCCGGGCGGCAGCGACGCCTGGAGCTCGGCGAGCCTCGTCTTCACGCGCCCGATGACGTCGAGCGCGTTCTCGCCGTAGCGCGCGATGACGATGGCCCCGACCGTCTCGCCCGCGCCGTTCCAGTCTGCGACGCCGCGCCGGATCTCACCGCCGACTTGCACCGTCCCCACGTCGGCGACCGTCACCGGAGTCCCACCTGGCGCCGCACGAAGCGCGACCTTGCCGACGTCGGTGACCCCCTGGAGGTACGCGCGGCCGCGGACCACGTACTCGCGCCCGCTCATTTCGAGGAGGCGCCCGCCCACTTCGCCGTTCGATTTGCGGATGGCGTCGGCGACGTCGGCGACGGTCATGCCGTACGCGCGCATCTTCTCGGGATCCAAGGTGACCTGGTACTGCCGCTCGTAGCCGCCAACGCTGGCGACCTCCGCGACGCCGGGGACGCTCTCGAGGGCGTAGCGGAGGGTGAAGTCCTGGATGGCGCGGAGCTCGCCGAGATCGTGCTTGCCGGACCGGTCGACGAGCGCGTACTCGAAGACCCAGCCGATGCCAGTCGCGTCGGGGCCGAGGACCGGGGACGCTGCGGGAGGCAATTTTGCCTTGATGCCGCTCAAGTACTCGAGGACGCGCGAGCGCGCCCAGTACACGTCGGTGCCCTCCTCGAAGAGCACGTAGACGAAGCTCATCCCGAACATCGACGTGCCGCGCACCGCGGTCACCTTGGGCGCGGCGAGGAGGGCGCTCGCGATCGGGTAGGTGACCTGGTCCTCCACGATCGTCGGTGACTGGCCCTTCAGCTCGGTGAAGACGATGACCTGGGCGTCCGACAGATCGGGGATCGCGTCGAGGGTCACGCTCCGCATCGCGTTGACGCCGAAGAGGACGAGCACGCCGTACGCGAGGAAGACGAGGCCGCGGTGCTTGGCGGACAAGGAGAGAATGCGTTCGATCATCGCGCCGCGCCGATGGCCGCGCGCAAGCGGCTCTCCGAGTCGATGAGGAACGTCGCGCCGGACACGACACGCTCCCCCGCGGCGAGGCCGGACTCGATGACGGTGTCGTCGCCGTGTGCGCCGCCGAGCGTGACCGCGCGCGGAACGTAGCGGCCCTCGGCTTCCACGACGAAGAGGTACGCCGCGGTCCCGGTGTCGACGATGGCGTCGCGCGGAACGGTGATGACGTCGCGCGCGGCGGTCTCCAGCAGGGCGACGCCGTACTCCCCGGGGCGCAGCGCGTGACGAGCGTTCTTGACCTGCATGCGGACGCGGGTGGTGCGCGCCTCGGCGTCGAGGACGGGATAGACGAGATCGACGGTCGTGGCGACGGCGTCCTCTGCGCGGCCATTCGGCGTAAATTTGCCGGCGAGGCCGGTCTTCACGAGCTTCATGTCCCGCTGGAAGACATCGGCGACCACGTACACCCGCGACAGGTCGACGAGCTCGTAGAGCACCATCTCGGGCGTGACGTACGAGCCGAGGACGACGCCCTTCTTCGCCACGTAGCCCCCTTGCGGCGCGGTGACGGGGATGGCGCGCATGGCCTGGCCGGACGCGAGCACTTGGTCGACGTCCTTGGCCGCCATGCCGAGCAGCTCCAGCTTGCTGCGCGCACGGTCCGACGCGCGCGCGCCGGCGTCGCCCTCCCACGTGCGCGTGGCGAGGAGCTCGGCCTCGGCCTGGAAGATCTCGGGGCTGTAGAGGAGAAAGAGCGTCTGCCCGCGGCCGACCGTCACGCCGAGCTGCGCGGCGTCGATGCGCTCGACGAAGCCCGACGCGCGGACGTGCACCTCGGCGACGGACTGATCCGCCGGCGCGATCGACGCGGTGACGCGGAGCGGCTCGCCGGACTTCTCGGCGCGGGCCAGCGCGGTGCGTACGCCGATCGCTTGAACGCGATCGAGCGGGAGGTCCACCGTCGTCGTGCCGGGAGGCAGCCCCGCCGCGTCTCCCTGCGCATCGGCGGCGCCTGCGTCCGCCGAGCCACCTGCGCGGGCCGACGTGATCGGCTCGAGCGCCATGTGGCAGATCGGGCACTCGCCGGGCTCGTCCGAGACGACCTGCGGGTGCATCGGACATTGGTATTTCCAGACGTGCGCGTGCCCCGCCGCGCTGGAGGAAGGGTGCTGCGCCTGCGCGAGGGTGAGGAGGCTGCCTACGGCGAGGAGCGCGGCGAGCGCGAGGATGATCCATCGCACCACGGCCATCACGCGCACGCCTCGCGGCGGCGGCTCGGCGCCTTCGGGCATCGGATGCTCATCGGACATGGTCGCCTCCGCTCGTCGTAGTGCTGGTGAGGGGGACGCGTGGAATCGCCAGGCCTGCCGCCGCGTCGAGATCGGCGAGCGCGTGGTCGAGGGTCGCGCGCGCGGCGACGATCTCGAGATCGACGTCCACGACGCCGCGCTCCGCCACGAGGGCGACGGACATCTCGGTGCGCGCGCTCTCGTAGCCGGTCCACGCGACGTCGAAGGCGCGCTTCACCGCGGGCTTGGCGCGCGAGGCAAGGGCGTCGAGGCGCCGGGCCGCGCTGCGGGTGGCGGCCTCGGCGGTGGCCACGTCGACGTCGATGGCGAGTTGCTGCCCGAGCGACTCGTCGGTCGCCGCCTCCAGCTTCTCGCGTTCGACGTCACGACGCGCTCCGGCGGCACCCCAGAGCCACGGCAGCGTCATCTGTGCGTTGACGCCGTAGCCATGCGCCGGCATCGGCCCGACCGGCGCGAAGTACAGCGCCGCCACCTTGAACGACGGCCACGTCGCCTCGCGATCCGCCGCAGCGTGCTCGCGCGACTGCGCTTCGCGCGCCGCGTTAGCGCCACGAAGCTCGGGTCGCGTCGCGCGCGCTTTCGCGAGGAGCGTCGCGGCGTCCCACGCGGGGACCTCCGGGGCGCCCACCACCGGCGGGCCGAGCGGCGCCCCGAGATCGCGACCGAGGAGCGCGTTGATGCGCGCGCGCGCCGCCTGCTCGCGCGCCGCGTCGGTCTCCACGTCGGCATGAACGCGTGCGATCTCCGCCTCGAGCTGCGCGACCTCCACCAGAGACCCGCCCGCCGCCTGCCGCGCCTCGGCGACCTGGAGCATGCGCGCGTCGACGTCACGGTGCGCCAGGTGAATGGCGTGCCGGGCGGTCGCTTCTGCGTAGTCGGCGAAGACGTGCTCGGCGTCGCGCGTAACGAGGCGCGCCCGATCGTCGGCCATCGCCTCGCCCTCGCGTGAGAGCGCGACCTTCGCGGCCTCACGCTCTCCCCGCGCTCCCGGCGACGGAAATTCCTGTTCGACGCCGAACATCGCCATCTGCGCGTCGCCGATCGCGTACGGCCGCGCCAGCGGTACCTGCCAGACCTGCACCATCGCGCTCGGGGGCGGCAGGCGCGACACGGCGTCCCCTTCGCGCGCCATCGCGCGTGCTCGCCCCTTGGCGGCACGGATCCCAGGGCTCCGCGCGACGGCGGCGCGCACGAGCGCGGGCCGTTCGACTCCTGCGCCGAACGATCCATCGGCGGAGGGGCTCTCGGATGCGTGTAGAGTGCATGCGTACGCAGCGATGGCGCACGCGAGCGCGCCCGCGCGGCGCGCACGAAGGTTCGTGGACATGACGGCTTCTCCCGACGAGACGTGGACCGGCCGCGCGCAACGCGCGGCGACCAAGGCAGGCCAAAGGCGAGGTGCCTGGGCCTGCCCCTACCGCCTCAAATCAAGAAGACGCCGTGGAGGGCACACCGCTCCGGTGCCGTCGGTGGTGGCGATTCGATTGCGCCTCCGGCGATCGTGCGTCGCGGTGCCGGGGCGAGCGCCGCCGGTGCCGTCGTTACACGAGGGAGTACCGCGAGGAGTGGCGCCGCACGGACGGTCTCAGGCGCGCGCGCCGTCGCATCGGGGAGGCGCGCGAGGGCGAGCCCTTCGCAGCATTGGTCCTGATCGTCGAGCCGAGCCGAATCGGCGCCCGCCCCGTCGTCGTCCCCGTCCTGATGATCGCTGGCGCAGCACGGCCGTTCTGCGAGGCTCCCCATCGCCGCGCAGAAGAAGACGCGCGCGCCCGATCGAAATGCGCCGCAGACCAGCGCCGTCGCGACCACGCACGCCGCGAGGGCAGGCCACAGCCTGCGCGCGGAGCGGAGCCATCGAGGCGCACGACGGAGCATGCCCCTAGCGTAGCACTACTGCGAGAGATCCCGTTCCTGCCGACAGTTGGTTTCGATCGAGCTGCGGCAGCGGGACGACCGGGGAGCCCGGCGCCACGTTCGCTCGGGTCAGCATGATCGCATGGCGTATCGGCGCCTCCCGCCGCGCACCGCGGCCCTGCGCCGGCCACGCCGGGTCGTCCCGCTGCCGCGGTTCGGCAGCACCCTCATTTGAGCCTCGGACGTCGATGTCTCGCAGTAGTGCTAGGCGCGCACCGAGGTCGCGCAATGTGTGCTTCGTCCGCGACGCTCGACCGCGCCCCGATGCTGGTACGCTCTCCGGCTAGAGAACGCCCCATGGGAAAACAGCTTCGCGTCGGCATCTTCGTCCTCGTCGGTATCGTGCTCATGGGGGCGGTCATCTTCGTCATCGGCGACAACCGCCAGATCTGGTCGCGCAAGGTCACCTACCGCGGCGACTTCGCGGACGTCGCGGGTCTCAAGGCCGGCGCGCCCGTTCGAATGGGCGGCGTCGACATCGGCGCCGTCACCGCCGTCGAGCACGGCGATCAGGTCTCCGACCCGAAGATCCACGTTCAAATCTCCGTCGTTCGCACCGAGGGCCGGCGCATCCGCGTCGAGACGATCGCGCGCATCGTCAACAAGGGCCTCCTCGGCGACAAGATGGTGGAGCTCAGCGTCGTCGACGGCAAAAGCCCCGAGCTCGATCCCTCCCAGGCGATGAAGACCGAGGAGCCGCTCGACTTCGGTAAGTACATCGCGAAGTTCGAGAGCATCGCGCAGAAGACCGAGAAGGTCGTCGAGAACGCCGAGCGCGCGACGAGCGCCCTCTCCAATCCCGAGTTCACCGACGACGTCCGGGGCAGCATGAAATCGCTGCGCGCGATCCTCGACGGCATCGCCCAGAACGACGGCGCCGCCCATCGCTTCATCTTCGACCCCGAGGAGGGAAAGAAGATCGATCGCACGCTCACGAACCTCGAGAACGCGACGTCCAACCTGAACGCGACGCTCGCCGACGTGCGCGCCGTGACCACCCAGATCAAGAGCGGCAATGGCCTCGCGCACGCCGTTGTCTACGACGCCGACATGACGAACGACGCGGCCGGCGCGATCAAGGAGGTCCACGGCGATCTCGTCGCGATCCGCCAGGGCAACGGCCTCATCCACTCGCTCGTCTACGGCGACAGCGAGACGCAGCACATGATGGGCAACGTGAACGCCATCAGCGACGACCTGCGGGTCGTCGTCGCCAACATGCGCGCGGGGAAGGGCACGCTCGGCGCGCTCCTCGTCGATCCCAGCGTGTACGAGGACATCAAGGCGATCGTCGGCAACGTGGATCGCAACCAGGTCCTGCGCGCGCTCGTTCGTTATTCCATCAAGGCTGACGAGCAGAGGCCCGGCGCCAAGGTGGACGTGCCGCCCCCGCCGCCGCGCCCTGCTATTGCGCCGCCGCCACCGAAGTGACGTGACCGCCGGCAGGCGCCGGGTTCTTCCACCACTTCTCCGTCGAGCCTTGGCGATCGACGGTCAGGCGCAGCAAATCGATCTCGAGGACGGCGAAGAAGCCCTGCGCCGACGGACTTCCCGCGAGGTTCAGGAATTCTGCGCCGACGCCGAGCTGGAAGCCCCATGGCGCGCCACCGGTGAGGACGGCCTGGAGCGGCAGGCGACCGTAGTCGCCGTACTTCCAGAAGCGGCCGACGACGCCGGCGTCGAACGCCAGGCCCCACTCGCCGCGCGCGAAGCCGCCGGTCGCGATGCGCGGGCTCACGCTGATGTCCGTCCCCAACGTGAAGTGCGTGAGCATGCGGAAGACACCGCCGACCACGAAGCGGTTCAGCGGGGACGAGCCGACGCCGACCGTGCCGGTGAAGGCGGTGGCGCGATCGTTCGAGGTAGTGACCGAGTTCTTCTCGAAGCCGTAGCCACCGCCGAGGGCGAGCCAGCTCGTCACGTCGGCGCGCGCGGGCGCGGCCAATAGGAGCAGGCCGGCGGTCAGGGTCGGAACGAGGGCGCGTCGCACGCCTTGCCGATTACCATGGTTCAGCCCGTCTTGGCGAGCAGGCTGGCGGCGGGTGCGCTGGCGGCGGACCGGCGCGCGGCGACCTGCGCGGCGACGATGCGGACGACCTCGCGATCGAAGAGGAGCGAGTTGTGGCTGCGGCCGGCGAGCACGACGACCTCCCCGTGGTGGAACGCGCCGCTCTCTTGCGGCACGACGAGGTGATCCTCCCCGGCGATGATCGACGTGTGTGGCACGCGATCGGCGTAGGGGCTCACGCGGAGGCGCGCCAGTGTCGCGCTCTCCTCGTGGAGATCGCGACCCACGAAGAACGGGAGCTTGCGCGCGAGCGGCGCGCCGCGGAAGGGGCTCGCCATCGAGATCGTCTGCGTCACGCGCGCGTGGCCCCCGAGCTCCTGCACGTACCAGCGCGCGACGATGCCGCCGAGGCTGTGCCCGACGATGTGGACGCGCGATGTGATCGGGATGCGATCCACGACGCGCGCGAGCTTCCGCGCGATCGTCCGCACGGACTGCCCCGGCGCGTGCGTGAACGACGCGACGTGCGCGCCTGTCTCGCGCTCGATCCGCGCGCGCATCGGCCGAAATGCCCCGGCACTCGCGAAGAAGCCGTGGATGAGCACCACGACGTCGTCGCCGGCGCCCGCGTCGGGCACCACCGGCGAGAGATCGCGCGGCCAGAGCACCGCCTGGCGCAGCGTCGAAATCGTCTCCATCCCCCATATTCGACCGCGAAGGGCGCTCTGGCCCAGCTTGGGGAGAAGGGGCATCGCCCCAACTCGTTGCATCTTTCGTGCACGCGAGGCGAGTTTTCGGCAGTAGAAGAGGTGCGGAATGGAGCCCGTCCCCTTCACCCTCGCCCGCGTCGTTCAGGACGACGACATCGACATGCTCGGGCACGCGAGCAACATCGCGATAGTAAGGTGGATTCAGGACGTCGCCGTCGCGCATTCGGAGGCGGTCGGGCTGGGGTTCGAGGCGTACGCGCGGCTCGGCGCGGTCTTCGTCATTCGACGCAACGAGATCGACTACCTGCGTCCGCTCTTACGCGGTGACGAGCTGCAGGTGCGTACGTGGATTTCCAACGTGGCCGCCGCGAAGTGCCAGCGCGCGACGGAGATCCGGAAGGCGGATCTCGTCTGCGCGCGCTCGCTCACGACCTGGGGCTTCGTGGACGCGCGCAGCGGAAGGCCCACCCGTATCGCCGACGAAATACGCGAGGCGTTCGGCTACTCGCGCCGCGAGCGCGGTCCGTCGCCGGTGACCCAGACGTGAAAGTCGCGCGCTTCGCCGCCTGACGCGCGCAGCGTGATCGTGTCGCCGGCCGCGATGCCGTCGTGAAGCACGGCGCGCAGCATCGCCCATGCACCCGGCGCCGTCGGAACGGGTACGGTCTCCGCGCGCGAGGGCGAGCCGCCGCCGTGTGACGCTTCGACGACGAGTCGCGAGGTCGCGTCGGTGACGCGAACGAGGAGGGTCGCGGGTCGCGCGCCGCCCCTCACGACGAAGCGCTCGGCGCGCCCCTCGGGCAAGATGCGTCCGGCGTCGAACACGCCACCGCGCACGTCGAGGACCGTCCAGCCGCCGTCGGGCGCCGGCGACGCGTACGCGTGGGCCTCCTCGCTGATCACGTCGGCGACGTCGAGCTCGTCCACCACGTCGGCGACGTCGACATCTTCCGCGTCGAGCGCGCTCCAGTCCGCCGTGTAGATCCCTTTCGTGGTGCCGCCGCAGATGACGTTGTCGTCGATCGTGACGCGACCGATCTCGTGGCCGAAGCGCGAGGTGATCGCTCCGAACCAGTTCGGATAGAGCGCGAGCAGCGTAGGTCGCTGCGCCGGCGGAAGCCGCTGGAGCAGCTCCACGGTCGCGGCCTCGCCATGCGTTGCCGCCCGCGCGAAGGGCACGGCGTGAAATCCGCCCAGACCGAGCGCATCGATCGCGTGGCGTTGCGAGACGTAGGGGATTGCGCCGGCGTCGCCAACGAGGACCACCGCGCTTGCCGGTGCGTCGCGCGCAAGGAGCCGCCCCACCGCGACCTGCTGGTCGTGCACGTTCCGCGAGGCGCGGCGAAAGTGGTCTGCCTGCCCGGCGATCTGCGGCGCAGCCAGGACCACAGCGAGGACTCCCGCCGCGGCCGAGAAGATACGCAAACGTCGCGCGCGCGCGATGGCCGCCACCCCGAGCGAGGACGCGACGACCAGGAGCGCGAGCGCGGGCGCGTAGTACCGAAAATTCTGGAAGCGCGCCGCGCCGTTCCACGAGACGAGGAGCGCCCATAGGATCGCGCCCGCGAGGCACGCTGCCGAGAGGCCGCGCGTCCGTCGAGACGCGAGCCCGGCGAGGGCGAGCGACGGCAGGACCATCCAGAGGCGCGGCCAGGGCGAGAGCTGCGCTTCGAGGACGCGGAGATGAAAGCTCGCGAGGTTGACGACGAGCTCGCGCGCGCGGGCGACGTCGGAGAGGTACGGATTGCGTGAAAGCAGCTTGAGGATCGCGCCTGCGCTCATCGCGTCGCCGGTGAAGACGCGGTTGGTCGCGAGGACGCACGCCGTCACGAGCGCGCCAGGAAGACCGACGCGCGCGAGGGAAGCGAGGGCCGACCGCGCCCCAGCGCGTCGCGCGACGAGCACCCCGAACGTGGCCACCAGGACGACCGCCTCCGGCCTCGTCGCCACGAGCACCGCTCCCCACGCGCCGCACGCCCATTGCGCGCGCGCGCGGGTCAAAGGCGGCGCTTCCCTCGCGCGCTTCACGGCGACGAGCGCGCGCCCGAGGACGCCGCCGAAGAGCGCCACCTCCATCCCGCTGAGCCAGGCCCAATCGAGCGAGCCCACCGCGACCACCAGCGCGCTCGCGATCCACGCGACCCACCACGGCGACGGCCGCACGAGCTCGCGTACGGAACGCATCAGGACCACGAGCGAGGCGAGCGCCACGATCGCGGCCCACGCGCCGAGCCACAGACCGCGAAAGCCAATCAGGTAACCGATCGCGAGCACGAACGGATAGAGCGGCGACGTCTCGCCCGACGAGAACCCTTGCCCCGCGATCCACTCGAACGGGTGCCCGCTCGCCGTCGCGCGGGCGAAGTCGTAGTGGATGAACACGTCGTCGAGCGGCGCCGGCCAATCGCCTCCCGTGGCGACGAGCGCCGGCGCCCAGAAGGCGCACCCAACCACCACGGCGAGCGCCGCCGAGAACAGAAGGTGGAGCCGGTCCTCCCGGCGGCCGTGCGGCATCGTGTGGTAAGAGTACCGCCGGACCCCGCCATGACGAAGTACGCCCCGCCCGAAGACGCCCACGACCACGCGCACTGGGACGCCGTCGAAGAAGCGACGGAGATGCTGCACGAGGAGCGCTTCCACGAGGCGCTGGTCTTCCTGCGCGACGTCATCAAGGCCGACGCGAAGAACCCGTACGCGTATTTTTTCCTGGGCGTCGCGCTCTTCGAGAGCGGCGAGCTCGAGGCGTCGCGTGACGCGTACCGCGCGGCCCTGGCGGTCGCTCCGGCGCACCTCGGCGCGCGCATCGCGCTCTCGCACGTGCTCCGTCAGCTCGGCGATCTGCGCGAGGCGATCAAAGAGGGCACGCAGGCGCTCAGCCACGCGCCCGGCGACGGTGACGCGCTCTACGCCGTCGGTATGGCGTACTTCGCGCGCGGCGACAACGCGGCCGCCCGAAAGTACCTGACCGCGTTCCTCGACGCGCGCCCGGAGTTCGAAATCGCCACCGAGGTGAAGGGCATGCTCGGCTCGATGGGCAACGAGCGCCAGGACGAGGACGAGTCGAACTGAAGCGTCGCGCTCGTAACTGGTCACTCGTAACGGATCACTCGTACCGGGTCACTCGTCGCTGATCTTCGTCAAGAGGCGGAGCAGCTCCTGGCGTTCGCGCGTCGTGAGCCGCGAGAAGCTCGCCGCCTCGGTCGCCTCCAGCGCCGTCTCGATGGCGCGCCGCCGCTTGGTGTCGAACGGCGCCGGCTCCACGCGGACCGCGCGCCCGTCCTTCGGATCTTCGACGCGCCGGACGAGCCCGGCCTTGTGCATTCGATCGATCGCGCCGGTCAACGTCCCGCTGCTGAGCGACAGCACCCGTTGGAGCTCGCCGATCTTCAACGGCCCTTCGATCCACAAAATCAAGAGGATGTGGGCTTGCTCCGCCGAGAGCTCGAAGGGGAGAAGCGCCCGGCTGCTCGCGCGGTTCACCTGACGGAAGGCTCGCACCAGCGCGTAGCCGAGCGAGCTCTTGATCCGATCATCTTGCATACGAGATATTTATCTCGTATACGAACGAATGTCCATGAATCATCCCGCCCACCTCGCGCTCGTGAAGTCGCTGCTCCGGCGGGTCGAGGCGGTCACGGCTCCCGCGGTGCTCGTCGGGGAGGTGCCGGCGTGGCACTACACGTCGCACGCGCGGTTCGAGGAGGAGCGCGCTGGGCTCTTCGCGCGCGTGCCCACGGTGGTCGCGCACGAGAGCGAGCTCGCGGAGGTCGGCGCGTGCATGACGGTCGACGTCGCCGGCGTTCCGCTCCTCGTCGTGCGCGGCGCGGATGGCCAGGTGCGCGCGTTCCGCAACGCCTGCCGTCATCGTTCCACCCGCCTCGTCACCCTCGACGATGCGCCGTGCCGAAAGAAGGCAATCGTGTGCCCGTACCACGGGTGGACCTACGATCTCGAAGGAGCGCGAATCCACGCGCCGCGCGAAGAGTCGTTCGGAGGCGCCGACGCCGCCCGCAAGGCGCTCGTTCCAGCGTTCGCGGCGGTGCGCCACGGCCTCGTGTGGGCCAGCCTCGTGCCGTTCGACGTCGCCGCGCACCTCTCCTCGATCGACGACGAGCTCGCGTCGATGGCGCCGCCTGGCGCGGTCCTCTACCGCCGCGTCACGCGCGAGGTGAAGGGCAACTGGAAGCTCATCGTCGACGCCTTCCTCGACGGCTACCACATCCGCCATTTGCACCGCGACACGGTCTACCGCTTCTTCGTCGATGGGCTGTCGCAGGCCGAGCCCGCAGGCGATCACATCCGCGCGGCGACCGGGCGGCGCACCCTCTTGGAGGCACGCGGGACGCGCCTCGAGGACGCCGATCTCCGTCTCCTGGCGACGCCGAGCTACGTCGTCTTTCCGAGCACGGTGCTCATCCTCCACCCCGACTACACCAGCGTCCTCACGATGACGCCGGAGGCCGCGGACCGAACGCGCTTCGTCCACATGATGCTGATCCCGCCAGGCTCACACACCGACGCCGAAGAGAAGCACTGGGCGAAGAGCTTCTCGCTCATCGACGAGGGGGTCTTCCTCCGCGAGGATCTGGCGACGGTCGAGGCCATGCAGCGAGGGCTCGCCGCGGGCGCCAACGACACGCTCCTCTTCGGCGACCTCGAGCAAGCGTCGCTGTGGTTCCACGAGAGCGTTGCGAAGACGCTCGCGTTAGCGCTCCGCTAGGGCGCGCCGTCGCAGTTTTCGAAGCGGAACTCCGCGGTGCCGCCGCACGTGCGGTTCTGGCCGCCGAATACGGCGTTGGGACAGTCGATCTGCGCCCAAATCGCGCCGCCCTTAACGCCCATCTCGGAGCGCGGGAAGCTGATCGTGCAGTCGTCCTGTCGGAACGTCCCCGTGTCCCCGCGCGCGAAGATGCCCTGGATGCCCGTGATCGGGCCACCCTGCGTGATCGGCGTGCTCACCGTGTTGACGGTGAAGCTGCCCTGGCCGTCCTGCGTGACCGAGACGTGCACTTCGTAGTTTGGCCCGTTCTGCAGCACGCTGCAGGCCGTGATGTGAACCGCCTGCCCCTGCCACGAGTCGCCGTCGTTGACGACCGTGCTGTTCTGCCCGGGGATCTTGGCGTTCCCGAGGACGCCGATGTTCACCCACGGCTGCTGCGAGCCGAGCTGGCACTGCGCCTGCGGGTGATCGGCCGTGTTGCCGAGGTTCGACGTCAACGCGACGTGCGCGGTCGGGTTGGTCTTGTCCCCGCAGCCCGGCACCGCCAGGACCCCCGCGGAGACGGCGACCGTGGCAGCGAGCGTGGAAAGGAAGGTACGGCTCGTGGTCATCAGGGCCTCCTCGTACAACGATATCACGCGTTCTTGGCGGCCGCGAAACCTCGGTCAAGATCGCCGCGCAGATCCCCGAGATCCTCGATGCCGATCGACAGGCGGATGAGGCCGTCGCCGATGCCGAGCGCCCTTCGAGCGTCGGCCGGGAGGCTCGCGTGGGTCATGATCGCGGGGTGCTCGGCGAGCGACTCGACGCCGCCAAGGCTCTCCGCGCACGCGAAGATCTGGAGCGCCTTCAAGAACGCCGCCGACGCGCCGAGACCCCCCTTCAGTTCGAAGCTGATCATGCCTCCGGGCCCCTTCATTTGGCGCTCGGCGAGGGCGTGCCCTTTGTGCGACGTGAGGCCCGGATACAAGACACGCTCCACTTGCGCGTGCCCTTCGAGCCACGACGCGATCGAGGTCGCGCTCTCGACGTGGCGCTTCATGCGCACCGCGAGGGTCTTGAGGCCGCGGAGGACCATGTAGCAGTCGAAGGGGCTCGGCACCGCGCCGACCGACTTCTGGAGGAAGTGCAGGCGCTCGGCGAGCTCCGCGTCCGACGTCATGATCGCGCCGCCGACGACGTCGGAGTGGCCGTTCAGGTACTTGGTCACCGAATGGACCGCCATCGTCGCGCCGAGCGCGAGCGGCAGCTGCAGGATCGGCGTCGCGAACGTGTTGTCGACGGCGAGCCACGCGCCGTGCTTCTTCGCGATGTCGGCGATCGCCGCGATGTCGAAGATCTTGAGCATCGGGTTGCTCGGCGTCTCCATCCACACCAGTTTGGTGTTGGGCCGCAGCGCCTCTTTCACCTTTGCCGGATCGCTCATGTCGAGGAACGTCGCCTCGACGCCGAACTGCTTCATCACCTTGTCGAAGATGCGGAAGGTGCCGCCGTACACGTCGTCGCCGACGAGCACGTGGTCGCCGCTCTTCAAGAGGAGGAGCACCGCCGTCGTCGCCGCGCAGCCGCTGCCGAACGCGATCGCGTGCGTTCCGCCCTCGATCGAGGCGTAGCAGCCCTCGAGCGCGTCGCGCGTGGGGTTGCCGGCGCGCGAGTAGTCGAAGCCCTTGTGTCCGCCGGGGCCGTCCTGCGCGAACGTGCTCGACAGGACGATCGGCGTCATCACGGCGCCGTGGACGGGATCGGGGGACTGCCCGCCGTGGATGCAGAGCGTGTCGATGTGGGCGCGGTCGTGCGAAGAGGTCATCGTGCCTTGTCTTACCATCAGGGGCCGCCCTCGACGAGGAGGCGCGTGACCTCGCGGGCGCTCGCGGGACGTTCGCTGGCGTCGAAGGCAATGCACGCCTCGAGCGCCGCCGCCGTCGCTGCCGGGAGAGGCGCGGCAGCCCGCTTCGCCCAGGACGCGAGCGGTGTCTCGGCGGCCTCGGCGATCGCGGCCGCCAGCGAGGGCGCGCCGCGCGGAGCCACCCCCGAGGCGACGTGGAGGAGCGACGCGGCGAGCGCGAAGAGGTCGGCGCGCGCGTCGAACGGCTCTGCCCGCGCGATCTCCGGCGCCGCATACAGAATCGTGCCTCGAAACGCGCCGCCCGTCGGCGTCGGCCAATGCCGGCCGGTCGCGAGACCGAAGTCGAGCAGCGCCGCGGATGCACCATCGGCCGCGACCGCCACGTTCGCGGGGCTCACGTCGCCGTGGACGATCGCGAGAGAGCCCTCGCCGTCGCCCGCCTCGTGGACCGCGGCGAGCGCGGCGAAGGACGCCTGCGCCGCGCGCGCCACCCACGCCGGATCAGGCAATGTATCCAAATGTGTGTAGAGCGTCGGCCACGCGACTTCGGTCATCTGCAGCCAGGGGCCCGATGCGTCCTCTCCAGAGGCGAGAAGACGAGGGGCTCCTCGTCCCGCGAGCGCGTCTAGGATCGCGATTTCCGCGCGCCACTGGCGCATCGCGTCTCGATCGCCGCGCAGGCGCTCGTTGAGACGCTTGATGAACCCTGGTCCCGCGGGCGCGATCTCGGTCACGTGCTAAGAATGCCCCCTTCGAGGTCCGTCTTGCCGAAAAGTCGCCTGTCCGTCGTCGCCTTGCTCTCTGCCGCCGCCGTCGTGGCGGCTGCCGCGTGCGGTGGCTCCTCCTCCCACGATCTGATCGGTCCGGACGGCGACGCTGGCTCCAGCGGTACGTCCGGCGCGAGCGGGACGAGCGGCACGTCCGGGACGAGTGGCACGAGCGGGACGAGCGGCACGAGCGGGACCAGCGGGACGAGCGGGACCAGCGGCACGAGCGGGTCGAGTGGATCGAGCGGATCGAGCGGATCGAGCGGCAGCTCCGGCTCCACCGGCACGCTCCCCGACGGCGGCGCGATCGCCTACACGTCGGCGGTGAAGATCATCGTCGAGCCGTCGGACAACGGCCAGGCGCTCCTCGATGCGATCAACGCCGCGAAGACGAGCGTGCACGTCACGATGTACCTGCTCACGTTCAACGGCCCGGTCTACAAGGCGCTCATCGCCGCCAAGAGCAAGGTCGAGGTGAAGGTCGTCCTCAACCAGAATTTCCCGGGCGGTCAAGGGAGCAACGTCTCCACCTACAACGGCCTCAAGGCCGCCGGGGTCAACGTCGTATGGGCGCCGTCGGTCTACACGTTCACCCACGAAAAATGCGTGATCCTCGACACCGCGACGGCTTGGATCATGACGATGAACGCGACGGACTCGTCGGCGTCGCAGAACCGCGAGTACCTCGCCGTCGACACCGACGCCGACGACGTGAAGTACGCGGAGCAGATCTTCGAAGAAGACTTCACGGGCGCCGCCGCCAACGTGAGCGGCAAGCTCGTCCTTGCGCCGATCAACGCCAAGGCCCGCATCTACGCGCTGCTCAAGTCGGCCACCACGAGCATCGACCTCGAGGGCGAAGAGTTCAGCGACATTGATCTCACCAACATCATCGCCGCCAAGGCCGACGCCGGCGTCGCGGTGCGCGTGGTCCTCGCCGACAACACGCCGACGCCGTCGCAGCAGACCTCCGTGACGACGCTGAAGGCGCACAAGATCACCGTCAAGTCGATGTCGAACCCGTACGTCCACGCCAAGGCGATCGTCGTCGACGGCGTGCACGCCTACGTCGGCTCGGAGAACTTCACGAGCGGCTCGATGACCGGCAACCGCGAGCTCGGCGTGCTGTTCGACACGGCCGCGGAGGTCGCAAAGGTCACGACTACGATCGCGGCGGATTTCGCCGCAGGAACGGCGCTCTAACCTTAGGGCACGGCGAATACGATATAGGTTCGTCCCTATGTCCGACGAAATCACGCAAGCGCGGACCGAAGCGCGGCTCGCGAAGGGATTCCGAGACGTCGAAGCGGCTGAAATTCGCCGACACGACGCGATGATCGCCACGATCCGTTCGGTCTACGAGCGCTACGGCTTCGAGCCGCTCGAGACGCCGGCCTTCGAGTACACCGACGCGCTCGGAAAATTTCTGCCCGATCAGGATCGCCCGAACGCCGGCGTCTTCTCCGTGCAAGACGACGACGAGGCGTGGATGAGCCTGCGTTACGATCTCACGGCGCCGCTCGCGAGGTACGTTGCGCAGAACTACGAACGGCTCCCCAAGCCGTATCGCCGCTACGCGACCGGCCCGGTGTTTCGGAACGAGAAACCGGGCCCCAGCCGTTTCCGTCAGTTCGTTCAGTTCGACGCGGACACCGTCGGGACCGAGAACCTCGCGGCCGACGCCGAGCTCTGCATGCTCGCCGCCGACACGTTCGAGGCGCTGGGAATTCGGCGCGGCGACTACATCGTAAAGCTGAACCACCGGAAGCTCCTCGACGGCGTCCTCGAAGCGATCGGCGTCACCGCAGCGTCCGACGCCGACGGCAGCAAGCGACTCGCAGTGCTTCGCGCGATCGACAAGCTCGACCGACTCGGCAACGCCGGTGTGCTTGCGCTCTTGGGGCCTGGCAGAAAAGACGAGTCGGGCGACTTCACGAAAGGCGCCGGGCTCGACGCCGCCGCGACGGACGTGGTCATGCGCTTCGTCGGCGCGACTGCCGCAAACGAGGAGACGGCCCTGTCCACTGTCGAAGCGCTCGTGGCGTCGTCCGAAATCGGGCGCGCGGCGGTCGCCGATCTCCGGCAGCTCGACGCGCTCCTCAAGGGGGCAGGGTACGGCGCGGACCGCATTCGCTTCGACTCGACGGTCGTGCGCGGGCTCGAGTACTACACGGGGCCCGTCTTCGAGGCGGAGCTCACCTTCGAGATCAAAGGGGACGACGGAGCGCCCGTTCGCTTCGGGGCCGTCGGCGGAGGCGGGCGCTACGACGATCTCGTCGCGCGATTTCTCGGCCAGAAGGTACCCGCCACAGGCTTCTCGGTGGGCGTGTCGCGTCTTCAGGCGGCGCTTGCCCATCTGAAACAAGACGACGCCGGCGCGACGCTCGGTCCAGTGGTCGTCCTCGTCATGGACCGCGCGGAGCTGCCGCGGTACCAGGCGATCGTGCAGACCCTCCGGCACGCGGGCATTCGCGCGGAGATGTACCTAGGCACGTCGGGAATGAAGCCGCAGATGAAGTACGCCGACCGGCGCAATAGCCCGTGCGTCGTCATCCAGGGATCGAACGAGCGCGCGAACGGCGAGATTCAGCTGAAGGATCTCATCGAGGGGGCCAAAGCCGCCGCGTCGATCAAGGACAACAAGGCGTGGAAAGAAGCACGCCCCGCCCAAGTGACGATCAAAGAAGCGGACCTCGTCGACGAAGTCCGCCGTCTGCTCGCGCGGCACGACCCTCCAGCCGAGCATCCTTGAACGATGAACGTCGAAGCGACTTGGTACCAGCTCTCGGGGTCGAACCGAGGACCTCTAGATCCACAATCTAGCGCTCTAACCAACTGAGCTAAGCCGGCGTACAGAAACGGTTCCTCTCAGAAACCGCGACAATTCGCTTCCTAGCATAAGACCGACGAGCGGTCGACGCAATCTGTCGCTAGGCCGATCTGCCCGGGACGGAGGGGCGTAGACGCTGCAAGGTGGCAGTCCCGACCGGCGCGCAGAAGGACGAGGACAAGGACGACAAGGATCCCTGCGCGACCTGCGACGCCGACAAGAAGGCCAAGAAGAAAAAGGAGCGAGACGCCAAGGTCGCCAAGATGACGGCCAAGCTCGATCCCCAGCTGAAGGCGGACGTCGAGAAGTCGCCGGAGCTGCAGAAGGATCTCGCCGAGCTCAATGACAAGGGCTGGACCGTGCGCGAGGATCCGAGCTTGAAGCCGCCGACGGCAGGCGTCACGAACTCCGCGACCAAAGAGATCACGCTCGCCTCTGGAAGCGACACCGGCACGCTCGCCCACGAAGTGCAGCACGCCCTGAACAGCGAATCGGGTCAGTATCAGCCGCCGCAGATCGGCTCGATGAGCCGAAGCGACTTCGTGAGCGCGGCGACGCAAGCGTCGGTGCAGGACGAGCGGTCGGCCTTCGGGAATCAGAACCTCGTGAGGAGCGAGATCTTGGCCAACGGCGGCCGCGACATCGGCCCCGTCCGGAGCTTCGGGTCGCTCTACCAGGACGCGTACACGAGCTACTACACGAACGCCTACGGCAAGTACTACGATACGTATGCGCCGGGAGGGAGGTGACGCCGATGAGCCACTGGATCACCTCCCTCGTCGAGCACGTCGTACGGCAGCGGATGCCCCCAAAGAGCGGAGGCCTCTGGACCGGGCTCGGCGTTCCCGTCGTTCGCACCGAGACGAGCGGAGACATGGAGTACTTCCAGGGCGCCCTCGACGCCGGCCCCTTCACGAAAGCGGAGCTCCGGGTGAACCGCGCGACCGGCTTCGCGCTGCTCGTCCTCGCGCCACGCGACGACGCGCCCATCCGAGAAGCGGATCTCGCGCTCGACGCTTACGGGCCCAGTCGGGTCGAGATCACGCCGGACATTTCCCCCGAGGGGGCGACCACGCTCGTCTTCGAAGTGAACGGGGTCACGGTCCGCTTCCAGCTGACGACCGACGGTCGTGTGCTCCGCGTCATGAGCTTCACGTGGCCGGCGCGCGCGCTCCATTCGGTTCCGCACGATCGCCACTGACCGAAGAATCGACCGCGTCCGTTGTCGGGCGTGGTGCGTAGCTTCGACATGGATCATCGGTTCCCCGTCTCGAGCACCCCGCCTTGGGCCCGCCATCCTCGTGGCGGCCTGACGTTCGCCCCTCCGAGCGGGTGGCTCGATCGGACGGTCGTCGCGTACACGAGCCCGGCCGAGTCCACGAAGCCGCTCGCGCCGAGCATCGTGATTACGCGCGAGCCGGTTCGTCCCGGCGACACGCTGCGACTTCACGGGAACCGGCAGCTGATGGAGCTCGAGGCGCAGCTCGAGCACTTCGACCTCGTGGAGTCGCGCGAGGCCGAGCTCGGTGGTTTCCCGGCCCTCTTCTATCGCTACACCTGGGTGAGCCACGTCGGGGCGCTCGAGCAGACGATGACCTTGGCGCTCTCGATGCACGACGGCGATTCGGTGATGACTACGGTGACGACGACCGCCGCGCGCGGGGACGCACGTGACGCCGACGCCGCGTTCGCAGGCATGCTCGCGACGATGCGCTTCGACGATCCGGGCTCGCCCGAGCCCGCGCGGATCTCGACCATCGTGCCGGCACCGGCGGCCGTCGCCTCGATGGCGGACCTTCCCAGTTTTCCCATGCCCGGCGTCGGCCGCGGCGCCCGTCGCTGAGGCCCGGCCGTGAGCGTCACCCTCGCCGCCCGCATCGGCGACCAAGTCGGGAGCCATTCGGGCGCGCTCGCCGGGCTCTTGACGGGGATCGCCGTCGGCCTCGCGATCGGGGTCGCGATCGCCGTGACCATCGGCACGGGCGGCCTCGCCGGTCCCGCGCTCATCGGCGCGTACATGGCGATGGCCGGCGGCGCCGTGAGCCTGGGCGCCGTCGGGGGCATGGCCGGCGCAAAGTTTGGCGGCACGTTCAAGAAGGCCAGCCCATGCGGCGCCATCTCGACGGGCTCATCGAACGTCTTCATCGAGGGCGAGAGGGCCGCGCGCCGGGGCGTCGACACCGCCAAGCACGGCGCGAAGAAGATCGCGCAAGGGAGCTCCGCCGTCTTCGTGAACGGGTACATGCTCGCGCGCGACCAGGACGGCGTGGAGTGCGGCGGCAAGATCGTCAGCCACTGCATCAACGTCTGGATCGGCGGCGGAAGGGGCGGCGAAGAGGTCAGCGAGCTCCCCGGATGGGCGAAATGGCTCCCGGCGATCGCCTTGGCGGGCGGCGCGGTCGCGTTGGTCGGAGGCGTACTCGCGGCAGGTGTCGTCGCGACCGGCGTCATGTTCGGCGCGTCGATGGTGGGCGGCGCCGTCGGCAAGGCGGTGCTGGGCGCTGCGGGCCGCGGCATCGACGCGCTCGGCGGACGAACCGACGGGCGATGGGCGAGCTTACTGGGAACGGTCGGCGAGGTGGGCGGGGGCCTCTTCGGCGGCGTGAAGAGCGCACGCGTCGCGACGCGCGCGGCCGAGTGGGCCGGCGATCTCTTCCCCGCGATGAACCAGCCGCTCCTCACGCGAGGCGCGGGCGTGCCGAGCCCGGCGGATCTCTTGACCAGACCGATCGCCGAGCTTTCGCCGAGAGAGCTCGCGGAGAGCCCCGCCGAGCAGGCTCGCCTCTTTCGCGGCGCCCAGGACGCGCGCGATCGCATGCAGGCGGTGGCGGACGGGGTTCGCGAGAAGCTCGGCCTGCCCGAGACCACGCCGTCTGGCCGGCCCACCGCGGAGTCGATGCTCAAGCGCGACGGCGAGGCGGAGTTCTTGCGTGGCGTCGAGGAGAAGTGCGCGCGGAAGGGCTATGAGCGCATCGGACAGATGGACGACATGGTCCGCGGACGATTCAACGCGCCGGACCGCGCCGCGGTCGAGCAGATCGTGGGCGAGCTCCGCGCGTCGGGCTACGAGGTGAAGGAGGTGGTCGGTCCGCGCGTGAGCGATGGCGTCGAAAGCTACTCGCGCTACCACGTCGTCCTCCGCGACGCGGAGACCGGCCTCACCCACGAATGGCAAGTCGGCACCGACGCGACCACCAGCCTCTACGAGGACCAGGGCATTCGCATCCCCGACTCCCTCGCCGCCGCGCGCGACGCCGCCGGCAAGCACTTCAACGACGATTTGCACGACGTTTATTACGATCTGTTCAAGTCGGTGAACCAGCAGAACCCGGACATGGGGCAGCGTTACGGGCTGGGCGACTTCATCGGCCAGGTCGAGGGGGCTGCGCCGCGCGCCGGCCAGGGCGAGGCCGTCGACGTTGCGGGAATGCACGAGCGCGCCTCGGACATCCTGGCGCGCATGGACGCGGAGCAAGGTTCACAATGGATCCTCGGGTTCTTCCATTGAGTGCAGCGAAGCGCAGCGGAGCGAAACGACTCCTGGCGGAGAGGATGGGCACGAAGATGAGCTACCGAGTCTTGCAGAACGACCGCACCGCGGCCCTCGAGCGTGATTGCCCCGAATGCGGAACGAAGATGAAGGGAACGGGAGACCTCTACTGGAACAACGCCGGCTGGTTCGTGGCGTTCTACTGCCCGCAGCACCGCGAGGTCTTTCCGACGTGGGCGCCGGAGTATGCGCATCTCGTCGACGAGCTCACGCGCGGCGTCGACCCGCAGACGCTCCCTACGAGGGGCGGCGGCTGAAGACGACGCTCCTTTACCGCGGCGGCGGCGGGGGAGGCAATTGGCCGACGCAGACGCCGACTTCCAGGAGGACGTAGAGGAGCGCCTTCTCTTGCGCGAGGAGGCCTGACGCGCTGTCGCCCTCGCAGTGGTAGCTGCTGAAGAGGACGCGGCCGCACTTCTGCTCGAAGCTGACGGTGGCGGGGAGGATTTGTCCGCCGATGTCGGAGGTCATCCAGACCTTGGGCGTGATCGTGACCGGCTTGCCGTCGGGATCGACGCCGGGCTGCGCGTGGACGCTGGCGATGCGCGACCAGCTCGCCTTGAGCTCGATGTCGTTCTCGCCGATCGCCTTCATCCAGCTGGAGAGGCCCGGGTCTTCGGCTTTGCCCGGCGTGTCTTCGGCACCCGCGCGGCATGCGGTGCCGAGGCCGTCCGACGTCTTGGTCAGCGGGTTCATCACGTAGTCGTACCAAGTGATAAACCCCGGCCACGTCTGGCGAACGGCCTCGTAGGAGTAGTCGGTGACGTAGAGCTTGCCGCCGCTCTGCACGTAGGTGTCGAGCGCCTTCTTCTCGCCGTCGGTCGGCGTGCCGCACACGTTGCCTTGATCGGTCTGCTGGTAGCCCATCGCTGCGCAGGGCATGAGCGTGATGTGGTAGCCGGCGAGCTCGGCGGCGCTCTGCATGAGATCCATTCCGCTCTTTCCGGTCTTGATGCCGGGCCCGCTGCTCGGAAGCGGAGGAGGAGGATCGCCGTAGCGGTAGAAGTCCTGGATGCCGAGCTTGTTCATCGAGACTTCGATGTGATCGAAGCCGCCGAGGACCAGCGCGATCTTGGGGATCGTGTCGCCGGCGGGCGCGTCGGTCTTGCCGGGCAATCGCGTGAAGGTCGCCTGCACGGGCTGATCGCCGGTCGTGACGTCGAGCTGTCTGACGCGCCGGAACTGCCCTTTTTGAACGACGAGGTACTGCTTGCCGGTCGTGTACGCGCCGAGATCGAACGTGCCGTCCGCCTTCGAATACGCGTACGGCTGGAGCGCCGTGAGGTGGACGCACGTGTCGCAATACGCGCCCGGGGGGATCGTCTCGGGCGGATCGTTCGTGAGGTAGACGAGCGCACTACTGATCGGGATCGTGCCCTCGGGGGCGACGACCTTGCCGTGGAGCCAGCCCACTGCGTTCGGGCGCGGCGTCGCGCTGGCGTCGTGCGACGTGTCGAACGTGCCGCCCTCGCCGCCGCTGCTCCCGCTGCTGCCCGGCCCGCCGCTTCCGGTGGCGTTCGGATCGAACCCCTTCTTCGACGACCCGCACGCGACGAGCGACGCAGCGGTGAGGAGTCCGAGCGCGGCCATCGACACGATCACGTTTCTCAGCATGGGCCCCGATATGCACCCCGGATCTCGTGCGCGCCAAGCCCGTCCGTCACGCGCGACGTGCGAGAGACGAGGTGTCGCGCGAGGGAGACACGCGCGTCCGCTCTCGACGGATGCAATCCACTCGCGACGGACGGAATCGGAATCGGAGTCGGTTACCCGAGCTTGTGTCCGGCCTTCGCCGCCCACCGTGCGGCCTTGGCGAGATCGGGCGCGTCGACGTCGCGCGGGATGTCCTCTGCGTCGCCGAGCACGAGGCCGCGCAGCGCGGAGCCGAGGCCCGACTCGAGCGACGGCAGATCGTAGCCGCCCTCGAGCACGAGCAGCGCGCGCCCTTTCGCGTGCTTGTCGGCAATCGCGCCGAGCGCGCGCGCCATCCATCCGAACGCGTCGTCGCTCACGTCCATCTGCGCGAGCGGATCGCGCTCCGCCGGATCGAAGCCCGCGCTGATCAGCACGAGCTCCGGCGCGAACTCGTCGAGCACCGGCAGGAGCACTCGCTCGAACGCGCCGCGGTAAATCGCGTCGCCGCCTCCGGCCGACAGCGGCACGTTCACCGTCGCGCCGCGCCCGTCGCCTTCGCCGATCTCGTTCACCGCGCCGCTGCCCGGATAGAACGGGTACTGGTGCGTCGACGCGTAGAGGACGGCCGGGTCGGAGTAGAACATCTCCTGCGTCCCGTTGCCGTGATGGACGTCCCAGTCGATCACGGCGACCCGTGAGATGCCGCGTGCGCGCGCGTGGGCGGCGGCGATCGCGACGTTGTTGAGCAGACAGAACCCCATAGCCTGTCCCGGACGCGCGTGGTGCCCGGGTGGTCGCACCAGCGCGAGCCCTCTCGTCGCGCGCCCCTCGAGGAGCGCGTCGACGAGCGAGATGACGCCGCCGGCCGCGAGCCGCGCCGCCGCCACGCTCCCGGGGACGACGTACGTGTCCGGGTCGAGGTAGGACTCCTGACCCCGCAGCGCCTCGAGCTGCGTCGTGTACGCCGCGTCGTGCACCCGCGCGATCTCGTCGGCCGTCGCCTCGCGCGCTGGGACCCGCTGCCACGCCACCTTTGGCTCGAGCGCCGCCGCCGCCGCGCGCGCCGCCACGAGCCGCTCCGGCCGCTCCGGGTGGTACGCGACCGGCGCGTGAAGATCGAAACGCGCGTCATCCAAGAGGAGCGCGGCGCTTTTCTCGTGCGGTTCGGGCATGTCGAGGAAATTCAGACCAAAAAAACCAGAAGAAAGGCCAAAAAATGGCGCGGCGCGAAAATGAACGGACCCCGGCGAAGGGTTGCCGCATGGCGAGCACGGATGATAGCGTCTTTGCCGATCCGTGGCGTGGCTCCAAAGAGCGCGAACACGGAGCCCGTGCAAGTGGGCACCGTGCCTGCTTGCCACCGCTGGGGAGGCGGGGAGCCGTGCGAAATAAGATCATCGCCGTCAACGCCGTCATCGTCATCATCCTCGGGCTGCTCTCTTTCGTCATCGTGAAGAGCACGCTGGCTGCGTCCGCGGGCAACCCCGCGCAGCTGAGCGCCCTCGCGAAGCACGACGCCCAGGGGGCCGCCGCGCGGTTCCAGCTGGACGGCCTCCGCGTCGAACGCTTCTTGGCCGGCAAGGCGAACGAAGCGGCCACGCTCGACGCCATCAACAAGAGCACCCCCAACGCCCGCGGCGAAGCGGCGACGGCGCTCTGCGACCAGATCATGAGCGTCGCGAAGGGCCAGTTCGAAGGCGCCGTCCCGTCCCTCGTCACGCTCGTCGACGCGAACGGCAAGATCGTCGGCCGAAACGGCTCCACGATGGGCCGCGGCGAAGATCTCGCGGCGGCGTATCCGGGCCTCAAGGACGCCCTCTCCAAGAGCAAGAGCGGCAGCGACGTCTGGTCGAACAAAGACCGCAACGATCAGTACCTCGCCTCGTACGTCCCCATCGTGGACGGCGGGCAGGTCAAGGGCGCGCTCATCATGGGCACCACCTTGAACGACGAGCTCGCCCGCGTGAGCGACGCGACCACGGGCCGCCCGCTCGTCCTCGTCGTCTCCGTGAAGGACGATCTCGTCATCGCCGCGCACTCCGCGAACGCCGAGCCGCTCACCGACGCGGTCACCAAGATCAAGGGCGACATCAAGGGCGCGATCACGAGCGGCCACACCGCCGCTGCATCGAGCGACGGCCTGCCTCTCGGTGCCGCGCCCCTCGAGTCGCTCGGCGACGGCAAGCGCGGCGCGATCCTCGCTGCAGCGCCGACCTCGCTCATCCCCGACGCAGGCGCGATCGCCTACCCGATCCTCGGCGTGATGGGACTCGGTCTCGTCCTCGTCATCATCGGCGGCTGGCTCCTCGGCAACTACATCCAGGGCCCGATCGCGACGCTCGAAGAGGGCCTCCTCACGATCTTGAACGGCCAGACCGACAAGCGCTTCGAGCTCGATCACGCGGAGCTCGGCGGCCTCGCGTTCCGCATCGATCAGCTCCTGAACCAGCTCATGGGCATCGAGGAGGACACGACCGACGACGACGGCCGTCCCTCCACCGCGCCCACCGCGGCGAACTTCGCGGCCGCGATGGGCGTCGATCGCAGCGGCGGTGACGTCGATCCCGCGGCGGTCCAGGCGCTCGCCAGCGAGCCCGCGCAGGCTTACTACGGCCGCATCTACCGCGAGTACATCTCGGCGAAGCAGGCCATCGGCGAGGCGACCGACCACATCACCGAGCAGGCCTTCCACCAGAAGATCCAGGGCATGGAGAACGAGGCGAGCGCCAAGTTCGGCAAGCCCGTGCGCTACAAGGTTCAGCCCCAGGGGAAGGAAGTCGTCCTCCTGGCGATTCCACTCGGGTGAAGACGCGCGGGCGCTCGGTCCACGAGGACTAGCGCCCCGCCGCCGAGTGGTTAGAAGGTTGGGACCGATTGGAGCGACGCATGGGTTTGTTCGACTTGTTCAGAGGTAAGGGGGACAAGAAGACCGAAGGGGCCGAAAAACGCGGGAAATCGAACCCCGCCGACAAATGGGCCCAGGCCGCGGGGGACAAGCGCGCCCAGAACTACGATCGCCAAGAGGCCATCCAGGCCTTGGCCGACATGAAATCGCCGGAGGCGGCCGCCGCGCTCCTGAAGCGCTTCACGTTCAACCTCGATCCTTCGATCACCGATCAAGAGGAGAAGGACGTCGCCTTCCACGGCATCCTCGCGGCGGGGCAGGACGCCATCGCTCCGATTCGCACGTTCGCGGCCAAGGCCGACAGCGTCGCCATGGCGATGAAGCTCATGAAGGAGCTCCTCGAAGAAGAGGCGTTCGTCGACGAGCTCATCTTGTGGCTCGAGCGCTGGGACACCGAATACTCCAAGTTCATCGATCCGAAGATCCAGCTTCTGGTGGCGCTCGGCGATCACAAGAGCCCCAAGATCCGCGAGGCGGTGGAGCCGTTCCTCACCGACGTGAACGAGACCGCCCGATACCACGCGGTGGTCACGACGCTGTCGCAGGAGGACGGTGCGTGCCTCGAGGCGCTCCTCACGACCCTCGCAGACGAAGAGAGCTTCCGGGTGAAGAACAAGATCTGCGACGGGATCGCCCTGCGCGGGTGGCTCGTGCCCGCCGACGAGAGGGATCGCGTTCGGAAGTCGCTGCCGCCGGATTACGTCATCGACGCGAATGGGAAGCTCACGTCGCGGGCGTGAGCGTGGAGCGCGCGCTTCCTCACGCACGCGAGCACGGCGGCCAGTCCGATCACGTGGCGCCTCCGCCGGCGTGCCCGCCCGAGCGGACCGAAGAACTGATCAGTTGCTGACTTGCGGCTTCGGGAAGGAGAAGCCGACCGACAGCGAGATCATCTGGTTGAACTTGAACGTTCGATCGTTGCTGTCGATCTTGCGATCGGGGAACTTGCCATTGTTGCCGCCGCCCTGCTGATCGAAACCGGCGCGGTTCCACGAGAACGGAAGCGCCCGGTACTCGACGCCGATCGAAACGAGATCGCCCGTGTAGAAGTTCAGCCCGAGGCCGAACGTCGGCGCGATCGCGGTACGGGACGCGAGCGCGAAGGACGCCGGGTCCGAGCACTTGCCGTCTCCGCAATCCCCGCGCTCCTGAAGGCCGATGAACGCAAGGCCGGCGTGCAGGTACAGGTCGGTGTCGAGGAACACCTTCTGGAAGATGGCGAGCTTGCCGCGAAACGGGGCGAACTGCAGCTGCGGCGCCGCGACCCATTGCATTTTTGCCGTCTGATCAGGGAACGACTTGCCCACGTTCGTCGCCGTTCGCGAGTTGCGCGGCGCGGTCTGATCGATTTGATCGGTCAGGTCGGTCGTCGTGTTGATGACGCCGTACGCGCCCCACACGCCGACGCTGATCCAGTCCTTGATGTTGTACTGCAGGCGCGCGCCCGTGAGGATCGTGCGGCGGTACTCGTCGAGGAGCGAGAAGGAGAGCGACGGCGCGACCTCGAAGCGGCCTTCGCGGTACTGACGGAGCTTGCGCACGGCGGGGGCGCCGGCGAGCGGTCCGGTCAGCTGGATTTCTTGTGCCTGCGCGGGCGCCGCGGTGAAGACGCCACCCAACGCCACGGCGACGCCGACGAGTACCGATGTTGCGAGCCTTCGCATCGTGGAGGTCCTCTTGTCTTGACCGCACTTCAGCGGCTGAAGATGCGCCGTCATTTGGGCAACCGGTACTCCCAGCTGAACGGCAAGAAGATGCTGACGCCGAGCTGAGCTTGAATGTCGTTGGTGATGCGGTGCTCGCCGTACCAAGTGCCCTCGTCCTGCTGCTGCTGCTGCGTCGGGGCGACGGTCAGGTTCTCGAGGTGCTCGTTGTAGATGTAGTCGCGGACCTCGAGGTTCACGGCGAGCCAGCGCGTGATGAAGATACGCAAGCCCACGCCGACGTTGAAGTCGAGGAACGGCTTGTACTTGAACGCGCGGTTGTCGGGATCGATGACCGGGATCGGGCGCGAGAAGAGCGCGCCGAGACCGCCGGTGAGGTACGCGTCGTACTGGAAGATGAACTCGCCGAAGCCGGCGAACTTTCCGTACACGGGGACGTACGTGAAGTTCAGGTTGCCGGTGAGCAGGTACTCGTTGATCGGCACGCCGATGCGCGCCGCGCGGCGGTTCTGGAAGTTGAAGTCGCTGTCGACGTTGAGGCCGCCGTAGTAGGTGCCGTTGACGCCGATCGCGAGGACGTTGGAGATGTAGTAGTTCGCCGCGAGGCCCGGGCCCGGGTGGCTGACGAACTGATCGTTCAAGCTGAACGACCAGTACGGCGACAGCTCGATGCGGTGGTAGCGCAGCGCGTAGATCTGGGGGACCGCGTAGATCTCGGCGTTCAGCTTCTTGCCGGCTGCGGCCTTGATGTCCTCCTGCTTTGGGCAGGCGGAGGGATCGATCTCGCAGATGCCTCCCGTCGGAGCGCCTGTCGAGCCTGGGACGTCGGTCCCGCCTGGCGTCGCGCCCGGCGTCCCGGCCGGCGGATTCGCCGGGGGTTCGTCGAGCTCGATTTCCTGCGCGCCTCCCGCAGGGGCCGCGGGTGCAACCGGCGGCGGCGGCGGTTTGCCCCCGCCCTTGGGCTTCTTCGGTTGCGCGAACGCAACCGCAGGCAGCAACAGACACGCTGCTGTCATAGAGAGCCACCTTCGAGCCTGCTTCATCGCAACCCCTTCTGGCACACCGTCATGTGAGCACTTCTGGAGCAAGAGCCGGCCGGCCTTCCAAATGAGTCGGTCGAGGTTTCGTCGCGTCCGGTCGCTCGTGCGATCGGGTCGCGCCGGGAAGGTCGGGTACTGCGGGGTACTACGCGGGTAACTACAAACCCCAGGAACAATTGGGAAATCAGGCTATCGACGCAAGCGCGCGCGACTATATCACGCACGCAATTTCCCAATCAATTCCTTTCGAAAGCACGCATTTTGCCGTCGGGCATCGTGCGGCATGAGCGCGGGAGCCGCTCAAGCGGCCGCCGCCTCGTCCCCGTCCTTGCCGAACAGGGCTTCCACGAACTCGTCGGCCTGAAAATCTCTAAGATCCTCGGCACGCTCGCCGAGGCCAATGTAGCGGACGGGCACGTTGAGCTCGTCGCAAATGCCGAGCACGATGCCGCCCTTCGCGGTGCCGTCGAGCTTGGTCAGGATGATACCCGTAAGGTCCACGGCGTCTTTGAACATCGCCGCCTGTGTCAGTGCATTTTGGCCCGTCGTCGCGTCGAGGACGAGCAGCGTCTCGTGCGGAGCGGTGTCGACGGCCTTGGCGATCGTCTTGCGCACCTTCTTGATCTCGTCCATCAGCGGCGTCTTCGTGTGGAGGCGCCCGGCGGTGTCGACGAAGAGGAAATCCGCGCCCGCCTCCTTGGCCTTCGTGGTTGCTTCGAACGCGACGGCGCCAGGATCCGCGCCCTCTTTGCCCTTCACGACCTCGGCATCGACGCGCTTGCCCCAGACCTCGAGCTGAGCAACCGCCGCGGCGCGGAACGTGTCACCCGCGGCGAGCATGACCTTGCGGCCCTCGCCGCGGAAGCGGGTGGCGAGCTTGCCGATGGTCGTGGTCTTGCCGACGCCGTTGACGCCGACCATGAGGACGACCGTAGGCTTACCGCCGGCTTTGTTGGGGCTCTTGATGGGGCCGCCGCCGATGCTGAGGATCTTCGTGCACTCTGCACGGAGAGCGGCCCACACGGCGTCCGAGTCGCCGAGCTCTTTCTTTTCCAGCCGCTCGCGCAGTCGGCCAAGGATGGACTGGGTCGTCTTCACGCCGACGTCGCTCGCGAGCATGACCTCCTCGATCTGCTCCAAGATGGCCGGATCGATCTCTTTCTTGCCGGTAAAGAGCGCCGTGAGCTTCGCGATGAAGCCGCCGCGGGTCGCGGAGAGCCCTTTTCGGATGCTCGCGACCTTCTCTTTGTCGATCGTCTTCTTCGCGTCGTGCTCGCTCTTGCGCGGCGGGGGAGGAGGGGGCCGGGAGACGATGAGGGGCACCGAAGGCTCGGCGACGATGAGGTCCGCCGACGGGAGCGCTTCGGGCACTCCGCCGCGTCGCTCGCTCTTGGGCGCGCGATCCTCTTTGCCACGGAGCTCCTTCTGCTTCGCGCCGCCCGTCAGCTCCGCCGGTTTCGGGCGGAAGAATAGGAAGTACGCGACGGCCAGCGCGGCGAGTCCGACGACGACGTAGATGACGATATCCATTCCCGCTTTTGCTCCGGCCCCGCGCACTTAGGCGGCGTGCGACTATAGGAAGTGCGTAGACCCTGCGTCAATGACCGCAATCAAGACGCATCAAGACGCATCAAGACGCATCAAGACGGTCGGGGGACCTTCGGAGGGGCTTTTTCGAGGGGGAGGGTGCTCCGCGGGTCGAACCCGGTCGCGCCGAGGCCGCGGACGGTGGCGCCGCTGCCGGGCGCCTCGCTGGGTCGGGGGCTGCTGGGAGGCTCCTCTTCTGGAGGGACGTCGCGCACCGTGAGCCCTGGATCGCCGTGCGGGGGGACACCGACGGGCGCGAGCCGATCGACCTCGGCCTCGACGCGCGCATCCACGTCGCCGCCGGCGTAGGCGGCCTTCTCGACCGCGTCGGCCCATTTCGCCATCGCGAAATCGTTGCCGGCGGCGCGCCGGACGTGGCCGGGGGTCGGCTCGGGGTGCGTGTCGTAAGGGCGGCCGCGGCGCTTCGCCCAGGCGACGAGGCGCTCGAGGAGGCGTCGCTTGCGGAGGACGAGCGCGATCTGGAGCTCCCCGCACGGAGGCAGCGGCTGGCGGAGCTCGGCGTGGAGCGGCCCGTCGACCACGAGCTCGTCGAAGCCCTCTCCGCCCCCTTCGGCGCGGAGCTCGAAGCGGCCCGCCTCGTTGACGAACGAGCTCGCCGTCACCTGGGCGCGCTCGAAGCCAGGCCGCTCGATGCGCACCCGCGCGCCGCGGATCGGCACGGCGTCGTGCGCGTCGATGACCCTTCCTGACCAGCCCGCGCGGCTATCGCGGGTCGGTCGGAGCACCTCGACGCGCGCCTCGCCGAGGATCGCCGCCTTGGGAGGCATCGTGCTCTTCGGCGTGAGGGGCTTCGGTTTGATGCGCCCGAGCACGAGCCAGAGCACGACGGCCAGGCCCGCCACGACGAGCGGCGCCTGCCTCCACGGGCTCGGCCCTTTGACGCGCACGCGCACGATCGCGTCTTCCCCGGGGATGAGCCACGGCGCGCTCGGCAAGTAGCGAATGCGCACTTCGGCGTCGGTCTCTTCGCGCGGGCCCCCGAACGTCACGACGAGCGCCGCCTTTCCGTTCTCCAGCGGCGCCGCTCCGACGACCGCGTCACCGATTCGCGCCTCGACGCTCCCGGTCGGGGCGAGGCCG
The DNA here is from genome assembly GCA_038231275.1 of Polyangiales bacterium. Lineage (GTDB taxonomy): Bacteria > Myxococcota_A > Polyangia > Polyangiales > Polyangiaceae > JANYHK01. The sequence goes on from JBBRLQ010000028.1 coordinate 92,570, forward strand.
CCCTTGGTCGATGCGGCGATCGGGAGCGATATCCCCTCCTCGGGCGCGACCGGTATCCTCAGGTCGTCGGGCGCCTGGAGCACCACCCGCGCCTGCCGTTCGATGGGTGCACTATGCACGCTCTTCGTCAAATCGACGTTTCCGTTGAAGGTCACACGCAGCTCGCCGCGCCCCGCCGGCCCCAAGCGCTCGCTCGCCACGTTGAGCTTCAGTACACCGGCGGAGTTGGTCGCGCCGGCGCCCAAGGGATCGCCTCTCTCGTTCGTCAAGAAGAGGGGCAGGGACGCGCCGGCGTGGGTCGTCTGGTTCTCCTGGTACGACGCCAGGATCTGCACGGTGAGCTGCGCCTTGTCGAGCGAGACGACGCGCGGCTCCGGGTCGAAGCGCAGAGTGATCGACTGGCGACCTGTGTCGACGGGCAGATCCAGCTTGGCTCCTTCGAGCAGCGTCGTTCCACCCCACGCGATCGTCGCGACGTACTTGTCGCGTGGCACGGTGACGCGTACGCAGAACCGCCCGGCTTCGTCGGTGAGGAGGACGACCGGACCACCCGCGTTCTGCGGCCTTGGATCGTTCGCATCGTGGAAGCCGGCGGCGCAGCTCCGCGCGGTCTGTCCGTCCTCGGAGAACGACACGATCTGTCGTGGGTCGGCCTCTCGCGCCAGCGTCAGTGCGACGTTCTCGCCGGCCAGCGCCTGCCCTCCATCGTCGGCGAGCGCGCCGCTGAGGACGAGATCCCCCGCGTCGCGCGCCGCTTGTGCGTCGATGCGCGCGGAGCCGCGCACGTGGATCCGCGGTCCTGCGGCGACGTCGGCCGCCACCGCGAGCGTCGCCGACATGGCGAGGACGGCGAGAAGGTGCGAGTGCGGGGCCACGCGTCGAGTCTACTGGATGTGCGTACACGTGAGGAGCGCGAGGACTCGAGGCCCGATTGAAATCCGATCGAAGGGAGCCGTTCAAGAGGGTGGCGTGCGTGATAACTTGAAGAGGATCATGGCGAGCCCGTCACGACGGACTTGGACGCTCGTCTTGGCGATGGTCGTCGCCCTCGTGACGTCGCCGGCGTCGGCCGACAGCCGCACCGACTTTCTCATCGGACGATTGGCGTCCGACGACTTCCGCGTGCGCACCAACGCGGCGCTGGCGCTCGGCGCGACGAACGACGACGCGGCGGTCCAACCTCTGTGCGGCGTGCTCGACGACGCGAGCGAGGTCGTACGCCAAGCGAGCGCCGTCGCGCTGAAGCGCCTGATGAAGCCGGCGAGCGTCGGATGCCTGAAGACGCACCTCGACTCGGAAAAGAACGACTCGGTGAAGCTCCAGCTCTCGCGCGCGATCGAGGCCATCGAGGCCGCGGGCGGCGCTACGACGACCGATGATCCAGGGGGCTCCGCCGATACGCCCAAGCAGAACTCCGGCGCGAAGTACTACGTGTCCGTCGCGCCGATCTCGAACAGCTCGGCGCGCCCGCAAGCGGACGTCGAGCGCATCGTCGGCGCCGCGGTTCGCTCGAAGCTCGACGCCCTCGGCCAGTACCAGGTGGCACCCGGGAAGGAGACGCCGGAGGCGGCGCGCGCGCTGATGCAGAAGCGCAAAATGAAGGGCTTTCACCTCACCATCGCGGTCGACAAGCTCGACTACGGCCAAGATGGGCTCAAGGTTACGTTGCGACTCGTCATCTTCAACTACCCCAGCAAGGCCATGCAGGGGATGCTCAATTCCTCGAAATTGATGCCCGGCGCGCGGCCGGGCGACAAGTCGGCCGAGGACCAGCTGCTCGCGGCGGCGGCGTCTTCCGCCATCGACACCTTCGCGCAAAACGCGGCCAATTTTTAGCGCACCTTCCGCAATTCAACGAGGATGTGACCCCATGACCACCTCTGCCCCTTCGGCGCCCGCGACACCGGGGCCCGTGAAATACAAGCGGAGCGTCAAGAACTACCTCATCGACTCGCGCTTCCAGCTCAAATACACGGCGATGATCATCGGGGTCGCGCTCGTCATCAGCGCGGTCATGGGCACGTTCCTTTATCGGACGAGCCAGGACGTCGTTCGCGAGAGCCAGCTCGTCGTCGAGGAGAGCAAGAAGGTCTCCGACGTCGTGAAGATGAACATCGCCAAGGACCCGGTCTACAGCGACAACCCCGAGCTCGCGACGGCGTTCTCGTCCGGCGCCACCGAGTCGGACAAGAAGATCGAAGAGCAGCAGCGCCGCGTCATGCAGCAGCAACAGACGATGATCTACGCGCTCGTCGGCGGCCTCGCGGCGATGGTCGTCCTCATCGGCCTCCTCGGCATCTACTTCACGCACAAGGTCGCCGGCCCCATCTACAAGATGAAGCTGCTCCTCAAGCAGGTCGGCGACGGCAAGCTCACGTTCCACGGCAAGCTCCGCAAGGGCGACGAGCTGCAGGACTTCTTCGAGACGTTCTCCGCGATGGTGGAGCAGCTCCGCGAGCGGCAGGCCAAGGAGGTCGCCGAGCTCTCCGAGGCGATCGACGGCGCGCGCAAGGCGGGCGCGGCGGAGGAGGAGATCGCGAAGGTCATGCACGTCCGCGACGAGATGAAGAAGGCGCTCGAAGCCTGACGCGTCAGAACGAAACCAGGGCCGGGGCGAGCTGCGCGCGGCGCGCGGGGTCGCTGCCGTCCCGACCGAGCCAGAGCACGCCGGCGGCGGCGAGGGCCACGACGCCGACGGCGAGCGTAACCCCCGACACGACGAACCGCGTCTTCACGGACGTGGCGTCCGATGCCGCGCATGTCCGGTGTGCGGCGCAGGGTGCGGCTTCGAGCGCCGACAGATCGGAGTCGGCGCCGAATCCAACGATGGCCGACGTCGACAGCGCGATCACGCCGACGCCCGCCAGCGCGATCGACGCCCACGGGAGAGAGCGCGAGGAGCCCGCCGGGGCCGGGGTCGTCGGAGGCCCCGGCGGGAGAGCCGGGGGAGGCGGCTCGCCGAGCTGAACGGAAACGGGGCGGTTCTTTTCTGCCGAGCGCAGCACGACGCGCACCTCGGCGTGCCGCGACCCCGCATCGAACGCGATCACGTGCGGTCCGGGGTCGAGCGGGATGGGCATCCCGCCGAGCCTGCTGGCGACGACCTTCCCGTCGACGGAGAGGCGCACCTCGTCGAGGTCCGCGCCGGCTGCGTCGCGTGCGCCGGCGACGACCGTTGGCACCATCGCGTCTACCTCGGCGAGCCACTTTGCGCACTGCGATTTGACGACGGCCGGACACGCCTCGCTCCCGCACGTCAGGAACTGGGCGCGCGCTGCGAGGAGCTGGCCCTGGTCGCGCGAGACCTGGCCCCCTTCGGAGCTGCTGAGGCACTCGGTCAGATTCGGATCGGCACGCGCGATCGAGTAGGGAGCCGCCCCGAGCAAGAAGGCGAGGAGCGCCAGGCGGAGCCGCACATCCCGATCCTACGGCGCGTCGGCAAGGACCACCATGCTGGAGCGCGCGATACGTGCCCGAAATTCCTCAGAAGCACTCCCGCTTCCAGACGACATGGCCCGCCGAGTCGACGAAATAGGCGGGGCTGCACCCTGGGCGCCGTGCGCTGCCGGGAGACGGCGGTCGTGGAGTGCGAGGCCGAGGGCGTCGCGTCACCGGGGCGCCGCTCGGCGTCGAAGGGGGGTCGACCGGGTCCGCCGCTTTTGGGTCGGGAGACTCGTCGTCGTGGGCGGACGGCGCCTCGGGCGACGCGGCGATGGGATCCACGGCGGCTGCGCGGCGAGCGAGCGTCGGGACGGCGAACGCGATCGCGGCGATCGCGAGCGCGCACGCGCCGACCCAGAAGAGGCGGCGCCCCAAGGGTCGCGGGGGCTCCGGCGTCGCCCGCGTGGCACGAACGGGGAAAGGAAGGACGATCGGCTTCACGATCGTCGCGTCGCTCTCGATCGCGCTCACCTCCGCACGTCGTCGCTCTTGCAGATCGCCCACCACGCCCGCCACCCACTGCGCCACTTCGCTCTGGCGCGCCCGCGGCTCGGCGTCGTCCAGCGCGCGTCCCATCTCGATCGCGCTCGCGAACCGCGCGCCGGGGTCCCGCTCCAGCGCACGCATCACCACCTCGTCGAGCGGGCCGGACACCGCCGCGCCTCTCCGGCTCGGGCGATCGACGCGCGTAGCGAGGACCGCCGCGAGCGTCTCGCCCCGCGTCTTCCCTTCGAAGAGCCGGGCGCCGGTGAGCATCTCCCACAGCCAGATGCCGACCGAGAAGATGTCCGAGCGTCGACTCGTCTCCCCGTGCACTTGCTCGGGGGCCATGTACGCGAGCGTTCCGCGGAGGCCGCCGGGCTCGGTCGTGTGCGCACGCCCGCGCGCCTTCGCGACGCCGAAGTCGAGCACGCGCGCGATGCCATGCTCGTCGACGAGGACGTTGTTCGGCGACAGATCGCGGTGCACGAGCTCGAGCGGCTGACCGTTCGCGTCGCGCGCCTCGTGCGCGGCGTGCAGGCCTTGGAGGACGTCGCACACGATCGCCGCGGCCACGGGCGGAGGCACGACTTCCCCGCGCTCCTTGGCGCGCGCGAGCACCTGCGCCAGCGAATCGCCCGCGACGTAATCCATGACGAGCATGAGCTCCTCGTCGCTGACGAGGACGTCGAGGATTTGCACGACGTTTGGATGCCTCACGCGTGCCGCCATCCGAGCCTCGTCGGCGAGCATGTCCCGAGCCTCGCGGTCGTCGGCGAGGTCCGAGCGAACGCGCTTGATGGCGACGATCCGCCCGAAGCCGGTTGGGCTGGCCAACCTCCCGTAGTGCACCGTAGCCATTCCGCCCGACGCGATCTCCCCATGGAGGACGTACCGAGACGTTGGCACCACCGTGGACATCTCGAGGAAGGATAGCGCGGTGTCCCCCGCCGGGCGCGCGCGGCGCGCGGGCGAAGGTCCGCGTCCCTGGATTAGGGGACCATCCAGATGCGGGAGTACTCCGTGAGGAGTGAGTACGCACGGCCGCGCGAGGCCTGGCTCGGGCTCACCCAGTCGGTCCCCCAGTCGTAGAGCGTGCCGTCTTTGAGCCAGTCGCCGCCCGCCACGAGCGTGGTCCGCCCGCTGCGTTCGAAGATCTGGCGGCCGTCGATCTCGAGCTTCACGTAGCCGTTCGCGAGCGACGAGACCAGCGTGAGGCGGATCGTGAGGGGCCTTCCCACGAAGTCCGCGTGGGCCGCGATGTCGTAGGTCTTCCCGTGCGCGCAGGTCGCGACGTCGGTGACCTCCGGGCTCATGCAATCGTAGAAGAGGAGGCGGTCGTCGTTCGTGTTGAACGCGAACGACGGCACCGTGCCGTTGTCCATGTGGACTTGGAACATCACGGTCACGATCCCGGCAGAAGGCCATGCCGAAGGGATCATGCCGCGCCACTCGAGGACGTACTTCTGGCCATCTCGGAAGTTGTAGTCGATCGAGTATTCGGACCGGTCGTAGCCGTCCCCCTGCCAGTTGCGTCCGTCGGCGATCGTCGTCTCGAGGTAGTGGACGCCGTTCCGCGTCACGACCGCGGTCCCCTCTTCCTCGCTTCGCGTCAGCCAGATGTGAGTGCCCACGCCATCCCAGTCGTCTTGAACTCCGGGGCCCGAGCCCGCCGTGCGCGCGTCGATCGCGGCGGCCTCCTTGGCCCAGTCCGACGACGCGATCACCGTCGCGCCGGCCGGAGGCACGGGGCCGGGCGAGCCGCCGCCCGCGTCAGCGCCACCGCCCGCATCGGTACCGCCGCCTGCGTCGCCGCCGCCGCTGGAGCTGTCGGTCGAGAAGCGCTGCTCCGCGACGTCGCCGCAACCCCACTGTTGGACGAGTGCGCCGCTCTGGGAGGTGGCGCCTTGGATGTCGAAGCACTTGCCGGAGATGGCGGCTTTGAAGCCTCGCCGTCCATTGCCATAGGGGACGGGGACGAAGCGCTGGTCGTCGGAGCCGTCGCACGAAAAAATCTGGAGGAGATCGCCGTCGGCGACGGAGCCGTGCGGGAGATCGACGCAGAAGGACGTGCCGCCGACGCGCAGCTCCGTGCCAGCCGCGTTCATGCTCTCCAGGAAGCGCAGGGCGCTCGCGCCGCAGCTGGCCTGCAGGATGTGCGTCCCGTTGGCGATGGCGCCGGCCGCGGCGAGGCACAGACCGGAGACGTCGGGGCGCAACGTCTCTCCGCTCGCGGGTGGCGGAGGAGGCTCCGGAGGAGGCGACGACCCTCCATCGACGGTGACGGGCACGGTTGCGTTGGCGACGGCGCCCGTGTCGATGCGCGTGGCGGTCGCGGTGACGGTGGCGGCCCCGCGGGCCCTGGCGGTGACCGTGCCGTCGGCGGCGACCGCGGCGACTGCGGCGTCGGAGCTCGCCCACATCAGCGTATAGAGCCCCGCAAAAGGTTGTCCGTTCGCGCCGACGGGCGACGCGTGGAGCGTCACGCTCTCGCCGACTGCCATCGCGAGCATCCCGCCGCCGAGGCTCAGCGCGAAGTCCGAGCTCTCGCCGGTCTTCGTTTGGTCCGTCGTCGCTTTGCACGAGGGCGCCGCGTGCAGGGCGAGCACGACGGCGACGGACGCGAGGCGGACGTGTCGGTTGCGAGACGGCATGGATCGACTCCTTTGGATCGCGACGCGCGCGGAGTTTCTCGAAAAAATCAGAGCGCTTCCCTCGCGGCGCCGCGCCTGGCGGTGGATGACCAGACGCCGCTGCGGGAGAGGTCGGCCGGGTCGCCCTCCACGTGTGCCGCGACCAGCACGTCGTCGATCGCCGCCTCCAGATCCTGGACACCGAAGGGCTTGATGAGGACGCGCCCTTCGAAGGCTTCGAGTGCGTCGTGATCGCGGCGCGCGTGGCGCGAGGTGACGAGGACGACTTGCCTCGAGAGCTTCGGAGCGAGCCGCGCGATGGCGTCGAGGGCCTCGAGGCCGCCTTCGAGAGCCTTCATGTCCAGGAGAAGGACGTCGAACGATCGCGCCGCGATCGCCGCGAGGGCCTCGCCGCCGGTCTTCACGGCGACGACGGTGTACGCGCGGCGATCGACGCGTGCCGCGATGGTCCCATTCGGATCGACGACCAACACGGTCGGGGCGACGTATGCGGGCTTCCTGGTGACGGCTGCGTTCGAGCTCATCGTCTATTCCTCTCCTTCGTACCGACTCCGGCTCCGACTCCGACTCCGACTCCGCGTCAGGGAGGGGTCAGGAAGTAGCAGTAGTCACCGTCAGGGTTCCCGCTCGCCGTGGACGACGCCAGGACGGGGTCCTGATCGTTACCGTTGCGCACGTAGCCGCACGCCAGGTTGTTCGTCGCGGTGGTTTCGTAGAACTTGTGCGCGACATTTCCGACGCCGAGCTTGATGCCGTTGCCGTCGCCGGTGAGCGATTTGCCGGTGGTCTTGCCGTTGTCGTGGGCGACGCTGAAATAGAAGTAGGCCTGGCCGCCGTTCCACATGTCGAATCCGTCATCGCCGTTCCGGTACGAGTGCACGTCGATGTACGAGTTGTCGTGCGCGCCGAAGTTGTTGTCCAAACCGTCGGCGTTTCCACCGTGATCGTTCGGCGCTCCGATCACGTTCCACGTGTCGAACACCTCGGCGCTGACCACGCAGTTGTTCGCGGCGCCACCGCTGACGTAGATGCCGGTGCTGCCGTCGGTGTTGGCGTAGAAGCCCGTGCGCCGCACCGAGATGCGGTGCATCAGCGTGCCGTTCGCGTAGCCGGTGCTCGGGTGGAACGCGAGGACGCCGAAGGTCACTGCGCCGTCGATGATGACGTTGGAGACCGTCGCGCCTTCGCCGACTTGCACGCCGCGGTCGGCGTTCTTTGCGTCGAACAGGATGGTCTGTCCGGCGATGCCGACGAGCTTCTTGCCCGTGGGGACGTTGATGGGGGCGGTCAGGGTGTACGTGCCGCCCGCCACGAAGACGACGTCGTTGTTCGCGAGGGCGGCGTTGATGTCGTCGCCGGGCCGCACCGTCGTGCCGCCCGACGTGGGGATCGCGGCGACGCGCGCCTGGCAGTCGTTCGTGTCGCCGAACGCCGCACGCTGCGCGTTGATGGCCCCCCACATCGCGTCGGTCACGCCCGTGTACTCGACGCCCGACGGCGGAGGAGGAGGAGGGGGTGGCGGCGGCGGCGGAGGTGGTGGCGGGGGCGGGGGCGAGCCGCCGCCGACCGTCACAGGTACGGAGGCGTTGGCGACCGCGCCAGTGTCGATGCGCGTGGCGGTGGCGGTCACGGTGGCGGAGCCGGCGGCGTTCGCGGTCACCGTGCCGTCCGCCGCGACGCCGACGACCGCCGTGTTCGACGACGCCCACGCGAGCGTGTAGAGCCCCGCGAACGGAGCGCCGTTCGATCCAATCGGCGCGGCATGCAATGCCACGGTCTCGCCGACGGCCATCGCGAGCGCGCCGCCCCCTAGGCTCAGCGCGAAGTCGGAGCTCGTACCGATGCGCGCATCGGTGGACGACGTCGAGCACGCGACGGTCGACGGCAGAACGGCGGCGGCGATCAGGCAAGCGAGACGGAGCGCGCGGACAGTACGCATGGTGGCGGGTTCCCTTCCGTGGTGACAACACGTTTGCAGTCCGCGTGCCGGGCCAGGTGGTGCACCGATCCTCGGGAAACTCGACGTTTCCAGGCCATCGGGCCCGCCGTCCCGCGAGCCTGATGTCCCGCGTCGGGACGGTCGTCCCGCGAGGCCCGACGTCAACGGGCTCGGCGTCTTCTCAAAGCGCGCAGCAGCGGAAGCCCGCGTTCGACTGTCGCTGTTGCCGCGTCGATGGCTTACAGCTCGCGCCCGTCGTCAGGTAATAGCCCCCGAAGACGTCGCAGACCGTGTCGAGCGTTCCGCCGTTCGGCGGGTCGTCGCATGTCCCTGTCCACTCGTCGGTATTTCCCACGAGGTCAAAGAGTCCGCGGAACGCCCCCTCGCAGCTCGCGTGGCTGCCCGACGGCCACGTGGCGTCGAGGCCCTGCTCGGCGCCGTTGCACGCCGATCCGGCGAACGCGTCGCCGTAAGGCCATTGATGCGCGCCGCCCAAGGTGCACGCGAACGTCAGCTCCGCCGTCGTGCACAGGCGCTTGCCCGCATACGCGCAGAACGCGTACGCGTCGCACCAGCCGGGGAAGTCGACGGGGTTCGGATCCGAGATCAAGGCGCTCGCGTCTCGGAACGTCGTGGCGCACCCGGAAGGGAGCAACGCGAGAGATCGGGGCGTCCACGCGTTGTACTGGGCGGCGGTCACCTCGGTCGCATCCATGCAGAACGGCGCGGGCGCGGGCACGGCGACGAGCAGAGGACCCGCCTTCGAAACGGGGCATGCGAAGGCCCCATCGATCCCCGCGTCGCCGTTCGGCGTGGCGTCTCCACCCTCGACGAGGCCGCCGTCGTCGGAGCCGCCGGTCAGATCGGGCACGGCGCGCAGGAAGCAGCCGGCGACGATCGCCGCGCCCACGAGCGCGAAGAAGATCGGCCGTGTGCGACGCACGTGCTCACCCTACCACGAACCGAGACCGCTCCACGGCGGCGTCAGAGCGCGTGCTTGCGGAGCAGGCGCCGGACGTACGTGGGATCGAGGCCGGCGGCGGTCGCGATGGCCGGCACGTCGCGCCCGAGACGCTCGATCATCCCGCCGAGGTACGCGCGTTCGAGCTCGTCGCTGTACCGATCCTTCAAGACCTTGAAGGGCACGTCGAGCGGCACGGCGCCGAGCGCGGTCGGGCCGAGGCTCGGGAGGCCGGCCGGCGGCGGCAGGCGCGACGCGTTCGGAGCCTCCTCGCCGCGGGTGAGGGCCCACGCGCTCGCGGTGCCGACCGCGACGACGCGATCGACGAACGAACGGAGCTCGCGCACGTTGCCCGTCCACGGATGGCCCACGAGCTCCGCCATCACGCTCGGGTCGATCGCGATGTCGGGCCGGCGCGCCAGGAAATGCGCCAAAAGGCCGGGGATGTCCTCGCGCCGCGCCCGCAACGGCGGCACGAACACGGGGAGCACGGCGAGGCGGAAGTAGAGATCCTCGCGGAAGGTCCCGGCCGCCACCATCGCTTGCAGATCGCGGTGCGTCGCTGCGATGAGCCGCACGTCGACGCGCCGGCGTTCCGTCTCGCCGATGCGACGAACGGTGAGCGACTCGACGACGCGGAGGAGCTTTGGCTGCATCGAGAGCGGAAGCTCCCCGATCTCGTCGAGGAAGACGGTGCCACCCTCGGCCGCTTCGAAGGCGCCCGAGCGAGCGGTGGCGGCGCCGGTGAACGCGCCTCGCGAATGGCCGAAGAGCTCGCTCTCCAGCAATGTCTCGGGGAGCGCGGCGCAGTCGACGACGACGAAAGGGCGCTCGCTCCGATTCGAGCCCTCGTGGATCGCCTCGGCCACGAGCTCCTTGCCGGTGCCGGTCTCGCCATGTACGAGGACGGGCGAGCTCGTTGCGGCGTACTGCGCGAGCCGCACGAAGAGCTCCCTCATCGTCTCGGAGACGCCATAGAGGGGGCCGTAATGATCCTCGGGCCAGAGCGGAACGTTCCGCGCTTGCGATGGCAGCGTGACTTGGAGCTGCGTGTTGCCGAGGACGAACGGCTTGCCGAGCAGAACCCGAGCGCATTGGACGAGCACGCCGGCGATGAACGTGCCGTTGCTGCTGCCCAGGTCCCGGATCCACACGCCGTCGTTCCGCACCTCGAGCTCGGCGTGCAGGCGAGAGATGGCGCGATCGACAATGACGGCGCCCACGTGCTCCGAAGAGCCGAGCGTCACGCGCCCGTCGATCTCGACCGCGTGCGTCCCGCGCGCGTCACGCCACTCGAGCAGGGGCCGCCGCCTTGTCGTCGTGAGGTTGAGGTCCAGCCTCGGCTGCACGTCGGTGGAAGCGTCGTCCGACATCGAAGGCTGACACTACCAGAAGGAAGACCGCCGTCCCGAAAGGGACGCGGGTCCCGCGCCTGGCAGGCCCGCGGCGCGATCTCCCCAGGACTTCCGCGCGGGCACGGGCGTTGCTCAACGAAGGTCAGCCTAGGAGGCCACCATGATTCGTCGCGCGCGCCACGTCGGTTTGGTTTCGGTCCTCGTGATGGCGTCATGCCTTCATGGCGTGGCGTGCACCTCCAGTGGCGAGGACACGTCGCCCGCGTCGAGCGGCGCGCTGTCGTTGAGCATCGGAAGCGGCACGCTATCGCTGGCGGTGGGAGAGACCGTGGCCTTGCTCGCCGCACCCGTCTCGCCGGACGGCAGCTCCTTCACCGGCCTCTACACCCTCGAGTGGGCCAGCGCGGGCGCGTCGGTCGCGACGGTGACGCAGGCTGGCGTGGTCGTGGCCGTCGGCACGGGCACCACCAAGGTGACTGCGAAGGCGACGCGCATCGACACCGGGGCGTCGGCGACGGCGAGCGTCGACGTCGTCGTTGGTGGAGGATCGCCTCCGCCTCCTCCGCCGCCTCCTCCTCCTCCGTCCGGTGAGCAGCTTCGCGTCGACGTCTCGTCTCTCTGCTTGACGGCGGCGGCCGCGATCCAGAACGGCACGCGCATGATGCAATCGGACTGCGGCAACTCCGCGCTCGGCTTCACGGAATCGGCGGACGCGAGCGGCACCGAGCTTCGCGTGGCCGGCACGTCCTTCTGCGTCGATCTGCCGCAGGGGTCCGCCAACAACGGCGATCTTCTCCAGCTCCTCGCGTGCGACGGCTCACTTCATCAGCGCTTCTCGCCGATCCCCTACGCGAGCGGTCGTCGAGGCTTCAAGTCGGCGACGACGGGCAAGTGTCTGGACATCGTCGGCGCGACCACCGCCAAGGGGGCGCTCGTCCAACAATGGAGCTGTGGAGACACCGCGGAGCAGCGCTTCTCGACGGACGGCTCCAGCGGCGGCGGGGACGGCGGGCCCCCGAGCGGAGGCCCCAACGTCTCCGCGACGTTCACGCCCGACACGACCACCGATTTTCCGAACCCCGAGCGCGGCTTCCACTACATCGCCGACTTGCCCTCCTCGGGTTGGGAGCAGTCGCTCCAGATCATCAAGGGGGACGGGCTCCGCCTGGTGTTCGCCAGTTTGAACCTCCGCGACTACCGGACGCAGCCGATCGCGTCGAGCTTCCTCGCCGCGATCCAACAAGGCCTCGACGCCGCGCGGCGCTACGGCCTCAAGGTCGTCCTCGCCCCGATGTACGACTCGGTCGGCGCCGCCGACAACGACACGACGATCGACTGGGTGAAGGTGCACACCGGTCAGCTCAAGCCGCTCTGCGCGGCCAACGCCGACGTGATCGCCTACGTCCAGGCTGGTTTCGTCGGCATGTGGGGGGAGTGGCACGACTCCAGCTCGGGGCTCGATCTCAAGGACAACATGCGCGCCGTTCGCAACCTCGTCATGGACATGGTGCCGTCGCCCATCCCCGTTCAGTTCCCGAAAATCTGGGCGCTCCAGGAAGAGTGGTACCCGACCGTGCTTGGTCCGGGCGTGGCGTTCGACGGCTCGCCGCAGTCGCGCGCCGGCTTCAACAACATGTGCTTCATGGCAGGCAAGAACGACTCGTACTACTTCCCCGGCCCGTGGAACCTGCTCGATCACCTCATCACCAAGTCCGAGGCAGAGGAGCGCGCCTACGCCGCCGCGCTCACCGAGTACGCCGCCTTCGGCGGTGAGACGTGCGACAACCACCCGAGCGAAGAGCGTCTGTCGTGCTCGGGGAGCACCGACGGTGCGGGCAACCCGGGCGGCATCCTCGCCGAAGGCCCGCGGTACCACCTCGCGTACCTGAACCGGGGCTACTTCGACGGCTACATGAACACGTGGATCAACGAAGGGTGCTTCGACACCGTCTCGCGATCGATGGGCTACCGCTTCCAGCTCGACGCGGTGACGCACCAGAGCACGGCGCAGCCGGGTCAGACGGTCGACGTCGACGTGGCGATGCGCGACGTCGGCTGGTCGCGCATCTTCTCGGCGCGGAAGATGATGGTCACTCTCGTCAACGGGAACACCTCCATCACTGCAGAGAGCGTCGTCGATCTCCGCCAGCTCCCCTCGCAGGCGGCGAGCTCGAGCCACGTGCTCGCGCACGTATCCATCCCGGTGGGGACCGCGCCAGGGACCTATGCCGTCCACCTGTCGATGCCGGACGTCTATCCCAGGACGGCGGGCGTCGCCGACTACGCGATTCGCCCCGCCAACGCGAACGCCGGGGGCCAGTCGTGGGACCCGAGCGCCGCGCGCTTCACGACAGGCACTTCGGTCACCGTGCAGTGATCGCCGGCGCCTACTCCGCCGCCGCAAGCTCGGGCGCGCGCCGCGCCGCCGGATCGTCGGCCGCGAAGACGGTGCAGAAGATCACGAACGCTGCCCAGAGCGCGGCGAGATGGAGCAGCATCGGCGCGCCACCGAAGGCGCCGTAGATCAGGCTCGACACCGGCGGCCCGAGCAGCATCCCCGCCGCGTAGAAGAAGTTGTAGACGCCGTTGGCGCGCGCGAGATCGGCCGGCGGCGTCACGATCCCCTGGAGCGCGAGGCTCACCGGCGAAATCGACGCGAGCGTCGCGCCGGCGACGAAGACCGCCACGCACATCGGCGGGTACGATCGGAGCAGCGTGAAGCTGCAGATCATCGCGAGGCCGATCGCCGCGAGGACACGCATTACGCGCAAGTGCCCAAGGCGATCGCCGACGCGCCCGGCGACGTTGGAGAAGAGGAGCATCCCTCCCGCGAAGAACGCCGGCACGAGGATCGTCTGCTCCTTGGTGATGCCCTTGGCCTCGACCAGGTAGAGCGGCAAGAAGAGGACGACCGAAGCCTGGAAGTAGCCGTACGCGAACGTGGCGAAGCAGGAGGTCTTGATGCGCGAGACGATCGCCCGCGCGCGCGGGGAGACCGGAGGTGCCCCAGCGTCGACGGTGGCGGCGGCCTCCGGCGGATCGCGATCGAGGCGGAGGAACACGACGATCGCGGCGGCCACGGCGAGCGCGCTCGATGCCACGAACGCGCGCTCGATCGACGACGCCGCGACGACGAGCTTCGCCGCGATGGGGCCGAGCACGTAGCCAACCGCGATCGCCATCGCGTAGAGGCTCGTCACCAGCGCCTTCTGCGAACGCTCGGCGCGCCGGAGGAGCACCGTCTCGCACGCCACCCACACGAAGACCGACGACGCGCCGTCGACGAACCGCGCGCCGGCGATCGCTGCGTACGAGGTGAGGTACGGGAACGCCGCCGCGCACGCCGCGTACACGAGGAGGCTCACCGCGAGCAGCGTCTTGGCAGAGAATCGCCGCAGGAGCGCGCCCGCCGGGAGCGAGAACGTGATGATCCCGCCCGCGAACCAGGCCGCGAACGAGCCGATCTCCGGCTTCGAGAAGCCGCGCGCGTCGAGGTGGAGCGCGAGGAGCGACACGTAGACGCCGTACGCGACGCCGACGAGGAAGATGGTGGCGTAGACGACCCAGATGTTCCGGTCGCGGATGCGCATCCCCGCGCCGAGGCCCATCGTCAGCACCCGGCCACGCAGCGCGCGTTGTCGTCTCCACAGCGTGACTCGCAGCTGTTTTGGTACGTCTGCTTCACGGACAAACAGCTCGATTGGCACGCGCTCTCTTGCGCCGTGCACGAGCGCTCGCACGGCGACTGCCCGGGCGCGTCGGCGCCTCCTCCCGGCGCGCCGCCGCACGCGATGGAGAGGGCCACGACGATCGCGAGCACGAAGGCGTTGCGCATGCGGCGCAATCTAGCCTTTCAAAGCCCGGTGCGGAAGCGAGCCCCGAGCGTGACCCACCCGTGGAGGGACGTTGCCGAGTCCGAGCCCGTATAGTGGCCGCCCGAGAGCTCCACGTAGGGTCCGACGCCGAGGTACGGCAGCGGTTTGTAATCGAGGCCCGCGAGGACGCTCGCCTCGAGCCCGTGGAGGCTGCCCGCGGAGTTGTCGGTGCTCGTGGCGTCGGACGTCGTCAAGCTGATGAGATCGTAGCCGAGCGCGACGCCGGCCCACGGCGTGAGCTGCTTGTCGGGCATGAAGTGGTAGTGCGCCGCGGCGCCGAAGCGCCATTGGCTCGCGTTGCAGATGACGGTGGCGTCGCCGCAGATGGAGGAGGCGTCGTTCCCGTTCGTCGCGAAGCCATACGAGACGTAGGCGCCGAGGTAGAGCTTGCGACTGAGAAAGTAGCCGGCCTCGATGCCGACCGGCACCGAGCTGGAGATGGCGTCGGAGAGCGCTCCTGCCTTCGCGTTGCCGAAGGGTGCGGCGTAGCCGAGCCGGAGTCCTGCGGAGAATCCGACCTCGGACGGCTCGCTGGGCGCGTCCGCCCGGTTGGCGTCGTCCGCGCCCGCGTCGATCGCCTCGGCGGCGGCCTCGCTCGGCGCGGCGTCCTCGACGACAACGCCCGCGTCGACCGTACCGATCGGCGCTTGCGCGTCTTCGGTTCCGACGACGTCGTTGCCCGCATCGCTTTGTGCGTCCGGCGAGTCGCCAGCGCCCAACGTCGCGGGCCCCGCGAACGCCGCGAGCGCGAGCGTTAGCGTCGCGACTGCGATGAAGAGGGAGAGTGTGACGTTCCGCACGGCCGCGCAGCCTAGAGCAACCGTTCCTGAGATGGAACGGTTGCTCTCTTCTCCTAGTGGGTCGCTTCGGTCGCCTGGGC
>JBBRLQ010000029.1:0-101674 GCA_038231275.1 Polyangiales bacterium
CCAGCTACGACCCGGATTTCTGGCCCGACAACAAGGCCTTCATGTTCCAGGGCGGCACGAAGTTCTGCGCGCAGAGCCTCCTCGAGAAGGCGTCGACCACGTTGGTCACGTTCGGCGAGCCAGAGTGCTCGAGCCTCAGCGCCGCGGCCGGCCTCTACCAGACCGTCGGTCAGACGCTCGGCGACAACTCGATCGGCGATCGCTTCATCCTCTACAGCATCTGGGCCGGCGACTCCGGGCAGTACAGCGCGGCGGCGCGTGACACCGCTCCGCGCGCGGGCGCCGACGCGGCGATCAACGTGTTCGTCGCCGTCGCAAAGGGCAACGACGTCACGGACGGCTACCAAATCAAGGGCGACGGCTTCAAGCTCGACACGCCGTACCAGGGCGACACCATGATGGCGCGCTCCGGCAAGATCATCGGGAGCCGCGTCGCCGGCGAGCACGGCGCGCTCGGCTACGCGATCCAGAAGCTGAACCCGACCGTGTCGAACGGGAGCTACCGCTTCGCGCTCGGCGATCTCGGCAAAGTCTGCATGAAGGGGAACAAGGCGAACCTCTCGTTCGACGAGCGCTTCCTCGTCACGCACCACTACAACGAGCCCGCCGATTACGACGCCAGCGACGATCCCGCGTACCACGACAAAGGCTCGAGCGACGTCTACATGGCCGACTTCGTCACCGGGAAAAAGACGCGCATCACCAAGATGGGCCCGGGCCAGTTCGCGCTCTATCCGCACTTCCGGTCCGACGGGTGGCTCTACTTCCTCGTCGTCGATCACGCGAACGGTCACTACTACGTGACGGCGTCCGACTGGGCGGTGCGGCAGGTCGAGACGACCCCGACCCCGTGATCAGGACCATGCGCTCCCTTCACGTGAAAATCGCGGCGTTCGTGGCCGTCCTCGGCGTCGCCGCGGGCTGCTCGTCCGCGCGCGGCAACGCCGAAGGGACGGGCAGCGCGATTCGCGAGCTCGAGCGCCGCGCCGTCGGCAAGGCGCAGCCCTACGCCGCGGAGACGTACTCGGTGGACGTCGCGGCGCGCTTCGCGTCGTCGAAGAAGGCGCGGCGCGAGCTGGGGTGGAAGGTCCTCGCGAAGATCCTCCGGCCCGTCACGATCGCCGCCGCGCAAGACGTCGACGCCGGCGGCAAGACGACGATCCCGCTCTTTCGCACGTGGCTCGGCGGCGACGAGCTCGATCGCATGTTCGGCAAGATGTACGGCGACTTCGGCAAAGACCGCCGCGTCGCGCACGCGTTGCCGACCGACGCGGAGGTCTCCGGCCTCTTCGACTGGAACGCGACGTCGCTCGGCCAAAACAGCGAAGCAGCCTATTTCGCGCGCCTCGCGCAGCTGAGCGATCCGACCGCCGTCGACGGTCTCGGCGGCAACCCGCGCACCGCGTACAGCCCGGGCTACGCGCGGCAATACTTCGTCGACTATCCGAGCATCGCCGGGTGCGACGGCAAGACCGGCACCTTCACGTTCCAGACGCCGGGCGGTTCGGTGACGAATTTCACCGACTGCTTCTCCCACGAGTTCGGCAAAGACGCGGCGGTCGTGAAGGCGTCTTGGCGACGCAACGACGCGCTCGTCACCGATGGCCTGCCCGTCGCCGACACGAGCGCCGAGACGCTGCGCCAACGCCTCGCGGGCAAGCTCGACGACGGCGGATGGCCGCAAAAAGACATGCCGATGGTGCAGGCCGGCCCCGAGGACGCGTACACGATCGAGCTCCAGGGCGGCGAGAAGTACTCGCTCGTCGGGCTCCACATCATCACCAAAGAGCTCCGCCACTGGGTGTGGACGACGATCTGGTTCTCGCCGAAGGCCGACGTCGACTTCGGTCAGGATCGCCCCGAAGCGATCACGAGCCTCGGCGGGCCGTGGAAGAACTACAAGATGTGCGCGGTGACCGAC
Organism: Polyangiales bacterium; assembly: GCA_038231275.1. Classification (GTDB taxonomy): domain Bacteria; phylum Myxococcota_A; class Polyangia; order Polyangiales; family Polyangiaceae; genus JANYHK01. The sequence continues at coordinate 1,922 of JBBRLQ010000029.1, forward strand.
TTCGAGGAGAAGGATCCGGATCCGCGCGGCGGCTACGACGGCTCGCTCGGCGACGCGCTCGAGGCGGTGCACGGCCCCGAGACGTGGTGCTCCAACGCGTTCATCGAGAAGGGCGCCCACAACGCGCGGACCAACTGCATCGGGTGCCATCAGCACGCCGGCGACACGACGGGTCTCGCGCCGATCATCAACGACGAGTCACGCTTCCCCAGCACCGGCCGCACGAAGGTGCGCGAGAGCTTCCCCGCCGACTACAGCTGGGCGTTCGCGACGCCCGACTCGCCGGATCAGAAAGATCGCCTCATGCGCACGATCGTGACGCGCATGAAGTCGTACGAGCACCAGGACGGCACCGCGACGCAGTAGCGCGATCGCAGCGCCTGGCGGGCGCGGAACTGGTTCCTACGCGTCGTCGAGGACGATGCGGTTCTCGAGGCGGCCGAGGCCGTCGACCTCGAGCGCGACCTGATCGCCGTGGTGCAGCCACTGGTTGTTCGTGATCTTGGAGCCGTTCAGCTCGAGGAAGCAGCCGGTGCCGCAGGTGCCCGAGCCGATGACGTCGCCGGGGTAGAGCGTGACGCCGTAGCTCGCGCGCTCGAGGATCTGCGCGAAGGTCCAGTTCATGTCGCTCACGTTGCCCTGCGACACCTGCGTGCCGTTCACGTACGCGCGCATCTGAAGATCGAACGTGGCGCCCTTCGGGGTCTTCGTGGTCTTCGCGGCGAGCTCGTCCAGCGTGACGAGGTAGGGGCCGAGGCTCGTCGCGAAGTCTTTCCCCTTCGCGGGGCCGAGCGACATCTTCATCTCCTCCATCTGAAGGGCGCGCGCGGACCAGTCGTTCATGATGGTCAGGCCGAAGATCGCTTCGTCGGCGTTCGCGGCCGTGAGATCGCGCGCCTCGATGCCGACGACGATGGCCGCTTCGAGCTCGAAATCGAGGCGATCGGTGTGGAGCTTGCGCACGTGCACGTCGCCGGGACCGGTCACCGCTTGGTGGTTGGTGAAGTAGAAGACCGGGAACATGTCGAACTCGGGGATCATCTCGAGGCCGCGGTTCTTGCGCGCGGTCTCGACGTGCTGGCGGAACGCGTAGCCGTCGCGCATCGACGGCGGGCGCGGGATTGGCGAGAGCAGGCGCGTGGCCTTCGCGTCGACGGTGACCTTTCCCCCCGCGAAGACGTCGGGGAGCTTCTTCGCGGCGTAGGCATCCAGCGCCTCGCGCGCCGCGTCGAGACCGCGCGCGCCTTCACGCACGAGGCCGAGCACGCTGGCGCCGTCGACCGACCGCCCGAGAAAGCCGAACGCGCGCGCGACATCCACGATCGTATCGCCGTCGAGGAGGCCGGCCCGGGAGTCGTGCGACGGGCCCAGGGAGTAGGTCACGAGCTTCATGACCGGGCCTTGTACCACGGCCGGCGTAGGGCTACGCGGTGGCGATGGCCGCGATGGCGCTCGGGATCTTGCGGTACGTGCTGGCCGCCCTGATGGTGCTCGCGGGCGTCGCAAGCTCGACGTCGAGGCCGAGGACGACGTGGCGCCCGACGCGCTCACGACGGCGACCGTGTCCGTCTCGTACCAGGACACGGAGTGGGCGGTCCTCGTGCGCCTGAAGGACGGCACCACCGCGCTCGGCGGCGCCGACCAGCTGTCGATCGTCCCCGCGGGTCTCGGCAAGACCGGCTCCGTCAATGGCGCCGTCTTCTCGTTCTCGCCGCAGAAGAACCACGTCACCGGCACCGTGACCGGAACCGTCGGCGCCGCATCGATCTCGCTCCCGCTCTCCATCGCCACGAAATAGCGGCGGCACGACCAGGGCTTGTTCCTCGGCGAGCCCCGGGGTACGCGAAGGGAGCGATGCGCATCTCTCCGCTCGGGATCCTGCCCAAAGGGGCGCTCGTGATCCTCAAGGAGGCGCTGCGTCACATCCTTCGGCGGCCGGTCGTCGGCATCTGCGCCGCCGCGCGCACCGAAGAGGGACGCTGGCTCCTCATCCGGCGCGCCGACACCGGCACGTGGGCCCTCCCTGGCGGCACGCTGGAGTGGGGCGAGACGCTGCGCGACGGCCTGCGCCGCGAGATGGAAGAAGAGGCCGGTGTGCTGTCGTGCGAGGTGCAGCGCGTCGTCGGCGTCTACTCGAAGCCCGAGCGCGATCCGCGATTTCATGCGGTGACCATCGTCGTCGCGTGCGCAATCGCGGCGCCGACGAAGGCCCCCTCGAACCCGCTCGAGATCCTCGAGGCGCGCCTCTTCGCAGAGAGCGAGCTGCCGGCGGACATGGCGATGGGCATGCGGGATTTTCTCGACGACGCACGCGCGGCGCGGGACGCCGTGCTGGAGTAGCGGCGTGTCGGGGGACGAATTCGGGCTCGTCGGTACCACGATCGCCGGAAAATACCGGATCGATCGCGTGATCGGCGAAGGCGGATACGGCGTCGTTTACGCTGGCGCGCACACGCTGATCTCGCAGCCGGTCGCGATCAAGTGCCTGAAGTCGATGGGCGGCGCCGACGACGAGGCCGCGCGCGCGGTGTTCCTCCGCGAGGCGCGCGTCTTGTTCGATCTGACGCACCCGCGGATCGTCCGCCTCTACGACGTCGGCGTCGCGACGTGCGCGGCCGGCGAAGTGCCGTACGCCGTCCTCGAGCTCCTCGATGGGACGCCGCTCGATCGCGAAATCTCCGCGCGTCGAAAGAGCGCGCGGCCCTTCACGCTGGCGGAGATCGCCGGCATCCTCGATGCGGTGCTCGAGGGCCTGGCCTTCGCGCACGCGCGCGGGATCGCGCACCGCGACATGAAGCCGTCGAACGTGATGCTGGTCGCCTCGGGCGGCGCGAAGGTGCTCGACTTCGGCACCGCGCGTGTCGGGGCGGCGTCGACGGCCGGCATGACCGGCTTCACGCCGATGTACGCGGCGCCGGAGCAGTGGGACTCCGGTCGCTATGGGCCAACGGGGGTGCGCACCGACGTGTTCGCGCTCGGCTTGCTCGTCGCCGAGATGGCGACGCTGTCGCTGCCGTTCGAGGCGCAGGGGATCCGCGATTTGATGGCGGCGTCCATGAACGACGCGCAGCGCCCGCGGCTCGCCGCCATGCGGCCCGAGCTCCCCGCGGCGATGGAGCGCTTCATGGTGCGGGCGACGCGCGCGAACCCCGCCGAGCGCTTCGCGAACGCCGACGAGATGCGACGCGCGCTGCATGGGCTGATGCGCCAGGTCGGCGCGCCGCTGCCTCGCGCGCCGGGGCGTCGTTCGATCGCGGGGACCGTCGCGGTCACGGTCGCGAGCCTCGCAGCGCTCGGCGGAGCGTTCGCCGCCGTGCTGTTCGTCGGCAGAGCGGCGACCCACACGCGACCTCGCGTGGCCGCAGCGGCGCCCGTCGCGACGACGACCGCGACCCCGGACACGACTCCGACTCCGACTCCGACTCCGACTCCGACTCCGACTCCGACTCCGGACCCGACCGCGACTCCGACTCCGACTCCGACTCCGACTCCGACTCTGCCCCTCAACCCTCAATTTTCAATCGAGCGGCGCCAAGGGCATTTTCAGGGTCCCGAGGCCGACGCGTTCCTCGCGGAGCACAAGCCCGATCTCGTCGCCTGCTATCGCACGGCGCTCGAGGCCGAGCCGACCCTGGAGGGGAGGCTGACGTGGACGGTCACCGACGATCATGAGGCGACGTGCGAGGTCGATCGGCCGGGAGCTGTGCGTCACGCCTTTTGCGACTGCGTGTCCACGCGCTCGCGCGAGTACGAGCTGCCGCCGCACAAGCAGGCGTTCATCGGTTCGGTGCCGGTGTCGACGGCGCTGCGTCTGGAGCTGCGGTTTCGTCCGCGGTGAGGGCGAGGGGAGCAGAGGGAGCGGTCGGAGGCGACTCGGTGTAGGCTCTGTCGGTGGATCCGTTTGGCGTCGTGGGGACGGCGATCGCGGGGAAGTACCGCGTCGATCGGGTCATCGGCGAGGGGGGCTTCGGCGTCGTCTACGCGGGGTTCCATCAAGTGATCGGGCAGCCCGTGGCGATCAAGCTGATGAAGCCCGCAGGGGACATCGCCGATCGCGCGCGCAACGCGGACGCCTTCCTCCGTGAGGCGCGCGTGCTGTTCGATCTCGCGCACCCGTCGATCGTGCGCCTCTACGACGTCGGGATGACGACGACGCGGATCGGCGAAGTGCCGTACGTCGTCCTCGAGCTCATCGCCGGAGTGTCGCTCGCCGAAGAAATTCGGAGACGCGCGCGCAGAGAGGCGCCGCCGTTCTCTGCGGCGGAGATCTTCGCGATTTTCGACGGGCTGCTCGATGGTCTCGCGGCGGCGCACGCGCGGGGCGTCGCGCACCGAGATCTGAAGCCGTCCAACGTGATGCTGACGCGCGATCCGGCGGGGGCCATCACGGCGAAGGTGCTCGATTTCGGGACGGCGCGCGCGGGCGGGGGCGTCGCCTCGATGGGGCCTGCGGGGTTCACGCCGCTCTATGCTGCGCCCGAGCAGTGGGACGCGCGCTTCGGAGCGACGGGGCCAGCGACCGATGTGTTCGCGGCGGGTCTCCTGCTCGCAGAGACGGCGCTCCTCACGCCGCCGCTCGCGGGGGAGGGGATCGCGCAGATCGCGGGCGCCGCGATGGATGCGTCGCGGCGCCCGAGCATCACCGCGCGCCGCTCCGACGTGCCGCGCGAGCTCGACGCCGTGGTCCTCCGCGCGACGCGCCCCGCGCCCGCCGAGCGCTTCGCCGACGCCGCCCAGATGCGTGCGGCCCTGCGCGCGGCGTTCGGGACGAGCATCGCGGGCGCGATGGCACCGGCGCCGCTCGCGTTCACGGTCGCGCCGCCGATGTCTCCTTCAGGGCCACCCGGAACGAGCCCGTTTCCTGGGACCGAGCCGGTGTACGGCGCCGGACCTCCGGGGGCGCCCGGTGGAGCCATGATCATGGTCGGCGGGCCTCCTCCGCGCGGTGCGCTCACGACGAACGCGCCGGTTCAGCAAACGACGCTGCCCTCTGCGTCGCCGTCAACGGGCCCGCACCCGCTCTCGATCGTCGCGCTGGTGGTCGGCCTCGCGGCGCTCGGCGCGGTGCTCGCGTTCAGCGTGGTGCTCGTCATCTACCTGCGGAGAGAGGACGCCGCTGCAACGGCTTCCCCCACCGCCGCACCTCCCGCCGCACCTCCCGCTCCGACGAAAGAGCCGACGCGTCCCGGCGCCTCACCCACGCCGACCTCACCCGCGCCGGCCCCCCCGCACGGCGCGACGACGGACGCCGGTGCCGTCACGCCGCCACCGCCTACGCCCCGACCCGCCGGCGACCCGCGCATCACAATCGGAACGCAGATGACGGGCGCATTCGACGCCGCCGAGCTGAAGCGCCTCGCGGAGTCTCACCGCGGCGAGCTCGTCACCTGCTACCGCGAGTCGCTCGCCCACGATCCGACCTTCCGCGCGACCGCCACGGTCACGGTCATGAGCACGCTCGGTCCGAGCGACTGCCACTTCGACGTGCGCAAGGACGACGAGGCAGACGCGATGTGCAGCTGCCTCAAGGCGACGATGTCGTCTTGGAAGATCCCGAAAGCCAACAATATTTGGGGCTCGTCGCTGTTCGAGTACGTGATCTTCTTCTCTCCGTAGAGTCGTAGATCGACGCGCCACCTCGTGCGTAAAAGGAAGAACCTCCATGGAGCGAATCGGCGAGTACCTCATCAAGCGCCTGGTCGGCGAAGGCGGCATGGGCAAGGTCTACGAGGCCGAGGAGCGGCTCTCGAAGCGCAAGGTCGCCCTTAAAGTTCTGCGACCCGAGCTGTCGCGCAGCGAGGATGGCCGGCGGCTGTTCTTGAACGAGATGCAGATCCTGGCGCACCTCGAGCACCCGAACATCGTCCGGAGCCTCGCGTCGATGGAGGAGGGCGGGCAGCTCGTGCTCGTGCTCGAGTACCTGAACGGACGCACGCTGCGTGACGAGATCACCGCGCGCGGGAAGCTGCCGTGGCCGGAGGCGGTGGAGATCGGCGTCCAGATCGCGCGTGCGCTGGAGGTCGCGCACACCCAGGCGCCGCCGATCGTGCACCGTGACCTGAAGCCCGAGAACGTGATGCTGATGGGCGAGGGGACCAGCGAGCTGAAGGTCATGGATTTCGGCATCGCGAAGGTGCTCGAAGCCGTGCACGCGACGAACACGCAGAGCATCGGCACGCTGCAGTACATGAGCCCCGAGCAGATCGACGCCAAGACGATCGACGCGCGAAGCGATCTGTATTCGCTGGGGCTCATGCTCTACGAGATGATCTCGGGGCGACCGCCCTTCCGCTCGGCGTCGCCACGCGAGCTCTTGAACATGCAGTGCACGCAGCAGCCGCCCGAGCTGGAGGACGACGTGCGGGCGACGCTGCCGCGCGGTGTGGAGGAGCTCGTGTACGCGCTGCTCGAGAAGGCGCCGGACGCGCGGCCGAAGACCGCGGTCGAGGTCGCGGCGCAGCTGCAGCCGTTCCGGCCCGCAGAGGGGCGCGTGCCGAGGACCTCGCGAATGGGGCGGCCGTCCGCGCCGTCGGACGGGCCGCGCACCGATCCGCTGCCGGGCGTAGCGCGCGTGTCGCGCGAGCCGCGTGAGGCCTCGCGCCCGTCGTCGAGCGAAGCGGAGCGCCCCGCCGCGTCCCCAAAGCTCGACACTGTGGCGCTGGTCGAAAAGGCGACCGCGCCGAAAGAGATCCCGACGTTGATCGCGGTCCTCGTGATCGTTGCGCTGTCGCTGGTGGCTGGGCTCGCCACGTACGTCGTGCGCGCGCGGACCGGCACGACGGTGGAGCCCGCGGGGACGGGAACGACGACCGCCGCGCGTGCGACGGACGGCAAGCGACCCTAGCCGCAGACCATGACCGAGCTTTCGAAGGCCCCACGACCGGTCGCGAGCGAGGCGCTCGAGGGGATCGGGCGTGCGGCGCGCGCGCGAGGAGAAGCGGGCGAAGTGTGGGCCCTCGGAGCGGCGGACGCTGCGCTGGCGGCGCGGCTCCTCACGTTCGGGGAGGCAGGTCTCGGCGGATTTTCGCGTGGCGGGCTGGACGACGACGGCGTGTGGCTCGTGCGGAGGTCGGTCTCGCGGACCCTCGACGGGCTCGCGCGCGGGGAGCGGCTCCCGTGGTCGCAGGGCCTCGGCGTCGTGCGCGCGCTCGCGGGTGCGCTCGCGGCGGCCGAAGGGGCGGGGCTCTTCCCGGGTGCGCTGCGCCCCGCGGAGATTGCGCTCTCCGACGACGGGGCGTTCTTCCTCGCCGAGCCCCTCGTGCGCGCGCTGGTCGGCGCCGCGAAGGACGCGCGCGGTACGAGCGCGCCGTCCCCGCGGTGGACACCTCCCGAGCAGACCGGCGGCGCTCCGTGGGATGCGGCCGCCAACCGCTACGTGCTCGGCCTTGTCGCGTACCGGCTCCTCGCGGGCGGCATGCCGTTCGGTGGCGCGGGCCTTCGTCACGCGATGCGCGAGCAAGGCGAGGCGGCGGCGCCGTTCGAGGAGGCCATCGCGCGCGAGCTCAAGCCCGGCGTGCAGAGCTTCGTCCTGCGCCTCCTCGATCCCGACGTGCGGCAGCGACCTTCCTCGGCCGCCGCGCTCGCGTCGCTGTGCGCGGAGCTCCTCGGCGAACGACGTCCGCGTGAGAGCCCGTTGCCCACGCGCGCGGCGAAGTCGGCGTCGGCGGCGGCGCCAGCGGGCGCGATCGCTCCACCCGCGCCGGCGACCGCGTCGCCCGCGCGTTCGCCATCTGCGACCCGCGCGGGGACGAAGAAGCCGGCGACGCCGCGCCCGCGGTGGTACGCGGCGATCCCCGTGGGGGTAGGGATCGCGCTCGGCGGCGCGCTCTTCGCCGCCGCGGCACCTCGGACGGCGGCTCCTCGCGCCGACGCGCCGACAGCGATTCGCCCGAGCCCGCCGCTCACGTCGGCGGTGTCGCAGGAGTGCACGTCGTGCCACGCCCGTCAGGTCGCCGAGTGGCAACGGAGCGTGATGGCACACGCCCTCCGAAGTCCGCTTTATGGCGCGCTCGAGAGCGTCGTCGAGGAGCAAATCGGGAGAGACGAGCGATGCCCCAACGGCGCCGGCATTCTCCGGAAAGCCGGCGGCGACACGTGTCGCGATGAAAAGACCGGTCTCACCATCACCGGCACCGGCGGCGAGCTGTGGTGCGTGAACTGCCACGCGCCCGCCGAGAACCTGAAGGCCGCGTCGATGCCGGCGTGGAGCGCGCTCGGCGATCGCCGCGCCCGCGCGCCCATCCGCGATCTCGTCAGCGGCGCGTCGCTCGAGGGAATCAGCTGCGCGGGCTGTCATACGACGATCGGCCCGGTCGGTGGCCGCGGCAGCTTCACCGGAGCCGGCGCCCGCTACGAGGGCAACCCCACGTGGACGTCGTTCCTCACCGGGCAGACGTTCCGCTCGCGACCCGAGGACGGGCAGGGGCGGCTCGGGATCGCGAACAGCGGGTACCAGCTCGACGGCCGCTCCTTCTTTGGCGCGTCGCTTGGAAATGGCGAGCCGATCGTCCACCGCCGCGCCTCGAGCGAGACGCGCGCATACCTCTCGTCGAGCGAGTTCTGCGGCGCCTGCCACGACGTCCGCCTCTTCGGTACCGACGTCCTCGGCGTCCGCGAGCGCGGCGATCACTTCAAGCGCCTCCGCAACGGCTACAGCGAGTGGCGCGAGTGGTCGGAGTCCGAGAAGCGCAGCGGCCGCGCGGCGCCGACGTGCCAGGGCTGCCACATGAGCCTCTACCCCGGCGTGTGCGTCGCGGGCGGCGCCAACGCCGCCAACGGAGCGAAGGGGACCGACGCGTGCCCGACCGGGACGCATTTCGAGCCGCGCCCGGCCGGTGAGTTCCAGCGCGCGCGCATGTCGGCGTCGTCCGACCACGAGGCGCCCTCGGCGTCGCACTACTTCACCAGCGTGGAGATCCCGCTCGCCACCGAGTTCAAGGACGCGTTCGCCGACGAGACGTCGCTCGATGCCGCCGGAGTCCCGCTGGGCCTCCGAGCACGCCGCGATCTCCTCCTCGCGCACACGTTCCGCTTCGAACTCGGCGCCGGCCGCCGGAGCGGCGCGCGCCTCGAGGTGCCGGTCGTCATCCAGAACACCGGCGCGGGGCACCGCGTGCCGGGCGGGTTCAGCCAAGAGCGCGAAGTGTGGGTCGAGCTCACCGTGAAAGACGGGCGCGGCAACGTCGTCTACGAGGTCGGGCGCATCGCCGGACCCGACGCCGATCTGCGCGACAAGATCTTCTTGCGCACGACGACGTCCGACGATCTCACCGACGCGCGCGGGCGACCGCTGGGCCTGTTCGGCGCCGATGTCGTCGACGGCCCCGACGTCCCCGCGTGGAGCCCCAATCCGGCGCGAGGCGGCACCACGTTCCGCGGGCGCGGCCTCGTGAATCTCCAAAATGGCTTCTTGCGCTGCGTGAAGTGCATCGGCTTCGTCGACGCGGCCGGCCAGTGCCAAGCGCTCCCAGGACAGGGGCGCACGCGCGCCGATCGCTTCGACGACGGCGCGTACGATCTCGACACCGGCGAGTGCCGCTCGAACCTGACGAGCGGCAACGAGCTCTTCGAGACGTATTTTCCTGTCGGCGCGCTCGACGCCGAGCGTGGCATCGCGAAGGCGCCCGACGCGATCATCGACACGCGCTCGGCGCCGCCCGGCGTGGTCCTCACCTACACGTACGATCTCGACGTGGGCGCGCACCCGCCGCCCTTCGAAGTGGACGCGCGCCTGCGTTTTCGGAGCTTCCCGCCGTATTTGATCCGCGCGTTCGCGGCGTACGAGGCGCGCAAGGCGGCGCAGGGGCTGCGGCCGAGCGGTCCCCAGGTGACGCCCGCGATGCTCCGGCGCGTGGAGGTGACGGACGTAGGCGCCGCGCACGCGAGGATCCCGTGAGCTGGCCGGAGATCGTGTGGAGCGCGGCGGCGCTCCGCCCTCTCGACGCGCGCGCCCGCTCCGAGATCGAGGCCGCGGGCACGCTCAAGACCTTCGCGCGCGGCGAGCGCGTCTTCGCCGCCGGGCAGCCGGCCGACGCGCTCTTCGTGGTCGCGGCCGGACGGGTCGGCGTTCGCGCGGTTCGGCGGGGCGAGGTAGATGCGACGGTGCTCCGCGAGATCGCCGAGGGGGAGACGTTCGGCGAGGAGGGCTCGTTTCGTCCCGGGGGCACGCGCCACATGGACGCGTCGGCGCTCGCCGAGAGTCGCGTCGCCGAAATCCCGCTGGGCGTCTTTCGCCGCGCGCTCGAACGAGGCGCGGGCAGCGCGGAGCTCGTCCTCCGTCACGAGCGTGCGCTTCGGCGAACGGCCACGCGCGACGTCTTGAGGACGCTCGCCTTCGCGCGTCACGTCGACGACCGAGAGCTCGACGCGCTCCTCGATGCCACCGAGCACGTCGACCTCGCGCGCGGGCAGCTTCTGTTCCGCGAGGGCGAGAAGGCCACGCACGTGTACTTCGTCGCCGACGGAATGCTCCAGATCCAGACCGAGGATCTCGGAAAAATTCGCGTCCGCGCGTACGTCGTTCGCGGCGACGTGCTCGGCGACGTCGAGGTCGGGACTGGTGGGGCGCGCGAGGTGAGCGCGGTCGCGTCCGGCGCGGCGTGGGTCCTCGCGATCCCGCGCACGGCGTTCCTCGGCTTCGCGCGGCGTCACCCTGGCCTGATGGACGGCATCCGCCGCGTCGCCGAGGAGCGCGAGGAGGCGCAGCACGCCGCCGCCGGCGCGATGCTAACGACGCGCCACATCTTCAAGGACCTCTACCGAATGCAGGTCGCGCGGTCGCTCCTCGTCATCGACGAAGGCGCCTGCGTGCGGTGCGGCCACTGCGCGTGGAGCTGCGCGTCGTCGCACGACGACGGCGTCTCGCGCCTCGTGCGACGGGGAGACAAGATCGTGACGCTCGCGGCGTCGGGCGACGACCCGCTCCTCGTCCCCAGCAGCTGCCAACACTGCGACAACCCGGCGTGCATGATCGACTGCCCGACCGGCGCGATCGGCCGCGATCCCCGCGGCGAGGTGTTCATCCGCGAGGACCTCTGCACGGGCTGCGGCAACTGCGCGAAGGGGTGCCCGTGGGACAACATTCAGATGGCGCCGCGCGCGCGCGCGAAGGGAGCGACGGTCGCCGAGCGCACGCCGGGACGCACGCGCGACGTCGCGGTCAAATGCGATCTCTGCAAAGGGCGCGACGGCGGGCCCGCGTGCGTGTCGTCGTGCCCGACCGGCGCCATCGCGCGCGTGAACCCCGAAGAGGCGATCCCCGAGGTGGGCGCAGCGCTCGGCGTGCGCACGAGAACGATCCTCCCTCGCGCGCGCGCAGCGTGGCCGGCCGTGGCCGGGGCCGTTCCAGTCGCCGCGGCGCTGACGTTGCACCGCTCGACGACGCGCGCTTCGTACTTGGTGAGCGGCGGCGTGGCGGCGGCACTCCTCCTCGCGCTCGCGGCGTACGCGATCGTGAAGCGCGTCGTCCAGCCTCGCCTCCGCGTGTGGCTCATCGCGCACTACGCGCTCGGGGTCGTGACGATGGGCGCGATCGTCGCGCACGCAGGCGCGCGCGTCCCGCCGAACGTCGCCGGCGCGCTCCAACTGGCGTTCTGGGGCACGGCGATCTCCGGCATTTTTGGCGGGATCGTGTACCGGGCGCTCCCGTCACGCCTGTCGCGCGTGGAGCGAAAGGGCGCCCTGCCGGAGGATCTCGCGCCGCAGCAGCGCCAGCTCGACGAGCGAACGTTCGTCGAGCTCACCGGCAAGAGCGAGGTGCTGAAGACCGTGTGGTCGCGCATTCTCCGGCCGTATGCGCGCGCGACGCTCGGCCCGGCCGCGCTGCTGATGTCGGGGCGAACGCTCGGCGGGGAGCAGCGTCACGTGCGCGCGAGGATCGAAGGGGTCCTCGGGGGGCGCGGGAACGAGAAGCTCCAAGGCCTCGACGCGCTCGTGCGGCTGGCGGTCGAGCGGCGCGCGCTGCCGCTCCAGCGCGTGCTGCAGGCGGCCCTCCGTGCGTGGATGCCGATGCACGTCGCGCTCACTGCGATCGTGCTCGTGCTGCTCGTCGCGCACGTCTGGCTGGCGACGAGGTACCGATGAAGCCGGACGCGCCGGGCACGCCGAAGGAGCTCGCGACGCTCGACGCCGCCGCCGCGCGTCGAGCGCGAACAGCGCCCCGCGCAGTTGCGACCAGCGACGTCACCCGCGTTCGCGACATGGCGATCGCGGCCGGCGCGGGCGCGATCGCGGCGATCGGGGCCCTCGTGCTCGTACCCTCGGGTGCCCCGGAAGCGTCCCCCGGACCGCTCGCGCGCCCACACGCGCAAGCCAAGCTCCCTTGCACGGCGTGCCACTCGGACAAGGAGGGCGCGCCCGCTCCGCGCGCCGCGTGCGGCGGCTGCCACGGTGGGCCCGCCCACGCCTCACTCCGCGCCGGACACCGCGCGCTCGCGGCGAAAGGCGAGCTCGGCTGCATCACGTGCCACCCCGCCCACGGCGACGCGCGCGGCGTCACCTTCGCGAGCGACGGGAGCTACGTGCTTTGGTCGAGCGGCGTCGAGTCTCGGGGCAATGCCGCGCACGCGACGCCCGGCGGCGCGACGGTACCGCTCGTCCCCGTCGCCGTCTGCGCCAAGTGCCACGACGCGCAAGACCCGCGCGATCCGCTCGCCTCGTGCACGGCCCCCGGCGCCGCAATCTCCACGTGCTTCGACGAGCACCAGCGCGCCGACCAGACGACTCCCGCCGGCAATCGCTGCGCCGCGCAGCACGGCCCCGCGCGCTTCGTCGCGTGGGAGTCCGCGCGTGAGATCGCCCAGGCCGCTCCGGCGCCGGTGCGCGCGAGCGGCGCCGGTCCATTGGGCATCGTCGGCGCAGGTCTCGGCGCGTCCAGCCTCGCCCTCGTCGCCGCGACCGCACTTCGCCGTCGCCGTCGCCGGGCCGCGCCCGACGCGGAGGCCAAGCTGCCGGCGGGCGCGCGCCTCCGCTTGCCGCAGATCGATCCGACGACGTGCATCGGCTGCTACGCGTGCGTGGACGCGTGCCCCTTCGACGTCATCGAGATCGAGCGCTACGTCGCCAAGGTCGTTCGCCCGTCAGACTGCTGCGGCGTCGTCCTCTGCGAGCAAGTGTGCCCGAATGGCTCTCTTGTGATCGCCGAGGGCGAGCCGATCGCGACGCGTCTCAACCTCGACGACCGGCTCGAGTCACGCGACGCGCCCGGCGTCTTCGTCGCCGGCGACCTGTCGGGCCTGCCCCTCATCAAGAACGCGATCGTCCAGGGTCGCCGCGTCGTCGAGCATGTCGCCGCATCGCTCCCCGCGAAGGAGCGCGTCAAGAGCCCGTCCGCGACCGAAGTGGACCTCGTCATCGTCGGAGCGGGACCCGCCGGGATCAGCGCGTCCCTCCGCGCGCGCGAGCTCGGCCTGTCGTACGTGACCCTCGAGCAAGGGACCGTCGCGTCGAGCGTGAAGAGCTTCCCGCGCAGCAAGCTCGTCTTCGATCAGCCGCTCGATCTCCCCGTCGAAGGCGAGCTCTGGCTCAAAGAATCGACGAAGGAGGAGCTCCTCGCGCAGTGGACGCGCATCGTCCGCGCGCGCAAGCTCGCGGTCCGCGAAGGACGACGCGTGGACGCCGTCACCCGCGAGGGAAAGACCCTGATCGTGTCGAGCATCGACGCGACAGGCGGACGCGAGACGATCCGCGCCGCGCGCTTGGTCCTCGCGATCGGCAAGCGCGGCACCCCCAAGACCCTCGCATGTCCGATCGCAGCGGCCGCCGAGGGTAAGGTCGCCTATTCGCTCGCCGACGCGCGCAGCTTCGCCGGCCAGCGCGTCCTCGTGGTCGGCCTCGGGGACACCGCGATGGAGGCGGCGATCGCCCTCGCGCGCCAGCCGGGCACCGCGGTGACGATCGCGTACCGCGGCGCCGCGTTCCAGCGCGGCAAGGCCCGCAACGTGGCCGAGGTGAAGCGCCTCCTCGCGCGCGGCGCCGTCCGCATCCTCTTCGAGAGCCACGTCAGCCGCATAGGCGCCGATGCGGTCACTCTCGAAGGCCCTCGCGGGCGCGAGGATCTGCGCATCGATGCGGTCTTCGTCCTCATCGGCGGCGTGCCGTCGTGGGATCTGGTCCAGCAGGCCGGAGTCAAAATGACCATCCAAGCACTGGACATCACCTCAGAAATTTCAAAATCCGCGCCTCCGACGATTTGAGCGCTGCGCAGATCGTTTCGGGTTCTTACGCGTACGAACCTGCACGATGAAGATCCGCAGCGTCGCTCTTTGGGCCGTCCTCGGCGTGGTCGCTTCCAGTGCGGGAGCCCTCGCCATCCCGGTTCCGGCGACGACCGCGCGACCCGTTCAGGTCTCTCCCGAGGGCTGGCTCGGCAAGGAAGACGGTCAGGTGACCCGCGCCCACTTCACCGCAGGTCAAACGCTCGTCGTCGACGGACGGCTCGGGCATGCGTCGATCGCGAAGACCGGGCGCGGCGAGACGTACTTCTTCGCGTCGGTGACCGGCGCCGACGCGTCGTCCACCGCCTCGGCGTCGCCGATGAACCTCGCGATCGTGATCGATCGCTCGGGCTCGATGAAGGGCGACCGCATCGCCAACGCGATGACCGCCGCCGTCGGCATGGTCGAGCGCATGCGCGAGGGCGACAGCGTCACCGTCGTCAGCTTCGACACCGAGTCCTCGGTCGTCGTCCCGCCGACGGTCACGACCGCGTCGACCCGCCCGTCGATCGCAGCGGCCATCCGCTCCATCCGCCTCGGCGGCGACACGTGCATCTCGTGCGGCCTCGAAGAGGGCATGCGCCAGCTCGATCGAACGACGCTCGGCGGCGATCGCGTCAACCGGATGATCCTCCTGTCGGACGGAGCGACCAACCACGGCATCCGCGACCTCGGCGGTCTACGCGGAATGGCCGGGCACATGCGCGATCGCGGGCTGTCGATCTCGACGATCGGCGTCGATCTCGACTTCGACGAGAAGGTCATGGCGGCGATCGCGTCGGAGTCGAACGGCCGGCATTATTTCGTCGCGAATCCGTCGGGGCTCCCTGCGATTTTTTCGCAGGAGTTCGACTCGCTGCTCGCTTCGGTGGCCGGCGACGCGGAGCTCTCCGTGGATCTGCCGCCCGGCGTGGAGGTCGAGCAGGTCTTCGATCGCACGTTCCGTCGCGAGGGCTCGAGGATCATCGTGCCGTTCGGGACGTTCAGCGCGAAGCAGGAGAAGACGGTGCTCATGAAGCTCCGCGTGCCCGCCGATCGCGAGGGCCTGCAGCCCATCGTGGACGTGAAGCTCGCGTACCGGGATCTGGTGCAGAAGACCGACGGGAGCTGCAGCGGCTCGCTGGCCGCGCTCGTCACCGGGGACGCGGACGCGCAGAAGGATCTGGACCCGTTCGTCGCGGCCCGCCTCGAGCGGAGCCGCACGGCGCAGACGCTCACCGACGCGAACCTCCTCTTCGAGCAGGGCCGCATCGTCGAAGCGCGTGCGCGCCTTCGTGGACAGCGCGACGAGCTCGAGAAGAGCAAGGCCGTCGCGCACGCCGCGGCGACCGCACGTCCCACGGTGAACCCGTTCCGCGGCCGTACGCTCGACGACGACTTCGGCGCGCAGCAGCAAGCGGTCGCGCAGGCCGAAGCGAATTTCGCTACGCCGCCCGCGAAGGTCGCAGGAGGCTCGGCCGCCGGCGCGGGCTTCGGCGGCCTCGCGAGCGCGACGCCCCGCAACGGTCCGTTCGCCACGCCGCCTGCCGCGCAGCCCGCCGCGCCGCCCGCCGCCGATTCGCGCGAGGGCAAAGCGGCCCGCAAGGACAACCAGCAGCGCGCGACCGACTTCGCGTTCTGAAAATCGGCGCGAATCGTTGGCAAACAGTACTGTACGGATGTACCGTACGGGTACGGTATGTCGTCGCTCCTCACGAAGCTCTCGCGCCTCGCGCCGACGCCTCCGAAGGGGGTCGCGGCCGAGGTCGCTCGAGAAGCCACGCAAGACGTCTCTCACGGCGGGCCGACTCCGAAGGGGGCGCTCCTCGATGATCTGCGCGCGCGCATGCAGGCGGTCCTCGCGCGCGCCGAGAAGCGTGAGCCGCGACCCGAGGCACGCCTCAACGCGCCCGAGCTGCCGTTCGTCACGCACGACTCGCCCCTTGGACCGTTGCACGTGCGTACGTTGCGCTGCTCTCCCGCGCACGCGATGGGGCGCGTCGCCGTCTCACCCGGTCGCGACGCGCACGCCGACATCCTCGCGCTGCTCGCGCTCGATCCGTCGCTCGCGTCGTGCGATCCCGCGCGCGCGCTCTACCTCGACACCGAGACCACGGGACTGTCGGGCGGCGCCGGGACCGTCGCGTTCCTCGTCGGTCTGGCGACGTGGCAACCGGGCCCCGCGGGCACGTGGGCGCTCGAGCTCGAGCAGCTCCTCGTGCGGAACCTCGGGGAGGAGGCGCCGATGCTGGCGCGCGTCGCCGAGCGCGTGCGGGGCGCCTCGATGCTCGTGACGTTCAACGGCAAGGCGTTCGACATGCCGCTCCTCCGCGCGCGCTACGTGATGGCGCGCATGGAGGCGCCGATCGAGCCGCCGCACCTCGACCTCGTGCACGTCGCGCGGCGCCTCCACAAGCCGCGCGGCGTCGAGTGCAAGCTCACGACGCTCGAGCGCACGCTGCTCGGCTTCGAGCGCGTCGACGACGTTCCGGGAGGAGAGGTAGCGGCCTGTTACCTGCATTTTCTTCGGACCGGCGACACGCGCGCGATGGTCGGCGTCGTCGATCACAACGCGTGGGACGTGATCGCGATGGCTGCGCTCGTCGGCCTCTACGGCGAGCCGCTCCACGAGTCGCAGCTGATCGCCGACGATCTCGCCGGCCTCGCGCGCACGCTGCGGCGCGCCGGCGCGCTGGATCAAGCGCGCGACGTCGCCGATCGCGCCGTCGAGTCGTCGGCCAGCGAGCACACGCTGAAGGCCCGCGCGGAGATCGCCAAGGCGCGCGGCGATCGCGCCCGCGCGCTGGCGGACTTCGAAGCGCTCGCCGCGCAGATCGACTGCGGCAAGGTCCGCCTCGAGCTCGCCAAGCTCTACGAGCATTTCGCGAAGGATCTCGCGAACGCGAAGTCCGTCGTCGACCGCGGTACCAGCGAAGACTCCGTTCGCGCCGGCCGCCGCGCCGAGCGCCTCGCTGCGAAGATCGCCAAGAAGCGAGCGTGCGACAACGGCACGTTGCCGCTCGTCGCGAAGGCGAAGTAGCGACGTCTGCTCGAGATCGTTCGTGAAATTGGCCGGTTTTGACTATGGTAGCGCCCACCATGTCCGAGGCCGAGCGTTACACCCCCGCCGAGATCGAGCCCAAGTGGCAGCGCATTTGGGAAGAGCAGAAGACGTTTCGCGCGGTCCGTCACCCCGGCCGCCCCAAGGCGTACATCCTCGACATGTTCCCGTACCCGTCGGGGTCGGGCCTCCACGTCGGCCATCCCGAGGGTTACACCGCGACGGACATCGTCTGCCGCTACAAGCGCATGCGCGGCGTGGACGTGCTCCACCCGATGGGATGGGACGCGTTCGGTCTCCCGGCGGAGCAGCACGCCATCCGCACCGGCACGCACCCGCGCAAGACGACGCTCGACAACATCTCCACGTTCCGACGCCAGCTCAAAATGCTCGGCTTCTCGTACGACTGGGAGCGTGAGGTCGACACGACGGATCCCGACTACGTCCGCTGGACGCAGTGGATCTTCCTCCAGCTGTACAAGCAGGGCCTCGCGTTCCAGCAGTCGGACATGCCGGTCAACTGGTGCCCGGAGCTCGGCACCGTCCTCGCGAACGACGAGGTGAAGCCGGACGGGACGAGCGAGGTGGGCGGGTTCCCCGTCGAGAAGCTCAAAATCCGCCAGTGGTCGCTGAAGATCACGGCGTACGCCGACCAGCTCGTCGCCGGGCTTTCCAGCCTCGATTGGCCGGAGACCAAGGGCAAGCAGATCGACTGGATCGGCCGCAGCGAAGGGGCCATCGTGGATTTTGCGGTCGAGGGTCACCCCAACGTCACGCTCAGCGTCTTCACCACGCGCGTCGACACGCTTGCCGGTGCCACGTACGTCGTCCTCGCGCCCGAGCACAAGCTCTCCGCGCAGATCGTGACCGACGCCCAGCGCGCCGCGCTGTCCTCGTACGCGATGGCCTCGCAGCTGAAGACCGACATCGATCGCTCCGACATCACGCGCGAGAAGACCGGCGTGCCGCTCGGCGTCTTCGCCATCAACCCGATCAACGGCGAGCGCATCCCCATCTGGGCCGGCGACTACGTCATCGCGACCTACGGTACCGGCGCGGTCATGGCAGTCCCCGCGCACGACGATCGCGACCACGCGTTCGCTGTAACCTACACGCTTCCGATCGTGCAGGTTGTGGCCCCCAAAGACGGCCACGCCATCGACGTGCAGAAGGAGGCCTACTGCGACGACGGCGTCTCCACCGCGCAGAAGTCGAACGCCGGCGTCCCCGACGGCACGCCGAGCTCCGCCGTCCGTGCGCACGTGACGTCGTGGCTCGAGGCCCAAAAGAAGGGTCGCCCGCGCGTCACCTACCGCCTTCGTGACTGGGTGTTCTCGCGGCAGCGCTACTGGGGCGAGCCCATCCCGATTTATTTCCCGGTGGACTGCGACGGAGATCCACGAAAAGACGGCGCCACGTTCACCGTTCGCTACGACCAGCCGATCGCCGTCGAAGAGAGCGCGCTGCCGCTGCTCCTCCCCGAGCTCGAGGACTACAAGCCGAGCGGCGACCCCGAGGGCCCGCTCGCCCGCGCGCGCGACTGGCGTTTTTTTCAGAAGGCGTCCGAGCCCGGTAAATGGTTCGCGCGCGAGACGAACACGATGCCGCAGTGGGCCGGCTCTTGCTGGTACTACCTGCGCTACCTCGACCCGCGGAACACCGAGCGCCCGTTCTCGAAGGAGTCGTACGACGCGTGGATGCCCGTCGATCTCTACGTCGGCGGCAACGAGCACGCGGTCCTGCACCTCCTCTACGCGCGCTTCTGGCACAAAGTGCTCTTCGACATGGGGGTCGTGAAGGACCCCGAGCCGTTCCTGAAGCTCGTGCACCAAGGCACGATCTTGGGCGAGGACAACCAGAAGATGAGCAAATCGCGGGGGAACGTCATCAACCCCGACGACGTCGTGAAGAGCCACGGCGCCGATGCCCTGCGCCTCTACGAGATGTTCATGGGCCCGCTCGAGCAGACCAAGCCGTGGCAGACGAGCGGCATCGAGGGCGTGCGGCGCTTCCTCGATCGCGCGTGGAACGTCACGACCGGGAAGATCACCGACGACGCCGCGGCGTACGACGACGGGACGAAGAAGATCGTTCACAAGACGATCAAGAAGGTCACCGACGACATCGAGGCGATGCGCTTCAATACCGCCATCGCGCAGATGATGACGCTCGTGAAGCACCTTGGGCAGATGCCGGCCGGCGTCCCGCGCGAGGCGGCGAAGGCGCTGGCACTCATCGTGTCGCCGTTCGCGCCGCACCTGGGCGAAGAGGTCTGGCAGCGCCTAGGGAGCAACGCGTCGCTCGCGCACGAGCCGTGGCCCACCTACGACGCGAACCTCGTCAGGGACGACGAGGTCGAGCTCGGCGTTCAGGTGAACGGCAAGCTGCGCGGCGTCGTGAAGCTCGCCGTGGCCGCCGACGAAGCGACCGCGCGCGCCGCGGCGCTCGCCGATCCGAAGGTCCTCGCGTACGTCGACGGCAAGACGGTGAAAAAATTCATCTACGTCCCCGCGAAGATCATCAACTTCATCGTCGCGTGATGCGGCGAAGGTTCGCGTTCACGCTCGTCCTGCACAGTCTGCACAGTCTGGCCGGACCGCTCGTGTTGCTCGCGTCGTCGGCGTGCGGCTACCGCGCGCTCTACGCCGACGCCGTGGGGGAGCGCCTGCACGTCGCGATGTCGCGCAACCTCGTCGCGGACGCCGTCGCGGCCGACGAGGTGCTCTCCGGAATCCGTGAGGAGCTCGCGCGCGAAGGGGCGCTGGCGGCAGGGGAGGGGTACCCGCGCGTCGAGGTCGAGGTGCTCCGCGCCGACGAGTCGAGCGAGGGCATTGGCGCCACTGGCGGCCAGCCGCGCGCGCGCGGGACCGAGGTGGGGCTCGTCGCGCGCGCGTGGATCGTCCGCGCCAAGGACGCCCCCAAGGAGCGCGACACCGGCGACGTCCACGCCATGGACGCCGTTACGATCGACACGCGCGAAGGCCACCTCGATCCGCGCGCCGACGCCCTCCACCACGACGATGCCCTCCGCGCCGTCGCGCGCCGCGTCGGAAAGCGCCTCGCCCTCCGGCTCCTCGGCCACCCTGTCGCAGTCGAGGAAGGCATCGGCCGCGAGCGGTGAGTGGAGCGGAGCGAAACGCTCCTGAAGAGGCGTGTTTCTCCGCGTCCGCAGGGCTTTGGCCCCTTGCATGCTACACGTGGTAGCCTCCGCGCTGTGAAGACTGCCCCCAAGGCTCCGGAGCTCGTGACCCAGCTCACCATCGGTTGCGCCGGGTTCCCCGTACCTGCGACGCGGTACTTCAAAGAGTTCATGTTCGTGGAGGTGCAGGAGACGCACCTCGCGACGCCGGGCACCGGGACGATCAAGCGCTGGCGCCGGGAGGCCCCGCCGGGCTTCGGCTTCTCGCTGCTCGCCCCACGCGAGATCGGTCAAGAGGGCTACCGCGAGGGCAAGGTCATCGAGAACGCGCTCAAGATCCTGCTGACCGTCGGCAAGGAGCTGAGCGCCACCACCGCCGTCTTCGTCGCGCCGCCGGAGTTCACGCCCGGTCGCAACAACAAGAGCGCGGTGAAGGAGTTCCTCGGCAGCGTGAAGAAGCGCTTCGAGAACGTCGTGTGGGAGCCGAGCCCCGGCTGGGACCCCGGCGAGGCCGCGCAAATCGCCGATGACGCCGGCGTCATCGCCGCGCGCGATCCGCTGACCCACGGCGCGCTCAAGGGCGACTTCGCCTACTACCGCCTCCCCGGACCGGCCGGCCACAAGAGCCGATACGAGGACCCGGCGATCGAGCGCCTCGCCGAGATCGCGCGCACCGCGACGAACCAGACGGCGACCTACGTCTTCACCAACGTCGACATGTTCGCCGACGCGAAGCGCTTCAAGAAGGCGCTGAAGCTCGCGTAGTCGAGCGGTTTGCGCTCAGACGGACAAAACGCAAAACGGGCCGGCCGCCGCTCCATCGAGGAGCGCAGGCCGACCCGTCTCGCGCGAAGCGAGACTCAGCTCACTGGCAAGCGCCGGTGCCGCCCTCGGCGCCGCACTTGTCGGCGACGCACTGGTCCCACGCCGCCCAGACGCTGGTCGACGACGTGTGCGCAGCCGCGCAGTCGTTGACGCAGGTCTTCTCCGCCGCCGCGCCGCCGTCCGCCTGGAGGCAGCCCTGGATGCAGTCGTCGAGGAGCTGACAGTCGCAGCCGACCGCCGATGTGTCCTTGAAGCACGCGTCGATCGGGGTTTGGCAGTTCGTGTGCGCGCACGCGTCGCACGTCGGGTTCTGCAGCTGGATGTTGACGGCCTTGCATGCGCCGCCGTCGCCGCTGCTGGAGCCGCTCGATCCGCTGGAGCCACTCGATCCGCTGGAGCCACTCGACCCGCTCGTGCCGCTGGTTCCACTCGTGCCGCTGGTCCCGCTGGTTCCACACGTGCCTCTGCTGCTGCCGCCGTCACCGGTGTTCGACGTCGTCGACGTGACCGTACACGCCGCCAAGAGGAAGCCGATCGCTCCCGTCACCACAAGCTTGTTCTTCAAAGCAACCATCGTCTTCTCCTCCTGGGTGCGCGAGCACCACGCGCAAATTCGGACGTCAAACCTTCTACGCGGAATCCCTCATCGTCAAGTATCTCGTCAAAACCGCGACAGCGTTGTCATGGTGAGCATGTCGGGCAATCGTCTCGAGGACGCGGATCAAAATCCGCAGGCGTCCTTGCAGTTGGTGACCGTGCAGGCCTCGAGCGCCTGCGACGCCGTCTTTCCGGTCGGGTGCGCGGACTCGCACGCCGCGATGCACGCGCTGTCGTTGCACGCCGCGAGGCACAGCGTGTAGGCCTCGCACTCCGACGCCGGGCCACACCCGGATTTTTCTGCAGAGCACTTTCCGCCGATGCAGCCGGTGCAGTCCTGGACGACCGCCGCGTCGGTCGGCGGCACGCCGGCGTCGGTCACGACGACGGCCGCGTCCGTGTCGGCGTCCGCGGCGGCCGCGTCTTCGGTGCTGCCCGCGTCGCTCGTGGCGCCGCAAACGTCACGTACAATCACGCCGGGCGCGGTGCACGACGATGCGGCCGGCGAGCACTTCGCGTTGCAGCCGCCGCACGAGTACACCGAGTCGCACGCGGCGAGGGCGACGTATGCGTTTTGTCCGGACGGGTGGCTGCAGAAGCAGGAGTTGATGCACGCCTGACCGCCCCCACTGGTGCCGCAGCCGATCGCGCAGGAGTAGATCGCGAAGCACTCGCTTTGGTTCTGGCAGACCGCCCAGTTGCCCGAGCACTGCTGGAACAAGCACTCGTTGCACGCGGTGGCGCCGGTGGCGGCGTCGAAGTTGCCGTCGAAGTCGCCGCCGTCGAGCGGCGCGTCGCTGAGGACGACCGTGCAGCCTTGGGCGCCGAGCGCGGCGACGAACGCCGCCACCATCGGCGCCACGAGGAGCGGCGCTCCCAATCCAAGCCAACGACGAACCATAAAGACTCCCTGGGCCAGATTCGGACCGGCACCCGTTGGACGTTGTCGGGAATGAATTGTTCAATCCCCCACGCCGGAGCCTTTTTACCGTCAGTTCGCGCGCTTGTCGCCCTTTTCTGCGGTCGCGCTCGCGCCGTTCCGTCGGCGACGGAACGCCATGACCCCGACCGCGACCGTCGCGAGCCACCACGGGCCGTCGCCGAACGTCTCGTAGACCGTGTGCGCGCGCATCCAGTGGATCCTCTCGCGAAGCGTCTCCTGCTGGAACGTCTTGGTGTGCGACATCACGCGGCCGACCGGATCGACGATCGCCGACACACCACTGTTGGTGCTGCGGACCAGGTAACGACGGTGCTCGATCGCGCGGAGCTGCGCCAGGGCGAGGTGCTCCCACGGCTCGCTCGAGTCGCCGAACCACGCGTCGTTGGTCATGTTGACGAGCAGCTCGCTCTCGCCGTTCGAGGCGCGCACCGCGGCGTTGGTGAACGCAGGCAGGATGTCCTCGTAGCAGATGAGCGTCGTGACCTTGTGCGTGACGCCGGCCTTGTCCTCGATGAGGAGCGGGTCGAGCGTCGTGCCCGAGCTAAATTTGCCGCTGTTCGGCGACCACTCGTAGAGGATCGGGAACGTGTCGCCGAAGGGAAGGTACTCGCCGAACGCGAGCAGGTACTCCTTGTCGTAGCGCGACGTGACCTCGCCCTTGCCGTTGGTCGCGAGCGCGCTGTTGTAGAGGACGTACTGGCGCGGGCCGCTCACCGGCTCGATGAGCACCGAGCCGATGATCGACGGGACGCCGAGGCGCCGGCCGACCGCGTCGCGGACCGAGGTCTTGTACGTCGTCGAGCGCTCGGCCCGCATGACGCTCGTCTCGCTCCAAACGACGAGATCCACGCCGTCCGCCTTCAGCTTGTTGGTCATTGCGAGGTGGCGGTTCAGCCCCTCGTCGAACGAGCTGCGCTTCTCGAAGAGGCCCATGTTCGCCTGCACGGTGCCGACGGTGAGCTCCGGAGAGGCGGCCGCGCGCGCGTCGACGACGCGGCTCATGATGAGCCCGTACACGAGATCGATCGCGAGGACGCCGGCGCCGAGCACCATGAAGCGGCGGTCGATTTTGCGCTCGCTCATGTGCGCGAGGATCGGCTCCGCGATCGCGAGGTTGACCACACACATCATGACGCCGAGCAGGATCGGGCCGCCGAGATCCGACGCTTGCGCCATCGAAGGCACGTCGTGGAGGCTCGCGCCGAAGTACCACGGGAAGAGCAGCGGGAAGACGAGCTCGCTCGCCGCGAACGCGAGGAGGAACACGACGCGCGCGGACCAGCCGCGGGCCGTCGCGCGCGCGTAGAGCCACCCCATGAAGGCGAGGCGACCGCCCTGATACGTGCACACGACGAGCACGAAAAACATGCACGCGACGGTCGGAAATCCGCTGAACGTCTTCAGCATCGTGAGCAGCCACGAGAAGCCGAACACGTTCATCGTCGTGCCGGTGATGAGCCCCGCGACGAGCGCGACCCGCGGCGTCTGGCCCTGAAGCGCGATCCAGAGCGGCACGAACGCGATGAAGGAGCACGGCCACACCTCCATGCCCGGGAAGCCGAGCCAATAGAGGAGACCGCTCACGAACGCGAGCGCGTAGGTGATGCGGCGAGGCAGCGGGAACGTCGTCATTCCGTGCGCTGAATCACGTGGAAGCCGAAGCCGGTCTCGACGATGTCGCTGATCTGGCCGACCTTGAGCGAGAAGACGACCTCGTCGAACTGCTTCACCATCTGCCCGCGCCCGAAGAGGCCGAGCGATCCCCCGCGGGCCGCCGCGTTCGGCTCGTCCGAATACTCGACGGCGAGGCGCGAGAAGTCTTCGCCCGCGCGCGCGCGCCGGAGGACCTCTTCGGCGACCTTGCGCGCCTGCTCGCGCGTGCGCACGACGGACGCCGCGGCACGCTCGGAGTTCATCCACTGGATGAGCACGTGACGCGCGCCGACCTTCGCCGGTTTGGACTTCGCAGCTCCCGTATCGTTCGCCCCGTCGGTCGTGTTCGTGGTGGCGGTCGCGGCCGTGGTGGCGGTCGCGGTCGTGGTGGCGGTCGTGGTCGGCGTCGCGGTCGTCGCCTCCGGCGGATGCGGCGCCGGTGCAGTGCTCCCACAGGCGATCCCCGCGAGCGCGAGCGCGACGACAACGGTCTTGGCGGGACGGGCCTTCACTTCTTGATCTCGAGGAGCTCGACCTCGAACAGGAGAGTCGAGTTCGGCGGAATCGATCCCGCGCCGCGATCCCCGTAGCCGAGCGACGGCGGGATCGTCAGCTTACGCTTGCCGCCGACCTTCATGCCGGCGACGCCCTGGTCCCACCCCTTGATGACGCGCCCCTGTCCCAGCGGGAAATTGAACGGCTGGCCGCGCTTTCGGGACTGATCGAACTCTTTGCCGTCCGTGAGCGTGCCTACGTAGTGGACGCTCACCACGTCCCCCGCCTTGGCCTCCTGGCCCTTGCCGACGACGACGTCCTGAATTCCGACCTTCGCGTCGGGCTGGCTCGGCGCGGCGGGGGCCGGCGTCGGAGTCGGCGCGGGCCTTGGCGCGGGCGCGGAGCCTCGGGCTTGCGGCGCGGCCGCGGTTGCCGCGGTGGTCGTGTCGGTCGAGATTTGCTCGGGCGGCGCGGTGAGCTTGGCGCAGGCGACGCCGAGGACGCTGACGCCGCCGAGCAGGCAAAGGAGCAGACGAGGGGCAAGGACCTTCATGCGAGGGCGAACCGTAGTCGGCTCCCTGGGGAAGTAAAGTGCCTGGCGCGAGGGTGGTGCGGAGGTACGCGAGAGAACTGGGGCCTTTTGCGCTAAGGTTCGGGTTGGGTCTCCCCCCGAGATTGGACAATGCCGCGCGTCCTCCACATCGAAGACGATCCCCGTAACCGGCTCCTGGTCCGCAAGCTGCTCGCGTCCGACGGGATCGACGTGATCGACGCGGCAGACGGCCTCGATGGCGTTCGACAGGCCCTGGCCCAGCGGCCCGATCTCATCCTCGTCGATCTCAACATCCCCGGCCTCGACGGCTACGAGGTCACGCTGCGGCTGCGAAGTGAGAACGCGCTAAAGGGCGTGCCGATCATCGCGATCACCGCGGAGGGCGACAAGGAGACGAGCTTCGCGGTCGGCTGCGACGGGTTCCTCCAGAAGCCGATCGACGCACGGCAGTTCGCGCGGCAGGTCCGTCAGTTCTTGGGGGGGCACCGCGAGCGATTGAACTCCAGCGCGGACGCGACGGGCGAGCGCCTCCGCATGCAGAGCGGGCGTATCGTCGGTCACCTCGAGGAGAAGGTCGCCGAGCTCAGCGCCGCCAACGATCGCCTGCGCGACATGGATCGCCTGCGCACCGAGTTCTACCGCAACATCTCGCACGAGCTCGCGACGCCGCTGACGCCGATTGTCGGTTACCTGCGGATGCTCATGGATGAGGAGCTCGGACCGGTCACCAACTCGCAGCGAAAAGCGCTTCGGGCGATGGACGATTGCGTCCGTCGCCTCCGCGGAACGCTCGACAACCTCATCGACGTGACGGGCCTCGAGACCGGGAGGATGCGCTTTTTCCACAAGGACTACGATTTCTTGGACACCGTGCGCCGCGCGGTCGCGCAGCAGGCCGATCACTTCGCCGAGCGGCGGATCACGCTGCTCGAGGAGTTCCCGCGCGGGGGCATGCCGGCATACGGCGACTCCGATCGCCTCATGCGCGCGATCGGGCAGCTCCTCGACAACGCCGCGAAGTTCACGCCGGAGGGGGGAACCGTCGGCGTGCTGGTTCGCCCGCTCGAAGCCACGTACGAGCTGTTCATCGCCGACAACGGCCCCGGCATCCCCCCCGATCGCGCCGAGCGCATTTTCGAGCCGTTTCTCCAGCTGGACGGCTCGCCCACGCGCGCGCACGGCGGCGTCGGCGTCGGCCTCGCGATCGTTCGTCGCGTCGCGCGCGGCCTCGGCGGAGACGCGCGCGTCACCGGCGGGATGACGATCGAAGGGCGTTACCTCTCGGGCGCGGCCTTCTGCCTGAGCGTCGCGAAGCGCGCGCCTACGGTCGTCCTCGAGGCGACGAACTAGTGCTCTATTTCGACTGGAACGCGACCGCGCCGCCGCTGCCCGCGGTCCTCGACGCCATGCGCGTCGCGGGCGAGCGGGGATGGGGGAACCCTTCGAGCATCCACGCCCGCGGACGCGCCGCGCGGAGCATCGTCGAAGACGCACGCGAGGCCGTCGGTCTCTTGACCGGTCGCGACGCGCGCGATGTCACGCTGACGGCAGGCGGTACCGAAGCGAACAACCTCGCCGTGCGGTCCGCGTTCGACGAAGGTGCGATCGGCGGCGTTCTCGTGACGAGCCGCCTCGAGCACCCGTCCGTCGCCAAGGTCGCCGAAGCGCTCGAGCGCGAGGGCAAGGCGCGCGTTCGGTGGGTGGACGTCCGCCCCGACGGCGCCGTGGATCTGACCGATTTCGATCGCGCGATGGACGATCCCGACGTGCGCCTCGTCGCCGTGCAGGCGGTCAACGGGGAGACCGGGGTGATCCAGCCGCTCGCCGAGATCTTCGCGCGAACGGGGAAACACCCCAAAAACCCTCGTGTCCACGTCGACGCCGTGCAAGCGTTCGGGAAGCTCAGCGATCTCTCGGTGCTCGCGCAGGCCGACACGCTCGCCGTCGCGGCCCACAAATTCCGCGGCCCCAAGAGCATCGGCGCCCTCGTCGCCCGTCCTGGCGCGCGCGTCACGCCCGTCCTCCTCGGCGGCTCGCAAGAGCGTGGGCTGCGTCCCGGCACGGTCGACCCGATCGGCGCCGCCGGCCTCGCGGTCGCCGCACGCCACGCCTGTACGTCTCCCGCCCGCTACGCCGATCTCGCCGCGCTCCGCGACCGGCTGGAGGCCGGCTTGCTCGCCCGCGGCGCGCGTCGGGTCGGCGAAGGGCCTCGCGTCCCTCACGTCGCCAACCTGTCCTTCCGCGGGTGGGTCGGCGGCGAGCTCGTCGCCGCGCTCGACCTCGACGGCCTCTGCGTCTCGAGCGGCAGCGCCTGCAGCGCCGGGACGGTGGAGCCGTCGGTAGTCGTGTCCGCGATGCTCGGCCCCGAGATCGCCGTCACGTGCGTCCGCTTCTCGATGGGTGAAGCGACGACGCCTGCGGAGATCGACGAGGCCCTCGCGATCACGTCGCGCGTCCTCCTCCGTTGAGACTTTGGGTGAGGCGACACGTCGATCGCTGGCCCCTGGGGTCAGCTGTCATCGACAACGTGGCGTGATCGCTTTCGCTTCGCGTGCAGCGATCGATCGTGATACGCGTTCGTTTGAAAAGAGATCGTGAGGCCCGTGCCTGAACGCGCGTTCAACTCGTCGAATTTACTTCAATGACTACTCGTAGAGTCTTGAATTCGGTGCAGAAGCCGCCGCAGCCCCGCCACCGAGCGAGATCGGAAGCCAGAAGGCCTTGATGCGCGAGTAGCTGCCCGAACGATCGTAACCCGCGAGGCCGAAGAGGACGTTCCACCAGTACCCCGTCGGATTTTCACCATACGAGAAGAGCGGCAGAAGGTGAAATTGCCAGTCGGTTCCGCCCGCGACTTTGCGCTCCATGTAGAGCGTGTTGCCTGCGACTTGGGTGAGCGAGCCGGCCTCGGTGTCGGCGAAGCGCCAGAAGACCGGGAAGCCGATCGTCGTTCGGCCTTTCTTGCTCGCGAAGTCCCAAAAGATCGGCGCGAGGACGGTGTGCGAGCTGTCGTCATTGCGACCGAGGTAGACGAGCGGATGGATGTCGGTCTCCCAGCCGTGCAGGTCGCTCGACAGCGTGATGTTCGGGAAGAACCAGTACGAGCGCGAGACGCCGTAGCTCTCCCAGCGGCCGAAGAGCGGCGTCAGGATGCTCCAGCCGGTCGGGCCGCCGGTACCGAAGTAGAACGGCAGGATGCCGGTCGCGTGGTAGCCGATGTCGCGGTCCTTGTAGCCGTAGTAGACGGGCGCGAGCGGGCCGAACATCGTGAGCGACGTCGCCCCGTTGCGCGTGGTCGCGTGGGTCACGAACGGCGTGATGAGCGTGTCGGCGGTCTGCGTGACCCGCCGGAGGTACCCCGGCAGGACGAAGAGCGACTGCTTGTCGGTGTACCCGTAGTGGAAGAACGGGAAGAGCGTCGTGTGGCTCTCTCGAATGCCGCCCGTCTCCGGCGTGCCGCGAATCGTGAAAAGAAGAGGGGCGACGTCGAAGATGCGGCGCTTCGGCGTGCTCGCCGAGATGACCGGCCCGATGACGGTGAGCGCGCTCTCGTCGAGCTCTCGCTCGCGATGGAAGTAGAGGAGGGGCGGGATGAGCGTGTAGGTCTTGCGCGCGCCGTCGGCGTTGCCGTTGTCGCCGTGGAACACGAACGGGGCGACGCCCCAATCCACGTCGCTGCCGGTCCGATCGCGGAAGTACGGCCCTGCCAGTGTGAACGCGCCTTTTTCGCCCCAGTGCGAGGTGGTGAGGAGCGCCGGCAAGTGAAGGTACCCGCCGTCCTTTCGCGAGCCCTCGAAGACGAGGGGCGCCGCCCAGTTGTCGTGCTCGTTCGGCGCCTCTCGATGGGCGAGGGGCCCCAGCACGAGCACGTGATTCTCGCGGTCGCGGACGCGCCAGGCGAGCGGGAACACGATGTCGGCGTCCATCTTCGGGGACCGGCGCCGGTAATAGAGGAGGCCCGTGAGCGACTCGGTGTCCTCTTGCGCCGTCCCTTCGCCGCGCGTGTGCTCGAGGTAGAGCGGCGGGATCATCCGGAACCTGTAGTCGCCGCGCCGCTCCTGGTAATACGGGAAATACTGGCGTTCGAGCTCGCCCGTCGGGGGCGGGAGGCGCAGATCGGAGTCGGTCCCGATCTTCTTCTTGGCCTCGGGCGGGATTTCGAGCGGATCGGCGGGGGCCTGGGCGACGGGCTCGGCGCGCTGGGTGACCTGGATGCGCGCCGCGTCGTCGTCGTCGCCGCCGCTGCGCGGGCCCACGGTCTTGTTCTGCGTCGGAGAGGACTGCGTAGGGGCCCGCTGCGCGGGGTTGCCTGCGCCGCCGCGCCCGCCGAGCTGCGCATAGGCAGACGACGACGCGAGCATGAGCGACATGGCAACGCCGAACCGGAAGCCAGCCCGCTCGAACGTCCGACGAAAGGCGTGCTCCACCTTGTGCCCGCGCGCGATCTCGCCCGGCAAGATGTCGTTCATTCCTTTGACGGCACGCAGCTGTGTCTTCAAGTCGCCGGGTCTTATCGCCTTTTCCGACGAAGGGAGCAAGCTGCGATGTGCCTTCCCGCGCAACCACGTGGCACGAGGGAATGCTGGCGGATCCGGCGCGGGCGCGCTAAGCGTTTTGGCCCGTGGTGAGGGGACGCACGATTGCGCTGGATTTGGGGAGCGTCCGGGTCGGCGTCGCGATCGACGACGAGCTCGGCAGCATGGCCCACCCGCGCGGCGTCCTCGACGGCAAGGACCGCGGAAAGCTGATGCGCTCGCTCAAAGACCTCGTCGCCGCCGAGAACGTGGTGCGCTTCGTCGTCGGCCTCCCGCTCGACATGAGCGGAGGGGAGGGGGACGCCGCGCAGAAGGCCCGCGCGATCGCGCAGCAGATCGCCGACGCCACCGGCTGCGACGTCGAGCTCTGGGACGAGCGCCTCTCCACCGTGCAAGCTGCGCGAGAGCTCCGCGCGAGCGAGGTTCGTGGGAAGAAGGCCAAGGCCCGAATCGACGAGGCGGCGGCGTGCATGATCCTCCAAGCGTGGCTCGATCAGCCGCGCGCGCGCGCCGGCGGGGACACGTGACCGAGACCTCTTCCCCTATCAGCAGCGGCAGCGGCAGCAGCGGCGGCGGCGACGCAGGCGACCAAGAGCCGCGGCGACGGCGACGACGCAAGAAGCGCCGGTCCCGCAAGAGCAACCCCAACGAGCCGGCGCCGCTCTCGCCCCGCGAGCGCTCGCTTCGACGCGCAGGGTGGGCGGCGCTCACGATCCTCTGCGTGCTCCTCCTCGGCGGCGCGCTCCTCACGATCGTCTACCCGTCGCGCCATGGACCGGGCAGCGGACGCGACGTCGAGCTCACCGTCGTCGGCGACGAGACGCCGGCAGCGCTCGCCGGTCGCCTCCACGCCGCCGGCCTCATCGCCAACCCCTCGCTCTTCGCCGCGTACGTTCGCCTGTCCGGCGCGGACGGCCACGTCGCGCGGGGACCGCACCTCCTCACCGACGATCTCTCGCCGCGCGAGGTGCTGAACCGCCTCGAGCGCCGCGGCGCCGCGACCCACGTGCGCGTCACGTTCCCCGAGGGATGGACGCGCTGGGACCTCGGCAAGCGCCTCCAGGCAAACCACGTCTGCACGCAGCGCGCGTTCCTCGACGCGACCGAGGACAAGGCGCTCCTCGACGAGCTGCACGTCGAAGGCCCGAGCATCGAGGGTTTCCTCTTCCCGGCGACCTACGAGCTCGCGACCGACTCGGAGGGGGCCGACGTCGTGCGCCGCCTGAAGGCCGAGTTCGACAAGCGCTGGTTCTCCCTCGAGCAGCGCCACCCCTACGGCGTCCTCGATCTGTCGCAGACCCTCCACTGGGGAATGCGCGAGGTCGTGATCCTCGCGTCGATCATCGAGAAGGAGGCGGCGGTCGAGGACGAGCGGCGCATCATCGCCAGCGTCTTTCTCAACCGCATGCGCGACCCCAACTTCAAGAAGAAGGTGCTCCAGTCGGACCCGAGCGCCGGCTACGGCTGCCTCCTCTTGAAGGACAAGCTCGCGTCGTGTGCAAACTACACGGGTCGCATCACGCACGACGTGAACGTGGACCCCGACAACCCGTACAGCACGTACACCCACGAAGGCCTGCCCCCCGGCCCCATCTGCAACCCCGGCGCGCACTCGATCGAGGCCGTCATGAGCCCGGCGGTGACGCACTACCTCTATTTCGTCGCGAAGGGCGAGGGGCGCCACACCTTCAGCGACACGTACGAAGGGCACGTCGCGGCGGTCAAGGACAGCGGGCCTCGGAGCCCGCCGAAGTGAGCGAATTCGCGCCGCCAAGATGCCCTTGGCGTCTGCCGGCGCGGTGGTAACGTGTTCGTCCTCATGAAGCGCTCGATCTTCGCCGTCGTCTGCTTGCTCTTCGTCACCCTCGCCGCCAGCGCGTGGGCGCTCGATCCCGACAAGAACGGCTGGTACTTCACCGGCAGCGGCGTCCGGACCAAGAGCGTCGCGTTCGTCAGCGTGAAGGTCTACGCCATCCGCCACGACATGAAGGCGCTGCCGCCGAGCAAGTCGAAGCAGGCGATCGTCGAGGCCGACGTCGACAAGAAAATAACCTTCCGCATGCTCCGCGACGTCGACGCCGAGAAGATCCAGGACGCCCTCAAGGACGCCTACAAGATGAACGGCTGGTCCGACGGCAGCAAGACGGGCCCCTTCCTCGGCGCCATGAACAAAGAGCTGAAGGAGGGGACGTACGTGACCATCTCGTACAACGCCGGGAGCAAGACGACGTCGATCAGCGTGTCGAACGGCGGCAACGCGAGCGTCGCGGGCATCGACTTCATGAAGGCGACGTGGAGCATCTGGTTCGGCAAGATCGATCAGCCGTCGCTCGGCGACGCGATGATGGGCAACCTGTAGAGCGGAAACGATGATCCTCGCGGGCGACGTCGGCGGGACGAACGCGCGCTTCGCGCTCTTCGACGTCAGCGGGCAGAGGCGCGTACGGCAAGAGTCGCTCGCCAGCGCCGACTACCGCAGCTTGGAGGACGCGATCCGTGCGTTCCTCGGCAAAGATCCCCCGCGCGTCGAGGCGGCGACGTTCGGCATCGCCGGGCCGGTCGTGAACGGAAAGGCGACGCTCACGAACCTCGGCTGGCAGGTGGAGGCGCGCGCGCTCGGCGCATCGCTCGGCATCCCGCGCGTGGCGCTCCTGAACGATCTCGTCGCGCTCGCGTTCGGCGCGTTGGCGGTGCCGCGCGAGAAGCTCCGTCCGCTGCGCGGCGACGCGGTCCCCCAACAAACCGGCGCCAACGTCGCGGTCATCGCGGCCGGCACCGGTCTCGGGGAGGCGTCCTTGGTGTGGGACGGCGAGAGGCACGTGCCGTGCGCAACGGAGGGCGGACACGTCGACTTCGCGCCGCGCGATCGGCTGGAGTTCGAGCTGCTCGAGTACCTGCAAGCGCGGTTCGGCGGGCACGTGAGCTACGAGCGCATCGTGGCCGGCCCGGGCATCGGCAACCTGTACGACTTCTTCGTCTCGGTGAAGGGCCTCGCGGATCCGCCGGAGATCGCCGAGCGCATCGCCGCCGCCGCCGACCGCAACAAAGAGATCTTCGCACAGGCGGTCGCCGGTGCGAGTCCGGTCGGCGAGCAGGTCCTCGGCCGCTTCGCGAGCCTCTACGGCGCCGAGGCAGGGAACCTCGCGCTGAAGACGCTCGCGACCGGCGGCGTCTTCGTGTGCGGCGGGATCGCCGCGCACTACTCGGACGAGCTCGTTCGTCGCGGCTTCGTCGAGGCGTTCGTCGCGAAGGGCCGCTTCGCCGGCCTCCTCGAGCGCGTGCCCGTCGCGGTCGTGCTCGACACCGACATCGGTCTCTCGGGCAGCGCGTCCTACGCCGCTCGTGCTGCGCGAAGCGGCTGAAAAAGGCGCCTTTCCGCGCGCCGCCGCCCGTCGTCGCCGAGGCAAGTCCTGTGATATGCCAAGGGCCCATCTCACCCGAGGAAACGCCATGCCGCGCGACTACGATCCGAAGACCATCCAGCTCGCCGTCGACACCATCAAGACGCTTTCGATCGACGGCGTCGAGAAGGCCAACAGCGGCCACCCGGGCACGCCGATGGGCCTGTCGAACATCGCGTTCGAGCTCTGGACGCGCTACCTCCGCTACGATCCGAAGGATCCGCAGTGGCCGGGGCGCGATCGGTTCGTCCTCTCGTGCGGCCACGCGTCGATGCTCCTCTATTCGATGCTCCACCTCTCGGGGTACGACCTGCCGCTCGCGCAGCTGCAGCAGTTCCGTCAGTGGGACAGCAAGACGCCGGGGCACCCCGAGCACGGCCTCACGCCGGGCGTAGAGACGACCACCGGCCCCCTCGGCGCCGGCGTCAGCAACATCGTCGGCTTCGCGCTCGCCGCCAAGATGCACGCGGCGCGCTTCGGCGAGCCGACCAAGGGCGTGCGCATCTTCGGCCTCTGCTCGGACGGCGACCTGATGGAAGGCATCAGCCACGAGGCCGCGAGCATCGCGGGGCACCTCGGGCTCGGCAACATCGTCCTCATCTACGACGACAACCACATCACGATCGAGGGCGACACCGAGCTCGCGTACACCGACGACGCCGCCAAGCGCTTCGAGAGCTACGGCTGGTTCTCGCAGAAGATCGACGGCCACGATCACGCGCAAATTCGCGCGGCGATCGACAAGGCGCTCGCGCAGAACAAGCCCGCGTTCATCCAAGCCCGCACGCACATCGCGAACGGCGCGCCCAAGGCGCACGACACGGCGGAAGCGCACGGCGCGCCGCTCGGCAAAGAAGAGATCGCCGCCACCAAGAAGGCGATGGGCTGGGATCCCGACAAGACCTTCTACGTTCCCGAGCAAGTCTACGCGCTCTTCAAGGATCGCGCGGCCGACAACCAGAAGGAGCACGCCGCGTGGCAAACGCGCGTGGACGCGTGGGCGAAGGCCAACCCCGAGCTGGCCGCGCAAGAGAAGGCGTTCATGTCGCGTGCGATGCCGAAGGATCTCTTCGAGCAGCTCCTGAAGGCGATCCCCGAGAAGGACGACGCGACGCGCAACCTCTCGAACGCGATCCAGCAGGCGGCGGCGACGCTCGTCCCGTCGCTCGTCGGCGGCTCGGCCGACCTCGCGCCGTCCACCAAGACGCTCATCAAGAACGGCGGCAGCGTGAACACCGCCGAGTTCGCGGGCAGAAACCTCCACTTCGGCATCCGCGAGCACGGGATGGGCGGTGTGGTGAACGGCATGGCGCTGTTCGGCGGGTTCATCCCCTATGGCTCGACGTTCCTCATCTTCAGTGACTACATGCGCCCGGCGATTCGCCTCTCGTCGCTCATGGAGCTGCCGTGCATCTGGATCTACACGCACGACTCGATCATGCTCGGCGAGGACGGGCCGACGCATCAGCCGATCGAGCAGCTGTGGGCGCTGCGGCTCATCCCGCACCTCCACGTCGTCCGCCCCGCCGACGGGCTCGAGTGCGCCGCCGCGTGGACGATGGCGCTCGAGCGCAAGAACGGCCCCACGCTGTTCGCGCTGTCGCGCCAGAAGCTCCCGACGATCAAGCGTGACGCCGGCTTCGATCCGAGGAGCGCCCTCCGCGGCGCGTACATCGCGCAGGAGGCCACGGGCGGGAAGCCCGAGATCGTGATCATCGCGACGGGCGGCGAGGTCGGCCTCGCGATGGGCGCGCGAGAGCGCCTGGAGAAGGACGGCCGCAAGGTCCGCGTCGTCTCGGCGCCCTGCCTCGAGCAGTTCGCGGAGCAGGATCAGGCCTACCGCGATCAGGTCCTCCCGCCGGGCGTGCGGCGCGTGTCGATCGAGGCGGGCCGCTCGGATCCGTGGCGCATCTGGGTCGGCGACACCGGTCTCCCGATCGGCATCGATCGCTTCGGCGCGAGCGCGCCCGACAAGGTGCTCGCGGAGAAGCTCGGCATGAGCGTCGACAACGTCGTCGCGCGCATCGGCGCCTGGCTGAAGTAACGGCCGCTACCCGAACTGTATGCGAATCGACGCGTCGGCGTTCATGTGGACGACGAGGCGTCGAAGCGCGCCGTTTCCTGCGTGATCCTCGAGGAGGAGCAGGTCGTTGACCGCCTCGCGCAGGTGCGAGGATGGCTCGAACGCGTGCAGCTCGCCGTCGCCGTCCGTGGCCATCACGTCCACCGTGACGGCGCGCGACCGGTCGCCGACCACGTTCACCAGCAGGACGGCGGCGCGCACGCGCTCGAGGACGGTGGCGAGGTCCTTGAAGACGATCTGCGCGACCGGCAAGACCCTCGAGAGCTCGGGCATCCGCGCGGGCGCCGCGAGGAGCGCGCGGTCCACGCCGGGAGGGACCGGCGTGAGGACGGTCACGGCGATGACCGACTCCTCGCGCGGCACGTCCCCCTCGCTCTCCTCGCGTGGGATCGGGCGCGTCGTGATCCTCGGGAGCCGAAACGACTGAAGCGTCTCCCCGAGCTTGCCCGAGCGACCGGGCCGCTGCGGCAGCGCGCCCTCGAAGACGGCGTAGAAGATCGTCGCCCCGCCACGCTCCTCACGGAAGAGGCCGTCGGCCTCGTAGAGGTGGAGCGCGAACATCAGGATGGCGTCGACGTCGGCGGTGCGCGTGCGAAGGGTGGCGATCTCGCCGAGAAGCAGCGCGTGGAGGCCGAGGCTCGTGAGCATGTTGCGGGCGGTGTCGACGCGCGGCGTCGGGGGGAGCGCAGAGGGGTGCTGGCGCCACGCGAAGGTGAGCACGCCGTCCTCGCCGAGGCGGGCCATCTCCTCGACCCCGCCGCTGAACAGCGTGTCGTCTCCGCAGCGGTACGCGATGCGCCCGGTGATCTCGTCGAACGCGAGGTGGTCGCATGTGGCGACGCGCGCCTCGTACGCCGCGAGGAGACGCTTCACATCGGGCGCCACCTTCGCCGCGATCGTCATCATGCGCTCGTCGAGCGCAGGGGACCGCGCGCGCACCGTCGAGTCGGGCTCGTAGGCGAAATCCGGAGGGCCACTGACGCCCTTACCCCTCATGTCCTTCAGTAGTCCCCCGACGGCGGCGGGTTTCAAGTATTTCCTGCGAGAAGCGGCATTTGGACCACATTCGGCCACCCTGGAGGGGCGCGGGGCGCGGGGTGCGCGTGGGCCGAGCGCTTGCCTGTCGGACGGCGCTCAGCCCATTCCGCCGGCCGCGCGGTCGATCACCCATGTGATCGCGCCGCGCACGTCGCGCACGAGGCGCGCGGGCGTCTCATTCTTGCTGCCCGACACCTGCCAGACGCGCTCGAGCGGTTCGTGCTTCGCCTTTCCGAGTGCCATCACCATGACGTGCCGCGCGGCCTCGATGACCGGCGCCGTCAGCGTGATGCGCGGCTCGAGGCCGGCGTGCGCGGGGACGGAGACGACGAGGCGATCGGTGATCTCGACCTCCGGCCTGCCCGGAAACAGCGACGCGGTGTGCCCATCGTCGCCCACGCCGAGGACGATGAGATCGAACGCCGGCGGCGCCCCGGTGCGGACCGTCTTCCGGACGAGCGCTTCGTAGTCGCGCGCGGCCTGCTCGAGATCGCTCGCCTCGCCGTGCATGCGAAAGACGTGGTCGTCGGCGATCTTCGCCGGCTCGAGCAGCGCCTCGCGCACCATGCGGAAGTTCGAGCGATCGCTCGTCGGAGGTACCGCCCGCTCGTCGACGAAGAAGACGTCGACGCGCGACCAGTCGATCTTCGGATCTTTTGCGATCATCGCGTAGGCGGGGCGCGGCGTATTTCCCCCCGAGAGAGCGATCGCCGCGCGTCCGCGGGCGCTCACGGCGTCGCGGATCGATCGCGCCATTCGCGCGCCCGCCTCCTTGTACGCTTGCTCCGCGTCGGGCGTGGCGATCAGGATGCCAGGGACCACCTTCGTCGTCATGTGCAGACCACCCCGTCTTCGAACACTTCTTCGGCGAACACGACCGACTCGGTGAGGGCAGGGTCCTCGGTCGGACGGTGCAGCGTGCGCTCGAGCACCATCGCTCCCTTGTTGGCGCTCAGGCGCACGCGCTGCTCGATCGTCTGCTTGCCGGCGACGTCGAGGCGCCAGACGAGGACGTCGGCGTCGGGGGTCGAGCCCGCGAGACCGCTCCCGAGCTCGCGCTCGATCGTGCCCTTCAACCGCACGCCGCCGGCCTCCGCTTCGATCGTGACGCCGGCCAGCGTCGTCGGCGCGACCTCGGCGGGCCGCTGCACGGTGCCGAGGTGCAGGCCAACGATGCCGCCGTCGGGGCGCTTGAAGCGGAGCGCGCCGCCGAGACGCGACGTCTTCCACCCGAGGCGCGTCGCCATCCACCCGAGCAAGAGAGCGCCCTCGGAACCCAGGCGCGTCCCTGGCTCCGAGGCCTGGCGCAAGCTGACGCGGGTCACGGCGTGCGCGTGGGGGCAGAGGCTCGTGTCGTCGAAGAAGCGCGCGCAGAGCTCCTGCCACGTGGTCAGGCGCGTCCACGCCAGATCCGCGATGTGGGGACGAGTCACGTCCTGCCGCGCCCAGCGCGCCAGGTGGAGGAGGCTCGTGAGCGACGTGTAGTCGGTGTCGAGGACGATGCGCTGCGCGTTCATGGCGAGCGAGAGGAACACCGGATCGTCGACGTGCACGCGCCCCAACCACACGAGCGTCGTCGGGATTTCGGGGACGCAAAGCGCTTCGACGGCGCTGCCGACGCGGTCGCACACGCCGCCCAGCGCCACCAGGCGCACGCGCTCGGAGCAGACGATCTGCCCTGCCTCGCCTTTCACGCACACCGCGGTCGTGTCGGCCTCGAGGGCGTTGGCCTGCGCGTCGGGATCGAGCGCGACGATGATCGCCCGCGCGGGGATTCCGCGGGTCACGTCGTCGACCACGGGCGTGTAGAGCGCGGCGATCTCGCGCTCGCCGGCGACGACGACGAGGTTCATGGTGCACGCGCGCGCCTTGGGCGCCTCGCTGGGGCTCGTGGGCGGCGACCAGATCTCGAGCAGCTCCTTCTCGATGCGGGTGAGGACCGCGCTCGCCGGCGCCGGCGGCGAGATGCTCGTCGCGCTCACGGCTTCCTCCAGCGCCTGCCGTCGCGCGCGAGGAGATCGTCCGACTGCTCGGGGCCCCACGAGCCCGACGGGTACACGGGCGGCGGTGTGTTGCCCTCGCTCGCCCACGCGTCGAAGACGCGATCGATGTACTCCCACTGCTCTTCGACCTCGTCGCGCCGCGTGAAGAGCGTGGCCTCACCTCGCATCGAGTCCAGGAGCAGTCGCTCGTAGGCCTCGGGCGTGTTCGAGCCGAACGCCGAGCCGTAGCGAAAATCCATCGAGACGTCGCGCAGGATGGTCTGCTGCCCCGGCTCCTTGCTGGTGAAGCGCAGCGCGATGCCCTCGTCGGGCTGGATGCGGAGCGTCAGCACGTTCGGCGTGATGCCGCCATCGGGCGCATGGAACAGGCTGTGCGGCACCTTCTTGAACTGCACGCTGATCTCGGTCACGCGCCTCGCGAGGCGCTTGCCGGCGCGGACGTAGAAGGGAACGCCGCCCCACCGCCAGTTCTCGATCTCGACCTTCATCGCGACGTACGTGTCGATGCACGAGAGGCGATCGACGTCGGGCTCTTCGCGGTACGCCGGCACCTCGTCGGCGCGGACGAAGCCGCGGCCGTACTGCCCGCGGATGACGTTCTGCGCCACCATCGAGCGCTCCATCGGGCGGAGCGAGCGCAGGACCTTCACCTTCTCGTCGCGCACCGCGTCGGCCGCGAGCGAGATGGGCGGCTCCATCGCCGTGAGGCAGAGCAGCTGCATCAGGTGGTTCTCGACGATGTCCTTCGTGACGCCGGTCTGCTCGTAGAACTTGCCGCGCCCCTCGACGCCGATCTCTTCGGCGACGGTGATTTGAACGTGATCAACGTGCTCCCGGTTCCAGATCGGCTCCCATAGGCTGTTCGCGAAGCGGAAGACGAGGAGGTTCTGGACGGTCTCCTTGCCGAGGTAGTGGTCGATGCGGAAGACCTGGGACTCGTGGAAGACGCCCGCGATCGTGTCGTTCAGCTCGCGCGCGCTCTCGAGGTCGTGGCCGAACGGCTTCTCGAAGACGACGCGCGACCACGGACCGGTCTTCGCGCCCGCGGCGGCCACGAGCTCGGCGCCCTTCAGCCCGTTGACGATGGTGCCGAACTCCGACGGCGGCACCGCGAAGTAAAAGAGGCGATTTCCCCGCGTGCCGCGCTCGCGATCCAGCTCGGCGAGGTGCTCCTTCAACTTGGTGTACGTCTGCGCGTCCTCGAAGGAGCCGGCGACATAGCTGACGCCGCGCTCGAAGTCCTTCCACACCGCCTCGTCGAGCGGCTTGCGGCGAGAGAACTTGGAGATCCCTTCGCGCATCTCGGCGCGGAATTGCTCGTGCGTCTTCTCGCGCCGCGCTTGCCCGACGACGGCGAATCCGCCGGGCAGAGCGCGGCTGACCGCGAGGTTGTAGAGTGCAGGCATCAGCTTGCGGCGGGTCAGGTCCCCCGACGCGCCGAAGATGACGACGGCGCACGCGTCGCCGGTCCGATCGTCCACGAGCCCCTTGCGGAGCGGATTCGCATTCGCCGTCATTCGATTCGCTCTCCGATGCCTTGGATGCTCGTCAGGCTTTCTTCACGGCGTGACCGCCGAACTCGTTGCGGAGCGCGGCGAGCACACGCATTGCGAAGCTGTTGTCCTGGCGCGACGAGAAGCGCGCGAAGAGCGACGCCGCGATGGTCGGGACGGGGACCGCGTGCGCGATCGCCTCGTTCACCGTCCATCGACCCTCGCCGGAATCGTCGACGTACGGCTTCAGATCCTTCAGCTCCGGATCGCGCTTGAACGCGTCCTCGGCGAGCTCGCAGAGCCAGGAGCGGACGACCGACCCGTGGTTCCACACGCCCGTGACCTGGCGCAGGTCGTAGCCGAAGTCGGTCGCCTTCATGAGCTCGAAGCCCTCGGCGTACGCCTGCATCATCGCGTACTCGATCCCGTTGTGGACCATCTTGCAGAAGTGCCCGGCGCCGGCCTTGCCGAAGTAGCCCAAGCCGTCCTTCGGCGCGAGCGTGGTGAGCGCGGGGAGGCAAATCTCGTAGGCGCTCTTGTCGCCGCCGACCATGAGCGAGTAGCCGTTCTCGAGACCCCAGACGCCGCCGGACGTACCCGCGTCCAAAAAGCGAAGCTTCTTGGTCGCAAGCTCCGCGCTCCGTCGCTGCGAGTCGTGGAAGTTGGAGTTGCCGCCGTCGATGACGATGTCTCCCTCCTTCATCAGCTTCGCGAGCTCCTGGATCGTCGACTCCGTGGGGGTTCCCGACGGCACCATGACCCACACGGCGCGCGGGCCCTCCATCTTCGAGACGAGATCCGCGAGCGAGCTGGCGCCGGTGGCCCCGTCCTTGGACAAGCGCTCGACGGCCGCGGGGTCGCGGTCATAGGCGACGACCTTGTGCCCCCCGCCGAGGAGCCGCTTGACCATGTTCCCGCCCATCTTGCCAAGTCCAATGATCGCGATCTGCATCGGCGTCCCTCTCTCTGTGAACTGTGTCTTCCGGTGTCTGCTCCGTGCGTTCACGCACCCCATGACGCGCGCGCCGCACGTGCCCATGGCGCTTTGGCCACGGGAAGGCGCGAGGATACACCCCTGCGGAGGCCGCGAAAGCCCCAACTCCGCGCGTCCGTCGCAACCACGCTGCCCGGAATCGCTCGCCAGTCTCGTGCGTTGGCGATGCTCATCCGCCGTCGTCACGTGCCCGTCACAGGACGCGCGAGACCTCGGCGTTTCCGATCGCGCGATGCCTCACGCCATTGGCCCGCACCTTGCCATGCGACACGTGGTGCTTACGTTTTGCATCACATCCGACTGAGTGGAGAAGGAAAGCCTGCCCAATGCGAGACCGCAATCAAACGTCTACTACCGGAGGAGCGATGCAGTCCTCGCGACTGCTTGGCTTCGTGCAAGTGCACGTAGGGTCGCGGACCGTGGCGCTCCCCGTCCAGTCCGTCCCCTTCGCCACGAACGACGACGCCCGTGTGAACGAACGTAAAGACCCGGAAGGAAATCCGCAGGCTGGAGGTCTCTTCGAGGAGGGTGGCCAGTTCGGCATTCTCGTGGACGAAGACGCCTCGGACGCCGAAGTTCAAGCGCAAATCGTAAAAGCCTCCGAAGAGGCCGTGCGGCAGCTGTCGAAGCGCTACCTCAACTAGACATCGAGCATCAGACGTTACGGAAGTGTTCAGACCACCATTTAACTGCAGAACCTTTTCCGCCCTCAATCGTTAGTAACCTCGAGAGGCATGAGAGCAGGCCATGAACGACCACACCACGACCATGCATAGCGCCACCGATTCGCAGAAGCCCACCCAAGCCGTTTCGCAGGCCGTCTCGCATACCCAGGCCGCTCCGCCGGCAGGTGACGCGCAGACGGAGCCGCGGCCCAAGCAGCGCCGCGGGTTTGCCGCGATGGATCCGCGTCTTGTCGCGGAAATCGCGAGCAAGGGGGGCAAAGCGGCCCACGCCGCCGGCACCGCCCACGAGTTCACGGCCGACGAAGCTCGCGCCGCCGGTCGCAAGGGCGGCCTGGCCCCGCACACGCGCCGCCGTCCCGGCAGCCAGCCGCCCCAAGCGCCTCCGGCGACCTGAGCGGGGTTGATCCGGCAGGGTCGGGGTTGACCCCCGGCCCGAAAAAGGCGACCAATTCCTTCGTGGGCGCGTTTCCGCCGGTGCTT
Source organism: Polyangiales bacterium (assembly GCA_038231275.1). Taxonomy (GTDB): domain Bacteria; phylum Myxococcota_A; class Polyangia; order Polyangiales; family Polyangiaceae; genus JANYHK01. Next base: position 44,093 of record JBBRLQ010000029.1, read on the forward strand.
GTCGCGCACCCTCACGTGGAGGTGCGAGAAGATCTGCTCTCGGGCAGCCCCGTCGTTCGCGGGACGCGCATCCCCGTTCGCCGCCTATGGTCCTGGCATCGGCGGGGCATCACGGTAGAGACGTTGCTGAAGCGCTACCCGCAGCTCGGGCCGGCGCGGGTGCTCTGCGCGCTGGCCTTCGCCTACGACAATGAAGCGCTCATGGATGCCGATCTCGCGCGTGAACGTGCGCTGGTCGGCCCCGCCGCCGACGACATCCCGGGCGCGATGAAGCAAGAGAGCCTCTTCGACCCCGGCGCGAAGAAGCCAGGGACGTGATCCAAAGCACGACGTGATCCAGATCACGAACGAAAGCGATCTTTGGCAGGCCGCTAGAAGACCGCCAGTGTGGTGCTCGGCGCGCCCGTCGACAGCGTCGGCGGAACGACGCCCTCGGCGTTCGACAAGAAGAGACCATAGAAGCGCTCGGTCCCGATCCTCTGCTGGACGACGAAGCGCTGCGTGTAGAGAAAGAGCGGCCGGTAGAACGCGAGGCCGAGCGCGGGCGTCGTCGAGACGAGCTTCTCGTTCGGGTCGACGAGCGTAGGCCAGATCGGCGGCCGCTTCACCACGCGCGAGCGAACGACGTAGCTCGCGTCGACCGCGAAGTAGTTCGTTCCCACGTACCAGAGCAAGGTCATCACTTGTGGCGGGCCGTCCTCGACGCGAACGCCGAGGAGGTGCAGATCGTTCGAGTAGTCGCGCGGCACGCGATCGGTGAGCTGCGCTTCGATCGACTCGCGCAGCGCGGCCGCGCGGACGCCGTCGCCACGGAGGATCGCGGCGTTGTGGGCGATGCGCCGGTCCTCGAACGTCACAGGCTCTCCCTGCGGCGCGTTCGCGAGCTGACCGAGGTGGACCCGCCACTCCCAGGTCGCCCACGGATCGTCCTCGCCGGAGACGGTGCGGATCAGATCCGTCGCGAGGCCAAGACGCTCGGCGCCGACCGGAAGCCGCTCGTCGAGCCTCTTTGCGACGAGCGCGGCCCACGCCATGCTGCGATCGACGAACCAGAAGGGACCCATCGCGGTGATCGCGTACCGTGACGCGACGGTCCGCAAATCCGACGCCGAGAGCTTGCGGGCGTCGATGACGAGGAGACCCTCGTGCACGTCCTTGGGCGGAGGGTCCCACGGCTTGTCGATGAAGGCGATCGGACGATCGGCGGCGTAGGCGACCGCGGGCGTGTAGATGACGCTCGCCGAGACCACCACGCTGGACGTGCGAGGTAGCGACGACGCAGCCCATTGTATCGCGAGGGCCTTGTCACGCTCGCTCTCCGTGGTTCGCCCTCCCTCGTCGAAGCGCCCCGCCGTGAGGCGCGCTTGCCAGAGGAGCGGCGCCGCGACGCGCGCCATCAGCGCGAGGGGGAGGAGGACGACGATCCCGACGACCAGCGCAGTCCCTTGCGTGGCGCGCTGCGCACGCGAAGCCTCCGTGCGCGCGATGGTCCGCTCCCTTGCCTTCAAGAGCGCGTCGGCGAGCGTCGCGGCGCCGAGCGCGATGCCGACACTGGCGACGTGCGGCCAGAAAATGTGCGTGTCCGCCCCTTGCTTGAAGACGAAATACTCGAACGCCGCCGCCGCCGCCCACGCCGGCAAGACGATCGCGAGCGGATCTCGTCGGAGGAGCCTGGACGTTGCGACGACGAGCCCCAGACCACCGGCCCACAGACCGATCGGCGTCAGCATCCAGTAGAGCCAGAGGAGTCGCCGCCCGCGGAGCACCTGCACGATCGGAGTTTCCACCCCGGTCGTGCGGTTGTTGTAGCTGTCGAGGAGATCCTGCATCCGTCCGAGCTTCGAGAAGAGCGCGACGTAAAAGAGGACGCTGCCGACCGTCACGAACACCGTGAACGCGAACCACCGCGCGTGCGGCCGCTCTTTGATCCGTCCGAACCAGCGTCGCGGCAACACGTAGGCGCGCGCGAACGAGAAGACGACGAACGACGCGACGAGGACCGCGCCGTCCCAGTCGATCTGCGTAACGAGGAGCGCGCCCGCGACCGAGAGCCACATCGGCCGCGCCTTCCACGTCTGCCAGAAGCGGATCGTACCGAGCGTGAACACCAGCCCGAAGAAGATCGTCGGCACCTCGAGGTTCCAGAAATTCGAGAACGCGAGGTCAATCGGCACGAGCACGAAGACGACGCTGGCGACGGACGAAGGGACCACACCGAAGAGCGTTCGCGCGACCCGATAGAGGAGCGGTGGCGTCATCGCGCTCACGAGCACCGCGGGGAGCCGCGTCGCGAGCCAGCCGTGGCCGACGATCTTGTAAAGGAGCGCCGAGATGATCGTTAGACCCCACGGGTGATGCGCGTAGGCGACCTCGGGGCCCGGCGTGGTCGGGTAGTAGTTGAAGACCGTGGTGAAGCTCTTCCACCGCGCCATCTCCTCGCCCCCGATCACGAACGAGGCTCCGGCGGCGTGATGGCCTGCGGCGAGGGGTGCGGTAATTTCCCACAATCCCACACACGCAAAGGTCACCCAGGCGACGACGGCCACCTGAAATGCGGTCCGCTCGACCGCCGCGGCGCTCGGGAGCTCGAACGATCGACTCAAAACGCGCCGGAGCGTATCGCGGAACTGCCGCCGAGAGAGATCGTTTGCCCGGGTGACCCGTCTTGAGGCGGACGGAGTACCGTCGATGGTGGAGGCCACGTGATGCACGCAGAGCGGCCGGACGGCGGCACGACGGGAGCGCGTGAGGAAGACGCGCTGCTCCAGGAGCACGGAGAGGCGATCGGCCGGGCGTGCATGGCCTGGCTGGGCGATCTGGCGGCGGCGCAGGCGGCGGTCGAGGAGATCGTGGTGATGGCGCTCGAGGGACAGGCGCAGCGCGGGACCGAGGGGACGACGCGCGGCTGGCTGTTCGGCATCGTTCAGCGCGTCTGCGCGCGGCGCGTCGAGTCGGCGGTCAACGTGACGAAGCCGCTGGGCGACGATTTCGCGGACACGCAGCGCGCGCCGGGGACGGCCTTCGATAGAACGCGACGCGCGCTCGGGGAGCTGCCTCCCACCGAGCGTGACGCGACGATCCTCCGCTTCGTCGCCGGGCTCACTCTGGCGGACGCGGCGCAAGCGGCGCGCGTCGACGAACGAACGGCGCGCGAGCGCATCGGCAAGGGTCTCTCCAAGCTGCGGGCGCTGCTCGCGGGGGAAAAGTAGTCATGGGCTGCACGCGAATCGACGAAGATCTCCTCGGTGTTCTCGACGGCACCGCGCACCCCGACCTGATCGCCCACGTCGCCGAGTGCGACGCCTGCCGCGACGCCCGGCACGAGGCCGGCCGCATCGGGCGCGAGATCGCCCGCGCCGGATCGGACTACACGCCGCTCCCCGACGTCGCCCGACGCATCGAGGCCCGCCTCGGTGAGGCGCACGGACGCGAGAGCCACGCGCGCCTCCGCACCGTTACCAAGGCACCCGACGTCGTCATCACGCCCGCCGCCGGTCCGGCGCGCACGCTCCACTGGAAATCCGCGATCCTCGGCTTCGCGGCGGTCCTCGGCATCTCCGCGGGCGTCACCGTCGGCGTGAAAGCGGCGGACTGGCAGAAGAGCCCTCGCGCCGCCGCGTCACGCGCGTGGCACGGCAAGGTTGGCAAGGTCACGCGCAGCGGCGCAGACAAGACCGGCGGGCTCACGGCGACGCTCCTGAACGGCAAGCAGGCGCCGCTCGTCGAAGGGGCAGAAATCAAGGCCGGCTGGCACGTCGTCACCGATCCCCGCACGCGCGCGCGCATCGATCTCGACGACGGCACGCAGATCATCCTCGATCGCGCGACCGATCTCGAGATCGGCCAGGCGCCGCGCACCGCGTCGCTGAAGGACGGATCGATCATCGCCGACGTCGCCCACCTCGACGGCGCGCCGAGCGCCAAGCTGATCGTGCCCGTGGGCAGCGTGAACGTCCTCGGCACCAAGCTGACCGTCACGGCGACCGACGATCGCGCGAGCGTCGAGGTCTTGCGCGGCGTCGTCGAGGTGACCGACACGGCCGGCGCCGTGGCGCAGGTGACCGCAGGCCAAGAGGCCCAGCTCGCCCGCGGCGCGCGCACCGACGTGACGCCCGCCAACGATCTCGCGCAGCGCGTGGCGTTCGAGGGCGAGCTCGGCAGCGGGCTCGGCCACAACGAGGACACGGACGGCTCGGTGAGCGGCCTCGGCGAGCTCCGAGCGAAGAAGCCGGGCAGCACGACGGAGAAAGACCGCGCAGTTCGCCTGACCAGCCACTCGGCCAAAATCCGCGTCGTCGGCAACGTCGCGCGCACTGAGGTGGACGAAGTCTTCACGAACGACACCGACGACGTGCTCGAGGGCATCTACCGCTTCCCGCTGCCCCCCGGCGCGCAGATCGAGCGGCTCGCGCTGGAGGTCGACGGCAAGCTCCTCGACGGCGAGTTCGTCGACAAGGCCAAGGCCGCGGCGATTTGGCGCGGCGCGATCCAGAACGCTGCCCCGAAGGCGCCGCGCCCGCGCGAGGAGATCATCTGGGTGCCTGGCCCGTGGCACGATCCGGCGCTGCTCGAGTGGCAGCGCGGCGGACGCTTCGAGCTGCGGATCTTCCCGATCCCCAAGCACGGGTCGCGCCGCATCGTGATCGCGTACACCGAGACGGTCGCGCCGGTCGCCGGCGTGCGGCGGTACACGTATCCGCTGCCGCAGTCGACGGCGAGCGACATGAAGATCGACACCTTCGCGCTCGACGTCCAGGTGACGGGCGCCGACCCCAAGGCCGGCGTGAAGGTGCGAGGTTACGAGCTCGCGCGCTCACAAGGCGGCAGCGACAGCGCGCCCGGGACCGAGCGCTTCGCGCAGACGATGACCGGATTCACGCCGTCGGGCGATCTCACGCTCGAATACGCGCTGGCCGATCGGGCCACCGACGCCAGCGCCTACGGCTTCGCGGACGGCACCGCGAAGACGAAGGAAGACGGCTTCGTGGCCATCGCGCTGCGGCCCAAGCTCCCGAAGTGGGCGGACACGAGGCCGCGCGATCAGGTCATCGTCGTCGACTCCGGGCGCTCGATGTTCGGCGAGCGCTTCAAGCGCGCGCGGCAGCTCGCGGTTCAGGTGATCCAGGAGATGGACCGGCGCGATCGCGTCACGGTCCTCGCGTGCGACGTGACGTGCCGCGCGATGCCGGGCGGCTTCAAGGCGCCGGGCTCGGGCGCCGCGCACGATGCGGATGCGTTCATGGCGGGCGTGACGCCGGACGGCGCGAGCGACGTCGTAGGCGCGGTGCGAGCGGCGGCCGCGTCGACGGGACACGACGCGGCGCGCGACCTTCGCGTGGTCCTCGTCTCCTCGGGGCTCGCGTCTGCGGGCTACCGGCGCGCCTCTGCGATCGCTCCCGAGGTCAGCGAGGCCCTGCCCGACGGCCGCGCCGAAGTCGTCACCGTGCCCATCGGTGCGGACGCCGATCTCGTCATGCTCGAGGAGATCGCGCGCGGGGGAGGCGGCGTGCTGGTGCCGTACCAGCCCGGCGAGCGGCTCGAGACCGCTGCGCTCGACGTCTTGAACGCCACGTACGGGACGACGCTCCGCGACGTCACGCTGGAGCTCCCTGCGGGCCTCCACGACTCCGCGCCGACCCTGCTCGCGCCCATCCGCGCCGGAGAAGAGCGCATCGTGGTCGCGCGTGTGACCGGCGATCGGGTGCAAGGCGACGCGACCCTCAAGGGCAAGGTCGGCGGGGAGCCGTTCGAGGCGAAATACCCGCTCGACGTGCGCGTCGTAGGCGACGCGGGCAACGCGTTCGTGCCGCGCCTCTACGCAGCCGCCCGCATCGCCGACAAGGAGCGCGACGGCGGCGAGGGCGCTCGCGCGGAGCTCGTGACCCTCTCGCGCCGCCACGCCGTTCCCAGCCGCTTCACGTCGCTCCTCGTGCTCGAGAGCGAGGCGATGTTCCAAGCGTTCGGGATCGACCGCGCCACGCGCGCACAGACATGGACCGGCGATCTGGCCGCGACCGGCACCGACGTCGCGACCCTCGCCCCCGCAACGCCGGCCGACGAGGCGCAGGCGCTGAACAGCGGCGGGCTTGGGCTCGGTCACGGTTACGGCGTCGGCGCAAGCAAAGGCGCGGGCGCAGGCGGCTCGGCACCTGCCGGCGATCTCTCGGATCCACTTCGTTCGGCGTCCGGCGCTCCCGCCACTCAACCCGCTCCGCCGCCGGCCCCGCCCGCCAGGCCAAAGCCGTCGAACAAGATCGACAACGCCGATCCGTTCGCGGCCGAAGACGCGCCGCGCGACAAGAAAGAGATCCCGCGCGCGATCACGGCGCCGACGGCGACCGCGAGCCCCGACTGGGCGGGTCGCAGGGCGATCCCTCGGCAGCGTGGCGGACAGTTCATGAAGCGCGTGTGGTTCCGCAAGGCGCAGATCTTCGCGGACGGCGCCCCGGCCGTCGCGGGAGACCGCCTCGCCGCCGCGCGTACCGCCCTCCAGGCCGCGCCTGACGAGCGCGGACGCCACCGCGAGCTCGCGCGCCTCCTCGCCGTCAGCGGTCAGCTCGACGAGCTCTCCGATCTGCTCGCAAAATGGTCGACGCGCGATCCGCTCGACGCCGACGCCATCGCCGCGCGTGCCGACCTCACCGCCCGCCAAGGCGACCGCGAGGCCGCGCTGCGTATCCTGGGTGGCGCGCTCGCCGCCCCCGCGCTCTCGACGGCTGATGCCGCGACGTTGGCCGCAACTGTGGCCAGCGCGCACGAACGCGCAGGAAAGAGCGAGGCGTGCGCGTTCCGCATCGCCGCCGCCGAGCTCCGGCCGGCCGATCCGGACTCCGTCGCGCGCGCCGTGCTCTGCGAGCGCTCACGCGGCCGTGGCGCCGCCGCCGAACGCTGGCTCGCCGGCCTCAAGGACGACGCGACGCGGACGCTCGTGGCCGCTGCCGCCGCCAAGGTCGACGCCACCGCGACCAAGCCCGACACGGTCAACGGCGATTTCGTCGTGACCGCCACGTGGGACGGCGGCGCCGACGCGGACCTCGACGTTTCGATCCTCGACCCCAACGGGACCCGCGCCGCGTGGGCGAGCCGCGCCAAGGGCGTGCGCGTCGACGGCGCGACCAGCAAGACACGCGAGTCGTTGTCGCTCTCTTCGGGCGGCACCGGGCCGTTCGTCGTCGAGCTCGTCCGCGCGAGCGGCGGCACCGGCACGGTGAGCGGCTCCCTCGCGATCCGCGCGCTGGGCGTCACGCAGAACGTGCCGTTCACGATCCCTTCGGGCACGAGCCGCGTCCAGCTCGCCCGCGTCGACGTCCGCATGGACTCGAACCTGGTCCCGGTGGACGACGTCTCGAACGACGCCATCGTCGTCGGTGCGGCTCCCTTCGATCGCGGCGGCGCGGCGCGTGTCCTCGCCGGCGCGGCCAGCTCCGCGCGCAGCTGCGTCGACGAAAACGGGCCCACGGGTCAGGGCAGGGCCCTCGTGACGTTCTCACCCACGGGCTCCGTCACGCGCGTGTCGATCGACGCGCCGTTCGCCGGCACGCCGGTCGGCACCTGCGTCCTCGGGCGCTTCCGCTCGCTGCGCCTCGCCCCCTTCGCGGGCGGCGAGGTCACCGTCAGCAAGTCCTTCGTGATCGACGGCTTCCCGTCGCAGTAGGTGCGCGCGGGATCAGCCGAGCGCGCGGGCGAGGACGTCGAGCGCCTCGAGGACCCGCGCGCGCTCGGCGCGGGGCAGCTTCTCGAGCAGGAGCGAGAGCGCCTGGATGGCCTCGTCGTTCACTGTATCGGCCGTGCGCTTTCCGCGCGGCGTGAGGCGAACGTCGGTCTGCCGGCCGTCGTCGGTGCCCTTCTTGCGCGTGATGAGGCCGGCGCGCTCGAGTCCCGAGAGGTTGCGGCTCGCCGTCGAGGGGTCGATCCCCAACATCACGGCGAGCGTCGAGGTCGACACCGCTCCGCGTTCGAGAATGAGCTGCAGGGTCTCCGCTTGCTGGGCGGTAACCTCACCCGCGCGGGCGCGCTCACGACTGATGCGCCCGAGGCCTCGGGCCACCGTCTGAACCGCGCGCGCGAACCTATCCGTGTCGGCCATGGGAGGGCCTGTACTCTACAACTTATGTCTCCGCGTCAAGCCCGCGCTTTCGTGCACCGCAAAAAAGTGAACGGTGAAGGGCGCTTGTGCGCGGCAAAAAAATCGAGCGATCGGCCCGCGAGCGACCGCGCGCCAACGTCGCCTGCAACGACCCACGCGCCAACCTTGACGGTCAGGGCGAAGAGCCGCACAGAACGAAGCAGGATGAGGACGAATTCGCGGCACGCGGGGCGGCCTCGGCCGCGACTAGCCGTGCGAAAGCGCCTTTTCGAAACGGCCCCGATGTGTCAAAACGGGGCCGCACGGGAATGAACGACTCGATGAACGACTCCATGAGCCCGCGCGGGGGCACGGCGAACCGCGGCGGCGGGTTCTGGGCGATGCCCACCAAGCCGCCCAAGTCCGGCGGCACCTGCCGCATGTTCGAGAGCGATCTCGTCGAGCGCTTCTCGCGCATCCACCCGATCATGCCGTTCGTCGCGTGGGTGCCCGTCGCGTCCTTTGTCATTTTCCGGAGCGCGACGCGCCATGATCTGCCGTACCTCGGCGTCGCCGGCATGGTCGCGCTGGGCGTCCTCGCGTGGACGCTCGCGGAGTACGTGCTGCACCGCTACGTCTTTCACTGGATGAAGGACACGGCGGCCGGCCGGCGTATCCACTTCCTCCTGCACGGCGTCCACCACGACTTCCCGAACGACGGCGATCGCCTGGTGATGCCGCTCGGCTTCAGCATCCCGCTGTCGGTCGTCTTCTATTCGCTCTTCTTCGCCGCGCTCGGAGGACTACGTCTCTCCGAGCCGTTCTTCGCCGGCTTCGTGCTCGGCTACCTGATGTACGACGGCACGCACTACGCGGTGCACCACTTCAAGCAGCGGACCCGCCTCGGCAAGTGGGTGAAGCGTCACCACATGCTGCACCACCACCTCGACCACGCCGGCGGCTTCGGCGTGTCGTCTCCGCTCTGGGACCTCGTGTTCCGCACGATGCCGCAGCCCAAGCGTCCTGTGCGCGCCCGAGCCGGCGGCGCGCGCGGCGCCAGCGAGAGCGCGAAGACGGGCTGAGCTACTTCGAGCTACTTGGACTTGGCGATGGCGGCCTGCAGCGCCGGCATCGGGATGCGAGCGACCGTCATTTGGGAGGTCTGACCGTCGAGCGCCGCACCTGCGCGCGCACCCATGGCGAACGCGGAGAGGACGCCGACGACGGCGAGGGCGGTTACAGCGAGCGACCGACGGAGCTTCGTGCTGTGCATCGAGGACCTCCTGGGTGTTGCTTGGGGGGGCCAGTCTGGGTGTGATCTTCGTGTCGTGCCCAATCCCAACCATTGCAGAGTAACGCCGGGCCGGCGTCGAGGCAGGGCCAAAGTCAGGGTCGCACGTGCTTTTGTCCCACCTCTGAAACGGGCTGAAACCATTCGCGGTTTTCGGGAAACGGGTCTGATCCGAGTGTCAGCGTGTACGCAAAAGTTGCATCGTGCCCACCTCGCCCCACGCGGCCAGGCAGCCGCCGGCTCGGGGTGATAGCCTTCGGCCATGTCTGGGCTGAACAAGGACGTGTTCGTGGCGCTCGCGGCCGTGGGGTGGGCAGACGGATCGCTCGACGCGGAGGAGGCTGACGCCATCGTGCGGGCCGCCGTCGACGAGGGGCTCGATCTGGCAGAGATCGGCGAGATCGAAACCGCGACCCGCGAGAAGATCGATCTCGGCGTCGTCGATCGTTCCCAGATGACGAAAGGGGACCGCGTCTTCGTCTACGCCGTCGCGTGCTGGATCGCGGGCATCGACGCGAAGGTCACCGACGAGGAGACCGCGGCTCTCGCGAAGCTTGGCGAGCGCCTCGGCGTCCCCGAGCGACTGCGCGCGTACGCCGAGTCCGTGGCGCGCGAGGTGGCGGCCCTCCCGGACGGAGACCGGCCACATCGGTACGATCTGGCCAAGGTGCGGCGCCTCCTCGGCGAGCGTCTGGATCAAGCAAAGCAGGGCTGATCTTGACGCGGCAGCTGTTAGACTGCCGACCAGTTTGCCTAAACCCGGGACTGACCGAAGACGAGTGTGAGAGAGAGGAATGTCCCAAGGGGATAAACCGCCCGAGTCGCGGAAGTCGATGCCGCCGAGCGAGATCGGATCGCTCCTGGCGAACCGCTACGAGGTCGTGCGCGAGCTCGGTCGTGGCGGCATGGGCATCGTGTACCTCTGCAAGGACATCGTCACCGGCGAGCGCGTCGCGCTGAAGCGCCTGCGCACGCCGGAAGAGGGCAAAGGCTCGCAGCGCGCGGAGGAGAGCTGGTGGTTCCACCAGGAGGCGCGCGCCGTCGCGTCGCTCGATCATCCGGCGATCGTTCGCGCTCGCGATTTCGGATCGCTCGCCGACGGCAGTCCGTACCTGGTGATGGACGCGCTGCCAGGGCGCAGCGTGCACGAGTGGATGCACACGACGACGATCCCGTGGTCCGTCGTCTGGGCCATGGTCGATCAGGTGCTCGCGGGGCTCGCGCACGCGCACGCGCGGGGGATCATCCATGGAGATCTCAAGCCGTCGAACGTGATGCTCGATCTCGCGTCGACGGGACGCGGGCCGCGCGCGTACGTGCTCGATCTCGGGCTCGCGTGGTTGCGTCAGTCGCGGCACGATCCGCGGCTCGACGGCTCGCCCGAACCGGAGCTCGCGACGCACTCGGGCGCCGGCACCGTCGGGTGGGTCGCCCCGGAGCAGATCCGCAAGGCGGCGCCTCACGTCGGCCCGCCGACGGACATGTACGCGCTCGGCTGCATCGTGTACCGCGTGCTCACCGGCAAGGAGGTCTTCGAGGGCAACGCGCAGGAGGTCCTCCGCGCGCACAAGAGGACTCCCGTGCCGCCGCTTAAGCTCGCGGATGGCGTGCCGCCGGGCGTCGGGCCGTACGTGCAGAAGCTCCTCGCGAAGAAGCCGTGGCAGCGCTTCGAGCTCGCCGCCGACGCGCGACGCGCCTGGGGGCAGCTGCGACCGACCCACGCGCCCACGCTCGAAGAGACGATGGCCTCGACTCCGCTCCCGATGCCGGGCGTGCCGATGCCCGCGTCGTCGAGCCCGGCGATGGGTCGCGCCGTCGCGCAAGCGCGCTCGCTCGCGCCGGGGCTCCTCTCCATGCGCCCGTCGCCGACCATCGCTCGCGACTCCGAGCGTCGCGAGCTGATGAGCGTCGTCGACCAGATCAACAGCGGCGTGGGGCCGCCGCAGCGCATGATCGCGGTGCTCGGAGAGGCAGGCGTCGGCAAGAGCCACCTCGCCCAGTGGTTCTGCGAGCAGGTGCACGAGACCGGTCGCATGTGGCCGCTCCGCGCGCGCTACGGCCGCATCCCGACGCCGCTCGACGGCGTGACCGGCGCGGTCAACAACTTCTTCGGCCTCCAAGGCGCCGACAGAGCCCTCGTGGAGCAGACCTTTCTCAATCGATGGGAGGTCGCCAAGGACGACGAGGACGGCCTCACGTGGGTCGCCGCGATCGCCGAGTGGCTTCGGCCCACGCCGCCGGGGACGGTGGCTCCGCTAGGCCCCACCGGGAAGCGCTTCGTCCTCGACACGGCCGAGCTCCGTCAGGTCGTCGTCCGAAAAATTTTGGAGCGCATCGCGCACGATCGGCCGGTGCTCATCTGGTTCGACGATCTGCACCTCGCGAGCCCCAACACGTTCGAGATGCTCGCGAGCCTGCGCCGCGACGCGCCGCGCCTGCGCATCCTGATCCTCGCGACGGCGCGCAGCGAGGCGCTCGAGACCGATCTCGACGCCGCGCTGCGCATGGAGTCGACGCGCGCCGACTGGAACGGGCGCGTCCTCGAGATGAAACCGCTCTCGAGCGAAGAGACCGAAGCGCTCTTGCGCGCGACGCTGCCGCTCCATGACGACGCCGTGGTCGGCGCGACCGCGCAGTCGCGCGGCAACCCGCTCTTCGCGCTGCAGCTCCTTCACGCGTGGGCGGGTGGCGGCTACCTCACGCTCGACAAGGGGCGCTACCGCGTGCCCGACGAGGCACTGCAAGGACGCGCCATCACCACCTCGGAGCTGTGGGACGAGCGCCTGCGCGCAGTGCCGACCGATCTGCGCCTCGCGGCCTACGCCGCCGCGGCGCTGGGAGAGGACATTCGCGGCGTCGTCCTGAAGGCGCTGTGCGCGGCGCTCGGCCTGGACGCGCGCGACGCGATGGTCGCCCTGACACGCGCGCAGATCCTCCTCGCGAGCGGCAACGATCAGTTCCGCTGGGCGCACGCGCTCCTCCAAGAGCACCTGCTCGCGCGCGTCCACGAACGGAGCGACGCGCCGGCCGTCTTCCGCCTCGCCGCCAACGCGCTCGCGAAGCACCCCGCCGTCGGCTCGCGCCGCATCATGAAGCACCGCGTGACGAACCTGCTCAAGGCGGGCGACGACGATCTGGCGGCGCAGCTCATGTTCCGGCACATCGATGGGTCGTGGCGGCGCGGTCGCGACACCGCAGCGACGCTGCGCGATCTCGAGCTCCTCGACGGCCACGTCTCCGGCGCGGCCGCCGCCGAGTACTCGTACTGGCGCGCCGAAGCGATGCGCCACACCGGCCGCCTCGAGGAGGCGAAGGAGAACGCCGAGCTCGCGCGGAAGGCGTTCGAGCACAACGGCGATCGAACCCGGGAGGCGCAGGCGCTTCGGCTTCTCGGCCACCTGATGAGCGACGTGGGCCAGCCCGCGCAGGGGCGCGTCCTCGTCGAAAAGGCGCTCGGCCGGTTCGAGGAGATCGGCGACGAAGCCGGCCGCGCGCAGACGCTCGTCGTCCTCGGCGAGATCGACTACTTGCTCGGCGAGCACTCGCGCGCGCGTCAGGTCCTCAACGACGCGCGCGCACGCTGCACCATCGTCGGCGACGCGCTCGGCCGCGCCCAGACGCAGATCCTCCTGGCGATGATCGAGACCGCCGTCGGCGGCTACCAGCGCGCGCGCAGCCTGCTGATGGAGGGCCGCGCCGAGTTCGACAGCATCGGCTACCGCCTCGGCATCGCGCAGTGCGACGTCGTGCTCGGCCACGCCGATCACCGCGCCGGCGAGATGGACGCGGCGAGGCAGCGCGCGCTCACCGCCCGCTCGGCCTTCCGCGAGCTCGTGAACCCTCGCGGTGAGGCGGCGTGCGAGCGTCTCCTCGGCATGATCGCCATCGACACCGGCGACTACGCGGCCGGCGAGGCGCACGCCCAGATCGCGCGCAAGCTCTACGAGCGCCTCCAAGACCCTTGGGGCGATGTCGAGGCGCGCCTCCTCATCGCCCAGGTCGCGCTCGCGCGGGACGACGACGGCGCGCGCGAGATCCTCTCGGAGTGCGATCGCATCCAGCTCGACGAGGCGGAGCCCCGCCAGCACCGCCACCTGACCCTCGCGTGGCTCGCCCAGAAGGACTCGCGCTGGGGCGACGCGGCGGGCGAGATCGAGAAGGCGCGCGTGGCGTTCGGCGACCGGGCCCGCTGCGGCGATCACACCCCGCAGCTCCTCCAGCGCTTCGCGCGCATGGTCTGGCTCGGCCCCGCGCTGCCGAAGATCGACGCGTGGCTGGGGGTCATCGAGGGGGTGAACCCCGACACCCCCATTTCTTCGCAGTGGCCGCTCAGCAAAAGGTGAGGTAAATCCTCGCCCCCATGACTACCCCGCAGGATTCGCCGAGGCGCAAGAAGCAGAAGATCCGTCGTGCCAACCAGCTCGCCAAGTGGCGCGAGAAGCAGGCGGTGTCGGGCAAGACGTCAGCGCCGAAGAAGGCCGCCACCGAGAAGAAGACCGAGAAGAAGACCGAGAAGAAGACCGAGAAGAAGGCCGCGAAGAAGTGAGCGGAGAGCTGCAGCGCCCGGAGCGCGTGCAGAGCCTCCAGGAGCGCTACTCGCCGAAGGGGGAGTGCTTCGGGTGCGGGCCGGCGAACGTCAAGGGCCTCCGCATCCGCAGCCTCCCGCCCGCGAGCCCGGCCGAGGACGGATCTGGCGAGGTGACGTGCGAGTGGAAGGCCGAGCCCCACCACCTCGCGTTTCCCGGGATGCTGAACGGCGGGATCTGCGGCGCGCTGCTCGACTGCCACTCGAACTGGACCGCCGCGTACCACCTGATGAAGCGCGCGGGGCTCGAGGCACCTCCGTGCACCGTGACGTCGGAGTTCGCGGTGAAGCTGAAGCGCCCAACGCCCATCGATGCGACGCTGCACCTGGCCGCGCACGTCGTGACGCTCGAGGGAGACCGCGCGACGGTGGAGGCGACGCTCACCGCGAACGGGAAGATCACCGCCACGTGCCGCGGGATCTTCGTCGCGGTCAAGGAAGGCCACCCGGCGTTCCACCGCTGGTAGATGCCGGATCTGCTACCGTCGATAGGTGGCGAGGAGCAGGCGTTTCTGGCTCGTATCGGCCGCGGTCGCCCTGTCCGTGGGGGACCTCGGCATGGTGGCGTGCTCTGGCGATTTACCGACGGCGACTCCCGTCGACGCGGCAGCCGACGCGCCTCCGCCCGACGACGCGGCAGCTCTCGACGCGGCGGACGAAGGCCGAGGACCAGGCGTCGACGCCGGCACGCTCGGAGCCGCATGCCGCGCGGACGCGGACTGCGCCGCGGGCCTCTCCTGCTGGTCCGCCGCGACCCAGGGCACATTCTGGCCGCAGCACTTCCCCGCGCTCGGAATGTGCACGGCGCACTGCTCGACCGATTCGGCCTGCAAGGCGCTTTCTCCGAGCGCAAAGTGCGATCCTTCGAGCCACGCGTGCTTCGAGGGCTGCACGTTCGGCGGCGCGTTGGGCACGTTCGACCCCGCCAAGTGTCACGGGCGCGCCGAGCTCGCGTGCAACCTCGGCAATCCTGCGCTTTGCGCGCCGAGCTGCAACGCAGACGAGGATTGCCCGAAGGGCGCCGGCTGCGAGGGGCTCCAGGGGACGTGCGGCGTGAACGTGGGGCCTAGCAACTTCGCGGCTGTCATCGGTCACAACGCCGACGCTGCCGCCGGCTGCGGCAGCGGCTTTGCGCTCAACGTGTTTCGGCCCGACGCGGGCCGCTTCATCTACTGCACGGCGGTGTGCACGGTCGGCGCGCCGCGCTCGTGCGGGTGGGATGGCAAGACGCTCCCCGCGCCGACGATGTGCGTTCCGGTGCCCGGGCACCCGGAGACGAGCGCCGGCGACCTCGGCGAGTGCGCGCGATTGTGCGAGTGTGACGCCGATTGCGACGGGCTCCTGTCGTGCGTCCCGCTCGATCCCGCGCTCGCCGCCAAGGCGGGGCACCGCGGGGCGTGCGCGGATGCCATCAAATTCCCCGATGCCGGGACCCTGGCGTGCGCGACCGACGCGGGCCCCGGCTGAGTGAAGCGAAGCGCAGCGGAGCGAAACGCTCCTGCCTCGAGAATCAGGACACCTTGACGTCGACCATCGCGCGGCTGACCTCGTCGAGCGACTCGTTGGTGCTCTCGACGTTCTTGAGCGCGGCGTCGTCGAGGCCGAGCTCGGCGGCGCGCACGGTGTCGACCGCGGTGTAGGCGCGCGAGAGCGCGGTGACGTGATCTCCGATCTTGGCGTCGACCATCTTGACGACGGCCTCGGCGGGCGACGGACCGCCCAGGAGCCGGACGGTGCGCGTGCGCTCGAGGCGAACGCGCGCCTCGGCGAGCCGGAGGAGCGCCTGCCAGGTCTTCTGCACGTGCTTCACCGACTCGCGATCGAGCGGGATGTCGCGCACGTTGCGTCGGAGCTCGGCGCCGTCGGCGAGCGCGCTCTTCGCGGGGTCGGGGAGGAGCGCGGCGGTGCCTGCGAGGGCGTGGGCGATCGGATCGTCCGCGTCGACGAGGAGGGGCAGCGCGACGAGGACGCCGGCGACCACGACCGCCACGAGGCGAACAGCGAGGGGAGCGAAGAGGTACGCGCTCGAGAGGCTCGCCGCCATCGCGCCTCCAAGGACCGCGGCTCCGACATGAATCAAACGAGCCGGCGCCGTGCGGACGCGCACGGTTCGTTCGGCAAACGCGAGGCCGACGAGGACGGCGCCGCCGACCATCGGCGACACGCTCCCGAGGACGGTCCCCGCGAAGGCGCCCGCCGCGCCGCCCGCGAGCGCGAGCGAGTGAAGCCCGCCGCTCGCCGCAACGGCGAGGAGCAGCGCGAGGGCGAGGAGGGCGAGCGAGCCGCCGACATGCCCGAGGCTGCCGATGTAGGGAGCGGCGCCGAACGCGCACGCCGCGGCGATGAGGACAGAGAGCTTGCGCATCATGATCCCCTCACCACGCCACGCGGCCGAGGTTGTTGTTGTCTTCGGCGACGGCCTTCTTCGCGGCGATGTTTCCGGCCTGCGTCCCCGGCTTGGCCATCATCGGCCGCCGCGACTTGTACTCGGCGGATTGCTTGAAGATCGATGTCGCCATGGCCGGCGGCGCGACGGCAGCGGCGCGATCGAGATCCTTCTCGCTCTTGTCCATGAGCGTTTGCGCGCGGAGGGCGTCTCCCTTCGCGTAGGCCTCGGCGGCCTCGAGCTGGAGCTGCGACGCCTGCACGCTGGTGGCGCTGGCGAGGACGCGCCCGTCGCGCGCGCCGTTGACGTCGGCGAGATCGGTCACGCCCGCGAGCGCGAGATCCCCGAACCCGGCCTCGACCGGCGCGCCGCCGATGCGCGACCACGCCGCGTTGCCGCGAATGCGCTGCACGTCGGAGACCCCGATCGAAGCGTCGAGCTCGACGATGGCGCGGCGCTCGTCGCCGGCGAACATCGAGCCCATCCGAAGCGTGACGGTGTTGCCTGACGTCGACTGCACGTCGGCGCCGCTGGCGCGGACGAAGTGCACGCCCGGCGGGAGATCGAGGCGCACCGTGGCATTCTCGATCGTCGTCGTCGCCGTCTCCACGAGCTCACGCTTCAGGAAGCCTGCCAGCGCCGACGCGTCCTTGACGAACGCGAAGTTTCCGTGACCCGAGCGGGCGACGCCGCCCATGTACCCCTCGTCGAAATCGAGGCCGATGCCCATCGACGACACGGTGATGCCGCGCTCGAAGGCGCCAGACGCCAGGCCCTCGGCCGCTTGCCGCGTGGAGTCGAGGCCGTCGCTGGCGAGCACGACGCGTCGAACGCGCGCGCGCGACGCCATGTCGAGCTGCGTGAGCGCCGCGGAGAGCCCGCGGGGGATCGCGGTGCCGCCCCCGGCGTGGATGCTCCGGATCTCGGAGATCAGCGTCTCGCGCACGGCGCCGACGCGGGCGAGCGATTGAACGACCTCGGCCTCGTCGGCGTAGCGAATGAACGCGACCTCGTCGTCGTCGCGCATGTCGCGGACGAGGCGGACGGCGGCGTCTTTCGCCTCTTGGATCTTGTCGCCCTCCATCGAGCCCGACGTGTCGAGCACGATGGCCAGCGACAATGGCGCGCGCTCCACGCCCTGCGCGGCCGCGTCGGCAACGACACGGACCTCCGCGAACACCTGCGTGGGCGTCCCGCCGAGCACCTTGGCGTGGCTGAGGGCGACTTGACCATGCGCGCCAGGGCCAGCGAATTGCGCGAGGTTGTTCCCTTGGCCGAGCGGCACAGTGTGCACCACGAACGGTTGGCCGGGCGCCGCGCCCGCCGGAGCCCGGAAGAGAATGAGGCCGCCGGCGGCGAGGACGATGGCGCTCGCGGCGAGACCGCGGCGAATGCGGGGCGTGCGCAGCCAGGTGACGATGGACATGGAGGTCTCCTGTCGCCGGGGCAAAATGAGCGCCGGCGGTGAACGTTGGCGGGCGAAAGGCGCCGCTCCCCCGTCTCTACGCAGCAAAAGGACGAACGATCTGAATAACCGCCCCGGCGCGTGTACAGGGCCTCCGCGCACCGTGGCGCACCTTGGGCGAGAAACGTTTTCCCGCGACGCCGAGTTGAGAAGACTCCAGCGGGCTCCCGCGGTACCTTTATGCATCCGCGCGTGATGCCCCGACCGTCACCTTTCCCGCCGCTCGAGCTCGACCTCGACGACATGTCGCCGTCCGGGCTTCGTCCGTCGCCTACCGTCGATGCCTCCGCCAAGGCGCCGGCCGACAAGCGGAATACCGCTCCGCCGGAGTTCGACCTCGAGACGTTCGCGAAGGAGGTCATGGCCGAGGGACTCGACGCGCCTGGCCACCCCGGCGACCAGCCCGGCCTGCCGGATCCCCCGGAGAGCGAGGTCCGCGCGGTGAGCGACACCGCGAAGACCGGCCCGCCGCCCGCGACGTCGCTCTATCCCGAGAAGAGCGACAGCCAGCGGACCGCCCCCTCCATCCACGCCGAGCTCGACGACCTGCTCGCGAGCCGCGATCACCGCGCCGCGATCGTCGTCGCCGAGCAGATCCTCGCCGACGATCCCGACGACATCCGCGCCAAGGCCGGCGTTCAGCGCTGCCACGCCGCGCTCGAGGAGATGTACGTGCTACGCCTTGGCTCGCTCGAGGGCGTCCCGCGCGTCGCGATCACGCGCGAGGAGATCACCGGCCTCGCCCTCGACCACCGCTCCGGCTTTGTCTTCGCGCTCATCGACGGCATCTGCACCCTCGAGATGATCCTCGACATGGCGAGCATGCCGCGCCTCGACGCGCTCCGGGTCTTGCTCGAGCTCGTCCAGCAGGGCACCGTCGCCCTCGACTGATCGATCGGCGCGGTCGAAACGAGCCTCACGGATCCTTGGCCGGCGTCCGATCGTGATCGGTCACCGGGTTCTCGCGCTGCGCCGGCAACGTGTCCTTCACGGGCTTCGCCGGCGGGCTCCCGGTACCCGGGCGCGGCGAGATGAGCACGCTGGCCGACGGCGCGGCGATGATGAGGTTCCCGTTCGCCCCCGCCTGCCGGTAGATCTCCGGCAGCTTCGTCTGCATGTCGTACTGGAGGTATTCGGGGTTCTTCTTGAGCGCCGCGCCGATCTTGTCGATGCGCGCCGCCACCACTTCGCCTTCCTTCTCGGCCAGGTCGCGCTTCATGGTCGCCGTCTGGATCTCCGCCGTCACGCGCTCGCGCTCGGCGATCGCTTTGTCCTTGAGCACCGCCTGCACCGCCCGGTCCACGTTCGCCGCGTCCATCGCGTCGGGGAAGTCGAGGTTCGACAGGTTCACCTCGTACACCTTGATGATGTGCTTCTCGCGCGCGTTCATGATCTCCTGGAACTCCTTGCGGATGCCGTTCAGGACCTCTTCGCGCTTCTCGTTCAAGTCGTTCGCGCGGTACGGCGAGACCACCTGGCGCACCGCCTCGCCCACCGCGGGACGGACGAGCCCGTTGTAGAGCCGCTCCGCGCTGATCGTGTTGCCCTTGTCGGGCGTGCCGCTGGCGAGAAGCTGCTCGACCGTCTTGTCGTCGCAGTCGGCCGAGAATCGCACGTAGATGTCGAGGCCGAACTGAACGCCGTCCTTCGTGAGCGCCGTCAGCGGCTCGCGCACCGTCAGCACCGAGCAGTCGACCATGAAGATCTCGTTGTAGGTCCCCGTGAAATAGGTGCCTGGTCCGAGCACGGGGCCGGTGAAGCCCTTGTCGCCCATGTAGAGGGCGAGCGCGCCGGTGCGGCTGAACATCCTCCCCTTGTGGGCCTGCGGCACGTCCATGCTGGCGCAGCCGAGGAAGGACGCGGAGAAACAGACCATCGAAAAGGCGAGGATGGGGGTACGCATGGGCTCCGCCCTAGCACTCGCCGTGCCGACCGAAAATGCTAAGGTGCTCGCGTTTCGAAAGCAGACCAGAGGCTCGGGAGGCCATCTCAATGGGCGACGCGATGTGGGCGCTTACGTACGACCGAAAGATGGACCCCTGGGGCAAGACCACCGGCCTCCGGAAGACCGAAGTGGAGAAGCCGGTCCTCGACGAGTCGCGCGACTACAAGGATAGCCAGAAGGTCCTCATCAAGACCCAGTTCGCGGGCTTCTGCGGCTCCGATCGCGGCATCTGGTTCCGCCGCGCGTTCGGCGAGATGATCGACAAGAGCCTCACGCGCGATCACAAGGATCGCCGCATCTGCGGGCACGAGATCTTCGGACAGATCGTGAGCGTCGGCTCGATGGCGGCGCGAGAGCACGGCTACCAACCGGGCGACATCGTCACGACCGAGAGCCACATCGTCTGTGGCAGCTGCTACCAGTGCCGCACCGGCGACAACCACGTCTGCGCCGACGACCTCATCATCGGCATCTCGACCGACGGCTGCTTCGCGGAATACGCCAAGCTCCCTGCGCACTCGCTGTGGCGCACCGACACGCGGCGCATTCGCCCGGAGGTCGGCGCGCTCCAAGAGCCGTTCGGCAACGCCGTCCACGCATGCACGAAGGTGAACCTGCGCGGCAAGCGCGTCGCGATCCTCGGCTGCGGCACCATCGGCCTCTTCGCGGTCGCCGTCGCAAAGGCCCTCGGCGCCCGCAGCGTGATCGGCGTCGAGCCGATGCCGAACCACATCGAGATGGCCAAGGAGCTCGGCGCCGACCACGTCATCGCGCCGCGCAACATGGAGAACCAGACCTACGAGCACGATCCCGAGCTCGCGCGACAGGTCCGCGATCTCACCGACGGCGTCGGCGTCGACGTGGCGCTCGAGATGAGCGGTCAGCCGTCCTCGGTCAACAACGCCATCGCCTGCGTGCGACGCGGCGGCGACGTCATCCTGTTCGGTCTGAAGAGCGGCGACCAGGTCATCGAGGATTTCGATCGCGTCATCGTCGACGGCATCTCGCTCCACTCCGTCGTCGGCCGCCGCATCTTCGAGACGTGGCACATCACGCGAAACCTCCTCGAGAGCCGCGATCCGAACATCCACGACAAGATCTGGGACGTCATCCTGAACAAGGGGCAGGGGACGATCACGCCGCTCATGGAATTCGAGGCGCCGAAATTCGAGGAGATGATCAAGACGCACCCCAAGGTGGTGCTGAAGTTCCCGGAGTGACCGCCCCATGTACGCGAAGGCACAATCCATCTACGCGAAGGCCCTCCAGGAGATCCGCGACGCGGGCCTCGAGAAGAAGGAGCGGCGGATCCAGACGCCGCAGGGCGCGGAGATCGGCGTCAAGGAGAGCGATCGGCCGGTCCTCAACTTCTGCGCGAACAACTACCTCGGCCTCTCGTCGCACCCCGCCGTCGTGAAGGCGGCGAAGGACGCGATCGATCGCTGGGGCTTCGGCCTCTCGAGCGTGCGCTTCATCTGCGGCACGCAAGAGGCCCACAAGACGCTCGAGGCGAAGGTCGCCGCGTTCCTCGGCACCGAGGACACCATCCTCTACTCGTCGTGCTTCGACGCGAACGGCGGCCTCTTCGAGACGCTGCTCGGCGAGGAGGACGCGATCATCTCCGACGCGCTCAACCACGCGTCGATCATCGACGGCATCCGCCTCTGCAAAGCCGAGCGCCTCCGCTACGCGAACGGCGATCTCACAGAGCTCGAGAAGCACCTCCAGGCGACGCAGGGAAAGCGCCTGCGCATGATCGCGACCGACGGCGTGTTCTCGATGGACGGCTTCATCGCGAAGCTCGACGGAATCTGCGATCTGGCCGAGAAATACGACGCAATGGTCATGGTCGACGACAGCCACGCGACCGGCTTCGTCGGCAAGACCGGGCGCGGCTCGATCGAGCACTGCGGCGTGATGGGGCGGGTCGACGTCATCACCTCGACCCTCGGCAAGGCCCTCGGCGGCGCGGCCGGCGGCTTCACGACCGGGAAGAAGGAGATCGTCGAGCTGCTGCGCCAGCGATCACGGCCCTACCTCTTCTCCAACACGCTCGCGCCGTCGATCGTCGGCGCGTCGATCGCGGTGCTCGAGCTGCTCTCGTCGACCACGGAGCTCCGTGATCGCGTCGACGCCAACGCGAAGTCCTTTCGCGCGAAGATGACGGCGGCCGGATTCCAGATCAGAGAGGGCATCCACCCCATCGTCCCCATCATGCTCGGCGACGCACGCCTCGCGCAGGATCTCGCCGCCGCGATGCTCGAGGAGGGGATCTACGTCATCGGGTTCTCGTTCCCCGTCGTGCCGAAGGGGCAAGCGCGAATCCGCGTGCAGCTCTCCGCAGCCCACACGCCGGCGCAGGTGGACCGGGCCGTCGAAGCGTTCACGCGCGCGGGCAAAAAGCTCGGGGTCATCTGACCCGATGCGCGCCGCTCGCCACGTCAGCGTCCTGACCCTGACCGCGTTGCTCGCGCTCGGCGTCGCGTGCAGCTCCAGCTCCTCGCCGCCCGGAGACACGCCGCAAGACGGCGGGCTCGACGCCCCGGCCGACGCGACCGTCGCGGACGCGTGCCCGGCCAAGGGATGTCGGCCGCCCGCTTCGTGCACCGACGGCGTCAAGAACGGGGGCGAGACCGACGTGGACTGCGGCGGCGCGACCTGTCCCAAGTGTGTGACTGGGAGCGCGTGCGCGATCGGCGCCGACTGCGCGTCCGGGCGGTGCGCCGGCAAAGTGTGCGACGTCACGTCGTGTGGCGACGGCGTGAAGAACGGCGACGAGTCCGACGTCGACTGCGGCGGCAGCTGCGTCGCGCGGTGCACCTCCGGCCACGCGTGCGGCAAGCCCGAGGACTGTACGAGCCTCGTGTGCACGGTCGGCAAATGCTCCACCGCGACGTGCGCCGACGGCGTGCGCAACGGCGCCGAGAGCGACGTGGACTGCGGCGGTTCGTGCTCGGCGTGCGCACTCGGGAGCCTCTGCATCACCGGCACCGACTGCGTGAGCACGATTTGCGCGAACCGCTGCGTCGAGTGCGTGAAGGGCACCGACTGTCCGAAGCGCGTCTGCGAGAAGAACGCGTGCGTCGGGTTGCCCGCGCCTCCACCGAGCTGCGCGGGCCTCGCCGCCACGTGCGGTACGGCGGCCGCGACCGACTGCTGCGACGCGCCGACCGTCACCGGCGGCACGTTCTTCCGCAGCTACGACGCGACGTACTTCATCGACAACACGCGCCCCGCGACGGTCGCCGACTTCGTGCTCGATCACTTCGAGACGACCGTGGGGCGCTACCGCAAGTACGTCGCCGCCTACCCCGGCAACCGCCCCGCGGCGGGCAGCGGCGCCAACCCTTCGAACGTGGGCGACGTCGGCTGGGACGCGGCGTGGACGGCGAACCTGCCGGCGACGCAGGCGCAGCTCATGGTGAACCTCTCGCAAGCCTCGTGCGGCGGCTCCACGTGGACCGACGCGGCCGGCGCGAACGAGAACAAGCCGATCAACTGCCTCACCTGGTACGAAGCGCTCGCATTCTGCATCTGGGATCAGGGCCGCTTGCCGACCGAGGCCGAGTGGAACTACGCGGCGGCGGGCGGCACCGATCAGCGCATCTACCCATGGCCGAACAAGGCGCCCGAGATCGCGCCGACCGACGCGCTCTATTCCCCCGCACCGATCGGCAACGTCGGCTCGCTCGTCGCGGGGACCGGAAAGTACGGCCAGCAAGATCTCGGCGGGAACGTGTGGGAGTGGGTTCAAGACGGCTACGCGACGCCATACGCCACGCCGTGCGTGAACTGCGCGAACCTCGGCGTGACCGCGCTGCGCGTCCTCCGGGGCGGCAGCGTGAACCCTGCCGAGCCATCGACCGTGCTGCGCGCGGGCTACCGCGGCTCCGTCGATCCGGCGAACCGCTACTTCGATCAGGGCGTGCGCTGCGCGCGCGCGAAGTGATCCGTTACTCCGCGTTGATCCAGGTCGTCACGCCGTCGATGAAGGCTTGGGGAGTACAAAGCTGCACGCCGGCGTCGGTCGTCGTCTGCGCAGGACACACGTCGCGGACCGGGTGCGACGGATCGCCGCCGGCCTGACCGGTGGGCGTCTGGAGGAGCTGGCTCTTCGTCGGATCCTTGGGGAGGATGCGGTGCAGGACCTGCTGGCACGCCGCGGCGGGATCGGTGTCGAGGAGCGACAGGTCCATCGCCGACTTGCCCGCGGGACTACCGCCGGAGTGGCACGACTGGCACGTGTTGCCGCTCCCGAGATCGAGCTTGAACGAGGGGACGGCGCTCGCGGTGAACGCCGTGAGGTTCGCGCAGGACACGCCGGGTCCCGCGTCGTCGGGGAAGACCGCATCGAAACGGTTGAAGACGATCTTGAGCTTGCCGGCGGGATCCCATTTCGTGAGGACCGAGGAGCCGCCGAAGAAGTCCACGGTCTGGCCGTTCGGGACGTCGAGGGTTCCCCCGAAGCCGGCGCTCGTGTCGGTGATGGTCGGCCCACTGGCCGGAACGATCACGTAGAACGGCGCCTCGAGGTGCAGCGCCTTGGGGAAGGGCGCCGTGATCTTCATGTTGAGGATCGTGAGGATCTTGCCGCTCGAGGTGGCGTCGAACGTGAGCTTCGTGCCCGCGAGGCCGCCCGCGAGCGCCGATAGATCGATCTCGTTGGCGCCGGTCTTCACGGGCACCGCGTCGGTCGCCGGAAGCTTCGCGCCGCGCGCGGCGACCTCCGCGACGACCCACTCGCGCACGCGATCGAAGAGCGACTTGGTGTCGATGAGCGCCGGCCCCTCGTGGACGACCTGCGTGACGAGCTTCGAGTCGAGCGGATCGTTGCTCGCAGGGATGTTCCCCGGATAGTCCTTGCACGACGTGTAGGCGTCGGGTCCGGCGAGCCACTTCGGCGCGTTCATGAACGTGCCGTTGACGTGGCACTGCCCGCCCGCGCCGCCGCACGTCGCGACGAGATCGGCCTCGAGCGCGTGGAACATCCCCGGCGGATCGGTGGGCGTGACGCTGCCCTCCACCGTCGCCGCGTCACCACCGTCGCCGCTAGGCCCGACGTTGTTCGTCGATTTCGAGCTGCACGCGGCCGCGGTCCCCAGCGCCGCGACGATCCCGAGCGCCACCGCGAAGGTGCGCGATACGATAAGACTCATCGAGCCAAAGAATACGATGGCCTCGAGGAGGGCGCGAGCGGCGTGCGCCGTTTTCTTCGTGATTCAGGCGCCGTTCAGGACCTGACCTGAACCGGTCAGGCATTTCCGTTCAGGAACGTTTCGCTCCGCTGCGCTCGTTTTACTCAGGGCCCGACCGGAAAAACCGGTCAGGCCCTTCCGTCAGGAACGTTTCGCTCCGCTGCGCTTCGCTTTACTCAGTGATGGCGCGCCGTCGCCGTCTTGACCGCGAACGAGGCCGAGCGGCTCGTACGATCCTCGCTCGGCGCGTCCAGCGTCTTCACGACGTGCGCCTTGTGGATCGCCGTCGCCGACGCCGTGGGATCTTCGGTCTCCGACGCCGACGCAACCGCCACGCGCACGAGCGCGATCAAGCAGAGCCCCGCGCAACCGGCGACGATGCCCTTCACGTACTTCGTCAGGCGCGCGCGACGCATCGTGACGGCGGGCGTCAGCTTCGCGAGCGCGAGCGGATCGGGCGCGGGACCAAACGCGTCCCACGTGCCGATGCTCAGGAAGGATTTGCGCGGCGACGAGGCAGGCGCAGGCGGCAGCGACGCGACCGCCTCGACCCTCGCGAGTGCAGGCGGCGGCGGAGGGGGAGGGGGAGCGACGACGATGGGAGCGACGACGACCGGCGCGACGACGACCGGCGCGACGACGACCGGCGCAGGGGCGGGAACGACGGGAGCGGCAATCGTAGGAGCCTCCACCTTCACGGCTTGCGGAGCCTTCGGCGGCGACGGCCGTGACGCGGGAGCCGGCGGAACCGCGGGCGCGGCGGCGGCCGGCCGGACCGACGGGGGCTTGGGCGCAGCGCTCGGGCGGGGCGGGGTCGGAATCTTTGCGGGCGAAGCGCTGGTCGGGTCGGCCATGATGGAACATCCATCAGCAAGCACCGCGCCAGGGCACCTTCCGTCATCGCGGGACGTGTTGAGACGTGTTTTTTAGGTCTTGGCGGTCCGCTGGTACCACTCGCTTCCACCGTCGCCGTCCACCCAGTGGATCGCGGTGAATCCATCCTGCGGGCAACCGCCCTCGGCTACTCTTTGCCACCATGAGCGCGTCACCGTTCGCATTCGGGCCCAGCGCTGTGGTCTGCGTCGAGGGCAAGGAGCTCCTTGTCTACGATCCCGACGACGAGGCGCCGCTGTGGAAGAAGGCCCTCGCCGCGCCGATCGCGGCGGTCGCGGTCGCCGGCGATCACGTCCTCGCGCTCGACGCGCGAGGGACGCTCGTGCGCCTCGCCGTGGAGGGCGGCGCCGAAGAGGCGAAGGAGACGTTCATTGGTGAGCCGCGCGCGCTCGCAGCGCGGACCGCCGAGTCGTTCGCCGTCGCGCTCGAGGACGGCGTCGTCGTGGTGACCGGCGAGTCGCGCGTGACCCTGCCGATCGACGGTGCACGCGCGCTCGCGTTCTCTGCGAAGCTCCTCGCGATCGGCACCGAGGCGGGCGCGCTGCGGATCGTCGACGGTCATACGACGGTCGCGGAGGCCGAGCTCGGCGCGCCGATTCGCGCGCTCGTTCGCCACCCCGCGGGGGTCTGGCTCGCCGCCGCGAAGGACACCGTGTTCGTGGTGAAGGACGACGGCGAGGCGACGCCGTTCACGCGGCCCACGGGCAAGTCACTCGCCGGGCTCGCGTGCGCGAAGGACGGCTCCCTCGTCGCGCTCCAGACCGACGCGCGCGTCGTCACCGTGGTCGCGTACCCGTCGAAGGAGACCGTCGGCACCGCGACCTACCCGGAGAGGGACGCCGCCGGCGTCGCGCTGACCGACGACGGACGCTTCCTCTGGATCGGTATCGACAAGGGAGACGCGAACAAGATCGATCTCGACGAGCACGACGTCTACCGCACGGACCCGCACCCGGGCCGCGTGCGCGCCGCGTGGGTCCTGAAGGTGAAGATCGATCGCGCGGCGCGTGCCCGCGCGAAGGCGCACAAGGAGAGCGGCGCGACCAAGGCGGCCCCGAAGCCCGCCGCGCGCGCGACGACGACAGAGGCTCCCGCCGCGGCAGCGGTCGCGGAGGCGCCGATGATCCCGAGCGGACCACCCGAGCCCGAGATGCCGCCGAGCTCGGCCGCCGACAAGCGCGTCGTCCTCGGTGTCCTCTTCGCGGCGGCGGCGATCGGCATCCTCTCGCTCTTCGTCGGACGCTGAGTTTTTGGCCCTCCTACACTCACCTACATACGCTGTGCAGCGGAGGTTCCCATGCGACCGACGCTGCTCCGCCACTTCCAGAGGCAGACCCTACGGCGCTGTGTGCGCGTCGAGTGCCAGATCGTACGCGAGCACGACTTCGCGCTGATCGGCACGAGCGCCATCGATCTCTCCGCGCGCGGGATGCTCGTCGAGACGAACGAGCGGGTGCTGACCGGTGAAGAGGTCATCGTCTCGTTCCGCTCGCCGCGTCGTCGCGCCTGGTACGACGCGCAGGCCACCGTGGCGCGCGTCATCCACGGCCGACGTCCGTACGACACCGGGCGCTTCCTCGGGATCCACTTCGACGTCTTCGACGAGGCGCAGGCCTGCGCGCTGCGCGCCGATTTGCGCGGGCTCCCGCCGCCATTCCCCAAGCGCGAGCTGCGCATCGACTACGCCGCGAGCGTTCGCAACTTCCTCACGCACTGACCTCGGAGAAGACCACGATGGCCACCTTCGTCTACCGCACCCGCCGCCAAGAGATCCGTCGCGCTCATGTCATGGAGTGCCACGTCGTGCGCGATCGCGACTTCCGTGAGGTCGGGGGGAGGGTGCTCGACCTGTCGCCCAACGGGATGCTCGTCGGCGTCGACGACGCGGTCCAAGTTGGAGAGACGGTCCTCGTCAGCTTCCGCGCGACGCCGCTCAACTTGTGGTTCGACACCGACGCGACCGTCACGCGCCTGCTCCGCGGACGGCGGCCCGGAGATCCTTCGGGGATGGCGCTCGGGCTGGTGTTCACGTCGCTCGATCCGGTCGCGCGCCTCATCCTGCGTGGATTTTTGCGTCACGTGCCGCCGCCGCTCCCGCGACGCGACCTGGTGATCGATTACGCGCGCACGGTGGGGAGAATCCTATCCATGCCCGCCGCCGCGTAGCGCGCGCGGCGTCACGTTCCCGGGTGATTTCGCGCGGGGTGGCCCGCGCCGGTCGACGGCACGCCCGCTGCTACTGGAGATCCGGGTCTTGCGCCCGCTCCACCCGAGTTGGATTGTTCTCGCAGCGCCGTCTTTGGCGCTCGCCGTCGCATGCGGTGCCGCGACGCCGCAGGTCGAGCAAGAGGGGCCGCGCGTCACCGCCAACCTCGGCGCGAGCGGCGGCGCGAAGGACGGCGCGGGCGGCGGCAGCGGAGCGGGGAGCGGCCGCCTCGCGCGCGCCTCGTCGAGCCGCAAGACGCTCGACACCGGCTGCCCGTCGGAGATGGCGCCGATCGATCAACGCTCGGGCCGCTTCTGCATCGATCGCTGGGAGGCCGGCCTCGTCGACGTTCTCGGCGCCGGCGACGAACGCCCGCACTCTCCGTACTACCCCGTCGGCACCAGCGTCGTCCGCGCGGTGAGTCGACCGGGCGTATTTCCCCAAGGGTACGTCAGCGCGGTCGAGGCGCAGCAGGCGTGCGTCCGCTCCGGCAAGCGATTGTGTCGCCCGTCGGAATGGCGCAAGGCCTGCCTCGGCCCCGACACGCTGGTCTACGGCTACGGGAGCCGCGCCGAGCCGCGCCGCTGCAACGATCACGGACGGAGCCCCATCCTCGCGACGTTCGGCCCGCAGGCGTTCGCGCCGAGCCGCCACGCGTGGGACTTCATGAACACGCCCTCGCTGAACCAGCTCGACGGCACGCTCGCGAAGACGGGCGATCACCCCGGCTGCACGAACGGCTACGGCGTCTACGACATGGTCGGCAACCTCCACGAGTGGGTCGCCGATCCGAAGGGCACGTTTTACGGCGGCTACTACCAGGACACGCGGCAGCACGGCGAGGGGTGCACGTACACCACCGAGGCGCACGCGGCCTCGTACCACGACTACTCGACAGGCTTCCGCTGCTGCGCCGACACGCACTGATGAGTGCAGCGAAGCGCAGCGGAGCGAAACGACTGCGGACGGAGAGGCCTGGCCGGCTGTTCCGGTCAGGCCTCGAGTGGAGCGAAGGTCCGGTTAGTCCTTCGATTCGCCGTCGTTCTCGTTCTCGCTGTCGCAGCCGTCGACCTCGTTCGGCGCGTTGCGCTGTCCGACGGCCATCTCCTTCGTGGCGTCGGCGCGGTTGTCGGGAGTGTCCGCCTCGGGCGCTCCCTTGCCGCCGCCCACCGAGCCGTCGTCGCAGCTCGACGTCTCGTCGTCCTCGATCTCACCGTCGTGCTTGCCGCCGCTCGCGGAGGGCGCGCTGACGACGAAGCCGCTGGAGGGCGCGTTCGGTATGTAGCGCACGGTGCCGAGCGCGACCTTGGCTCCCTTGCTCTTGATAGTGAACGTCGTGTCGAGCGCGCCGGTCGTACGCGGGAAGACCATCGGCACGTTCGCCTGACCCGCGAGCGTGACCTTGTACGCGTGCCCGTGAGGCAACGTCAGCGTGAACGTGCCGTCTGCGGAGATAGGCACCATGCGAGCGGCGCCAGTCTCGTCGACGGCGCGGACTTGCGTGGGGGCGTTCGGGAACGTCGACAGCGCCGCGCTTCCGCTCATCACGGTCTCGGCGGCAGGGTGCGACTTCGCCGCGCAGGCGGTGATCAACGAGACTGTGGCAAACACGGCGAGGGGAGTGACGTTTCGCATGCCCCTATGGTCGTGCCGGAGCACGCTCAGGTTACCGAAATCGCCGCCCCGGACTGGTCAAGATGCGTGCCGGCACCACGCTCTCGGCGCTTGGCGCTTCAACGCGCTGCATTGTCCGTAAAGAGCTCGCGGCCGATGACGTCCAATGGAGCGTCGCCGAAGGACGCCCACGCGTCCGCGCGATCGCGGACGTGCGCGGGGCCGTTCGCGAGGAGGAGCACGACAGTCGCCGCGCCGCCGATGGGGCCGACCGGGTGCGTCGCGGCCTCGCGGAGGACAAGGGCCTCGGCGGCCGGCTCGATGCGCGCGATGAGGGGACTTCGCGCACGCACCGTCGCAGGGTCGCGCTGATCGCCGTGCAGATCGACCGCCCAGGCGCCGGCGGTGACGAGATCGTGCAGCACGATCAAGCTGACGAGCTCGGCGAGCTCCGACTCCGCCTCGCGCGCGCCGAACACCGCGGCGCACACCCACGCCCGCTCCGGTGGAGGCGCGAGCGCGCGCATGCTGCTCATCGACGCGATCACCGGACACTCCGGGGCGCGCGCGACCTTCACGCCCGCCATGCGCCGCACCTCCTCGGCCCCCTCGGGCCCCAGCACGGCGAACGCCACGTCGAGCTGCGCGGCCAGGCGGCCTCGCGCTCCCGCGAACGCCGAGCGCAGCTTTGCCTCTCCGCTGACGACGCCGACGTGGACGCGCAAGGGACGTGCGACGTCCTCCCACCCGCGAAGATCGAACGGCGCGACGCGGAGGACCGCGAGCTCTTCGTGCAGGCGCCGCGCCGCCGACTCCGCGCGGGGGGCCGGCGCGCGCTCGATCGCCTGCGCGAGATCGTCCAGCGCGTCCATGAGATCGTCCCGCTCCATCGCCGAGAGCGCGTTCGGCGCGAGCGCGCCCCTCACCTGATCAAGGCGCCACGCCACGAGCGACTCCGTCGTGCCGCGCTCGGTCGCGCTCTCGAGCGACGGCCAGCTCACTGCGAGCGCCCGCAGCAGATCGGCGGCCGACGCGGGGAGGCGCCGCTCCTGATCGAGCCGCGCCTCCTCCTCGTCGATCAGCCGAAGGAGGAGCTCCTGCTCGATCCGATGCTCGGTGAGGGGACCCGCGTTGGGCAGGAGATCCTTGGGGATCGCGCAGCGCTGCGCTTCGCCGAGCACGTCCTCGTGGCCGCGGCGGCGCATGTCGAAGAGGAACGGATCGGTGAACCGCCCGCGAACGCCCGTGCGTCGCGAGAACCGCCCGGCGATCCGCGCGTCGGTCCGCGCGAGCATCCCGAGGAGCACCGGCTCGGCCCTCCGGAACGCCCCCGCGTACGACAACAGCCACTCGTCGATCGATGCGGCGGCGCGGGGCGGCTCCTTCGGCTGCGCGACGCACGCAGAGAGCACGGCCGCAATGAGGATGAGGTGAGCCCGCACGCGCCTTGGACAGAGGGTCGTGTGCGTTCTTGGGCCGCGCGCGTCGTTGCGCTCCGTCAACGTCTTGACGTCGCACTCCCCACCACCAAAATTCGTCCTTAGGTTTACTTGGAGCCTTTCGCGGGTGATGCTCATTACCGTAGGCAACACCAGTACCCGCGTACCTCCTTCAGCGTCCTCGCTTCAGCTTAGAGCGACCACGAACCTCGCGGAGGTGGGCACGCCATGAAGCGTTCGGGAACGGCGGTACTGGGAGCGACAGTGACTCTGGGGGTGGCCGCGCTGGCGCTCTTCGGGTGCGCGCGAGGAAGTAACGCCGCCGGCTACGACTCCGCCGACGCGGGGACGTTCGCGTCCGACCCGACGTTCAACGGCCCTGCGGCGGTCAGCTGCACCAACCTCCAGTGTCGCCAGCAGACGTGCGCCGGCAAGGCGAAGACGACGGTGAGCGGCACGGTCTACGATCCCGCGGGAAAGAGCCCGCTCTACAACGTCATCGTCTACGTCCCCAACGCGCCGCTCGAGCCCCAGGCTGTCGGCGCCACGTGCGCGCGCTGCGGCTCGGTCCTGTCGGGGCAGCCCATCGTCACGGCGCTCACCGACACGCACGGTCACTTCGTCCTCGAGAACGTGCCGGTCGGAGAGAACGTTCCGGTGGTCGTCCAGATCGGGAAATGGCGCCGCCAGGTCACGGTGCCCAACGTTCGCGCGTGCCAGGACAACGAGTACGGCGATCGCGAGACGTTCCGACTCCCGAAGAACCAGAAGGAAGGGGAGCTGCCCCGCATCGCGCTGTCGACCGGCTGCGATCCGATGGAGTGCCTCATCCGCAAGATCGGGATCGACGACGCCGAGTTCACGGCCGGCGACGGCAGCGGTCGCGTCCATCTCTATCGCGGCACAGGCGGCGGCGGAGTCGAGGGCTCGACCTCGGCGTACGACTTCTGGACCGACGAAGCGAAGCTCTCCACGTACGACGTTGTCATCAACGCGTGCGAGTGCAAGCCGTACGCGCGCGGCCCCGGCGCCTACACGTCGATGCAGCACTTCCTCGACAAGGGCGGTCGCTTCTTCGGCTCGCACTATCACTACAACTGGTTCACCGACGTCCCGAGCGAGACCAACGAAGCGGTCGAATGGACGCCGGGCGGAAAGTGCAACGCGGGGCCGAACCTCGTCGACGACACATTCCCGAAAGGCAAGGCGCTGGCGGAGTGGCTCATGGTGACGGGCGGCTCCACGAAGTACGGCGAAATCCCGCTCTCCTGCGCGCCCCTCGACGTCTCGCGCACCAAGAACAAGCTCGCAACCGGCTGGATCTTCGACAGCCCCACGCAATCGCCGAGCTACGTCTCGTTCAACACGCCGGTCGCCGCGGCCGATCCAAAGGACCAATGCGGCCGCGTCGTCTTCGCGGATCTGCACGTGACGCAAGAAAACCACGGAGACCTCGCCGGCCTCACGTACCCCAACGGGTGCCTCTCGCCGGACCTGACCGCGCAGGAGAAGGCGCTCGAGTTCATGTTCTTCGATCTGTCGTCGTGCGTCCTCGACGACAGCAAGGCCCCGACGGTCCCGCAGCCGGTGCGCTGATCGCCGTGAGCGCGGGTCAGCTCGCGCCGAGCCGAGTCAGCCCGCGCACGACGCGCACGAGCCCGATCACGATCGCCCCCGTCGTCACGATGTAGCGCCCGCCGCCTCCTGACGACGCCGCCGAGTACGAGACGAGCGTGACGAGCAGGCCGCCGCCGAGCCACAGGCCGCCGATGACAAGATCGCGCTGCGCGGATGCGCGCGGCGTTGGCTCCGCGAGCGGAACTCCAATGCCCGCCCGGCGAACGCCGACCGCGTGCAGTCGGTAGAGGACGACGAGCATCACGGCCGAAAATCCCGCGTGCAAGAGCAGCGTGAAGATCCGATACGGGAGGGAGAACGGCCCATCCAGAAAGTACGCGCGCATCACTTCGAAGGGGAGCGCCCAGCGGACGAGAGGAATGAGCGCCGAGAAGACGCGCATGGACACGTAGGCCGGCGTCATCCACGGGGCGACGATGCCCCCCTCGCCGCCGAGCCGGCGGAGCGCCAGCCAGAAGACGAGATCGGTCGCGAAGGCGAGCCCCACGAGCCCTACCTCCACCACGAAGCCGAGGGGATCGTGCCCGTAGTGAAAGATCGACGGACCGCCGACGAGCGCGAGCCCCTGGAGCAGCGCGACGACGAGGCTCGCCACCGCCAGCCCTAGCGCGGTCCGCAAGAGCGAGTACGCGTCGAGACCCTTCTGGCCCCGCGCCATCGTCATGAGAAAGGCGACGCCGACGGCCTGGATCACGATCCACACCACCTCGGTCGCCTTGAACATCTCGTCGGCGAGCTGGCCGATCAGGCCGCTGGAGAATTGGGCGACCGCGAAGACGATCGTGTAGAGCGCGAGATCCACGAGACCGAGAACGAAGAGCCCGAACGCGCCGGGCGCCGGTCGCGCGGGGGCTTCGACGGCATCGGCCGCGCCGGTCGGAACCATCGGGGACGTCATCGCCGACCGAGGAAGGAACCAACGACGACGAACACGGGGTCGATGAGGTCACGCATGCCCCGGCACCTTGCCATGCGCTCTCGTTGCGGCGCCAGTGAGCCGGTAACTTCGGGGGGGCGTGTCTCCCGCGAGACGTGGCTCGAGAGTCTCACGGCAGCCGGTGCGCGGATCGCCCGGAGGTTCGTCACAAATTTCCGGCGACTAGGGATGATCAGGTAGGTGATCTGGGTGCGCCGTGCCTTCGTCGTCGGGTCCGCGGCCCTCGCCGCCGCCGCTCTCCTGGCGTGCCCGCGGCGCGGCGGAAGGATCCCTTCGCGCGCGGACGCCGACGCTGACGCCGCGGAGACCGCCACCCCACGCGATGCGAGCGCGATCGACGTCGCGCCAATCGACGCCGGACCGCCGCCCATCGACGCCTCGGACGACGCGCGCGATCTCCACAAAGCCACGACCGCGGGCCTGCTCGATCTCCTTCCGTACGCCGCCGAAACCAAGTACATGGGCGCCGTCCTCGGCCCCGTCGTCGGCAAGATGAGCCAGGGAAACCCGGCGATCGCCCAGCACGCGGTCTCGAAGAAGGCGTGCCTCGAGGGCCTCCGCGACATCGTCATCCAGACGGGCGAGCAGCGGCGCATCTGCGGCGCCGACAACATGGTCCCCATCTACAAGGGCGGCGACATCAGCAAGGCGAAGACGTGCATCGACGTCTTCGAGTTCCCGAATCAACCCTGCGAGCTCCCGTTCGTGTGGGTGCCGCCGTCGATGGCCGAGCGCGTGTGCGAGCTGGGCGGCAAGCGCCTCTGCGCGCAGGAGGAATGGAACCTCGCCTGCAAGGGAGATCCCGAGGGCGGCAAGGACAGCATCTACGCGTACGGCGAAGATCTGGACATGACGATCTGCAACACCAACAAGCCTCACCCGATGGGCCCCGACGGCCGCAACTGGATCTGCTGGGTGAAGGACGCGGAGACCGCGTTCAGGACGTGCGAGACCGACACCGAGCCGGCCGGGGCCTTCCCGCGGTGCCGCTCGCGCTTCGGCGTCTTCGATCAGCACGGCAACGTCGCCGAGATCATGACCCGCAAGGCCGGCGACGTCGTCTACACACAACTGAAGGGGAGCGCGTTCTTCTACGTGGACGTCGCGCGCAAGCACAACGTCCCGCACCCCGCCGGCGCGCTACACGACACGTACCCCGATCACTGCAACTACGATCCGCGGTGGCACGTCGAGGTCCTCGGCGAGGCGCTCCACACGAACTACCACCTCGGTTTTCGCTGCTGCAAAACCGTCACGGATGAGCGCAGGGATCGCTAGCGGGCGTCGCGGTCCCCGTCGTGGGCGCCGGGTTGCCGCTCCCCATGGTGCCGCCGTGATCGCCGCCGCCGGAGGGAACCGGATCGGGTCCGGCGTCCGTCGCGCCGCCGCCGCCCGCGTCGTGCGAGCCGCCTGCGTCGTGCGCGCCGGCGTCCGCCACCGCGCCGCCGCCGTTGAACTTGACGAGATCGGCGAGCGTGCCGTTGAACTCGTCGACGTCCACGTTCCCGCTGATCCCCGAGATCGATCCGGTCGACGAGCTCTGCCAGAACTTCCAGTGCGTCCAGTTCGACGGCATGGTGGGGCAGGTGACGCCATAGTTGGCGACCCATAGCGGGTACGCGGTGAAGCCTGTGCCGACGTTCCCGCTCATGAACGCGGCGGTGTAGATGATCGGCGTGCGACCGGTCTTCAGCTGGACGCGATCGAGCCACTTCTTCATGTTCGCTTGGATCGTGGCCGGCGCGACGCCGTCGGAGACCTCCATGTCCATCACCGGCGCCATGTCGCCGTCCTGGAGCGTGCCGAGCTTCGAGACCATCAGATCGGCTTGCTGGATCGGATCCTCGCCCGGGCGGAAGAACTGGTAGGCGCCGCGGATGACGCCCGCGGCCTTCATGCCGGCCCAGTTCGTCGGGAACGTCGCGTCGACGTGGGTGAGGCCGTCCGAGACACGCGCGATGCCGAAGACGTTGCCCGCGGCCTTCACCTTCGACCAGCTCACGGTCCCCTGGTAGGTGGACACGTCGACGCCCTTCACGACGGGTCCGGCGGCGCACACGCTGAGCGCTTGACCCGTCGACGAGCACGCCGATTCGGGGCTCCCCGAGGAGGAGCACCCGGCGATGGCAAAGAGCCCCGCCGCGAGCGACGTGACGACAGAGAGAGCGAGCGCGCGAGTCATGCCCGCGCTTTAGCGAGAGCCGTGCCGTCTCGACGGCGTCGTTCGCGCGTACGCCACGCGGAGTTTTGGCTGGCGCGGACGTTCTCCATCGCGAGGGCTCGCGAACCCTCTTCGCGAGCCCTCACGGCCTCGCGAAGAGGGACGATGGGACCGTGACCTACACGCGCGCCGCGTTCCTCACGTCTCTTCGTCGGGCACGCCGCCGCCCATGCGCGCGAGATCCTCTTGCCGGACCTTGTCCGTGTTGAACTTCGCCGCCTTGTCGCGCATCGTCTCGAGCACCTTCTCGGCGGGCGGCAAATCTCCTTGGATCCACCGGATCGGGTTGATGCGCGCCACCACGAACGATCGCAGGTACGGGCTCGTGAGACCCTTCTCGCGGAGCTTCGCCACCGCCGCGACGACGTTCGTCTCCACTTCCAGCGTGAGCGTCGCGAGCTTCTCGCGCACCTTGATCGCCTTCGCGATGGGCTCGTCGCGGAACGAGTCGACGCGGCGGAGAACCGGATGGTACGCGCCTCCCGCGAAGCGCCCGTTCTGCTCGTAACAAACGCCGAGCGTCACGAGCGCCGGGTCCTCGAGGTAAAACGCGAAGCCGTTCTCGGCGCGCGAGCCGTCCTCGTCGAGGAGTCCGCGGTAGATGCGAATGACCTCGGAGGCGCGCTCCTTCAGGTTGTGCGCCTTCTCGGTGTTGAGCGCGAGGATCTGCCACGCGACCTCGCGATCGGGCACGACGAGCGCGGTGATCGATTTCGCGCCGAGCCGTCGCATCGCCTCGAGGCGGTGACGGCCGTTCGGTGTCCAGAACGCGGACGTCGCCCCCTTCGGCGCAGTGATCGCGATGACCGGATCGAGGAAGCGCGCGGTCTTCTGGATCACCTCGGCGAGGCGCTTGTGGTGCGCGTCGGAGAGATCGCGCTGGAACGGCGTCGGCTCGATTGCGCCCACCGGCAGGATCGCGAGCCCGAGGGGGCGCCCTCCAAGCGGATCGACGTACGCGCCGACGAGCACGCCGCCCGCGCGCGTCACCGCCTCGCCGGTCTCGCCGAGATCGACGCCTCCTTCGGGCAAGCACGCGCGCGGATCGAGCCCCGCGGTATCGGCCTTCTGCTTCCTCGGGGTCCTGCGTTTCGGAGCGGCGCGGGTGGGCTTCTTAGCGGCGGCCATGGCGCGGAAATACCACGTTTCGTAGCTTTCTTGGCTGGAAGGAGGATATCCGCCTACATGGGAAGGGGAGGTCCCGATGTTCGTCGCACCCGCCGCTGAGTTCCCCAACGACAACCCCGCGCTTCATCATGGCGCGATCTGGTCGAACCGC
This sequence comes from Polyangiales bacterium, assembly GCA_038231275.1. Taxonomy (GTDB): domain Bacteria; phylum Myxococcota_A; class Polyangia; order Polyangiales; family Polyangiaceae; genus JANYHK01. Next base: position 81,253 of record JBBRLQ010000029.1, read on the forward strand.
GAGCCCTGCGGCCCTCTCGAAATGGAGGCGCGCGAGATCGAGGACGTCGTCGTCGCCGCGCTGACGGAGACCACGACCCCGCCGCAAGTGGCCCCGGCGCCCGAGCCGCCGCTCGTGGCGGAGGTGGCAGCGGAGCTGGCGTCGGAATCAGAGTCGGAGCCGGCGTCGGAACCGGAGTCCGAAGCCGAGCCAGAATCGGCGACGGAGATCGTGCTGGCGGTGGCCGTCGAGCGGGACGTGCCCGTTCCCCTGGAGAGCCTCATCGTCCTGTCCGCGGCGCCGCGCGACGAGATCGAGCCGCCGCTCGTCGACGAAGAGATCGTCGTCGAGGAGCTCGACTTCGATCTGTCCAATGTCCCGATCGAGACGAGCGCGCCGCCGTCGCTCCCGCAGATGCCGGAGCCTCCGCCGACGATCGAGGAGGATGCGTACGCGCACCTCGTGAACACGCTCGAGGCCGTCGCCGTCGCCGAAGGGGGAAGCGCCGAGGCGGTGACCGCGCTGCTCGAGGGGAGCGAGATGGAGACCGCGCGGGCGTGGCGCGCCGTCCTGCGGGGAGAGAACGACGACATCTCGACGTGCGGCGCCGCGATGCTCGACGAGTGGGCAGCAGCCGTTGTCGCAGGCGCGATTGGGGCGCCCAGCAGGGCAACGGCGCTTCGACGCGAGCTGCGATCCCGCGGCGTTTGCGCGTTCGGGCTCATCGAAGCCGCGTAAGCGCTCACCAGTCGCAGATGGCGCTGCCCCACGTGAAGCCGCTGCCGAAGGCGACCATCGCCACCTTCATCCCGCGCTTCAACTTCCCATTCCGCTCCGACTCCGCGAGCAAGATCGGGATCGTCGCCGCCGTCGTGTTTCCGTAGCGCTGGATGTTGTGCACCACCTTGTCCTCTGGCAAGGACAGCTGCTGCGCGACGTACTGGTTGATCCGCATGTTCGCCTGGTGAAAGCAGAAGAGATCGATGTCCTTCAGCTCGAGCTGGAGCTCCCAGCACGCCTGCATCAGCGCGAGGCACATTTTTTCGACGGCGTGCTTGAACACGATCTTCCCGTCCATGTGCGCCCACGCGTTCTCCGGCGTGACCTGGCCGACGCCCTCCGCGTTCATCGGGATGAACGGGCGCTTCTTGATGTCCCAGACCTTTTGACAGAGGTTCAGACCGAAGCGCCCATCCGCGCCGAGCCACGCGCCTCGGATGCCGCGGTCCTCGTTCGTGCCGCTCACGACCACCGCGCCGGCCCCATCGCCGAACAGCGACGACACCGTGCGCCCGCGCGTCGAAAAATCGAGCGCCGCCGAGTGCGTCTCCGCGCCGACGAGGAGGACGTGCTTGAACTGGCCACTCATCACCATCGCGCGTGCCGTGGTGAGGCCGTAGAGGAAGCCCGAGCACTGGTTGCGGATGTCCATCGCCGGAACGAACTTCGGCGAATCGCCGTCGCACAGCCCGAGCTTCTGCTGAAGGAAGACGCCGCTGCCGGGGAAGCAGTGGTCCGGGGAGAGGGTGGCAAACAGGATCATGTCGAGATCCTTCTTGTCGATCCCCGCCGCCGCGATCGCGTCGATCGACGCCTGCACCGCGAGGTCCGACGACCCCACGCCTTCCTCCGCGAACCGCCGCGATTCGATGCCGGTCCGCTGGTGGATCCAATCGTGGGTCGTATCAATCCCGTACTGCGTCCGCAGGTCGTCGTTCGTCACGACCCGCGGCGGAACGTAGAAGCCGGTTCCCGAGATATAGGCGTTCTGCACGACCAGAATCCTAATTCAACGCCCATCACAAAACTGTCACGATCGGCGTGTTTTCAGGCCCATCGTGAGACGCGCGCTTCTCCGAAGGCGATTTCGGGGGCGCCTCGAGAGATTGCGCCGCTCGGCGCGCCGCGGGCCGAATCGCGCGTCACGTCGACGGCGCGCATGCGAAGCTCGCGCGCGTGATGCGTTCCCGTTCCTTCTCCGTCGCCCTCGGGACCTCCATGGCCTTGATCGGCTGCGTACCGCCATCGACGCCCCCGTCGGGGTCGCTCGGACCCTCGCGAGTGCCCGGGTCCACCGTCGCGCGCGCGACCGACGCACCGCGACCTCATGCTGCGCCGGGCCGCGCGCCGCGTGCGCGCGATCTCGGCATCCCGTTCAGCGGGACGCCGGGGCCGCTTGGCGCCATCACCGACGTCGCCGGGGTCGAGGTAGGGCACCGCACGCTCATCGAGGGCGATCGCGTGCGCACAGGCGTGACCGCGATTTTTCCGCGGGGACGCGCGGCGGCGGAAGGCGTCTTCGCGGCGTGGGCGACGCTCAACGGCAACGGCGAGATGACCGGGACGACGTTCATCGACGAGACGGGCTGGTTGGGTGGGCCTGTGCTCCTGACCGGCACCGAGAGCGTTGGTCTCGCACGCGACGCGGCGATCACGTGGATGTTGAAGCACTACAAAGAGAGGGAGGTGAGCCTCCTCCCCGTCGTCGGCGAGACGTGGGACGGATGGTTGAACGATCTGCCGGGCATGCACGTCCACGCCACCGACGTCGTTGCGGCGCTCGATGCGGCCGCGCCAGGGCCCGTCGCGGAGGGGAGCGTGGGCGGCGGCACCGGCATGGTCTGCCACGGCTTCAAGGGCGGCATCGGCACGACGTCACGGCGCGTGCACACCAAGGTCGGCGATTTCGTCGTCGGTGTGCTCGTGCAATGCAACTATGGTCGGCGATCGCAGCTCCGCATTGCCGGAGTGCCGATGGAGCCCGGCCTTACGGCGCCCCCCGACACCCGACCGAAGCCCGAACAGGGGTCCATCCTGGTCATCGTCGCGACGGACGCGCCGCTCCTCCCGATGCAGCTGAAGCGCCTCGCCAAGCGTGTTCCGTTGGGCATCGGGCGCATGGGGGGAATCGGCGGCATCGAGTCTGGCGATCTTTTCCTCGCGTTCTCGACCGCGAACCGAAACGCGGCGACGGATGAAGGGATCGCGACGATAAAGATGTTTCCCGATCCCGAAATCGACCCCCTGCTCGAGGCAACGATCGACGGAACGGAGGAGGCGATCGTGAACGCGATGGTCGCCGCCGACCGAATGATCGGGATCGACGGACACACGGTCGAGCGCTTGCCGCACGACCGCGTGCGCGAGATCCTCCGCGCGCACGGACGTTGATGTCGCCGCGGAGGCTTTGGGCGAAGCCACGTCAATCGTGGCGGTAGAGACCGGCGGAGCTCAGTTCCTTCGGTACATCGTCATCACGCAAGCTCCCCCGAGGCCGAGGTTGTGCTGGAGCGCCACCTTGGCGTTCGGGACCTGGCGCTTGTCGGCGGTGCCGCGGAGCTGCCACACGAGCTCGGTGCATTGCGCGAGGCCGGTGGCGCCGAGCGGGTGACCCTTCGAGAGGAGTCCGCCCGACGGGTTCGTGACCCACTTGCCGCCGTACGTGTTCTGGCCTTCCCAGATGAACTTCTCCGCCTCGCCCTCGTTCGCGAGGCCGATCGCCTCGTACGTGAGGAGCTCGTTCGCGGTGAAGCAGTCGTGGAGCTCGATGACCTGCACGTCCTTCGGCCCGAGACCGGCCTCGTCGTACACCTTCTTCGCGCACTCCTTGGCCATGTCGTAGCCGACCATCTTGATCATGCTCTTCGGCTCGAACGACGACGGGTAGTCGGTCGTCATCGCCTGCGCCGCGATGTAGACGGGGTTCGCGATGCCGTGCTTCTTCGCGAAGTCGTCGGAGCAGAGGACCGCCGCCGCGGCGCCACACGTGGGCGGGCAGCACTGGTAGCGCGTGAGGGGATCGAAGACCTCCTCACTCGCCATGACCTCTTCGACCGACAAGACCTGGTTGAAGATCGCGAACGGGTTGTTCGACGCGTGCTTCCTGGCCTTCTCGCTGATCTTCGCGAACGTCTCGCGCTTGGTGCCGTAGCGCCAGCGGTACTCGCGCCCCGCGCCGCCGAACATCTGCGCCGCGCCGGGGGCCTGCGTGAAGCCCTGCACGTCGTTCATGACCATCGCGTGCTTCTCGAGCGGGTTCGCGCGGTCGCTGAATTTGCTGCCGAGCGCGCCCTTCTCCATCTTCTCGAAGCCGACGGCGATCGCGCACTCGACGATGCCGCCCTCGACCGCCTGCTTGGCGAGCATGAGCGCCGTCGAGCCGGTCGAGCAGTTGTTGTTCACGTTGAACACCGGGATGCCGGTGAGGCCGATCTCGTAGATGGCGCGCTGGCCGCAGGTCGAGTCGCCGTAGACGTACCCCGCGTACGCCTGCTGCACCTCGCCGTACGGGACCTTCGCGTCCTCGAGCGCGGCGCGTCCCGCCTTGCTCGCCATCTCGTGGTAGTCCTCGCTCGCGCCGGGCTTGGCGAACTTGGTCATCCCGACGCCGATCACGTTCACGTTGCGCTTCATGGTCGTTCTCCTGTTCCTGCGTGCGTGTTCGCGAGGGTCAGACGATGTCAGACGAGCTTGTTGAGGAAGGCGATCTTCTTCGCGAGCTGGACGTTGCCGTCGACGCGAATCTGACCGTGCATGAAGAGGTCCGTCTCCTTCGACGCGTCTTGAACGAGCGTCACGAAGGCGTCCTCTTCCTTGAACGTGAGGGTAGCCTCACGTTTGTCGTTCAGGCCTTCCGCGAAGCCGTTCGCGGAGACGCTGAACGCGTGGTCGCCGACCTTGAACTGCAAGGTCCCGCCGATCTCCTTCGCGAGACCGGCGTTCTTGGCGAGGCGATCCTTGAGCGCCGCGAGGATCTCGGGGACCTTCGATCCGGCGGCGGGGGCAGGGGAGGCGGAGGCCGACGCAGCCTTGGAGGGCTGCGCGGTGACCTTCATCGCCGCGGCCTTCGCCGCTTCCTTGTCGATGCTCTTCAGGAACTCGAGCTTCTGCGACGCCATGAGGTTGCCGCCGATCTTCAGCTTGCCGCCGAAGTAGAGCTTCTGCGGATCGGCCTTGCCGGCGCTCATGTCGAGGAAGTCGGCTTGCGTGAGCTCGAGGGTCGTGTCGGGCTTGTCGACCTTGCCCTCCTCGACTTTGCCCTTGCCGTTCTTCAAGTCGAGGATCCAGAAGCTCTCGGGGTTCGTGAGCTTCCACTGGTAGACCGTCGCGACCTTCGCGATCAGCTCGGGGTGCTTCTCGATGTGATCGCGCATTCCCGCGAAGACGTGGATCGGTTGGAAGTCTCCGAGCTCACCGGCACCGGCAGGCGCCGCCGCGGGGGTTGCGGAGGTCGATGCGCCGGCGGGCGCGGGCTTCACGTCCTTCAAGAAGTCGAGCTTCTGGGACGCCATGACGTCGCCCGTGATCTTCAGCTTGCCGCCAAAATACAGCTTCTGCGGGTTCGCTTGGCCGGTCGCCATCGCGAGCCAGTCGCTCTGCGAGAGCTCCAGCGTCGTGTCCGCCTTCGCTGCCGTTCCCTCGAAGACCTTGCCCTCTTTGAGGTCGACGACCCACTTGGCAGACGGATCGGTGATGTTGAACTGGAAGACCTTGCCGATCTTCGTCAGATCTTTATGCGTGTCGACGTGGCCCCGGATGGCGCCGAAGATCATCGCGATCGGATCGCCGCCGCCACCAGCGGACGCACCGGCGCTCGCAGACGGAGCCGCTGCCGACTTCTTCGCGGGCCGCGTCGGGATCTTCTCGTAGAGCTCGACGGCCGCGTTGCTGATCGCGTCCTTCTCTTTGCCCTCGACGCGGCAGCGGAAGATGACCTTGTTGCCTTCCTTCCACATCTCGGTCTTCAGCGTCTCGCCCGGGAAGACGGTGTCGGCGAAGCGCGCCTTGATGCTCTTGAAGAGGCGCGGATCGCCTTTGCAGAACGACTTGATGACGTGACGCGCGGCGATGCCGTACGAGCAGAGGCCGTGCAAAATCGGCTTTTGGAAGCCGAAATTCTTCGCGAAGCTCGGATCGGCGTGGAGCGGGTTCCAGTCGCCGGAGAGGCGGTAGAGGAGGGCTTGGTTCTCCGGGATCTTCTCGCTCATCACGGCGTCGGGCGCGCGCGTCGGCGGCACGTTGACGTCGGCGCTCGGGCCGCGCTCGCCGCCCCATCCGCCGGCGCCGCGAACGAACGTCGTGAGCTCGTTGTAGATGACCTCGTTGCCGTCCTCGTCGTACGAGGTCGACGACGTCACGACGAGGGCGTTCTTCCCCTTGTCGAAGATGTCCTTCACCTTCACCTTGTGGGTGAGCTTCGCGTGCGTCGGGAGCGGGTACTTCACCTCGGTGAACTGCTCACCGTGGAGGACGCGGTCGAAGCCGTAGTTGAGGCCGGGGATCGTCTTTCCTTCGCGCGCGTTCTTCATCATCACGTTGAGGATGGGGACGACGCCGAACGTCGGAAGCACCTTCATGCCCTCGCCGTGGAGCTCGTAGACGGTCTGGAGATCCGCGTCGTCGAGCGGATCGTGCGCGGCGCCGACGCCGAGCGCGTAGAGCGCCACGTCACGCTCGTCGTACGAAGATTCGACGGGGGGAGCTTCGTAGCCGAGCGCGAGATCGAGATCGATGAACTCGTTGCCGCCCTTGGTCTTGGCGGTCGAGAGGTTGCCGAGGATGGGCTGCATCGACGCCGTGATGTCGCTCGGGTGGGTCGTGTGCGCGAAGCCGGCAATTTTTCCCCAGCTCGCTTTCACTTGCTCGGGCGTGATCGCGCGCGAGATGCGGAACAGCTCGCCCTCGGCGCGCTCCCAGCGGAGCTTGCCCATGAAGCCGCCACCGACCTCGAACGTGCCGCCGTTCTCTTCGCACGACTCGTGACAGAGGTAGGCGACGAGCGGCGTGACGAACTCCGGCTTGAGCGCGGCGATGAGATCGGGCGGGAGCACCGTCTCGGTCATGCGCGAGCCGGCGATCGGGCCGATCGCGTTCGCGAAGACGTTCTTCTTCTTGCCCTCGATCGCCAGCGTCTGCATGAGGCCGACGAGCGCGAGCTTCGCGGCGGAGTAGTTGGCCTGGCCGAAGTTGCCGTAGATGCCGGCGGCGCTCGTCGTGAAGATGATGCGGCCGTAGCCCTTGTCGCGCATGTGATCCCACGCGGCCTTGGTGACCTTGTAGGCGCCGTTCAGGTGGACCTTCACGATGAGGTCCCAGTCCTGATCGGTCATCTTCTGGAACGACGTGTCGCGCAGGATGCCGGCGTTGTTGATGACGATGTCGACGCCACCGAAGGCGTCGAGCGCGGTCTTGACGATCTTGTCGCCGTCCTCGACCGAGTCGTAATTCGCGACGGCCTGTCCACCGGCGGCTTTGATCTCCTCGACGACCTTGTCGGCCGCGGCGGACGATTTGCCCTCGCCCTTGAAGCCGCCGCCGAGATCGTTGACGACCACCTTGGCGCCGCGGCTGGCGAGAAAGAGGGCGTGCGAGCGGCCGAGCCCGTTGCCTGCACCGGTGACGATGGCGACACGGTTGTCGAAGCGCAAATCTGCCATGGGACGTTCCTTGTTAGTGGACGTGCGCGCGCAACTCGTCGCGCCGTCGAAGGAACGTTTAGCATGCGAACTAATCGCAGGGTAGGAAAACTGAATGCCGAATGTTCTCGTTTGAGCTCGGCCCGTTAGCTCGAGTGCGCGCTCGTCCTAGCGATGGCCGCGGCGGCGTCGGGCGCGCAAGATCACGAGGGCCAGCGGGGACATGAGGAGGAGTGTCGCGGCGTCCGCAGCGCGCGCTGAAGGCGAAGGAGAAGCCGAGCAGCCGCCCGCGCTCGCCCCTGATCCGTCGGGCGGAGTATCGTTGCTGCCCGAGCTGCCGCTCGTGCCACCGCTACTGCCGCTGCTCGTTCCACCGCTACTGCCGCTCGTTCCACCGCTACTGCCGCTCGTTCCACCGCTGCTGCTCGCACCGGCGTCGCCCGCGGGCTTCGTCGGATCGATATCCATCAAGTAGACGGCGGCGCCGGCTCCTTTGACCAGCACGGGACGCGGACCGAGCGCCTCGGCTTCGGGAAGCGCGGCCAGCTTCGCGGCGGGCCACACCTGCGTCTTCGTGAGGTCGAAGTGCCACGCCGCCGCGGCCACGGGATCGGTGACGTGGCGCTTGGTCTGTCCGTCGATCCAGTAGACCGAGGGCGCGCCGTCGTCCCCCTTCGCGAGTACCGGCGCCGCCTCGATGGCGACGCCGTCCTTCAGCGTGCCGAGCGCCGCGTCGGTCACCGTCATCACGTCCTCGAACGAAGAGAACTTCCAGCCCGCGAACGTCGTCGGGTCCTTGATCCAGCGGCGCACGCCAGCGAGCGCGAGCGGCGCGCAGGTCATCGCCTTCGGACTTCCCGTGAGCTCGGCGTTGGTGCCGACGGCGTTGCTGTTGATTCCGTACGCGTGCACGGGGTGCGCCTTGCCGTCGAAGAGCGACAGCGGCGGCAGCTGAACGAAGCCGTGGTTGCACGAGCCGAGCGGTGTGCAGAGATCCTTGCGCGCGATACCCGCGTTCGTGGCGAGCGCGGGAACGCCGGGAGTGCCCGCGGGACCGCCGTAGTAGAGGTGCACGTCGATCGCGGCAGTCTTGGCGGTCGGGCTCTGCGACCAGCCGGCGATTCCGGTGCACGCGGCGCCGTCGAGCGCGCCGGCGGGCGGAGCGAACGGGCAGTTGACCGCCGGTCCCGCGCCCTTCGCGAGGACGCCGAGGTGGTTGTTCACGAGACGGCCGCTCGTGATGATCTGGCCGCGCCCAGCGACGTACATCTGCGAAGAGCCGCCGCCGTCCTGGTTCGTCGCGACGTCGATCGGAGGCGCGCCGCCGGCCGCGACGCGCGCGACCATGTTGGCGACCATCTGGTTTCCGTCGAGCGACGCGTCGCTCGTGTAGACGTACAAGAAGCGGCGGTCGGCGCTCATGCCGATGCCGGTGGGGCGGTGGGCGGTCGTGTTCGTGGGATCGCCGTCGTAGTTGGGGCCGCGCGATTTTCCGCCGACGATGAGGAAGTTGTGGCCGCCGACGATGTCGGTGACGAGCGACGCGGCCGCGGGCGTGACGCCACCGTTCTCCTGAAGATCGGCGACGAACTTTCCGAACGTCCAGTACGGGCGGTTCTCGCGGTTCTGCTCGGTCGCGGGCCAGTCTTGTCCGCCGCCGCGCGCGCGGCCGACGACGTAGCTCCAGCCAGGGAAGTCGAAGAAGTCGGCGTTCACCGCGATCTCGGCCCCGACGCCGGGCTTCTGCGCCCAGACCTCCGGCGTCGCCTCGCGCTCGGCGTACTGCGTCGCGCGCACGCTGACACCCGCCGCGCACAGGTCCACGATCGCCATCGCGTCGGAGCCGCCTTCGACGAGCGTGACGCCGTGGAACGGCGCCGTGTTGCCTGCCGCAGCGGAGACCGTCAGGGAGAGGAGGCCAAGGCCGAGGCCAAGCGAAAGAAGGGTCGTTCGCGAACGCATTCCGCCAGACTCAGCAAGGCACATGCCCACTGGAATTTGCCCAATTCATCAATGCTTTTGCTGGATCCGCGCCGATCCCTTCGCTCGCTCGCGCGCCTGGATCGCGACTTCTCGCGGGGTTCGGCGGTTCGGGGCAACCTGCCGCATTGCCATTGCGCACGCCGGCGTGCGATGCCCGCGTCATGATCACGCGCGCGCTCTTCGCCTCGACGTCGTCCGCCCTGACCCTCTCACTCCTCGGCCTCGCGGCGTGCGGAGGCGCGCCCACGCCGGAAGTGCCCAGCACGCCTGCGCCGCCGAGCACGATCGCGACACCGTCTGTCGACGCGGGCGCGGTCGCCGCACCCGCGCTGGCGAGCGGTCAAGCGCACGCGCTCCTCATTCTCGTCGCGAGCTGCTGGAACGGCGGCGTCTGGAGCGAAGGCGAGGGGGCCGACACGCCGGAGACACGTAAGGCGACGAGCGAGGCGCGGTGCCACGACGAGACGAAGCGCGCGCTCGGCGCCGACGAGAAGGAGAAGTACGAGCAGCTCCGCGCGTTGGAGGCGAACGCGGTCGAGGACGTCGGCAAGAAGATCGCCGAGCTCGCCAAGGGGGACGCGACGGACGCGCCGCGCAAGGACGCGCTGGGGAAGCTCCTGACGACGCTCGCGGCCGCGAAGAAGGAGGAGATGCTCGCACGACGCGCCGGTGAGCGCGTGAAGCGCGACCTCGCGAAGGAGCCGGAGAGGCTCACCGCCGACGAGGCCGCTGCGGTCGGTCCGCTCCGGGACACCTCGGCGCTCCTGCTGCTCCTGAAGCTCGACGTCGGCGATCTGTCGACCGAGGCGCACGCGCTGGGCCTTCTGAGCGCGATGGATCGCATGGCGATCGCGCGCGGTTTGCCGCGTCACCTCAAAGTTTACGCGGTCAGCGGCGCATTCAAGCTGGTCTTCAACGTCGACGCGCCGGTCGTCCCCGAGGATCTGAAGACGCCGCTCAAGCCCGGAACGTGGCTCGCGTACCTCACGGTCGCCGCCAAGGGCGCAGGGCACCCCGTGCCTGACACCGCCAAGACGCCGCTCGAGAAGGAGCCCATGGCGTGGGCGGGTGTCCTCGAGGGGCTGCACGATCAGCTCGGCGCCGACGCCGCGAAGCTCTCGGACGACTCGTCGCTCAAGGCCGTCGTGTCCAGCATCGCGAAGCGTCTCGAGCACGAGTACAACGACGAGCGCAACGCCCTGCGCAGCAAGGCCGCGGCGCCCGCGCCGGTCGCTCCGAAGAAGTAGCCGCTACCGCTATTTGCCGGCGAGGAGATCGTGCAGGCGCGGCGCGATGTCGTCCACCGCCACCGAGCCCTTCACGCCGCCTTCGATGTGCTTTCCGGTGCCGCGCCCGTCGGCGCCAGGGACGCCAAAGTACGGGATGAGGTGCGTGTTGTAGTTGGCGGTGACGAGGCGCTCGCCGTCGCGATCGGAGTCGTACTCGAGGAGCGTCAGGTTCGGGAACTCCTTGTCGAGCTCGCCGCGCGCCGCCGACGCGTGGAAGCGCTTGCAGGGCTCGCACCACGTCGCGCCGATGTAGACGAGGACCTTGCGGCCGTCCTTCGCCTCGCGTGCCATCGTCTCTTTGACCTGGACTGCGACGTCGCCGTCCACAGGCGCCGCGATCGTACGGAGCTGATCGGTGGGGGCGAGGACGCCGACGGGTTGATCCGGCGACGGGAGGGGCGTCGGCTTGGAGGGAGAAGGAGAGGCCTTCGCGGGGGCCGTATCGGGACGCGGCTCGTCCTTCTTGTCGCACGCGCCGCACAGGAGGATCGCCGCGAGCGCGGCGCATCCAAGAGATCTCCGGAGGATCATTCGGGCGTACAGTTTGCCACGTCCGCGATGCTCGAACGGCTCGAAAATGTGTGGCTCGGACCGGCGCCGGAGGACGCGCCCACGCTCGTGCTGCTCCACGAGGGGCTCGGATGCGTCGCGATGTGGCGCGATTTCCCGGAGGCGCTCGCGGCCGCGACTGGGCTCGGTGCCCTCGTCTACAGCCGCTTCGGGTACGGCCACTCACCGCCCGCGACGCTGCCGCGGCCGCTCACCTACATGCACGAGGAGGCGCGCCTCCTGCCGCAGCTCTTGGACGACGCGAAGATCCGCGAGGCGATCCTCGTCGGGCACAGCGACGGCGGATCGATCGCGCTGCTCCACGCGGCGACGCGCGATCCTCGGGTTCGGGGGCTCGCGCTCGAGGCGCCGCACGTGTTCTGCGAGGACGTATCGGTCGCGAGCATCGCGGCGGCGAAGCGCGCGTTCGAGGGGGGCGATCTCCGGGCGCGCCTCGCGCGCTACCAAGGCGACAACGTGGACGTCGCGTTTCGCGGATGGAACGACGCGTGGCTCGACCCAGGCTTTCGCGCGTGGAACCTCGAGGCGTGCTTGCCGGCGATCGACGTGCCGGTGCTTGTCGTCCAGGGTGCCGACGACGTCTACGGCACGCTCGCCCAGGTCGACGCCATCGAGCGCGGTCTGCGCGCGCCGTTCACGCGGTGCGTTCTGTCCGAGTGCGGCCACTCCCCGCACAAGGATCAGCGCGACAAGACCCTCGCCGCGATCGTAGGCCTCGCCCGCGCCGCGTTGAAAGGCGGTTGATTCAAGGCCTGACCAAGAAAGCCGGTCAGGCCTTTCCCTCAGGATCGTTCCGCTCGGCTGCGCTTCGCTTCACTCAGCCCGCAGAGTTGTCGATCGTCTGCTTGACCGAGACCTTCTGCTGCATCGTTCGCGCGGGCGCGCCGCCGCCGGCCGCCTGGTTCACGTTGACGATCGTAGACGAGTCGAGCGATCCCTTGCCGGGCATGCGCTCGAGGCGAACCTTGATGTTGGCGGTCGTCGTCCCGTCGATGGCGATCGTCGTGCCCTTCGGCGCGCGCGGGTCGGCCATGGGGGACGGCGGCGCCTTGCGCTTCGTCGTGACGGTGATGGCGAGGCCGTCGGGCGTGACGTCCTTCAGCACATAGCTCGTGGTCGTGGTGACCGCGATGCCATCCTGGCGCTGCGTCCCGACCTCTTCCCAGCGCGCGCCCTTGCCGATCGCGTCGTCCGGAAGAACGACGAAGAGCCCATCGAGCGTCTGCTGCGCGAGGGCACCGAGCTCGGAGCGCGCGAGCTGCTCGTTGGCGAGCGCGAAGCCGCTCACGGCCCCATGAGCGCTCAGAGTGAACCCGGCGGCCTGACCGCTCAGCATCTTGAACGCCTGCGCCATCTGCTTCGCCTGCGCCGGATCGACGTCGGGGCCGGGGACGATCTCGGCGCGGGCGATGGTGACCTTGATGGGAAAGCTCCCATCGACCTTGGCTTGCGGCGTCATCGCGAGGGTGAACACCATCGGCGGCTGCGACTGCGCCGGCTGCCCCGACATCTCCTGGCTCATGCGGAGGGTGACCGTCACGTTCTCGGTCTTGCCGGCCTTCAGCTCGTACTTGCGCGCGACACGCGGCTCCTCGCCGGGCTCGAGCACCTTCAGGTTCGCGTTGCCGGCGCTCGGCGTGGCGCCCGGATCGGCGCCCGATGCGGCAGGAGCGGCAGCGCCGTCGAGGGGGAGGGCGACGGGTCCGCCGTCACTGCGAATCTCCACCTTCGGCGTCGGATCGCTGCCGCCGGGGAAGAACCCGTTGACGACGAAGTCGCTCGGGATCGGCTCGGGCGCGCGGGGGGCGTTGGTCGAGTCTTTCTTCGCCTCCTCTTTGCAACCGCCGGCGCCGAGGGCCACCGCGAAAGGGGAGAGCGCCAGGAGAAGGAGAAGTGGAAGCTGCTGGGGACGCATCGCGCGACACGCTCGTATCCCCGCGTGCTCGCGTCAAGCGGAACGTCGGGCGTGTCGAGGGATGGATCCCATTCGCCTACATCTGGTCCGGAGCCGATCCAAGAATGACAAAATAGCCAATGATTTTAGATGGCGCACATGTGGCACATCGTGTGCTCTACCTTCCGGACGATGGTCGCCTTCCCTCGCTCTTCCAAGACGCTCATCTTCGTCCGGCCCCGCGCCGAGGACGTGGATGACACGGTCACGCAGATCCTCCCGCCCGGAAAAAAGAGGTCCCCCCGGCCTGCGCCGAACACGCACCGGCCCCCCAAGGCGCGAACGAGCGCCGAGGGTGAGCTCCCGTCGATCATGGTGACGCAGGACTCGTGGGTTCCGCCGACGCCGACGCGGGTGATGCGACGCATGGACGCCACGGTCGTTCGCCGGCCGCGCCCGGCACGCGCGAGCGAGGCCCCCGCCGGCATGAAGGAAGTCTCCGCCCGACGCTACAACCTGACGCTGGCGTTCGTCGCGCTGGGCATCGGCCTCCTCTGCTTGTACCTCGCGCCGCTCTTGAGCCGGCTGATGGAGACCGCGTTCGTCGCATTGAACCGGTGATACTCTCGGCTGCATGAGGCGACTCCGCGGTCGCGCCGCCCTCGCGTGCGCGCTCTTCGTGCTCGTCGTGGGCTGTCGGAAAAAAGAGAAGAGGCCGCTCGAAATCGAGGCGGGTCCGCCGCAGGCTGAAGCGACCGCCGACGTCGACGCGAAGGAGACCGTCCAGGTCATCGTGTCGGTCTACCCCGTCACGTGCGACGCGAGCGCGGCGGCGCGCGGATGGACGGCGTGCCGTGAGGCGAGCGGCGGCTATGGCAAGGTCTACTCCTGCGCGGAGAAGGCGCTCCGCGAGTCACGTGGGGCGCTGGCGAGCCTTCGTCCGTCGACCCCGCGCCACGCCGCGTGCGCCGACCAGGTCGACAAGGCCGCGGTCACGATGCTCAACACCACGCCGCAGTTCTTCTCGGACGTGACCACGTGGCTGCAGGAGAACCACGACGCGCTCGCGAAGGCGCTGGAGACGATGCCGCTCGGCGAGGCGTGCCGCGCGTCGAAGGATCTCTGCGCGCGCGAGCCGCACGACTACGACGACGTGTACAAGGCCATGCGGATGCACTCGCTCGACATGATCGAGTGCACGACGACGCTCTTCCGGTGCGGGCAGAAGGACGCGATGGATTGCTGGCTCGGCAACGTCGTGCCGCGCCTCGGCGTCGCGTGCGCAGGAACGGCGAACCGCACCGGCGCGACGCCCGACGATCTCCTCTACGTGCGCGAGACGGGCACGCCGATCGCGCGCTGACGCGGCATCAGAAGGCGACGCCGGCGCCCGCCGTGAGCGCGCGCTCGCCGGCGAACGCCCACTCGACCGAGACGTCAATCGGAGCGAGCGCGAGGACCACGCCGAGCGCGGGTTGGTAGTGGAATTTGTCATTGCCGGTGAGCGCCTGGCCACGCTGTGTCCACAAGACCGGACCGCCGAAGATGCGGCCCGCGACGTACGGCGTCACGGGGCCGAAGGTCTTGCCGAGCGTCAGGCCGCCGCGCACGTCATAAGCGGTGAAGCGCGCGGACTCGCCACGCGGCGACGCCGTGCGCGCGGCCGATGCGCCGGCGCTGATGCTGCCGAGGACGAACGGCCAGGCGCCCTTCTCGTCGACGAGCCGATGCGCGTACGCGCCAAAGAAGAGCCACCCGGGACCCATCGCGTGCGACTCGTCGGTGTCGAGGCTGCCGTCGGCGATGCCCCCCGCACCGAGCTGGGCGACGCCGCGCGCCCCGATCGGCATCTCGCCCGACACGACGACCGCGTGGCGCGAGAAGTCGGCTCTCACGCCACCATCGAACGCCAGGACCGTGCGCGCGTAGCTATAGGCGACCGCGACGCGCGCGATCGTCTTCGCGCCTCCGTGGCCTTCGTCACCGCCGCACGTCGTCACTCCCGTCGGACCGACGGGCGGGGAGAGGCCTCAGGCGAACGCCTCGCGAGGCCGAGCGATCCCGAAGGCGAGGAGCGACGCGAACGACGCGACGGCGAGGCGCGCGACGGAACGCGCCGGAGGGTTATGAGCTGCCAATGACCGTGAGTGCATCGCGCGCAGGAGTCTAACACTCAGATATCGTTCAAAAACATTTCTTGTTGCACATTGTCGTACCTCGGACCACATTACCCCATGTTCCGACGCGCCTTCCTCCACGCCCCCCTCCTCTTGATCCTGGGCCTCGCCGCCGCGTGCAGCGCCGCCACGGAAAACGCGTCGTCCGACGACTCCGATCTCACCGGCGGTGATACCGCGACGGTCGATCTCGCGACGCAGGCGACGACGTCGCTCTACGTGGCGATCAGCGCGAAGACCTCGTCGAAGGTGACCGACGCCCTGGTCGCGGCGGCTGCGCGCGGCGTGCCCACGCGCGCGATCGTCGTCGACGGGAGCTTCGACGCGACGTGGACGCTCCAGCAGCACCTTGAGTCGAGCGGCGTGAACGTCGACGTCCGCGCCGCCTCTCCGGCGCCGACGGTCCTCGCGATCGCGGACGGCACGGCACTCGTCGTGACCGGCAAGACGGTCAAGCGCGAGACCGCGAGCGCCGTGGTCAGCGGCTTCTCGAAGAAGTTCGACGACGCGCTCGGCGACGGCAGCGCGGCGCGCCCCGGCGCCTTCATCGCGGCGGAGACCGTGAAGGTCCTCCCGATGCCCGATTCCGGCGACGATCGTCTCGCCGAGCTCATGGCCACCGCGCAGCACTCGATCGACCTGTCGATTTACGAGCTGCAGGAGCGCCGAATGGTCCACGCGCTCCTCGACGCGGCCGCGCGCGGCGTCACCGTGCGCGTAATGCTCGAGCCTCGCACCGTCGGCGCCGCGAACTTCGATCCGGTCAGCAAGGAGCTCACCGCCGGCGGCGTGAAGGTCACCCCGACGCCGCCCGCCTTCGACACGCACCGTAACGTCGACCACGCGAAGTTCTGCATCCTGGACGACAAGGAGCTCCTCTACGGGACCGGCAACATGGTCAAGAGCAGCATCGGCAGCGTTAGCCTCGCGCCGTACCAGCTCCGCGATTTCTGGATCGAGGACGGGCGCAAGGCGAGCCTCACCGCCGCGCGCGCGCTCTTCGATGCGGATCTCGCGCGGAAGGACACGACCGGCATGGACATGAGCGGGTTCGTGCTCTCGCCCGACAACGCCGACGGCAAGATCACCGCGCTCGTCGACGGCGCCACCAAACGCCTCCTCGTCTACAACCAGTCGCTCAACGACGCGGATCTCATCGCGCGCCTCATCAAGGCGCAATCGCGCGGCGTCGACGTGCACGTGCTCCTCGGTTACCAGCCGGGCTTCGGCGGCGCGCCACCCGCAAACGACGACACGATCAACAAGCTGAAGGCCGGCGGCGTGAAGGCCGCGTACCTCAAGGCGCACTACCTCCATGCCAAGGCGATCGTCGCCGACGACAAGGTGTACCTCGGCTCGCAGAACTTCACGAACGGTGGCCTTCGCGCCAACCGCGAGCTCGGCGAGATTTTTGACGACGCCACGCTCGTGAAGACGGTCGTGACGACGTTCCAGAAGGACGAGTCCGCGCAGTAGCTCCTCGCCGCGCGCGGCCGTATCCTTCTCGGATGGCGGTCACGCGGCGCAAGGTCCTCCTCTATACGCTCGGCGGCGTGACGGCGGCGGCGGGAGGCGTCTTCGGCTACGAGCGATGGAAGCGCCGGCGCGGCGCGTCGTTCGTGGGCGCCGAGACGCCGGGCCTCGTCGTGAAGGGCGCGCACGTCGAGACGCGACGGCGGCTGGGGCGCACCGGCCTCGAAATCGGCGTCGTGGGCATCGGCGCGGGCGGCCTCATGGGGCCCGATCCGATCCGGCGCGCCGTCGATCTCGGCATGAACTACATCGACACGTCGACCTGCTACGGCGGCAGCGAGGCGGTCATCGGCCGCGCGCTCCGCGAGTCGCCGGGCCTGCGCGACAAGCTCGTCATCGCGACCAAGTGGGACCCCGGTCCCAAGACGCCGAAGGAGCGCATGCTCGAGTCGCTCGATCAGAGCCTCAAGCGCATGGGCACCGACGTGATCGACGTCATGCAGGTGCACTGGCTCGGCGGCGGCCACGTCGAGCACGACGACGGCTACGTGCGTCTGGACAACCCCGAGGTGTACGAGGCGATGGAGATCGCCAAGGCGAAGGGCAAGGTCCGCTTCTTCGGCGCGACCTCGCACGACGCCGCGCGCGCGAAGATCCTCTCCTACGCGATCGACAAGGGGAAGTTCGACATGCTCCTCGTGAAGATGAACGTGCTCGACCACGAATCGGCCGGCATCCCCGCGCTCTTGGCGAAGGCCAAGGAGAAGGACGTCGGCGTCGTCGTGATGAAGTCGCAGCCGGGCGGCGGCGCGATCCCCAAGGGCTACGAGCAGTCGAAGTGGAACATCTACCAGTCGAACCTGCGCTGGGCGCTGGAGCACGACGTCGCGTGCGTGGTGCAGTCGCTCATAGGGACCGACGAGGCCTCGCAGGATCTCGCGGCCTCAGCGACGCAAGACCGCTTCGGGATGAACGACGCGAAGCTCCTCGAGACCTACGCGGAGGCGCTGAGCCCGGACTACTGCCGGAGCTGCGGCGCGTGCGAAGAGGCGTGCCCGGACGGCGTGCGCGTCGGCTCGGTCCTCCAGTTCGCGATGTACGCCAAGCAATACGGCTGGCCGGCGCGCGCGAAGGAGCACTACGCGGCGCTGCCCGCCCACGAGCGCGGGAGCGACGCGTGCGGATCGTGTGGCATCTGCACGAGCGCGTGCCCCTATGGGGTCGACGCCGAGGGGAGGGTGGTCGAGGCAAAGCGGCTCCTGGGCGGTCATTTGAGGCGCGAGCCATCAAGCAGTTGACCCCCACAGGTTGCTTTCCTAGCGTGGGGACGTGACTCGCCCCGAACGCCCCACGGCCGACGCCTCCACGCCCGATCTCGAGAGCCTCGACGCCGCGTGGGAGGAGGACAAGGCAGGCGCGGGCGCAGACGAAGGCGCAGGCGGCGACGACGACGCGGGGACCGACGACGTCGACGAGGGATGGGAGACCGTCCCCGATCCGCAAGGTGGCCCGCCGCAGCGAAGGCGCGTCTCCCCGAAAGAGCGCGCGCGGCGCAAGCGAGAGAAGCAGCGCGTGAAGTCGGACCACGCGGCGAGCAAACAAAAGGGCAAGCAGGCGCGCAGCTCCCGACCGGACCGGCCCGCGCGCGAAGACCGCGGCGACGACACGTCGACCGACGACGCCGCGCCCGCGAGCGAGCGAGCCGCGCGCCCAGCACGTGCGACGCCGCCGAGCCGCGCCAAGGCGACCGCCGCGAAAGAAGCGAAGAAGAAGCGCGACCTGCGAACCGTGGCGATGATCGCGGTCGCGGCGGTCGTGGCGACCGTGGCGCTCTACTTCATGATGACGAGCCGCTGAATGCGGGGGGAACGTGGCGAGAGCGGCGCCCATGTGGGGCGGTGGAGCCGCTTTCTTGGGTTGGCGAATGCGCTCAAGGGAGAATGCGATCGACCGTTCCGTACGAACGGCGAAGGCAGGACCCCCGATGACCGCGATTTCGATGCGACTCGATGCTCCGTTCTGGGCGATGGTGGTTGCGTGCGCGCTTACGACCAGCTGCCTCGCGATGTTCGCCGTGGCCGCGCACGCGGTGGGCCTCGTCGGCTAGCGAGGCTCGTTTCGTTCGTTTCGCTCGGCGTGCTTGGCGCGTGCGAGCCGAAGACCATCGCGCCGGCTCCCGCCGTGGCCGACGCCGGCGAGATCGCAATCGCGCCTCCACCGGCTCCGTCGTCGTCGTCGCGTGAGGACGCGAGCGCACTGCCGGCGCCGGTTGCGTCCGTCGCGCCCGTCGATCTGGACGCCATCCTTCGCGCAGCGCCCGCGGTCGAGCGCCTCACGGGGAACATCCTCACCGCGGGTCGCGCCATGGAGACCCTCGCGGAGCTGACGTTCGCGCATCCCTCTCGCGTGACGGGGACGAAGGGGCACGAAGAGGCGGCGGCGTGGGCGGTCGAGGCGTTCAAGAAGGCCGGCGTCGCGAACGCGCGCGTCGAGGCGTTCACCATGGCGCACGGTTGGGAGCGGCGACCGGCGCGCGCCAAGCTCGTCGCGCCGGCCGAGCGGACGCTGCACGTAGCGCCTGCCGCGTGGTTCCCACCGACTCCTGAAGAAGGCATTCGCGCCGAGGTCGCGCACCCCGTCGACCTCACGGTGGACGCCGTGAAGAAATCGGCCGCGCGCCTCAAGGGAAAGATCGTCCTGCTCGACGCGGCGAACAAAACGAAGGCGTGGGCGAAGTCGCTCGACGCGCTCCGCGAAGCCGGCGTCCTCGCCCTTCTCAACGCACAGAAAGCGCCCGATCAGGCGCTGTTCGCCCACGGCGCGTGGTACCTCCCGAACTTCGTCGGGACGCTGCCGATGGTCGATCTGGGCGACGAAGACGCCAAGCTGCTCGTCCGGCTCCTCGAGAAGGGCCCGGTGACCGTGGAAGTGACGAGCACGAGCCCGCTCACCGGCGCCGTCCAAGTGCCGAACGTCCTCGCCGAGATCCGCGGACGCGAGCTCCCCGACGAGTGGGTCCTCCTCGGCGCGCACCTCGACGCGTGGGACTACGGCGAAGGCGCGCAGGACGACGGCACCGGCGTGGCCGAGGTGATCGAGGCCGCGCGCGCGATCCAGGCGCTCGGCGTCGCGCCGCGTCGATCGATCCGCTTCGCGCTCTTCGGCGGCGAAGAGCAGGGCGCCATCGGCTCACGCGCCTACGCCGACGCTCACGCGCGTGAGCTCGATCGCGCGGCGCTCGTCATCGTGACCGACAGCGGCGCCGGCGCGCCCAAGGGATTTTTCACGGGACGCGAAGATCTGTCGAAGCGGCTCGCGCCGATCTCCAAGCTCCTCGAGGGGATGGGCGGCGGCGGTCTCGCGCCGACGTTCGACTGCGGGACCGACGCGTGCCCGTTCGCGCTGACAGGTGTGCCCGCGATCTGGCTCGACTGCGACGTGTCGAAGTATTGGGAGCTGCATCATCGCGCCGCCGACACGCTCGACAAGGTCGTCCCCGCGTACGTCGCCCAGGCCGCGGCAATCCTGGCCGTCACCGCCTGGACCGCCGCCGAGGTCCCCGAGCGCGTGGCCCCGCGCGCCACGCACGCGGACGTCGCCGAGCGCCTCAAGAAGGCCGAGCTCCTCGACGAGCTGACATTC
>JBBRLQ010000030.1:0-98871 GCA_038231275.1 Polyangiales bacterium
CGCGCCCCCCGCCAGGGGCAAAGGAGAGGCGAGCCCGCCAAGCCGTGCGTATCGCCGGCGCGAGCGCGCCCCCCGCCAGGGGCAAAGGAGAGGCGAGCCCGCCAAGCCGCGCGCCCCGTCAGTATTGCGTCGTAACGAAATCCATCTTCGCGTTCGCAGGCCACGAGAGCCCGCGAACGTGACGGTCGACGCACGACGAGACCGCACCGTTGGGAGGTGACGTGTAGACGCTGACGCCGACGGCGCGCCCCATCTTGACGGCCACCTTGACGGTCACCTTCATCGAGTCGGGCGCCCCGCAGCCGCTGATGAACGTCGCGTTCTTGAGGGGGCCGCCGAGCTGCGCGTTCGTCAAATCCGCGCCGCCGCCGCCGCCACCGATCGTGATTTGCTCGTTGTTTGCGGCGAGCGCGGCCTCGAAGCTGCCGCCGCCCGTGAAGCCGCCGCCGCCGCCGCCACCACCGCCCGCGCCGCGTCCGCCCGCGCCGCGCCGTCGACCGCCGCCGCCCTTGATGCCGCCGTCGATGTCGAGATCGAGCGCGCCCTCGTCCTCCACCGCGACCTCGTCGCTGCGGGAGCCGCGCACCTTGAGGAACCAGAACGCCGCGCCGCCGACGACCGCCCCGATGAGGAGCACGGCGATGACGACCTTGGCGACGCCGGATGTTTTCTCGGCCTTCTCGACGCGCGCGACCTCCTTCTTCTCGGTCTGGATGTCGCGGGCCATCTGCGCATGCTTGGCGAACGGCGCGAACTCATCCCACTCGGCGATGGGGCGCGCCTGACCGGAGAGCTCGTCGCGCAGCTCGTCGGTGCTGACGAACGTGTTGCTGGCGATCTGTTGGAGCAGCTCCACGGCGTTGAACGGGCCGTGATCCATGCGCTGCTTGTTCACGACGAAACGCGGGCGCGGATCGGCTTCTAGGCGCGCCTTCAGCGTCGCGAGCTGCTGCGCGACGCTCGGCCCGCTCACGCGCGCTTGCGGGACGATCACCTGACCCAGCGGATCGCCGCTCGCCGCGCCGCCGTGCGCGACGCGAGGGAGCGACGGCGGCGGCGGCTCCGAGCGGTGCGGCGGGAGGATCGAGAGACGAACGTCGATCGCCTGGCCGCCGGCCGTGTCGAGCGTCGACTCGTCGACGTCGGGCGGGTGGATGCTCTTCATCGGCGCGAGGTGGTGCATGGCGCTCGCGAGGGCGCCGAGATCTTCGGGGCGGCTCTTGGGATCGCCGACCAGGGCCTTCGACAGGAGCAGCTCGAGCGACGCCGGGAGCGTGGGATCGATCTCGCGGGGCCGGCGCATTCCGGGGCCGATCGTCGAGCCGGTCACCATCTCGTAGAGCATCGCGCCGATCGCGAAGACGCTGGCGCGCGAGTCGCCCGCCTCGAGCGTGCGCTGGAGCTCCGGGGCGAGGCACGCCTTGTCGCGCGCGTGGGTCGGGAGGACCGCGAGGTGCGGCATCAGCCGGGCGAGCCCGTCCTCACTCGGCGCGACGCACGAGGGGTGCACGTAGAGGCGCTCCCCACGGTCGTGCCGCTCCTTCAGGTCGAGGCAGAGCGGGACGACGGCGGCGATCGCCTCGTCGAGCGAGAGGGTATAGCCCTCGACTCGGCGCTGTTCGATGAGCGTGCGAAGGGTGGACACCGATGTAGAACCCGAGTGGCCTTTGGCCGTGTGCGGCGTGGACCGCGCCGGCGCGGAAGCAGACATAGAGCGGGAGTCTACGCAGGCTGGCCCCCTTCCTCAATGGTCGGCAGGTGGGTCGTGCGCGCTCCTGAGGTGCGAGGAATACCTACGTGCGCGCGTCGTCCTTGCCGGTCCGCTTGGCGGGCTCGGCGACCACGGTCCGCCCGCCGATGATCTGGCCGGCGAGCGCCTCCACGGCGCGCGTGACGGAGTCCTTTCGGACGCTCACGAAGGTGTTTCGGTCGCGGATGCGGATGCGGCCGGTGTCCTTCTTCTCGATGCCGCGCCCTTCGAGGATCTTCGTGAAGTCGCCGGGGGTCGCACCGTCGCGGCGCCCTACGCTGACGAAGATCTGGGCGAAGTCGGCCTCGTCCTCGCCGAACGGCTCGCGGCCACGATCGCCGCGGTCGCCGCGGTCTCCACGATCGCCGCCGCTGCTCCGCCCGCCGCGGTCGCCGCCGCCGCTCCGTCCGCCGCGATCGCCGAACGATTCGCGCGCGCGTGCGGCGGGGGCGGTGGGCGCGCCCGTGGAGACCGGCTCCTCGGTGAAGCCAGGAAGGTCCGGCATCTCCGCGCCAGGAATTCCGGGGGGCGCGTCGGTGTCGTGGCTCGCGTGCTTCGCGAGGATCGGGCTGTCGTCGTCCTTCTCGGTCGGCGGCTCCCACGTCGCGTAGCTCGCGACGGGGACGCGCCGGTCCTTGGTGGCGGTCTCTTTTGTCGTGTCGCGAGGACGCGCGTCGGCGGGCGGGGCGTTGCCACGCTTGCGATCCGATCGCTCGCGATCGCGCTCGCGGGTGAGGGCCGGGCCGCCTTGACCGCGCGGGCTACGGCTAACGCTCGCCCCCGCCGCGACCGGCATCGTCGCTCCAACGGCTGCGACGGGCGACGCCGCGGTAACGACCGCCATCGGCTCGGGGTTCTTCGCGCGCCGCGCCTCGCCGGCCAGCTGCACGGGATCGCCCGGGCGCGCGCCGAGGTGATCGCGCACGAGACCGGCGATGATCCGCTCGGCCCCTTCGTGCGTGAGGAGGCGCCGCGCGAGCGCGAGATCGTCCGGGTGCGCGGGGCGCGTCGAGAACGCGTCGGCGAACATCGCGACGAGATCCGTCTCCGCGCGCGTCTTGAGCTCGCCCTGCGTCGGGATCTGCTTCTCGATCGGGCGAATCTTGTAAGTGAGCCGGAGGATGTAGAGGTTGCCGATGTCCTTCGGCCCGATCAGCGAGATCGCCGTTCCCGTACGACCGGCGCGCCCGGTGCGGCCCGTACGGTGGACGTACTGCTCCGCCGCCTCCGGAAAATCCGCGTTGATGACGTGCGTCAAGTGCGAGATGTCGATCCCGCGTGCGGCGACGTCGGTCGCGACGAGGAAGCGGATCTTGCCCTCGCGTGTCGCCTGCATGATGCGCTCGCGCTCGCGCTGCTCGAGGTCGCCGTTGAGCCAGTCGGCGTCGTAGCCCTGGTTCTTCAAGACCTCGGCGACGCGCTCGGTCTCGTCCTTCGTGTTGCAGAAGACGATCGCGCTCTCGGGATCCTCGACCTCGATGATGCGGACGAGATCGCCGCGCTTGTCCCCGCCGCGCGACATGTAGACGAAGTGCTCGACCTCGAGCGCGCCGACCTGATCGCTGGAGAGCGTGATGAACTCCGGATCCTTCAGCTGCGCCTGCGCCATCCGCTCGATGTCCGGCGGGATCGTCGCGCTGAAGAACAGCCCCTGGCGCTCCTTGGGGAGCATCTCCGCGATGGCGTGGAGCTCCTTCGCGAAGCCCATCGAGAGCATCTCATCGGCCTCGTCGAGGACGAAGATCTTGATGTTCGACGGGTCGAGCGTGCCGCGGCGGAGGTGGTCGAGGACGCGCCCCGGCGTGCCGCTGACGATCTGCGCGCCTTGCTCGAGCGCCTCGATCTGCTTGCCCATCGGCGCGCCGCCGTAGATGGGGACGATCTTGATGCCCTTGAACTGTCCGAGCTGCTCCATCTCGCGCGCGATCTGGAGCGCGAGCTCGCGGGTCGGCGTGAGGCAGAGGGCCTGCACTTTGGGGAGGCCCTTCTTGACGAGCGCGTCGACGATCGGCAGCCCAAACGCGCCCGTCTTTCCGGTGCCGGTGCGCGCCTGCACGACGAGGTTGCGACCGCGCGTGGCGGGCTCGAAGACGGCGCGCTGCACCGGCGTCGGGTGCGTCCATCCGAGGGTATCGACGGCCTTGCGGACTTCCGGGCTCAGGGGCAGCACGTCGAACGTCGGGGGCGGTGCGGGGGCCGGGGATTGCGCGTCGGACATCGTGGGGGCGGTCATAGTCCAAACGCCGCGGTATTTCCCGAATATTTCGCGCAGGCCCGGTCGCTACGGCTTGGCCCCCGAGAGGCGCGCCACGTCGGCCCGGAGCGGCTCGACGAGCACCGCCCGGCGCCCCGCTTCGCCCTCCTCGGCGCGCTTGAGCCGCAGCAACGCCGCCCATGCTTCCGCGCCGTTGGCGTCGCCCGTACAGGTGGCCGCGAGGGCCGGCTCCCGGTCCCACTCCGGCGTGAGGGCGGCGTCCAGGCGCGCCACGGCGTCTTTCTCGTCCCGCGCCGAGCTCGACGCCACGACGCCGCGATCGAGGGCTTTGAGTAGGTCGCGGATCCCGTCCGCGCAAGCCCTACCGGGGCTCCCGGCGGGGGCGCTCGTGATCGGCGCCTCGCGAAGACCGAAGACGCCCGTGACGATCTCGCGCACGCAGAGGAGGACGAAGCTCGCGGCGAACGCGACATAGAGCCCGTAGACGGCCGTCCGGATGCGTGCGCCCCGCGTCGGGCGCTTCTGTGGCGAAGCGTCGCTCACGGCGGGGAGCTTACGCTTCTTTTCTTGATGACGCCTCGCAACCTGATGCTAGCTGAGGCGCATGACGACGCGGAAGGCCCGCCCCCTCGAGGGTCAGGTGGCGCTGGTGACGGGCGGTGGCAAGGGAATCGGTCGCGCGATCGCGCTGGCTCTCTCCGCGCGCGGGGTGCGCGTGGTCGTGACGGGGCGGACCGAGCGCGCGCTCGGCGAGGTGGTCGGCGAGATCGCGAACGCCGGCGGCAAGGCGCGCCACCTGGCGGGCGACGTGCGCGATCCGGCCCATCTCGAGGCCGCCGTCGCGCGCGCGCTCTCGGTCTTCGGCGCGCTCGACATCGCGGTCTCCAACGCGGGCCCTCCCGGTCCGCTCTTCGCCGCCGCGGAGGTCGCGATGAAGGGCCCGGGGCGCCTCCTCGCCATCGCCAACACCCAGGCGATCGATCCGAGCGTCGCCGCCGCCGCCCGCGAGCTCGCGCCGCGCGGCATCACCTCCAACGCGCTCCATCCTTCCTGGATCGATGCCGGACCGTTCCTCGAGCCCGAGGACGTCGCCGAGGTCGCGGTCTTCTTGTGCACGAGCGCAGCCGATCGCATCACCGGCCAGTCCATCTCATTGTGCGGGCGGAGCGGCGGCTGATGTAAGCTCCGCCCGTGGTAGCGGGAAAGGAAGGCCGAGCGCTATGGGCGAGCGAGGTCGCCGTGAGCGACGCCGTCGGCCGGCTCATCGAGTTCTGGGGCTTCAAGCGGAACATGGGGCGCATCTGGGCCGTGCTCTACTTGTCGCCCGAACCGCTCAGCGCGGAGGATCTTCGGCTCGCGCTACGCCTGTCGAGCGGCGCGGTGAGCATGACCCTGAGCGAGCTCTCCCGGTGGGGCGTCGTTCGCAAGGTGTGGGTTCAAGGTGAGCGGAAGGATTTCTACACGGCGGAGGTGCAGCTTTGGCGCATGATCTCGCGCGTCCTCGGCGAGCGGGAGAAGGCCGAGGTGCTCCACGCGATCGATGCCTTCGAGGAGGCGCTGGCCTCCGTCGAGCGGCACCCTCGCCCCCACGACACGAAGACGCGCGCGAAGCTGGATCTCCAGCGCGAGCGCATCGGACAACTCCTGGAGTTGTCCAAGCTGGGCAAGGGCTTGATCGAAACGCTCATCGCGGCGGCGCGCCTCGACGCGAGCCCCCTCGTGCGCTTCGTCTTCGGGCGAACGCGGCCGGAGTCCTGACCGCCCTCGCGGCCCTTCTCTCGTCTACCGCGTCGCGCGCTGCCGATCCGCCGCCCGTCACGCGCAACGACTTCGCGCTCGAGTTCATCACCGGACCGCTGATCGCTCCCACGCGCGTCACCGGCTTCGCCGGCGCGTTCAACGCCGCGGCCGAGTCGGTCGACGGCGGTCCCGTCAACGCCGCCGCCCCCGCCGTCCGAGAACCGTTCAGCTACGACTGGTTCGACTACGATCTGAACTTCGACATCTCGTTCCCCGGCGCGTACGGCGGCACCGATTTCGACAACCGCGGCCAGCGCGCGAACAAGGACACCGTCGTCACCGTCAACAGCTTCCTCTACTTGAACCTCGGCGCGCAGCTCCAGTTCGGCGAGCTCGGCACCAGCGTGAACGCAGAATTTCTTCAGTATTCCATCGCGCCGCCCGGCGCGGGGACGCCAGGGCTCGATCTCACGCTCGGCCGCTACCACGCGCTCGGCGCGTACGGCCTCGCCGGCAACCAGATCGCGGTCGGCGCAGGCCTCCGTGGCGTCACCGCGCAGATCGCGCAAAACGGCGGGGGACAGTCGACGCGCACCCTCCTCACGATGACCGGCGCGTCGCCCGAGGTCGGCGCGATCATCAAGCCGGACAACCTGCCGTGGCGCATCGGTGTCACCGCGCGCGCCCCGGTGAGCGGAAAATCGTTCGGCAACGGCGCGGTGCAGCAGGACGCAAACGGCGTCCTTCGCGTGGGCCAGTTCATCCTGCCGTCCAAGGTCGTTTTGCCGTGGGAGCTCGAGGCCGGCTTCGCACTGCAGCTCGGCCCGCGCCCGCTCAACCCCAAGTGGATCAACCCCCACGACGTCGAACGCCCGCTCACCGATCGCACCCAGATCCTCCGTCAGGCGCGCGCCCAGGCGCACGCGCGCGAGCTCGAGCAGCTCCCGCCCGCCGCGCGCGAGAAGCGCAAAGGCGAGATGGTCCGCGAGGAAGCGGCGATCCGCGAGATCGAGGACATGCACCTCTCCGCCGACTCGCAGCGCCTCCGCGACGTGCGAAAGGCGCGCTACGAGAACTGGCCGCGCGAGCGCCTCCTCATCCTTGCGAGCGTCCTCGTCGCCGGACCGAGCGACAACGCCGTCGCGATGGAGGGCTTCCTCGAGCAGAAGCTCGACTACGTAGGCCGCTCCGCCTCGGTCACGCCGCACCTCGGCTTCGAGAGCGAGCCCATCGTGAACTTTCTCCGCGCGCGCGTGGGCAGCTACCTCGAGCCGTCGCGCTTCGTCGACGGCAACGCGCGCCAGCACTTCACGTTCGGCGCGGATTTTCGGCTGCTCCCGTGGAGCGGGTGGGGTCTCTTCGGCGACCAGGTCTGGCGCGCGAGCTTCGCGGCCGATCTGGGGCCCCGCTACGCGAACTGGGGGTTCGGCATCGCGGCGTGGCACTGAACTGCGGTGCCGTTCGTCGCGGTCTTTGGCTCGTCGTACACGTCGTCGCTCGCAGGCGTCGCGGGGGCTTTTGCGGCCTCTGGCTCGCGGGTAGATGCGACGCGGTTACGTCCCCCGGCCTTCGCGTCGTACATCGCGCGATCGGCGCGATCGATGAGCGCGTCCGGCGTGTCGCCGCGGCGCCACGTCGCGAGGCCGATCGACGCCGTGATCGGCAGCGGGCGCGCCTCCGGGTCGAAGACGCTCATCTTCTCGATCGCCGCACGGAGCCGCTCGCCGGCGACGCGCGCACCGTCGGCGTCGCTGTTGTAGAGGAGAACCAGGAACTCTTCGCCGCCCCATCGCCCGACGAGGTCACCCTTGCGGGCGAAGCCCTTCAAGAGGCGGCCGGTCGTCGCGAGGACGGCGTCGCCCGTCGAGTGGCCGAAGCGATCGTTGACCTGCTTGAAGTGGTCGACGTCGAGCAGCATGACCGAGAGCGGGTGGCCGTGACGATCGGTGCGTGCCAGCTCCGTGCTCATCGTCTCGAGGAAGGCGCGCCGGTTCATCAGCGTGGTGAGGGGATCGATCGTCGCGAGGCGCTGCGATTCTTCGACGAGCGAGGCCATGCGCAGGGGCCCGGCGAGCTCGCGTGCGATGACGGCGGCGAAGGTCTCGTCCTGGGCGTGACGCGGCTCGCGTACGGCGAGCGCGAGGTGGCCGAGGAGCGTCCCGCCGAGCGTGATCGGAGCCACGATGGGCGACGGCCCCTCGACATCGTCGAACGCATCCTCGTCGATCACGTCGATGAGCACGGCGTCCTCCGCCAGGCCCAGCGCCGCCCGGGCTTCCGCCTCCGCCTTCGCGCGCACGGCGGGGTGCGCGTGCAGGCCGATGCGCGCCGGCGCGACCGTCGACACGGCCAGCCACCGGTAGCTCGTCACCTGGCTCACGAACTGCGAGAGCAGATCGAAGAGGCGATCGAACGCGCCGCACGTCCCGAGCGCGCGCACTTCGGCGGCGAGCACCGACTCGAAGAGCGCCCGGTCGAGGTGGGCGGCGATGCGATCGCGGATGTCCGTCTTGTCCGCGCTGAGGTCGCAGAAGAACGACTCGTTGAGGGGCGTGGCCGCGATGGCGCGCTCGAGAGCACGCACCAGATCGCCCATGCGCCCGCGCGTCACGTACGCCGCGGCTCCTGCGCGCTCGGCCCAGAAGCGGTTACGCTGCCCGTCGGGCCCCCGCAGGATCACCGGCACGAACTCGGTCGCCGGCTCGGCGCGGAGGAGGCGGCATAGCTGCACGCCCGAGACGCTCGGCATCCAGAGGTTTCCGACGACCGCGGCGGGCGGATCGGCGAGCGCCGCGCGCGCGCCATCGGCGGCGTTGGGCGCCTCGGTGACCTGGTAACCCTGCATGCGCAGGCGATCGGCCAGGTTCGAGTGTCCCTCGTCGTCCGGGTCGATCAGGATGATCCGGCGCTCACTATTCGGCATGTGCCCACGAAAACGACCGTTTCGCAGGAACCATGAGGCCCCACCGGGCGATCCCGCAGAGAGAGGTGCTCGACGGTGGCGGGCGCGGCGTGTGCGGGCGTGTCGGCGTCCTGCCGCGGCCGGTCAGTTGAGGCGGTGCTTGTCCTCGGGCGTCACGTCGTCTTTTTCGAGAAAGACGGCCGTAATTTCTCGCTCGAGCGCGCGCAGCATTTCGTCTTCGAGCGCCTCGATCGCGCCGGCCGCCCGCTCGAGGTTCCGCTGGTAGACGAACAGCCGGGCGCGCGCCGGCTCGGTCTCGTCACGCGGGGGAGGGGACTCGAGAAGCATCAGCGCGCGCGGATCGATCCCGTCCACGACGAGCTCCGCCCCCGGGACGTCGACGATGTAGACGTCCGCCTCACGTACGTACGTCGCAAAGACGGCGTCGAGCTTCATCACGACCGCCTGGACCGTCGCCGCGAACGCGTCCGGCGCCGGAGCCCACGCGGGGGCAGGTCGCAGGCTGTCGGCCGCGCGCGCGCGGAGGTACGCCTCGAGTGCGCCGCGCGGATCCTGCTGCTCGTCGCGGATGAGGCCGAGGTAGTAGAGCGCGTCGCCGTTCTCCGGATCCGTGCGCGCCGCCTCTTCGATGTACGGCACCGCGAGCAGGAGCTCCCCGAGCTCGTAGTACGCGCGCCCGATCATGAACGTGTAGCTCGCGTTGCTGAACGGCTCGTCGGGCAGGCTTCGCATCGCGCGCTTCGCCTCTTCGCGGTCCCCTTTGCCGAGGAGCGCGTCGACCTTGAGGAGCACGCAGTCGGCGACCTCCTCCGGCGTCTCCGCGAGCTCCGACGCGTCCTCGATGAGGGCGATCGCTTCGTCCCACTCCTCGAGCGGGGAGATGAGGACCTCGGCGGCGTTGAGCATCGCCTCGAAGTAGTTCTCGTCGAGGGTCATCGCCTGGCGATAGTGCTCGAGCGCCTCCTCTGACTCGCCGGAGAGCGCCGCGGTGTAGCCGAGCAGGTTGTGGACCTCCGGCGACTGCGGATCGATCTCGAGCGCACGCCGCGCGCACGCGTCGGCCCCTTGCGCGTCGCCGCGCTGCGCGAGGTCCCAGCCTCGATCCAGGTGTGCAGAGAGTTGGTCCATCCCGGGGCGCGAAGATCTGGCCGAGTCCGGCCATTCCGTCAAGCGCCACGATGGGAATCGGCTCGGAAGTGGAGCGAAGGGCAGCGGAGCGAAACGCTCCTGCCGGGTCGCTCAATCGTGAACGACGACGCGAGTACCCAGCTTGTCTTCCGTCGACACCACGCCGTGCCAGCCGTCGGGGAGCTGCGGCTCCGTCCAGCCGAAGAGACGGCGCGCGTCCTCGGGCGACAGGTTCACGCACCCATGGCTCTGCGTGTGCCCGAAGTTCGAGTGCCAGAACGCGCCGTGAAGGGCGTAGCTCCCGCTGAAGTACATGATCCAGGGGACGTCCTCGATCGAGTACGGCCCATCGCTCGCGACGTCCCCATCCATGGTGGCCGCGATGTGCTTCTCGCGGATGCGGAAGCTGCCCTTCGGCGTCGGGTGATCCTTCTCTTTGTCCAGGAGGTTCCTGCGGCCGCTCGACACGATCGTCGCGTAGACCGGCTTGTCTCCTTCGTAGGCGACCAGCGTCTGCGCGGTGAGGTTCACGTCGACCCACTTTTCCCCGGGCTTCAGATCGTGCGGCGCAGGGCCGGGCTTGGTGCGCGTGCCCTCGTTCATGCGCATCCACCAGCCCTCGTCGGTCTCCTCGTAGACGTAGCCGGCGATGTTGGCGGTCTCGCCCGTCAGACGGACGACCGAGAAGCGCGCGACGCCTTCGCCCGCCGTCGCCTTCTTCTTTTCGGCGCCAATCGAATATTTGTGCGCGTGGGTCCACAGGACGAAGCCGACGCCGGACGGATCCTGCACGGCCTTCCGCGGGACGTCGCCGGCGTCCACCTGCGCGCGCACGCCGGCGTCCGGATCACGCGGCGCGCGCGTAAGGGGAAGCGGCGCGTCGTCCTTGAGCCAGACGCCGTGGTAGTCGGTCGGGGGCTTCGTGACGTAGACGCGCTCGAACGGCGCGAGCAAGCCACCGGTGGTCCGCCACCACTTGGTGTTGTTGTAGGATTTCTCCTGATCGAGCGCGAGGTAGAAGCCCTTCACCATGCGGCGAACGAGCGGCGTTCCGTCCTCGCCGCGCAGATCGTCGAGCGTGACGGTGGGCTTGCCGCCGTCGTACTCGCGCAGGTACCACGGCACGCCGGCGTCGTCGCTCAGGCCGAACGGATCGGTCGCGCTCGTCAGCGTCGTCGTGCTGCTCGCCGGGATGGTCGCGGCGCCGGCGTCGAGCGCGTCGTCCGCGGTCACGTACGGGTTCGCGTTGGGATCGTCGACCGTCTTCGGCTTCGGCTTCTTCGTCAGCCAAGGCTCGAGGCGGACGCGGTCCTCGCGCGACGGGACGGTACGGTAGAGCGGCGTGCCGTTCGTGAGGTTCACGCCGTACTGGTACGGCAGAGGCCCGTTCATGTCGGGCGCGTGCGGCGCGATCTTGATGCGGGGATGATTCATGTCGAGCGACGCGTACTTCCCGCAGAGGAAGCCGCCGGAGACGAGCTCGTACCAGCCCTCCTGACAGTTGGGCTTCTTGTGCGGCTCGGGAATAACCGGCACCGTCCCGCCTTGCCTGATGTATCCAACGACGTCGCTCTTGATCTCGCGCTCTCTCCGCGGGCGCCCGTCTCTCGCTTCGCGTGCCGGCCACTCCATGTCGCTCATGATCGGCGTCGTCAGAAACAGCGCTCCGATGCGCGGTCCGTCGTACGGCGCCGCGTCGGTGCCGTGCGCGGTGAGGGGGCTCGCCGCCGCGCCAGAGTCGCTCGAGGGTGCCCCAACGGTGGGCTCTCCGGACGAGGCGGGAGGCGTCGCCGGCGGCGTGTTGGTCGCGCCGGTGAGCGGGTCGGTGCAGGCCCAGACGGCCGCGCCCAGCGAAGCGATCCCCAGCGCGGCCAGGACGAACCGCGTTCGCGTCGGGCGACGCGGACCGGCGCCAGAGGCGGGGGCGGGGGCGGAGGCGGGGTGCTGCGGTCGCTCCATGCTCGAATGCGCTCTTTCCACGGGTGTCGGCCCGCGTCTACCGTCCATTACCCCTGAAAGGGCGCCGGTTTCCAGTTCTCGTCCTACCCGTCCAAGCCTGGCGGGGCTCACCAACGGGCGGATGCTCGCGTGCCGAAGAGGTGGCATACCGATTCTTGCTAGAGCGAGCTCCGTGCCCAAACGAGTGACCCGAAATCATTACTTAAATTCACCGAGCGCCGCGTCGGGTGTGGGAATGGGCGGGCGCGCGCGTGGCTAGACGGACGCACCCCGTGATGCGTGGGGCGTCGCGCGTCGCCCCGACCGCACCTCATGCGACACCGCCGGAGGAGCCGAACGAGCCCGACGGGACGGCCAGCGAGCCCGCGCGCGCGAAGACGCGCAAGACCGGCCCCGAGCGCTTCTGGGACTTGCGTCGCGTCCGGATCGCCCTCGCGATCGCTTCGGTGCTCTCACTCGCCTTCCACTGGTGGGTGGGTCCGTGGACGGTGCGCTCGGGGCTGAAGTTCGAGATCCACGACGTCGAGGGGGAGACCGTGATTCCGGTCGACCTCATCGAGGACGAAGCGCCGCCAGCCCCTGCGCCGGTCGCCCCGCCGCCCGTCACGACGAACGATCCGAACGATCCTGGACCGAACGCGCGCGACGGCGGCCCTCCGCCGAAGAAGGACGCGGGGCCGTTGGACGCGTCGCGTGACGTGGAGCTCGCCGACGCGGATCGTGACGGCGCGATCCACGACGCCGAGGCGGACGACGGAAGCGTCGACGACGGCGGCCCCATCGCGCTCGCCGACGCCGCGGGCGGGGGAGAAGGAGGCGCTCTCGCCCTCGCGGACGGCGGCAACGGCGGCAACGGACCGCGCGATCCGGAGGGCTTCGTCGGCGATCTCGGGAAGATCAAGACCGGCGAGAACCTCGTCAACCTCTTCATCAACGTGGAGGTGATCCGCAAGACCCCCGCCGGCGCGCGACTCAGCAAGCTCGTGCGCGCCGCGCCGCAGTGGGACGACGCGCTCAAGGGGACGACGGTGGATCCGGTGCGTGACGCCGACTGGGTCTACATCTACGGACCTGCGCTGCTCCACACCGAGCAGGACACGATCCTCATTCACTACTCGGTGCCCGACGCCGTCGCCGACGAGGCCATCGACGCGATCCGCCGCCGCAGTCACAACGGCGCGGCGTACGACGCCGGCGTGCCGGGCGTGAAGGCTACGCTCGGCCACGCCGATCGCGCGCCGCGCGTATTCTTGCGCGGCAAGACCAAGACCATCGCCGTCGTCCCGCCCAAAGATGCGACGGCCACCGCGCGCGTGCTCGTGTCCGCGAAGAAGCCGCCGCCGCCGCGGCCCGGCGAAGCGATGCGCCTCACCGTGAAGAACCCGAGCCGCCCGATCCCGCAGCTCCCGGCGCGCGTCACGGAGATGCGGCTCTGGATCATGCCGCTCGCCGACGGGAGCGCCGACGTCTTCGGCGAGCTCCAGAACCCCGACGCGCAGGGGGCGACCGACTCGGAGACCGAGCTGAAGGGCTTCCTCCAGAAGTACCGCGGCAGCATGGAGGGCGCGCTCGCGAACATCGTCTCGCGCGGTCTCATCAACGCGGTCGAGATCGACTCGAGCGCAACGGTGACGAGGCTGCACGTGCGCGCGACCCCCGAGCAGATCGACGCGATCATCGGCTTCGTCGCGGCGCAGGCGGGCATCGACGTGTCGACGCCGACGCCCGCGCCCTCGGGCCGCTGAGACCCTTCCGGAACGGCCCGGCCCTCTTCCGCGTCCTCTCTGCCGCTCTACTTCGTCAGGTGCGTCGTCGCGACGCGTCGCTGCACACCTTGGAACTCGGTGACCAGGACGTCGTGACGAAAGGCCGGATCGACCTGTCCGGCGTTCTGCGCCTTCACGCCCATCTCCACGTCGCACTCGGGCGCCGTCGCGTCGGCGAGGGGGACGACGCTCATGTCGAGCAGCGCCTTCTCGCTGCGCACGCTCACGATCGC
Organism: Polyangiales bacterium; assembly: GCA_038231275.1. GTDB lineage: Bacteria > Myxococcota_A > Polyangia > Polyangiales > Polyangiaceae > JANYHK01. Next base: position 13,715 of record JBBRLQ010000030.1, read on the forward strand.
GGACTGCTTGCCGTTCTTCAGGCACACGCCGTTCAGCTCGATTTCGAGCGACTCGGTCCCCGAGGCGCCGAGGCCGGGGACGTCGATGGCGAGCGTCCCGGTGTGCGAGACGGCAGGGGCGGGCGAGAGCGTCATCGCGAACGGGGCAGGCACCATCACCTGCGATTCGCCGCCGTGGCGACCGTCCGCACGCACGAAGGAGATCGTCGCCGCGACCGCCAGAGCGGGCTGCGCGAAGTCGGCCTCGTAGTGAATCGCGTTGCCCTCCTTCACTTCGAGGAGACGGTGCGTCTCGCTGCCGACCGTCGCGGTGAGCGTGTCGGTCGCGGCGAGTTCGAGGAAGGCGCCGCTTTTGCCGAAGAGAGCTGCGTACACGCGAATGTGTCCGCCGTCGGACTGCGCGCTGAGGGACGGCGCCATGTCGGCCACCTCGTAGGCGGTGGTGGACTCCGCCGGTTTGGTCGGTGTCGTAGTGGTCGTCGTATCCGGCAAGGTCTTCGAGAAGCAGCCGACGAGGGTGACGAGGGGAAGCAAGGCAAAGAGTGAGGTTCTCATGACCATTGCCTTGAGCAACCGACGTGCCGCGCTGCAATTCACGGGAGTTATGCGAAAACGCGTTCCGCGCCTCGTCGGACTGTAGCCGCCGCTTCACGTGCCGTTGCCGCCGCACATCACGGATCGGCACGGATCCAGCCCGTGCTACCGTCCCGACCTCATGAAATTCGCGCTCGCCATCGTCCTATCGATCGTCCCTGGGCTCGCCGTCGGCGGCCTCCTCACCGGCTGCTCGAAGAAGGATCCGGAGCCCACGTCGTCCTTCAAGCCCGCCGAGGCGCCGCCCGAGCTGCCGGGCCCCGACAAGCTCGAGATCGTCGACGACGTGAAGGGGACCGGCAAAGAGGCCAAGTCCGGCGACACGGTACGCGTGCACTATACAGGTACCCTGATGAGCGGAAAGAAGTTCGACAGCTCGCGCGACAAAGGCGAGCCGTTCGAGTTCAAGCTCGGCAGCGGCGGCGTCATCAAGGGTTGGGATCAGGGCGTCCCCGGCATGAAGGTCGGCGGGAAGCGCCGCCTGACGATCCCGTTCGATCTCGCATACGGTGCGGCGGGGAGCCCGCCGAACATCCCGCCCAAGGCGGCGCTCAAGTTCGACATCGAGCTCGTCGAAGTGAAGTAGCGACGGCGACGGCGATGGGCGGCTAGGAGCTCGCGCGCGCGTCGTGGAGGCGGCCTTCGAGCATCCGCTCGAGGGCCTCCATGCGATCGAGTCGGCCCGGGCCGAGGTGTGTCACGCCGCCGGCGCGCTCGAGGCGCACGAACGCGCGCGATCCTGCCTGTGGGACGAGGGTCGCGCTGCGAATCGCGCTCCACGGGACGGCGCGGCCCGCGAACGTGACGCCGTGCTCGTCCACCGCGACGTCCAGCGGCATCGTGGCGGCGAGCGCGTACGCGCACAGACCGAGGAGTCCGAGGACGGCGCTCGAGAACACGACGAACGCGTACGTGATGCGTTGGTGCGTCGCCTGATGCCCGACGCCGAGCGCGAAGAGCAGCGCCGCGCACAGGTGCAGCCCCACCGCCGCGGCCGCGAACGCGCCGGGCCGCCCCACGCGAAAGAACGCTCTGTACGCCGACGGCGGCGCGTCCGCCTGGTCCGGCCCCACCGCGCCGTGCCGAAGCGCGCGACGAAGGAGCACGATGAAGAGCGACGCGAGCGCGAGGTTCAGCGCGAGCGCCAAGAGCCCTAGCCCGTCGATCGACAAGAGCGTGTCGAAAGCGCCGTGCATGAGCGCTGCCCAGCCGAGGAACAGCAGCACGCTCGTCCTCCGCGAGACGAGCTTCTTGCCGAGCGCGTAGCCCCAGATCGCGCCGAAGAAGAGGTGCGCGGGGATGCTCGTGAACATGCGCGCGGCGATGATCGCGCTGCCCATGCACCCGAACGCGAAGTACTTCACGTTCTCGATGGCCGCGAAGCCGAGGCTCGACGCGGCGCCGTACACGATGCCGTCGACCGGCTCGTCGAACTCGGGGCGTCGCGCCGCGAGGGTCCACGCGCCCATGAGCTTCGCGCCCTCCTCGCTGAGACCGACGACGACCGTGAAGACCAGGAGGGCAAGCGGAAACGAGCTCGCGCTCCCGCCGAGCGTCATGACGCTTGGATTCAGGTACGGCGTCGCCGTCATCGCCCCCCACTCCAGGAAGCCCGCGGGCACGACGCTGAGCCCTCCCAACGCGAACGTCACGAGCACGAGCCACCACGGCTCCGGGTACGCGCGGTCGAACCGGCGCACGAAGAAGAGCCAGGCGAACGAGAGCAGCATCGGCACCACGAAGCACGCGACGGCGAGCGGCCACCGCACCGGCAGCGCGCGCGATCCGGCGCGCACGAGCGGCGGCAACGTGCCCGTCCTGAGGAGCGTCCGCAACGAGTGCGCGCGGGAGTACGCGGTGACGCCGTCGCCCATCGAGAGGACGAGGGCAGGGCGGCCCGAAGGCGCGCGCGCCTCGACGAAGAGCTCGCCGATCGGGCGCCGCGAGAGGACCCTGCGCCCGCGCGCGACGACGGTCTGGCGGCCTTGCAGCGCCTCGATCGCGGCGCGGAGCTTGGGCGCGTCGTGCACGTACAGCACCACATCGCGCTTCTCCGAGGCGGTGTCGCTGGCGGCGCCGAAGTCGACGTAGTCGCGCAGCTCGATCGCGGGGGTCTTGCCGGCGAGGCCCGCGGGGTCGGCCGGCGTCGGCGCGAACGTCGCGTCGATCGCGTACACGGCGAGCCCGCCGCGCCACCCGAGGACGTCATCGACGGCGTCCGCGCTGTCGCCGTCGACGGTCACGTGGAGGTGTCCGTCGGCGGCTGGCTCCACGTCGGCGGGCACGTGCGCGGCCCCAAGCCGCGCTTCGACGGCGCCGCGCGTGGCCGACGGTGGCGTCGCGGCCGCCGCGACCTCCCTTTCCGTCTTCAGGACCTCGTAGTCGAGCTCGACGTCATGCGTCCCCGCGAGGTGCGTCCCGTCGCACCCGAGCAGGACGAACGCGGCGAGGAGCAGCACGACGAACGCGGCGGCGGCCCTTCTCACGCGTGTAGACTACACGCCTCGAGTCTCTCCGCGATCACTGGTTGTCGCAGGCGCCCGACGAGCACACGTTGAACTGGTTCGGGTCGCAAACCTTGCCGCACGCGCCGCAGTTGTTGACGTCGCTCGACACGTCCTGGCAGCCGGCGCCTGCGCAGTAGTCGACGAGCGTGCCGACGCACGCGCACGTCCCGGCGGTGCACGTCGCGCCGACGCCGGTGCAGGCGTTGCCGCATTTGCCGCAGTTGGTGACGTCGGAGCTCGTCGCGACGCATTTTCCGCCGCAGACCTGGTTCGGCGCCGGACAGCCGCCGTCGCCTCCTTGCGGATCGCGGTACCCGGCATCGACCCGCGGATCGGCCGCGTCGTACGCGAAGCCGCCGTCGCCGAGGAGACTCCCGCCTTCGGCACCGCCATCCCCCCCGCCTTGCTGCCCCGATCCTGGCCCGAAGGGTGTGCCGGCTGGTGGATCGTCACTGCACCCCCCCATGATGGGAAGCGCGGCGGCGAGGACGAGGAGAAGGGACGTTAGGCGCATCGTCAGGGGACTCGTCCAATCGTAACGCAATCGCCATGCCCGAACATTCGCATTCGAACCGGGGCGCGGTTGCTCTAGGATTCCTGCCACATGCAGGACGCGCAGATCCTCTATTCAGTCGCGGGCGTCGTCGTCGCGGGGCTAGGCGCCTGGGTCGCGGCGGTGCTCGCGAAGGCGCCTGTCTTCGTCCCCGCGGTTCCGGCGAAGGAAGAACCGGCTCTCCCGAAGGAGGAAAAGATCGCTCGCGAGGAAGAGAAGATCGCGAGCCTGCCCAAGGTCGCCGCCGCCGAGGACGACGAGGAGCCGACCGGCCCCTACGCGATGATCCTCGTCGCCGCCGTCGGGCGCACCGATCTCGGCAAACTTCGCAAGAACAACGAGGACAGCTACGTCATCGACGACGCGCAGCACCTTCTCATCGTCGCCGACGGGATGGGGAGGCACGCGGCGGGCGAGGTCGCGAGCTCACTCGCGGTGACGGCGATCGACGAGGCGTTCGTCGGCGAGGTCGTGCCCACGAAGGCGCCGCAGCCGGAGGCCCGCCTCGGTCGTCGCGGCAATCGCTTGCGCAGCGCGGTGTGCGTCGCCAACGAGCGCGTGTACCGCCGCAGCCTCGAGGTCGACGCGTACGCCGGCATGGGGACGACCGTGGTAGCCGCGCACTTCTCGCCGAACAAGCAAAAGGTGTATCTTGCACACGTCGGCGACAGCCGCTGTTACCGCCTGCGCGCGGGCGACCTCGTGCGTCTCACGCAGGACCACACGCTCGGCGCCGCCGGCATCACCGGCAAGAACGCCGACGTCCTCGTGCGCGCCGTTGGCCCCGAGCCCACCGTCGACGTCGACGTCGCGGTCGAGTCGCCGCTGCCGGGCGACGTCTACCTGCTCTGTTCGGACGGGCTCACGCGGATGGTGCCGGAGGCGCAGATCAAGGAGACGCTGAAGACGACGCCCGATCTCGGCGCGGCGTCCGCCAAGCTCGTCGAGCTCGCCAACGGCGCCGGCGGGCGCGACAACATCACGCTGATCCTCGCGAGCATCACGGCGGCGCCGATGCCTCCGTGAGCTTGGCGGCGCGCTGGATCCCGCGGAGGACGTACTCGTGGTACCCCTCCGGTCCGCTCGTCCACACGGCGAGCGGCGCCACCAGGCTGCCGTCCTCCGTGGAGCCGAAGAGGAGCTCCGCGGCGCCCATCGCCGACAGCTCTTGGAGGTACGCCTCGGGATCGACGCGGCTCTCCTCTTCGAAGCGCGCGGCCTCGAACGCGATCGGCTCGCCGAAGGATTGCATCGCGCCCTTGTGACGCTCGGGATCCAAGCTCGCCAGCGGCAAGAGCTCCCACCCGGCGTCGACGAGCACGGGGAACGTGTCGTCCTCGCGCGCCTCGTCGAACGGCGCGTGGTCGGGGAGGGGGATCTCCGCAGCGGCGAGGTGCTCCCGTAGGCGCGCGTGCGCTCGGGCGCGACGGTCACCCGTCCCCCAAAACGCCGCGAGGACCGAGGCGACCTCCGTCTCCGTCGAGCGGCGAGCCAGGCGCTCGTCGCGGCTACTCTTGTCGATCGACGCGTCAGCGAGCACTCCCTTCGCCCACTCCATCGCGCCTTCGAGCTCCGGCGCGTCACCCGCGGCGTCCAGCGCGAACACGTGCACGAGGTGCAATCGCCCCGCGACGTACCGATGCTGACCGAGCGCGCGAACGACCCTCGCCGCGGCGTCGCCGTCAGGGACCGGGAGCTCGCGCGCCTCCATCAGCCTCCCAGCCCGAAGAAGTCCTCGATGCGCTTCAGGATGCGCGCCTGCTCGGTCGCCTCGCGCGCCTTGCGTCCGTCGGCGTCGAGCCCTTCGCGCACCACGACCAGCTCGACGCGCCGCCGCGCGAGGAGCGAGCTGATCTGCTTCGCGACCTCGGGGCGCTTCTGGAGGATGCCCTCGAAAACCGCCTTGTCGAGGCGATAGCACTCGGTGTCCGTCGTCGCGACGACGCTCGCGAAGCGCGGCTCGCCGGTCATCAGCCCCATCTCGCCGAAGAACGTGGGCCCGGTGATCGTCGCGACGGTCTTGGTGGAGCCGTCGTCGCCCGAGACCCGGATCTCGGCGCTCCCCGCGGCGAGGAGGTAGAGCCAGTGGGCGACCGCTCCTTGGCGCGTCATCGTCTCGCCGCGGGAGAACGGCGCGTAGAGGAGGTGATGGGAGACGAAGCCGCGCTCCTCGTCGGTGAGCGCCTCGAAGAGCTCCACCGAGACGACGGTCGCGTGCCGGCGGTCGTGATCTTCGAGCTTGGCCTTCTCGAGGGCGGCCTCTTCCAGCGTGACCCGCACGCCGCGCAAGGGCATCGCCAGGGGGATGTCGGCGCGCTTGAGCGCCGTGTGGATGCGGTGGCGCACCGCGGAGCTCGTGGGATCGTCGACCGCGAGATCGGTCAGCCAGTAGCGCACGGCGTAGTAGGCGAAGCTGTCGCGGTTGTCGCGCGCAAAGTCCATGCACACCACGCTCGGCGGAGGATCGTCGGCCACGCGCTCGATCGGGCTCCCGCGCACCGCCTCGCTCACGACGTCGATGACGCGCGCCGGCGGGTACCGAAAGTCGACGTTGAAGTAGACCCACATGCGGTGGGGGACCTTCTTGCCGTCGCGCTTGCCGAGGATCGTGATGTTGGAGGAAAGGAGCGACGCGTTCGGCACGACGATGACGTCCCAGTCGCGCGTCTCGACGACGGTGTGTCGCCACCGGATCTCCCGGACCTTGCCTTGCTTGCCGTTCTCGAGCTGGATCCAGTCGCCGACGTGCACCGATCCGTCGAGCTGCAGCGCGACGCCGCCGATGACGTTGCCGAGCGTGGTCTGCAGCGACAGCGCGAGGACGCCGGAGACGATGGCGCTCGTGGCGATGACGCTCGACAGGTTCATCCCCGCGCCGTGCAGCACGCCCATGGTGGTGGCGACGTAGGCGAGCCCGACCAGGAGATCGCTGGTGATGCTGACCAAATCGACGCCGACCGCGGGCAGGCCGAGGTCGAAGATGGCGAGTGCCCCGATGTTCACGATGGTGAACGCCTCGAGGAGGTCCGACAGGATCCGGAGGCGCTCGGCCCACTCGTGCGCCCCCGCCACCCTCGCCGCCTCGCACAGCCCGTACGCGACGAGGTGGAGGACGAAGATGACGACGACGCGCCCGATGCGGCGCCGCTTCTCGGGCGCGTAGCGGTTCACCAGGAACGCCAAGAGGACGACCGCGCCCGCGATGAGGACGAACGTCCACCGCGAGGCGAGCCTCATCAGGACGGCGCTCACGCCGTCGTTTTCCGGCGCTCCGAGAAACATGAGTGGCGAAGCTACTCGCTTTAGAGCGGAAGTCGGTAGCGCGAAACGCGCGAACGACTGGAGCGACCCACAACGAGGTTAGAGCGCGAAGGCCTGCTCGATGACCAGCTTCTGCTCCAGCTCGTGGCTCGCTTTGCTGCCGGTCGCAGGGCTTGCGCTGGCGGCGCGCGAGACGACGCTGAGAGGGAGGCGATCGCCGATGTGGTCCTGGAGGTTCGCGTTGATGAAGTACCAGGCGCCGGAGTTGAGTGGCTCCTCCTGGACCCAGACGAGCGGCGTCCCGTCCTTGTACGGCGCGAGTGCTTGCACGAGCGCCTCGCTGAGCGGGTAGATTTGCTCCAGCCTAAGGATCGCGACGTCGGTGCGCCCCTGCTTCTTCCGCGCGGCATCCAGATCGTAGAAGACCTTGCCGCTGCAGAGGAGCACCTTCTTCACCTCGCCCGGCGGGACCGTCTCGTCGACGATCACGCGGCGGAACGAGCCGTTCGCGAGCTCGTCGAACGTGGAGTACGCCTCGGGGTGACGGAGGAGACTCTTCGGCGTGAAGATGACGAGCGGCTTTCGCCACCGTCGGACCACCTGGCGCCGCAGCGCGTGGAACAGGTTCGCCGGCGTGGTCAGATTGCAGACCTGGATGTTGTCCTCGGCGGCCATCTGGAGGAAGCGCTCGATGCGCGCGCTCGAGTGCTCCGGCCCTTGCCCCTCGTAGCCGTGCGGCAGGAGCAGCACGAGGCCCGAGAGGCGCAGCCACTTGTCCTCCGCCGAGACGATGAACTGGTCGATGATGACCTGCGCCGAGTTCGCGAAGTCGCCGAACTGCGCCTCCCAGATGACCAGCCCCTCGGGGCGATCGAGGCTGTAGCCGTACTCGAAGCCGAGGACGCCGGCCTCCGACAGCGGGCTGTCCCACGCCTCGAACGAGGCGCCGCCCTTCAGGTTGGCGAGCGGGGTGTACCGCGCGCCGGTCTCGGTGTCGAAGAGGACCGCGTGGCGATGGCTGAACGTGCCGCGCCGCGAGTCCTGCCCCGAAAGACGCACCGGCTTGCCCTCCGCGAGGAGCGTTGCGAAGGCCAGGTGCTCGGCCGTCTCCCAGATGAGCGTGCCATGCGACGTCGCGCGCTCGCGGCGCTGCTCGATGACCTTCAGCGCCTTCGGGTTCGCGTGGAACGACGGGGGAATGGTGGTGAGGTCCGAGAGAAGCTCGAGGAGCCGCTCCTTGGGCACGTTCGTCGGCGCGTCCGGCACGAGGCGATCGGGTCCGCCGAAGTACGGCGCCCAAACGCCTTCCATGGCGCTCGGCTTCCGGAGAAAGTCCCCTTGCTTCGCCTCGGTGTACGCCTGCTCGAGGATCGCCTTGCGCTCCTGCTCGATCTCGTCGGCGCGTGGGTGCGTGATCATTCCCGCGTCCACCAGCCTGTCTACGTACGTCTGCCGTACGCTCGGCTTCTTCTTGATGAGCGCGTACATGACGGGCTGCGTGAACGTCGGCTCGTCGCCCTCGTTGTGGCCGTACTTGCGGTAGCAGTACACGTCGATGACGACGTCCTTGCCGAACCGCTGGCGGTACTCGGTGGCGAGGCGCGTGACCTGGATGACGGCTTCGGGATCCTCGCCGTTCACGTGGAAGACCGGCACTTTCATCATTCGGGTGATGTCGGTGCAGTAGCGCGTCGAGCGCGAGTCTTCGGGGACGGTGGTGAATCCGATCTGGTTATTGACGACGACGTGGATGGTGCCGCCGGTCGTGTAGCCCTCGAGCCCCGCGAGATTGAGCGTCTCGGGGACGACGCCTTGGCCCATGAACGCCGCGTCGCCATGAATGAGAAGAGGGACGACCCCGATGCGCTTGGCGCGATCCTGCTTGGCGCGCACGCGCCCTTCGACGACCGGGTTCACCCACTCGAGGTGGCTGGGGTTGAAGGCGAGCGAGAGGTGCACTGTGTTGCCGCTCGCCGTGACGCGGTCGCTCGAGTAGCCGAGGTGGTACTTCACGTCGCCGGCGCCGAGGAAGCGCTCGGGCTGCTTGTCGTCGAACGCCGCGAAGATCTCGCGCACGTTCTTGCCCATGATGTTCACGAGCACGTTGAGGCGGCCACGGTGGGCCATGCCCAGCACGACCTCCTCTGCACCGTGCGCGCCGGCCTCCTCGATGAGGAGATCGAGCAGCGCGATGATGCTCTCCGCCCCTTCGAGCGAGAAGCGCTTGGCGCCGACGTAGTTGCGGTGGATGAACTGCTCGAAGATCTCCGCGTCGGTGAGCTTGGTGAGCACCCGCACCAAGTCCTCGCGCGCGAGCGAGGCGTGGTTCGCCGTGGACTCCATCCGGTCCTGGAGCCACTGGCGCATCGAGGGGTCCTCGATATGCGTGTATTCTACACCGATCGAGCGGCAGTACGTCTCCGTGAGGTGCGCGATGATCTGGCGGAGCGTCGCGCGGTCGGGGACGCCGGTGAGGCCGACGGTGGCGAAGGTGGTGTCGAGGTCGGCGGGGCTGAGCCCGAACAAGTCGAGGTTCAGCTCTTGAGGGGCGTCCTGGCCGGGCGGCTTTTTGCCTGTCGCGAGCGGATCGAGGCGCGCGAAGAGGTGGCCGCGGACGCGGTACGCGTTGATGAGCTGATAGACCCGCCCCTGCACGCCGGCGGCGGTGATGAGCTCGTCCTTCAGCGCTTCGCCTTGCGGCATCAGGCTCGTGCGCGCGGGCGGCGACAAGGAGATTGCCGCAGCGCCATTTCCATTGGCCTTGGCGACCGCAGCGCTCCCGGCGTTCTTGCCGTTCGTTCCGTTCGCGCTAGGGGGCGCGACCGACGGCGCGGATGGCACAGGCGCCGCGGCGGGTGCGGGCGACGGGAACGAGGGGGACGACCGGGACGAGGGGGGCGACGGGGGCGGCGCTGCGGTGGGTGCCGCCGCGCGCCCCTCCTCGAAGAACGTTCGCCACTTCTCCTCCACCGCCAGCGGCGCCTGCAGCCACCGCGCGTGGAGCTCTTCTACGTATCCCGCGTTGATGCCGAATTCGTCGAACATGGGCAGACTTTCAGTCCCCCCACGTTAGCACCAAGGCGAGCGCTCGCTCAGTGCTTCTTCGGCTCGGGCTTGGGCGCGGGCGCCTTCGGATCCTTGCCGTCGGCCTTCGCGGACGAGCTGCCGGACGCGGCCGGAGCGGCGTGGTCGTCCTTCTTCTCGCCGTCCTTCTTCTCGTCCTTGGCCGCGCCGCCGTGCTCGTCCTTCTTCTCGTCCTTGGCTGCGCCGCCGTGCTCGTCCTTCTTTTCGCCCGGCTTCTCGTCGCCGTCGTCCTCGTCGTCCTTTTCGATTTCGGCCGTTCTCTTCTTGGCCTCTTCGATCTTCTTCTCGGCTTCCTTGAGGACCTTGTGCGTGTGCGTGAAGGTGTAGCCGACGATGGCGCCTCCCGCGAGGCCGATGACGACGGAGACCGCCCAGACGCCGCGGCTCGACATGAGGAGCGCGATCGACGCGATGACGATGCCGATCTCGGCGCACAGCTGCGCGCGCTCGTACCACTCGCTCGCCTCGTGGTGAGCGTCGATGGCCTCGTCATAGGCCTCGGCGTCTTCCTTCGCCTCGACCATGTCGTGCTTGTACTTCTTGCCGAGGGCCTGGATGCGATCTTCGTCCTCCTTGTCGGGGGTGAGGACGTCCGCGAGCTCCATCGTCGCGACGTGGATCGCCTCCTTGATCTCGGCGGTGTCTTCGTCGTCGGCCTTGCCGCCGGCGCGCTTCACGCCCGCGAGCTTCTCCTCGAACTTCTTGATCTCCGCCTTGTTGGGCGTGAGCGCGTGGAGCATCTCGAAGTCCGCTTCCATGACGCGGTACTTGGTCGACTCCGACTGGTAGATGCTCCAGAGGTTCGACTGCTCGATTGTGGCCTTGATCAGCTCGGTACGCGCCGACCCGACCATGGCCGCGCAGAACGCGAGCATGACGCCGAGGATCGCCATCGTGATGCCGATCATCCTGCCCGGACCGCCGCTGGCGCCGTGACCGTGACCGCCCCCGCCAGCGTGGCCGGCCTCTTCCATCTTCTCGAGCATCTCGTGCGCGCCGCTCATCTTGGTCGTTCTCCCTGAAGTGGTCCGGTTGCCGCCGACTCACCGGTCGCTTTCGCCCTTGGCTCTAACACGGCTCTGCTGCGAACGGATCAGTGATGCGGGGCAGGTTTGTCGGCCTCGGGCTTTTTGTCCCCCTCGGGCTTTTTGTCGGCTTCTGGCTTCTTTTCGCCGTCCTTGGCGCCCTCGGGCTTCTTTTTCGGCGCGTCGTCGTCCTCGTCGTCGTCCTTCTCGAGCGCGGCGGCGTGCTTGACCGCCTCCTCGATCTTCTTCTCGGCGGCGCCCACGGCGGCGCGCGTGTGCACGAACGTCTTGGTCACGATGGTGCCGCCGGCGAGGCCGAAGAGGATCGAGATGATCCACACGATGCGGCTCGACATGAGGAGCGCGATCGAGGCGACGACGATGCCGACCTCCGAGCACAGCTGCGCGCGCTCGTACCACTCGCTCGCCTCGTAGTGCGCGTCGATGGCGCCCTCGTAGGACTCCGCGTCCTCCTTGGCCTCCATCATGTCGTGCTTGTACTTGAGGCCGATGCCCTTGATGCGATCTTCGTCGTCTTGATCAGGCGTGAGGACGTCGGCGAGCTCCGTCGTCGCCACGTGGATGGCGTCCTTGATCTCGGCGGTGTCCTCGTCGTCCGATTTGCCGCCCGCGCGCTTCACGCTGGCGAGCTTCTCGTCGAACTTCTTCATCTCCGCCTTGTTGGGCGTGAGCGCGTGGAGCATCTCGTAGTCGGCTTCCATGACGCGGGCCTTGGTGGCCTCGGCTTGGTAGAAGCCCCACTTGTTGGCCTGATCGATCGTGGTCTTGATGAGCTCGGTGCGCTCGGTGCCGACCATCGCCGCGCAGAACGCGAGCATCACGCCTAGCGCCGCCATCGTGATGCCGATGAAGGTGCCGGGCCCCTTGCCGTGGCCGCCGCCGTGCTCTCCGTGCCCCCCGCCGTGCCCGGCGTGCTCCATCTTCTCGAGCAACTCGGTCGCTTCGCTCATGGCGCGGAGCCTAATGACGAGAGCGATTTTCTAAAACCCCGATCGGCTCCCGAAGCCCCGATTTTCGTGGGACGTTTGGCCGCGCATCCTCGGCACTCACGCAAAAAGAGACCGAATGCCTCACCGTGTGAGGACGCGGGGGCGCCTGTTAGCCCTTGAGCCACGCCGCGAGGTCGGCGTTCGGATCGAGCGCGACGAGGAGCGCATCGACGGTGATCGCGCTGACGGTCGTTCCGGCGGGCGCGACGTGAACACCATCGGGCCCACGCCACACGATGACGCGAACGGCTTGCGACGCTCGAAGGCCCGCAGGTGCGGCGTCAACCGGGCGTCGCCCGCTCGCCTTGTACGCGGCAGTGCCGATGCGCGTGCTCTGATCGTCGAAGCCGGTCGCGAGATCGTCGTGCTCGGCGTTGGCGAGCGATTGGGTCGGCCACTGATCGGCCTCTTCCGCGTGGGAGAGGCGAGGGTCGGTGCCGGTGTCATTGGGCCTCGGGCCCTCAGGCGGCGGGGGATCGGTGTCGTGCTTGTCCTCGGTGCCGTCGGGGTTCGGCGGCGGCGCCTCCGGCATCTCGGGGCGCGCGGCGATCACGGTCGGATCGGACGCGAGCTCCTCCGGCGCGGGGCGGCTTCGGCGACGCGCGCCGGTCGGCTTCGGAATGGCGATGGGCATCGGCATGCCGTGGGGCTTCGTGACCTCTTGCTCTCCGCCGGCGCGCGAGATGATCTCGGCCTGCGCGGCGCGGCGCGCTTCATCGGCGAGGTTGTGCCCCGATCGGCGGCGGCGCTCGCCGGCGCGCGAGTGGGTCACCTTCGGCAGCGCAGCCTGCGGAGCCGAAGCGCGCGCAGGCGTGGGCGCCTTCGCGGGCGCCGACGGAGAGGGCTTGGACGCGGGAGGCGCAGGCACACCGCTGGCGGCGCGTGGGGGGGCGACGCTCGGTGCGCGAGGAGGTGCCACGCTCGGTGCGCGAGGCGCAGAAGACGACGCGACGACCGGAGCGGGCGGCGGCCGGCTCTGCGCGACCATGACGGCCGGCGCAGGCGGCGTCCCGCTGGGCAAGGGCGGCGCCGGAGGAGGAGGCGCCTGGCTCTGCAGCGTGTTCGGCGGTCGCTCGGCGCTCACCGGCGGCGGCGGCGCGCTCGGCGTCGGCGCGTCGCCTGGACTGGGGCTGTCGACCTTCACGAGCATCGACGCGAGATCGGCCGCGGCCTTCGCGAGCTCGAGCGCGCGATCGTCGGCCTCGGCCTCGCTCGCCGCCTCCGCCGCGCGCCGGATCCACTTGATCGCGTCCGCGTTTTCTGCCCGATTCCACATCGCCTCGGCAGTGGAGAGCGCCCACGCGACGTCTTCGGGATCGTCCTTCTTGGGCTTCGGAATCTTGGGGAGTGGGATCAGATCGGCGTCGCTGAGCTTGCCGGCCATTCTAAGAGGCTACGGGACCGGGGCATCTTTGGGCAAGCGCCCCTCTGCGCGCTCCGGCCGACCGCCTCCGCGACCCCCCGTCGCCTGGGCTTTTTGCTTCAGCCAGGCGCCGCAGTCGAACGGCGCGGAGGCGCCTTTTTGTACGACGATCGCGAGATCTTCGCCGCCCGGATCGAGCGCGGCGCAAATGGCCACGACGTCGGGCCGCGCGGTCAGGCGGCCGGCCAGGGCGCGGAGCATTCCGAGGTCGTCCTTGGGGCGGATCAGCGCCACGATCGTCGCCCCGCTGGGGTCGGGGGGGTGCGCGGCGAGGACGCGCTCGGCGACGAGCTCGAGCAGCTCGCCGCGCGTGGAGCCGAGGACGTCGCGGGCGATCTCGAGGTCCTTGCGGAGCTTCGCGACGCCGGCGCCCACATCGAGGAGGCCGCAGGTGAGATCGCGCGCGAGGGCGCCGAGCACGTCGTCCTTCGCGCGCGCGTCGGCGAGGGCGCGTAGACCGGCGTGGAAGGTCACGCGGATCTTGCCCTTGTACCGCTCGGTGCCGACCACGCGCACAAGGCCGATCTGCCCCGTCCGCGTGCAGTGCGTGCCGCCGCACGGCGTGAAGTCGAAGCCATCGATCTCGATGACCCGGATGTTCTCCGAGACTTTGGGCGTCCGACGGAGCGGCATCGCCGCGAGCTCCGCCGCGGTCGGGAAATGCGAGCGCACGACGACGTCGTCGGTCACGATCGCGTTCACGAGGTCCTCGGCGCGCGCGAGGAGGCCGTCGGCGAGGCTCGCGAGATCGACGTCGATCGTGCACGCGGTGGCGCCGAGGCGAGCGGACACGGTCTCCGCCTTCGCGACGTCGACGAGCGCGCGAGAGAGAGCGTGCTGGGCCGTGTGCTGCGCCATGTGATCGCGCCGCCGCGCCAGATCGATCGTGCCGTGAACCTCGGCGCCGTCGTCCGCCGTGAAGGGGTCGCCGCCTATGAGGTGATGGATGACACCGTCGTCGTCGACTTGAACGTCCGTCACACGTACGACGCGCTCTCCGACCTTCAGCTCTCCCGTGTCCGCGAGCTGTCCACCTGCTTCCGGATAGAACGCCGTGCGGTCGAGGACGATCGACGGGCGGTCTCCGAAGGTCCCCATGCGGGCGCCGTGCGCGTCGAACGATTTGCGAAATGGGTCGGCCCAGTAGAGCTTCTCGGTGGGCATGCGCGTCACGCCTTAGCACGGTATGAATGGCCCATGGTCGTGACCATCAACGGCGCCGAGCGCGACGTCCCCGAGGGCCTCTCGGTGCGCGCGCTGATCGAGCACTTGGGCCTCGGCGGCGGCCCTGTCGCGGTGGAGGTCAATCGGGAGATCGTCCCCCGCGCGGAGCACACGACTCGAGGGGTGAGCGCCGGCGACGCGGTCGAGATCGTCCATTTCGTCGGCGGTGGCTGAGTCCGGTCCCGCCGCCACCGCGAAAATGGGCTGAGCACCTAGCCCGACCCGTCGCATCTCACGCGCGCGTCGCTGACGAGCTCCTGGACCGCAGCGTGGGCCGCGTCGCGGAGCTCGTGCGAGCGTGCGCGGGGGCTGATCGGTAGGGGGGCGCCGATGCAAACGGCCACACGGGTGGGAGGCGCGCCGGCCATTCGCGAGAGGTGCGCGAGGAACGACTCGTTCACGAACGCTGCGCCCGAGCCACGCGCGTACGCGACGCCGACCGGGAGGATCGTCGCGCCCGTGCGCAGCGCTGCGACGAACGCGCCCGGGTGGAAGGGACGCACGACGTCTCCCTCGAACGTCGTGCCCTCGGGGAACAGGTTCACGGTCTGTCCCGCCTTGAGGAGCTGCCGCATCTCGCGGATCGCGTTGGCGCCGCTCGCCGCGTCGTCGCGATCCACGAAGACGGTGCCCACGCGGCGCGCGGCGTGGCCGACGATGGGCCACGCGGACAAGTCCTCGCGGCTGACCATGTGGCCGCCGAACGTCTGGAGCATGATGCCGATGTCGATGGTCGAGCGGTGGTTGGCGACGACGAGACGCCCGCCCGCAGAGGGCGGCAACGCGCCGTAAATCTCGACGGACACGCCGAAGAGGCGCAGCAAGGACGTTGCCCACCGCTTCGTCCACGCGTCGCGGAGGGCGTCCTTGTTCGCGTCGTCGGTGATGGCGTCGCGCGCGGCGTAGGCGGCGATGAGGCCGCTCGTGAGGCCCGCGAAGCCTGCGGCGCGCACGACGCGGCGGACCGGCGGAGGGAGAAGGGTCAAGAGCGCCATGCGCGCCTCACCATAGCTCCCGCAGCGCGAAGGCGACCCACTCGACGCCTCGCCTCGCCACCGAGCGCGCGCGCCACGTGTCGAGATCGACCCTGCGCGCCGCCGCGACGTCGTGGTCGAACCACGTCGCACACGACTCGCCGAAAGCATCGTCCTCGACGGCGAGGTTGATCTCGAGGTTCTTGCGCCACGAGCGCTCGTCCAGGTTGTAGCTGCCGATCGTCACGAAGCTGCGGTCGATGATGGCGGTCTTCGAGTGCATCATCGGGCCTGGCATCGCGTGGATCGCCACGCCGTGGCGGAGCAGCGAGTCGAAGAGTGCTTCGGCGGCGTACTGCACGACCTGCACGTCGCTGCGCTCGGGGACGAGGACGCGAACCTGAACGCCGCGCGCGACGGCGCGGAAGAGCGCGCGGCGCACCGAGCGATCGGGGACGAAATACGAGTTGGCGATGTCGACGGTCTTCTTCGCGCCGCCGATGCGCACGAGGTACTCGCGGTGGATGCTGCGGCGGTGGCGGCGCTGGCTCGCGAGGACCCACACGGGACGAGTTCGCCTTCGCGCGAGCGGCCGCACGTCGGTCGGGGTGGCCTTGCGCGCGACGCGGCGCCACGTCCGGTAAAAGAGGGTGCGCATCTCCTCGGCGGCGATGCCCTCGACCTCCACCATGTCGTCGCGCCAGCCTTCGCCTCCCTCGGTGGTCGGGGCCCACTGAAGGCCGAGGTTGATGCCGCCGGTGAAGCCGCGGCGGCCGTCGACGACGAGGAGCTTGCGGTGATCGCGCTGCTCGATGCGGGCCCAGCGGAAGGCGGGATCGAAGGGGAGGACCGAGTGGAACTCGCGGACTGCGCCGCCCGCGCGCTCGAGCGGCCCCCAGAATCCGCCGGTGACGCCGAGGCTGCCGAGCGAGTCGTAGACGACGCGGACGGCGACGCCCTCCTTGGCGCGCTTGGCGAGCGCGTCGCGGAAGCGCTCGCCGACGGCGTCGGTCGCGATCCAATACATTTCGAGAAGGATTTCGCGCTCGGCGCGGGCGATGGCGTCGAGCATCGCCGGGAACGCCGCGGCGCCGTCGCGAAGGAGGCGCACGCGATCGTCGCCAACGGGGAACCACGCGCTCTCCGTCACGGCGCCCACGGTCGCGGCTCTTTCGTCATGGCGTCTTCGGTCATGGCGTCCTCGGTGCGCGAGGGCGCGCGGCCACGATCACGAGCGCGTCGTCGCGCAGCGCGGCGGCGGCGAAGGCACGGACGCTCTCGAGCGTCACGGCGGGTGGCGCAGGCTCTCCGCGGAAGAGGGCGACGACGCGCGCGCGCGGGTCGAGCGACGAAGCGAGGTCGGCGGCGGCGCGGGAGGCGCCCGCGCGCGCGAAGTCGGAGTCGGTGAGGGCACCCTGACGGAGACGATCGAGCAGCGCGCGGGTCTGCGCGACCGCCGCGTCGAGGGCGCCGCCGGCGGTCGCGACGCGCACGACGAGCGCCGATGCGAGGCGCCCCCCCACGACGCGAGCGCTCCAGGAACGTGCGAGGCCAGGCTCGCCGAGCGCCGACGCGAGCAATCCTTGTGGCCCGTCGAGCGCCATCGCGACGACGCCGGCCGCGGCGCTGGCGGCGGCGTCGCCCGCGGGGAGGGGAATGGCCAGGAGCGCTTCGGTGCTGCCTCCGATTGTCTCGACCGGGTAGGTGCCGGGGCGGGTCGCGGCGGGCACCGTCGCCTGCGGGCACGCGCGCGTCTCGCCGGGACGTCGCGCGACCCAGCGATCGGTCGCGCGCGCCGCGGCCTCGGCCTGCGCGGCGTCCACGTTTGCGAGGGCCGCGACGCGCAGCGGTCCGGCACGCAACGCCGACGCGCGGAGGGCCACGGCGACGTCGCTCGAACGGCCGAGCGCTTCGGCCGTGCCGTACGGGAAAATCCAGGAGGGGCGCTGCGGCGAGATCGCGAGCGCGATCGCCGTCATCGCGCGCCCGTCGTCCTGCTCGGCGGCGCGTAGCAGCTGGCCGCGCGCGGCCGTCGCGCGCGGCAGATCGATCGGCTCGGCGGCGAACGCGCGCGCGGCGACGTCGGCGACCCTCCGCGCATGCGCTGTCGCGCTCTCCCCGGGGAGCGCGGCGCCGTGCGCGACGAGGCCGATCGCATCGGGCGTCACGTAAGGCTCGACGGACACTCCCGCGGATCCGCCGCCAGAGGTCGCGTCGCGCGCCATCGCGAGCGCCGCGCCCGCCGCGAGCCCGGCGTCGGCCTCGGCCTCCGCGAGCGTCCCGCACGGCGAGCCGACGAGCACCCAGACCTCGCCCTGTCCGCGCTCGATGCGCGTGCGCGATTCGACGACCGGCTCGTGCCACGCGATCGTGGCGCGATCGAGCGCGCTCTTGATCGCCGCGTGCAGCGGGCTCCCGCTCTCGGGCGGAGGTCCTTCGCGCCCTCCGGCGACGCCGATCGCCACCGCCACGCGCGTCCCCGCCGAATCCTCGCGGTCGGCCGCGATCGCCCACCACGCCGCGCGCTCGGCCGCCTCGCGCGGATCCGCCGCGCCCCTCGCTGCGAGCCGCGCGCTCGCGCCATCGACGGTCGCGCCGTCGAGCTCGACGACCAGCTCTTGGCGCGCCAAGGCGACCGCGGTGGCGATCCGCGACGGCGCATCGGCGCCGAGATCGCGCGCCGCGAGATCGATCGTGACGGCCAGGCATCCGCCTCTCGCGTGCGCGGTCGCCACCACGTCGCGGATCTTCGCGGGCGCGTCGAGCGCGCCGAGGCGCGACGCCAATGGCCCACGCGGATCGCCTACGGTCGCCGCCGTTGCGATCGCCGCCGCCGCGCGCGGAACGAACACCGCGAGCGTCGCGCGCGCGCCGCCGGACGAGACCTCGCCGGTCGCGTCGTACACCTCGGTCGCGTCTCCCGCAGGCGGCAAGGCCTCGGGCGGCGGCGCCGTCACCTCTGGCCACGGTCCGCCCTTGCCGAGCGCGCGCCCGACCTCGTCTCCTGCGCGCGACGAGCCCACCGTCGCGAACGCGACGCGCGCGCCCCCGTGCGCCGCGCGCCGCCACGCCTCGAGCTCTGCCAGCGTCGCGCCGTCGAGCGCGCTCCTCCCCGGCGCACCGAAGACCTCCCCGCGGCATCGCACGGCCGCGCGCAGCGCCGGATCGCGCATGGGCCGCGCCGCGAGCGCCGCCAGCTTCTTCTTCGCCTTCGCGAGATCCCCGTCCGCCACCGGCGTGAGCATCGCCGCGCGGATCGCCTCCGAAGCGCGCGCCGCCTCCGCCTCCGACGTGACGAGCGCGCGCACCCGGTACCCGCTCCACCCCGGCAGCACTTGCGCGTCGACCTTCCCTTCGAGGCGCCCCTCCACGATCGCGGCGAGCGCCACCGCCACCTCGGCGCCTCGCGCGTCCGCGATCCCGCCGGTTGCCACCGTCGCGGCGAGCCCGCCTCGAGGATCGCCTTCGCGCGTCACGACCGCGAGCGGCGGCATCCCGCGCACGAGGCGCAGCGAATCATTCCCCGATGTGCTCGGGGCACTCGGCGCGCGCGCAGGCGGCGACCCGCAGCCCAACACGCAGATCGCCGCCGCCGCGAGGACGGCGGACGTTCCCCTCATTGAGCGAAGACGATGTCGGCCTGCGAGCGGGGAGCGATGTGCAGATCGTAGAAGTAGGTGACGATCCCCGTTAGGGTCGCGATCCTCGTGTTGGCCGGCGCGGTGTCGAGCTGAATGAGCTCGTTCGTGACCTTGCCCTTGAGCGCCGGCGTCAGGTGCCCCGAACGACGCCCCGTCTCGGCGCCCGTGCTGCTGCTCGTCTCCTTGATGATGCCGTCGAGGTTGATGTTCTTCACGACCACGAGCATCCCGATCCACTTGGCGCCCTTCGAGTAGTCGTCGAGATCGGTCGCATCGATCGCGGCCGGCGTCGGCGGTTGGTACTCGTAGCGGAACGTGCCGATCGGCTTGGCGAGCTGCGTGAGCACCTGTCCCGCCGGGAAGACCGCTGTTCCGATGTGATCGTTCTCTTGGTAGTTGCCTGCGAGATCGAGCACGTCGCCCGGCGCGAGGCGAAGATCGCCTGGCACGAACGTGGGGCTGTAGAGGCTGATGCCGCTCCACGGATCCTGCGAGCCGACGTCCTGCACGTAGACGGTGCCGCGGCTCTTGCCGTTGGCCGTCTCGTCGAACGTGTCGACGCCGAGCACCGCGGCGCCCGTGACGGTCACCGCCGGGAGCGGCGTCGCTTTGCCGTTCGGGTGTCCCGGCAACGACGGATCGGTGACCTGCTTGATGCGCAGCCCCGTGCCGAGGGGGGTAGGCGGCGGCGGCGTGCTCGGAGGGTCGCCGGAGGGCGAGCTGCAGGCGGCGGCGACCAAGGCGAACATGGCGAGCGAGGCCAAGCGGAGGGGGCGTTTCATCGGGCGGGTGTGGCTTACTACAGAATCCGCCCCTCGACAAAAGCGGTCTCGCCTAGTCCTGTCCCGTGTGACCCAGGACAAAACGGCGAGGGACGGAAGAAGCCCCAGAGCCTCTCCGTCCCACGCAGTAATCTTGAGGTGTTGCGGGCGCGGTGGCGCTCGCCGACGCGGTCAGGCGGCCTTGGGCTTCACGAGGCCGAGGACGCTCTCGAGGCGGGACTGGATCTTGTGCTTCTTCGAGTAGACCGTCTTGACGCTGATGTTCATGCGGACGGCGATCTCGGTCGGGTCCATGCCCTCGCCGAAGTAAAGGGCCGCGAACGCGCGGTCCTTCTCGCTGAAGCCCTCGAGGGCGACGGCCGCGATCGCGGCGCGCTCGTGCTCGGCGGTCATCTCGAAGGGATCGGGCAGGTCGCACACGAGCTCGCAGGCCTCGGCGAGCTGCTCCTTCTGCGGCTCGCGCTTGAGCGAGCGGAGGTAGTCGTACGCGCAGTTGATGGCGAGGAGGCCAATCCAGCTGGAAAAGCGGTTCCCGCGCTCCGGATCGAACGTGCGGAGCTTGTGCTTGTCGTTCGCGAGGAGGGACAGGTAGAGCGTCGCGTAGACCTCACGGACGTCGTCCTGCGCGACGATGGCGGAGAAGCGGCGCGTCACCTTCGTGATGCAGCGGTGGATGAGGCGGTCGTAGCGACGCTGAAACTCGCGCCAGGCGCGCGGCACGTTCGCGATCATGCCCGAGATGAGCGTCGCGTCGTTCTCGTAGTCGAGCGCCGAAGGATCGAACTTCGGGAAGATGCCGCTCTGAAACCGGACATACTCCGTCGTCTCCGCCTGCTTGACTGCTTCCGACATGTTTTGTTCTGCCTCTCCAAAAAGTGCCGAGCGTTGCGCGTCGGCGAGAGGACGTAGAGCAGGGGTCGTGCCAGCCAAAAACAGGGGAGATTTTCGTGGGTGTGCCGTACCAACGGGCGTCACGTTTCGCTAAGTGCACGTATCCACGATGGGCCAGGATGCGTCACTCCGTAACAGCACCGTAACCGGCTCCGTAACAGGACCCGCAACCGTGACGGATTGTTACGCGTCGCGCGGAGCGCTTGTTACGCCTCGCGTGTCGCGTCGACTTCGGCGGCCTTTGCCCGCACGAACGCCGCGACGGTGCGCATGGGCACGCGTCCCGGGCAGCGCGCTTCGAGCTCTTTGAGGCGCGCGTCGGTCGTCGCCGCGAAGCTCCGGAGGGCCGCGTCGTAGTCCGGCATGCTGCGCGAGCTGGCGAGCATGAGATCCATCGTGCCGCCGTAGACGCCCCCGGACTGCGCCGCCCGCAGGCCCTCGCCGAGATCGCAGAGGCCGCACGCGATGCAGCCGCTCATCTTCGCGAGGGCGCGCCGCTCGTCGGGCGCGACGGGCGGCAGGCGATCGGGCGCATAGCTCGCGCGGAAGGCCGCGAGGCCTCGTCTCGCGCCGAAGATCGGCGCGAGGAGCGAACCAAGGAGCGCCCACGCGAGCAAGACGACGGCGTAGAGGCGTTCCATGCGGTCGACGTTACCAGACGGCGTCGATCACGACCTGTTCGCTCCACTTCAGAGGCGGAGATGCGGCGGAGTGCCGCGCCTCGCCGTCGTCGCGGAGCGTGGTAAGCCTCTCCCGTGTTGCGCGCCCTCGCGATCGTTCTCGTCGTCGCCGGCGCCTCCTGCGCCCACCGGCAGCATCAGGGCGAGGGGACTCCGGGCTTCCGTCCACCGCTTGGCGACACGCGCGCGTCGTCACCGACCGCCGCGTCGCCCACGGCGGCGCCCGAGTCGCTCGCGCAGGGGAGCACGGCCCCGGACGACGGACGTCAAGTCGGCCTCGCGACCTGGTACGGCCGCGAGTTCGCCGGCAAGAAGACCGCGAACGGCGAGCGCTTCGATCCCGGGGGAATGACGTGCGCCCACCGCAAGCTCCCGTTCGGCACATGGGTCGAGGTTCGCCGCATCGAGACCGGCCGCACCGTCCGCGTTCGCGTCAACGATCGCGGCCCGTGGGGTGATGCGCGCAAGGTCATCGATCTCTCGCGCCGCGCCGCCGAGGAGCTCGACATGATCAAGGAGGGAGCGGTGAAGGTCGAGGTCCGCGTCGTCCGAGGCCCCGAATAGGGAAGCGTGCGGCGGGGGTGCTACGCTAGCGCACGGATGCGAGGGGCCAGGGTCGTTGCCGGCGTGATGGGGATCGGCGTGGCGGCGGCCGCGGTCCTGGCGGCGCTCTCCGCGTGCTCCGATCTCATCGAAAACCTCCCCACTGCCGACGCCGGCACCCCGCTCGGCCAAGTGCTCAGGCGGACCGATCCGTCGTGCGTCGCGCCGCCCTATGGCGCGCACATCGTCTACCAGGCGCAAGGGAACAACCACCTCTTCCGGATCGACGCGACGCCCGGCGCGAAGCCCGAGGACATCTCGGCGAAGCTCGACGTCCTCGGCGCCACCGGCAGCGACGAGTTCATCAACGTGTCCCCCGACGGCGACTGGATGATCGTCGGCGCGACGCGCCTCGGATGCGACGCATCGTGCGCTGCGCTCGTGGGGCGCGACGTGTGCTCCGCGCAGGTGATCGTCAGCGAGGGCGTGCCGATCTCCCCGAGCGGGACGTCCGCGGTCGCGAGCGGCGGCAACGCGGTCGTGTTTCCTTCTGACAAAATCGCCGGCCGTCGAGATCTCTACGTCGTCCGCCGCCAAGACCCGACGACGTGGACGCCCGCCGTGAACCTCACCGCCGCGTCGAAGGGAATCTGGAACCAGCGTCCTGCAATCAGCGCCGACGGCACCAAGGTCGTCTTCGACTGCGGCGCGGATCCGAGCTCGGGCCCCGGCACCGCGGTCTGCCAGGTCGGCCTCGACGGCAACGGGCTCACGGTCCTCAAGGCGGGCGATCTCGCCGCCACCGTCACGCCCGACACGTACCTCGCGCACGGCGATTTCGCGGGAGACGGCAGCCTGGTCGTCGAGGCGACGCTCAACGCGACCGCGCAAGTCTGGCAGATCACGGGGACCAAGCCGCGCGTCCTCAACGGCGAGCAGCTCCCCACCGGTGAGTACAAATTCGCCGCCGACACCGGGCCCTGCGTCCTCCCCGACGATCGCGTGGTCAGCACCTGGGCGCAGCGCATCCCCGGCAAGGGGGTGCACGAGCTCAAGATCACCGATCTCGCCGGCACGACGCCGCAGCTGCTCCTCGCGGACGTCGACGTGGTCGACAACGGCCTCGGCTGCGGCCGCTGAGTGGAGCGAAACGCTCCTTGACCGGAACTACTCGACCACGCGCACGC
Organism: Polyangiales bacterium; assembly: GCA_038231275.1. Lineage (GTDB taxonomy): Bacteria > Myxococcota_A > Polyangia > Polyangiales > Polyangiaceae > JANYHK01. Next base: position 37,094 of record JBBRLQ010000030.1, read on the forward strand.
GGGTCGCGAATGTACGTGCATATTGCACGTAAAGGCGCCCGGCTTCACGCATCCACTCGAGATCGGAGTCGCGCACCGTCCGGAGGACCTTGGCGGGGCTCCCCATCACGAGCGAGCGCGGCGGGACCTTCATCCCAGGCGCCACCAGCGAGCCGGCTGCGACGAGGCTCTCGTCGCCGACGATCGCGCCATCGAGGACGATGCTCCCCATGCCGATGAGGCAGCGCGCGCCGACCGTGCAGCCATGGAGGAGCGCCATGTGCCCGATGGTGACGTCGTCTCCGATCGTGGTCGACGCCTTGCCCCCGGTCACGTGAACGACCGACCCGTCTTGCACATTGGTGCGCGCGCCGATGCGAATCGGGAACACGTCACCGCGAATCGTAGTGCCGAACCAGATGCTGGACTCGTCGCCGAGGTGGACGTCGCCGATGACCGTCGCGTTCGGCGCGATGTAGACGTCTTTGCCGAGGGTGGGGCGAACGCCGTCGTGCTCGTAGAGGGGCATCGCGAATCTTGCGCCGTCTCAGCTGCCGCACAAGAGCGTGAGGCCGAGTGAGTTGCCGCTCCCGCGCGTGCCGCAGATTCCATTGACGCAGATGCTCGAGGCGCAGGGGATCGGCGCGGCGCAGGGCTGGCCGTCGGCGATCGCGGTCGCGCATGCTTTGGAGCTGGGGTCGCAGTAGAGACCGTCCTGGCAGGACGCCGAGCTTCCCGTGCACGCGCCTCCCTTGGCCACGCGGGGCGCGCACTTGCCGCTCTGGAAATCGCAAAACGCGTCGACCGTGCACGGGTCGCCGACGCCGCTCACGCCCGAGCATTGTGCGCCGACGGGGACGAGGGCGGCGCAGGTCTTCGTAGTGGTGTCGCAGCGCGAGCCGTTCGCGTGGTCGCAAATGTAACCGCGAGGGACGGGCGCGCCGCTGATGTCCAGCTCGGTGACGCCGCGGCCCACGCGCGTACCGATGCACGGCGTGTCTCCGATCTTGCCGGCGATCTGGATCTGGCAGATGAGCGTCTGCGCGCCGCCCGTGCCGAAGTACGTCTGGCACTCGACGGTGCCCTCCGACGACGCCGCGCACTCTTTGGTGCTCGAGCAGAGGTCGCCGGGCTTCTTCGTGGCCGATGGCCCGCCCGCCGCCGTGAAGACGGCCTTGCAGTCGGGGGTGGTCCCGTCGGTGGTGCCGTCGCAGAACCCGGGCGCGTCCTTCGCGGCGTTCATCTCGGAGAGGCACGCCGCGCCTTTCGTCGAGTCGTAGCTGTTGCCGGAGGTGAAGGCGCCGACGACGCTCCGGCACACGACGCCGTCGGTGGGCTTCTTCACCGTCGCGCAACAAGGCGCCATGATCGCGCAATACGACGAGACGAACGACGACGCGTCCCCCGCGCCGCTGCCGGATAACGATGACGACGACGACGTGGAGCCCCCGCACGCCGCCACCACGACCGCAGCGACCGCCGCGACCGCGACGAGCGCGCCTCTGGACCTCCACGACTGCGCCATCGCGATGCTGGCCTCCTCCAGGAAGCTTACTCGCTCGCGACGAGCGGCAGAAGCCTGCGTCGCTTGGTCGGCGTGCGCCGCGGCGCCGCGAGCGCCCGCACGCGCTCCAGCTCCCCAGGCGCCGGCGTCCCCGCGAGCGAGTGCTTGTTCGCGCGCGCGACGTCGACCTCCACGATCTCCCCCACCAGCGGCGAGCCCTCTGGCGCCTCGACGTGGACGATCTCGTTCTTGTCGGACCGCCCCTCGAACGTCCCGCCCGATTTGCTCGGCCCTTCGACGAGCACCTTCTGGCGCGTCCCCACGAGCGTCGCCAGGTGCGCGCGCCCTTGCCCTTCGACCTGCCCCAAGAGGCGCGCCAGCCGCTCGCTCTTCACGCTCTCCGGCACGTCGTCGACCAGCTTGAGCGCCGGCGTGTGGGGCCGCGGCGAGAACTTGAACGCGTACGCCTGCACGAAGCCGATGTCGGCGATCATGGCGAGCGTCTCCTCGAAGTCGGCGTCGGTCTCGCCGGGGAAGCCGACGATGATGTCGGTCGACATCGTCATCCCCGGTCGCGCGGCGAGGAGGCGGCGCGCGCGAAGCGTGTATTCTGCACGTGTGTAGCGCCGGATCATGCGCTTCAGGATGCGATCACTGCCCGACTGCGAGGGCAGGTGGACGTGGCGCGCGAGGACGTCGAGCTCGGCGTGCGCGGCGGCGAGGCCGGCGGTGGCGTGGCGGGGATGCGGGCTCGTGTAGCGCAGGCGGGCGAGCGCCGGCACCTCGCGCGCGATGAGGCGGAGGAGGGCAGGGAACTGCGACGTGTCCCCCGGCTGCGCGTCCGGCTCGCTCGCGGGCGGCGGCAGGCTCGGGTCGCGGTAGCTGTCGACGGTCTGCCCGAGGAGGAGCACTTCGCGCGCGCCGGCGTCGACGCTGCGGCGGATCTCGTCGACGATCTCGTTCGCGGGGCGGTACCGCTCGGGCCCGCGCGTGTACGGCACGACGCAGAACGAGCAGCGCTCGTCGCACCCCTTCATGGTGGTCACCATCGCGACGACCGGCGATCCGCCGGAATCGAGGTGCGCCTCGAGGAAGCGCGGCGCGTCGACATCGAACACCGTCCGCACGGCCGCCGGCGCGCCCCCTTGCTGCTGTGCCACCAGCGCCGGGAGCTCGGGAATGTTGTCGGGGCCGATGACGAGATCGATGTGGCGTACGCGCCCGAGGAGCTTCTCTCCTTCTTGCTGCGCGACGCATCCGGCGACCGCGATGACGACGTCGGGCCGCGCGAGCTTCAGCGGCGCGAGCTTGCCGACTTCGCTCCGCAGCTTCTGCTCCGCCTTCTCGCGGACGCTGCACGTGTTGAGCACGATGAGATCCGCCTCCTCGAGCGCGGCGGCGGCGGTCCACCCGTGCGCGCGCAGGACCCCTTCCATGCGCTCGGAATCGTGCGCGTTCATCTGGCAGCCGAATGTCTGGACGACGTATTTCACGAGGAAAACTGGTGCGGCGGCGGCAGGTGGCGGCAGGCGGAGGCCGGGGTCCTAGCATGCATTTGAGACACTCGCCGGCCTTGCGGGATGGTCCATGTCGGATAGCCTTCCCTTGCCATGCCGAGCGCTACCCAATTCGAGACCTTGGTCGATATCTTTCACCACGCCACGAAGGCGTACCCGAACAACAAGCTCTTCGGGACGAAGAAGGCCGGAACCTGGACCTGGTCCACCTACGCCGACTTCAAGAAGGACGTCGACCGCCTCCGCGGGGGCCTCGCATCGCTGGGCCTCGGGCGCGGGGACAAGATGGCGGTCATCGCGAACAACCGCGTCGAATGGGCGGTGGCGGCGTACGCCTGCTTCGGCCTCGGGATCGCGTTCGTGCCCATGTACGAGGCGATGCTCGACAAGGACTGGGAGTTCATCGTCAAGGATTGCGAGGCCAAGGCCCTCCTCGTCGCGAACGACGCGATCCTCGAAAAAACCAAGGGATTCCTGGGCGCCAAGGTCCCGAGTTTGAAGATCATCATCAACCTCGGCGGCGCCAACGGCAGCGCGGGCGGCGAAGGCGTGCACACGTACGCGTCGCTCCTCGACGCCGGCAAAGAGACGCCGGCCATCTCACCCGCAAAAGAGGACGTCGCCTGCCTCATCTACACGAGCGGGACGACCGGCAACCCCAAGGGCGTCATCCTCTCGCACCACAACATCGCGTCGAACGTCAGCGGCATGCATGCTGTCTTCAAGATGGCCGAGGACGATCGCTCGCTCTCGTTTTTGCCGTGGGCGCACTCGTTCGGGCAGACGTGCGAGCTCCACGCGCTCATGTCGATGGGGGCTTCTCTCGCGATCTGCGAGGCGGTCGACAAGATCATCGAGAACCTCGCCGAGGTCCAGCCCACGCTTCTTTTCAGCGTGCCCCGCATCTTCAACAAGCTGTACGCCGCGGTGCAGAAGCAGATTTCCTCCAAGCCCGGGCTCGTCCAGAGTCTGGTCAAGGCGGCGCTCAAGGCCCGCGGCAAGCAGCGCGCGGGCGAGACCCTGGGCCTCGCCGAAGGCCTCGTCGTCGGCCTCGCCGATCGGCTCGTCTTTTCGAAGGTCCGCGCGCGCTTCGGCGGCAAGCTGAAGTACGCGTTCTCCGGCGGCGCCGCGATCAGCAAAGAGGTCGCCGAGTTCATCGACAGCATCGGCGTCACCGTCTACGAGGGCTACGGCCTCACCGAGACCTCGCCGATCACGACGGCGAACTGGCCCGGCAACCGCAAGATCGGCAGCGTCGGCAAGGCGTTCCCCGACATCAAGGTCATGATCGACCACGAGGGGAAGTTCACGTCGAAGGACGGCGTCGAGGGCGAGATCATCGTCTTCGGCCCCAACGTGATGGTCGGCTACCACAACCGCAAAGAAGAGAACGACGCCGTCTTCACCAAGGAAGAGAACGGCCAGCGAGGCTTCCGCACCGGCGACATGGGCAAGCTCGACAAGGACGGCTTTCTCTACATCACCGGCCGCATCAAGGAGCAGTACAAGCTCGAGAACGGCAAGTACGTCGTCCCGACGCCGCTCGAGGAGCAGCTGAAGCTCTCGCCGCTCGTGACCAACGCGATGGTCTACGGCGACAACAAGCTCTACAACGTCGCGCTCATCGTCGTGAACACCGGCTCGCTGCAAGACTGGGCCAACGAGAACGGCGTCAGCGGCGACATGGACACGATCCTGAAGAGCGACAAGGTCCGCAAGCGCTACGTCGACGAGGTGAAGACCTACGGCGACAAGTTCAAGGGCTTCGAGGAAATCAGGGATTTTGCCCTGATCAGCGAGGACTTCACGCAAGAGAACGGCATGCTCACGCCGAGCCTCAAGGTGAAGCGCCGCGAGGTCATGAAGAAGTGGGGGAGCGTCCTCGACGGGCTCTACGGGAAGAAGAAGGAGAAGCCGGCGAGCGCGAGCGCGTCCTCCTGAGCGACGCGTAAAGCGCGACGAACGGCGCGAAGATGGCCCATGGATCGAGGCTCGATCCGTGGGCCGTCGCGCACCCGCCGGTTGCGGAGACGGGATCGGAAGCGGCGCCGGAGTCGGACCCAGAGTCGGTGTCGGTGCCGGCGTCGGTTACGGCGCCTGCGGGACCTACGCACGCGCCGTTTCGGCACGTGGAGTCGGGGACGCAATCCTCGTCGTGGGTGCACGGGACGGGGCCGCTTGCGCAGGCGTCGGTCGGCGCGCACTGAAGGTCTCCCGAGGCGGTCTGGGCGACGCACCGCATTCGCGCGCCGCAGTCGGTGTCGGTCGCGCACGCGCGTCCGCAGACGCGGCCGCCGGTTGGGAGATCGTCGCACCGCGCGTCGTCTCCGGCGCCAGCGCATGCACCTGGAACGCGCGTGCATGGAGAGCACACGACGCCGCGCGAGCCCATTCGCTCACAGCTCGCCGCGATGCATCGGAGAGGAGAAGGGCAGGCGGCGCCTCCTTGGTCGCAGCGCGCAGCTCCGGTGCCCGGGTAAAGCGCGCAGACGCCGGCGCGATCGTCGCCCTCCAGCGATCGCCAGACGAGACCCGGCGGATGCGACGCGTACATCGTCGCGCGCGGATCTGCGGAGTGTCCGAGGCCGAGCGCGTGGCCCATCTCATGGAGGATGACGCCGCGCATGTCGACGAGGCCATCGGTGGGATCGGTGCCGAGCGACCAGCGGTAGTCGACGCCGTTGAGGTGGATGTCGGCGTCGTGGACGTTGCCTTGCGCGTCGAGGGTCACGATCGTCTGGCCGAGGGCACCCGGGAGGAGGTTCTTTGGCCACGCGTCCTCGTGGAAGAAGACGCCGTTCACGCCGTCGTCGCCGGGGGTGAGCGCGGCGGGCGAAGGCGCGACGGTCGCGCGGAACGACGTGCACGGCACTTCACTCCAGCTCCGCGCGGCGACCGCCAGCTCGGCGAGCGCGTTCTCTTGCCGGAGATCGCGCGGAAGCGGCGTCGAAAACGTAAAGAGCACCGGCAGGGAGCCCGAGGCCCAAGTCCCCGCCGGCACCCCGCGCGTGTACGCCGTCGACGGCCCGCCTGCCGGCGCCTGCGCCTGCGCGTGCGCCGACTCGACCACGCACGCGATCGGGGCGTCGAACGGAGGAAGCGAGGCCACCCCCGGATTTGACACCACGTCGCTTGAAACCTAAAGGGTTTCCGTAGTGCTTCCGACGCCCTACTCCTCGCCCCACCCCTCGCGCTACTCCGAGGCCACGGTCCCCACGGAATACGGCCCTGTGCGCGTGGTCGTCTACCGCGAGGAAGCGGAGAAGGAACACATGGCCCTCGTCGTCGGCGAGCCGCCGGCCCCTGGCGCGCAGATCCTCGTGCGCGTCCACTCGGAGTGCTGGACCGGCGAGGTCCTGCGTTCTCACAAATGCGACTGTCGCGCGCAGCTCGATCAGGCGCTCACCGCGATGGCGGAGGCGGGCGCCGGCGTCGTCGTCTACATGCGCCAAGAAGGCCGCGGCATCGGCCTCGGCAACAAGATCCGCGCGTACGCGTTGCAAGAGCAAGGGGCCGACACCGTCGACGCCAACCGCATGCTCGGCTTCGAGGACGACGCGCGCACGTACGACGTCGCTGCGGCGATCCTGCGCGATCTCGGCGTCTCGCGCGTCGCGCTCCTGACCAACAACCCCAAGAAGGTGGACGGCCTCCGCGCGCATGGCATCGTCGTCGACGCGCGCGTCCCGATCGCCGTGGCGCCGAATGCGCACAACGCCGACTACCTCGCGGTGAAGGCGAAGAGGATGGGCCACCTATGATGCTCTCGCCGCTCTCCGTCGCCGCGATCCAGATGTCGAGCCAGGACGACGTCGCCAAGAACCTCGCGCGCGCGTGCACCCTCGTCGAGCAGGCTGCCGATCAGGGGGCGGAGATCGCACTCCTGCCCGAGAACTTCGCGTTCATGGGGGAAGAGGACGAGAAGCGTCGCCTCGCCGAGCCCGACGACGGCACCGGCCCCATCCTCCACGCGATCCGCGAGCTCGCGCGCCGCGCCAAAGTGCACGTCGTCGCCGGCGGCATGCCCGAGAAGAGCGGCGACGCCGCGCGCCCGTACAACACGTCCTTCCTCGTCGCGCCCGACGGCTCGATCATCGGACGCTACCGCAAGGTTCATCTCTTCGACGTCGAGATCCCGAACGGCCCCACCCTCGTCGAGAGCGCGGCCACGACAGCCGGCGATCTCGACGTCCGCGTCGTCGACGCATGCGGGACCAAGATCGGGATGACCGTTTGCTACGACCTGCGCTTCCCCGAGCTTTACCGAAAGATCGCGGCGCTTGGCGCGCGCATCGTCACCGTGCCCGCCGCGTTCACGCTCACGACCGGCAAGGATCACTGGCACACGCTGCTCTGCGCGCGCGCGATCGAGAATCAAGTGTTCGTGGTGGCGGCGGCGCAGCACGGCAAGCACCCGCGCGGCCGGCTGACGTACGGCAAGAGCCTCGTCGTCGATCCGTGGGGCGACGTCCTCGCGCAGGTCGGCGAAGGGGAGGGGTTCTGCGTCGCGCGCCTGGACTTCGCCTACCAAGACAAGGTGCGTGCGGGGCTGCCGTGCCTCTCGCACCGGCGCCTTCCGTGAAGGTCCCGCTCACCGATCTCGGACCGCAGCACGCCGAGACGGGGGAGGCGGCGCTCGCGGCGGTGGCGGCGGTGGCGAAGGGGGGCCGGTTCATCCTCGGTGAGACTGTGGCGCGCTTCGAGCGCACGCTCGCGGAGCTCGTGGGTGCACCCCACGCGATCGGCGTCGCCTCAGGGACCGATGCGCTGGTCCTCGCGCTCCAGGCCGCGGGGATCGCGCCGGGCGATAGGGTGATCACGTCGTCGGTCACGTTCGCCGCGACGGCGGAGGCGATCGTTCGCGCCGGCGCAGAGCCGGTCTTTTGCGAGCCGGACCCGTCGACGTTCTGCCTGAGCCCCGCCGCCGCGCGCGCGCGCGTCGAGACCATGGCGCCGGCCGCGCGTCGGCGCCTTCGCGGGATCGTTCCGGTGCACCTCTTCGGGCGCGCGTGCGACATGGCGGCGCTCGGCGCGCTCGCGGAGGAGCATCGGCTCGTGGTCGTCGAGGACGCAGCGCAGGCGCTGGGCGGCAGCACCGGAGGGCGCGCGCTCGGCACGCACGGCGCGGCGGGTTGCTTTAGTTTCTTTCCGACGAAGAACCTCGGCGCGTGGGGCGACGGCGGCGCGGTGGTGACCGCCGATGAGGCGCTCGCGGCGCGCGTGAAGAGCTTGCGCCAGCACGGCATCGAGCACGGCCACATCGTGCGGCTCGGGATGAACAGCCGCCTCGACGCGCTGCAGGCCGCGGTCCTCGACGTGAAGGCGGCGCGTCTCGCCACATGGACCCGCGCGCGCGTCGCCGCCGCCGAACGGTACCGCGCCCTCCTCGTCGAGGCGCTTCCGACGGGCTCGCTCCAGGATTCTGGCGCCGACGGCGAGCACGTCTACCACCAGTTCGTGGTCCTCACCGACCGGCGCGAGGCACTGGCACGTCACCTCGCCGCGCGCGACATCGAAACGCGTGCATACTACACGCGCCCGCTCCACGAAGAGCCGGCGTTTCAGCGGTTCGCGCCCTCCGAGATCCTCCCGGCGTCTCCCGTCGCGGGCCGACTCCTCGCGCTCCCGATGTTTTACGGCATCACGGAGGCCCAGCAGCGTCACGTCGCCACGGCTGTCGCCGACTTCTTCGCGTAGGTCTGGCCTAGTACACGCCGGGGATCAGCACCCAGGGGACCTTCTTCTTGTACGCGACGTAGTCCGGATCCTGAGAGAGATGACGCTCCTCGGTCCACGCGCGCAGGGCGTACACGAGGTTGAGGCACGTCAAGAAGAACGCGGTCTGGAGCGTCATGTTCGGCAGGTACTCCATCCACCACGCGAAGCCCTTGCACACGTACGCAGGGTGCCGGATGAACCGATACGGCCCCTTGTCGGTGATGCCGCGGTTCGTCAGGTTCGAGAATTTGAGCCCGAACGCCACCGTCGCCGCCGCGTAGATCGTGAACGCCGCGAGCATGAGGAAGCGGCACGCCGTCTGTCCCCACGGGTTGGTGATGAAGGGGGCGTTCTGGTTCAAGGGCAGGTACGTCCCGAGCACGTCGTTGAAGGGCGGGTAGCACGAGATCGCCGCGGCCCAGCCCAGCGCGGTCGGCTCCACGCTCCTCGTCTTGTTCTTGAGCCAGCTGCTCTCGAGGCAGTAGCCCATGAGCGCCCAGCCGCAGTCCACGAAGAAGAGGAGGTCGTAGTACATGTCCCCGGCGAACCGGAGGTTGCCGAGGTTGGTCCACCAGTCGCCGTGGAAGAGCGCCGCCAGATCGCTCCCGTCGGGGGCGAGCTTCGGCACCGTCGTCGTCACGTACGCCCACCAGTCGCTCACGCCGAGCACGCGCGACGCGTCACCGAAGACCGGCTGGTGCTTCCGGAACGCCCAGTTGCGCGCGATGTTGTTGGTGTGGCCCGAGAAGAAGGTCACCATCAGCGGGATGTAGAAGAGCTTCACGATGATCGAGAGGATCGTCGTCTTCACGCGGCGGCTTCGGACGAGGTGCTTCAGCTTGCCGCGCCACGTGCCGCGCGCGAGGAGCATCCAGTGGAGCGCCGGATCGCGCATGTCCTTTGCGCGCGTGGAGAAGCGCTTCAGGGTGGCGTACGCGTAGGGGAGGCCGAGGACGAGCCACACCATGAGGCCGACGTCGAAGACCGGGCGCCACGGCGCGAACTGCTGGCGCTGGTAGTAGGGGTGACGGTGGTAGAGGACCCAGAGCACGCAGAGGATCGCGGTCACCGTCAACCAGCGCCAGGCGGCGCGCACCCAGAGAGACTTGGCCTTGGTGGGCGCGGCGGTCTCCGCCGGGCTCGAGGTCGCGCTGCTCATCTCGCGGCAAAAAGTAGCACACCGCAGCCGTCGGGCGCCGCCGCCGAGCGGCGACCGTGGTCACGTCGCCGGAGTCAGAAGATCCCAGGGATGAACAGCCACGGCACCTTCTTCTTGTAGGCGACGTAGTCCGGATCCTGCGACAGGTGGCGCTCCTCGGTGTACGCGCGAAGGGCGTAGAGGCCGTTCAGGATCGAGAGGAAGAAGACCGTCTGAAGCGAGATGTTCGGCAGGTTCTCCATCCACCACGCGAAGTTCTTGCAGAGGTACGCGGGGTGCCGCACGAAGCGGTAGGGGCCGCGCGAGATGATTCCGCGGTTCGTCAGGTTGGAGAACTTGAAGCCGAAGGAGACCGTCGCCGCCGCGTACACCGTGAACGCGGAGAGGACGAGGATCCGCAAGGACAGGAGCACGTACGGGTTCGTGATGAACTGGTGGCTCGAGTCGAGCGGCAGGTACGTGCCGGTGATGTCATTGAACGGCGGGTACAGCGCCAGAGCAGACGCCCAGCCGAGCGCGGTCGGCTCGACGCTGCGCGTCTTGTTCTTCAGCCACTGGCTCTCGAGGCAATACCCGAAGAGCGCCCAGCCGCAGTCCACGAAAAAGAGGATGTTGTAATAGAGATCGCCGGCGAAGCGGACGTTCGCCAGGTTCCACCACGACGCGTCGAAGAGCGCGCCGAAGTCGCTCCCGTCGGGGAGGAGCTTCGGCCCTGTCGTCGTGACGTACGCCCACCAGTCGTGGACGCTCTGCACCTTGCCGCCGTCTCCGAACGTAGGCAGGTGCTTCCGGTTCGCCCACATCCTCGCGATGATGTTCGAGTGGTCCGAGAAGAACGTCGTCATCAGCGGTGCGTAGAAGCCCTTCACGAAGAGCGACAGGATGGTCGTCTTCACGCGGCGGCTGCGAAAGAGGTGCTTCGTCTTGCCGCGCCACGCGCCGCGCACGAGGAGCATCCAGTGGAGCGCCGAGTCGCGCATGTCCTTCTGGCGTGACGAGAAGCGCTTCACCGTCACGTAGCAGTAGGGAAAGCCCAGCGCGATCCACGCGAAGAAGCCGAACTGGAAGACGGGGCGCCACGGCTGGAACTGCGGGCGCAGGTAGTAGGGGTGGCGGTTGTAGAGGACCCAGAGGACCGCCATGATCCCGGTGATCGTCACCCACCGCCATCCCGCGCGCGCGAGGAGGGTCTTGGGGGAGTTCTTCGGGACCGCGCTCACAGATGCTCGCGCGCGATGTCCGCCCAGGTACCGGTCGGCTCGAGCTCCAGGTAACGCTTCCAGTGGGCGCGCGCGCGGACCTTCTCGCCGACCGCTTCGTAGGCCATCGCCAGGTTGAAGTGCGCGTCGGCGAAGCGCGGGTCGGCCTCCAGCGCCTTCTCGAAGTAGCCGATGGCGCGGCGCGGCTCACCCCGCTCGAGCATCACGTAGCCGAGGTTGTAGTGGGCCTCGGGCTGGCGATCGTCGATCTCGAGGGCGTGACGATAGAGCTCCTCCGCGCCGGCCTCGTCGCCGCGGCGGAAGCGGATGTTGCCGAGGTTGGTGTGCGCGATGGCGAGCTCCGGATCGAGCTCGAGGGCGCGGCGGTACAGCTCCTCGGCCTCTTCGAAGGTGGCGGCGTCCTCGTCGAGGCTGCTCGCGCGCGTGTACAAATCGTAGGCGGTGCGGGCGCGGGCGCCGAGCGTCTCGGGCCGGAGCATGCGCACGACGTCGTCGCGCAGCGCGTTCACCTGGAAATCCAGGACCATCTGCCCGGTGAGCGGCTCGAACATCGCGCCGTCGGTCTTCACGACCATGCGGCGCCCGTCGCTCACGATGCGTAGCTCCTGGAGCGGGCGCGTCACGCGCGGAAGGCTCTCCTTCAAGATGCCGATCGCGCGCGCCACGTCGCCGATCTTCACGCGGCGCGCGAGCAAGTCGTGCGTCGCGCGGACGGCGATGAGGTCCTGGAAGGTGTAGACCTTCCGGCCTCCGCGCGTGCCGCTGGGGCTCACGATCTGCGCCTTCTCGAGGGAGCGCAGGCGCGCGGCGGTCATGCCGATGAGCTTCGACACCTCGGCGCGCGAGAACGTGTCGCTCACCGGCTCGCGTCCGCCGCCGTTCGGCGCCTCGGGAGCGTCGGGCGGCGCGGCGCCTTCTTTCGGGGCGTTCGCGTCGATGCGTCCGCCGCCGGGACCGAACGCGACGTGGATGACGTCGGCGCCCTTCTTCGCGGCAGCGTCGGACGGGGGGATGGCAGTCGTGCCCTTGCCGCCCTTGCGGCGTTGGGGCTTCTTCTTTTCGGGCATTCCGTCTTCGAGAGTGGGCATGTAGATGGTCACGAGCTCACCGCCTCGAGGTGCCGAGGCGCCCCTCAATCAAGGGCGCCTGGATGTCGACGTCAATCCTCACGCCCTGCGGGTCGTGCGAGACCCTCAGCTCCGTCATCACGATGTCAAGAGCCCCGGGCGCGCGGCTCTGCGCCTCCCTGTGGGCAATTCGGATCGCCCGCAGGCGGACGTGCAGGTCTCGCGCGGCGACGGCGGCGATGAAATGCCGCTCTTCGTGGGTGACCGGGAGGGGTAGCGGCAAAATTAAGCTCGTCGTCCCGTACCAGACGCGCCCCCCTGCTTCTTCGCGGCATGAGCCTTCGCTCACGGCGTCGGCGCGCTCGAACAGCTCGCGCCAGGCCGGCTCGTGGACGCGAAGGCGCGCCCGGCGATCCTGCGAAACCAGCGCAGGCTTCCGCGCCTTGACGATCGAAGGTCCCCTGGGCGGCGTCACTTCATCCCGATCTCCAAATCGGATCGTGCCGTGCGCGGAGGTGCGGCGTGAAGTTTTGTGTGCGTTCTCCACTCCCGCCCTTCGTGCGAAGCACGATTCGCGAGGCGACGCGCGGGGGAGGCTCACGCGTTTGCGCGTGAGGGGGCCGGTATGGCCCCACCAGACGAAAGGTTAGTCCAGGCGGCGCTTCAGCGCGGCCTGGCCCTAACCGAACGCAGCGATGCGGAGCGGCTCGGCGTCCAGAGGGACGGTGATTTGCTCGACGACGACGCCAGTCGGGGTCGACTCGATCCACGTCGCGTGCGCGACGCTGCCGCCGCCGGCGCGCAGATCGGGGGCCTCGCCCACGCTGCCGACGTTGACGATGCGGCAGCCCATGACCTCGCGCTCGAAGGGCGTGTGGCTCATCCCGCAGACGACGACGTCCGCCGGATCGTCGCCGAGCAGCGCGTCGAGCTCCTCGTCGGTCATGTCGTGGCTGAGCGCCTCCGCCGGATCGACCGGCGAGCCGTGCACGAGAACGAGCTCTCCGCCGTCCTCGAGGGGCATGCGGAAGTGGGTGGGCAGCCGCTTGAGACGGCCGAGGATGACGTCCCCGAGCTCCGAGCGGACGGCGTGCATCCGCTCGATCATCTTCTTTTCGTGATCGTTGGAGCCGTGCAGATCCTTCGGGTCGAGCGTGGCGAGGGCCTTGTCGCTCACGCCCTGAACCAGCACCGCGCCGGCCGCCGCGAGGCGCCGCCACGTCTCGAGCGGATGGGGGCCCGGGAAGACGATGTCGCCGGCGACGAGGAGCTTGTTGAAGCTCCGCCGCTCGGCGGTCGCGAGGACCGCGGCGAGCGCATCGAGTCGGCCATGGATGTCGGAAACACAGAGGAGGCGCATGAGGTTTCTCGGAGTCTCTTCGTGGATCGTAGTCGCTCAGGCGGCCCCGTCGAGCCCCGATCGCAGGCTCCGAATCAAATTCGTCACCCGCGCGCGGCGGTCTTCGGGGGTCGCCCCGTCTTCGATTTGGCGTACGATCGCGGTTCCTACCACGACACCGTCGGCCTCCGCGCTGGCTTCTCGCGCCTTTTCGGGAGAATCGACGCCGAAGCCGACGACGACGGGGAGTCCCGTCGACGCGCGGAGCAGCCCGGCTTGGCGGGATGCGTCACGAAGCGGCGCGGCGGCGGCCCCCGTGACGCCGGCCACCGAGACGTAATAGACGAAGGCGCTGCGATCTGCGATCGCCCGGATCTGATCGGCGCGCGCGGCGGCGCTCGTGGGGGCGACGAGCGGCACGATCGCGACGCCTAGCTCGGCGGCGCGCGCGCGAAGGACCGCGCCCTCCTCGAGCGGAAGATCGACGACGAGGAGCGCGTCGACGCCCGCCGCCGCCGCTTCGTCGACGACCTTCGCCTCGCCGTGCACGTAGAGCGGGTTGTAGTAACCGAAGAGAACGAGCGGGACGTTCGAAGCCGCGCGGATCGCCTTCGCTGCCCTCAAGGTCGCCACGAGGCCGCCTCCCTTCGCGATGGACCGCTGGCTCGCACGCGCGATGGCGGGACCGTCCGCCGTCGGATCGCTGAACGGGCAGCCGAGCTCGAGGACATCTGCGCCTGCCGTGGCGCACGCCAGCGCGAGGGCGGTCGACTCCTCTTCGGATGGATCGCCCATGCAGAGGTACGCGACGAGCACCTTCTTCTTCTCGCGCGCGCGCGCTTCGAAGGCGGCTCCGAGGCGATTCACGAGCCCACCAACCGGCTCAGGTAGGTCTCGAGATCCTTGTCGCCGCGGCCGGAGCTGCAGACCACCAGCGTGACCGGGCGCTCGCGCTCGTCGGCGAGCTCCTCCGCGATCGCGCCGATCTTGGCGAACGCGTGCGCGGTCTCGAGCGCCGGGAGGATGCCCTCGGTCTGGGCCGCCACGCGCGCGGCCGCGAGGGCCTCGTCGTCGGTGGCGGAGACGTAACGCGCACGCTCGGTGTCCTTGAGGTGCGAGTGCTCGGGGCCGACGCCCGGGTAGTCGAGGCCGGCGCTGATCGAGTGCGCTTCTTGGATCTGCCCACCGTCGTCGCAGAGCACGTAGCTCTTCGATCCGTGGAGCACGCCGACGCGGCCCGCCGAAAGCGTCGCCGCGTGCTGGCCGCTCGGGATCCCGTGGCCCGCAGCCTCGACGCCATAGAGCGCGACCTGCGTGTCGCGCATGAAGCCGCGGAAGAGCCCGATCGCGTTCGAGCCGCCGCCGACGCACGCGACCGCGCCGTCGGGGAGCGCGCCGGTTTGCGCGAGCACCTGCGCGCGCGCCTCTTCGCCGATCACGCTCTGGAGCATCGCGACGAGCTCGGGGTAGGGATGCGGCCCGGCGGCGCTTCCGATGCAGTAGTACGTGGTCGCGACGTTCGTGACCCAGTCGCGCAGCGCCTCGTTCATCGCGTCCTTCAGCGTGCGCGAGCCGCTCTCGACCGGGATGACCTTGGCGCCGAGCAGCTTCATCCGCCCGACGTTCGGCGCTTGGCGCTTCACGTCCTCGGAGCCCATGTAGACCTCGCACGGGAGATCGAACATCGCGCACGCGGTGGCGGTGGCGACGCCGTGCTGGCCTGCTCCGGTCTCGGCGATGATTCGGCGCTTGCCCATCTTCTTGGCGAGGAGCGCCTGTCCGATGGCGTTGTTGATCTTGTGCGCGCCGGTGTGACAGAGGTCTTCTCGCTTCAGCAGCAGGCGCGCGAGGTTCTTGCCCGACGGATCGAGCGCGCGCGCGAGGCGTGTCGTCTCCGTGAGCGGCGTGGGTCGGCCCACGTACGAGGTGAGGAGCGCGCGCCACTCGTTCTGGAACGCCTCCCCGCGGACGATTTCGTCGACCTTCGCGGCGAGCTCGTCGAGGGCGAAGAGGAGCGTCTCGGAGACGAAGCGCCCTCCGTACTGCCCGAAATAGCCGGGGCGCTGCGCGTCCTGCATACTCGTTTCTTACCATGAAGACCCTCACCCGCGGCGCCGAGACGATCGCGTACGTCGCGTCGGAACCTCGAGCGCGGGCGGGCGAGAGGCGCGCGCTCGCGTTCGCGCACAACCTCATGTGTGATCACGAGGTCTGGCGCGCCGTCACGGCCGCGCTGGAAGGGGAGCATCGGATCGTGAACGTCGACGTGCGTGGCCACGGCGCGAGCACGGCGCACGCGGCGTACACCATCGCGGACGCGACGGCCGATCTCGAGGCCATCCTCGACATGGAGGGCGTCGACGAGGTCGTCGTGGTCGGGCTCTCGGTCGGCGCGTCGATGGCGATGGAGCTCTTGCTTCGTGCACCTGCGCGCGTACGCGGCGCGGTCCTCTTGGCGCCATGCGCGGAGGCGGCGTCGCGGCGAGACGGTTTGCGTGACGCCATCATCGCCAAGACCGTCGGCGCGGTGGGCTTCCCGGGGGAGATCGCCGTTCAGACGTCGCGCGCCCTCTTCGGCGACACGTTTCGCGATGCGTCGCCCGAGGTCGTGCGCGCGTGGGGGGACAAGCTCCACGCCCTCCGCCCCCGCTTCGCCGCGCACGCGCTCGCCGCGTGGTCGCGTCGCCGCCCGATACTCGCGGACCTCGCGCGCGTGAGGGCGCCGGTCACCGTGATCGTCGGCGAGGAGGACGGTCGCTGTCCGCCGTCCGACGGCGAGAAGGTGCAGCGCGCGATCGCGGGCGCGCAGATCGTGCGACTGGCCCGTACGGGTCACACGATCCCCGTCGAGCGCCCGGCGGAGGTGATCGCCGCGATCCGCGATCTTGTCGCGCGCGCGTTCGGTGAATGAACGGTCGCGGCGGGGCTACCAATCTCGTGAAGCCGTCATGCGCACGAAACGCCTAATTTTCGGCCTGGCCGTGGGCCTGGTCCTCGCCGGACCCACCGGTGTCGCTGGACCTTTGGGGCAGACGCCGACGGCGCACGCGGAGCCAGACGCGCGCGCCATCGCCGCGCACGTGGATGCTCTGGTCGTCGCGATGGATGCGTCGAGCGAGCATGTTCGCCGCCTCCTTCGCAAAGCGCGCGTGCAGAAATGGCCACGCGGCGTGGCGTGCCTCGACGAGGCGCTCAGCCGCGTGGACGTCGCGCTGCGCGTCGCGCGTGAAGAGGCGAGGGGAGCGCGCGAGGCCGCCCATGGAGGGGACGTCGATCGCGCGCGCGCGCACCTGTCGCGCGTCACCCGTCTCCGAGAAATGGCGCGCGCGGGCGCGGCGGGCGGCGAGATGTGCGCAGCGGGGCCCGAGTTTCAGGCGTTCGAGGGGACGACGGTACGCGTCATCGTCGACGCGAGCATCGCGCCCGTCACGCCGGCGACGCCCGCGGCGCCGTAGGTCAGCCGGTCGCGCGCTCAGCTTCGGTCGCGCCATTTCGGCGGGCGGCGCTCGAAGTACGCGTTCATCGCCTCCGCGTGATCAGGGCCGGTCCACGTCTCGACGAACCGGCGACGCTCCAGCGCCGACAACGCGCGCGTCGGTGCGCACGCCTCCTCGAGGAGGGCCTTCATCGACGCGATCGCCGCGGGCGAGCCTTGCGTCACGTCGAGCGCCCACGCGATGGCCACCTCGGTGCACGACCCGTTGGCGACCACCTCGTCGACGAGCCCGATGGCTTTCGCGTCGGGCGCCGAGATCTCGTGGCTCGTGTACAAGAGGCGCGCCGCGGTGCCTCGGCCGACCAGCGAGACGAGCCTCGGGACCGTTCCCCACGCCGTCGTCACGCCCATTCGCACCTGACGAAAGCTGATGCGCGCGCGCGTGTCGGCGACGCGAAGATCGCATGCCAGCGCGAGCTCGGCGCCGCCCCCGAACGCGGGACCGGGGAGCGCCGCGATCACCGGAACCGGCAACGCCGCGAGCTTGGCGCACAGCTCGCTCCCGGCGACGCTGAACTCGGTCGCATGTTCGGGCGTCGTCGCGTCACGCAGCTCGCGCAGGTCCCCGCCCGACACGAACGCGTCGCCCTCGCCGGTGATGACCACGGCGCGCAGCGTCGGATCCTTCGCCGCGTCGTCGACGGCCTGCGTGAGCAGCTCCATCGTCTCGCGATTCAGGGCATTTTTCGCCTCCGGCCGCGTGATCGTCCACACCAACGTCCGGTCGATCCGCTCAATCTTCAACGCCCGCGCGCGCACTTGGCCTCTCGCCTCCGGCACCTTCACCCGAGCCGGACCGCAGTCCGCCTCTTCGTCGTCGTCTCGACCTCGTCGTCCTTCAGGCGGCGCACGCGACGCTCGTCGTCGATGACCAGATCGCGGCGCTTGCGGCGCTTGGCCCGGCGCGCGAGGTGTCGCTCGGCGTGCGCGACGATGGCGCCGGCCACGTCGACCCCGCTCGTGCGCTCGATGCCCTCGAGGCCGGGCGAGCTGTTGATCTCGAGGATCTTCGGCCCGTCTCTCCCCTCGAGCATGTCGACGCCGGCGACCTCGAGGCCCATGACCTTCGCCGCTGCCACCGCCGCCTGCGTGTAGCGCTTGTCCATGTTGACGCGCACGCCGAGGCCGCCGCGGTGCAGGTTCGAGCGGAACTCGCCGGCCTTGGCCTGCCGCCGCATCGCCGCGATGACGCGCCCGCCGACGACGATCGCCCGGTAGTCACGCCCCTTCGACTCGGCGATGTACTCTTGGAGGATGATGTCTTGCCCCATCGCCCACAGCGTCTCGAGGAGCGACGACACCGCTTGCGGCGTCTCGGCGATCATCGTCCCGATGCCCTGCGTGCCTTGCTGCAGCTTCACGATGGCCGGGCACCCGCCGACGAACGAGAGCGCGAGGTCCACCGAGTCGGGCGTGCGCGCGCAGACGGTCCTGGGGACGTCGATGTCCTTCTTCGTGAGCAGCTGCATCGCGCGGAGCTTGTCGCGCGAGCGGGCGATGGCAACGGCCGTGTTGAGGACCGGGACCCCCATCATGTCGAACTGACGGACGACGGCGAGGCCGTAATTGGTGATCGACGCCCCGATGCGCGGCAGCACGATGTCCGCGTGGGGCACTGGCCGGTCCCCCAAGAACATCGACGGCCGGCCGCGCGAGATGACGATGTGAAAGTCGAGCGGATCGGCGACCGTGACCTCGTGGCCGCGGGAGCGCGCCGCCAAAACGAGGCGGCTCGTCGAGTACAAGGTCGCGTTTCGAGAGAGGATGAGCAGGCGCATCGGGCGGCTGATCGCGAAGGTACGGGGACCGCCCCCCCGGCGCAACGCACCCGTCGATCGAGCGCGATTTGGCGCTATTTGTGGGCGACCTCGGCCGTACGGCCGCCCTGGCCCAGGCCGTCCGCCGCCTCGCTCGACCGCTCGCCGCGCGGCAGGCACGCGATCGCGACGAGGACCGCGAGGGCCACCAGCCGGATCCACATATGCGCGCGCTGCGACATGTCCATTATCCAATGCAGCGAGCGTGCCGTCGCAAATCGGCCGCGCTGCGGGGCGGTTCGGCGAGCGATCGCGACTTCTGCGTCAGGGGTGATGCCGGCCGGCGCCACCTCCGGATTGGCGTAAGATGCCCGCCATGGATGCCGCACCCACGCCGAAGACTCCCGACGAGCCCGAGGACGACGGCCTCGGTGAGCTGCAGCCGCTACCTCCGCTCGACGGCGAGACGGAGGAGGAGTCGCCCGACGAGGAGCTGGACGCGGTCGATGACCCCGACGAGACGGAGAAGAATCTGCTCGATGACGCCACGGGGGAAGGCGAGCCGGTCGACGATCTCGAGCAGGTCGGCGCCGAAGGAGGGTGGCTCGACGACGCCGCCGACGCGGAGGATCTCGACGTCGGGGGCCACGAGGTCGACGATTTGGAGCGAACCAATCTCCTTGAAGATGCAGACGAACCCGGCGTCGGGGATGAGGATTTCGGCCTCGAGGGGCATGGTACCGCCGTCGCGGGGGACGCCGGCGAGGAGGGGCCGGAGGGGGCGGACGAGGAGCTTCGCGAGGAGGATCTCCCGCGCCTCGACGCCGACGAGGACGGCGAGCTCGACGACGAGGTCTTCGTCGACGCGTGGCCCGCGACCGGCGGTGCCGACGAGCGCCCGCCGTGGGACGATCGCGCCTGGGAGCGCGCTCCTGGCTCACCGTCGGTCGGAATGGCTCGCAGCGTCGTCACGATCGACGCGCGCGTGGCGGTGGTCGGCGGAGCGTCCATCGTCCTTGCGGAAGAGGGCTCGGCGACGCCGGCGGGGGGCACGTCGATCCATGGCTTCGCGATCGCGGGGGTTGCACGCCTTTCCGACGCTGTCGTCGCGGCGACAGCAGGCGGCCTGTTTTCGAGCGATCTGGCGGGGACGGCATCCGGGCTGGGCGAATTCCGGGAGCTGCGCGGCTGGACGGCGCTCTCCGCCGGCGCGCCCGTCGAGATCGCCGCGCACGGAGCGAGGATCTGGGCGCGGACCAAGGAAGGTGCCGTCTTCGCGAGCGGGGATCGCGGGGAGACGTGGGGCGTGCTTGCTGCCGAAGGCATTTCCGCCGTCACAGTCACCCCCGAAGGAGAGCTGGTCGCCGTCGCGCGCGCCGGTGTGGTCCGCGGGCCGCAGCTCGTGTCGTGGGGGCCGCCCTTGCCGCTCGCCGAAGGTGCGCTCGCCACCGTTCGTGCGCGCGGTCACGCGGTCGTGGTCGGCGCGTTCGGCGCCGGCGCGTTTCGGTCCACCGGCGGCGAATGGGAGCGGCTCGCGGGGACCGGGAGCGTCACGGCGTTGACGTTGCTCGACGACGACGGCACGACGCTCGTGGCCCTCCAAGCGACCGACGAAGAGCGATCGTGGATCGCGCGCGCCGGCAGCGACGGGGTTGCCCGCATCGTGGTGGAGCTCGGTGGCGAAGGAGGCGACGACGGCGATCCGCGCGTCCTCGATCTGGCCTGGCGCGACGACGCGCGCATCGCGTGGGCCGTCGGCGCGTTCGGCGTCGCCGTCCTCCGTCCGCGCTGAGTGGAACGACGTCCGCTCTAATTGTCCGTCCCGCCCGCGGCATGCTACTCGCGGGAGGAGCGTTCACGGGTGAGAGCCGCGGCCAGCCGGTAACGCCAGGAGTCGCGCCAGGAGCGGAGAGAGATGCCCATCCTCGTTCAGAAGTACGGCGGTTCGTCGGTCGCCGACGTGGAGAAGCTCGGCAAGGTCGCCGACAAGGTCGCGCAGGCGCGGCGCGCGGGGAACGACGTCGTCGTCGTCGTGAGCGCGATGGGGAAGAAAACCGACGAGCTCCTCGAGCTCGCCCGCGCCGTCGCACGGTCGTCGCCCTCGTCGTCGCCCTCCTCGCCAGGCGAGGGCAGCGCGGCGACGTTCGATCCGCCGCGTCGCGAGCTCGACATGCTCCTCTCCACCGGCGAGCGCGTCACGATGGCGCTCCTCTCGATCGCGCTTCAAGCTCGCGGCCTCGACGCGATCAGCTTCACCGGCAGCCAGTCCGGCATCATCACCAACGATCGCCATTTCGACGCGCGCATCATCGAGGTGCGTCCTCACCGCATCGAGGACGAGCTCTCGCGCGGCAAGATCGTCATCGTCGCCGGCTACCAGGGCATGAGCTACCGGCGGGAGATCACCACGCTCGGGCGCGGCGGCTCCGACACCACCGCGGTCGCGCTCGCCGCGGCGCTCGGCGCCGAGAGGTGCGAAATCTACAGCGACGTGGACGGCGTCTACTCTGCCGATCCGCGCGTCGTGCCCGATCCGGTGCACCTGCCGGAGCTCGATCTCGCGACGCTGCAAGAGATGGCGGAGGCGGGCGCGAAGGTGCTGAACGCTCAGGCCGTCGAGTGGGCTCGCCGCGCCAAGATCTCGATCCACGCGCGCAAGACCTCCGACGCCGTCGACGATGGCGGCAGGGTCGCCAAAGAGACGATCGCCCGTGAGCAGGGGGCGGCCAACGTTCGCGGCGTCGTCGGCCTCGATCGCGTCGTCCTCGCGCAATTCGACGCGCGGCACGCGGCGCGCTTCGCCGAGGTCGCCGGGACGCTCGGGGTTCCGTTCGTCGACGGAGGCGCTGCGCGCGGGGTCGCGTCGGTGGCGATCGCGCTGCTGAACCTGCCCGACTGGGACGGCACGCGCCGCGCGATCGAGACGCAGATGGGCGACGCCGTCGCCTTCGTCGACAAGCAAGCGATCGTGAGCGTCGTGGGGCAAGGGCTCGACTTCCAGGTCGCGCGCTTCCTCGCCGTGCTTGCGCAGCGCGAAATCTCCCCGCGCACGCTCTCGCTCGGGCCGCTCCGCATCGCCGCGACGATCGACGCGCAGCACCTCGCGGACGCGCAGCGGGCGCTCCACGCGGCGTTCGTGACGCCGGGTTAACGGCTGACCAGACCGAACGCGACGCCATGGGCGTGCGCCAAGTTGCGCCGCGGCCGCCCTCGAAACCTCGCGGATCGAGGCGATTTCGAGGTGTCACGGAACTTGCGAACGGGGGGACATGATCGGTCGCCGTCTCCTCGTCGCTTCCTCCGTGGCATCGCTCCTCACGTTGGTCTCCGTCGCGAAGGCCGCCCCCGCGCCGTCGTGCAATCCGGCGTCGATGACGCCGAGCGCCGCGTCGATTCCCGCGAACTTCCCGGGCTTCGCGTACACCGCGCAGGCCGCGACCGCGAACGACGTTCACCTGTTCACGCTCGCGAAGGTCGAAGTGCCGCTCACCTTGGGGCCAGTCGTTGGCGGTCTCCTCAAAGTAAAGCCCGCGGCGCTTACGCCGGGCACGACGTACGAGCTCGATTTCTCGTCGTTCTGCAATTACGGGAACTACCCGCCGCAAGGTCCGATCGTCTTCATGGCGACCGCGGAGGCGCCGCTCCCGACGCGGCTCGGCGAGGTGTCGGGGACGCCGACCGTCGTGCTGGAGGACTTCGGGACGACCAAGTACACGATCACCGCGGCGTACACGCTGGATCCGGAGATGAAGCCGTGGCTCTCGGTCTACCAACTCGATGTCGCGCTCGACGGCAACCGCGTGTCCACGAAGGCGTCGGTCGACGCGACGGGGACGTCCGCGCACGTCATCGGGACCGGCTGGTGCGACGCGGTCACCGCGGCATCGAACGCGCACACGATCCAGCTCCGCGCCACGCTGCCGTTCGCGCCGACCCTCGACACTGCCACCGTCACCGTGAGCTTCTCGTGCCCGGCGCCGAACATCACCACGCCGCCGAAGGAGCCTCTCCAGCCGCCCCCCACGAGCGCATCGTCGTCGTCGGGCAACGCCGGAGGCGGTCACGCGGGAGGATGTGCGGCGACCCCTTCGCGAACGGGGAACGGCGCGACGGACCTCACGCTCTTCGCGATGGCACTCGGGCTCGCGTCGTTCGTGCGACGGCGAACGGCTGCCACGCGCCGTACGTGAACGAGCGCCAGAGCCACTCCACCGGGCCTGCGCGAAAATGTCGAAGCCAGAGCGCGGCCAGCACGGCTTGCGTCGCAAAGAGGCCAAACGCGAGCGCGCACGCGGAGGCGACGCCCAGCCGTCCGAACAGACCGAGCCCCCAGCCGTAGAAGACCACGCTGAGGGCGATCGATTGGGTCAGGTAGCTCGTGAGCGCCATTCGCCCGAGCGGCGCCAGGTTCGAGAGCGCGCGGGCGGCCGGGCCGCTCCGAAACGCGAGGAGAACCAGCGCGGCGTACGCGACGCCGAGGAGAATCGGCCCAGTGCCCGCGGCGGCGTCCTGGGCCCGTCCCAGCGAAACGCCCGAGCGTGTCGCCCACTCCGCCGCGCCGCCGAGCACGCCGCCGACGAGCGCGACGGCGACCAGGAGGCGCCCCCGCTGCCCCTCCTGGAACACGCGCAGGCGCCACGCGCACGCGCCGAGGAAAAAGAGGCCGAGCGTGCGCGGCGCGCTCCAGAGGAGGAGCGCGGCGATGGGACGAACCTCGCGCACGCGAAAGTCGAGCGCGTCCGCGAAGGAGCCGTTGCCGTAGGCGCGTTGCGCGGCGTCCACGTGCTCGCGCAGCGCGTCAGGGCTCGGAAACGGCGACGGGAGGGGCAACGGCATCGCGTGGACCACGAACAGCGCGATCGCGATCGCGAAGAGGGCGCCGGTGCGTAGCCGCAAGAACGGCGCGGCCACCGCGCCCAGCACCGCATAGAGCGTGAGGATGTCGCCGTTCCAGACGAGGAACATGTGCACGAGCCCGAGGGCGAGCAAGAACGCGAGGCGGCGCGCGGCGTAGCGCCCAAAGGCCGCGCCACGCGCGCCCGTTCGCTCCTGCTGCGCGGCGAGCCCGACGCCGAAGAGGAGCGAGAAGAGCACGAACGCCTTCGACTCGACGCCGAGGGAGAGGGCACGCGACAGGGCGCGATCGAGCGCCGAGCCTGCGGCGTCCGCGTCGGGCAAGAACTGCTGGAAGATGGAGACGCGGAACTCCGTGACGAGGTTCACCGCCAGGACGCCGAACAGCGCGAGCCCGCGGAGCGCGTCGAGCGAGCGCTCACGATCCGCCGCGGCGATGGGCTCTCCCTTCGTCGGCGCCCGAGAGGTCACGGGACGACACTACCACGCGAGTCGCGTGGCTCGTGGGAGCCGCCCCTCAGGCCGCGAGCATCACCGGAGCGAGGCCGTCCAGCAAGCGCCGCGCCTCGCGTGGGGAAGGGAACCCCGCGATGTGCTCGATCTCCGCGCTCACCGGCACCTCGAGCGCGCAGGCGAGCTCGTTGAACGCCGCGCGTCGCTCCGCCGCGACCCTCGCGCGTTCTTCGTCGGTCAGCCGCGTGTCGAGCCACGACGCGAGATCCCAGGAGAGCGCCGCGTGCTCGGTCTCCTCGTCGGCGATCGCGGCCATGCAATCGCGCACGTCGGAGCTTGCGGCGCGGGTCTTCTGGAAGTGTGCCACGAGCGCGCCGAACGTCTCGCGCACGCAGCCTTCGCGCGCGTTCTCGACGGCGAGCTCGAACGGGGTGACGGCGCGGGCCGGCGCGACCCGCGGCGCTGCGCGCGTAACGCCGTGCTCGCGTGCGAGCGCCGAGATCGCGCGGGCATGACGCACTTCGTCGTGGGCGGCGCGACGTACGCGCGCGAGCAGCTCACTCGGCGCGCCCATCGCCGCAAGCTGACGGGCGAGCCTTCGGAACGCCACGACGCTCGCGGCCTCCAGCGTCGCCATCTGCGCAAAATGCGCTCCGATCGCGCGCGCGGTCTCCGGGGACGCGTCCGCGGTGGACAAACCCGCCGGGCGCCGTCCCGCGACCGCGCACATTGGCTTCCCCGGGAGAACGTCCGCCGAGACCACCGAGAGCGTGCCCGCGTAGTCGACGTGAACCACCGCGCTCGTCACCTGCTGTCCGCAGTTTTGGTACTGGAGGAGCTTCAGGTCCCACCCGCCGTCGGCGGTGGTTCGGTACTCCGAGTCCGGAAACGTCTCGCCGCTCTGCGCGCGCTGGCCGCAGCTCACCTGGTACGGCGTGCTCGCGTTCTCGGTCACCCAGAGCGCCTCTTCGAGCGTGTCGAACGTGCCGAGCAGCGTCTTCACTTCGTCGTTGGTGCGCGCGACCGCGATCTCGTCGCCGCGGGTCGTGAGGATGTACGTTGTGCTGCACGCGTTCGTCGCGTACTGCGCCGGATACGTGGCCACGCACGCGGCGCGCGCCACGGGGAGGATTCGATAGCCCGCGACCTTGGCGTTGCACGCCGCAGGGTCTTTCGCGGTCGCGCACAGCGTCCCGACCGCCACGCTGTTCGACGACTTCCAGTCGTCGCCGACCACGTCGGGCCCGTTGCCGGTCACGCCTCCCGGTCCGGTGAGGACGTTGAAGGCGCTCTCGGTGCGGTTCACTGCGCCGTCGATCTGCGGCGATGGATGCATTCCTTGCAGCAACGTCTTGTAGGGCGTGCCGCCCTTCGTGCCGCAGAGCGTGGTGAAGTGCGGGGTGCTGCCGCCGCCGCCCGTCGGCTCGGTCACGGTCGCTCCGCTGCACCCGGAGATCGCGCCGAGGGCGGTGGCGCCCGCGGTGGTGGCGACGAGCGCGGTGAGAACATCGGCGAACGCGCGGCGGAGGCGAAGCTCGGTAGGTCGGCGCATGACCCTCTCCATCGCAACGCCCATGCCGGCTCCCGCGGGCGCATCGCGCGCGAAATTGCCTGGAATTGCGAGCAAGGAAGCGCCGGGTGGTGTGCCAAGTTGGGCACGATACGCGGACGCGGTCAGCCGCCGCGCTTGGCCGCGCTGGTGATCCAAGTCAGCGCGAGGGGCGCGAGGAGCCGTCGAAGAGGCCTGCGAGCCGTGCAACCGAGACGACGAGCTCCGTCGGATTGACGGGCTTGGACGCGTACATGTCGAAGCCGGACTCCAGCGCGCGCGCGCGATCTTCGGGCCGCGCGAACGCGGTGAGCGCGAGCGCAGGCGTCCGACCGCCGCCATCGGCGGAGAGGGCCCGCACCTGCCGGATCACCTCGTAGCCGTCGTGGTTCGGCATGCCGATGTCCGAGACGAGCACGTCGGGCCGAGACCCGACGATCGCGTCGAGCGCCGCGGACGCGGACGTGGCCTTGTATACCTCGGCCCCGTGCCGCGCGAGCATCGTCGCGACGAGATCGATGGCGTCGGGGTCGTCGTCGAGGACCAATACTCGCAAGCCCGCGAGGCGCGCCGAGTCGGCCACATCGGTCAGCGGGGGAGGACGGCTCGAGAAGTTCGCCATCTCCGCCGACGACCGCCTGCGAGGGAACGTCACTCGGAAGGTCGCGCCGAGCCCCGGGCCGTCGCTTTGCGCATCGATGGTGCCCTCGTGCGCGTCCACGATGTGCTTGACGATCGCGAGGCCGAGGCCGAGCCCACCGTGCGCGCGCTTGGCGCCGACCGCCCCCTGGCGAAACCGCTCGAAGACGTGCGGGAGGAACTCGGGGGCGATGCCAGCGCCCTTGTCCACCACCGAGACGCGCACGCTATCCGCGTCGCGCTCGAGAGCAATCTCCACGCGGCCGCCCCGGGCGCTGAACTTGATCGCGTTCGTGAGGAGGTTGACGACGATCTGCTGGATGCGCGGTGGATCGCCGACGATTTGTCCCGCGTCGGGGTCGACGCGCAGGTGCAGCGAGACCCCCGTGGTTCGTGCAAAGAGCTCGACGGCGTCGACCGATGTCTGGAGGATGCTCACGAGCTCGAGTGGCTGAGCGTCGATCTGCAGCTTTCCGCTGAGGATGCGCGACATGTCCATCAAGTCGTCGATGAGCTTGGTCTGCGCGACCGCGTTGCGCTCCACCGTCGCGAGCGCCTTCTCCGCTTCCTTCTCTCCGAGGCCGCCCCCGCGGATCAAGCGCGTCCACCCGAGGATGGCGTTCAGAGGCGTGCGGAGCTCGTGCGACACCATCGCGAGGAACTCGTCCTTGGCATGGTTGGCCGCCTCCGCCTCGCCGCGGGCGATCCGCTCGCGCGCCAAGAGCTCGGCGTTCCGGCGCTCCGCGCTGCGGGTGCGATCGTGCAGCGCTTTGATGCGCGCGAGCGTGGCCACGCGCGCGGCGAGCTCCGGTGCGTCGTACGGCTTGGTCAGGTAGTCGTTGGCACCGGCGTTGAGGCCGTCGACGAGGTCGCCCTTGTGCCCGTACACCGTGAGCATCAGGATCGGTAAGTCCATCTCGTCGCGCGTCGACCGCAGGAACCGGCACACCTCGATGCCGGACATGCCGGGCAGCTGCCAGTCGAGGACGAGAACGGAGGGAAGAGGCCCCGCGGCGGCGCGCTCCAGCAGCGTGGAGCCGTCGATGAACGTCTCCACGTCGTACGCGGACACCAGCGCCCTCCGCGCCATCGCGCCCTCGGTCGGGCTATCGTCGAGCACCCAGACGAGCGCCCTTTTTTCGGCGTCGGACGAATCGGGCGCTCGATTCGTCGGATTGTTCTCACTCGATTCCATGGGAGCCTCGCTGTGATTCGACGTCGGTGCTCATAGCCGGGACACGATGAGAGCTGCCATCGACTCGATGGGCGCGACCGCGGTGGAGAGGCCAGCCTCGGAGACCGAGCGTGGCATGCCGTAGACGACACAGGAGGACTCGGCCTCGGTCAGGATCCGGCCTCCCGCCGCGTGGATGGCGCGCGAGCCTTCGAGGCCATCGTTCCCCATGCCGGTGAGGACGACGCCGAGCGCGCCGACCCCCGCCTGCTCGGCTCCGCTCTTGAACATGACGTCGACGGCGGGGCGGTGGGGCATGCCGAGCGGGACGACGTCGAGCTTGCAGCGCCACCCGCTGCCTTCGGGCTCGAACACGAGGTGCATGCCGGCGCGCGCGACGACCACGCGGCCCGCGGCGAGCGGCAGCCCGTCGCGCGCCTCGATCACCTCGAGAGCGCTCTCGCCGTTCACGCGTCGCGCGAAGGCCTCGGTGTATCCCTCCGGCATGTGCAGCACGAGCGCGATGGGCGCCGGGAAGTCCGCGGGCAGCGTGCGGACGAGGAGCGACAACGCTTGCGGGCCGCCGGTGGACGCCCCGATGAGCACGAGGCGCGTGATGCCCGGTCGCGTAGGGGTTGGCAACGGCGCGGCCGCGCGCATACGCGCGGACGGCGAAGGGGCGCGCCGAGCCGCCGCCAGCACCTTGGCACGGAGCTCGTCAGCGAGCGCGTACATCGCGTCGGTGGCGAGCGCCGTCGGTTTGGTGACGACGTCGAACGCACCGAGCTCGAGCGCGGTGACGCCGAGCTCGCTCTCGCCACCCGCCATGCTGACGACCACGACCCCCGGCGGGCTCTTGGTCCCAGCGAGCGCCTTCAAGACGCCCACGCCGTCGAGGTTCGGCATGACGAGATCGAGGGTCACCACATCGGGCGCCAGCTCGGCGATCCTCTCGAGCGCGTCGAGCCCGTCGCGCGCGACGCCGACGACCTCGATGCCCTCGGCCCCCATGAGCACCTCGCGCATCACCTTGCGCGCGAAGGCCGAGTCGTCGACGACGAGGACGCGAATCAGCGGACGGCTCACGCGGACACCTTCCGGTAGTAGAAGGCGCCGCCGCGCTCTTCGCACGCGAGTAGCGTTCCGAACCGCAGCAAGGACTCCGACACTCCGACCAGCAGGCGCCCGCCGTCTTCGAGCGCGGCGGACATCGAGCCGATCACGCGCCGGACCGTGGCCTCTGCGAAATAAATGAGGACGTTGCGGCAGACGATCACGTCGAATTTCCCGAGCGCCGCGACGGCGGAAGCGTCCGCCAGGTTCAAGCGCCGCCACGTGACCGCGTCGCGAAGCTCCTGCTTCACCGTCACGCCGCCGTCGGCTTTCTCCATCCACCGCTGGCGACTCGCATCGGCGATGACGCGCAGGGACCGCGCGCCGTACACGCCCCCGCTCGCGCGCGCGAGCGCTCGGAGGCTGATGTCGCTCGCGACGATCTCCACGCGGTCGAGGAGGCTCCGCTCCTCGAGGAGCATCGCAAGCGTCAGGGGCTCTTCTCCGGTCGAGCACGCCGCGCACCAAATGCGCGGGCGCCTGCCGGCCGCCACCGCCGGGCGGATGGCGTCCTCGCAGAGGATCACGAGCGGCTTTTCCTCCCTGAAGAAGTAGGTCTCGTTGACGACGAGGCTGTCGACGAGCGCATCGAACTCGCGCCCGCCAGGGTCGTCGTACCGAAGGAAATAATAGTAATCGAGCGGGGACTCGAACCCGGCCTCGATTGCGCGCGCGACGAGCTTGCTCGAGAAGATCTCGAGGTCCTGGGGACCGTGGTGAATGCCGGTCCGTTCCTCGACGAGGCTCGACAGGATCGCGAAGAGCGCACTCGAGAGGGTGGGTTCCCGCATCGATTCCGTCCTCACGACGCGGCGGCGCAGATGCGCCTCACCTCGGGATCGGTGTCGGCGGCAGCGGCTTGCGCGAGCGCCTCGCGGGCCGCCGCGTTTTCGACATTGGCGAGGGCCGTGGCGGCGGCGCGTCGGGCGTTCACGTTGTCGAAGTGGAGGGCCGACTCCGCGGCCGCGTTGCCGTTGACGCGGCGCATGCGGAGCAGCGCCTCGACGAGGCTGGCCGACGTGCGCTCGTCCGCCGTCTCGAGCGCCGAGAGGATCCCCTCGATGCGGCCGTCGACGTAATGCGACAGCGCGGCCATCGCGCGTTCTCGGTCGGCGTCCGAAGACAGGAGGCCGATCAGCCAGCGCGTCGGCTCGGCACCCGCGCGCGTCCCAAGCAGGTCGAACGCGGCCCTGCGCACGCGCTCGTCGACGTCGCCCGCCGCGCGCACGAGCGCGGCGTCCGCGATCGAGGAGGGCGATTCGGCGATGGCGGCGACCGCGGCGAGCCGGGTGTCGGGATCGTCGGACGCTCCGGCCTCGAGCAGCAGAGCGTATCCGTCAGGGCGGCGAAGGCGGCCGAGCCCGTTGAGCGCGGCGCGGCGCACGTCCGGATCCTCGGACCGCGACGCCGCCTCGAGCGCGACCAGCGCGCGATCCCCACCGAGCCGCGCGAGCGCTTCGATCGCCGCGACGCGGACTTGACCCGCCGGCTCTTCGATCATCGCGAGGATGCGGTCCGCGGCCGCCGTCACGTGGAGCTTCCCCAGCGACTGGCACGCGAAGTAGCGGACCCACGTGTCCTCGTCGTCGAGGCCCCGGCGCAGCTCGGCGACGACCTCTGCGGTGGCCGCGGCGTCGCCGAGCGCGCGCATCGTCACCGCGCGCGTCGCGGGAGAGGGGTGGCGCGACGCGGCGACGAGCGCCGACGTCGCGCGGGCGTCCTCGAGGTGCGCGAGTCCCATCGTGGCCGTATGGCGAATCCGCTCGTCGTCGTCGCGGACCGCCGTCAGGAGGACGTCGAGGGCCTCCGGGTACCCGAAGTACGCAAGGATGCGGAGCGCGGCGCGCCGGATGAGCGGGTCGAGCGAGCGCGCGGCGGCGAAGGCGAGCCGCTTGGTCTCGTCGCTGCCGAGCGACTGGATGGCGGCGCTCGCAGATTGGGCGACGCCGGCGTCGCTGTCGCCGATCAGGGGGAACAGCGCGCCGACTGCCGATGGATCGCCGATGCGCCCGAGCGCGTCACACGACTGCGCGCGCACGCCGGGGTCGCCGTCGCCGAGGCACTCGAGCAGCTCGGTCACCGCGCTGCGGCGCGCGGCGAGCAGCGGCAGGAGGCGGGTCCTCTGAGTGCTGCTCCCCGCGCGGATCGCGGCGCGGATCGCGGGCTCGACGTCGTGCCCCAGGCCGCGGAGCGCAACTGCGGCGGTGTCCGCGACGAGCGCGTCGCCCTCGAGCATCTGGATAAGCGACGCGACGCCGGACGGCACGCGAAGCCACGCGAGGACCGTCGCCAGCGCGATCGTGTCGTCCGCGTCGGCGCCGCGCAGCGCGTCTTCGAGCCGAGGCGCGGCGCCCTCGACGTGCGCGGCCCCGAGCGCCACGGGGACTGCCGTCGGATCGCCGAACCGCTCGGCGTTGCGCGTCCTAAGTTCCACCAGCGCGCGCGCAGCGGCGCGGACCCGATCGCTTCTCGGATCGGCGAGGAGCCGAGAGAGCGGGACCACGGCCGAGAGCAGGCCGCTGCGGCCGAGCGCGTGGGCCGCCTCGGTCGCGTAATGCGGCTCGGAGAGCAGCTCGACGAGCGGCGGGAGGGCGCGGGGGTCGCCTGACTGCCCGAGCATGGCGATCGCGGGGAACGTCCGGAAGAAGTTTCGCGTGTCGACCGCGCGGAGCAGCGGCTCGATCGTCGCCGCGCCGCCGATGCGCCCCAACGCCTCGAGCGAAGCGACCGCCACGTTGTCGTCCACGTGCGTCGACCATCGGGACAGCTGGGCGACGGCCGGCGCGTGGCGTCGCCGTCCGAGGACCTGCGCCACGTCGCAAAGGACCGCGGGCCGGTCGTCGCGCGCCGCCAGCGCGAGGATCGCCGGCTCCGCCTCTCCCGTCGAGAGCACGAGCGCATCGACGGTCGCCGCAAGGAGCCGCTCGTTCGTACGCTCGGCGCCGAGGACCTCGCAGAGCGCGTTCAGCGCCGGAGCACCGATCCGCGCCAGCGCGCCAATGACCGCGCGCCGCACGACCCAGCTGGGCTCGGACAGCAGCGCGACGAGCGGGCCGACGCCGGCGACGCCGCTGGCGGCGAGGGCCTGCACCTCGTTCACTCGGAGCTCGTCCCGCGACGACAGGCCGTCGGTGGAGTCGGGGGGAGTCACACGGACTCCTTGGGCACGGCGCGAGGGGCTTCGGGGGGCGTCAGCGCCCGAAGGTGCTCGAGGCTTCCCCGTCCGATCGACGCTGCCGCGTTGGCGATCTCCTTCGTGTCGCGCGCGATCGTCGCCGCGCGGTCGGCTTGCTGGACGACGGCCGACGCGACCTCGCGCGTCCCCCGGCGTACGCGATCCATCGCGCGCGCGACCTCTTCGCTTGCGGCGCCCTGCTCCACCGCGGCGCGCGCGATGCCCGCGATCGCCACACTCTGCTTCGCGGCGCTTGCGGCGCTGACCGCGACGGCCTCTGCCTGCTCCTCGAGAGCGCGGGCGGTCTGTTTGGCGGTGCGCCGCAGCTCGTCGGCCTTCGTGACGAGGCTCGACGTCGCCTTGCTCTGGTCGGCCGTGGCGGTGGTGACCTGGGCGGCGAGCTTCGCCACCGAGCGCGAGGCGGCCTCCAGCTGTTTCGTGCCGCGGCTCTGCTCGGCGAGCGCCTTCGCGGCCTGGCTCGACTGCTTGCGCAGATCCTCCATCGTCCGAACCACCTCGGCCGCGCCGCGCGTCTGCTCGGTGAGGCCAGCGATGGTGCGCTGGGTCACCTGCGTGAGGTCGCGCGCCTGGCCCGTGATCGCCGTCGCCTCGCGCGCCTGCGTGCCGAGTGCGATGTTCGTCTGCTGGGAGATGTTGCGCATCTCGTTCGAGGCCGTGGCGAGCTCCGCCGCGCCGGCGGCCTGCTCCTGGCAGGCGCGCGAGACCTGCTCGATGCTCCCCGTGAGCTGGGAGTTGGCTTTTACGATGTTGCGCATCGCCTTGGCTTGCTCCGCCATGGCCTGGCTCGTCTGCCGCGCCATCGTCCGCATCTCCGCGCTGCCTCGCGCGAGCGACTTCGCCGCGGAGGTCTGCTCGTTGGCGCCGAGCAGGATCGCCCGCGTCTGCTCGCTCACGGTCGCGATGCCGTGGGTGAGCGACTGGCTCGCAGTCACCTGCTCCTGCGTGGCGCGCGACATCTCGCGTCCCGTAAGCGTGACCTCGTCGATCCCCTGGAGGATGCCGGCGAGCGCGCGCTCCGCATCGGTCGCCAGGTTGGCGCCCTCATCGGCGACCTTCGCCCCCTCGACCGACGCGGAGACCGCCTCCCGCGCGGAGCCCTGGAGCTCACGCACGATCTTCGCGATGTCGGCGCTCGCGGTCGCGGCGCGCTCGGCGAGTGCCCGGATCTCCTCGGCGACGACGGCGAACCCGCGCCCGTGCTCGCCAGCGCGCGCGGCTTCGATGCTCGCGTTGAGCGAGAGAAGGTTGGTGCGGTCCGCGATGAGGTTGATCGTCATCACGATGTCGCCGATCTCCTCGGCGCGCTTGCCCATGTCTTTGATGACCGCGCCCGACTCGATCATCGAGGTGCGAATCTTCGCAAAGCCCCCGATGGACTTTGCGACCGTGGCGCCGCCGTCGCGCGCGACCGCGCTGACGCGCTCGGCGACGGCCTTGGTGTTCTCACCCATTTTTGCCATTTGGCGCGCAGTCGCCTCGAGCTGCGTCGCCGACGAGGCGCTGCTCGCGGCCAGCGAGGCGATCTGCTCGGCGCTGCGCGCGGTGGACTCCGCGGCGCGCGCGACTTGCTCGACGGAGGTCGCCGTCGCGTCGACTGCGGCGGCGTTTTTCTCGGCGGTGGCGGCCACCTCCTCGACGCTGGCGGCCACTTCGTTGACGTTGGTCGCGACCGAGGCCGACGACCCCTCGAGCTGCTTGGCGTGGTCGGCGACGCTGCGGATCGACCGCGACATCTCCTCCGTCGTCGCGACCGTCTCCTCGACCGCGGTGGCGAGCTGGCTCGCGCTCGCGCCGAGGCCGCCCAGTGACTTCTCGATCGCCGCGATGGATCCGGTAACACCCGTCGCGAGCTCGGCGACGCCCTGCGCGTCCATCGCCAGCCGCCCGATGCCTTTGGACATCTCCGCGATGGTGGCGGCCACCTGCTCGGTCGCCGCGGCGTTGGACTGCCCGATTGTGGTCATGTCCGCGATGCTGGCGGACGTCTCCGTCGTGCCGGCGGCCAGCTGCTCGCTTGCCGCCGCGAGATCTTCCGCGTTCGCCGACACGCCCTTCACCGATCGGGCGAGGTGCTCGAGGACGGACGTCGTCTCCTCCACTGTCTGCGCAAGCACGACCGCGTCCTTCTTCACGCCGGCGATCGACGCGGCGAGCTCCTGAGCGGTGGCGGCGCTCGCTTCGGTGCCGCTCTGGAGGCCCTTGGCTGCCTCCGCGACGCTCCGCTGCGAGCGGGCGATCTCCTCCGCCGCGGCCGCGGTGTCGTCGAGGCCACGCAGAACGCCCTCGACCGCCGCGCGGACCTCCTCTCCGGACGCCGCGTGCTCGTTGCCGACCGCGGCCAGCCGCGTCGCGGCGTCCTGGATGTCCTTCGCGAGCGCCGCCGTCTGGCGGAGCGATCGCAGCGCGTGCTCCGCGGCGCCGGGCGCGTCGTCTTGCGCGGAAGAGGGGTCGCGCGTGTCCCCGTTAGTCGACCCCATGAAGCGGCTCCTCTCCAATCACTTTCGCAAAATCCACGAGCAACATGACGCGGGGGCCCAGCTGCGCGACCGCCTTCACGAACCCTCCGCCCTGACGATCCAGGATGGGGGGCGGCGGCTTCAATTGAGCGGGCGCGATCTTGATGACCTCGCGCGCGCTGTCGACGAGCAGGCCCACGATGCGGTCGCCTTCCTGCCCGACAACGACGCGGTTGTCGAGCGTGACGGGGCCGCGCGCCGCGCCGAAGCGCAAGCGGAGGTCGACGACGGGGACGATGCGGCCGCGGATCTGGGTGATTCCGAGGACGAACGCCGGCGCGCCAGGCACCGGAGTCGCCCCGGTGAAGGACTCCATCTGCAGCACGGTGTGCGACGGCAGGACGTACTCGCAGCCGTCGACCTTGAAGACGACGTGCAGCGTCGCGCCCTCCGCCCCTTCATCGACGGCGCCGTAGCGCGTGAGGGCGGTCATGCGGCGCGCTCCCGGTCGCCGTCGTCGAGGGTGCCGACGAGGGCGACCAGATCGAGTACGAGGATGGCCTTGCCGTCTCCGAGGTCGGTCGCGCCGGCCACGCCGGGCGTCTGCACGAGCGGGTCGACGAGCGGCCGGACCACCGCCTCCTGCTGCCCGATCACCCGGTCGACGCCGAAGGCAACGGGCTCCCCGGCGCGGCGGACGAGCAGCGCGAGCCGCGGCGGCTTCCCGTCGGGGCGACCGAACGCGAGGACGTGGGCGAGATCGACGAGGGGGATCGTCTCCCCGCGCCGTTCCAGGACGCCAGCGCGCGCGGCCACGTCAAGGGAGCGCGCGGGACCGAACCGGACCTTCGTGTGGTCCACCTCGAGGATCTCCTCGACGCTAGAGACCGGGACCACGAAGCGATGCCCGCCGCACTCCGCCGTGAAGGCGTCGACGATGGAGATGGTCAGCGGCACGCGCATGGTAAATGTCGTCCCGACGCCTCGCTCCGAGGTGAGGAGTAGCTCGCCACCGAGCCGATCGACGACGATGCGTCGCACGATGTCCATGCCCATGCCGCGACCGCTCGTGGTCGTCGTCGTGCCCTCGTCCCGCGTGGAGAGGCCTGCGCGGCATAGCGCGTCGAGGAGCGCGGCGTCCGAGGCGATGTCGCGGCCGGCGCGCTTCGCGACGAGCGCCCGATCGACGCCGCGCCCGTCGTCGGTGACGGTCAGCTCGAGCCTTGCGTTCGAGTGGGCGTGGCACGCGATGCGCAGCGTACCCTCCTCTGGTTTTCCGGCGCGCGCGCGCTCCTCGGGAGACTCGATCGCGTGATCGACGGCGTTGCGTACGAGGTGCACGATGGCGGGGAAGAGGCGCTCCGCGACGCCCTTGTCGAGCTCTGCGGTCCCGGCGTCCAGCTTGAGCCGGACCTGCTTGCCGCCCTCGCGCCGAAGCCCCCGAAGGAGGAGCGGGATCCGGTCGAGGACCTCCACCACCGGGACCATGCGCACGCGGAGGATCGCGGCGCGCAGATCGCGCAGCTGGCGCCCGTTGTCACGCATGATCTCCGCGAGCTCTCGCGTGTTGATCCCCGAGGCGGTGAGCGCCGCGATCGCGCGCGCGAGGCGCGAGCGCGTGACGATGAGCGTCGACAGGTGCTCCATCGCGTCGTCGAGGCGGCCGACCTCGACGCGCACCACGTTGCGCTTCTGGGGGGAGGCCTCCTTGCCGTCGTCGTCGTCGTCGAGGACGACGAGCTGCGGCGCCTCGTCCGCGGGGAGGGCGGCGGCGACGAGGTAGCGGAGCGACTCCGGCGCCACGCCGACCGCGCTCGCGACCTCCTCGTCGGACGCCGACGTCAAGAGGAGGAGGGCGAAGCTGAGTGCGCCGGGCGAGTCCTCGGTCACCGGCACCGACACCGGGACGACCTTGATGATCTCGCCGATGCTCCCGACGCGCTCGCGAACGGTGTTGATCGAGAGGCCTCGCAGCGCCTTGGCGGGCGACGGGCTGAAGTCGGCGCGGATTGCGCGCCGGCCCTTGCGCGCGCCGTCCACGAGGAGCTCGATCTCGAAGGGGGCCAGCTTCGAGGCGATGGCGGGGTCGAGGTCGAGGACGGTCACGTCGGCGGCCGGGGCGGGGACGTGGGCGGGCTCAAGCTGGTCGAGGGCCTCCAAGATCGCGCGCGGCGCGGGCGACGGTTCCTTGTGCTCCGAGAGCTCTCGGACGCGGTGCTCGATCGCGCGGACGGCCCGGAGGAGCATGTCGATCGACCCGACCGGCAGGTGGCCGCCCGCGCGATCGGCCACGCGGAGGACCGTCTCCATCCTATGCGCGAGCGCGACCGCCGGCTCGACGCCGACCATCGCGGAGAGTCCCTTGACCGTGTGGAGCGCGCGAAACAAATCGCGCACCGCCCGCGGGTTCGGCGACCCGTCACGCGCAGAGGCCTCGATGTCGAGGAGATGGGTGTTCGCCGCCTGGAGTTGCTCCTCGACCTCGGCGAGGTAGGCCGACAGAAAATCTTTCAGATCGACGCGCGGTGTCACGCCGGCGACCGGCTGGGCAGCCCTAGGAGGGTGCTCACTTCCTGCAGGATCGCGTCTGGCGAGAACGGCTTGGTCATGTAGCGCGTCGCACCCGCCGCGAGCGCCTTGGCGCGGGAGTCTTCGTCGCCGCGCGTGGTCACGATGATGATGGGCAACGCGCGGAGCTTGTCCTGGCTACGAACGAAATCGAGCACCTCGATGCCGCCGATGTCGGGCATGTTCAGATCGAGCACCATGACGTCGAAGCGCTGGAGCGAGAGCTTCTCGATGGCCTCGAGGCCGCTCGACGCGTGCGTGACCGCCAGGTCCGCGCTCTGCCTGAGGCAGGCGGAGACCATGTCCCGCATCACCTTGCTGTCGTCAACAACGAGTACTTCGGGCAAGATCAAACCCCCGGTCCCCAGTCTTAGGGGGCCCGGTGAAACCCGTCACGGGAAAAGGCGCGAGCGGTGCGTGGCATTTCGCCACGCTGCGCTGCGGCGCGGAAACCCTACGCTCAACCGCTGCGCTTTGCCATGCGCGCGACAGCGCGACGGACGTCGTCTCCCTCTACTGGCGCGCTGACCGGATCGGCCGGGCCGACGAGGATCTGAAGCGCGCGAACGGTCGTGCGCGCCTCGCGCGTAAGGGCCGCGTCGTTGGTCTTCTCGGCCGCGGCCAGCAGGCGTCGCCACGTCGCGAGCTGCGCCGGCGCCTTGCCCTCCTCGCCGAACCACCCCGCGAGCTCCCGCATCGCAGTCTTGTCGTCCGTCCCCTCGACGTACGCCCAAAGATCACGCTCTGCCTCGTCACGAAAGCCGAGCTGCCAGCGCGCGCGCCCGTCCTGCGAGCGCCGGACGGAGCCCGGGGACGTGCTCCATCGCTACCGAGTACACCCGTTCCGCCTCACGCGCGTCGCCACGCCTCGCGCGCAACTCCCCGAGGCCGAGGTACGCGTCCGCGAGCGTGGGATCCAGAGACAGCGCTTCGGTGTACCGGCGCAGCGCGAGCTCTTCCTTGTGCGCCGCGTCATGCGCGCGCGCCTCGCGGACGAGCTCCTCTGCGCTCGACGCCGCCGCCACGTGTGGCGACGCGACGGTGACGAGCACCGCGAGCGCAAGGAGAGAATGCAGCGAACGCACTCCGTCCAGTCTAGCGGGGAATCGCCCCGAGCGGGAGCGACCCCCGACCGCTAGTCGACGGACTGGCTGTCCTCGATGGCTTCGGAGCGGCGTGGGCGCATGTTGGTCTTCAGGATCTGCTTTCGCACGCGGATCGCGTCGGGGGTCACTTCGACCAGCTCGTCCGCGTCGATCCACTCCATCGCGGTCTCGATGGTGAGGACGCGCGGCACGTCGAGGACGGTGTTCTCGTCCTTTCCGTGGTTGCGGACGTTGGTGAGCTTCTTCTCTTTGATCGCGTTGACGTCGGTGTCGTTCGGCCGGTTGTGCTCGCCGACGATCATCCCCTCGTAGACCGGTGCGCCGGGCGCGAGGAAGAAGCTCCCGCGCGGCTGCAGGTGGAAGAGCGCGTACGGGGTCGTGACGCCGGCGCGATCGGAGACGATGGCGCCGTTCGGACGCTTCATCATCATGCCGCCCCACGGCTCCCAGCCGTCGAACATCGCGTTCAGGAGGCCGGTGCCGCGGGTCGCGGTGAGGAACTCTCCGCGGAAGCCGATGAGGCCGCGGCTCGGCACGCGGTACTCGAGGCGCGCGCGGCCGTAGCCGGGGTTGCTCATCTTGACCATGCGCCCCTTGCGCTCGCCGAGGCGCTCGGTGACGACGCCGATGAAGCTGTCCGGCACGTCGACGACGACGAGCTCGAACGGCTCGCACGTCTGCCCGTCCTCGACCTTCAGGACCACCTCGGGGTTGCCGAGCTGCATCTCGTACCCCTCGCGGCGCATCGTCTCGACGAGGATCGCGAGCTGGAGCTCTCCGCGGCCGAGGAGCGTGAACGTGTCCGGCGAGTCGCTCTCCTCGAGGCGAATGGCGAGGTTTCGGCGCGTCTCGCGCACGAGGCGCTCGCGGAGCTGGCGGCTCGTCAAGAACTTCGACTGCTTGCACTTGCCGGCGAACGGCGATGTGTTGACGCCGATCTTCATCTTGATCGTCGGCTGCTCGACGTGGATGCGCGGCAGCGCCCGGGTCTCCCAACCCGGGGCCTGATCGACGATCGTGTCGCCGACATAGACGTCCTCGATGCCCGCGATCGCGACGAGCTCGCCTGCGGTCGCCTCTGGGGTGGGCGTGCGCTTCAGGCCCTCGAACGTCGACAGAACCTTGATGGTCCCCTTGATGGTGGTCCCGTCCTTGAGGACGCCGACCTGCTGGTTCGACCGCACGGTTCCGTTCACGATGCGCCCGACCGCGAGGCGGCCGACGTAATCGTCGTGATCGAGGTTGTTGATGAGGATCTGGAGGGGCCCTGTCGGGTCGCCCTTCGGCGGCGGCACCTTCTCGAGGATCAGATCGAAGAGCGGCGCGAGATCCTTCGCCTCGTCCGCGAGGTTCCTCTTCGCGAGGCCGAGCTTTCCGATGGCGTAGACGACCGGAAAGTCGATGACCTGCTCGTCGGCGGCGCCGAGATCGCAGAACAGATCGAAGATCTCGGAGTGGACGTCGTCGGGCCGCGAGTCGGAGCGGTCGATCTTGTTGATGACGACGATGACGGGGAAGCCGAGCTCGAGGCACTTCCGGAGCACGAAGCGCGTCTGCGGGAGGGGGCCCTCCGCGGCGTCGACGAGCAGGAGCGCGCCGTCGGCCATGAGGAGCGTGCGCTCGACCTCACCGCCGAAGTCGGCGTGGCCGGGGGTGTCGACCACGTTGATCTTCGTGCCCTTCCACCGGACGCTGGTGTTCTTGGCGAGGATCGTGATGCCGCGCTCGCGCTCGAGATCGTTCGAGTCCATGACGCGATCGACCATCGTCTCGTTCTCGCGGAACGTGCCGGCCTGCCGGAGCATGTGGTCGACGAGCGTGGTCTTGCCGTGGTCGACGTGTGCCACGATCGCGATGTTGCGGAGAGCCAAGGTAGCCATAATTCCGTAAATTCTCGCTTTTTCCCCTGATGGTGCGAGGGCTCTTTAGCCTCTGGGGGCGCTCCGTGCAAGCGCGGCGACGCGGCGCGGCGTAACGACGCCAGCAGGACGGCTCCTGTCGAATGAGGCACGCGACCGCGGACGAGCGCAGCCACGGGCGGCGTTAAGGTAGCGTCGCCCCGCCCGACCTCCGCTCTCCGCTGCTCACGAGGTTCCATGACCGCTCCCGTCGATCCGTCGCCCGCCCGTCGTCACCGCCTGCCGCGCCGCGTCGCGCCGCTCGCCCTCTTCGGCATCTGCGCCGTCCTCAGCTGCATGCAGGGCGAGCGGGCGCCGTCGGTCGCGCCCACGCGGACGCTCGCCATCGGGACCGATCCGGCGGCGCGGCCGGCGGCGGGGGAGTTCGGTGTCGTCTTCTCGGGCCCGCGCGGCGAGGTCACGGACCCCAGCGAGGTCACCATCGTCTGGAACCGCCCGATGCGTCCGCTCGATCTCGCCGGAGACGAGGCGGCGCCGCCGGCGAGCATCACGATCGTGGGCGCTGGCGCCGACAAGGAGAAGGCGACGCCCAAAGGGCAGTGGCGCTGGATGGGCACGAGCGCGCTGGCGTTCTTCCCCGATCCGCACCTGCCGCGCGCGTCGGAGTACGAGGTGAAGGTGCCGGTCGGGACGCGCGCGCTCGGCGGCGAGGTCATGGCGAAGGAGCACGCGTTCCGCTTCACGACCCCCGGTCCGCGCCTCGTTCGCCTCGAGCCGTACGAAGGCTCGGGCGATCTGACGCCGACGACCGCGTTCGAGCTGCGCTTCAACCAGCCGATGGATCCGAAGGAGATCGAGCGCGCGACGCGCATCGAGATCGGCGACGGGAAGAATCCTCGCAAGGTCGCCGTGCGCGCGTCGCGACCGAAGTCCGACGTGCCGACCTTGGTGAAGGTCACTGCCGCGTCGCCATTGCCGCTCGACGCGGCGGTCGCGCTCGTCGTCGGAAAGACCCTCCGCGGGATCGAAGGTCCGCGCACCCTCGGCGAGGACGATCGCCGCGCGTACCGCACGTACGGACCCCTCACCGTCCGCGGCATCGAGTGCTCCAACGACACGCCCAAGAAGCGCTGCGCCGCGCGTGGCGGCGTCCGCGTCGATCTGTCGAACCGTGTAAGCTACAAGGAATTTCGCGCCCACGCGCGCATCGAAGGGGCGCCGCTCGACTGGAGCGCGTCGCGTTCGGACGAGAGCGCGCAGACGAGCTACTACCTGCCGGCCCGCATGTCCCCGGCGCGCAGCTACAGGCTCGTCGTCACCGCGGGAATGAAGGACGCGCACGGACAGCTCCTCGCGCAGGACGCCAGCTTCCCGATTGACACCGACGACGAGTGGCCGGAGGTGCAGCTCGGGCTCGAGGGGGGCATCTTCGAGGCCGCGGCGGGGCGACCGCGCGACGTGCCGGTCGGCACCATGAACGTCGCGAGCTACGATCTCGTGACCGCGCCGCTCGACGAGGGATCGCTGGTGGAGCTGCTCCACGGCAAGCGGCGCTGGCAGGGCGTCGAGTACGACGGCGTCCACGCGCTCAAGTCGGCCAAGATCGAGACTGTGCGCCCGGGCGGCGCGAAGAACCAGCTCGTGACCCGCAAGATCGCGCTCGATCAAGTGCTCGCGGGTCAGAAGGGGCGCGGCGCCGCCGCGATCGGCGTGCGGCACGACGGAACGAGCCGCGGCGCCTTCACCGACGCGCGCGTCGTGACCGTCACCGACGTCGGGATCAGCGCAAAAATGAGCCGATTCGGCAGCGTCGTGTGGGCGACGCGCCTGTCCGACGGCAAGCCCATCGCCGGCGCGAAGGTGTCCGTCCGCGGCGCCAACGCGCGCGAAGAGTTCGTCGGGAAGACCGACGCGCAGGGGCTCTGCACCATCGCGGCGAGCGATTACGCGCCCGTCCAGCCGAGCGGCTCGGTCGACGAGCAGGCGATCCTCTTCGTGCGCGACGGCGACGACTGGGCGTACCGCGCCGTCAGCGAGATGGTCTCGGCGTACCGCTACAGCGACGGCAACATGAGCACCGACATCGGCGGCGAGCTTCGCCCGTTCGGGATGGTCTTCACCGATCGCGGCGTGTACCGGCCCGGCGAGACGGTCCGCGCGAAGGCGCTCTTCCGCGTGCCGCTCGAGAAGGGGACGCGCACGCCGAAGGGCGAGGAGTACGTCGTCGAGGCGTACGACAGCCAGGAAAATAAGGTGTTCGAGCATCGCGGGCAGCTCGGCGCGTTCGGCGAGCTCACGGTGGACGTGCCGGTGCCGGCGAGCACGCGCCTCGGCCAGCTCGAGATCCGCGCGGAGCTCGGCGGCGCACACACGAGCGCGCGCGGCGGCGTCGCGTCGCAGTCGGTCTTGCTCGCCGCGTACAAGGCGGCCGAGTTCAAGGTCGCCGTCGAGCCCGAGCGGCCGACCTACGTGCGCGGCGAGAAGGCGGCGATCGCGGTCCACGGCGACTACCTCTTCGGCGCGCCGATGGGCGGCGGCAAGGTCCGCTACACGGTCACGCGCGGGCCCGGATACTTCCAGCTCCCTGGCGCCGAGGGGCTCGTCACCGACGACGACGCCTACGCGTTCGGCATCCCCGACGGAAGCAGCCGCGCGGGGCAAATGCAGGCCGGCGACGGCGCGCTCGACGCGAAGGGGACCTACGGCGCGAGCGTCGACCTGAAGCTCCCGAACCAGCGCGGGACCGAGGTCGTCGCCGTCGAGGCGGAGGTCGAAGACGTCGCGCGCCAGACGATCGCCGGGCGATCGAGCGTGATCGTGCACCCCGGAGACTTCTACGTCGCGATGCGTCCGCCCAAGGATCTCTTCGTCGCGAAGGGGGCTGCCCTCCGCCCCGAGCTCCTCGCCATCGAACCGGGCGGGAAAAAGCGGGCCGGCGTGAAGGTGCAAGTCGAGCTCCTCTCGCGCTCGTGGAACACGGTCGTCGAGGCGAGCGGCGAGTCGCACACGCGCTACGATTCGCGTCCCGTCGACAAGAAGGTCGGCGGCTGCGAGGTCACGACGACCGAGGCTGCGGCAGCGTGCGACGTCAAGGTCGAGAACGCCGGCTACTTCCTCCTCCGCGCCACCGCGAAGGACGCGCGCGGCAACGTCGTCGGCGCGAGCACCGCGGTCTACGCCACCAGTGACGGCGCCGAGGTCGGCTGGTCGATGAGCGACGCCGCGCGCGTTGAGCTCGTCCCCGACAAGAAGAGCTACGAGCCCGGCGACACCGCGAAGGTTCTCGTGAAGAGCCCGTTCCGCGAGGCGGAGGCCCTCATCACCGTCGAGCGGCACGGGATCTACCGGCAGGAGCGGAGGAAGCTCGTCGGCTCGATGCCGACGCTGAGCATCCCGATCGGCGACGATTTGCGTCCCAACGCGTTCGTCTCGGTGCACCTCGTCCGCGGCCGCACGCAGGCCCAGCCTGTGAAGGGTCAGGACATCGGCGCGCCTGCGTTCCGCCTCGGCTACGCGCAGCTCCGCGTGAACCCGGAGTCGCGCCGCCTCAAGGTCGCTGTCTCGCCGACCAAGAAGGACCTTCGCCCCGGCGACGAGCTCGACGTCGATCTCGCGGTGACCGATCGCACCGGCAAGCCCACGCGCGCCGAGGTGACGTTTTACGCGGTCGACGAGGGCGTCCTCATGCTCACCGGGTACAAGACGCCGGACCCGATCCCGACCTTCACTGCGCCTCGGCCGCTCGCCGTCTTCGCGATCGAGAGCCGCGAGGATCTCGCCAAGATCCGTGCGTTCGTCGGCGCCCTGGGCGGCGACAAGGGAATGGACGGAGGAGGCGGGGGGGCC
Source organism: Polyangiales bacterium (assembly GCA_038231275.1). Classification (GTDB taxonomy): domain Bacteria; phylum Myxococcota_A; class Polyangia; order Polyangiales; family Polyangiaceae; genus JANYHK01. Next base: position 80,663 of record JBBRLQ010000030.1, read on the forward strand.
TCGGTGCGCGAGGATTTCCGGGCCACCGCGCATTTTCAATCCGTCGTCACCGCGGACAACGGAAAGGCGCGCGTCCACTTCAAGCTCCCCGACAGCGTGACGACGTACCGGCTCATGGCCGTCGTCGCCGCCGAAGACGATCGCTTCGGGTTCGGAGAGTCGCAGATCGTCACGAGCCGGCCCCTGATGGCGCGTCCCGCCCTCCCGCGGTTCCTCCGCGCGGGCGATGCGATGGAGGCCGGCGTCGTCCTTTCGTCCAAGGGAATGCCGGCCACCGAGGTCGACGTGACGCTCACCGCCGAGGGGGCGGATCTCGGCGGCGCGGCCACGAAGGTCGTCGCGCTGCCAGCGAACGGGAGCGTGGAGGTGCGTTGGGCGATCGCGACGCCGAACGTCGGCCACGCGACGTTCACGTGGAAGGCGCGGGCACGGGGAGGCGCCGGCGCCGACGACGTGCGCGTCACGCGCGAAGTGCAGGTGCCGATGTCGCCCGAAGCGGTCGCGCTCTACGGCGCGACGAGCGACGCGGTCGCGGAGAAGCTCGGCGACCTGTCCCAGCTGCGCCCGGATGTCGGCGGCCTCGATGTACGCGTCGCGTCGACCGCGCTCGTGGGGCTCGACGACGGAATGGAGCAGCTCATAAAATATCCGTACGGCTGCACCGAGCAGCTCACGAGCCGCCTCGTGCCGCTGCTTCCCTTGCGCCAGCTCGCGCAGGACTTTGGCCTCGCGCTGCCCAAGGACATCGACGGCACCGTCTCGGTCACCGTCGGCAAGATCCTCGAGCGGCAGCTCTCCGATGGGAGCTTCGGGTGGTGGCCCAACGCGGTGCGCGGCGATGCGTGGATCACCGCGTACGCCCTCTGGGGGGTCTCGATCGCCAAGAATTATGGGCAAATCGTGCCGGACGCGGCCACGGCGAACGCGGTGCGCTACCTGCGAGGCTCCCTCGCGCGGAGCCGCGACGACGCGTTCACCAATTCGGTCGACGCCTTCATCGTCGACGTCCTCGCGATCGCGGGCTCGCCGGATGCCGGGTACACGACGCGTCTCTACGAACGTCGTGACAAGCTACCGCTCTTCGCGCGCGCTCTCCTCGCGCACGCCATGGCGACCGCGAAGATGCGCCCCGAGGAGGCGAAGGAGCTGGTGCGCGACATGGATGCGCACCTTCGCGTGACGCCGACCGGCGCCACCGTCGTGGAGAACCTCGGCGACGCCTACGCGCCGATCATGGACTCCGAGGCGCGCACGACCGCGATGGTCATCCGCGCGTACGCGGCGATCGATCCGCACCACCCGCTCCAGGCGCGTCTCGCGAAGGGGCTCCTTGGAATGCGCGATCACGGGACGTGGCGGTCGACACAAGAGACCGCGTGGGCGCTGCTCGCGCTCGACGACTACAAGCGGACGCAGGAGGGGAAGGTTCCCGACTTCGACGCGCGCGTCTTCATGGGCGAGTCGATGGTCGCGGAGATCCCGTTCCACGGTCGCTCGCTCACGGCGAAGAGTCAGAGCTTCCCGATCGACAAGCTCCTCGGCGGGGGTGCGGGTGGCTCGGCGGTCGCGATGCAGGTGAAGGGCACCGGGAAGCTCTTTTACGAAGCGCGCCTCCGCTACGCGAAGAAGGAGCTGCCGGCGGCGGGCCTCGACCGCGGCTTCTTCGTCCGCAAGGTGATCCGGAGCGTTCGTCCCGAAGGGCTCTCCGACGCGATGAGAACGGTCCCGTCCACCAGCGCGTCCTTCGCGACGGCCGGCGATCTGGTGCTGGTCGATCTCCTCGTGGTGACGCCGGACCCGCGCGAGCACGTGGTCGTGGACGATCCGCTCCCGGCGGGGCTCGAGCCTGTACAGACGGAGCTGGCGACGACCGCGCGCTCGCTCGACGTCACCGGGGCGGGCGGGGAAGGGGACGCGGCCGACGACGACGCCTCCAGCGACGACGCGCGGGCCAACGGGGGGGCCACCACCTTCGCGTGGTACCACCGCGAGGTCCGTGACGACCGCGTGCTCACGTTCGTGCCGCACATGCCGGCGGGGGTCTTCCACTACCGGTACCTCGCGCGCGCGACGACGCACGGTACGTTCGTGGTCCCGCCGACACGTGCAGAGTGCATGTACGAGCCCGAGACGTTCGGTCGCACCGGCGCGGCGCGCTTCGAGGTGAAGGCGCGATGAGCCGCGAGAGGCTCCGCCGCGTCGTGCGCGTCGTCGCGGGGCTCGTCCTCGCGCCGGTGCTCGCGCTTGTCGTCGCCGCGATCCTGACGCCGCTGCCCGGCGAGCTCGGCGAGGACCGCACGAGCGGCGCACGAGGGTCGATCCGCGTCCTTGATCGCGACGGCGCTCTGCTTCGGGAGATCCGCGCAGACGACGCGACACGGACGCGACCGGTGACCCTGGCGGAGATCGGCCCCACCGCGGCGCGGGCGATGCTGGCCGCCGAGGACGCGCGCTTCTTCTCACACCCGGGCGTCGACCCGCTCGCCGTGGCCCGCGCCGCCGGGAGCGATCTCTGGCATCGGCGCGTCGTCTCGGGCGCCTCCACGGTGACGATGCAGCTCGCGCGCCTCGTGCGGCCTCATCGGCGAGACCTCCGCGGCAAGCTCGGCGAGGCCGCACTCGCGATGCGGATCGAGGTGTCGCTCTCGAAGGACGAGGTCCTCGAGCAGTACATGAACCGCGCTCCGTTCGGCGCGGGCGTGCGCGGAATCGACGCGGCGTCGCGGTACTACTTCGACAAGCCGCCCGCCAAGCTCTCCCTCGCCGAGGCGGCGACGCTCGCTGCGGTGCCACGCGGCCCGCACGTCTACGATCTGAAGCGTCACCCGGAGCGGGCCCTCGCGCGTCGAAACCGCATCCTCGATCGGATGCTCGCGCAGCGCTGGATCGCGAAGGACGAGCGCGATCGCGCGGCTGCCGAGCCGCTTACGCTCCATGTCGAGCGCGGGACGTTCGGGGCGCCGCACCTGGTGCAGGCGCTTCGGGACGGGCGGTTGCCCAACGGCCGCGGCGGTCCGCTGGACGGGCGCGGCGCGGTCCTCACGACCACGCTCGTGCGCGAGCTCCAGGGCGAGGCCGAGCACGCGACCCGCCTCGCGCTCGCGCCTCTCGCCGGTCGCCAGGTGACCGCCGCGAGCGTCGTCGTGATCGCGAACGCGACGGGCGAGGTGCTCGCCTACGTGGGCTCGCCGGATTTCGAGGACGCCGCGCATTTCGGGCAGAACGATGGGGCCCGCGCGCGACGGCAGCCAGGCTCGACGCTGAAGCCGTTCGTCTACGGCCTCGCGATGGAGCGAAACGGCACCGACGCCGCCACGGTCCTGCCCGACGTGGAGCTGCGGCTCGATCTGCCCGGCGGCACCTACGCGCCCGCCAACTACGACGAGCGCTTCCACGGTCCGGTCCGCCTGCGCGAGGCGCTCGCCAACTCGCTCAACGTGCCCGCGGTGTGGACGGCGCACGACGTGGGGGAGGCTCTGGTGGTGGAGCGCCTGCGCGCGCTCGGCTTCGCGTCGCTCTCCGAGGACGCGGAGCACTACGGCCCCGGCATCGCGCTCGGCGACGGCGAGGTGACGCTCCTCGAGCTCGCGAACGCGTACGCGACGCTCGCGCGCCGCGGCGTGTGGAGGCCACTCCGCTACGTCGCCGACGATCAAGAGACGGCCGCCGTCGCGCCGCTCCGGGTAATGCCCGAGGCCGTCGCCGACGTCGTCACCGACATTCTCCGCGACAAGGCCGCACGCGTCGGATCGTTCGGCGATCGGTCCGCGCTTGATCTTCCGTTCGATGTCGCCGCGAAGACCGGTACGAGCAAGGGGTTCCGCGACAACTGGACGGTCGGGTACACGCGCGAGGTTACGGTGGCCGTGTGGGCCGGCAATTTCGACGGCTCGCCGATGGAGGGCGTGAGCGGCATCACGGGCGCCGCCCCGATCTTCCACGCGGTCATGGAAGCCGCCGCCCGGTACGCGCCGCCAACATCGTTGCGCATGGACGGCGATCGCGCCGAGCACGATCACCTCGAAGAAGTCGAGGTCTGCGCGCTCTCCGGCGGCGCGCCGACGCGCGCCTGCGCGGGCCACGTCGTGAAGGAGTGGTTGCCGGCCGGCGCGCCGTTGCGAAATGCGTGCACCATGCACGAGATCGTGGACGTCGACGCGCGAAACGGCCTCCGCGCTGGCGTCGGCTGCCCGTCCGAGCACGTCGTTCGGCGCGCGTTCGAGCGCTTCGACGGCCCGTACGCCGCCTGGGCCGCCGGCGCCCATCGCACCACCGCGCCCGACGCGTTCTCGCCCCTCTGTCCCGCAAAGGGTGGGGCCTCGAGCGCTCCTCTTCGCATCGGCTACCCGCGCGATGGCGCGCGGTTCCTCCTCGACCCCGGGAGGCCGCGCGCCCAACAGATCGTCTCCGTTCGCGTCGAAGCGCCGGACGGCGCGGCGGGGCTCGTCGCGCTCAAGGTCGACGGTCGCGTCGTCGCCCGCGCGCCTTCGCCTTACGTTGTCGGCTGGACGCTGGAGCCCGGCGCCCACGAGATGATCGCAGAGGCCGAAGGACGTTCCGCGAGCGCGAAAATCCACGTGCGCGTCGACTGACGCGCGAAGGCTCGATGGGCGCGGTGACGCCCGATCAGGACTTGTCGAGCCCGAGCCGCACGCGCGCCTCGGCGTAGGCGTCGGTCACGCTGTACGCGATGAGCTCCTTCGCTTCGGACGTGCGCGTCGCCCACGCCGAGCGATCCTGTGCACTCGCGGGCGCGCCGTCCTTGCTTCCCATGCTCCACGCGATGCCGTCGAACGCCGCCGACGGATCGCCGATGGCGAGGAGCGCCATGTGGTTCGCCCAAGCAATCGTGGCCGCGCCGAGCGCTGCGCCGTGCGTGCCTACCGAGCCCGCGACCTCGAGCGCGATGACGCCGACGTCGGGAGGGAGCTGCCGCGGGAGACCTTGCTGGAGGCGTCGCGCCGCTTCGCCGATGGCGGCCGGGTTGAACCCCTCCGGCCGCCACTGCGGGTTGAAGACGTGCAGCCACGCCGCCATGAGGACGCCCATATCTGCCGCCGGCGTCCGCACGATCGCCGACGCGCGCGCCTGAACGAGCTTGATTGCGCGGATCAAGAGGAAGAGCCGCGCCGGCTCGTTCTTCACCTGGAGGAGCCCTTCACCGAGGACGATCATCGGCGGGCTCGACGCGCACGGCACGCAGCTTAGGCCGAGCTTGGGCGAGACCAGCGCTTGCATCGGCCCGACGCCCATCTGGTGCGCAAGCTGCCCAATCAGGTGCTGCAGGGCGGACGCGCTCGCGGGGAGCTGTGTGGCCTGGAGCGCGCGGAGATCGAGCGGGGACGCGGCGTCGAGCGCGTCGCCCGTCCGCGCGAGCAGCGCACGAAGCGCAGGGGTGACGAGCTCGGGGGCCAGCAGATCGTCCAGGCGCGGGTCGGATGCGCGCGTGTCGCCGCCTCGGAGCGGCGAGGGACGGGCCTCGAAGGCCGCCAGCGTCGCACCGACGACGCGCGCCGCGTCTTTCCGCGCGCGAAGATCGTAGACGGTCTTCAGGACCTCGAACGCACTGGTGGCGAAGCGCCCCGCGACGAGCGAACGGCGAGCGTCGGTGGCCGCGCGATCGAGCAGGATGTTCACGGCCGGCATCTGCTTGTGCCGCATGTAGAACTCGGCCAACGCGCGGAGGATCGTGACGTCGGTGGGCGCCTCGCGCCGGACCGCCTCGAGCGTTTGCTCCGCCTTGCGCGCGTCGTGGGCGACCTCGTCGTACAAGGACGCGAGGTTCACCATGCGCGAGCGTTTTTCGACCGCGTCGGTCGCCATGCCGATCAGTTGCTGTTGCATCTCGATGGCCTTGGCGGAGTCGTTCTGGCGCGCGTAGACGTTGACGAGGCGCTCCATCGACGCCACGTCCCCGGGGGCCCGCTTCAGGACCTCCTTGAACGCCACCTCTGCGCGCGCGAGGTTCACGGCGTGCACCGCATAGAGCTCGCCGAGCTTTCTGTACACGTCGCGCTGCTCTTCGGGCACAGGAACCGATCGCGCGAGGCGCACCCACGCCTGCTCGGCCTCGTCCCACTCTGACGCGGCGGCGCAGAGGTCCGCGTAGGCGCCGAGGGCGGCGATGTGATCGGGCTTTTCGGCGAGCGCGCTCTTCAGCACAGCGCGTGCGCCGACAGGGTCGCCGATGTCCATGAGCGCGCGGCCCCGCTCGACCTCGAGCTCCACCTTCTCCTCGGGGGACGAGACGATCGCGATGCGCTTCTCGAGCAGCGCCGCCAGCTCCTCGCGCGCGCCGCGCTTGCCGTAGAGGGCCGAGAGGCGCGCGAACACGTCCTCGTAGGCGACGTCGATCGCCGCCGCCTGCTCGAGGCACGCGACGCCACGATCTTGGTCGCCGAGCTCGTCCAAGAACATGTGCGCGGCGTCGTACCAGGCGAGGAGCTGGTGACGGGGGACCGCGCTGGTGCGCGCAAGCGACTCGCCGGCCTCGGCGGCGCCGCGGAGATCCTTCGCGCGGTGTCGCGCCTGCGCGAGCATTCCCCACGCGACGACGTCCCCGGGGTCTTCTTTCACGGCGCGCTCGAGGAGGCCGCGCGCGAGGTCGGGGTTGTCCTGCTGCGCGGCGGCGTCTCCCGCGCGGACGTGGAGGGCGGCGATCTCCGCCGGGCGGCCGGTCTTGGGCACCAGCGCCAGCGTCGTCATGAGGATGCGCTCGGGATCCTTCTGCGCGCGCGCGTGCGCATTAACGAGGCGCAGCGCCCAGAGCGGCGGTTCGCTCTGCGCCGCGGCGAGCTCGGCCATCTCACGCGTCGAGGCCCACGCGTCGTCGCCCGGCGCCTTCATGCGCAGCCGCGATGCGAGCTCTGCGTGTGCGGCCCCCTCGCCGCCATTGGCGCCCGCGAGCGCCTTGGCGATCTGCGACGCGATCGGCTCGAGCTCGTCGTCGCGTCCTCCGTCGACGTATGCGTGCTCGACGTAGCGCAGGCTCGCCTTGTGGAGCGGATCGAACTCGAGGATGGCGCGGTGCCACAAGACGGCGCTGGCGGGATCGCTGCGACCGACGGCGTCCAAATCGGCGAGGCGCTCGTAGGCCTCGCGTCGCTCGAGCGGGTCCTCGGTCTCCCGTGCGCGCGTGAGGAGCTCGTCCGCGAGGCGCGACGCGGAGCCGGCCTCCACCTCCGCGCGCTCGAGGGCGAGCTTGCCGAGGCCGCCGTCCCCGCTCTCGCGCGCGGCCTGCGCGGCGCGCAGGAACGCGTCCTTCTCGCCGGCCCGCTCGAACTCGTACGCGGCCTCGGTGAAGAGGAGCGCTTGCGACGGGCCGACCGCCGACTGCGCGCGCGTCTCGCGCCAGCTGCCGCGGTCGGTGAGCGGCTCGACGGAGAGGCGCTCGTAGAGCTCGCGCAGCGCGACGTCCTCGGGGCGCGCGCCGTGCGCTTCGGCGAGACGCTCGGAGGCGACCTCGGGCTCCGCGTCGGCCACGAGGAGCGCCTCGCGGACCGCGTCGAGTGCGCTCTCGAGCGGATCGGTCGCCTGCGTGCGGCGCTCGCGGATCCACCGGAGGACCTCCTCGATGTTTCCACTCCGGCGTGCGGCGCGCTCGGCGAGGAACGTCGCGAAGGGGAGGGAGGGAGCCGCCTTGTTGATCGCGTCGAGGCGCGGGAGCACAGAGGGATCGTCGGGCGTCCCTCCGCGCGTGATCGACTCGAGGCGAAGGAGCGCGGCGCGGAGCGGCTCGGTCGTCGCGCCCGCCAGCTCGTCGAGCAAAATCTCCGGGTCAGCGTGCGGATCGAGCTCGATCTCCGCGCGCACCGCCGGCTCGCACGCGCGGTCGGCGACGCGCGCGGCCTTGTACGCTTCCAGCGCGCGCGCCTTCTGCCCCGCGCGCTCCGCCACGAGCGCGGCGGCGAGCTGCCGATCCCGCACGAGCGCGGGCGACCCGCCGCCAGGCCACGCCGCGAGCATCCCCGCCACCTCGTCGAAGCGCCCCGCGCGGGCGGCGAGCTCGAGGCCGATCGCACGCGCGCCGTCCTCTCCCTCGGCGGCGCGAACCGCGGCGTCCAGATCCTCGTCGCTCGCGTCGGTCCCCAGCAAGCGCCCCAGCGTCACGAGGCGGCGCGAGCTCTCGCGTCCGGCGGCGTGCTTCGCGCGCGCGCGCAGGTCCTGAGGCGACGAAGGCAGGCCGACCGCAGCCACCGCCGACGCGAGCGGGCTCATGGTTCCTCCTGCGTCGATCGCGTCGAGCTCGGCGTCGCCTTGAGGAAGCGGCAAGCGCATGAGCGCGGCGAGCGTCGCGCGCTCGTGCGGCGCGAAGGCCTCCCCCTCGCTCATCGCCGCGTCGACCAACCCGGCGTCGCCCACCTCGATGCCGAGCGCCGCGAGCGCGCGCCGAGCCAGCGCGTCGTCGCGACCGAGCAGCCGTTTGAGCCACGTGCCCGCCAGGGGTCGCGACGCCTCCTGCGTGGCCCCCACCGTCGCCGCGAGCCAGCTCGCAGCCTTCGCGATCTCAGGGACGCCGCCGAGCTCCGCCAGCATCGACGCCGCCGTGGCGTAGTCGCTCGCGTGCATGGCGTCGCGCGCGCGCCGCAGCGAGTCGTTCGGCAGGATCTCACCCGCGTCGCCGTCGCTCCGCTCCGCACCGCGCAAGCGAAGCGCGGTGCCGACGCCCAGCGACAGGCTGCCGAGCGCCGGCGCGTCGGCCGATCGAAGCGCCTGGTTGACATAGTCGTTTCGCGAGAGCGCACGCGCCGCACGCGTCGTGAACGCGCGCGCGTCGTCGGGCATGAGGCGCGCCGCCTGCTCGAGCCGCCGCCCCGCGCCCTCTTCGTCGCCCGCCGCACGCAGGTGCTCCGCGCCAACGAGGAACGTGTGCAGCCGGTGCGGCCCGCTGGAGGTCTGGCGCGCTTCGTTGTCGAGCGCCAAGACGATGCTCGCGACATCCATCCCACGCGGCAGGAGCGCGCGCGCCTGCCAGTGCGCGAGCGGGTGGCGCGGATCGACCTCACGGGCCTCCATGGCCAGCCGCGTCGCGTCGTCGAGGTTGCCGCACATCGCGTAGAGCTCGCTCGCCGTGAGGAGCGTCCGCGCGGCGTGCGTCTTGTCGGCCATCGCGCGCCCGTCCTCTTCGAACCACTGCGCGCGCTCGAAGAGAGCAGCCTTGGCGTCGTCGTCGAGGAGCTCGCGCGCGGGCTGCTCGTGATCGAACGTCGGCGGCGCCGGCGGCTCGACCTCCGGCTCCTCGGGCGGCCGGACAGACGCCAGGTCCGCGCGATTGCGGAGTCGCGTCGGCGCGTCGTCGTCGTCCTTGCGTACGTAGGTGTTCGTGCGTCCCGAGTCGGGCGCGCGCGCGACCTCTCCTTCCATCGTCTCCGCGAGATCGGACGCTGCCGCGGTCGGGGGCAAGCGCTTGACGGTGGTCGCCAGGCTGGGCGCGGGCCTCGGCGGACCTGCTGCCGCCTTCCCGCGGATGTACTGGGTCGGGGCGTCCTCGTCGGCGGCGATGCCCGCGAGCACAGCGGCCCCCTCGGCGTCGATTTCGCGGGTCTTGGGCTCCGGCTCCGAGTCACCGAGCAGCGCGTCGAGCGCCGCGTCGCCGTCGGGGCTCGCGACGGTCGCGCTCAGCATCTCCTCGACGATCGCTGCGGGTGGCGACGGCGCCTTCGACTGCCGCGTCGTCTCGCCGACCTCGTCGTCGCGGCCGCGGAACAGCTGTCCAAGCCCACCGCTCGCGGCCACCGGGCGGGGCACGTGCGGGGAGCGCAGGCCGATCGTCGGATCTTGGTCGTCCGCCTCCGTCGCGCCGCCATAGGGTCGCGCGGTGATCGGGCCCTCCTTGCGTCCGGCCTCCGCCTCGCGCGCCTCGGCCGGCGGCTTGCGGATCGTGTCCTCGAGGCCAGGCGACGTGGTCGGCGGGCGGGAGACGCTGGGATCGGCGGGCATGTCGGGCACGACCGTGTTCTGGTCCCACTCCGCGATCGCGGCGTCCCAATCCAAGTCCTCGAGGCCGAAGTCCATCGGCGGCTTCTTGACGCTCATGGCGCGACCGCCCCTTCGAGCCCGAGCGAGCGCCGGAGCTCGACGTACGGCGGTGAGAGGATGAAGCGGACCAGCTCCTCGACGCGCGAGTCTCCGCTGACGAGGGCCGGGAGGCGCTCGAGCGATTGCCCCGTCAGGTCCAGGATGACCGCGGTGGCGTCGCCCGAGGCGACCGCCGCGATGCGGTTGTGGCTCGCGAGCGCGCGGTGCGCCCATCCGCGCGCGTCGGCGCGCGTGGCCACGACCGCGCGGCACACGTCGCCGATCGCCTTCTTCGTCTTGCGCGCGATCGCCTTGGAAATAAGCTTCTCCACCTCGGCGAGCATGGCGTACGGCGGCGCCTCGACGCGGACCTCGGCGAGGTTGCACGCGGCGACGACGATGGCCGCAATCGTCGTGTCGTCGCGCCATCGTGTGATGGTCGACCCGCGCATGAGACCGAGGAGCTCGCGCGCGATGCGTCCTCGCGTCATCGGCAGGAGCGGCACGTTGACCTGCGCGCCGATCACGATCGACGGCGAGTCGCCGGGAACACCGACGACGCCGAGCGGATCCTTGCCCCCGACGAACAGATCGAACTCGCGGAAGCCGAAAGCGCCGGCCCACGAGGCGATCTCGTTTCGCACGGCCAAGCCGGCGCGCGGGTCGACCTTGTCTTTCTTGGTGACCCCCGCCGCCGCGAGGGACGGCCCCAGCGCCTCCGCGAGAGTGGGCGCGAGGAGCGCGAAGAGCTGCGCGACGGGTCCGTCGTCGCCCGGCGCGAGCACGCCGCGAAGGATCGCGTCGTTCAGCGCCATTTGCGGCATGCGCGGCTTCCGTGACGAGAGCTGCATCAGCGCGGTGCCGGCGTGCGGATCCTGCTCGCCGAGCGCGATAGAGACGGAGAGCGCCGCCTGCCACATCACGTCGTCGCCGAGCGCGCGCGACATGTTCGAGAGGCGGCGCACCAGCGGCAGATCGGTGGGGCGCTGCTGGACCTGCTCGATCACGGCGTAGCGCGCGCGATCGAGGAGGCGACGCTTGGCCGTGGCCTCCAGGTCGATCGACAGGAGCATGTCGACGCCCTCGCCGTCGCCCGGCACCTCCTCGAGGAGCTTACCGATCGCGTTGCGCGCGGCGTTCGCGTCTCCGAGGCGGTCGCGGTAGATCGCCATCGCGAGTCGCGCTGCTTCGACGCGGCCGGCGGGCTCCGGCCGCTCCATCATGAGCTCCTCGAGGATGCCCGTCGCTTCGCGCCACGCGCCGGTGCGGCCGGCGGCGCGCGCGAGGCGCTCCCGGACCGGCAGCGTCGTGAGCTTCGCGCGGTGGAGGCCCACCAGCACTTCGAGCGCCTTGTCATGACGATCGAGCTTGTTTTCGTAGAGATCGACCGCCGCGACGCCGGCGGTGACGCGGTTCTTGGGCGGCGCGTCGGCGAGGCCGGACAAGCGGGCGAGCGCGGTCGCGGCCTCCTCGAACATGCCGCGGCGGATCGCGATCTCGCCGGTGAGCGCGAGGGCGCCGACGTGATCGGGCTCCAGCATCGTGACGTGCTCGAGCGCCTTCATCGCGGCGTCGCTGTCTCCACGCTCGCGCAAGACGCGCGCTTGCTCCCAGAAGAGCTTGGTCATCTCCGCGGGATCGTCGGCGACCGCGAGGCGGCGCGTCGTCACCGCGATGAGCTTCTCGCCGTCCTTTCGCTCACGGACGCGGCGGAACAGCTTGTCGAACGCCACCGGTCGCTTTGGATCGCGCGAGCAAGACTGGTCGAGCGCCGCCTCGCCGCGCGCGCCATCGCCGAGATCGAGCCAGTCGAGCGCGGCGTGCTCCCAGTGCTCGGCGCCGCGCTCGTCGCTCGCCGAGAGGGCCCCGAGCTTCTCGGCGGCCATCGCGCGGATCGGCTTCTGCCCGCACGCGTCGGCCGCGGAGCGAAGACCCTCCCACGACGCGAGATCGTGCTCGCGTGCGGTCGTCACCTTCGTGAAGGTCTCCAGCGCCGTCTCGGCCTCACCGGTCGCGAGCATCGACCACCCTGCGAGCGCGAGCGCGTCGAAGCGGGCGTCGTCTCCCAACGACGTGTGAAGGTCGACGAGGGCGGCCGTTCGTCGCCGCGGGTCGCAGCCAGGAGGGGAGAGCTCGAGGTTCGTCAGGCGCACCGCCGGGGTCGTGCCGCGGGCGAAAGGGATGTCGCCGCCGTCGCGCGCGAAGCGCATCGTCGCGACGCCGGCGTGGAGCTGGAGGCCCGCCGCGCCCTTCAGGGTCTCGGCGAGCGCGACGCGCGCGGCGACCTCGCGATCGATCTCGCCGGTCGCCATGGCACCCGCGAGCCACTCGAGCGCGGCCGGCACACCGCCACCGACGTCGAACCATGCCTTTGCGGCCGCCGCGACGCCCTCGGGATCCCCCTCGCGCGCGAGACGCACGCGCTCGGCGGCCGCGAAGATCTTCGCGTCGGGACCGGACATCTCCAGATCCTTGAGCGCGCCCTCGAGGCCGGCCGGCTCGGCGGCGGCGAGGGGCCACGCCAGGCGCGCGAGCGCGGCGGCCAGCGCAAGCTCCTCGTCCTGTGACGCGCCGCCGGCGGTCTTCTTCTCCAGCTCGGCGAGCGCGGCCAGCGCCGCGTCGGGATCGCCTCCTGCGGCTTCGGTCGCGAAGCGCTCGAGGGCGATTACACGGCCGTCGGCGCCCGCTTCGGCCGCGTGCTCGAGGGCGATCCGCCGCGCCTCCACCGATCCGTCGCCGGAGCCTCGGGCCGCCCAGCCGAGCACGACCTTCGCCGCGGACGGCGCCCGGTTGACGGCCTCCTCGAGAGCCGCGAGCGCGCCCGCGCGATCGCCGTGGCGCCACCGCTCGAAGCCGGCCTCGATGAGCAGCGCCGCTGCGAGCTCGGCATCCGGCGTTTGAACGGCGCACGCCGCCGCCGCGTCCGCCGCCCGCTTCCCGTCGCCCGCGCCGCGCTCGAGATCGGCGAGGTAGGTCGCGATGAGCTCGTCTCCGCCGTGCGCCTCCGCCAGCTCACGGAGCTTCTCACGCGCGCGATCGCGATCGCCCGCGCGGTGGGCGCGCATCGCCGAGACCATCCCCATCCCGCGGGCGAGATCCGGATCGCCGGAGAGCTCCGCCAGCTCCTCGATCGCCGCGCGTCGTCGCCCCGGATCGACCCCCGCTGCGCTCTCCGGCAAGAAGCCTTCGAGCGCGCGCGCCAACCATGCGCCAGCCTCGAGCGCGCCCAGCTTTTGGAGCGCGGCGGTCGTCCCCGCGGCGTCCCCGCGCGCGAGCGTCGAGCGTGTGAGCTCGAAGTACGCTTGTGCGATCTCGTCGTCGTCGGCCTTGATGCGGATGTCGCCCGGCGCGTCCGGCGCGCTCGCGGCGACGAGCCTTTGCGTCGTCTCCTCGAACCACGCGCGGTCGTCGGCGGCCGCGGCGATCGCGCGCGCGACACGGACGAGGACGACCGCCGGGACTTGCGCAGCCGCCGCCTGCGACAGCGCCGCCTTGGCGCCGGCCGTGTCCTTGGCGCGCACGCCCCAGACGTACGAGGCGAGCAAGTACGCACGCCCGCGCGCGTCATCGGCGGTGAGGTGCTCGGCGAACGCCTCGAGCTGCCCCGCGAAGATCGACGGATCCGCCCCGTCCGCGAGCAAATCGAGCTGCAGCGCGCGCGCCGGGATGCACGCCGGATCGTGCCGGATCGCCGACAACAGCGCCTCGAGCGCGCTGTCCGCGTCCCCCTCGCTGGCCGCGTGCTCCGCGATCCGCATCGCGAGCGCCGCGGCCACACCCCCGTCCTTCTCGCCCTCGAGTCGCTTCTTCGCCAGCGTCGCCGCCAGCGCCGTGTCCCCGACGAGCTCCGCGATGCGGATGCGCGCGTTGATGAGCGCGGGCTCCAGCGCCGCGGCCTCCGGCCCGGTCTCCGCGACGAGGCTCATCGCGCTGTCGAGGAGCGCCCCTGCCTCGGCGATCTGCCCCGCAACACGACGCGTGTCCGCGGCGCGAAGCCACGCCCCCGCGAGGTACGTCGGCGTCCGCATCCACCTCGGTACGCCGAGATCGTCGCCGCGCGCCGGATCTTTGATCGCCTCGTGCAGCAAGGTCGCTTGCGCCTCGAGGGTCTCGCCGAAGAGCCGCGCGCGCGTCGCCGCCTCCTCGCTTCCCGGCAAGCCCGGCTCGGCGCGCACGAGCCGCTCCATGGCGACGAGCGCGGCGTACCGAGCCGCCGTCTCTTCCTTCCGGGCCTCTTCGAGCGCGGCGAGGGCGGACTCGACGTCGCCGGCCGCTGCGCGCAGCTTGGCCAGATCGATCAAGAGGAGGGACCGCCAGGTCGCGTCGCCCGCGTGCTTTGCCCGCTCGTGCAGCGCCTGCTCGCGGAGCGGCGCGTCCTCGAGCTTCGCCGCGAGCATCTCGAGCATCAGCCACGCCTGCCCGGCCTCGGGCTCCGGCGGCGGGATCTCCGCGGCCTCGAGCGCCGCGCCCTTCGCGGCCGCCAAGTCCTTCGACGCCTCCTCGAGGTGCGCGGCCTTCGCCAGCAGCGCGCGCGCACGCTCCTCCGGCAGGTGCGCCGCGCGGAGGAGCGCATCGACGATCTTCCCGAGGTTCTTGAGCGATCGCCGCCGCTCGAGCAAGCGCACGAGACCTTCGAGCGGCTCGCGGAACTCCGGATCGCTGTTGTACGCCGCGAGGTAGTCCTTCGCCGCGCTCGTCTCGTCTCCCGCCGCTTCCTCGAGCTCCCCGATCTCTCCGAGCAATCGCGCCTGACGCGACTTGTCCGTCGTGCCGGCGACCTCCGCGCGCAGCTGCGCGAGGGTCCCTTCGATCTCATGCATCGCCTCGGCCGGAGCCGCAGGCATGATGGTCTCGGGTGAGTGTCTCTCGGCCATCTTTCTTGTCGGTCCGCTCTAGAGCGGAAGGCCCTTGACCGTTGGGAGCAACGGACGGCGGACGGTCCTCAAGATAGTGATATCGCGACGTCCCTACTACAAAATGGCGAGGTGGGGCAATGTGCGCTGGTCGTCACAGGATCTGGGTGAGCTTCTCGTTCACCTTGGACTCGATGGTGCCCTTGAGCATCTTGAGCATGAACGGCAGATCGATCGCGACGCGGACGGTCTTGTCGGTGACGGCCACCTCGCCCTTGGTTCCTTTGGCGGCGCCGCTCGGCGCGTCGAAGCGGATGGTGTCCCCCTCCCAGCGCCAGACGATGCTGAACTTCTCTTCCATGTTGCGGGCGAGCTCTTCGGCCTTCTTCTTCGCGTCGTCTATGGAGAGCGCGTGGGACTTGGTGATGTCGATCGTCGCCATGGATTTCCTCTTCGAGTGCGAAGGTCAGTCGATTCGTTTCACGATCCAGAAGCCGCGGGGGGTCTCGATGACGTCGCTGACGGTCCCTTGCGCGAGCGTGAACACCACCAGCTCGGTCGGGGCCTCGAGGACGCCGCGCGGCACGCGTCCGATGTCGTCGCTCGAGCCGTTGTCGCCGCGCTGAACCGCGCCGTGGAAGTCGGTCTTCGCGTCGGCGGCGAGCCGGGCCGCGATCTCGCGCGCCTCGGCCTTCGGTCGCGCGGTCGCCGGTGCCCCCTGCGCGCCCGCGTACGACACGAGCACGATACCGAGGCGAACCTGCCGCGGCGCGTTTCCCGGGAGAGACGACGGCCCTGCATCGGTGGGATCGTCGAGCTCCTTCATGTCGCCGAGAAGGAGCCCGGCCTCTCCGCCGACCGGACTCGTAGCGCCCGCGTCCGACGGTGCCGCCGCGCCCTCGGTCGTCGATGCGCGCGCATCCGTGGCGGCGTCGATCGCGAGCGATAGCGGGGGCGGGCGCGCCGGCATGCTTTTCACCGCCAGCGTGACGACGAGGCCGATCACGGCCAGAGCCAGCACGCGCGTCAGCCACCGATCCACGCGACCGTGACTAGCACGGTCGGGCGCCCGTTTTCACGCGATCTGTGCGGGTGCGGTACGCGATGGGCTCTTCACTGGTGGCAGCTGGCAGTGCTGCACGGATCGAAGATGCCGACGAGGTTGTGCTCTAGGTCGCACGTCGACCATCCCGGCGCGCCCTGGCACCAGTGCGTGATGCGTGCGGTGACCGGCGTGTTCAGGTTCGGCTGAATCACGTAGGGCGGAACCGGCACGAAGACGACGGCGTTGTTGACGTCGGCGATGCAATTTTTTGTCGCGACCGCCAGGTTGCAGTCACCAACGTACTTGAGCACGTCAACGGCGAGATCTTCGCTGAGGAATTGCCGCCCGCGGGTCGTCTCGTTGTACAGGGTGATCACCGGAAGAGGAGGGAGCGCCGTGCAGTCTCCAGGCGCGAACTTTCCCACGGTTTGGAGGCACGTCATGACCTTCTGCTCGTAGGCGCATTCGATGGCCGATTTGCTGCCGGGCGCGTACCCCGCGCATAGGCATCCGGGGGTCAGCAGCCAGGCATCGCTGATCGCCTTGGGAACGGCGCACATGGTCGACGCGAGATCGGCTTGGGCCACCTGGTCGACGCGGAGACTTCCATTCGGGTCCTCCGCCGGGGCGCTGCACCCTGCATAGGCGACCACCGAAAACGCGATCGACGCTCCTACGAGTGCACGCTTGGACATCAGAACACCTCTGCCCATGTCATAACGTGGGCTCCGCCTCACCGACAAGCGCGCCGGTGCTTACAGGGCTGCGTAAACAGACGTCCCGATTTCTAGTTGGCGGCGGGCGCGTCCGTCGGCGTGTCCTCGTCGGCGGGCGGAGGCGGAGGGCCGTAGTCCTCGAACGGTCGCATCGTCGCCGGCGGCGGGTCGCCATAAAGCTCGAGCTGCGCGGCGAGCCAATTTTCGCGCGCGATGAGGACGTTCGCCTCGTGGTCGGTGCCCGCCGGCTTCAGGTCGCCCTTGGCGACGAGCTTGTCGAGCGCGGCCTGGACCTCCGCGAGCTCCTTGCGGACGAGCACCGGGTCGATCTGTTCGCGCTCGATGTACTCGTCGGTCAGGATGAGGAGCAGGTTCGCGCCCGCCTCCGCGAAGCCGGGTCCGACCGCGACGCGCTTCGGCTCGGCGCCGCCGTCGCGGTACGAGACGATGCCCGTACGCAGCGCGGCGAGCAGCGGCAGGTGGCCCGGCATCACGCCGAACTCGCCCTCGACGCTCGGCGCCGTCACTTCGTCGACAGAGGCCTTGAGCGCGCGCCCCTTCGGCGTCACGATCTCGAGCTCGATTTTGTTGTTGGGAAGGTCGGCCATCTCCCGCTCACTTCTCCTTCGTGAGCTGGGCGGCCTTCTCCTTGGCCTCCTGGATGTTGCCGACGAGGTAGAAGGCCTGCTCGGGGAGATCGTCGAGCTTGCCGCTCAGGATCTCCTCGAATGCGCTGATCGTGTCCTCGAGGCTGACGAGCTTGCCCTGGAGGCCGGTGAACTGCGCGGCGACGAAGAACGGCTGCGACAGAAAGCGCTGGATCTTGCGGGCGCGGGCGACGACGAGCTTGTCGTCCTCGCTGAGCTCGTCCATGCCGAGGATGGCGATGATGTCCTGGAGGTCTTTGTACTTCTGCAGCGTGCCCTGCACCTTGCGCGCGCAGTCGTAGTGGCGCTGGCCGATGATCTGCGGATCGAGCATCGTCGACGTCGAGTCGAGCGGATCGACGGCGGGAAAGATGCCGAGCGCCGCGATGTCGCGGTTGAGAACGGTCGTCGCGTCGAGGTGCGCGAACGCGGTCGCCGGCGCCGGATCGGTCAAGTCGTCGGCGGGCACGTAGATGGCCTGGACCGAGGTGATCGAGCCCTTCGTCGTCGACGTGATTCGCTCCTGGAGCGCGCCCATCTCCGTCGAAAGCGTGGGCTGGTAGCCGACGGCGCTCGGAATACGACCGAGGAGCGCCGACACTTCGGAGCCGGCCTGCGTGAAGCGGAAGATGTTGTCGACGAAGAGGAGGACGTCCTGGCCCTCTTCGTCGCGGAAGTACTCGGCGACCGTGAGGGCGGAGAGCGCAACGCGCGCGCGGGCTCCCGGCGGCTCGTTCATCTGCCCGTACACCAGCGCGACTTGCGACTCGCTGAGTTTATGCGGCTTGATGACGGTGCCTTCGATCATTTCGTTGTAGAGATCGCGGCCTTCACGCGTGCGCTCACCGACACCGGCAAACACCGAGAAGCCACCTTTTTCGATCGCCATGTTCCGGATGAGCTCTTGCAAGAGCACCGTCTTGCCGACGCC
>JBBRLQ010000031.1:0-89610 GCA_038231275.1 Polyangiales bacterium
ATCTCGGTCCTCATCACCGGCGAGACGGGCACCGGCAAGGAGCTCATCGCGCGCGAGCTGCATCGGCGCTCCAACCGCGTGAACGGGCCGTTCATCGTCATCAACTGCGGCGCCATCCCCGAGAACCTGATCGAGAGCGAGCTCTTCGGTCACGTGAAGGGCGCCTTCACGGGCGCCATCGCCTCACGCCCCGGTAAATTCCAGGCCGCCGACAAGGGCACGCTCTTCCTCGACGAGATCGGCGAGCTGCCGCTCAACCTCCAGGTCAAGCTGCTGCGCGCGCTCCAGGAGCGCGTCGTGTTCCGCGTCGGCGACAGCAAGCCGGAGAAGGTCGACATCCGCGTCATCGCAGCGACCAACCGCGTCCTCGAAGAGGAGATCCGCGCCAGCCGCTTCCGCGAGGATCTCTATTACCGCCTGAACGTCGTCAACTTGTGGCTGCCGCCGCTGCGCGAGCGCGGCGACGACGTGCTCATCATCGCGAAGGCGCTCCTGTCGAAGTACGCCGACGAGCTCGGCTCGGCGGTGCAGGGCTTCACGCCGCAGGCGCTCGCTGCCATCAAGAAGAGCCCGTGGCCTGGCAACATCCGCCAGCTCGAGAACCGCATCAAGAAGGGGCTCGTCCTCTGCGAGAAGACGCTCCTCGGCGCCGAGGACCTCGATCTCGGGCAAGGCTCGGAGAACCCTATTTTGCCGCTCGAAAAGGCGAAGGAAGAGTTCCAGCGCAAGTACGTCCTCGAGGTCCTCGAGCGGAACAACGGCAACCGCACGCAGACCGCGCGCGATCTCGGCGTCGATCCGCGGACGATCTTCCGCTACCTGGAGCGCGAGGCGAACCCGCCGCCGGCCCAGGGCCAGGGCCAGGGCGGCTCCGGCGGTCCCGAGAAGAGCTGACGGAGCGGGCGTCACGGTCTCTCCTCCGCGCGCCATCAGCCACTACGCGATCTACGGCGCCATCCTGCCGGACGCGGGCGCCTCGGTGTTCCATGGTCGCCTCGTCGGCGTCGCGGGCTTCTCGCGCACCGTCGCGCTGAAGCTCATCGATCCGCGCTGGGTCGAGGCGCACGGCGGCGCGCGCGCGTTCATGGAGCGCGCGCGCGAGCTGGGGCGGGTCCGTCACCCCAACGTCGTCCCGACGCTCGACGCGGTGATGGAAGAAGAGGAGCAGGTCTATCTGGTCGCCGAGTACGTCCCCGGCGAGACGCTCGATCGTCTCCTCGCGCCCCTCGCGCTTCGCGGTGAGCGCGTGCCGCCCCGCATCGCCTGCGCGCTCGTCGCCGGCATCTTGCGCGGCCTTCACGCGGCGCACGAGGCGCGAGCGAGTCGCGGTGAGCCGCTCGGCATCGTCCACGGCGACGTCTCGCCGCGCAACGTGCTCGTCGGCGCAGACGGCGTGCCGCGCCTCCTCGACTTCGCGTTCCCGCGGCCGACGCTGCCGTATGTCGCGCCCGAGCAAGCGCACGGCGACGCGACGCCGCGCACCGACGTCTTCGGCGCGGGGATGATCTTGTGGGAGGCGCTCACGGGACGGAGCGCGCTCTTCGGCGAAGGCGACGCGGACACGGTCGACGGGCACGACGTCACGGTCGTGGAGGCGCCGAGCCGGCTCGTCCTCGGAGTGCCGCGCGAGGTCGACGTCATCACGCTGCGCGCGCTGCGGCGCGATCCGAACGAGCGGTACGCGTCGGCGAAGGACATGGCGAGGGATCTCGAGGCGTGCATCGGCGGATCGGCCGACAGCGAGATCGCTACGTGGGTCGAGGCCTGCGCGGGGCCCGAGCTGGCGCGCCGCGCGGCCGCGGTCGCCGCCATCGAGCACGCAGGCGCCGACGACGAGACCGAAGCCAGGCACGTCGCGCCTGCGCTGGCCATGCCTGTCCCCGCGTCGACGAGCAAGCTCCCGAAGGCGCCGCTCGACGAGACGATGCGCGCCCCTCGCGAGGAGGTCAATCAGGGAAGCGCGGTCCAGCTCCTCGCGTTCGCGTTCATCGGCTTCGCGGTGGTCGCGGTGGCCGGCTTCGTCGCGCTCATCGTGCGCGCGAACTCTTTGAGCGCGGAGCGCGCGCCGACGCCGAATCCCGCGGTCACTGCCGGGGACGCGTCGCACGACTGACCATTTCCTCGTTTTTCAGGCCTCGCGCACTTGCGCGACGACCCTCGCGGCCCAATTCTAGGGCCCTTCCCGGTCTTCCCGGTCTTCCCGGTCTTCCCCGTCTCTCCCGGTTCACCATGGCTTCCCTCCTCTCCCCTTGCCCCACCAAGACCCGCGCCGACCTCGAGTGGCCGCGCCTCACAGCCGCGCTCGCCGAGCGCTGCGCGAGCCCGCTCGGCCAGCGCCTCGCGCGCGAATTGCCGTTCGGCGCGACGCACGAGGGTGTCCGCGCGCTGCTCGCGGAGAGCCAGGAGGCCACGCGCCTCGCCGAGCGGGGTGAGCCGTTGCCCGGCGCCGCGGTCCCCGACGTCGCCGAGGGGATCGATCGCCTCCGCGCGTCCGGCGTGCTGGGGCCGGAGGAGCTGCGCCACATCGCGCGCATGCTCTTGATGGCACGTTCGCTCCGGCGCTTCCTCGGAAGCCGCCGCGAGACCTGCTCGGCGATCCTCGCCGCGTGCGCGACCGATCCCACGCTCGACGACGCGGCCGAAGAGGTCGCGGGCGCGTTCGACCCCGACGGCACGTTGAGCGACAAGGCGAGCCCGCGCCTCCGCGAGCTGCGCGGCGAGTACCAGGCCTCGCGCGCGCGCATGCTGTCGCGACTCGAAGACCTGATGACCCGCTACTCGGCGATCCTCCAGGATCGCTTCGTCACCGAGCGCGAGGGGCGGTACGTCATTCCGGTCCGCTCCGACTCGCACGAGCGCTTCCCCGGCATCGTGCACTCCGCGAGCGCCAGCGGATCCACGCTCTTCGTCGAGCCGCGCGCGGTCATCCCGATGGGCAACCGCCTCAAGATGCTCGAGGCCGACGTAGTACGCGAGGAGCTCGCGATCTACGCGCGCCTCTCCGCGGTGCTGGCCGACGTCCTCCCCAGCATCGAGGCGTGCGCAGCCGCCCTCGCGCGCGCCGACGTGCTCTTCGCGACGGGGCGCCTCGCGGCGGATCTCAAGCTCTCGTTCCCGACCGTCACCGACGACGCCGTCCTCGATCTGAAGGGCGCGCGCCATCCGCTCCTCGTTCTGGATCTACCGGACGTCGTCGCCAGCGATCTCTCCGTGAAGAGCGGCCACGCCATGGTCGTGAGCGGCCCGAACGCCGGCGGCAAGACCGTCGCGCTGAAGACGATGGGCCTCGCTGCGCTCATGATCCGCGCCGGCCTGCCGATCCCCGCCGATCCGTCGAGCACGGTCGGCATCTTCCAGCTCGTCCTGTCCGACGTGGGCGACGATCAGAGCCTCTACAAGAACTTGTCGACGTTCAGCGCGCACGTCAAAAACCTCGCGGCGATCCTCGAGGACGCCCAGCCCGGAGCGATCGTCCTCCTCGACGAGATCGCGACCGGCACCGACCCGCGCGAGGGCGAGGCGCTGGCCGCCGGTGTCCTCGACTCGCTCTGTGCGCGCGGAGCCGCGGTCGCCGCCACGACGCACTACGAGGGCCTGAAGGCGCTCGCGCTGGCCGATCCGCGCTTCGTCAACGCCAGCGTCGGCTTCGATCTCGCAACGATGACGCCGACGTTCCGCCTCGCGATGGGCGTGCCCGGCAGCTCGAGCGCCCTCGCGGTCGCGCGGCGCTTCGGCCTCCCGTCCACTGTCATCGAGCGCGCGACGCGCTTTCTCTCGCGCGAAGAGCAAGGCTTCGAAGATCTCGTGCGCAAGCTGAACGACGAGCGCGCCGCGGTGGACCTCGCGCGTCAGGCCGCGACCGCGCGCGAGCGAGAGGCGGAGCTCTTGCGCGATCGGCTCGCGGTGGAGCTCGCCGACGCGAAGGATCGCGAGAAGCGCACGCTCTCGCGCGAGGCCGAGCAACTCATGGCGAGCGTTCGGCGCGCGCGTGAGGAGCTCCGCGTCGTACAGCAGCGCCTCCGCGCGAAGAAGCTCGACGAGCCTGCCGCGCGCGACGCGATGAAGACCCTCGACCGCATCGCCGCCGAGGTCGCCCTGGGCAGCGAGATCGAGGCGCTCGTCGCAAAGCCGCAGCCCGACCGCGAGCCTCTGCGCAAGGGCGAGCTCCGCCGAGGCGCCAAGGTCTACGTCCCGCGCCTCCGTGCAGAGGCCGAAGTGGTGGACGTGAACGGCGACAGCGTGCGCGTCGCGGCCGGCGCCATCAAGCTCACCGTCCCATTCGCCGAGCTGCGCGCGACGACGCCGATCGAGCCCACGCGTGCCGCCGCGCGACCCGGCCGGAACGACACCTCTGCGTCCTTCGAGGTCGCGCTACAAACCGGCGACAACTCCGTCGACCTTCGGGGCCTCCGCACCGACGACGCGCTCTCACTCGCGGTCACGTTCCTTGACCGCAGCCTCAACGACGGCCGCAGAGTGGCGTTCTTGGTCCACGGCCACGGCACCGGCGCGCTCCGCGACGCGATCCGTCGGGACCTCCGGGGGAGCCCTTACGTCGCACAGTTTCGCCCGGGGGAATCGAGCGAGGGCGGCGACGGCGTCACCATCGTGTGGTTGCGATAGCGCGCCGTACGACATTCGGGTCGTGCCCGCCGCGCACGAACGTACACTGTAAACCTGGAAGTCACGCCATTCGCGAGCGTGCGACACGGCATGCCCATTGCTGAGGGAGCCGCAGTCCCTGACGGCTCGTGACCCCTTTCTTTTTCGAGGTTTTCCCAATGCTATGGAAATTTGCGCGTCGGTCGATTGTGGCGACCCGCTTGCTCGCGGGCGCTGGCGTCCTCGCGACCTTCGCCGCCTGCACGCATTCGACACCGTCGAGTGCGGCGTCGGCGTGCAACACGGATCCCTTCTCATGTGGCCCCGGAAAGACGTGCTTGGGCCCTTTAGGCTCCATCGCCTCCGGCGGGCTGACCTTCGTCTACGAGTGCGTCGCGAGCGGCACGGGCAAGGAGGGCGACACGTGCCAGGACACGTTCGGGACACCGGACGCCACGACGTGTGGAGAGGGTCTGTACTGCTACCAGTCGCAGTCGCGTCCCGGACCCGCGCGGTGCGTCGCCTTTTGTGATGCCGCGCACGCCTGCGCGTCGCCGAGCGCCGCGTGCTCGTCCTACCCGGGCGATGGGAGCATGCCCAGCGTTCGCGTTTGCCTCGACCCGAGAGTCCCTGCGGATGCAGGAGCCGCCGACGCGTCGAAGTGACGGCGGCACGACCGAGGGTCAGCTGCGCGAACGCGGGGCCCTAGACGCTGATCGCCCCCTTGCGAAAATCGCTCGCTGCGATCTTCACGTTCACGCACGCCGGCTTTCGTTCGCTGCGCGCGTAGGCGAACGCAGCGTCGAGCGCGGGGCCGATCTCCTCCGCCTTCTCTACCCAGAAGCCCTTGCCGCCGCACGCGTCCACGACCTTGTCGTAGCGCGTGTACTCGAGCGCGGTCGCCGGCGCGCGCTCGGGGCCGTACATCTCGACCTGGCCGCGGCGGATCTGCGTCCACGCGGCGTCGTTGCCGATGAGCGCCACGCAGGGAATTTTCTGGCGCGCCATCGCCTCGAGCTCCATCGCGTGGAGGCCGAAGCTGCCGTCGCCGTAGACGAGCACCGTCATCGCGTCGGGGCGCGCGAGCTGCGCGGCCATCGCGTAGCCGGGGCCGACGCCGAGCGTCCCGAGCGGGCCGGGGTCCATCCACAGCTGCGGCCACTCCATCTTGAGAACGTTCGCCGCGGTCGCGACGAAATCGCCGCCGTCGCCGATGACGACGTCGTTCTTGCCGAGACGCTTGCCGAGCTCCGCGCACACGCGAAGCGGATTCGGCGGCGACGCGTTCGACTCGATCTCCGCGGTCATCTTCGCGCGGCGCTTCGTCTCCTCCGCGCGCACGGCGTCGAGCCACGGCTGCGCCTTCTTGGTCCCGACCGCCGCCACGAGCTGCTCGAGGACGAGCCCGCTGTCGCCGTGAATCCCCACCTCGACGGCGCGGTTGCGACCGAGCTCGCCGCCGTCCAGATCCACCTGCACGATCTTGACGCCGTCGGCCCACGTCGGCGAGCGGCCGTAGTCGACGCGAAAATCGAACGGCGTGCCGAAGATGAAGACCACGTCGGCTTGCGCAAGAGCGAACTTGCGCGAGCGCGAGAAGACGCCGGTGTGCTCGATGGGCAGCGCGCCGCGGGCCATGCCATTCAAGTAGAACGGCACGCCGAACGCGTCGGCCGCCTTCTTCACAGCCTCACGGTGCGGCGACCAGCGGATCTGCGATCCCACGAGGAAACACGGCCTCTCCGCGTTCTTCAACAGCTCGGCGGCGCGCGCGATGGACCGTGCGTCGCCGGCCGGACGCGGCGGCGCCTCGAACGGCTTCGTCGCCGGGAGATCGTTCTCTTCGTGATAGTTCATCAAGAGATCGAGCGGCATCTCCAGGAAGACCGGCCCCGGCAGGTTCGACTGCGCCACGCGGAATGCGGCGTCGATGTACTCGGCGATGCGCCGCGTCTCGGGCACCTGCACGCTCCACTTGGTGATGGGGCGCATCAACGTCACGCAGTCCATGTCTTGCAGCGAGCCCATGTCACACAGGAGCTTGGGCCCCGCGCCGCCGATGCAAATCATCGGGATGCCCGCGCGCTGCGCGTTGGCGACGGCGGTGACCACGTCGGTGACGCCAGGTCCCGCGGTCACCGCGCACACGCCAGGTCGACCGGTCGCGCGCGCGTAGCCGTCGGCGGCGTGGCCGGCGGTCTGCTCGTGACGCACGTCGACCACGCGGATCTGCTCGTCGAGGCAGCCGTCGTAGATCGCCTGGATGTGACCGCCGCAGAGCGTGAAGAGGTGCGTCGTGCCGTGACGCTTCAGCGCCTGCGCGACCAGGCGTCCGCCGTGAACCATTCCCATGAGACCTCCAAAGAGCGGGAAGCCTAGCCGAAGACGCGTCCGAATGGTCCCGATCTAGTCCGCCGAGACCTGGATCTTGCCGCTGACGATGTCGGCCTTCAGGAGCTCCACGGCCTTCTTGACGTCCTCGGGGATGCGCGCGGCGTGCGGGCCTTCATGGACATAATCGATGGCGCCGTCCTTCACCCCGAACACGTGCATGCCGGACACGAATTTCCCGTCGACCGCCGACTGGATCGTGTCGAAGACCGCGACGTCGCCGCGCTTCACCATGCTAGTGACCACCGTGTCGGGCATCTCGTCGTGCTGATCGGCGTCGACGCCGATCGCCATCACGTGCGCGTCGTGCGCCGCCTCGAAGACGCCGTGCCCAGTGGCGCCGGCCGCGTGGTAGACGATGTCGGCGCCCGCGGAAATCTGCGCGATCGCGAGCGCCTTGCCCTTCGACGGATCCTTGAACGCGTCGGGGGACGCGCCGACGTACGCGGCGTGGACCACGCACTCCGGGCACGACGCCTTCACGCCCGCCTCGAAGCCCGCCTCGAACTTGCGGATGAGCGGGTTCTTCATGCCGCCGACGAAGCCTGCGTGGTGCGTCTTGGTCAGTAGCCCCGCGACCGCGCCGACGAGGAACGAGCCTTCTTCTTCGCGAAACACCAGGCCGGCGACGTTGGGTGGAGGCCCGGCGGGACCGGGCGCGTAGTCGATGCATGCAAAGTGCACATTTGGATAGCTCTTCGCCACGGCGTCCACGTCGCTCGAGAAGATGAAGCCGACGCCGATGACGAGGTCGAGCCCGCGCGACGCGAAGAGGCGGAGCGCGGCCTCGCGATCTTCGCTCCCGACCGGCTCGAGGAAGGAGATGGCGACGCCCAGCTCCTTCTCGGCGCGGAGGAGGCCGGCGTAGGCGGCGTCGTTGAAGCTCTTGTCGCCGCGGCCGCCGACGTCGAAGACGAGGCCGATCCTGGCGCGCGCGGACGTGGTCGTGACGGCGTCCTTCGCCTTGCGCGACGGCAGGAAGGTGAGCGCCGCGCCGGCGGCGACGAGGAGCAGCGTCGCCGTCACCGGCCCGATCTTCACACGCTCTCCTCATGCGCGGCCGGTTGGGTGCGGACGCTCTTCGCCACCGCGAGGCCCCGCCCATCGCCGCGCGAGTCGGGCTCGATGAAGATCTTGCGCATCTGCGGCATCACCGAACGGATGCGGCGCTCCATCTCGTTGATGGTCTCCTCGACCTCCTCGACCTCCATCTTGGCGCGGAAGGCGACCTTCATCGAGAGGATGATCTCGTCGGGACCGAGGTGCATCGTGAGGATCTGCGTGATGCGCGCGACGCCCGGCGTACCCTCGGCGATCTCGATGACGCGGCCCTGCTCCTCCGGCGCGGCGCTCTCGCCGATGAGGAGGCCGTGGGTGATCTTGGCGAGCGCGTAGGCGACCGTGCACAGGAGCGCGCCGATGATGACCGAGCCTAGAGAGTCCCAGATCTCCATGCGGGTCAGCTGCGACAGGCCGACCGCGATGAGCGCGACGGTGAGGCCGGCGAGCGCCGTCGCGTCCTCGGCGAGGACGAGCGGGATCGTCGGGTCGCGCGTCTCCATGATCGCCTGGCGCCAAGATTTGCCCTTCAGCATCACGCGGAACTCACGGAAGGCGACGCGGAAGCTGAGGCTCTCGAAGAGGAACGACACGCCGAGGACGCCGTAGCTCCACAGCGGCGAGCCGACGTGGGTTGGGGGCGTGAGCACATGGCTGATCCCGTCCCATATCGCGAAGGCGCCGCCGACAGAGAAGAGGATGAGCGCGACGACGAACGGCCAGAAATATTTCTCGGTCGCGCGGCCGAAGGCAAAGCGATCGTCGGCGGGCCTCGCGGCGAGGCGCAGCCCAACCAGCAGAAGGGCCTGGTTGCCGGTGTCGGCGAGCGAGTGCACTGCCTCCGCGAGCGTCGAGGTCGATTCTGACATGTACGCCGCGCCGAACTTGCAGATCGCGATCGCGATGTTGCCGACGAGCGCGGCGACTACGACCTTCTTGCTGTCGGCGCCGCTCATGTCACTTGCCGGCCGGGACGCTGACGATCTTCACGCGGGTGCGCGCGGCTTGCAAGAAGCCGCTCTCCGCCTGGCGGAGGCGCTCGCCGACGAGCCATCGCTGGAAGCGCTCGCGCACGTCGTCGAGCTTCTGGCCCTTGTAGGGGTGCGCGTCGGTGCGGAAGACCTCTCGGATTTCCTCCTCGGTCGGGCGCAAGATCGACGTGACCGAGCGATCGACGTAGATCGCCGCGCGGACCTGCCTCTTGAGGAGGGCCTCGACCTCCGTCTCTTCGATGCCCTCGGCGGCCATCGCGGCGGAGAACGGCGCTTGACCGCCGACCCGATCGACGAGCGAGACGCGCGCGCGACGGACGAGGCCGGGGAGATCGCGCGGGTCGGCGCCGTGCTCGACCATGAGCGTGGCGAGGAGCTCTTCGGCGACGTGGCGCTCGGTGGCCGCGCGGACGTGGCGCTCCTGGTAGGGACCGGCGTTGCCGAAGGTGCTGTCCTCACCGAGCGCCTCGAGGCGCGACTCGAAGGCGAGCTCGCGCTCGGTGATGAAGCGAGGCCGCGACGAGCCGCCGGTCTCGGGAGACCAGAAGCGAACCGCGATGCGATCGACGGACGCGCGCGCCGCCGGCGGCTCTTGTGCCGACGCCGGCCCGGCGCCCGCGGCGAGGAGCGTCAATGGCATCAGACCCGTCAGAAGACGCGCCCGAAGGACGCGGCGAACCGCGCTCACGTCCCCTGTCCCCCGCCCTCTCCTTCGGCGGTGAGCTTGGTGCCACGAACGCTCGCGGCCGCGGCCTCGATGCGCTCCTGCATCTGGTGTTCGTGGTGGTGCGCGAAGCCGCGGGCGGCGCGGCGGGCCTTCAGGAACTCGGCGAACGAGACGAGCGTCTCGAGCTCGCGCGGACCGAGCCCTTCGGCGAGCTCGCGCAGGTGCTGGCGGCTCGCCTCGGCGTTGCGCGTGCGGCGACCGCTCGCCGATTTGGGACCTTCGCCGTCTATCCCGGCTGCTGCGTTGGCCGCGGCGGCGGCGGCGAGCGCGGCGCTCGAGACGCTCGGCGAGCTGCCACGATCGGAGAACGGCCCGAGGCTGTCGGGCGCCGCGTCTTCGGCCGACGGAGGGCCGTCTCCCCACGTGGGTCGCGGCGTCGCCTTGATCGCGTGCGCGTTGAGCCACGCCTCCATGAAGGTACGAAGGCGCTCGCTGCGAAACTGGAACCAGCGCTCACGCTCCGTCGCGAACGACATGAGCACGTCCTTGAACCGCCGGAACGCCCCCTTGCCGTCGATGGCCTGGGTCAGCTTCCCGCGCAGGTCGAGATCCTCGACCATCGGGATGAAGCGCTCCATCCAACGGTACTGCTCGCGCGAGCTCACCGGATCGATGCGGAGGTAGTTGCCGTCGGACGCGATGCGCACGTGCATCTGCGGATCGGCTACGCCGTCGACGACGCGCAGCACTTCACCCGTCGTCAGGTGGAGGTACGAGTGCACCTCCGGCGCGTTGTTCTCGAAGGCGTCCTCGAGCGCCTCCCAGTCGACAGGCACGTCGCGGATCGGTCCCGTGGGGACGGCCGCCGTCTGAGACCCTGCACTGGCGTGCGAGGGATCCTTTTGCGTCATAGTCTCTCCCTTCGAAGCAGAGAAGCGGCAGGACCTCGAAGAGAGGCGCCTGCTCCATGGAAAGAAAGTCGAACGTCGATCTCGCGTGCGCGATGCCTTCGGCGGGCTGGGCCGAACGAAACGTGACGCGCCAGGTTCTCGGATTTCGATGCCGTGGACCCGGACCATGTAGCGTCGCATGGCGCGAGCCTCTCTGGAAGAGGGTGTCGCGGCCTTGTGCGACATCGTCACACAAACCTCTTCTGGAAGCCTCCTCAGGAAGGAGCCGCCTGGCCGCGCCTCCAGACGAGGAGCACGGTCGCGCCGATCGCGACCCAGATCATCTGCATGACGTGGACGAGGAGGGCGATCGACATCGCCACCGCCACGGTCGTGCCGAGGGGCACCGCCGAGGCCGCAAAAGCTCCGTCCGCGGCGCCGAGCTGTCCCGGCACGAGGACCCCCAGCGCGAGTGCGATCATGTTGATGCCCTGCGCGTAGAGGACCCGCGCGACCGAGAGATCCACCCCGACGGCGTGCGCGAGGACCGCGAAGACGCCGATCTGGAAGACTCGGCCGACGAGCATCGAGAGCGTCGGCCCGCGCGGAAGGAGCGCGACGTCGCGCGACGCGGTGCGGAACTCCACGAGGCTCACGCCGAAGCGGCGCGCGATGCGGGTGCCGAGCTCGCTCTGCCCGCGCGCCGCGGCGCGGATGGCCACGCCACACACCGTCAGGATCGCGGCCTGAGCGAGGAGGGCGAGGGTGACCGCCGAGACGCCCGTGATCGAGAACGCCGCGATCGCACACGGAACGGCGACGATGCCCCCGACGACGAGGGTGACTGCTTGGTTCGTCGCCCCCGCCGCGATCGCGGTCGGGACTCCTGCGTAGCGGCCCAACATCGCCACCTTCACGGCCTCCGACGACGTTCGCCCCGCCGGCATCACGCCGGCCACCGCGTAGCCGACGATCTGCGCGCGTACCAGCATCGACCACGGCAAGAGGTGGCCACGCGCGCCGTACGCGTAGTACGTCGCGAGCGCTTCGGTGCCGATGCGCGCGCTGTCGAGGAGGAGGACCACGGGGAGCCATCGCCACGCCGGCCGGAGCACCCTCTCGATCACGTCGGGTCCGGTGCTGCGAACCATGAACGCCACGACCGCGAGGCCCGCGAGGCCCGTGACCACGCGCACGATCGCCGCGGTGTAGCGTCGGGTCGGCGCCGAGCCTTGCGGGGATGGCGGGGATGGATCGGCGGTCGCCACGAAGCCGCGATGATGAACCGCGCGGAGATTTTGCGCTAGGATGTCCGCCCATGCCGCGCGCTCGAACGATCTTCGCTCTCCTCGGCGGCGCCGGCGCGCTGGCCGGTTGCACCTCAATCCTCGGATCGTTCGATCAGGCGACGATCGGCGACGCGAACGCCCAAGACGGCGCCGTTTCGGACGTGCTCGGTCCTCCGAGCGACACCGGAGCCGGCGGCAAGGATGGCGCGACGACGGGCGACGCGGACGACGGCGCGACGCCTCCGCTCGTCTGCACGCTCCCCCTTGTCGCGTGCGGGAGCGGCGCCTCCGCGGCGTGCGTAAATCTCGACACCTCGCCCGACAACTGCGGCGCGTGCGGTCACTCGTGCGGCGGGGGGCAGTGCCTCCAGAGGCGCTGCCTCCCCTCGATCGTCTACCAGGGCACCACCGTAGGTCCCATCGCGCAGGACCTCGCCGACGTCTTCTTCGAGTCGAACGAGGATCCGTCTTTCAAGCTCCTCGCATGCCCCAAGGCTGGCTGCGTCGGCGCGCCGCGGCAGGTCACGATCATGCCGTTCTCGATCAACGCCATTCATGTGCCCGCGCCGCAGACGCTCGCATTCCTGTCGGCGCCGCAGAACGGGAGCGGCACCGAGCGCCCCGCGGTGTTCTCGTGCGCGACGACCGGGTGCCCGAGCCCACCGGTCTCGTTCGTCGCCGACGGGCTCAACGGAATCCAGGCGCGGCTTCGCTCCGCCAGCGGTGCGCTCTACGGCGTCACTGGCGGGACTGGCCTCTTTTCGACCACCTGCACGACCGGAGCCTGCGCGACGCCGGCGTCGTTCTTCGGGCCGCTGACGAGGGGCGTGCACGGCTTCGCACCGACGCAGGCGCTCGTCTACTTCATCGACGCGGCGTCGCGTGGCGGCGCAATCTCGAAGTGCGCCGCCGGCGACACGGCGTGCGCTCCGGTGATCCTGGTGCCCGGCGACGCGAGCCTCGTCGAGTCGCTCAGCGTCTTCAACGCGAAGCTCTTCTGGCTCGCCCCCGGACGCGCGGGCTTCAACGAGGGCAAGCTCCTGTCGTGCGATTTGCCGGCGTGCACGACCGTCGCGCCGCAAGCGACCGCGATCGACTCTCCCACCGGGCTCTTCGTCGACGCCAGCGGCGCGTACTGGTTCACCGCGGGGAACAAGCTCCAGCACTGCGCGGCGAACGGCTGCGTCGGCGGGCAGCAGGATCTGGTGCTGACCCTGGACACGCCGCACGACGTCATCGCCGACGACACGTTCGTTTATTGGGCCGAGAAGACGAAGATCTCGCGCATCGCGAAGTAGGTCACGTCACCGCGAGCGCGTTCGTGCGACCGCGTCCTTCCACTGCGCGAGGTGCGCCTCGCGGGCCTTCGCGGGCATCGCGGGCGCGAAGCTGCGTTCGAGCTTGAGCATCTTCGCGGCGCTGCTCACCTCGCATAGCCCTGCGCCGACGCCGGCGAGCATCGCGGCGCCGCGGCCCGTCGACTCGATCTCGGTGGGCCTCTCGACGGCGACCGACGCAACGTCGGCCTGGAACTGCATGAGCAGATTGTTGGCCGACGCGCCGCCGTCGACGCGCAGGCGCGAGAGCGGCCGGCCTGCGTCGGACGTCATCGCGGAGAGGAGGTCGTGGACCTCTAGCGCGATCCCTTCGAGCGTCGCGCGCGCGAGGTGGGCCGCCGTCGTGCCACGCGTGATCCCGGTGATGGCGCCGCGCGCGCCTTGATCCCAATACGGGGCGCCGAGCCCAGCGAGCGCGGGGACGAACGAGACGCCGTCCGAAGAAGGCACCTTGCGCGCGAGCTCCTCGATGTCCTTCGCGGTGCGGATGATCCCGAGGCCGTCGCGAAGCCACTGCACCGCGGCGCCGGCGATGAAGGCGCTCCCTTCGAGCGCGTACGTCGTCTTGCCGCCGATGCGCCACGCAACTGTGGTGACGAGGCCGTTCTTGCTGAGCACCGGTCGCTCGCCGATGTTCATGAGCGCGAACGCGCCGGTGCCGTACGTGCACTTCGCGTCGCCCTCGGCGAAGCACGCCTGGCCGAAGAGCGCGGCCTGCTGATCTCCGGCAATGCCGGCGATCGGAATTCCGTCCGGCAAAAACCCCGCTCCCTTCGTGCGCGCGACGATCTCCGCGCTGCCGACGATTTTGGGGAGGACGGCGGCGGGCACGCGAAAGGTCGCGCAGAGCTCGGGATCCCACTCGCAGCGCGCGAGGTTCATCAAGAGCGTGCGCGATGCGTTCGTCACGTCGGTGACGTGCGCCTCGCCGCTCGTGAGCTGGCTGACGAGGAACGAGTCCACCGTACCGAACGCGAGCTCTCCTGCTTCGGCGCGCGCGCGGGCGCCCGGCACCTGATCGAGGATCCACGCGATCTTCGTGGCGGAGAAATACGCGTCGACGACGAGGCCGGTCTTCTCGCGAATGCGCGGCTCCTTCCCCTCGCGCTTCAGCTGATCGCACACGTCGGCGGTGCGCCGGCACTGCCACACGATCGCGCGGTAGATCGGCGCGCGCGTCTTGCGATCCCACACCAGCGTCGTCTCGCGCTGGTTGGTGATGCCGATCGCCGCGATGTCGCTCCCCTTCACCTTCGCCGTCGCGAGCGCCGCCTCGCACGAGGCCTGGACGCTCTTCCAAATGTCGCTCGGATCGTGCTCGACCCAGCCGGGCTTGGGGAAGTGCTGCGGGAACTCGACGTTATGTCGTCCCAACGTCCTTCCGTCGTCCGTGACGACGAGCGCGGTCGAGCCGGTTGTCCCCTGATCGATGGCGAGGAGGTACTGTCCCATGGGGGAATCCTACGTTCGTTCGGAGCGCCTTTCCAAACGCGAACCGTTCGCGCGGGCGACGGCAATCCCAGGTACGATTGAAGCCGATGCTCCGCGCCCTCCTCGTCGTCCGCCTGTTCGCGTGCGCGCTCCTCGTCGGCTGCGTCTTCGGGTGCTCCGACTCGCCGAGCGGAGGCGACGTCGTGGCCGATGCGGGCAGTGAGGCCTCGGCCGCGGACACCGCCCCAACGCGCTTCCGCGTCGGCGGAACGGTGAGCGGCCTCCACGGCACCGTCGTCCTCAGGAACAACGACGCCGACGATCTGGTCGTCGCCACCGACGGCCCCTTCACGTTCGCTACGACGGTCGCCGACGGCGGTCTCTACGAGGTCACGATCGCGGCGCAGCCTGCCGATCAGACGTGCGCGGTCGGCAACGCCGCGGGGCACGTCTCGGGGGCCAACGTCACTGGCATCAGCATCGCCTGCACGGCGAACCGCTTCTCGATCGGAGGGTCGGCCGTTGGCCTCGCGGGCACCGTCGTCGTCAAGAACGGCCCCGACGTCCTCTCGCTCTCGCAGAACGGCCCCTTCACGTTCCCCACGCTCGTCCCCGGTGGCAGCGCGTACGACGCGACGATCACTGGTCAGCCCACCGGCCAGACGTGCACGCTCTCCGGTGGGAGTGGGACCGTCGGCACCGCCAACGTGACGACGCTCGCCGTCACGTGCGCCGCGATTTACACCGTAGGTGGCAACGTCTCCGGCCTCGCGGGCACCCTCGTGCTCCACGACAACGGCGGCGACGCGCTCACGCTCACGGCGAACGGTCCCTTCACGTTCGCGAAGGCGCTCGCGGGCGGCGCTCCCTATGCCGTGACGGTCGCGACGCAGCCGACCAACCAGCTGTGCACCGTCCAAGGCGGCAATGGCACCGTCGCCGCCGCCAACGTCACCACCGTCGCCGTCGCCTGCGCGCCGACCTTCTCGATCGGGGGCACGGTGAGTGGCCTCACCGCAGGCACCGCGGTCCTCCAGCTCAACGGCGGCAACAACCTCGCGGTCTCGACGAGCGGCCCGTTCACCTTCGGCGCGCGCCTCCCCGACCTCGCGACGTACGACGTGCAAATGCTCACGCAGCCGACCGGCCAGGTGTGCACCGTGACGAACGGCGCCGGCACGGTCGCCGCCGCGAACGTGACGAACGTGGCGATCGCCTGCCGCGCCCTCACCGTCGCGGTGAACGAGGTCCACGCTCGCCCCGCGAGCGGCGCGTACGGCGACGCGAACGGCGACCTCGTGCGCGACGGAGCGCAGGACGAGTTCGTCGAGATCATGAACAACGAGGCCGCGACGGTGGACGTCTCCGGCTGGGTGCTCAAGGTCGGCGCGACGGTCCGCTTCACGTTCGCGGCAGGAACCACGCTGGCGCCTTCCGGACGCGCGGTCGTGTTCGGCGGCGGTACGCCCGCGGGCAGCTTCGGGGCGGGGCTCGTCTTCGTCTCGAGCGGTCTGTCGCTCACCGACGCTCCCGCCGCTCCCCTCGCGGTCGCACTCGCGTCGGCGGCCACCGCCGGCGTCACCCTCGACACGTTCACGTACGACGCGTCCACGTTCGGCGCGTCGTGCACCACGTCGTGTCCGTCGCAAGTGCGCGCGCCGGAGGGCACCGGCGCGTTCGGCTCGCACGCCACCGCGTCGGGGAGCCCTGGAATTCTTTGGTCGCCCGGCGTCGCGGCCACCGCCGCCATCCCCAAGGTGAACCCCTTCATGGGCGCGCCTGCCACCGGCGCGAGCGCCGTCAGCGTCAAATCGTGGATCGTCGTCCAGCTCGAGATGTTCGCCACGGTCTCCGACTACGACAACACCCGCCTCAAGCTCTACGCGTCGCCGTGCGCGGCCCTCGCCAACGAGGTCACGTCGTTCTCGTTCATCGGTTCGGGCATCGACCCCGCGCAGGGCCGGATGATTCCCTCGGCCGATCT
Source organism: Polyangiales bacterium (assembly GCA_038231275.1). Classification (GTDB taxonomy): domain Bacteria; phylum Myxococcota_A; class Polyangia; order Polyangiales; family Polyangiaceae; genus JANYHK01. The sequence continues at coordinate 16,643 of JBBRLQ010000031.1, forward strand.
CACGTTCGCGGCGACGTACTGTATCTCGGTCGCCTCGACGCTTCGCTCCGCCACCGGTACGCCGCTCGCGGCCCCGGTCAGCTACCAGTTCGCGACGCGCCCCGCGCAGAGCGCGCCCGCGAACACGGTCGTCGTGAGCGAGTACGGCGGCTGCCGAATGAACGGCTCTCCTGGCACGACGGCGTGCGGCGGCACCGGCGCGAACGACGAGTTCGTCGAGCTCTACAACCCAACCGCCGCCGCGATCGATCTTTCTGGGTGGTTCATCCAGCGCCGCGCGGCAGGCGGCAGCGCCGCGTGCTGGGCGACCCTGCCCGCCGGCTCGAGCATTCCGTCGAACGGCTTCTACCTCGTCGGCGGCGCCGGCTACACCGCGAGCCGCTACGCAGGCGCCCCTGCCGCCGACTACATCGGCATCGGCACACAGATCAGCGGTGGCAGCGAGAGCATCGTCCTCGTGTCGAGCGCCGGGTCGTGCACGGGAACCACCGGCGTCATCGACGCGGTCAGCGCCGGCACGATCACCGACTCGCTCGCGTCGCTGGAGCTGCCTCCCTTCCCCGGCGCCGTCGTCGACGGCACGAGCGTCGAGCGCAAGGCCTGCTTCGACTCGACCGGCGACGCCGCCGCCACGACCGGGCTCCTCCCGACCGGAGGCCACGAGCTCTTCGGCAACAGCGAGCGCATCGGCGCGAGCAACGCCGATTTCGTGCTCCGCCCCACGCCCGGCCCGCAGAACCGCACGAACGCCGCCGAGATCCGCACCTGTCCGTGAGCGGCGCCTGACGGCTCGGCCGTCGCTCGGCCATACGAAAGCTCGATGCGCTCATTGCTCGTCTGCGTGATTCTCTCGATCGGATGCGGCGGGCGCGTCGAAGGCCCCGTCGTTGGCACCGACGGCGACGCGAGCGCGCACCGCGGGGGTAGCGACGGGGGAGGCGACGACGGGGGCGGCGGTGGAACGAGCCCTTGGGACTTCCCGGTGTGCCCGCCCGATCCGCCTTCGGTAGGCACCGGCTGCGCGACGCCGAACCAGGGCTGCCGCTACATCCAGATCGGTGGAGGATGCGAGGCGTACCGCTGCGACGGCACGTGGCGCAGCGCGCCAGAGGGCTGCTGATCGCTCGCCCCTGCGCGTCTCACAAGCTACGCTGATCCAGTGCGCCGGCTTGCGATGCTCTCTTTTTCTATCGCGCTCGCGGCGTGCGGTCTCGAGCTCACGGGAACGGGCGCGGCGCCGGACGGCGACATGGACGGGGGCGACGCGTCCGCGAGCGATGTCGCGGCCGGGAACGACCGGACCACCTCGGGCGATGGTGACGTGGACGAAGGCGTTTTGGAAGGCAGCCCTGGCTTCGACGCCGGAGACGGCAGCGTCAAGGACGTCGTCTCCGGCGATGCACCGAGCACGACGGCGCGAAAGAAAGCCATCACGGTCGACCACACCAAGGTCCCCGGCCCGCTCGCCGACTTTCCGATCTGGATCGATTTGGTCGACCCTCAAGTCGCCGCGCGCGCGCAGCTCGATGGTCGCGATCTGTTCTTCACCGCGAGCGACGGGACGCCGCTCGCCCACGAGGTGCAGAGCTGGAATCGCGCCCAATCTCATCTGAGCGCGTGGGTGCGCGTTCCGCAGCTTTCGGACACCGTGTCGACCGTCATCTATTTGCGCTACGGCGATTCCAACGGGGCGCCAGCCGCTGCGCCCGCGACGGTCTTCTCGAGCAACTTCGTGTCGGTGTGGCATCTGGATGACGCGCTCACGACGACGGCGATCGCGGACGCGACGGGCACGCACGCTGGCATCGGCGTGGGGCTCGCGCCTTCGCAGCAGGTCGCGGCGAAGCTCGGAGGCGGCGTCGCGTTCACGGGCGGCGGCGACGAGATCACCTTCACCAATCCGCTGACCGGCAACGGCCCGCACACGTTTTCGATGTGGGTGTCGCAGCAGGCGACGACCGACAATGACGCGCTGCTCGTCCTCGGCAGCGGCGCGTGTGGGCAGTCGCGCTGGTTTCACAGCCGGTTCAACGCGTCCACCGTCGCCGTCGGCTTCTATTGCAACGATTGGTCGAACCCCAACGTCAACGTGGTGAGCGCCGGGTGGACGCTGCTTCACTGGGTGTTCGAGGGCGCGAACGGCGTGAGTCGCATCTACAGAGACGGCGCGCTCGTCGCCGGGCCCTTCACGCATTCGGGCACCGCCGTGGCGACGCAAGGCACCGGTGGCCACATCGGAAATGCGCCCGCCGCGTGGGGGACGAACATGGGCGTCCACGCGACCCTCGACGAGGCGAGGATCGCGACGGTCGCGAGATCGCCTCAGTGGATCGCCGCAGAGTTCGCGAACCAGAGCTCGCCCTCGACCTTCACCTCCGTCGGACCCGAGCAAGCTGCGCCGTGAAGGTGGCGCGTGAGTCCGCGCGGCTCCGCGCGTTCGAGGCTCAGCCTCGCTTCGGGCGCGCGAAGATCGAAGAGAGCACGAGCACCGCGCCCGCGCCGATCGCGACGTAGCCGCACACGCGCGCGAGCTGGTCCTCGCCGCGGAAGTGGAGTTGGAGCGCCGCGACGCCGGCCGCGATGCCGATCGCGGTGTAGATGATCTGCCGCCCGATCGCGTAGAGCGTGCGTGCCCCCTCGTTCATGCCGCGGACGCGCACCTCCATCTCGCCGCGCGTGGCGCGCGTGAGGTACTTGCGGAGATCGTCGGGGAGCGTCACCGCGCCCATCGCCATGTCGCGGACCGTTTCCATCGCGATCTGCGTGAAATCGCGGTTCCCCAGCACGAAATCCTGCATGTACGGCTGGATGATCCCCATCGGGTTGAGCTCGGGATCGAGCAGCGAGCACGAGCCGTACAAGAGGATGATGGTGCGCTCGAGCAGCACCCAGTCGCGCGGGATGTGGAACGCGCTCGACAGCTCCTTCAGGCCCACGTTCATCTTGCGCAGATCGAACAGGCTCTCGAAGCCGCGCTGCGGATCGATCTTCACGTCCTTCAGGTTGAAGCTCTCGAGCTTCACCTCGTCTTGGAAGCGCTTGTGGAAGTACTCGATGACCTTTTCGCTCACGACCTCGTCGCTCGTGCGCGTGAGGAAGCCCATCTTGCGCAGCGCCTTGATGAGGCGATCGGTGTCGCGGCGGATGACGCCCTCGAGGAACTCGGGGATGCCCTCGCGCATCTCCGGCGAGAGGCGCGCGACCGCGCCGAAATCGAGCAAGACCAGCGAGCCGTCGCTGTCGACCAGGATGTTCCCGGGGTGCGGATCGGCGTGGTAAATGCCGTCGATGAAGATCATCTGGCAGTAGGCCTGCACGAGGCGCTTCGCCAAGTCCTTCTTGTCGATGCCGGTCGACTCGATGCCGGCGAGATCGGTGATCTTCCTGCCGGACACGAAGGTGCTCGTGAGCACGCGCTTGGTCGACAGCTCGCGGACGGGGACCGGGAAGCGGATCCTCGGATTTTTCTCGAAGTTCTTGGCGATCGTCTCGACGTTCTTCGCCTCGAGCTCGAAGTCGAGCTCCTGCCGCAAGAGCTCCTTGATTTGGTGGTAGTAGCCGTCGAGCCCCTGCAGCGGGACGAACCACTGCACGATCATCATGATGCGGCGAATGGTCGTGAGATCGAGCTTCACGATCCGGTCGATGTCCTTGTGCTGGACCTTCACCGCGACGCGCGTGCCGTCCTTGAGGCGCGCCTCGTGGACCTGGCCGAGCGAAGCGCTCGCGATGGGCGTGCGCTGGAAGTCGTCGAAGATGGCGTCGACCTTCTTGCCGAGATCCATCTCGATGCGATCGGCGATCTCCTCGAAGGCGCGCGGCGGCACCTGATCCTGCAGGCCCTCGAGCTCGCCGCGGAACGCCTCGGGGAGGAAATTCGCCATGATCGACAGCGCCTGGCCGACCTTGATGAAGAGTCCCTGAAGCTCGAGGATCGTCTCGTACACGCGGCGCGCGTTCAGCTTGTGGATCGCGCCGATGCGCTCGCGCTTGTACGCCTGCCCGAACATCCGCCCCTTGGCGGAGAGCCACACGTAACTGAAAATGACTTGGAACGTCGTCGAGTAGGCGCGGATGAAGCGCCAGTTGTCCGACGCGGGATTGCGGTAAACGATCGCGGGCGCTTCGCCCTTCTCACCCGTGCGGGCGAGGCTCGATCCCTCGGTTTTCAGACCCGCTTGCGCCACACGTGTAGCGTACCTCATCTTCCTCGCGAGACCCCATGTCCCTCCCCATGACCTTCCCCACGCGCCTCCGCACTGTCTTGGTCCTGCCGGCCGTGTCCCTCGCGCTCGTCGCGCTCGTCGCGTGCGGCTCGCGTCCCAAGCCGCTCCCACCTCCTCCGCCGACGATGTCGTCCGCCGCCGCGACCCTGCCGGCGTCGGTCGGGGCGCTCGCGAAAGGGGCGATCCTGTTCGATGATCTCGGGACGCACCGGCGCGTGATCTCGACGGCGTCGCCCGAGGCGCAGAAGTATTTCGATCAAGGGCTGCGCCTCGCGTACGGGTTCAACCACGACGAGGCGACGCGCTCGTTCGCGCGCGGCGCGGAGATCGATCCGGGCTGCGCGATGTGCCTCTGGGGCGCGGCGTACACGATGGGGCCGAACTACAACGTGCCCATGCTGCCCGATCGCGCGAAGGCGGCGTGGGAGGCGCTGGAGCGCGCGAAGTCGTTGACGGCGAAGGTCACGCCGGTCGAGGCGGCGCTCATCGGAGCGCTCGCGAAGCGCTACAAGGGGCCCGAGCCCGTCGACCCCGCGGCGATGGAGCCGTTCAGCGCCGCGTACGCCACTGCGATGAAAGAGGTCGCGACGACGTACCCCGCCGACGACGACGTGCAGGTCCTCACGGCCGAGGCGAGGATGGACGTGCTTCCGTGGAAGCTCTGGTCGCTCGACGGCAAGCCGGCCGCCGACACCGAGGAGATCGTCGATCAGCTCGAGACGGTCCTCGATCGAAATCCAACGCACCCCGGCGCGAACCACTATTACATCCACGCGATCGAGGCCTCGACGACTCCGGAGAAAGGGCTGCCCGCGGCGGAGCGACTCGCGGGGCTCATGCCGGGCGCCGGGCACATCGTGCACATGCCGGCGCACATCTTCCAGCGGGTGGGGCGCTACGCCGACGCGTCGGCGGCGAACGAGAAGGCGGCGGCGGTCGACGAGGCATACCTGAAGAAGGTGAAGGCGCCGGGCTACTACCCGATGTACCTCGGGCACAACTACGGCTTTCTCGCGTTCTCGGCCTCTATGGAAGGGCGGAGCGCGACGGCGATCGACGCGGCACGTCGCGCGGCGAAGGCGATGCCGCCCGGGATGATCGACATGATGCCGGGGATGGACTTCTTCGTGGCCGAGCCGATCCTCGTGCTCGTGCGCTTCGGGAAGTGGGACGAGCTCCTCGCCGAGCCGCGGCCCGATCCGAAATACGCGGTTTTTACCGGGCTCTGGCTTCATGGCCACGGAATGGCGCTCGCCACGAAGGGCAAGCTCGAAGAGGCGCGCGCGGACCACGCCGCGCTGCTCGAGGTCGCAAAGGCGGCACCGGCGGGGATGACTGCGGGCAACAGTCAGGCGAAGGACGTCTTCGCCGTCGCTGCAAAGGTCCTCGAGGCGCGCATCGCGTCGCACGAGCCGAAAAGGAAAAAAGAAGAAGCGCTCGCGCTTTGGGCAGAGGCGGTGGCGCTCGCCGACGGGCTCGCGTACTCGGAGCCCGACGACTGGTTCTACTCCGTGCGGGATCTCCAGGGCGCGGCGCTCCTCGCGGCGCACCTGCCGGGTAAGGCCGAGGCGGTGTTCCGTAAGGACCTGGCGCGACGGCCGCACAGCGGGTGGGCGACGATCGGGCTCCTGCGCGCGCTCGCCGCCCAGCACAAGGGCGGCGCGGAGGCGAAGGCGCTCGCCGAGGATCTCGCGAAGGTGTGGGCGAACGCGGACGTGAAGCCGCCGTCGAGCGCGTATTAGAGCATCTGGTATCGTCCTCCAGTGGGCGTAGGAGGACGCGGCGAGCGGTTCTGCGCGGCCCGGCCGGGGTGGACGCCGTCGGCCGCGCTCGAGGCCGCCCTAGCGTCGGCGTTCGACGTCGCGCGCGCGGCGCGGCCCGATCTCGCGGTCGATGAGAGTGCATTCCTCACGTATCTCGCGGCGCGCGTCGAGCCGCCGGATCCGAACGCGATCGCGCGCGTGCACGTGGCCGATGTCTACCTCGCGTGCGCGTGCGCGGCGGGCGACGCGCGTTCTCGGGCGATCGACGCGTTCGCCAAGGCATACCTGGTCGACGTCGGCGCGTACCTCTCCGCGAGCGGCAACGCGGGACTCGCCGACGAGGTCCGGCAGATCTTGCTCGAGCGCTTCTTCGTCGGCGGCGTCGCCCCGCCCAAGATCCTCGATTACACGGGGCGCGGCCCATTGCGCGGTTGGGTGCGCGTCGCCGCCGTTCGTGCCGCCCTCAGCATCCGGCGCACCGAGAAGAGCGGCGACCCCGACGAGCTCGACGCCCTCGTCGCCTCGGTCGATCCCGAGCTCGACGCGCTGAAGCTGCAATTCAAGGACGACTTCCGCCGCGCGCTCGTCGACGCGCTCGACGCCCTCGGCGAACGCGAGCGCGCGCTCCTCAAGCTGCACTACCTCGACGGCGTGCCGGTCGAGCGCCTCGCCACGATCTACGGCGTCCATCGCGGGAGCGCGTCGCGCTGGCTCTCCGCCGCACGCGAGGCAATCATGGAGCGGACGCGCGCCCTCCTCCGCGAGCGCCTCGCCCTCACCGACTCGCAGTTCACGAGCGTCGCCGCGCTCGTGCAGAGCCAGCTCGACCTCAGCCTCCGCCAGCTCCTCCGCACGCGCGGGCGCTGACAGAAGGTCGCCATTCTCATCGTCGACGGCGCGCCGATCGAGGACCCTGATCCTACGCCCAACTCGACGCGCGACGCCTGTCACGCGGCAGGGCGAATCGGCGATACTCCCCATATGGTCGGAGCATCGCGGTGCGCAGGGCTCGTGCTTGTCGGTGCGCTCATGGCGTGTGTGCAGCCGACACCGCGCGTCCCGCACCCGTCGCCGGCCTCCTCAATCGCGCCGTCCTGCCGCGCCGGCGAGCGCGTCACGATCACGCGCGACGACTGGGGCATCGCCCACGTCCGCGCGCCGACCGACGAAGAGGCCGTCTTCGGCATGATGTACGCGCAAGCCGAGGACGACTTCGCGCGCATCGAAACGAACTACCTGGTCGCGCTCGGCCGCCTCGCCCGAGCCGACGGGGAGAGCGCGATCTGGCAGGACTTGCGCCAGCGCCTCTACGTCCGCGACGACGCGCTTCGTGCGGCCTATGCGACCGCTCCGTCGTGGCTCCAGAAGCTCATGGACGCGTGGGCGGGTGGCCTCGATTGTTACCTCGACACGCACCCCGAAGTTCGTCCGCGCGCGCTCCCGCGCTTCGAGCCGTGGATGGCCCTCTCGTTCACCGAAGGGAGCATCGGCGGCGACATCGAACGGATCTCGCTTCCCGAACTCCGCAGGTTCTACGGAACCGAGACCGAGCGCGCGCAGAAGGTCGACGGGCCGCCGCGAGCCGACCGCGCGATCGCCGAGCTGCTCGACGAGCGCTCGGCCTCGAACGGCATCGCCCTCGCACCCGCGCGTACCGAAGGCGGCCATCCGCTCCTTCTCATCAACCCGCACACTTCGCTCTTCTTCCGGTCCGAGCTGCACGTGACGAGCGATACCGGCCTCGACGTGTACGGAGCGGTGACGTGGGGGCAGCCGTTCGTCTACCAGGGCTTCAACCGGCGCCTCGCCTTCATGCACACGTCGAGCGGCGTGGACGCAGTCGACGAGTTCCGTGAGACGATCGCACTTCGCGGCGGGGGTAAGGGGCGCGTTTACCGCTACGGCGCGGAGGAGCGCCCGGTCACGACGTCCGAGATCGACATCCCCTACAAGACCGACGCCGGCGCGATGGCGTCGCGCCGCTTCACTGTCTACCGCACGCATCATGGTCCGATCGTGCGCGCGGAAGGGGACGCGTGGATCAGCTTCGCGATGATGGATCGGCCGACCTTGGCGCTGGAGCAGTCGTTCCTCCGCACCAAGGCCCGGTCGCACGCGGAGTACATGCGGGTCATGGACCTCCGCGCGAACTCGTCGAACGACACGGTGTACGCCGACGCCGATGGGGTCGTCGCGTACTTGCATCCCCAATTCGTGCCGCGCAGAGACGACCGATTCGACTACCTGCGCCCCGTCGACGGGAGCGATCCGCTCACGGACTGGAAAGGCGAGCACGCGCTCGGCGAGCTGCCGGCGGTGGTCAGCCCGCCCGGAGGCTTCATCCAAAACACGAACGATTGGCCGTTCTCGGCGGCGGGAAAAGACAGCCCCGCGCGCGAGCGGTTCCCGCGGTACATGGATACTCACGGGGAAAATCCCCGCGGCCTGCATGCCCTCGCGCTCCTCGAAGGGAAGACCGCGTTCACACCCGAGCGCCTCCGGGCTGCCGCCTTCGATCCGCTGATGCCGGCGTTCGCGCGAATGATCCCCGCCCTCGTCGCCGCGCACGACGCGTCGCCGCCGTCTGCGCAAAAGACACGGCGAGGCGACGCGGTCGGTGAGCTGCGTCACTGGGATTTCCGGTGGGACCTCGCTTCGGTCCCGACGACGCTGGCGATCGCCTGGGGCGAGGAGGTCCTGCGGAGGTGCGAGGCGGCGACGGACGGCCCCATCGCCGCGTACGCCTGCGCGTGGTCGTCGGCTCCCGCCGGCAACCCACTCGCGTCGTTCGACGCCGCGCTGGCCAAGGTCGAACGGGACTTCGGCACATGGCGCGTCGCGTGGGGAGACGTGAACCGCGTGCAGCGGCGCGCCGCCGGGCCGGCCGATGACGCGCCGAGCACAGCGGTGCCCTTCACTCCCGGTGTTTGGGGCTCGCTCGCTTCGCTTGCCACCGTCACGCCGGCGGGCACACGCCGCCGCTACGGTGCGAGCGGCAACAGCTTCGTCGCGATCGTGGAGCTGTTACCCGATGGGCCGCGTGCGATGGCGGTGACCGCCGGCGGGGCGAGCGGCGATCCGACGTCACGGCACTACGCCGACCAAATGGATCGCTACGCGAGCGGCCGTCTTCGCCCGGTGTATTTTCGCGCGCAAGACCTCGCCGGTCACACCGAGCGTGTCTACCGCCCAGGCGACCGCCCACGCGCATCGGCCGATCAGCGGAGCGCGTCGGGCGTCGGGACTCCGTCGCGCTTGTAGACGACGCCCCCCTTCATGACGAACGACACCCGCTCGAGCGCGGTGACGTCGGCGAGGGGATCGGCGTCCACAGCGACGAGATCGGCGAGCCTTCCAACCTCGATCGCGCCTAGCTCCTTGCCGCGATCGAGGAGGTCCGCGGCCACCGTCGTGGCCGACTGGATGGCAGCCATCGGCGTCATTCCGTACTGGACCATGAACCCGAACTCGCGCGCCTGGAGCTGCGTCCACGGGAACCCGCCCGCGTCGGTGCCGAACGCGATGCGCACGTTCTTCTTAACGGCCTTTCCGAACGCGACGCGCTCGGCGTCGACGAGCTTGGGCCACACCCCTTTGCGCGCCGGCGCGACGTCGATGCCGACGCCGATGGTGGGGCACCAGTAGACCTTGGCGCGCACCATACGATCGAGCAGCTCGTCGTCCAATCCGTCGCCGTGCTCGATCGTGTCGACGCCGGCGCGAAGGGCAGCGTCGATGCCGTCCCACCCGATCGCGTGCGCCGCGACGCGCTTGCCGAGCCGGTGCGCCTCCCGCACGATCGCCTTGGCTTCTTCGTCGTTGAAGTTGACCATCGAGCACACCGCGTGTGCGCACGGGCCCTCGGACGACGTGAAATAGCGACGATCGGCGTAGAATTTGATGAGATCGGCGCCGTACTTCACCTGCTCGCGCACAGCGCGCGTGACACCGTCGACGCCGTCGGCGATCTGCACGCCTTCCGGCATCTTGAGCTCCCACGAGTAGCCGAGGACCGGGTACATGCCGGTGGGCGCGAGCGCGCGCGTGGCCACGAAGAGGCGTGGCCCGGGGATGACGCCCCGCTCGATCGCCTTCTTCACGTCGACGTCGGCGTACATCGCCCCTTCGGTCTCGAGATCGCGCATCGACGTGAACCCCGCGAGGAGCGCGGTGCGCGCGGCGGCGGTCGCGCGGATGGCGCGGTACGGGATGCTCTCCTTCAAGATCTGCTCGTCGTACTCCTCGGAGGTCGCATCGCCTTGGAGGAGGACATGCGTGTGCGCGTCGATGAGTCCCGGCAGCAGCGTGGCGCCGTGGAGATCGATTCGACGATTCGGCGGCGCGCGATCTTGGAGCTGCGCGCGCGTGCCGATCTCTTTGATGCGACCGTCGACGACGAGCACCGCGACGTCCGCGCGCGGCGTGGCGGCGATCCCATCGATCATCTTGGCCGCCAGGATCACGGTGGGCTCGCCGGGCCCCGCGTCCGCAGTGGCGACGCGCGGCGTCGGCGTGAGGGGAGCGACCGGAGCGTTGAGCGTTGCTTGGCTCAGCGCAGGAGGCTCGCCCGATTGCCGGTCACTTTCGCTGCGCGCACACCCGACCGGCAGCAGCGAAAGCGTCGCCACGACGAGAGCTCGGACCTCGAGGCTACGGAGGAAGACCATCGTCATGGCGCCACGATGAACGAGAACGCGGGAGTGGGAAAATAAGCCGGTCCCGCCGCCGGTCTCCCGCGCCGCGCGGCGCGGTCGCGCTACCGCGACGTGGTGGCGCGCAGGGCGATCGCCGCGGCGAAGAGCTCGTCGTGCGCGGCCGGGCGCGCCGCGCGGATCGTGATATTTTCGCGTGTAGGGTACACACGATTGGTCAAGAGCGTCACGACCGTCTGCGCGTCGGGATCGATCCAGACGCTCGTGCCCGTGAAGCCGAGGTGACCGAAGGTCCGTGGCCCCATGCGCGTCCCGGCGCTCGATCCCTCGGGGCTCTTGCCGTCCCATCCCGCGAGCAGCGATCCACCTTGCCGCGGACGCGTCATCCACGCGAGTCCCGGTTCGTCCCGCACGGCGTCGTGCGCCGCCGCGCCGAGGGCGATGACGGCCGCGACCGTCCCGAACATCCCTGCGTGCCCCGAGCCGCCCGTTCCCGTTAGCGCCCACGCGTTCTCGTCGTGGACCACGCCGCGCACGACGCCACCACGCCACGCCACGTCCTCGGTCGCCGCCACGCGCGCATCGAAGTCCTTCCCGCCCGCGCGTTCGGCGAGCGTGCGCGCGGTGCCGAGCGTGTCCTCGAGCCCGAGGCGCTTCACCACGACGCGCTCGATCGCCTCCCCCGCGTCGCGCGCGCCGACGTGACGCGCGAGCGCGACGCCCGCGAGGACGTAGCCGAGATCGCTGTAGACCGGCGCGAAGCCTCCGCGTGGAGCCTCTCCTTTCGCGTCCGCCCTTCGCGCGTCGCCCGCACGCGCGATCGCGGACGGGACGTCGACGGACTCCCCCGCGAGGAGCGGCGCATACAGAGGAAGGTGCGCCTCGAGCCCTGCGCGATGCGCCAGCAGCAGCTCGAGCGGAACCGCTCCGCTCGCGGTTCCCTTAGCCTCCGCGACGAGATCACCAAGCGTCGCGCGCACGTCGAGGCCGCTCCACCCGATCGCGAGCGCCGTCATCGGCTTCGTGAGGCTCGCGAGATCGAAGTACGTCTCTGTCGCGCCAGCGGTGGCCGTCACCCACACGCCCCCCTGCGCAGCGGCCGCCCCGGTCGCGACGACACCCGCAACCCCCTCTTCGATAAGCCGTTCGATGAGCGCCTTCACTGCCGAGTCCTTTGACCGTCGCCGCGTTCGCCAAGTACCCTTTGAGCATGGCCGAGTTCGTGTGGGAAGCGCGCGCGCGTACAGGCGAGCTTCGCAAGGGCAGCATGGAGGCGGACGACGCCGACGCGGTGAACAACCGCCTGCGTTCGCAGCAGCTCACGCCGACCAAGGTCAAGAAGAAGTCCAAGGGCTTCAACTTCTCGCTCGGCTCCGGCGTCAACGCGAAGGATCTCGTCACCTTCACGCGACTCTTCGCGACGATGATCGATGCCGGTCTCCCCATCGTCCAGTGCCTCGAGATCTTGCAGGGCCAGACCGACAACAAGGCTTTCGCTACCGTGCTCCGCGACGTGAAAGCGAACGTCGAGCAGGGCTCCACCTTCAGCGACTCGCTCCGCAAGCACCCGAAGGTGTTCGACGCGCTCTACGTCAACCTCGTCCAAGCCGGCGAGGTCGGCGGCATCCTCGACACGATCCTGAACCGTCTCGCGGTCTACAACGAAAAAGCCGCGAAGCTGCGTCGCCAGGTCCGCGGCGCGATGGTCTATCCGAGCGCCGTCCTCGTGATCTTCATGGTCGTCCTCGGCATCTTGCTCGGCTGGGTCATCCCGTCGTTCAAGACGATCTTCAAAGATCTCGGCAGCAAGGACGACTTGCCGGCCCTGACCGAGATCGTCATCAAGGTCAGCGAGATCTTCGTCGGCTACTTGCCGCTCATCGTCCTCGGGCTCGTCGGCCTCGGCGTGCTGGCGGTCACCATTTACCGGAGACCACGCGGAAAACGGTTCGCGCACAAGGCGATCTTGGCGATGCCCATCGTCGGCATCGTCATGAAGAAGATCGCCGTCGCGCGCTTCACGCGAACGCTCGGCACGCTCCTCGCGTCGGGCGTTCCCATCCTCGACGCGCTCGAGATCGTCGCGAAGACCGCCGGCAACGTGGTCATCGAAGAAGGCATCATGTACACGCGGCAGAAGATCAGCGAGGGCAAGAACATGGCCTCCCCGCTGATGGAGACGAACGTCTTCCCGCCGATGGTCGTGCAGATGGTCGGCGTCGGCGAGCAGACCGGCGCGCTCGACGCGATGCTCAACAAGATCGCCGATTTCTACGAAGAAGAGGTCGACGTCGCGGTCGCCTCACTGACGAGCCTCATCGAGCCGATCATGATGGTCGGCATCGGCGGCACCGTCGGCGTCGTCCTCATCGCGATGTACCTCCCTATTTTCAGCATCGCCGGCAAGATCAAGGCGGACTGATCAAGACGCTCCCCCGAGGGGCCGCATGAAGCTCGGCACGGCCCAGAGCGACGGATTGGCGACGAGGCTCGCGTGGGTCACCGCGCTGCGCCTCGGCTTCTTGATGCTGCTCCTCGGAGCGCTGGCGACGTCGTACCTGCGCGGCGGGCTCGAGGACTATCCGCACACGATGCGGATCGTGTTCCTCACGATCGGCGCGTCGTTCGCGCTCGGCGCGGCGTACGGCGTCGCGCTGCGGCGCGGGAAAGACCTCGCGCGCCTCGCGATCGCGCAGATCGTTTGCGATCAGCTGACGTGGACCGCGATCGTCTACGTGTCGGGCGGCGCGACGAGCGGCGCCACGTCGTTCTACGCGCTCACGTGCCTCCTCGGCGCGATCCTCGCGGGTGAGCGCGGCGCGGCGGTTGCGGCGGCGGTCGGCGCGTCCTTGTACGGCGTCATGTGTGCCGCGTTCGCGCTGCATTGGATCTTGCCGCCCTCCGATCAGGGAGCCGCCAACTATACGACCGAGGTCCGCGAGCTCATCTATCCGCTACTCGTGAACCTCCTCGGGATCGCGGTCGTCGCGCTCTTGGCGGGGTACCTCGCGGTGCGCCTTCGCCTCACGGGCGGCGCGCTCGAGGACGCACAACGTCGCGCGCTCGAAGCCGAGCGGCTCGCCGTCCTCGGCACGCTCGCGACCGGTCTCGCGCACGAGATCCGAAATCCGCTCGGCTCGATCTCCGGCTCGATCGAGATGCTGCGCGAGTCGCCGGCCCTCTCCGCGGAGGACAAGCAGCTGTGCGGCATCGTCCGCCGCGAGGCCGCGCGCCTGAACAACCTCGTCACCGACATGATGGACTACGCGAAGCCGAGATCGCCGAACCCCGAATCGGTGGACGTCGCGGCGCTCGCGCGGGAGGTCGTCGAACTCGCGGCGCGTTCGGACCGGAGCGGCGCGGGCGACGTGACGGTGAGCTACGAAGGGCCGCAACAGGCCACGCTCGCGCGGTGCGACGGCGCGCAGATGCGTCAGGTCTTGTGGAACCTCGTGCGCAACGCAGTGCAGGCGAGCGGCGCGGGCTCACAGGTGACGGTGCGGGTGGTGCCAGGTCCAAAGACCGTCGCGCTGTCGGTGCAGGACCGCGGCCCAGGCCTCCCCGAAGAGGCGCGCGCGCGCATCTTCGACGCGTTCTACACGACGCGCTCGCATGGCGTCGGCATCGGGCTCGCCGTGGTGAAGCGCATCATCGACGACCACGCCCCCTTCGGCGCGCGGATCGACGTCGCGAGTCCCGACGGAGGCGGCGCGCGGTTCACGGTCGAGCTCTCGACGGTCCTCACGCGTCGGCTCCCGCTCGCGCCGCGGTGACGGCTACGCAGCACGCAACCGCACGGTTCGTGCCGGCATCCAATGGACGAATTGTGAGCGATTTCGTAAACATGGAACAAGGTGAATCGGGCCGGTTGCTGTCCCGTCTGACCTGCAGCAAATAGAAAGACCCCCGCGGCGTGCTCCTGAGCCGCCCCGCGCGGGAACCCGGAAGAAAGCCCCATGAAACGCACCCGCTTCTCGCGCGCCTCGCTCGCCTCCCTCGCGCTCCTTGCCTGCCTCGCCTTCGCAGGCTCCGCCTCGGCCGACGAGGGCGCGCAAAAATTCGTCCAGTCCGAGCACGTGAAGCTCGAGTTGCTCCTCCGCCAGCCGGCCTCCGCCGCGCGCGACGGGCAGGTCACGCACACGCTCGACACGATGGTCGACTACGACGAGCTCGCGCGCCGCGCCTTCGGGCAGCCGTGCCCGATGAACCACTCGTCGTGCACGAACCACTGGGGCGAGCTCACCGCGCAGCAGCAGGAAGAGGTCGCCGGCCTCCTGAAGCGCCTCGTCGAGAAGAACTACCGGAAGAACCTGATCAAGACGCTCGACTACGAGGTCACCTACAAGGGTCAGAAGGAAGTCGGCGGCGACTCGAAGATCCGCACCGAGGCGAAGAGCAAGCTGAAGCCGCGCGATCCGGCGGTGCAGGTCGACTACGTCGTGAAGCCGGCGTCGAACGGCGTGGGGTACCGCGTCGTCGACATCGTGACCGAGGGCTCGAGCCTCACGAAGAACTACTACGATCAGTTCCACAAGATGCTGACGACCGCGGGCCAGGGCTATCCGCACATCGTCAAGAAACTGAACGAGAAGATCGCGAAGCCGGACTGAGAGCGAACGTCGTCGAACGGGCTCAGTTCGCGAGCTCGCAGAGGTAGGGGCGCGGCGTCGTGCCGTCGTCGGCGTGCGCGAGCTGCGTGTCATACGCCGACGTCGACAGGCTGATGTACGCGAACGCGGTGTTCGCTCCGCTCGGCTGGTTGTCTCCCCACTCGAGCGGGTACTGCGTCACCGGCGCGCCGTCGGCCCACGCCCACGTGCCTCCCTTGCCGCGCACGAGGCCGATCCAGATCTCCGGGATCGGGGCCGGCGGCAGGAAGGACGCGAGCTCGCGCGCGAGCTGCTCTCGCCCTTCGCGCGTTTCGAAGACGACGAGCCTGGCCCCGTTCGACGTGCAGCGATCGGCGGCCTCCTGCGCGGTCACCGCCTCCGGGAAGTATTGGTACCGGTGTGGCGGCGTTCCGCGGGTCGCCACGCACGTCGGCTGGTTGCAGAACCTGGCGGTCGTGCCGACGGGCTCGCGCTCGCATACGACGGCGGCCTGCCCGACTCCGAGATCGGGGGTGACCGTGACCCAGGATTGATCGATGGCCGCGCGCGCGAGGACGCACGTGGGCTTTGGCCCGCTCGCATCGGGCAAGAGCCTGGGGATATCCCTCGCGCTCCCGTCGACGTGGGCGTAGCACCCGTCGCAGTTCCGGCTCCAGCCAGGCTCCATGACCGTAGACCCGAAGGGGACATAGGTGGGCGGCGCGGCCACGGTATCGAGATTCAAGCCCACCCAGAAGTCGGCTTTCTTCCACGCCAGCACGTTCGCGAACTCGGTCTCGCTCACGAACGTCACGAGATGCCCGCCTGTGTTCTCACACTCCGCTCGCGCGGCTTCGATTTTGGCGACCGAGGGCAACGCGAGGTAGCAGTGATCCGTCGCGGGATCGAGCAACCCGCCATCGCACATGATTTGACACGCGTTGCAGCCGGGGGCCGCCCCATCGGCAGGGTCACAGTGCTCGCCCGCATCGAAGTCGATGATCCCATCGCCGCAAAAGCCCGAGGGAGTAGGGGGATTTCCTGCGTCGCCCGCGTCGAATGGCGCCACGCCGGCCGTAGAAATGTTGGGGAGGCAGGACACGGCGGCCATGAACGCGGGCACGCCCACCCCCAGCGCCACCGCCGAAAGAATCAGCCGCAGTTTCGCGCGGTCCTCCACGATCGTTACCGTAGCAAAGGCGGTGCCCGTTGCGCCAAACGGCGTAAGATAAGAAGGTGATGACCTCGGCGGCGACGGCGCAAGGCGAGCGGACTCGCGTGGATGTCGCCGAGAAGTACCGGTCCCTCTTCATCATCGGCCAGGGCGGAATGGGCAGCGTCGAGGTCGCCCTCGAGCGCGCAGGTACCGAGTTTCAGCGCATCGTGGCGCTGAAGCGCATGCTCCCCGCGGCCGCCAGGGACAAGCGTCACGTCGACATGTTCCTGCGCGAGGCGCGCCTCGCCGCGCTCCTCAGCCACCCCAACGTCGTCCACGCGTTCGACTTCGGCGAGGCCAAGGGAGAGCTTTACCTCGCGATGGAGTACGTCGAGGGGGAGCCGCTGTCCCACGTCGTCACCTCCGCGTTCGAGAAGGAGGGGCGATTCGCACCGGCGCTGGTCGCGTACATCTTCTCGGAGATCTGCGACGGCCTCCACGCTGCGCACGAGCTGAAAGACGTCAGCGGGAAATCGCTCAACGTAGTGCACCGCGACGTGTCGCCGCACAACGTGATGGTGGCGTACGAGGGGCACGTGAAGCTCCTCGACTTCGGCGTCGCGAAGATCGAAGACGATCGCGGCGTCACCAAGACCGGCGAGGTCAAGGGGAAGACCGGGTACATGTCGCCGGAGCAGGCGATGGGGGATCCGCTCGATAGGCGGAGCGATCTCTACGCGATCGGCGCGGTGCTCTTCGAGTGCCTCGCGGGGCGGCGCATGTGGACGGGCACCGACATGGAGGTGATCCGCAAGCTCGCGCTCGAGGAGGCGCCGCGCCTCGAGGTCGACGCGCCGGGGACGCCGCAGCCCTTGTGCGATTTGCACGCGCGGCTCGTCGCGCGCGATCGCGACGCGCGGCCTGCGACGGCGCGGGACGTGGCGGACGAGCTTCGCGCGTTCGTGGCAGAGACCGGAACGCGCCCCGACGCACGGGTGATGCGCGCGGTGATGGCGCGCCTCTTCGCGAACGAAGAGCAGCGCCGTAAGACCCAGCTCACCGACGCGCTCACGACCGTCGTGGAACCCGCCCGCATCGCGACGCTGCGCGCGAGCCTCGGTCCCATGCTGCCGATTCCGGAGCATCTCCTCGCGCCGCAACAGGCCGGCGAGGGAGAGGTGCGCGCTTCTGCCGCCACGCTCGCCGCGTACCCCTCTGCGCCGCCCCCTGCGATGGCACCGGCGCAGGCGCCCGCGATGGCTCCTGGGTTCGTTGGGGAGCCGCCAGACTCGACGAGCGCGTTCATCGCCGCGCCTCCACTTCTGTCTCGATCGCGCGTGATCGCCGTCGCGCTCGTCCTCCTCCTCGCCGCGGGTGGTGCAGGCGCCTCCGTTCTTCTCCGCCGCACCGCGACCGCGACGCCGACCCCGACTGCGATCGCGACTCCGACGCCGACTCCGATCGCGACGCCGACGCCGACGCCGACGCCGACTCCGATCGCGACGCCGACTCCGACTCCGATCGCGAAGGGCACCGCCACCGCTCCCGTTCGCCCGCGCGGCGGAGGGGGCGGTCCGCGCGTGAAGCCTGCGCCCACGCCTCCTCCTAGCGCGACGCCGACCCCTCCTCCCACCGCGAAGCCGCTCGATGTCGATCCGAACGCCGTCCCTTAGCCTCGCGCTCGCCCTCACGCTCTTCGCCGCGGTTCCTGCGCGCTCGGCGCTCGCGCAAGAGGATCCCGGAAAGGCCGCCATCCGGGAGCGCTTCCGCGCCGGGATGGAGAAGTACCAGCAGGGCGCGTACCGCGAGGCGATTGGCTACTGGGAGGCGATCTACCGCGAGATGGGGGCGCGCGACGGCTACCGGCTGTCGTTCAACCTGGCCCGCGCGTACGAAAAATTCAGCGATTTTACCGTCGCGGCCGAGCGATACGAGTCGTTCCTCACCGAGGTCGAGGTGCGGCGCCAGGAGAGCAAGCCGCTCGATCCCGTCGTCGAGAAAGAGGAGAAGGAGGCGAAGGATCGCCTCGAAGAGCTGCGCGCGAGCAAGGGGCGCTTGAAGGTGAACGCCGCGCGGCAGTCGCTCGACGCGAAAGTCGACGAGTCCGATCGGCGCGCCGCCGGCTTCGTCGCGTACGTCGCGCCGGGGCCGCACGTGATCGTCTTCGTGCGCGGGAGCGCGACGATCGAGAAGCGGGAGGTGCAAGTGAAGGCGGGGGAGCTGCTCGAGATCGAGCCGCCGCAGGCCCCCGAGCCGGTCGTGCCGCCACCGATCAAGACCACGCGCGAGGTGTCCCACCCGTTCACGCCGGCGGTCTTGTACGCGGTCGGAGCCGTCGCGGTCGTGAGCGTCGTCGTCCCGATCATCACGTACGCGCACGCGGCCAACGTGAAGCGCGATCACGACGGGATGCTCGACGGGAATGGAAACACCGACGCGTCGCAGATCAAGCAGGCGCGCACGCTGGAGGACGACTACCTCACGGCGCGCACGACCGCGTACGCGACGCTGGCGATCCCGGCGGCGCTCGGCGCGATCACCGGCGGCCTCGTCGCCTGGTATTTCCTCGGCACGAAGGAGCGGGAGATCGTCGTCCGCCCCGAGGCGTCCCCCACCGGCATGGGCCTCGCGAGCGAAGTCCGTTTCTGAGGATTCGGCCTACTCGCCCTTCTCGATGCCGTATTTGCGGAGGTACGCGCGCACGTGGTGGCGCTCCATCCCACTCTGCCGCGCCATCTCACTCACGTTGCCCTTCGCGGTGCGCGACAGGCTCGTGAAGTAGTCGCGCTCGAACGCCGAAATCGCGCCGCGCTTGGCCTCGCTGAAGGCCGTCGCCGCTTTGTTGCTCTGCGAGTCGCCCGGCGTGTCGCGCGCGAGGGTGAGCACGTCGTCGATCGCGCTCGGCGTCTCCGCCAACGTCGCGGCGACGCTCGTCACGTTCACGAGCTCGCGCACGTTGCCCGGCCAGTCGTACGAGCCCATGCGCGACGAGATCCACTGCTCGACGACCTTGGCGTGCTCGGAGCGCCCGACCCGCGCGCAGATGTCCTCGATGAGGAGCGGCAAGTCGCTGAGGCGCTCGCGCAGCGACGGCAGCTCGACCCGGATCTGCGCGATGCGGAAGAAGAGATCGCTCCGGAAGCGCCCGGCGTTCATCTCCGCGCCGAGATCGCGGCGCGTGGCGGCGAGCACGCGCACGTCCATCGCCTCGAAGGCGTTGCCGCCGACGCGCTTGATCTGACGCTCCGCGAGGGCGCGCAGCAGCTTGGGCTGGAGCT
Source organism: Polyangiales bacterium (assembly GCA_038231275.1). Classification (GTDB taxonomy): domain Bacteria; phylum Myxococcota_A; class Polyangia; order Polyangiales; family Polyangiaceae; genus JANYHK01. The sequence goes on from JBBRLQ010000031.1 coordinate 36,307, forward strand.
CGATGGGAAGCTCGCCGAGCTCGTCCAAGAAGAGCGTGCCGCCGTCGGCCTCCGCGAGCGCTCCCTTGCGTCGCTCGGTCGCGCCGGTGAACGAGCCCTTCTCGTGACCGAAGAGCAAGCTCTCCGCCAACGCCTCCGGGATCGAGCCGCAGTCGACGACGACGAACGGGCCGTCCTTGCGAGGGCTTGCGTCGTGGATGGCCTTGGCGACGACCTCCTTGCCGGTCCCCGTCTCGCCGAGGATGAGGACGCTGAGCGGCGTCGCGCTCACCTTCTCGAGGACGCTGAAGACGCGGCGCATCTTGGGCGAGTTGCCGACGAGGCCGCCGAAGCGCTCCGTGAACCCGACGTCGACGCGATGCTTCGCGGTGGGCTCGATGACGAGGCTCGACTGCCCGACGGTGAGCTCGCACGTCGTGGTGATCACGACCTCGCGCACGCGGACCGCTCCAATGAACGTGCCGTTGGTGCTGCCAAGATCCTTGACGAGGATGCCCTCGTTCGTCGCGCGCAGCTCGCAGTGCAGCGAGCTGATCTCTTGATCGGTCATCGGCAGCTGCGTGTTCGGATCGCGCCCGACGACGATGGGGTCCACGTCGATCGCGATCTCGCGGCCGTCCTTCGTCTTTGCGGTCCCGCCGCGCACGAACCAATGGACGACGCGGGCGTGGGTGGCGGCAGCGCGTGTAGAGCCGTCTGTCATGCGCTTCTACCTTATCGCGCCCCGACCCCGAACGTCCCCGGAACCGCCGACCTTTGTGCCTGGACCTCTCCGCGTCCAGGTGGGAGATAGGAAATTCAGCCCATTTGAGCGGTTCGCGCGCGGCACATCCCCTGCAACCGCTAGAATGGAACGGGAGGCTATCGTGTCCCACCTCTTCTCGCAGCACGGTCTCGGAGCCATCGCCCTCGCCGCCGTCGCGCTCGCTTCGGTCGAGGGCTGCGCGGCGCATCACTCGGCCACGCCGGGCGACGACGACACCACGCTCCTCGCGCAGGACGGCTCGGACACGTCGGCGGCCGAGAACGACACCGAGACGATCTCCTCGTCATTCATCGCGGCGAGCGGATCGCTCGGCCTCGCATCCGGCGCAGACCTCGCCGGCGGGCAGCTGTCCGCGGCGAACCTCGGCGACGGCACGCGCGCGGAGTTCTACCCCGCCGGCTGCCTCACGGTGACGAGCGATCCGACCTCACGCGCCGCCACCTACGCGTTCGATCACTGCAGCGGCCCGTACGGCCTCCTCGACGTGACCGGCGTCGTCAAGGTCACGTCTTCGCCGTCGCCGGCGACGGCGGGCGCGACGCGACTCGTGCTCGACTTCGTCGGCACCGGGCTCAAGATCAACCGGGCCACCGCCGATTGGAGCGCGCACGCGGAGATCGCGTCGACGGCGCTCGGCGCGCGGACGATGACGTGGCGCGCCACCCTCGCGGGAACGACCGCGCGCGGCCGCGCCTTCACGCGGACCAACCAGAAGACGGTCGCGTGGACGGTGGGCCAGGAGTGCGTGCTCGTCAACGGCTCGTCGGACGGCAACGTCACGGGCCGGCAGATTCACACCGACGTCATCCACTACTCTCGGTGCAGGGGCGAGTGCCCGGCCCCCGGCAGCGAGATCCGCATCACCAATGCGAACACCGGCAAGACCGTCGACATCACCTACGACGGCGGTCGCCAGGCGACGTTCACCGGCCCGACCGGCGGCCAGACGCAGATCGTGCTCGCCTGCGGGCTGTGATTTCGTGAGCGAAGTGAACGGTCTTCTCGTCGAGTGAACGGCGTGCGCGCGAAGTGGGCGCGGTTGCACTGCGACGTGCGCTCGTTCGCACGACGGTCCCCAGATCGCCGCAGATCGCAGGCGATTCGTCGTCGCTCGAGGTTGGTCTACATGATGCAGTCCGTCGGCTTCGATGAACAGAATCTCTTGCGCGCTGGCGATGGCAGCGCTCGCAGCTCTCGTTGCAGGTTGCACCGACCGAACCCACGCCGCAGCTACCGAGGACGAGCACGTCGGAACGACCTCCGCCGCGCTGACGGTCTTCGGATCGGGCTGGTCGCTCGTCAATTCCGGGGGCACGGCCACGCAGTGGTCCTATGACTCCGGCGGAGGGACCGTCGTTGGGAGCCACTATGGGACCGGCGGCTACCAAGTCGACTTCAACGGGATCCCAAACTCGAACCCCAGCATCGCGCACGTAACGGCGTTCGGCGGCACCGCGCACTGCAAGGTCGGGTGGGGGCACCTCGGCGACTCGACCAAGTCGACGGTCTTGGTCAACTGCTATACGGCGGCGGGGACGCTCACCGACAGTGGATTCATCGTCTTCATCGACGCCCGCGCCGGCAACACCAGCAGCAACAAAAGCGGGTTTTTGACCGTGTCCGGCGGCAGCGCACCGACGGTCTCGAACGAGTGGAACTGGTCCGGGGGGACGAGCACGGTGACGTGGAATGGGGACGAGTACGTCATCCAGGTCGCCGGCGTGTCCTACTCGAGCGCCAGCGCGCAGGTCACCGCGATCGGACTCGACTCGACGCGATGCAAGGTCGAAGCATGGGGAACCGCATGGGCGGCCGGCAAGGTGTGGGTGAAGTGCTTCGACACGCTAGGGCGGCCCGCGCCAGGGAGCTTCGATCTTTCGTACCTCGACGGCTCGGAGATCCCCGACAACGACGGCGGTCACACGCTGATCAAGCACGGGGTCGTGGACACGAGCTTCTCGGGCGGCGTTGGCTACGCGCCGTGCTCGGCGATCTCCTTCTCGGCCGCTCCGAGCGGGTCGCAGGTCCTCGTGTCGATGACCAACGCGGGTCCCGTCAACGGAACGACGAGCGTCGTCCCGCTCGTCACGGCGCAGGGGAGCGACAATTCGTACTGCAACGTCACGCACTGGAGCGTCGCCGCGGACGGCACCGTGAGCGCCGGCGTGGCCTGCATGGATGGATCGGGGACCCCCATCAATGCCTCCTCGGTCAACTTTGCCACGACCTTCACGAGTCGATTCCACTGGCATTGCTGATCGCCAAGGATCGCTCTCTACGACTCTCGCAACGCGGCGACGGCACGACTCCGTCTGACGTCTGACACAAAAGGATCCGTCTCTCATGAAGTGCCAACTCGTCGTCGGGATCGTGATCCCATCATTGGCCGTGCTCGGTGGCGCGTGCGGCGGAGATGCGCCAGCCGACGGCGTCGCCCAGGGCCAAATGGTGCACCACGTCGGTACGGTCGCTCAGGCGTCCATCTCCGACCCTCAGCAGATAAGGGACATTCGCACCGTCAATCCGGCGGCCGGAATCATCCCGGTGCCGGCAGGATACGGGACGTATTGCAGCCTGATGAACGCCTCCGGCACCTTCAGATTCAACTGGGGCGGCGCCGGGAGCGACGCGTGCGCGCCTTATCAAAATACCGGCACGTGGACCGTTCAGCGGGCGGGGCTCTGGTCGGTGAGCCACAACAACAACGCCATGGTCCAGTGCACCTCGGCGGGCGGCTTTGGCCTCGGCATGTGGTACGGGTCGGGTGACTCGGCGCTCATCGCTGCCAAGAATGGCGCGACCGGCTCGAGCGTCAACTGCGTCTTCACCGTCGCGCCCTTCGCCCTTCCCATTTGGGGGAGCCCGATCAGGCTCTACGACTACACGCAGTACAACCAGTGGGGCTACAGCGTCTACGACGGGAACACCTACAAAATGCCGTGGAGCCCGACCGGTAGCTCGCAGGCGGCCGACGATCTGCAGAAGTACTCGCACATGCTCTGCGGGCCGGGACAGGGGACGCCGGGAGACGCGGCGAACAAGCCGTGCACGACGACGGCGAACTGCGACCCCGGAATGATCTGTCACCACTTGGTCGCGTGGGATCAGGCGGCGTGCATCAACCCGCGGTGCGCCTCGGTCAGCCTCGACCGGACCGGCAAGGAGACGGTCTATGCGACCTCATGCGGCGTCGGCGCCATGGACGGCTGCAACGGCACCACCGAGCCGGTCGCGTTCGACGCGGTCGAGGGCGCGTACGACTGGAGCACGCTGATCGACACTCCGCTGATCGCGATGGCGGACGGCCTCGTGGTTGGCTCGCAGTGCCGGGATTGGCAGGACAACGGCGGAGGCCAAGCCGGCAACTGTCAGCAGGAGCTCTTCATCGAGCACCAAGTCGGAACCGGCGTGTACGCCGAGCACTTCGTCGCCATGTACCACCACATGGATTGGACGGGGAACGGGTGGCAAGACCCGAAGACCCTCGCGTGGTCGACCCTTCCTCCAGTAGGCACCGCCGTTCACAAGGGTGAGCAGGTCGGCCTCATCGGGCACTCGGGAAACGCCGGGAGCAACCACCTCGATCTCAGCGTCGTCAAGCTCACCAACCTGACCGGCGCGCGCGCCTATCCGCTGGTCCCACAGAACGTGAACTACAACACGTGCGGGGGAAGCGCGCCGGCCTGCCCACTCGGCTACGGCTGCCAGCTGCGAAACAGCCCCAGCACGAACTGCGCAACGCAAGGGACGAACGCGTGCGATTGCGTGAGCGGCTGGGGTGTCAATGGTGGTCCCGGCATCATCGATCCCTTCGGGTGGGCGGGCGTCGGCGTCGAGCCGCAAGCGTGGATGTTCATCGGCCTGCCCTCGTCCGCCACGTACTCGACCGTCACGCCCGGGGCCTACAGCATCAATCTCTTCGCGACGCCGGCGCCCGGAGAGCCGGTGATTCCCCCCACGGTCGGTCCTACGGTGCAGTGAGTGGAGCGAAGCGCAGCGGAGCGAAACGCATCCTGGCCGTGAGGAGCGAGCGCCCTCAAAAACTCGCCGGTCCGCGTGGCGATGACGCGAGACGCGCGCTCTGCTAGAACCCGGCGTCATGGCGCTGAAGAACATCCTGCCGGCCTGTGGCCTCTACCGCACAACGAAGCCCCTCCCGGAGCACGACGCCGAGGTGCCCGCGGGCAGCCTCGTGTATTTCCACAACCACTCCGACTCGGGGCTGCCGGTCGTCATCGCGCCGGAGCACAACATCATGAACCGCTGGCATTTCCACGGTGCGGGCATTCCGTTCCGCGGTCTGTCGTGGGCCGACAGCCTGGTGAAGCTCCCGAACGAAGGCTTCTACTCGCTCCGGAAGGGGCTCGAGTTCGAAGGCGGCTCGTGGCCGAAGAGCACGCTCGTCCAGCTCGGATACACGAAGGCCGGCGATCCCATCCTCTTCATCGCGCAGCAGCGGGCGACGATGGAGGAAAACGATCTCTTCTTCTCGGACCGCGGCGTCGGCATCACGCGCGACCAGCTCGCCGTCCTCGAGCCCCTCGGCATCTTCATGGAGCCCGTCGCCGAAGGCGCCCACACCACCGGCACCCACGCTCACTGAGGCTCACTCCTTCGGCTCCTCCGGAGCCGGAGGCGGCGGCGCGCTTTCGTGGGTTCCCGAGAGGCCCGTGAATTCGACGCCGACGATGACGCCGTCGGGTTCTTCTTGGACCCACACGACGCGCCCTTTGCGGGGAGGGCCGTCGCCGGTGCCGACGTCGATCTCGAACTCCTGGCCGACCGCGATCTTTTCTTCGAGGATGACGCGAACGCCGCCGCGGCTAACGTTGAGCGCCCAGCCCTCGTGGTGGAGCTTGCCCTCGGCGTCACGGAAATAGACGCGCGTTGACACCTCGCGTCGGGCTCCGCCACGGCGCATCGCGTGCTGCCCTTCCTCGTCGCTGGCACCCGTCAGAGGGGACGCCGACGGCGGGGCCGCGGGGGGTGTGGGTGGCGTGGGATTACGGCGGTTGGTCACGGCGCGTCCAAGCATCCTAGCAGGTCTTCAAAAGAGGAATGGAAAGAGGCGCTTAGACCCGGGCGGCGGATCGCCCCGCCGAGGCTCCCGCAGGCGGCGGAAGTCTCCGCTCCACGACGAGCGCTTGACGTCGAACCGCGCGGGGAAGAGAATTTGGTGCGTCAATCCAAGATCATCCCGTACGGTTTCCCGGTGGCGAGGATTTGAAATAGGTACCCTGGGGGGTGGCGGCGAGAAGAACCCACAGTGACGCCTCAACAACTAAAAAAAGCCCTGGTCGCGGCAGGATTCGAAGTCTTCCGCACGCTTGGCGATGATGTCGTTCTCGCGGACCGGGTGCGCGAGAACCTCATCATGGACTCGGGCGTCCGGCTCAGGTCGGGGGAGCCGCTCCAGGTGAAGGTGGTCCTTCGGGCCCAGCGCGTCGACTTTCCGAGCGAGGAAGAGGGCGAGCTCTTCGCCCGGGTGCGCGCGTACGGCAAAGAGGTCGTCTCGATGGGCTTCGCCGAGATCGCCGCGACCGCCACGAAGGTCACGGATCCGGCCGACGCCGAGCGCACGCTCGACACGTTCTACGAGGTCACCTTCGCGAAGGACGTCGGCGACATGGAGTCGGCTCTGCCTGAGCTGAAGTTCGCCATGGCGCTCGACAAAGCCGTCCGAAAGTAGCCGCCGGCGCGCGCGCGTCGCTCGAGGGCAATGCGCGCTGGGCATCGAAGGGCGTTTTGCGCTAAGACCGCCCTCCCATGCTCGACCTCTTCCGGAAGCGGGGCCTTTCCTCGATCGTCTACGGCGTCATCATCGTGGCGACGATCCTGGTCTTCGTGATCCAGTTCCGCCCAAACGCCGGTCAGCAGACCGCGTCGCTCAAAGAAGCGTGCGTCGTCCTCGTCAAAGGCCACTGCGTCAACCCCAAGTCGTACAAGGCGGCCTATCGCCTCCTGATCCCGCGCGACTCCCAGGGCAACTTGCTCACGGCGCGCGCGCGGCAGATGCACCTCGGTCAGGTCACTGCCGACGGGCTCGTCGAGCGAGAGCTGCTCGTGAGCGAGGCCGACCGCATCGGCGTCCGCGCGACGCCCGACGAGGTCGACCAAGAGATCCTGAACGGCTTCATCCACGTCTCGATCCCCAGCGACAACCCGTTCCTCGCGAGCTCGCTCCGCGTCGCCGACGGGAAAATCTACGCCGGCTTCAAGGATCAGAAGACCAAGCAGTTCGACTACAAGGTCTACGAGCGCAGCATCCGCATGCTGACGGGCAAGAGCGCCACCGAGTTCAAGGAGGAGCAGGAGCGCGAGCTCGTCGCCGCGAAGATGCGCGACATGATCCGTTCGCCCATCCGCGTCTCCGACGCCGAGGCGCTCGAGATGTACGTCTCCGAGAAGAGCAACGCGAAGGTCTCCTACGTGGAGCTGAAATCGACGTGGCTCGGGCGCTGGGCGACGACGGTGAGGGACGCCGACGTCGACGCGTGGCTCAAGGACAAGACCAATCAGGCGATCGTCGACTCGACGATGACCGGGCGCGAGAAGGACAGCGCGCCGGTGAAGGATCACATCCGGCATATCCTCGTGAAGGTGAGCCCCGACGCGCGCACCGAGGACAAGGCACTGGCGCTCGGCCGCATCGCGAAGGCCTACGGCCGCGTGAAGGCGGGCGAGGCGTTCGCCGACGTCGCGCGTGAGGTCAGCGAGGACACCAGCAACACGCACGGCGGCGACGTCGGCGACAAGACCGACGGCTTCGTCGAGCCCTTTAAGCTCGCCGCCGACGCGCTCAAGCCCGGCGAGATGACGAACGAGGCGATCGAGACCCAGTTCGGCTACCACCTCATCTACAAAGACGATCCCGCGAAGAAAGACGACGTGATCGCGAAGCTCAAGAGGGGCGCGGCGCGGCAGCTCTATCTGAAGCACGTCACGCTGGAGCTCGGGAAGACGCTCGCCGCGAAGGTGCGCGACGACATCAAGGGCGGCAAGAGCGCGGAGGACGCGGCGAAGGCCGTGGTCGCGCAGTACACGAAGGCGCCCGAGAAGCTCCCGGCGATTGCGGTGCACGGCGCGGCCAAAGCGACGGGTGCGAAAGACGCGAAGGACGCGGGCGCGGCCGACGCGACCACCGCGGCCGGCGACGGCGGCGCGCCCAAGCCGGCGGCCATCGAGCCCAAGGCGCCGAGCGCCGACACCGATCCCGATCGCCCCCAGGTGCAGACGTCGGCCGGGTTCAACAAAGGCGGCGACGCGATCAGCGAGCTGTCGAACGACACGTCGGCCGAGGTGAACAAGTTCGCCTTTTCGAGCAAGGACGGCGACGTGATGGCCGAGCCGCTCCGCACCGACGGCGGCTACATGGTCGTGCAGCTCAAGGAGCACAAGACGTCGTCGAAGGAGGAGTTCGACAAGGAGCGCGAGACGTACGTGCAGACGCTCCTCGCCGCCAAGCAAGCCGAGTCGCTCGCCCTCTACGTGAAGCGCCTCCGCGAGTCGAGCAAGGCCGACGTGAAGATCGACGAGAATTTCACGAAGGAAGCGACCGGCAAGGACGGCGGCGCGCCGAGCGACTTCGACGAGGACGAGCAGCAGTAACCAGCAGCCGCCGGCCGTAGGAAGAGGAGCGCGTCTTGATGGAGAGCCTGCGGGCGCAAACGACGGTCCTCGCCAACGGCCTGCGGGTCATCACGACGCCGCAACCGCAGCTCCATCGCGCGCACGTCGCGTGCTACGTGCGCGTGGGATCGCGCTTCGAGGAGAAGGCCATCAACGGCGTGAGCCATTTTCTCGAGCACATGCTGTACCGGGGCACCGATCGGCTGCCCTCCGCGCACGAAGTGAACCTCGCGTTCGAGCAGCACGGCGGGTACTTGTATGCTGCAACTCAGGCCGATTTCGGCGTCTATTCGCTGACGTTGCCGCCCGAGTCGCTGGCGACCACGTGCGATCTGTTCGCCGACGTCCTGCTTCGGCCACGCTTCTTCGACATCGAGATCGAAAAGGGGATCGTAGAAGAAGAGATCCGCGAGGACCTCGACGACGACGGGCGGCAAATCGACGCCGACAACCTCTCGCGCGAGCTGATCTATCCGACCCATCCGCTCGGCTTCACGATCACAGGCACGGCCGAGACCGTGCGCGGGTTCGACGTGCCAACGCTCGCGACGCACCACGCGCGGCACTACACGGCGGCGTCGAGCGTGCTCGCGTTCTCTGGCGCGGTGATCCACGCCGAGGCGGTGGAGCTGGCCGAGAAATGGTTCTCGGCGATGCCGCGCGGCGAGCGGGTAAAGACGGAGGCGCCGACGCACGCTCAGAAGAAGCCGCGCGTGCGCATCGTCGACGACCAAGGCAGCCAGACCGATCTGCGCGTGTGCTTCCACGCGCCCGCGGAGGGAGCGAAGGAGCGACCGGCGCTCGACATGCTGATGCGCCTCATCGACGACGGCATGTCGACGCGGCTCTACCATCGCATCTGCGACAGCCAAGGCCTCTGCTACGACGTCACCTGCGGGTACGACGGCTACGAGGACGACGGCGTCGTGGACTTCGCGGCGGGCGTCGCGCACGAGCGCACGGCGAAGGTGACCGGAGAAATCTTGGCGCTGATGCGCGAGCTCGCCAACGACGGGCCGAGCGAGGACGAGATGGCGAAGGCGAAGCGGCGCGCGCGGTGGGAGGTCACGCAGCTGGCGGACTCCGCCGAGGACCTCGCGGGCTTTTACGCGCACACCGCGATCTTCGGCCACGACACGACGCCCGAGGCGGAGCTGCAGAAGACGCTCGCGGTTACGCTCGACGAAGTGCGCGAGATGGCGCGCACGCTGGCGCAGCCGGACCGGCTCAACGTGCTCGCGGTGGGGATGCTCGATCGCGGGGAGGACCGACGGCTCGTCGACACCGTGAAAGAGTGGAAGGGCGGCGCTTAGCCTAGCTTCGCGTCGAAGTGCGCGAGCAGCGCGGCCGCCAACGGATCGGGCTGCGTCCAGTGCATCATGTGGCCAGCCCCCGCCAGCGTGACGCGCGAGAGGTTCCCGATCGCCGCAAGCCGATCCTCCTCGTCGGGCGGATGCCAGCCGAGCGGACCGCCTTCGACGTAGAGCGTGGGCGCGGTGATCTTCTTCGCGAACTCGACGAACAGGTTGCGGAAGAAGGGCATCGGCGACGTCGTGCGGTGAAGCGGATCGTGCTTCCACGCGACCTTGCCGTCGCCGGCGTCGCGCGTGAGGTGGTGGAGACGCTCCTCGAGCACCGCGTCGCCGACGTTCGGGTGATTTCCCTTCAAGCGGCGTAGGGCATCCGCGCGATCCATCGCGCGCTCGGCGCCCCGCTTCCGGGCCGCGCGGACGCCGTCGATCCAGCTCCGCGCGCGCACGGGCCCGACCTCGAAGCCGTTGTCGGGCGGGCCGAGACCTTCGAGCAGCGCGAGCTTCGTGATCCGCTCGGGGAACGTGCCGGCGTAGAGCGTCGAGACGGTGCCGCCCATCGAGTGACCAACGAGATAGAGCGGCGACGGAGCGACCAGATCGTCGACGAGGTCGGCGACGTCGAAGACGTAGTCCATGAAGTGGTAGTAGCCGCCGGCAGGGACGCGCGCGGTCTCGCCGTAGCCGCGGAGATCCGGCGCGAGGACGCGGAGCCCTCCAGCGACGAGCGCGGGGGCGACGAGATCCCAGGTGGCGCCGCCGTCCATGAAACCGTGAAGGAGGAGCGCGGTCGCGCGGAAGTCGGGCGGCGCCCACTCGAGGACGCGGTAGTCGAGGCCATTGGCGACGACGCGGAGGACGTTGGGAGGACCAGGTCGGGATCGGGGTTCGTTCACGCGTCGTCCAGCCTACTATTGGACGAGGATGGACGCCGCAGCCCTCTCGCTCGCGCTAGTCGCCGCGCTGCGCGGACCTGTCTCGACGGGGGGCGGCCATGCGACGGCGCTCGTGGACGCACCTGCCGGAACGGTCGTGAGCGCGGTCGAGCTCGACGGCTGCCGCGCGACGCCGCGAGGCGCGACCGAGCGTGCGCCGGTCACGTGGGCCATCGCGTTCGACCCCGCGTTCGCCGAGAAGGAGCGCTTCCGCGACGCACGCCAAATTGCGCTGTATTTCGTTTCGCACGTCCAGGCCGGCGACCGCATGAACGTCCTCGTCGTAGGGCCGGATGCGACGCGCTCGTCCGGCTTCCACGGCCTCGAAGACCTCGTGGCGCTCCGCGCGCCGATCGACAGTGCGCTCGATCCGACGACGCCTCGGCACGACGACGCCGGCGCGTGGGATCTCCTCTCTCTGGCGCGCTCTGAGGGTCGGGTGGCGCCGAACACGCCGGGCGAGGCCTCTCTTCACGTCGCGGTCGCGATCGACGGCGCGCGTGGGGGAGCGCGCGTGCGCGTGTCGGGCGAGGCAGTGGAGCTCGACGAGATCCTCCCGCCGGGCACGTCCCAGTCTCGGGGCCCGCGCCTCGTCGCAGAGGTCGCCGGACGCCTCGCGGCCGTCTCACGCGCACACTTCGACGTCACGTGCGCGACGCCCGAGCCGCAGGACGCGACGACGGCGACGACGACGACGACGACGAGCGGCGCGGAGGGACGGACGTTCCTCATCGCGGGAGCGGCGGCCGTGTGTGCGCTGCTCGTCGCGCTCGTCTGGCGCGCCGCGCGCCGCGGATGATACGTTCGGGCCCGGATGGCCCATACGATCACCCTCATCCCCGGGGACGGCATCGGCCCCGAGGTCGCCGAGGCCACCAAGCGCGTCCTCGCCGCCGTGGGCGTCCGAATCGACTGGGAGACGCACGACGCAGGCGCCGCAGTGGCCGAGAAGCGCGGCACCACGCTCCCCAGCGAGGTGCTCGACTCGGTCCGCAAGAACAAGGTCGCGCTCAAGGGTCCGATCGGCACGCCCATCGGCAAGGGCTTCCGCTCCGTCAACGTGACCTTGCGGCAGGCGCTCGATCTCTACGCGAACGTCCGCCCCGTCCGCAGCCTCCCCGGCGTCGAGCCGCGCTTCGAGGGGACCGACATCGTGATCGTCCGAGAAAATACGGAAGATCTGTACGCCGGGCTCGAGCTCATGATCATGCCGGGCATCGCACAGTCCATCAAGCTCATCACCGAGAAGGGGTGCCTCCGCATTTGCGAGTACGCGTTCGCGTACGCCGAGCGCATGGGCCGCAAGCGCGTCACCGCGGTGCACAAGGCGAACATCATGAAGCTCTCGGACGGCATGTTCCTCGAGGTCTTCCGCAAGGTGGCGCTGGCCCACCCGAAGATCGAGCCGGCCGAGATGATCGTCGACGCGACGGCGATGACCATGGTCAGAAACGCCAACCGCCTCGACGTCATCGTGACCGAGAACCTGTACGGCGACATCTTGAGCGATCTCGCGGCGGGCCTCGTGGGCGGCCTCGGCATCGTCCCCGGCGCGAACATCGGCGAGGGCGCGGCGATCTTCGAGGCGGTCCACGGCACCGCGCCGGACATCGCCGGCAAGGGGATCGCGAACCCTACCGCGCTGATCCAGAGCGCCGTGATGATGCTCCACCACATCGGCGAGTCGGCCGCCGGCGATCGCATCGAGCACGCCCTCGTCGAGCTGTACCGAAGCCGCGCGGCGCTCACCGGCGATCTCGGCGGCACGGCGACCACCGACCAGTTCACCGACGCGCTCTGCACACGCGTCGCCTGACCAAGACCCGCGGAGCGCCCGACGGGCGACCCGCGCGGATCGTCTTCTTGCTCCTGATGCCGCCGCGGGCCTTCGAGCAAGCCTCGCTCATCTGAAAATCGCGAGCGTCGCGCCCAGGACGACGAGCGCCGCGCCCACCGCCTCGCGCGGCGATGGAGTCGCGCCCATCGCCAGGGCTCCGATCGCGAGCGAGCCCACCGTCTCGCCGGGCGACGCCATCGCGACGATCGCCGGCGGCACGCTGCGCGCGGCGTTCTGGAGGAGCGTGTGCCCGACCAGGGTAGGCACGAGCCCCAGCGCGAGCACGGCCAGCCACGAGGACGCCGGCGCGCTCGTCCCCTGGACCGCCCGGAGCGCCATCGGCGCGAGGAGAAGCGTGCATACTGCATACACGGCGCCCGCGTAGGGCAGCGGCGGCATCGCGTCGCGCAAGCCCCGCGCGGCGGCGACGTACGCGCCGAACACGACCACCGCGCCGAGGACCATCAAATCTCCGCCGAGCCGGTGCTCGCCCTCCCCGGCGCCGCTCGCGACGACGAGCGCCCCCGCGGTCGCCACGACCACGCCGATGCTCTCGCGCCGGGTCGGACGGATCCCGAACGCGGCCCACGCGACGAGGACCACGCTGAGCGGCTCGAGCGAAACCAGTGACACCGCGGCGGGGAGCGACGTCGCGGCGAGGCCCATCATGAAGAGCGCAAAATGCGCCGCGAGAAGCGCGCCGGCGCCGAAGAGGGCGAGGCGATGGCGAGGCGAGAGCGCGGCGACAGCGCGCGCTGTGGCGAGGGGTTGGAAGAGGAGCAGCAGCGTGCCCGCGACGAGGGTGCGGCCGGCGGCCACGGCGATCGCGGGCACCCCGACGGCGAGTCGGGCGAGCGGAGACGCGGTAGAGAACGCGAGCGCCGCGACGAAGACGAGGAGGGCGGCGCGGGACGCGCGCATGCGGTCACGTACCACTTTTCGGGCGGGACCGAGCGCCAATTGCCCGTTCCGTTCGGACGTCGTTCCCTCTAGCGTGTGTCACTGGGCCTCACTCGGGCCCGGGCAAGAGGAGACGACGATGAGGTTATCCAAGACGGCGCGGCGCATCGCGCTGGGCTCGATACTGGCAGCGACGGCCATCTCGGTGTCGGGTACGGCGCTGGCGGCGTTCCAGGCGCACATCTCGATCAAGGGAAAGAAGCAGGGGCAGTTCAAGGGGGAGGGCCAAGACAAGCGCAAGGACAAGTGGATGCCGGTCCTCTCGCTCTCGTTCGGCGTCAAGTCCCCGCGCGACACCGCCACCGGCCAGGCCACCGGCAGGCGCCAGTACGAGCCGGTGTGCTTCACGAAGGAGGCGGGCAGCGCGACGCCGCAGATCCTGACCGCGGTCGCCACCAACGAAGTGCTCTCCGAGGTGAGCTTCGAGCTCACCAAGGCCGGCCCGGGCGGCGAAGAATATGTCTACCAGACGATCAAGCTCACCGACGCGACGGTCTCCAGCGCGCGGCAGCACATGGAAGCCGCGCCGACCAAGGGGCCCGTCGACGAGGTCTGCTTCACGTTCCGCAAGATCGACGTCGAGAACAGGGACGGCAAGACCTCCTACGCCGACGACTGGACCGCGACGCCGTGATGCGGGTCGACCTCTGCACCGCCCAAGGGAGGCGAGGCTAGAACCGCTCTTTCGGCTCCTCTTTGCTCAACACCTGCACGTTCGGCAGAACCTCTTTCGCGAACCGGTCGCGCACGTCTTTCGCGCGGGGCTCGTCGTCGCGCGAGGGGATCGCGACGCCCACGACAAGGCACGCCTCCTTCCCCCATACCGGGTAGGTTCCATACGCCGCCGCGTACGACTCACGCGACGCCATGGTGGCCGTCCTCGCCATCACGGGATCGATGTCGATCGGCACCGGCGCGATCTTCGCGCCCCCGGGCACCTTGTTCCACATGACCGCGACCGGCGCGTCGTGCTTCAGCTCGACGTCGAACGCTTCGAGCATCGGCGTCGCCAGCACCTCGAAGCTCTTCGCGCACGCGCCCTGTACGCTGTTGTCCTCCACGTGCGTGATGAACGCCGCGACGATCGCGTGATGATCCTTGCCGTAGCGGAAGCCCACGAGGCTCGGCACGCCCCAGAACCGAACGCGCATCCAATGCTCCGCGTCCGGGAGCGGCACGCGAATGCTGTTCTGCTTGTCGGTGCGGCCGTCGCTCACGCCGATCTTGAGCTGCTCAAGCGCCGCCGAGTGCTCGCTCCCGCCCTTGCCCTTGTCGCCGTTCGCGGTCGACCCGTCGTCCTTCGGAGGCGGCGCGGCCATGACCACGCGCAGCGGTTGCGTGGACGAGCTGCACCCGACCGCCGCGAGCGCCGCGAGCACCGCCGGAAAAAAAGCAATCGTTGCGGCGGCTCGCGTCATCTCCTTCATCTTGGACGAAACACCGCCCCGGCGCATTCCAATCTTGGCGACAAGTTGGCGGCCTGGGGTGCGTTCGGGGCGATTTTGCGGTAAAGCCGTGGCTCAGGAAAACCCCATCATGACGACCTCATCCGCCTCCTCGACGCCGCTTTCCAAGAATCCGACCCTCCTCAAGTGGGTGGCAGAAATGGCCACCCTGACCAAGCCCGACAAGATCGTCTGGTGTGACGGGTCCGAAGAGGAGAAGAACCGGCTCACGGAAGAATCGCTGGCGGCCGGCATCTTGATGCCGTTGAACCAGACCAAGCTCCCGGGCTGTCACCTCGCGCGGTCGAACCCGAACGACGTGGCGCGCGTCGAGCAGCTCACGTTCATTTGCACGCCGACGAAGGACGAGGCGGGGCCGACGAACAACTGGATGGCTCCGAAGGACGCGTACGACAAGCTCGGCAAACTCTTCGACGGCTCGATGAAGGGCCGCACGATGTACGTCGTGCCGTACGTGATGGGACCGGTCGGCTCCAAGATGAGCAAGGTCGGCATCGAGCTCACCGACAGCGCGTACGTCGTCCTCAACATGCGCATCATGACGCGCATGGGCAAAGCGGCGCTGACGATGCTCGGCGACGGCAACGACTTCAACCGGGGCCTGCACTCGACGCTCGATTGCAACCCGGAGCGCCGCTACATCTGCCACTTCCCGCAGGACAACACGATCTGGAGCGTCGGCTCCGGGTACGGCGGCAACGTGCTGCTCGGAAAGAAGTGCCTCGCGCTTCGCATCGGCAGCTACCTCGGCAAGAAGGAGGGCTGGCTCGCCGAGCACATGCTGATCCTCGGCGTCGAGAGCCCCGAGGGCGAGATGACGTACGTGGCGGCGGCGTTCCCGAGCGCGTGCGGCAAGACGAACTTCGCGATGATGATCCCGCCCGAGCGCTTCAAGGGATGGAAGATCTGGACCGTCGGCGACGACATCGCGTGGATGCGCGTGAACCAGGAGGTCGGGCGCCTCTACGCCATCAACCCCGAGGCCGGCTACTTCGGCGTCGCGCCCGGCACGAGCGAGGCGAGCAATCCCAACGCCATCAAGACCGTCAGCCACGACACCATCTTCACCAACGTCGCGCTCACGAAGGACGGCGACGTGTGGTGGGAGGGCAAGGACGGCGCGGTCCCCGAGGAGCTCACCGACTGGAAGGGCAACCCCTGGAAGAAGGGCTCGCCCGACAAGGCCGCGCACCCGAACTCACGCTTCACCGCGCCGGCGAGCAACAACCCCGCGCTCAGCCGCTTTTCCGACGACCCGCAGGGCGTCCCGATCAGCGCGATCATCTTCGGCGGCCGCCGCGCGTCGACGATCCCGCTCGTCATGCAGGCGTTCCACTGGACGCACGGGGTTTACTTCGGCGCGACGATGGGCTCGGAGACGACCGCGGCTGCGACCGGCAAGGTCGGTGTGGTGCGACGCGATCCCATGGCGATGCTGCCCTTCTGCGGATACAACATGGGCGAGTACTTCGCGCATTGGCTCAACATGCAGGGGCACATCTTGAACCCGCCGAAGGTCTTCATGGTCAACTGGTTCCGGAAGAACCAAGACGGCAAGTTCCTCTGGCCGGGCTTCGGCGAGAACATGCGCGTGCTCAAATGGATCGTCGACCGCGCGCGCCTCCGCGTCGGCGGGCACGAGACGCTCTTCGGCTGGGTGCCCAAGGCCGGCGATCTGGATCTGTCGGGCCTGCACGTCCCCTCGTCGCAGGTCGACGAGGCGACGCACATCGATCTGGCCGAGTGGAAGCAGGAGCTCGAGTCGCACGGCGAGTTCTTCGAGACGATCGGCGCGTCGATGCCCCGCGCACTGAAGCTCCAGCGCGAGCTGATGCTCGCCCGCATCGAGGCGACGCAACGCGCCTGACGCGCCTGTCGAAATCGCGTTAGCCTAGCGCGTCGATGGCCACTGCTGCCCGTCCTTCCGGGTCCGACGCGCGTCTTCTCTCGGCGCTCGAGCGGGCGTTCGCGAAGCACGCAGGCGCCGATGGGGTCATCGACGTCGCCGAGCTGAAGAGGGCGCTGGGGCTACGGAGCGAGTACCTGGCGCGGCGCGTCTTGACGGCGTTCGATCTCGACGGCGACGGCGTCATCAGGAAGGACGAGTTCCTCGAGGGCGTGCGCAAGCTTTGCCTCGGGAGCGACACCGAGAAGCTCATGTTCGCGTTTCGTCTCCATGACCACGACGGGGACGGGACGCTGAGCCGTGACGAGCTCTTTCGCATGATCGCGATCGGGCTCGCCGAGAACGACGTGGCCGAGCGCGCGACGCAGCCGCCCGACGCGCTCGCCAAGGCGCTCTTCAACATGGCGGACACGAACAAGGACGGGAAGATCTCGTTCGAGGAGTTCGAGGCCGTCGTACGGCGGCGGCCGGCGCTGCTCGAGAAGATGACGCGCAGCGAGGCGGTGTGGATCGCACCGAACGAGGATCTGCTCGTCTGGCTCGACCCGCACCAGGCGCGCGAATCGCGGTTCTCTCGCCTGCTCGAGAACGGGTGGGCGCCGGTCGTCCTCTTGGTCCTCTGGGCGGCCGTCAACGTCGGCCTCTTCGTGAACGCGATGATTCGCGGCGCGCACGACGGCGCGAACCCCATCAACCAGGCCGGCCGCGCGCTCGGCGCGTGCATCAACTTCGACGGCGCGCTCCTCCTCTTCCCGGTGATGCGTCGCCTCCTCACCTGGGTGCGCTCGACCTGGCTCGGCCGCGCGATCCCGGTCGACGAGGCGATCACGTTCCACCGCATCGTCGGGCACACGCTGGTGGCGCTCGGCGTCGCGCACGGCACTGCGCTCTTGGTGAGCTACGGAATCGGACACCGGAGCGGCTCTGTCGAGCACCTCCTCTTCGTCACCGAGCGCGGGCTCACCGGCGTCGGGCTCCTGATCGTCATCTTCGTGATGTGGGTCTTCGCGCTCGCGCTCGTGCGCAGATCGGCCAAATTCGAGCTCTTTTACTTCACGCACCTCCTCTACGTGGTGTGGTTCGCCCTCGCGATCGCGCACGCGCCGCAGTTTCTGTTCTGGGCCGGCGTGCCGCTGCTCGGCTTCGTCATCGAGCAGATCTTGCGCCTCGCGCGGCGCGGAAAGAAGACGGTCGTTGCCGGCGCGCAGGCGCTGCGGTCCGGCGTGACGCGCCTCGAGCTGTCCAAGCCGAAGGGCTTCGCGCACCGGGCCGGCGACTATGTCTTTCTCCGCATCCCCGAGATCGCCAAGCACGAATGGCATCCGTTCACCGTGTCGAGCGCGCCGGAGAACGAGACGCTCACGGTCCACGTCCGCACGCTCGGCAACTGGACGACCGCGCTTCGGACCCGCGTAGAGCGCGACGAGGCGACGCCCGGTGGAGCGCAGCTCGTCGCGTTCGTCGACGGCCCCTACGGTTCGCCGAGCGCGCACATCGAGCGGTCGCGCCACGCGGTCTTCATCGGCGCGGGCATCGGCGTGACGCCGTTCGCCGCGGTGCTCGAGAGCCTCGTGCGCCGCGAGACGAGCGCGCACCCCTCGAAGCTCGAGAAGGTGCATTTCTTTTGGCTCAACAAGGACCAATATTCGTTCGAGTGGTTCGCCTCGCTCTTGAAGGAGCTCGAGAAAATCGACGAGAAGGCGCTCCTCGACATCCACCTCTGCATGACCGCGGGCCGCACCGGCGCCACGGCGCTCGCCCTCGAGGTCGCGCGCGAGATCCTCCACGCGTCGGGGCGCAGCGACATCATCACCGGCCTCCGAACGCACACTCACATGGGCCACCCCGACTGGGAGAAGATGCTCGGCGCGATCAAAGTGCAGCACGCGCCGAACAAGGTGGACGTGTACTTCTGCGGCCCCGTCGGGCTCGCCAACAAGATCCGCGTCGTGAGCCAGCACCTCGGCATGAGCTTCCGCCGGGAGCAGTTCTGATGCGTGTGCGCGCGCTCGAGATCGTGCTCGGCCTGACGGTGCTCTTCGGCGCGGCGAGCGCGGGGTGCCAGGGCACGGTCGTCGCCGCTGCCGATGGGGACGGCGGCACGAAGGCCATGGGGCCTTCGTGCGCGAGCTGCCACATGGCCGACTACCTCCAGGTGAGGACGCCGCCGCACGAGGGCGTGAAGCCGACCGCGTGCGCCGTGTGCCATACGCAGACCGGCTGGCATCCTTCTGTGCTCGATCACCCGTGGCCGCTCACCGGCAAGCACGAGAAGACCGACTGCTTTCTCTGCCACAAGGACAAGCCGCCGGTCTTCAAGGGGACGAAGAAGGCCTGCTACGCGTGCCACGCCGCCGAGTACGACAAGCCACCGTTCGCCGATCACATGCTCTTCCAGAAGGCGTGCGAGGAGTGCCACACGACGACGGACTGGAAGACGCTCGTGCCGCACCCGATCTGGCCGCCGGAGCCGGCGAAGGAAGAGGACGCGGGCGCGCAGCACGACGCCGGCCACGCCGAGCCGCACGACGCCGGCGCGGGGGTCAAGCCGAAGCCAAAGCCGCCGCCGCCCAAGCCGACGGGCTCACCGACGACGCCGCCAACGGGCAAGCCGCCGGACGTGACGACCGGCGGGAGTCGGCACGGTCGGTAGCGCGTTCGATCACGCCGCGCGCTTGATGCAGCAAGCCCAGCGCATGCCGTCCTGCGACGTGAAGTCGACGTGCCTGTCCGTGTCGTAATACGGCACGATGTGGAGGCGGCCCGGGCGCGGAAGGAAGGGGACCTCGATGCCAAGCATGGAGCCGGGGACACCGACCAGGACCGGCGGGATGACCTGCTCGGCCAGCTCGTTGCGCATCCAAAAGTGCCTGAGCATCATCATGGGCGACTGACGCCACCCGACCGACGTTGTCGCACCGAAAAACGACGCGATTGAGACTCCGCGGAGGCGCGGCGAGAACCCGCGTCTTTCGGGGCAGTTGCTAGCGTTTGCTCCGCGCAGCTGCCTTCTTCGGCGCGGGCTCATTGGCCGCGGCCTTCTTGGGGGCCGGCTTCTTCTTTGGCGCGGCGGCCACCTTCGCCGGGGCCGCGATCGCGCGCTTCACGGTTGGCTTCGCCGCCTCGACGCGCGCCGGGCCCTTCTTCGACGCGGTTTGCGCGAGGGCGTGCGCTCTTCGGACCCAGGCGCCGAGGCGCAGGCCGTCGCCGTGCATCACGGCGGGCAAGAGCACCCAGTGGCTCATCGTCATGGTTCCGGCGACCCACGGCGACGCGCCCGGCATTTTCATCGCCTCCGAGTAGGCGATCTCGTTCGGCAGGCGGACGCCGATGCGCCCGAGCTTCCACACGAGGCCGAAGATGTTCCCGCTGGCGAAGAGGCCATCGCACCCGAACATGCGTTTCTTGGACACCCCCGCGAGCCCATTGGCCGCGGCGTCCAGCACCGCCGCGAGCTCGTCGAGCGAAACGTCTGCCAAGAGTCACCTCCGATTTCCGGGTGGAGGATACCTGCAACCAACGGAAATGCTTGTCGGTTCGCGGACACCGAACTGAACGCGTTCAAAATCGTGCTTGCCGGCGTGAATCACGACCCTATCCTCTTCGTCGGACGTTTTGAACACGTTCAAATAACCTCAAAGGAGGCCTCATGGAACCGTCCACCTCGTTCCTCGTCCCCGTTTACGGCGCGTATGCCCTCGTCAGCGTCACGCTGACCATCTTCCTCGCGCGGACGCTCTTCAAGAACGGCGCGGTGTTCCTGGAGGACGTCTTCAAGGACACGCCGAAGATGGCCGACGCCGTGAACCACCTGCTCGTCGTCGGGTTCTACCTGCTGAACCTCGGCTACGCGTCCCTCATCATGAAGGCCAACGGCGGCACGACGGTCATCGCGGCGGTCGAGGTGCTCGCGTGGAAGCTCGGCGCGCTGCTCATGTCGCTCGGCGTCATGCACTTCCTGAACATGTACCTCTTCTACCGGATCCGTCGGCGCGCGCGGATCGCCGTTCTGCCGCCGCCCGTCGCGCCGCAGATGCGCCTGCCCAACGGGAGCGGTGGGCAACCGTTTCCGAACGCGGCCGAGCCCGTGCACGCGTGGCGTCCGCAGAGGGCGTGACGTGGACTCCCTCTTGGTCCTCTACGACGAGCGCTGCGCGCTTTGTATTCGATGCCGCGACTGGCTGATGCGGCAAAGGAGCTTCGTGCCGCTCGGCTTCCTCGCGTGCGGCTCGCACGAGGCGCGCAATCGCTACGGCGCGGTGCCGTGGCTCGGCGAGGAGCTCGTCGTGGTGAGCGACGATGGGGACGTGTGGGTCGGCCCCGCCGCGTTCCTCGTCGCGCTCTGGGCGCTCGAGGAGTGGCGCGAGTGGTCGTACCGCCTCAGCGGCCCCGAGCTCGCGCCGCTCGCCGAGCGGTTCTTTCACGCGATCAGCGGCAACCGGCGCGCGATCGCGGCGCTCCTCAAACCGGATCCGTGCGCGGGAGGCACGTGTAAGCTCCCGGCCGGCCACGCGGCGCCTCAGCACGCGCCGCGCGCCGCCTACCGATGACGGACACGAAGAAGGCGACGCCGAAGAAGCGAGAGCTCACGCGCGAGAAGATCCTCGCGAGCGCGCTCTCGCTCTTTCGGCGTCGCGGCTTCGAGAAGACCACGATGCGCGACGTCGCGCGCGCGGCGAAGGTGGCCTTGGGCGCCGCGTATTATTACTTCCCTTCGAAGGAGGCGCTCGTCCTCGCCTACTACCACGACACGCAGGACGAGCACTCCCGGCGCGCGCGCGCGGCGATGGCCAAGGAGCCGACCTTGCGAGCGCGCCTCGGCGCCGTCATGCACACGAAGCTCGACGTGCTGGAGCGCGACCGCAAGCTCCTCGGAGCGATCTTCCGCAGCGTCGCCGATCCCGACGATCCGCTCAGCATCTTCGGTGCGACGTCCCGCGGCGTGCGCGAAGAGAGCCTCCAGCTCTTCGAAGACGCGCTCTCGACCTCCCCCGACGCCGCCGGCGCGATGCTCGAGCCGGAGACGCGGCGCATCGTGTCGCGCGCTCTCTGGGGCCTGCACATGGGCCTCCTCCTCTATTACCTGCACGACGCCTCACCGGCTCAGGAAAAGACGCGCGCGCTGACCGACGGCGCGCTCGACCTGGCCGTGCAGCTCGTCTCGGTGGCGCCGCTTCTCGGCGGGCTCACCGATCCGCTGGCCGGGCTGCTGCGCGACGCAGGGCTCACCTGACGACCTCACTGTAAAGCTCTGAAAAGAATGGACGTCGAGCCCCGGGGTTTTGGGTCAAACTGAGGGTAGCCGCAAAAAATGGCGAGCCTCCCCAACAAGAGCACCTGGCCGAGGCGCATCCCCTGGATCGCGCTGCTCCTCGCCATCGTCGGAGGCGGCGTCGCGTACTGGCGCTACGTGCTCGCGCACCCGCCGCCGCCCATCACGTACAAGACCGCGCCGCTGGAGCGCCGGAAGATCACCGGGCGCGTCACCGCGAGCGGCACGCTGCAGGCCGTCGTCACCGTGCAGGTCGGCACCCAAGTATCGGGGCGCCTCCAGAAGATCAACGTCGACTTCAACTCGCAGGTAAAAAAGGGCGAGCTGCTCGCGAAGATCGATCCCCAGCTGGTCCTGGCGAACGTCGCGCAGGCGCACGCCAACTACGTCTCGGCGCTCGCCGGCGTCGTCCAGGCAGAGGCGAAGTCGCGCGACGCCGAGCGCGTGTACAAGCGAACGAAGGCGCTGAACGAGCAGAACCTGGCCCCCCTCGCCGACGTCGAGACCGCCGAGACGAGCCTCGCGGTCGCCAAGGCCGGAATCGACGTCGCGAAGGCGTCGCTCGAGCAGTCGAAGGCGCAGCTGAACCAGACCGAGGTGAACCTCTCGTACACCAGCATCTTCTCGCCGATCGACGGCGTCGTGATCTCGCGCAGCGTCGACGTCGGGCAGACCGTCGCGGCGTCGCTCCAGGCGCCGGTGCTCTTCACGATCGCCGAGGACCTACGCAAGATGCAGGTGAACACGAACGTCGCCGAGGGAGACGTCGGTCGCCTCGCCCCCGGCATGGCGACGTACTTCACGGTCGATGCGTTCCCCGGCCAGCGGTTCAACGGGAAGATCTCGCAGATCCGGAACGCGGCGCAGACCGTCCAGAACGTGGTCACGTACGACGCGGTCGTCGACGTCGACAACTCCGATCTGAAGCTGCGCCCCGGCATGACCGCGAACGTGACGGTGATCTTCGATTCGCGCGACGCGGCGCTCGCGATGCCAAACGCCGCCATGCGCTTCAAGCCGCCGCCCGCGATGCTCGGCGCGTCGAGCGCATCCAGCGCGGCGGCAGCGCCGACCGGCAGCGGCTTGGGCCAGGGCGGGCAGCGACGACAGCGCGGCGAGAAAGAGACCGACACGCGCACCGTCTGGGTGCTGCACGGCAACGCGGCGACCCAGGTGACGATCAAGCTCGGCCTCTCCGACGGAACCGTCACCGAGGTCGTGAGCGGCGACGTCAAGGAGGGCGACCTCGTCGTCACCGACGCGACCTCCGCGACCGGCGCGCCCACAGCGGCCGGCGCCAGCCCGGTGCGCGCGGGCAGGATGTTCTGATGGCCGAGCCGCTCATCGAGCTGACCGATCTCACGAAGATCTACGTCACCGGCGACGTCGAGCTGCACGCGCTCGACGGCGTGTCGCTCACGATCACCGAGGGGGAGTTCGTGGCGATCATGGGGTCGAGTGGCTCCGGAAAATCCACGATGATGAACGTCATCGGCTGCCTCGATCGCCCGACCCTCGGCACCTATCGCCTCAGCGGTCGCGAGGTCAGCGGCATGAGCAAGAGCGATCTCGCCGAGGTCAGAAACCAGCTCATCGGCTTCGTGTTCCAGCAGTTCAATTTGCTCGCGCGCACCAGCGCGGTCGAGAACGTCGAGCTGCCCCTCGTCTACGCCGGCGTCGGCTCGCGTGAGCGACGGCGGCGCGCCACCCACGCGCTCGAGCGGGTCGGCCTCAGCCAGCGCCTCGAGCACCACCCCAATCAGCTCTCGGGCGGCCAGCAGCAGCGCGTCGCGATCGCACGCGCGCTCGTCAACGAGCCCAAGGTCATCCTGGCAGACGAGCCCACCGGCGCGCTCGACTCCAAGACGAGCGTGGAGGTGATGGCGCTCTTCCAGGAGCTCTGGCACGCGGGGATCACCGTCGTCGTCGTCACCCACGAGCCCGACATCGCCGCGTACGCATCGCGCGTCGTCGTCATGCGCGACGGCAAGGTCCTCTCCGACGAACGCCACGAGCCAGAAAAGGCGGCGTGACGTGAACCCGCTCCTCACGCTCCGCGTCGCGCTGCGAGCGATTCTGCGCAACAAGATGCGCGCATTCCTCACCACGCTCGGCATCATCATCGGCGTCGCCGCGGTGATCGCGATGATGGCGATCGGCGCCGGCGCGAAGGCGCAGGTCGAGCAGGCGTTCGCCGCGATGGGGACGAACTTGCTCATCATCCTCCCAGGATCGACGTCGACGGGCGGCGTTCAAGGAGGCTTCGGCTCGATGCCCACGTTGACGTGGGACGATCTCGCGGCCATTCGCGCCGAGGTCCCTACCGTGAAGGCCGCCGCGCCGACGATGCGCTCGAACATGCCCATCGTGAGCGAAGAGCAGAACTGGACGACCGGCGTGACCGGGACCTTGCCCGAGTACTTCGAGATCCGCAGCTGGCCCATCGCCCTCGGCGCGGCGTTCACGCAGTCGGACGTCGACACCGGCACCAAGGTCGTCGTGCTCGGCCAGACGGTGGTGGAGAAGCTGTACGGCGCCAGCGCAAACCCGGTCGGCCAGAGCGTACGCATCGGGACCACGCCGTTCACGATCGTCGGCGTCGCCGCGAAGAAGGGGCAGTCGTCGACCGGTCAGGACTACGACGACGCGGCGTTCATCCCCGCGACCACCTTCGCGCAGAAGGTGCAGGGCGGCCTGAGTAAGTACCTCACCGGCCAGATCATGGTCGCCGCGACCTCGTCCGACACGACCTCGCGCGCGCAGAGCGACATCGCGTCGCTCCTCCGCGATCGGCACCACATCGCGCCGGGCATGGACGACGATTTTTCCTTGCGCAACCTCTCCGAGATCGCCGGCGCGCAGCAGCAGGGGACCGACACGATGACCACGCTCTTGGCGAGCGTCGCGGCTGTATCGCTCCTCGTCGGAGGCATCGGCATCATGAACATCATGCTCGTCAGCGTGACCGAGCGAACGCGCGAGATCGGCGTGCGAATGGCCGTCGGCGCGAAGCCGCACTACATCCTCGCGCAGTTCCTCATCGAGGCGCTGAGCCTCTCGTTGGCGGGCGGGCTCCTCGGCGTCGTCGTCGGCCTCGGCACCGCGACGTGGCTCGCCGCGCGCTTCAAATGGCCGATGCTCGTCCAGACCGACGTGATCGCGATCTCGGTCGGCTTCAGCGCGTTCGTGGGGATCGTGTTCGGCCTCTACCCGGCCCGCAAGGCGTCGCAGCTCGATCCGATCGACGCGCTTCGCTACGAGTGAGCGTCAGGGACCAGGAGCGGGCGGCGGGGGAGCCGGCGGCGCGGGCGCAGGACCGGGCGTGATCGTGATCCCCTGCGCGCCGGGCGGCGGAGGAGCAGGAGGCTCGTCGGTCCTTTGTTTGCCGGGCTTGCCATCGTAGCAATCCCACCCCGCGGGAAGCATCGTCGAGCGCTCACATTTGGCCGTCTCGATGCCGCGCACCGACGAGAGATCGGTCCCGCTCATGTCGACGCGATCGAGGACGGCGCCGGTCATGTTCGCGTCGTCGAGCTTCGCGTTGATGAGCAGCGTGCGCGACAGATCGGCGCTCGAGAGATCGGCGCCCGCAAGGTTCGCCCAGCCGAGATCGAGGCGAGAGAGATCGGCGCCGACCAGGTTCGCCCCCGCGAGGTCGCGCTCGCCATTGCGGAGGATCGCGACCACTGCCTCGCGCCCCGCCGGAGTGGAGCGGTGCAAGCGACGCCACGCTCCCGCCGCGCCGACGCGGCCCACGGGGTCCAGCGCGACCGACACGAGGAGCACGCCGAGGACGGAAATCGAGCGCCACCGCATCGACGACATCGGCACCATCAACGTCGCCGTCGCGAGCCCGGCCGCCACGACCAGCGTGAGACCGAAGACGCCGGCGGCCTCGAGGGGCAAGAGGTAGCCGGGCAGCATCGCGCCGATCGCGAGGAGGATCCCGATGACCCCGGCCTTCGGGCGAGCGCCGATCACCGCAGCGTCGATGGGCACGTCGGATTGATAGCCGGAGGTCCGCGACGGCTTCGGCGCAGCAGGCGCGGCTGGGCGTGGCGCGGCGGCGTGCGGGCGCGCCGGTCCCGGCATCGTCACCGTGAGATCCGTGCGAATGCGATCGAGATCGGCGCGCAGCTCCGCGACGCTCTCGTGGCGCTGCTCGGGAAGGGCGGATACGGCCTTGCGGTAGACGGTGCCGAGTCCGGCCGCCTTCCCGGTGAGCTCGCGCTCCGAGGCGTCGTTCGGCTCGTGCTCGGTGACGAGGAACGCGAGGAGGTGCCCGACGCTGAGCACGTCGCTGCGGGCATCGAGGGCCGCGCCGTCCTGCGCCTCCGGCGACGCGTACGCGCCGTAGCCGAAGAACCCTTCGCGATCCCCCTCGAGCGAGTCGGACAGCGAGACCATGCCGATCTCGGAGAGCACCGGTGCGAGCTCGTCGTCGAGGAGGACGTTGTCGGGGCAGAGCCCTCCGTGCACGAGGCCCGCGCCGTGGATGCCTTCGAGCGCGTCGCACACGCGCGCGACGAAAGAGAGCCGCTCGCGTAGGGGCCATCGCAAGACGACGAGATCGGCCGCCGTCCCGTTTGCGCACGGGTTGGACACGAAGGCTTCGACCGCTTCGGCGACCGAGTGGACGTCTTGCACACCCGTAGTCCCCGCGAGGACGATGAGCGAGCTCGCCGCGCCGAGGATGCGCGTTCGCTCGCCTTCCGTCGCGCACGCGTCGACCACCGTCAAGGTCACGTGCTTCTCGTCGCTCTGCACCGCGTCCCACACACTCATGAGCGGGCGCTGGACGAGCTTCTTCGCAAGGCGCAGCCCGAATTTGTCGGCTGCCTTGAGAGCGCGGCCGTGATCGGCGGACCTTCGCATCGACGGCGGGAGTGACCCCGCGCGATCGCGTTCGCCAGGAGGCGGAATGGAGAGCATCAACAAGACCCTCGGCCAGCGAATTTAGGTCCAGCGAGGCGCACGCACCAGTTGTATGTTCTCAAGTGGCTGTCTCGCATTTCGACGCAGCTGTTTCGCAATCGCTTGGAGGCTGGATGGCGGACCCGAAGTCGCGCTCGAACCCCCCGAAGTCGCGCTCGGTGCCGCCGAAGCGGCGCTCGATGCCGCCGCAGCCGCCCGCCGGCTCTCGCATGCCGCGCCCGATCGCCTCGATCGCCGGCGCGCCGAAGGGGCGCTTGCGAAAGATCGATCCGTCCGCGAACGCTCCGGCGCCCGCTCCGAAGCCGACGCGCGAGGACGCAGGGCCGCCGCCGCTCCCGCCCGCGAAGAGGCGTTCGCTCCCGCCGAAAGCGCGGTCGCTTCCTCCCAAGGCTCCGTCTCTCGCACCGACCGCGCTCATCCTTCCGAAGGGCCCGGCGGCCTTCGTCATGGAAGAGCCGAAGCGACGCTCGATCGTCCCTACTTCGACGCCCGACGACACGGGCAGCGAGGCCCCTTCCATCCTGGTCGTCGACGACGACGACGCCGCGCGACGCCTCATCGTTCGCGCGCTCCGCACGCTCTACACGGTCTACGAAGCCGCCGACGGTGAAGAGGCGGTCCGCGTCCTCGAGCGCGTCCCGCCCGTCGCATGCGTCGTCACCGACATCATGATGCCGCGCGTGGACGGCGTGATGCTCGCCAAGAAGATGCGCGCCGATCCGCGCCTCAAGTCGGTCCCCGTCGTCTTCGTGACCGGGCGCGGCGCCGCCGGCAGCGTCCTCGACGGAATCAACGTCGGCGCGAAGTTCTACATCCAGAAGCCCTTCAAGGTGAAAGACCTGGTGGAGAAGGTGCGGACGGTGGTGCTGACGACCGCGGGGTCGAGCGCGCCACGCTGAGGACCACGAGGACGGGCTCGTCACTCCTCAGGGTTCACTTCGGCGATGATCGGCGACGTGTTGATGACGCCCGCCTGCACCTTGCCGTTCAGCTGGAACGTCGAGAAGACACCGTTGCCGTTCAGATCGCCGTTCGCCGTGATCGAGTAGGCGCCGGCCGTCGACGTCGTGTTGCTCGCCGTGTACTGATACGAAAAATACTGGGGCTGCTCGAGGGAGAACTTGAGGCAGTTCCACCCCGGATCGCCTGACCAGTCGGAGACCTTCGATTGGTACTTCGCGGACGCGGGCGGCGTCGCAGGCACGGCGGACGACGACGCGCACAGCTTCCGAAGGAGCGGGCTCGATTGCTTCGCCGCCATGACGGACGTCCCGCCGGTCTCACGCTCGAAGGCGATCTGCGCGTCGTGCTGGATCTGTCCGAGGGCGTTGCGCGCCTCGGTGGTCTTGGAGTTCGCGATGTACTTGCGCACTCCGTAGATCGCCAGGACCGCGAGGATCCCGACGATGGCCACGACGATCATCATCTCGACGAGGGTGAAACCCCTGCGAATCCTTCGCACACCTGCGCTCATTTGGCCCCGTGACACGTCGCGAGTTGAGAGATGAAAGGCTAGCCCTACGGACGCAGTACGGCTACTTTCGCGTCCCATCGTTGCATGTGCACGTGCAGCGCAGCCGTCGAGGAAGCCATGAGTGATCGCATCGAATCGCGACTCAAGGAGGACCGCCGTTTCACGCCGAGCCGTGAGTTCAGCGCCCGCGCGCACGTCGGCTCACACGCCGAGTACGCGGAGCTGTACCGGCAGTCGATCGAGGAGCCCGAGCAGTTTTGGCGCTCCCAGACGCAGGACCTCGTCTTTCGCGAGCCGCCGAAGGCCTTCTCGGAGTGGAACCTCCCCAAGGCGAAGTTCTTCATCGGCGCGAAGCTGAACCTCACGGAGAGCTGCCTCGACCGCCACCTCACGACGCAGAACCGCACGCGCGCGGCGATCGTCTGGGAAGGCGAGCCGGGCGACGTCCGCACGCTCACGTACTTCGAGCTGCACCGCGAGGTCGTCCGCCTCGCCGCCGCGCTCACCGATCTCGGCGTCGTCGCTGGCGACCGCGTTGCCATCTACATGGGCATGGTTCCCGAGGCGGTGGTCGCGATGCTCGCTTGCGCGCGGCTCGGGGCGACCCACTCGGTCGTCTTCGGCGGATTCAGCGCCGAGGCGCTCCGCGATCGCATCAACGACTCCGGCGCGAAGATCCTCCTCACGCAAGACGGCGCGTGGCGCCGCGGCAACATCGTCCCGCTCAAGAAGATGGCCGACGACGCCGTCGTGCAGACCAAATCGATCGAGAAGGTGATCGTCTACCGCCGCGTCGGCGGCGAGCGCCTGCCCGTCGAGATGAAGGAGGGGCGCGACGTATGGTGGGACGATCTGCTCGGTCGCCACGCCAGCGAGAAGGCGATGGCCCTCGCGAAGAACCCGCTGGCGTTCGACGCCGAGCACCCGCTCTTCATTCTCTACACGTCCGGCTCGACGGGAAAGCCCAAGGGCGTCCTCCACACGACCGCGGGCTACCTCGTCGGCGCGCACGTCACGTCGAAGTACGTCTTCGATCTGAAGGACGGCGACCTCTACTGGTGCACCGCCGACATCGGCTGGGTCACCGGCCACAGCTACATCGTGTACGGCCCGCTCTCGTGCGGCGCCTCGTGCATGATGTACGAAGGAGCCCCGAATTTCCCTGATCCGGGGCGCTTCTGGAAGGTCATCGAGCGCCACGGCGTCACCATCCTCTACACGGCGCCGACCGCGATCCGCGCGTTCATCCGCTGGGGAGACGACTGGGTGAACAAGGCGGACTTGTCGAGCCTGCGCCTCCTTGGCAGCGTCGGCGAGCCCATCAACCCCGAGGCGTGGACCTGGTACCATAAGGTCGTCGGCAAAGATCGCTGCCCCATCGTCGACACCTGGTGGCAGACCGAGACCGGCTCGATCATGCTGACGACGCTCCCCGGCGCCGTGTACAGCAAGCCCGGCAGCACGGGCCTCCCGATGTTCGGCGTCGACATCGCGGTCGTGCACGACAGGGGCGAGCAGTGCGCCGCGAACGAAGGCGGCAAGCTCATCATCCGCAAGCCGTGGCCATCGATGGCGCG
This sequence comes from Polyangiales bacterium, assembly GCA_038231275.1. Lineage (GTDB taxonomy): Bacteria > Myxococcota_A > Polyangia > Polyangiales > Polyangiaceae > JANYHK01. Next base: position 66,374 of record JBBRLQ010000031.1, read on the forward strand.
CACGCTCTGGGGAGACGACGACCGCTACATGAAGTCGTACTGGGACGTGATGCCGAACGTGTACTTCACGGGCGACGGCGCGCGAAAGGACGAGGACGGCTACTTCTGGGTCGTGGGGCGCATCGACGACGTGCTCAACGTCGCCGGCCACCGCATCGGCACAGGCGAGATCGAGAGCGCGCTCGCGAGCCACCCCGCGATCGCCGAGGCCGCTGCCGTCGGCCGCCCGGACGATCTCAAGGGTCAGGCGCTCGTGGTCTTCGTCACGGTGAAGCAGGGGCAGGTCGCCGACAAGAACCTGAAGGACCGCCTCGCCGAGCACATCGACAAGGAGATCGGGAAATTCGCCCGGCCCGACCAGATCCGCTTCACCGACGCGCTCCCCAAGACGCGCAGCGGGAAGATCATGCGCCGCCTCTTGAAGGAGGTCGCGAGCGGCTCCCTCGAGACCAAGGGCGACACGTCGACGCTCGAGGATCTCGGCGTCCTCGCGAAGCTTCGCGCCGACGAGGACTGACGGGCGAGACCGAGGATCGTCCGATCCACGCGGGCTGGCCGAGCTTTCCTCCACGGTGAAAAGTTCGGCTGCCGGCACCATTGCTCGCATGGATTCCAGCGGTTAGGCGCGCGTCATTTGCGGCACGCGGGGTGCAAAACTGCACCGTACGAACCCCATGGGAGCCCTGCCGAGACCGAAGCTGGACCCCGAGGCGACAACCACCTACACGCCGTCCCCCGGACGCGCGTTCATGGGCGCGACGCTCGGCGGCAAGTACGAGGTGACCGGCATCCTCGGCGTCGGCGGGATGGGCGTCGTCTGCGAGGCGCGCCACACGCAGCTCGGCGGCAAGCGCTTCGCGGTGAAGCTCGTGCAGCGCTACTTCGCCGGATCGGAGCTCGCGGCCGCGCGCTTCCGCCGCGAGGTCCGTGCGATCGCCGCGGTGGAGAGCGAGCACATCGTCCAAGTCACCGACGTCGGCACCGACGAGCAGTTCGGCCTCTTCATGGTGATGGAGCACCTCCAGGGCGAGGATCTCGCGACGCACCTCCACCGCGTGAAGCGTCTCCCGACGATCGACGCGCTCAAGATCGCCCACCAGATCGCGCGGGGCCTCGGCGCGGCGCACGCGGCGAACATCATCCACCGTGACTTGAAGCCCGGGAACGTCTTCTTGATCCCGCGCGAGAACGGCGTGCCGTTCGTGAAGATTTTCGACTTCGGGATCTCCAAGATGATGGGCGATCCGGACAAATCGGGGACGTGGTCGGCCGATCTCACGGGCGTCGGGATGCCGGTCGGGACGCCGCAGTACATGTCGCCGGAGCAGGCGCAGGGCGCCGACGATCTCGATCCGCGCACGGACGTGTGGGCGCTGGGCGCCGTGCTGTTCGAGATGCTGGCCGGGCGATCGCCGTACGAGCCGAAGGGGCGCGCCCACCACACGATGATGCGCGTCATGACCGAGCGCGCGCCGCGCCTCGAGCAGGTGGCGCCGTGGGTTCCGCCGGCGGTCGCGCGCGTCGTGAACGCCGCGCTCGAGCGCGATCGCGATCGCCGCATCCCCGACTGCGAGAGCTTCGCTGATCTGCTCGCGCAGGCGATCCCCGCCGCGTTCCGCACGTCGAGCGCGCCGCGCGCGCGAACCGACGAGGAAGTCACGCGCGTGGCGCCGAACCCGACCTCGCCCGGCTCGAGCTCGAACCCGTCGATCGACGTGCACGTCTCGATCGCGTCGATGGGCGCGGTGCACGGCTACACGCCCGCGAGCGTCCGCCCGCCGATGCCGACGACGCCGATCCCCGAGCAGCTCTCGCCGTACCCGACTCCCCTCCCCGACGCGCCGCGCGGCCCGTCGTCGCACGTGCGCTTCGCCAAAGAGATCGGCGAAGAGCGCACCGTCGTAATCGATCTCCCGCCCTCGTCGCTCACTTCGGCGACGCCGATGCCGACGCAAGCCCCCGCGCGCGCCGCGCAACGCCGCAGCGGACGCGGGCTCGTCGGAATGCTGGCGCTGTCGATGGCGCTCGCAGCCGCAGCCATCGTCGGAGGGCACGCGGTGAAGGGTCGCCTCCCGGCGCTCCTCAGCTACGCGGCGGCACCCGTCTCGCGCTGATCCGGCTGTTTTTCCCGCGCCCATGGACGCGGAGCGACGATGGGTTATAATTCGGTTAGACCGATGCCCCGCAAGCCCCGACCCGCCAAGCACATTGTCGCGTTCAAGGTGGAGCCCGAGCTCGCGGCCCTGCTCGACGCGATGCCGAACAAGAGCGAGTTCATCCGGGCGGCGGTGCAAGGTCGGCTGGCCACGGCGTGCCCACTCTGTCGCGGGAGCGGTGTCGCGCCGTACGGCGGCGTGGGCGACGAGCTGACCAAACTCGTTCAGCAGCACCCGCTCTGCGTATGCGCTGGCTGCGGCGTGAAAGAGCCGCGCCCGTGCCACACGCCGGGCCACTGCGACGCGGATCCGCGCGTCGAGGCGTTCGAGCGATGGGGCGTCTTCTACTGCGAAGCATGCAGCGGTCAGGTGGCCTTCTGCACGGCGTGCCACAAGCCGCTCGGCCGCGGGAAGAAGAAACTGACGTCGCGCTGCGACGACTGCAAAGCCGCCTGACCCGGCGCGGTCAGGCTCGAACCCTGCGAAGACCGACGGCACCCCGTGCTCGGTCGGCGCGTGCAAGACGGGCGTTTGCACAACTCGCTTGTAGCAGCCAAGCGCGGTCGAGCACTGTTGGAACCGCTGAGTCGCTCGTGAATGCAGGCGCAGACGTCGCCGATGCTGACCCGGCACTATCGCCCGGTGCCACGTCGGTCGGCGGCGCGTCGAAGGGCCACCGCTGCGCCGATCGCCGCAACCGCGAACGCCAGCCACGCGAGGAGCGACGTGCTCTTCGGTGGCGGCGCGGGCGGCGCAGGCGGCGCGTCCAGGATCGCGACCAACTCGGCGCGCGCGTCGAGCCACGCGCGGCCGCGATCGGGCCATGACGCGCGCTTTCCGGCGCCGGCGAGGGCGCTCGGGATCACGCGCCGCACGATCGCGTCGGCGGCCTCCGGATCCGTCGCGCGCGCCGCGTCGATGTAGGCCGTGTCCTGTACGCCGCGGCGGAGGTTCTTGAGGCGTACCGACGGAAGGACGGCCGTAAGATCGAGATCGCGCATCCCCTTCGTGCGTTGCCGGCCGGGGTAGACGAGGATGCCGTCGCCGTTCGCGTAGTCGCCGTCCGCGTTGTGGAATGTTTCGGCGACCTCGAAAGGATCGAAGCCGTCGGGCTTGCCGCGCCCGCCGCGGTTGTCGTCGAACCAGTACATCGACTCCCAGTAAAACCAGCGGTCGACGCCGTAGCGCGCGGCGATCCAGGCGTTCGCGCGCAGGTCGACCGCCGGGACGTCGAGCATCATCGGCCCTGCGTAGGGGCGCTGGCCGTTGTAGGCCCACACCCATTTTCCCGCCGCCTTCGCCGCGCGCGCGCGACCCGGCTCGTAGTCGGGCGCCGTCATCATCACGAGATCGGCCTTCTGCGCCGTCGGATCGTCTCCGCACGTCGCGCCGACGCGTACGTCATGCATCGCGTCCGAGCCGGCGAAGAGCGCGCGCCACTCGGCCGGCCACGAGCTCTTGCAGTCCTCGTCGACGGCGTAGACGAAGATCTGTGTATCTTGCATGCGACCGGCACCACGCAGGCGCGACGCGAACGCTTCGGCGACGGCGAGGCTCGACGGGCTCGGCGCGCGGAGGCCGCCGTACGCGCCGATCGCGAAGACGCCCTCTCCCTTCCCTTCGCCGGGGCCTACGTAGCCCTGCCCCGGCGTGTAGAGCTCGCCGGACAGCGCGCGATCGTCGAGGTCCATTTCGCGCGCGTCGTGCAGCTCGCGAAACGTGCTGAGGTGGTGCGCGTGCATCAATTGGCGGAGCTCGATCTCGGCGGCGCGATCGCCCATTCGCCGTTCGAGGTTCGCTGGCTCGTAGAAGACCATCGTCTTCGCGGCCGCCCAGGGCATGTCGCGATCGAGGACGCGCAGGCGCACCGGGCGCGCGGCGATCGCCCCCTCCGCGCTCGCGACGTGGAGCATCGAGGTGTACGTGCCGGGCGGCGCGCCGGAGGGAACCGTGACGTCGATCCACAGCGCCGCGCGCCCCGTCGTGTGCGTGAGCTCGGCGTCGCCCGGGACGAGCGCGTCGGCGAGCCAACCGGTCAGCTGCTTCGGATCGGGCGCGGCCGCGGCGGTGAACGCGAGCGAGCCGGGCTCACGCTCGTTTCCGCTCGGACGTTTCACGTGGACGAAGTGCTCGGCGAAGACCTCCACCCGCGCGTCGAGGGCCGTCGCGCCGTCCACGAACGGCGTCACCGTCGCGTGGACGCCGTGCAGAGGAGTCTCCGACGTGACGACCGCCTGAACCGCCACCGTCTCGCCGCGCATCGCGAACAGGCTCACTTCGGCAGGCCATGGCGACGGTGGCAGCGCGTGGTCCACGTCGCGCGCGACCTTCTCCCCGTCGTCGAGCACGACCAGCAGCGCGGCGAGCGCGAGGGCCTGGACCATCCTCCTTCATCCTACAGATTTGGTCGGTCGCTCCACGAAATTTGGCCCGGCGTGATCGGCTCTGGTACCGCAAAGATGCCATGACGTCGATCACCGAGAAGAAGCTGGTCACGGACCGCGTCAAGCGGCTCCTCGGCACCCTGGGCGACTTCGGCTATCTCGAGGTGCGCCTGCACGGCCCGCACATCGTCATCGGTCCGCCGAACGGCTTCCTCGCGCGCCTCACCGCGCTCGGGCCGGACACGTTTGGCCTCTCCTTCCGCGCGCACGAGGGCGGCTGGGAGCCGATGCTCCTCGTCGACACGCTCGACGAGGTCGTGCACGGCATTACCGCGGCGATCGAAGCCCCCGCGGCGTGAGTCACTATCCTCCGCGCAGAAGGGCGAGGAGCGACGGCGGGACTTCGGAGAGCGCGCCTTCCAGGAGCGGGGCCATCGGGGCGCTCGAGAGAGTGTGCCAGTAGAGGACGACCTTCTCGCGGCCGCCTTCGAGGACGTCGAGCGCCGCGGCGAACGACTTCGCGGTGTACGTCGCGTCCAGCGTGAGGCCGGCGTCCTTCGCGAGCGTGATCGCGCGGGCGCCTTCGTCGGTCGCGTATCCGTAGCCGCGGCCGAGCCAGCGGTTCGTCGTGGTGAGCCTCGCCGCGAGATCGCCTCGCGACACCGAACCGCCCGCGCGAGCGACGCACGCGCGCGCGAGGTGATGCGTGTACCATGCAAATACCGCGGTCGGGCCGACGACGGAGACCCCGAGCACGCGCGTCTTCATTCCCTCGAGCGCGAAGCCGGCGGCGAGCCCCGCCGCGGTCCCGCCGGAGCCAAGCGTCACGACGACGAGATCGGGCTCGGGGAGCTGGCCCGATCGAACCTGCGCCGACAGCTCGCGCGCGCCGTCGACGTAGCCCATCGCGCCGAGCACGCTCGAGCCGCCGACCTGTACGAAATACGTTTCTTTCCGGTACCGCCGTCCTAGCGCAAACGGCACGAGCGCCTCCCGCGTCGCGCTCGCATCGAGCCCCAACGCGAGCTCGGCGCGCAAATTCACGAGCGCGTGCTCGGTGCGTGGCTGAGGAACGAGCACCGCGCGCACGCGAAACCCGTTGCGTGCCCCATAAAGAGCCGTCGCCAGGACGTGGTGACTCCCCACCGCTCCCGCGGTCAGGAGCTCCGTCTTGCCACGGGCCCGCGCGTCGCCGAGGACGTACTCGAGCTTCCGTACTTTGTTGCCGCCGTACGCGGGCGCCGTCAAATCGTCGCGCTTCACCCAAAGCGACGCGCCCGGCCGGGATAGCGTCGGCAGCGGCTCCACCGGCGTCGGATAGTCGCCGAGGAAGACCCGGCTCGTCGCGTCAGGCCTCATCGAAGCCTCCTTTGTATATCCGGCCTTGCACTCTCCAGGCAGGTGATTAGAAGCCATCCGAGCCCATGCCCGATCCCGCCGAGACCAGCGCCAGCGCCGCCACGACCCACACCTTCCAAGCGGAGGTGAGCCAGGTCCTGCGCCTGGTCATCCACTCGCTCTACAGCCACAAGGAGATCTTCCTGCGCGAGCTCGTCTCGAACGCGTCGGACGCGCTGAGCCGCCTCCGCTTCGCGGCGATCACGCAGCCCGATCTCCTCACCGGCGACGAAGCGCTCGAGATCCGCATCCGGGTGGACGAGGCGGCGCAAACGCTGCACATCGAGGACACCGGCATCGGCATGACCGAGGCCGAGCTCGTGAAGAACCTCGGCACCGTCGCCCACTCCGGCTCGCGCGCCTTCTTCGAGAAGCTCGCGGAGGGGGTGAAGAAGGACGCGAACCTCATCGGCCAGTTCGGCGTCGGCTTCTACAGCTCGTACCTCGTCGCCGATCGCGTCACCGTCGTCACGCGCGCCGCCGCCCCTGGCTCACGCGCCTTCAAGTGGACGTCGGACGCGGGCGACACGTTCACCGTCGAGCCCGCCGAACGCACGACGCGCGGGACCGAGATCGTGCTCCACCTTCGCGACGATCAGAAGGAGTTCCTCGAGACGTGGCGCTTGCGGGAGCTCGTCACCCGCTACTCGGACTACGTCAACTACCCGATCAAGCTCGAGGTGACGAAGAAGAAAGACGACACGGTCGAGACGACCTTCGAGCAAGTGAACCGCGCGAGCGCGCTATGGCAGCGCCCCAAGGCGGAGATCACCGACGAGCAGTACACCGACTTCTACAAGCACCTCACGCGCGACTTCGAGGCGCCGCTCGCGAGGGCGCACTTCCGCGTGGAGGGCACGCAGGAGTTCGTGGGCCTCCTCTACGTGCCGGCGCACCCGCCGTTCGATCTCAACGATCCGCGCCGTCGCCGCGGCGTGCGCCTCTTCGTACGGCGCGTCTTCATCATGGACGACTGCGAGGAGATCCTCCCGCAGTGGCTCCGCTTCGTGCGCGGTGTCGTCGACTCCGACGATCTGCCGCTCAACGTGTCGCGCGAGCTGCTGCAGGATTCGGCCATTTTGAAGGCGATCCGCAAGCAGGTCGTCAAGCAGACGCTGTCGCTGCTCGAAGAGATGTCCAAGGAGCGCCCGGACGACTACGCCAAATTCTGGGACGCGTTCGGTGTCGTCCTGAAAGAAGGGCTCGCCCTCGAGCACGAGCACGCGGACAAGCTCGGCGCGCTCGTTCGGTACGAGAGCTCACGCGGCGAGGGCGCAACGTCCCTCGTGGACTACGTCGGACGCATGAAGGAGGGCCAGGAGGCCATTTACTACATCTCCGGCGAATCGAAGCAGGTGGTCGCCGGATCGCCGCACACCGAGTCGCTCCTCGCGCGCGGGTACGAGGTCCTCTACTTGACCGATCCGGTCGACGAGTGGGCGACCGAAGGGCTGCGCGAGTTCGGCGGCAAGAAGCTCGTCTCCGCGATGCGCGCGAACCTGCCGCTCCAGGAGACGGACGCGGAGAAGAAGGACGCGGAGACGCAAACAGCGACGCTGGCGCCGCTGACCGCGCGCATCGCCAAGGTGCTCGAGGCGCAGGTTAGGGAGGTGAAGATCACCCACCGCCTCACCGAGTCGCCATGCTGCCTCACGCTCGCCGACGGGGCGGCGGCGCCGTACCTCGATCGCCTGCTCCGCGAGCGCGGCAAAGGAATGCCGCAGCCGAAGCGCGTCTTCGAGATCAACCCGGCCCACGCCGTCATCAAGAGCCTCGCCGATCTCGTGGTGCGCGATCCGGCGGCGGCGCGCATCGACGAATGGATCGAGGTCCTCTTCGATCAGGCGGTGCTGGCGGAGGGCGGGCAGATCGACGATCCGAGCCGCTTCGCGCGCCGGGTCGCGTCGCTGCTCACGCTGGCGGCTGGAACGCCGAGCTGAGCGCGCTCGTTTTCTTCTTCACGGCGCGACGGGGACGAGCGGCGCCTTCTCGACGACGGGGTGCTGCTCGATGACGATCGAGCGCGCCTGACGCGGCGCCATGTGCGACGTGGCGGGCGGCGGCGAGAAGGGGCGATGGTGGCGGCCGAGCGCGACCGCAGACACCGAGATCAACGCGGCGAACGTTCCGATGGCGACGTAACGGGTGATGGGGGCCATGGCGTCCCCTACTCCAAACATCGTGCCGCGCGTGATTTCAGCCCTTCTGAGCGTGGTCCACGTGCGGGTCGACGCACGCTGTCCCGTCGGCGCGGCGCCAGGGGGAGCTTCTGCCCTGGCACCGCGATTTCACGTGAATGCGTCGTTCAGTTCGCGGCGCCGACGTCGCCACCGCCGAGCGTGACGCCGGGATCGCCGCCCGCCTGGGTCCCCGTGCCACCCGGGCAGTTGGCGTTGATGAAGTTCTGCAGCACCTTCGCGCGCGCCGGCAGAAACTTCAACGTGAGCGCCTGCGAGATCGTGCTGCGTTCGTCGATCTGCGTGAAGCCGTTCGACGTGGGCCAGCTGAGGCCACCGCCCAATGGGCGTGTGTTCGACACCTGGTGGCAGCCCGCGCACGACTGCGTCGTCGAGCGCTCGAGGATGTTCTGCGCAGTCAGGTCGGTGCGGCCAATGCTCGCGAGCTTCGACGTGATCGCCGTGAGGAAGCGCGTGTTGGCGCCGCCCTGGAAGAGATAGTCGTTCGTCTGGTCCTGCTCGTTGCTCTGCCCGGCGTTGTCGACCGTCGGCGTCGACATGCCGATGCCAGGGATCGACTTGGCGGCGAGGTGCGGCACTTGGCCGATGAATTTATTCTGGAAGGCGACCGAGGCGGAGTCGGTGCCGCCGAAGAGCGTTCCGAACGGATTGGTCGCGACCGACGTGTCGTGCGCGACGAGCGAGCAGCCGCTTCCGTCGGGCAGACACGCTTGAAACGCCAGGCGGAACTCACGCAGCTGCCACGGATCCTGGCCGGTCGCGTTCTTGAACATGTTGGCGCGGATCTGCCCGGTGTCGGTGCCACCACCAACGCCGTAATGCGCGGCCTGGACGACCGGCGAGAAGCCCGCGAGCCCCGTGAAGTAGAAGGCCTGCAGCTTGTTCGCGCGCGACGTGGCGTCGGCATCGTTCGTGAGACCGTCCCAGAATTGCGCGACGGGGAGACACGCCACGAGCCCAGCGGCCGGCGTCGGGTTGGGGAGAACCGCCTCGAAGATGATCAGCACGCGATCGAAGCCGTTCGTGAGCCCCGAGCGCTTGCCGTACACGACGCGGTACTGGCCGCAGTTGCTGCCGCTCTTCGGCGCGAGATCGAAGCGGTTCACGATCGCGACGGGGATGTAGGCGTCGTTGCCGGTCCCGAAGGGGTTCGTGGTCGAGAGGTCTCCCTCCGCGCGCGGGCACTGGATCGGGAAGCCGTTGATCGAGGGCACGCCGTTCGTGAGCACGTCGTCGCAGTGCGGCCCGGTCGTCGTGCCCTGCGCCTTCGTGTGCATCGTGTCCATCATCTGCTGGTAAACCGAGGTGCCCGTCTGTCCCGTGGCGCTCCCGGTCGCGGCGATCTGGTTCATGACCTTTTGCATCGGGAACTTCGCGAGCGCCGTCGGGTCGGTGACGAAGAGTGAGCGGCTCGGATCGGGCGGCGTGGCGCACGTCCCGGTGATCGCGTCCTCCGAAGTGCCGGCGGCGCCGTCGTCGTTCGACGACGAGCACGCGATCGCGACGAGCGAAAAGAGGGGAAAGAGGGGAACGAGTGAACGGCGCATGGGAAGTCTCCTTGGGTAAAGGGCGCGGGCACACGTCGGCCTGCGCGCGGGAGAGCCCACGCGCGAATGGCCCGCGCTTCATGCGGTCAATTGACCGACCCGCGCACCTTCCGTGATGAAATCGTCCAACGTGGGTGGACCGATCCCCTCGGATCCAGTGGACTTCTCCGGGTCCAGGGGGGCGCGGGATTCGTCAGACGACGAGCGAAATACGCTCTTCGTGCGCGTCGTCGAGGCTGCCGTTTCCGCCGGCTTCGCCCGTTTCACCGCGCTCCGCGTTTTTGAGGAGGCGCCAGATGTGGCGACCGAGCACGTCGATCTCGGTCGACGCGAACTGCTCGCCGCCGAAGCGTTGGATCGTCTCGGTCTGGAGCTTCAAGATTTCGGCGTCCTGCTTGAAGATCGCGAGCGCCAGCGGGTGCAAGAACGGCTTGATGAGCGCGCCAGGGATGCGCAGCTTGAAGCTCACGACGGCGAAGATGCGCGTGACGAAGTCGCTCACCGGCGTCATCGCGGAGGCCACGAGGATGTGGTTCTCCGTGCCGATCGAGTACTCGACCTCGGCGATCGACGGCAGGAGGAAGCGATCGAAGTGCGTCACCGTTCCGCCGGACGGCGACAAGAGTCGCGCGACCACGCCGGGCGGTCGCGGCTCACCGAGGTACTCCGCGACGACCTTGTCCTTGGTGCGCGTGACGTGCGCTTCGATCGTGATGTTGCGGCTCTTCGTGCGGAAGAGGCCCTTGTGAAGGAACGCGGTGTGCGGGACGTCGAGCGCGTTCTCGATCGTCGCGTGGAGCGTGGCCGGCGACTCGACGATCTGGCGCACCGTCGTGTACCCGGGCGCGTTCGCCTTCGTGAAGCGGTACGGCACGCTCTCGGGCGGACCGGCCTCTGCGCGTGAGCTCGAGTAGACCCAGACGAAGCCGTCTTGCTCCACCGTGGGGTAGCTCTGCGCGTGGCGCGCCTTCGCGTCGGCTTCTCCCACGAGGCTGGGGATGTGCTTGCAGACGCCTTCGCGATCGAAGCGCCAGCCGTGGTAGCGGCACTGGAGTTGCCCACCTGCGATTTCTCCGGCCGAGAGCGGCACGTTGCGGTGCGGACAGCGGTCGAGGAGCGCGCCCGGCTTGCCTTCGCCGTCGCGGAAGAGGACCAGCGGCGTCCCCTGGAGCGTGCGTGCGATCGGCTTTTTCCCAAGCTCTGCGCTCGACGCCAGGATGAACCACTGGCGCGGCAAGTGGACGACCGACGCGTGGCCCTTCGTCGCCGGCGGCTTCAGGACATGCAGCACGGGAGCGGCCATGCCCTCTTCTTATCGCATTCCCCGAGCCGTTCCACCCAAGAGGCGCAGGTACGGGCAAAGGTCGTGCATAATGGCCGCGTGATCCTTCTCCGCGTCGTGCCGCTCGCCTTCGTCGCCTCGATGGCGGCATGCGTTCATCCCCGCGCCCCGCTCGCGGCGCCGGCGACCGCAACGCCGACCGCGACCGCGACCACGACCGCGACCGCGAGCACGACCACGACCGCGACCACGACCGCGACCGCGACCGCGACCGCGACCGAGCCACCGGCGCCGAAGATCGAGCTTCCACAAGGTGGTCGAGAGCTTTTCCCCGCGCACCGCCTCGTCGGGTATTGCGGCACCCCCGGCGCGCCTGCCCTCGGTCGCCTCGCCGGCGATCTCGCCGCGCGAACCAAGAGCATCCAGTCGCTCGGTGCGAAGTACGCGCAAGATCGCAAGGTGCTCCCGCTGTTCGAGCTCATCGCCGTGGTCGTGCAAGGCGCGCCGGGTCCCGACGGAAAATGGCGGCACCGCGTGGCCGACTCGGTCGTCGACGAATACTTGCAGGCTGCACGCGATGCGAAGGGGCTCCTGCTGCTCAACATCCAGCCCGGGCAGTCGGACTTCATGACCGAGGTGAAGCACTTCGAGCGGTACCTCCGCGAGCCGGACGTCGGGGTCGCGCTCGATCCGGAGTGGGCGATGAAGCCGAAGCAGAAGCCCGGCGTCTTTTACGGGCAAGCGTCGGGCGCGACGATCAACGAGGTTGGCGAGTACCTCGCGAAGATCGTGAAGGACGGAGACCTCCCCGAGAAGGCGCTCGTCTTCCACCAGATGAACGGGTGGGTCGTGAAGGACGAAGGGGTGCTCGCGCCGCATCCTGGCGTCGTCCTCATCAAGAGCGTCGACGGCTTCGGCCCGAAGGGGGCGAAGATCAACACCTACAAGTTCCTCGTGAAGACGATGCCGGAGGTAGTGCACGCCGGCTTCAAGCTGTTCTTCGACGAGGACACGGCGAGCGGCGCCAAGCTCATGAGCCCCGACGAGGTGCTGGGGCTGACACCGCTGCCCGAATACGTGATGTACGAGTGAGCAGAATCGGCGCAAGGCTGCGCGGGATCTGCTCGAAATCGCGTGAAACCCCTCGATCCGCGCGGCGTTTCGCGCGGATCGCTCCTTGCTGGAGTACCACCATGCGTCTCACCCCCGCCCTCTTCATCGCCTTGTCCGCCACCGCATTTGGTTGCACCACCAGCTCGAACAACGCCGGCCCCGACGGCGGCGCCCCACCCGTCGACGCCGCCCCGGCCGACGGCGCCGTCGTGCCCTCGGCCTGCCCCGCGCCCACCGGAGGCCCGACGACCCACAAGAGCAGCGTCGCCGCCGACGAGACGTGGACCGCCGCCGCGAGCCCGCACATCCTTCCGTACGACACGGAGATCACCGCGACGCTGACGCTCGAGCCGTGCGCCGTCGTCCTGCTCGCCCCGAGGCTGACCGTCACGATCTCCACGAAGGGATCGATCGTCGGGACCGCCACCGCCACGACGCCGATCTCGATCGCCGCGCGCGACGCCGGGAAGCCCTGGGCCGTGATCCGCGCGATCGGCGGCACCATGAACCTCACGTACGCGACCATCGACGGGGGCGGAGATCCCTTGAACACGTCGCCGGTCCTCGCGGGCGCGCTGTACGGCCAGACGGGCGGCGATCCCGCGAGCGCGCCCGACGCGTTCGCGCTCAAGCACGTGGTCGTCTCCGGCTCGAAGAGCAACGGCGTCACCCTCACCGGCACCGCGCATTTCTCCGCCGACTCGACCGCGCTCACGGTGACCGGCTCGGCCGGGTACCCGGTCAGCATCTTCCCGCGCGTCGTCGGCTCGCTCCCGAGCGGCACGTACACCGGCAACGCGAACGACGAGATCCTTCTTCCGGGCGGCGGCCAGGGCGAGGTCATCATCGACGATCAGACGATGCACGAGCGCGGCGTGCCGTACCACGTGGGTCACCCGTCGTCGGCCGGCGAGCTCCGCGTTGGCAGCTCTTCGGCGGGCGCCGCGGTCGCGACCCTGACGATCGAGCCCGGCGTCGTGGTTCGTTTTCAGAAGAAGGGGTACTTCGAGGTCGAGGAGTTCGGCGGCGCCAACCCGGCTACCGGCGCGCTCGTCGCGAAGGGGACCGTGGACAAACCGATCCGCTTCACTTCGGCCGAAGCGGCGCCGGCGCCTGGCGACTGGGTGGGCGTCAACTTCGGCGGACTCGTCGATCCGAAGACCGCGCTCGACTACGTGTGGGTCGAGTACGCCGGGCTGCAGACGTCGGGCGGCAGCGGCTCGTGCATGACGGGCCTGCGCCAGCACGCGGTCAGCATCAACGGCACGCCCACGCCCCGCGCCTTCATCACGAACTCGAAGGTCACCCACGCGCCCAACGCAATCAACTCGGGCTGGAAGGGGGCGCCGGTCGATTTCACCGTCTCGAACACGTTCGAGGACATCAGCGGCTGCAAGCTCACCAATCCGCCGGACGCCAACAACGACTGCACCGGGCGACCGCCCTGCGCGGTGAACTGACGGCGCGGGCCGCTCACATCGGTCCGTCCGTCAAGGTGCGCGGCGCCGCGCGAGCTCGGCGACGACCGCGCGATGATCGCTCACGACCGCATCCAGCGTCCGGTACCTCACGAATTCCAGCTCCGGCGAGATCAAGATCCAATCGATACGCCGCCACGGGTGTCTCCCCGCAGGGTAGGTGTCCTCCGCGTCCGGCGCGAGGTACGCGCGCAGATCGAGCCCGCGCGCGAGCTCGCCGAGCGCGCCGCGCCCCTCCTTCCACGACGCGTTCATGTCCCCCATCACGACGAGCGGCCGGACCCCGCGCGCGCGCAACGTCGCGACGGTTCGACGCACCTGCGCGCGCCGCGACCCCTCGAAGAACGGGTCGAGGTGAATCGCCACGACATCCAGCTCACCGCCCTCGAGCGCCGGCGGCCTCGCCGTGCCGACCACCAGCCCCTTGTCGTCCAGGAACGACGTACCGAACGCGACGCTGTCGGGCGCTTCGATCGGGAACGCCGACAGGAGCGCGGTGCCATGCTGCATCGCGAACGGCCCACTCTGCACGTGACGATGGGCGCCGAAGGTCCCGTGCGCCAGGCCCGACTCCTCTCCCAGCCACGCGTAGTGATCGATCCCGCCGCTGTAAAACGATCGGCGATCGAGCTCCTCCAAGGCGACCACGTCCGGCTCCTCGTCGCGAACGAGGCGCGCGATGTCCGACAAGTTCCGCTCGATCGTCGCGCGCCGAAACAGCGCGGCAGGGAGGGGCGCGCGCGCGCCGTGCGCGACGTTCAACGTCATCACGCGGACGACGTCGGGCCGGCCGGAGCCGTGCGAGAGCGCGGCGTGGATGGGAACGCTTGGACGCGACGGCGCGCACGCCGAGAGCAGCGCGGCGAGGGTGAGCGCGGTGAGTGGCTTCGCGATCCGGGTCGTGGAGGTTGTCATTGCTGCACCGTGGCCCGCGGAAACGGATGCGGCGTCGACGCGGCGTGAAACCCTCGTGAACGCGGGGCGAACCTGCCGCGCTCGCAGGACCGCCTCACCCCGCCCGGAGCACGACCTCGAATTTCCCTGCAAAAACAGCGTCCGTGTGTGGCACGAAACTGGCCATAGGAGGTCTCATGAACACGAACAAGACGACCGTCCCCGTCCTGCTGGTCATCCTCGGCATGCTCGCGCTCGGCGCGTGCCGCAACACCTACAACGGCGCGAAGGCCGACACGCGCAAGGCCGTCGACAAGACCGGACACGCCGTCGAGCGCACCGGCGAGAAGATCGAGGACTCTTCGAAGAAGTGACCGGCCCTCGAATGGCAGGCTAAGCTGACGGCGTGCTCCCCCGCGCCGCCACGTTCGCCGTCGTGAGCGTGGTGCTGCTCGCCGTCGCCTGCCACAAGCCCGCGGAGCCGCCGGTACCTCCGCAGGCCCCCGCGGGAGAGGCGTGGCTCACCCTTCAACAGATCAAAGACGCCAAGATCGAGATCTTGGAGGTCGCCGAGCAGAACGTCGACGACACCATCCTCACCAGCGGACGCGTGACGTTCGACGACCAGCGCGTCGCCCACGTCTTCTCACCGGTGAGCGGGCGCGTGCTGAGCATCTCGGCGCGCCTCGGGGCCCGCGTCCTCAAGGGCGCGTCGCTCGCGGTGATCGAGTCGCCGGAGATGGGCATCGCCTCGAGCGACGTGGGCAAGGCGAGCGCCGACGTCATCGCGGCAGAGCACGACTACAAGCGCCACAAGGATCTATTCGATCACCACGCGGCGTCGGAGAAGGACCTCGAGGCCAGCCTCGACGGGTTCCGAAGAGCACAGGCCGAGATGGCGCGCGCACGGCAGAAGGCGCAGCTCCTCAAGGCCGGCGCCGGCGTCTCGCAGGGCTACACGGTGACCACGCCGATGGAAGGCGAGGTCATCATGAAGAACGTCAGCAACGGCGTCGAGGTGCAGGGCCAGTACGGCGGCGGCACGGCCGTCGAGCTCTTCACGGTGGGCGAGCTCGACAAGGTATGGGTGATCGCAGACGTCTTCGAGATGGACATCGCGCGTGTGAAGATCGGCTCGCGCGCGACGGTCAAGGTCGTCGCGTACGCCGATCGCCAGTTCGACGGGAAGGTCGACTGGGTCAGCGGCACACTCGATCCGGTCACGCGCACCGCCAAGGTCCGCTGCAACTTCGACAACGCCGACCGCCTGCTGAAGCCGGAGATGTACACGACGGTGCAGATCTCGGTCGAAGAGCGCCGCGCGCTGGCCATCTCGCGCCCATCCTTGATTCGCCTGGGAGACGAGACCGTCGTCTTCCGGGAGGTCGGCACCGCCGCAGACGGCAGGCTCCGCTTCGTGCGCGCGCCGGTGGTCGTCGACGAAGGCGAAGGCGGCAAGTGGGTCCCCGTGAGCCGCGGCCTCGAGCCCGGCGCGAGGATCGTCACCTCGGGTGCGATCTTACTGTCCGGGATGATTTGAGGCGCGCGCGCGGACCCCTGCGCGCGACCACTCCACGCGGAGGCGTGCGCGCGCGAAGGACGCGAGCAACTTCGCCCGGGGCAGCGTCTCCCTAGCCCACGCGTAGGCCGCCAACGTCGCGAGCGCGACGAAGAACCATACGGTGCGCGCAACCACGATCGCGCGAGGCCTGAACGCGCCGACGATCGCGAGGTCGGCTTCGGCTTCGGCTTCGGCTTCGGAGATCGGAGTCGGCGTCGGAGTCGGCGTCGGAGTCGGGCCGAGCACGCGAACGCGCACGGGGATCAGCTCGGGGACCGGCGCGGGCGACGCCGCCGTAGGGAGCGGCGGCGGAGGGCGGCTCGTCTTCGCGGCGGGCCGCGGCGGCGTAGGGCGCGAGGGCCGAGGCTCGAGCCCTTCACTCCGCGCCATGGCGAGGATCTCCGCGGGAACGGCGTCCACCTTGGTCGTCTCGGCAAGATCACATTCGCCACCGACCTTCGCGAGCTTGGGCTTGGGCGACGGGACGACCGTGAGCGCGCGGCGCTTCGGAAGAGGCGGGGGCTGGAGCTTCGGCGCGGTCCGGGGCATGGGCGCGATGTTCATGGCAGTTGGAAATATCGAATTGCATGTGCCGTGCCCTGCGCGGATCGTCGATTTTCCGCGCGATTGCGCAGGAGGGTGATGGCGACCGGCAGCAGGCGTCGCTCGCCCCGATCCAGACCAAAGACCTTGCCAGACCCGGATTGGGGAGTGACCGGTTCGGCTAAGGCAGCGCCGCGAACGCGCGCAGACTCGGGCGGCGGCGGTGCTCGCGCATTTCGAACATCATTTCGCGCAGCGCGTCCGCCCCGAGGATGCGGCGCGCCTCCGGGTACACGATGCGCTCCTCGAAGCGCAGATGCTGGAGAGCGCATTCCTCGAGCTCGACGCGCGCATCGTGCAGATCGCGCACGCTGACCGGGTCATCGCCCGTCGTCAGGCGGGTGAGGTGCCCCTCGAGGCGCCCCCAAAGCGGCCTCAGCACGTCGTGCTCGGCGTCGAGCCGATCGAGCGCCTCGCCGAGCGCGCTGTCGTTTGACCCGATCGCCGCGCGCAGCTTCGGAAA
Organism: Polyangiales bacterium; assembly: GCA_038231275.1. GTDB lineage: Bacteria > Myxococcota_A > Polyangia > Polyangiales > Polyangiaceae > JANYHK01. The sequence continues at coordinate 83,451 of JBBRLQ010000031.1, forward strand.
GAGGAGACCCTCCTCGTCGAACGCGTGGAGCTCCCCCTCGCGCCCGAGCAAATCCAACGCCGCGAGCGCGAGCCGCGACGCCTCGTCGAGGGACTCCGGGTCGTGGGTGCGCACGCCGGCGTCGATCGCGCGCAGGCGCTGGAGCTGATCACGAACGGTCATGTGGTGCGCGATCATCACGTCGATCGCGTCGCCCTTCGGCCAGACTTCGTACTCGCCGCTCTGCGTGCTCATGGGGCCCCCGCCTCTTCCCAAAATCTACGACTTCCCGGCTGCGCGCCACGTGCTTCGGATTCCGACCCCGATGCCTACCGGAAGGCCTGTTGGAGCTTCTGGAGCGCCGCGTTGCCCGGGCACAGCTCCTCGTGCGCGACGCGCGACAGCGGCGTCTTCACGGTCTTGGCGGCGTCGTGCATGTCCTGCGACGACTCGTCCAAATAGAGGAGGCCGGTGGCGATCTCGCCCGAGCTCTGGTGATCGCGCAAGTGGCTCAATACAGCGACTCGGTCGGTAGGATCGTAGTCGGCGGCGACCTTGCGGAAGCGGACCACGCTCCCGTCGTGCATCTTCACGGAGTGCGCCGAGCCCGGCGGGTACTCGGCGGTGATCTCGTTTGCGAACGGCACGAAGTCGGCCTCGATGATCGGCAGCTGGTGCTTGCGCGTGTACTTGTAGCTCTTGGTCGAACCCTCGTGGTCGTTGAACGTGACGCACGGGGAGATGACGTCGATCAGCGCGAAGCCGTTGTGGCGCAGCCCGGCCTTCAAGATCGGGACGAGCTGCGTCTTGTCCCCGGAGAAGCTCCGCGCGACGAACGTGGCGCCGATGTTGAGGGCGAGCATCACGGGGTCGAGCGGCGCCTGGGAGTTGGCCTCGCCCTTCTTGGACTTCGAGCCGACGTCCGCCGACGCGGAGAATTGCCCCTTGGTGAGGCCGTAAACGCCGTTGTTCTCGATCACGTAGAGCATCTTCACGTTGCGGCGGATGGCGTGGCACATCTGTCCGAGGCCGATCGAGAGCGAGTCGCCGTCGCCGCTGATGCCGATGTACGTGAGCTCGCGGTTCGCGGCGCTGGCGCCTGTGGCGATGGCCGGCATGCGACCGTGCGCCGAGTTGAAGCCGTGGGCGCCGGAGACGAAGTACGTCGGCGTCTTCGACGAGCAGCCGATGCCGGAGAGCTTGGCCAGCATGTGCGGCGGCGTATCGAGCTCGTAGAGCGCGCGGACGATCGCGGCCGTGATCGAGTCGTGCCCGCACCCCGCGCACAGGGTGGACATCGCGCCTTCGTAGTCGCGGAGCGTCAGGCCGAGCGCGTTCGGCTGGAGAGACGGGTGCCTCGCGACGGGCTTCTTGATGTAGCTCATTCGCCGGTTCCTCGGGCTTGGTTGCGGATGACGTTGCTCATTCGCGCACCGATTCGACCGTACGCTCGACGAGCTGGGAGAGCACGCCCGTGACGACTTGCTCGGCCTGGAGGGGGAAGCCGCCGTATGCGAGGACCGAGCGGAGCTTCTCTTTCGACGTCGAGGTCTCGAGCGTGATGAGCGAGCGCAGCTGCGCGTCGCGGTTCTGCTCCACGACGAACACCTGCGCGTGCTCGTCCAGGAAGCCGCGCACGTCGTCGCCGAACGGGAACGCCCGAATGCGCATGTAATCGGCCGCGACGCCCTGCACCTCGAGCTGCTCGAGCGCTTCGCGCACGGCGAGATCGCATCCGCCGACGGTGACGACGCCGATCTTTGCGTCCTTGCGCCGCTCGATGATCGCCTTGGGCACCTTGTTGCGCGCCGCCTTGTGCTTGCGCGCGAGGCGATCCATCACGTCTTGGTACTCGTCGGGGATCTCCGTATAGCCGCCGAGCTTGTTGTGCCCGGAGCCGCGCGTGAAGAACGCCCCCTTCGAGTGCACACCGGGGAGCGTGCGCGCCGCGGTGCCGAGCTCGTCCTCCGGCGAGTACCGGAAAAACTTCGGCATCTTCTCGAGATCGTCCTTCGTGAGGACGTGTCCGCGATCCGGCCGGTACTGATCGTTCCACTCGAGCTTCGGCACGACCCAGTCGTTCATGCCGATGTCGAGATCGGTCAAGATGAACACCGGCGTCTGGAAGCGCTCGGCGAGATCGAACGCGGTGACCGCGAAGTGGAAGCACTCCCCGGGGTTCGCCGGGAAGAGCAGGATGTGCTTGGTGTCGCCGTGCGACGCGTACGCGCAGAGGAGGATGTCCCCCTGCTGCGTGCGCGTGGGCATTCCCGTCGAAGGTCCGACGCGCTGCACGTCCACGATGACCGTGGGGATCTCCGCATAGTACGCGAGGCCGATGAGCTCGTTCATGAGCGAGATGCCGGGACCCGAGGTCGACGTGAACGCCCGCGCGCCCATCCACGACGCGCCGATGACCATTCCGATCGCGGCGAGCTCGTCCTCCGCTTGCAAGATGCAGTACCGCTTCTCGCCGGTCGCCTTGTCGGTGCGGTATCTTTCGCAGAAGCCCTTGAACGCATCGAGGACGCTCGTGGACGGCGTGATCGGGTACCACCCGGCGACCGTCGCCCCCGCGTACACGCACCCCAGCGCCGTCGCCGTGTTGCCGTCGATGAGGATGGAGTCCTTCGTCGCGTCCATCTTTTTGAGGCGCAGCGGGAGCGGGCACTCGAAGTGCTCGATCGCGTAGTCGTAGCCGAGCTGGATCGCCTTGCGGTTCGACTCCATCAGCGCCGGCTTCTTCGCGAACTTCTCCTTCAGCATCTCGGCAACGAGCTCCATGTCGATCGACAGGAGCGCGGCGAGGGTGCCGACGTAGCAGATGTTCTTCATCAGCGTCCGCTCGCGAGAGTCGGCGAACGCTTCGGTGCAGAGCCGCGCGTACGGGACGCCGAGGAACGTGACGTCGGGGCGCATGAGCGACTTGTCGAGCGGCCACGACGAGTCGTGGAGGAGCCAACCGCCGCTCTTAAGCTCCTTCACGTCGCGCGCGTACGTCTCAGCGTTCATCGCGACCATGAGATCGTAGTCGGCGGTGCGCGCGGTGTGCCCCTTCGCGTTGACGCGGACCTCGTACCAGGTCGGCAGGCCCTGGATGTTCGACGGGAACAGGTTCTTCCCGGATACGGGGATCCCCATGCGGAAGATCGCCTGCATGATGAGGCCGTTCGCGCTTGCCGATCCCGTCCCGTTGACGTTGGCGAGCTTGAACGCGAAATCGTTGATCTTGAGGGCTAGAGCGTCTTGCACGGTTTGCCTGCGTACGGGAGAAGGAGATTGAATTTCTGCATGTCCCACGCCGCCGTCGGGCAGCGCTCGGCGCAGAGGCCGCAGTGGACGCAGAGGTCTTCGTCTTTGAGCATGATGCGCGAGGTCTGCGGGAGCGGGCCCGAGGCGTAGAGCTCCTGCTTGGGGTTCACCGCCGGCGCGCTCAGGCGCTTGCGGACGTCAGCCTCTTCGCCGTTCGGTGCAATCGTGAGGCAGAGGACCGGGCACACGTCGACGCACGCGTCGCACTCGATGCAGAGGGAATCGGTGAACACGGTCTGGAGATCGCAGTTGAGGCAGCGCTCGACCTCACGCGCGGTCTGCTCCGCCGAGAAGCCGAGCTCGACCTCCACGTTCATCTTCTTGAAGCGCTCGACGAGGTCGACGTGCTTCATCTTTTGGCGGCCGACGGAGTTGTAGTCGTTCTTGTAGCTCCACTCGTGGAGCCCCATCTTCGCCGACGAGAGCGTCATCCCTTGCGGCGGGCGATCGGTGAGCGATGTGCCCTGGCAGTACGCGTGGATGGAGAGCGCCGCCTGGTGCGCGTGCGCGACGGCCCAGATGATGTTGAGCGGGCCCCACGCCGCGTCCCCGCCCGAGAAAATCCCGGCGCGCGTGTACTGGTGGGTGACCTTGTCGACGACCGGCATGTCCCACTTGTCGAACTCGATCCCAATGTCGCGCTCGACCCACGGGAACGCCGCTTCCTGGCCGATGGCGAGGATGACGTCGTCGGCGGGCAAGATGACTTTGTCGAGCGGGATCTGCTTGAGCTTGCCGCCCTCTTCCTTCGACTCGTACCGCTGGAATTCCATGCCGGTGAGCTTGCCGTCCTCGATCACGAACCGGATGGGCTCGTGGTTGATGACGATCGCGACCTGCTCCTCTTCCGCGTCCTCGAGCTCCCACGGCGAGGCCTTGAAGTAAGCGCGAGGCTTGCGCGCCATGACCTTGATGTCCTTGCCGCCGAGGCGGCGCGACGTGCGGCAGCAGTCCATTGCCGTGTTGCCGACGCCGATGATGAGGACCGTCTCGCCGATCTTGTCCAGGTGCCCGAAGGCGACCGACTCGAGCCAGTCGATGCCGATGTGGATGCGATCGGTGTCGTGGCGACCGGGGATCTCCAGCTCTTTGCCGCGCGGCGCGCCGCTGCCGACGAAGACCGCGTCGAAGCCCTGTGCGAGGAGCGCCTTCATGCTCGCGATCGGCGAGTCGTAGCGGACCTCCACGCCCATCCCGAGGATCATCTGGATCTCCTCGTCGAGCACCGCGGCCGGCAAGCGGAACGCCGGGATGTTCGTGCGCATGAGGCCGCCCGGGACCGGCGCCTTCTCGAAGATCGTGACCTCGTACCCCAGCGGCGCGAGATCGTTGGCCACCGCCAAAGAGGCCGGGCCCGCGCCGACGCACGCGATGCGCTTGCCGTTCTTCTGGGCCGGCGCCTTCGGGAGGAGCTCCTTCACGTCGTCCTTCAGGTCCGACGCGACGCGCTTCAGGCGGCAGATCGCGACCGGCTTCTCGTCTACGCGCGTCCTGCGGCACGCCGGCTCGCACGGACGGTCGCACGTGCGGCCGAGCACCGCCGGGAACACGTTCGATTCTCGGTTGAGCATGTACGCGTCCGTGTACCGCCCCTGGGCGATGAGACGGATGTACTCGGGCACGTTCGTGTGCGCGGGACATGCCCACTGGCAGTCCACGACCTTGTGGAAGTAATCCGGTTTTCGTACGTCGGTCGGCTGCAAGCGGGGCCCCTCCGGGCGGATACCCTATGCCACGGCGGCGGTTCGCACGACACCCTCGTTTTGGCCCCTCGTTCGGGCAGGTCCGGCCTGACGCGCTGCGGCGGTATTTTCGGCCCCGATCGACCTCCCGACGAAACACTCCGGAAACGTGCCGTGGATAGGGTCCATCGGTCGCCCATGAAAAAGATCGAGGCCATCATCAAGCCCTTCAAGCTCGACGAGGTGAAGGACGCCCTCTCCGAGGTCGGCGTGCAAGGCATGACCGTCACCGAGGTGAAAGGCTTCGGCCGCACCGGCGGCAAGAAGGAGGTCTACCGCGGCTCCGCGTACGTGGTCGACTTCGTCCCCAAGGTAAAAATCGAGATCGTCGTCGAGGACACGCTCGTCCACGACGTGCTCGACGCCATCGAGAAGAGCGCCAAGACCGGCAGGATTGGCGACGGGAAGATCTTCGTCACGCCGATCGAAGAGGCCGTCCGCATCCGCACGGGCGAGCGCGGCAAAGACGCGATCTGAGACGATCAGAGGATCAGGAGAGAGCAGATGAAGGTCAAAGAGGTCCTGGAGCTCGCGCAGAAGAACGACGTCAAATTCGTCGATCTCAAGTTCATCGACTTCCCCGGCGTGTGGCAGCACACGACGATCCCGGCGCACCGCTTGAACGAGGGCCTCTTCGAGGACGGCCTGGCGTTCGACGGATCGAGCGTCCGCGGGTGGCAGCCGATCAACGCGTCCGACATGATCATGATCCCGGATCCGGAGACGGCGAAGCTCGATCCGTTCTTCGCGAACCCGACCTTGTCGCTCACGTGCTCGGTCTTCGATCCGATCACGAAGCAGCCGTACTCGCGCGATCCGCGCCACATCGCCAAGAAGGCCGAGGCGTACCTTCGCCAGACCGGCATCGGCGACACGTCCTTCTTCGGTCCCGAGGCGGAGTTCTTCGTCTTCGACGACGTGCGCTTCGATCACTCGCAGCCGAACGCCGGCTACTACTACCTCGATAGCGCGGAAGGCGCGTGGAACAGCGGCCGCGAGGAGTTCCCGAACCTCGGCTACAAGATCCGTCACAAGGAGGGCTATGTCCCCTGCCCGCCGACGGACACCCTCGCGAACCTACGTATGGACATGATGCTCGCGCTCCAGGAGAGCGGCATCGAGGTCGA
>JBBRLQ010000032.1:0-85041 GCA_038231275.1 Polyangiales bacterium
CTCGTAGCCGCCTCCCGCGAGCATCACGATCGCGGGGCTCGTGCCCGCCATCAGACCGAGTGACCAGTCCTTCGTGCCCAGGTCGCCCGTCGTCCACAGGCTGCTCGTGTTCGCTTGGAACGCCAGCTCGTGCTTCGTCGGTGTCGGCCCGCCGGAGATGCCGTTTCGGCGGATCGGGTGGTACGGGCGATCGTCGCCGGCGAACCAGATCGTGTTGCCGCTGCGCGTGAAGCTCGTGACCTTCTCGCGCGCCACCTGGTTGCAGTCGAACTCTTCGAGGATGTCCGCGGCGCTGGGGCCACGGAAGTCCGAGAAGAGCTTGATGTGGCCGTTCGTGACGAGGGCGTCACCGGCGCGCAAATCGTCGATCGCGATCGTCGTCCACCCGTCGGGGCCGCCGTGATCGTCGATGAACGTGTGCGTGTCGGGCTGCGAAGAGATCTTCCACACCCACGAGACGAAGCCCGAGCAGTCGGAGCGGTACGCGTCCCACGGACGCGACGGGCGCTGGCACGTGCCGCCGCAGATGATGTCGGCGCCGCCGTTTGGTCCCCCGCAGTACGGGACGCGGTCGGCGACCCACTGGCGCGCGCGCGTCATGACGTCATCGACGGTGATGCTCTGGTCCGTCGACGATGTGGCGTTTTCCTGTTCGGGCGCGCTCGAGCACGAGGCGGTGAGGGGGAGAAGAAAAAGAGATCCGAGGAGGATGGAGGTGGTTCGCATGCGCGTCCCTTAGCGACCGCCGTTCCATCGCACGGGGCCCTACTTCCGCCGGACATTGCGGACGTTGCGCGCCTTCTCGTCAACGCGCCGTTGACTTCGACCGGTCGACGAGACCTCAGCGCCTCACAGGCACTCGGGCTTCACCCGCTGAATGCCGTTGTCGTCGACGGTGAACATCGGATTGCAGTTGGGACGCGTCCCTTTGCGTGTCGGCCCGAGCTTCGGGCGCCCCGTCGACACGCCTTTTACCGACGGAGACGCGCTTGCGACGCTCGCGGCGACGGGGGGTGCGGCGTCTTGAACCGAGACGGCGAGGAGGTCGCCGCCGGCGTCCGTTGGCGCGGCCGCGATGACGAGCGCGTGATCGGTGTTGGACGCGGCGGGCGTCGCGCGCTTGCCCGCACGAAGCGCGAACGTGAGGACCGAGGCAGCGGTGAGCGCGAGGACGACGACGGGGAGGAGCCAGCGTGCGCGCGGCGGCTCGGCGGACGGCGGGCTCGAGACCTTGGTCGCCGTCAGCGTGTGGGTCTGCTCCGGCGCCGCGGTCTTCGCGGTGTTGGCCATCCCGGACTCGACGCGCGCCACTTGCGCCGCCTGCTCGGCAAGGCTCTTGCCCGCCAGCGTGGTCACCCATCGGCCCACCGCGTCCGCATCGGCGACACCCGCGACTCCTGCGACCCCGCGCAGCGCGAGCGCCATCTCGCGGCACGACGCGAACCGCGCGGCCGGATCGCGTGAGAGTCCGCGCATCACGACATCGTCGAGCGCCGCGGGGATCTCCGGCGCGTACCGACTCGGTGCGACGACGACGCCTTCGAGGACCTTCGCGAGGATCGCCCCTTCGCTTCGGCCATCGAAGAGCTGCGATCCAGTGAGCAGCTCCCACACCACGACCGCCGCGGCGTACTGATCGGCGCGCGCGCCGACCTCCTCGTGTCGAACGTGCTCAGGCGCCATATAGGCGAGCTTGCCCTTGAGGTAGCCCTGCTGCGTGGTCTGGAGGCGGCCGGCTGCCTTCGCGATTCCGAAGTCGAGGACACGCGCCATGCCGTCGACCCCGACGAGGACGTTTTGCGGCGAGACGTCGCGGTGGACGATCGCCAGCGGCTGTCGGTGCTCGTCCGTCGCCTCGTGAATGGCCTGGAGGCCGCCGAGGACGTCGATCGCGACGGCGAGCGTCACCTCGACGGGGACGGGCGCGCCGATGGAACGGGCGAGCTCCATGAGCAGCGCGAGGGTTGCACCATGGACGTAGTCCATGACGAGGAGCAGCTCGCCGCCGTGCTCTACGACGTCCAGCGTCGCGACCGTGTGCGGATCACGGACGCGCGCGCTCAGGCGGGCCTCGTCGCGGAACATCTGGAGCGCGCCCGGCTCGGCCACGATGTGCGGGTGCATCCGCTTGATCGCGACGAGCCGCGCGAAGCCGGCGCCCCCCAAAATTTGCCCGAGGTGGACGGTCCCCATCCCCCCGGAGGCGATCGCCTCATGGAGTACGTACCGATCGATACGTATCACTCGCGGGATCCTAGCACGCGCTTCATCCTTGTCAGGGCGGAGCGGGCGGGGATACTGCAAGGCGTGAGCGCAGAGCGAGATACGGCGACGACGATCACGACGACGCGCCGGGACTTGGCGCACCTGCCCACGCTGCAGCTCGTCGCCATGCTGCCGCACGGTGGAGAGGTCGCATGCCCCCTCGGCCTGACGTCGGTGGTGGTCGGCACCGATCCCGAATGTGACCTCGTGCTCGACGATCGCGCGGTGTCGCGTCGGCACGCGCGGTTCACGCTCACCGAGCGCGGCGTCCTCGTTCGCGATCTCGACAGCAAGAACGGGACGTCGATCGGTGGCGTGGACGTCCGCGAGGGGTACCTTGCGTCGACGAGCTTCGCGCGGATCGGGGGCGCGACGCTGCGTGTTCGCGTCGCGGGCACGCCTTCGGACGTTCCGCTGTGGACGGGCGCGAGCTTCGGCGCCGCGCTCGGCGGATCCATCGTGATGCGTGCCCTCTTCGCGCACCTTCATCGCGCCGCGCAGTCGTCCGAGACCATCCTCCTCACCGGCGAGTCGGGGACCGGGAAGGAGCTGCTCGCCCACGCCGTCCACGACGCGAGCCCACGTCGCGAAGGGCCGTTCGTCGTCTTCGACGCGGGCGCGGTGGCGCCGGCACTGGCGGAGAGCGAGCTGTTCGGTCATACGCGAGGCGCGTTCACCGGCGCCGACGCCGATCGCGCGGGGATCCTCGCGCAGGCCGACGGCGGCACGCTATTTTTGGACGAGATCGGCGAGCTGCCGCTGGACCTCCAGCCCAAGCTGCTTCGCGCGCTCGAGGCGCGACAATACCGCGCGGTTGGGTCGAACACGTGGCAGACGTTCGACGCGCGCATCGTGGCGGCCACGCACCGGAACCTCCGCGCGGCGGCCGCGAGCGGGCAATTCCGGAGCGATCTCTATTACCGCCTCGCCGTCATCGAAGCGCGCGTGCCTGCGCTGCGCGAGAGGAAGGAGGACGTGGAGCTCCTCGTCGAGCGATTCCTCGCCGCGGAGGATCCGCCGCGCACCCTCCTCGACTTGCCCCCGGGCTCCGTCTCGCTCCTCACGGGACACGATTGGCCCGGCAACGTCCGCGAGCTCAAGAACGCGGTCGCGCGCCTCTCGGTGCTCCCTCACCTCGAGGGAGCCGTCGAGCACGCGGGCGTCGAAGGCGAGGTGCGCCGGGACTTCGACGGGCTCCTTCGCCTGCCGTGGCGAGACGCGCGCGAGCGGGTCGTCGATCGCTTCGAGGCAAGCTACCTCGCCGCGAAACTGCGCGAGCACCAGGGCAGCGCGGCGCGCGCGGCGGCGCAGATGGGGATCTCACGCCAGCTCGTTCATCGGTTGATGACGCGCCACGGCCTGCGCGCCCGCGACGGCAGCTGACGGACGCGTTCTCACGGCAAGTCCCATCCGAGCGCGATCGAGCGTGGGCCGATCGTCAACGTCGGCGACGCCGCGGAGGAGCTGCGTGCGCGCGGCCACAGCACGACGCCGATTCCCACCGCGACGACGCCCGCCGCGCCGATCCCCGCCGCCGTCCACCATAGCGTGCGGATGGCGTCGACCCGCGACGGGTCGCAGGTAGGCGCGCACGACGAATGGAGCGACGAGCGATTCACATGCCCGACGACGCCGAGGATCCCTGCGGCGAGGAGCGCCGCCGCGCCGATACCGCCGAGCACGTACGAGGGCGTCGCGGACGAGGGCTCCGGCGTCGGCAACGCGCGCGGCGGTGGGGGGGCGGTGGCGCGCAGCGTGAGGACCACGGAGATCGGATGCTCGCGCTCGCCCGCGTGAACCTCCACGCGTCGCTCGACGGGCTCGTAGCCGCCCGCTTCCACGCGAAACGCACGGAGGCCCGGCTCGATCGCGATCGCGCCGTCCCCGCGCGCGCGGACCTCTGCGCCGTCCACCGTGACACGAAGCTGCGGCACGCGGCGCCCGGTCGCGTCGCGCGCGTCGACACGCACGGTGGGCGTCAGCGCCTCGAGCTCGTGGAGCCATTTCGCGCAATCGGCGACGAGCGCCTCGGGGCACGTGCTGCCGCAGATGAGCAACTGGTTGCGTGCGGCCTCGAGGTGCTCCTCGCGCCTCAGAACCTGCGCGGCCTCGTACGACGCGCGGCAGCGGGCGACGTTCTCCTCGGACGTCTTTGCCGCTGTGGCGGGACCCGCGGCGAGGCCGGCGACGAGCATCGCCCCCCATGAAACCGCCCGCCTCACCTCATTCCGCATGCGAGCCCCAAGCGTACGCCATCCGAGGCGCTACTCGATCAGGAGCGCTTCGCTCCACTCGATCAGGAGCGTTTCGCTCCGCTGCGCTTCGCTCCACTCGCTCAGTCGCAGTACGCAAGGCCCGCGTCCCCGGGATCTTGGTCGAGCGCCGTGGGCGTCGTCAGGTAGTACGCGGGAGTCAGCCCTCGGATGGGCTGCGTTTTCGAGTCGACGCCGACGGTTCGGTACCAGGTGTTGGTGCCTCCCTTGTGCTGCACGCCGGAGTCGAGCCAGCAATCGAAGACGCCGTTCCTAAAGGGCACCGTTCCGATCGGATTGCCCACCTCGGCCGGCGTCAGGTAAAGCGGACCGCCTATGGTGGTCGGGCAGTAGAGCTGGTGATCCTCGTACACGGCGCACTCGAGCGCGCCGTCGGGCAGGTACCGGAGGTGCACTCCGGAGTCCGATTGCGCGCCGGTGTCGCCGGGCGACACGACGTCCGGCGTCACGCCCACGTCGGCCACCGCATCGTTGGTGGCGTCGATTCCGGTGTCCGGCGCGGCGCCGTCAAGCACCCCGGCGAGGCCGTTGCTCAGGTCTTCGAGCCCGCACTGCGCGAGAACGAGCAGCGCGCACGCCGCCGCCGCTGCTCCGATCCGCCGTGCCGCCGAGCTCATCTCCGAAGCATAAAGCACGAAACGCGCCCGTCACGCTCCGGAAGGCGCGCAGTCTCCACTCTTCAGGTTCGATCGGTCAGAGAAATCACAGGTGCGCCGAGATACCGAGATCCGCTCGGATGATCTGGTCGTGCGCAGCGCTCGCGATGTACGGATCACCCGCCGCCGGCGCGAACAAGAAGATGAAGCGACGAGCCGCGAGCCCGCCACGAACCTCGAAGGTGGACCCGATCGGCACCGCCAGCGCGAGATCGGCCTCCCATCCGAGGACCGACGGGTTCCGGAACTTCCCGGCGAGATCGCCCGAGCTGAGAACCGCCAGGTAGCCTCCACCGGCGAGCACGGCGACCGGACCGATCGGCACGCGGAGGTCGACGCGGGGACGTAGGACCCCGTACGCGACCGACGGCGTATCGAGCGGCTCGGCGGGTGGGGTCGACGCGCTGAAGTGAATCGACTCCTGGCCGTAGGTCACCGAAGCCGCGAGCATCGGCGCTCTCCAGTCGCGCCGGAGCCAAACCCGGTACTTGAGGCCCGCGTTGAAACGCGTCCACGAAACCGACGCCTTCGTTCCGTCGTCGAGCTTCTTTGCCCCCACGATCCCGAGCTTGAAGTCGCCCGTGATGCCGATGTCCTGCATGACCAGGATGCCGCTTCGCGCGAGCGGAAAGACATCCGCCGCGATCGCGGGCGTCGGTGCGAGACCCGAATTGTCGGAGCGAATGTTCTTGGTGACGACATCTTGATAGCTCAGACTTCGGTTCGCGAGCTCCATCGCCACGGTGGCCACGAGCAACGGCGGTGGCTCCGGTCCCGTCTTCTCCTGAGGCTTGGCGCTGGGCGGCGCGTCCGGCGCGGGCTTCGGCGCCTCCGGCGAGGGATCGGCCGCGCTGGGTGGAGCCGCGATCTCCGGTCTCGGCGCCGCTTCCTCCTTCGGCAGTAGCGCGGCGAGCTCGGCAGAGAATCGTCGAGCAACGAGCGCCGCGTTCTCGGTGGCCGCCCCTAGTGTCACCGGCGCGTCGACCAGTGTCGCGCCGGCCGACGAGATCAAGACGACTCGGCCCTCCCGATTCTTGCGGATTTGGACGACGACGGCCGCCTTTGCACCGACGTCCACGGCAACCTGCGCGAGCTTCTGGAGGTACGGCCCTTTCGTCTTCGGGCCGTCGAGCGCCTTGAGGCTCTCGGGCAAGTTGCGCTTCTTCGCCGCGGCTCCGACGGCCTCGGCCTCGGCACGCGTCCACGGCTGCGGCAGCTCGGCGCCGATCGCGGCCGCCGCCTCGTCTCCTCCACCACTCCGATCGACGACGATCACCACCGTCGGCGCGCCACCCTTGGCGTCCTTCGCCCACGCCGCGGCCTCGCCCAACATTGCGAGGAGCGCGAGGACGGAAGCCGTCAAGAAGAAGCGGGCGAGGAATCGATCGGTGGCGCTCACCATGGTCCGAGCTTATCGTCTCCGCAGAGCCGCATGCCGACTCGCCGTTCCTTTCTCGGTGCCCTCGGGGTCTTCTCCGCCTTCGCGGCGCTTCCGGCCTGCGAGGCGACGCTCGGCCAGCCGTCGCGCTCGGCGCTTCCTCGCTACGCGCCGCTTCCACCGCTCGGAGACGACGTGTTTCGTCGCCGCCAAGACCGGGCGCGCACGCTCGTGCGAGATGCGGGGGCGGAGGTCGCGTTCGTGACGAGCGGCACGACGACGTTCGCGTACCTCGCCGGCGCACGCGTCGAGCGGAGCGAGCGGCTCATCGCGCTGCTCTTGCCCGTCGACGGCGATCCAGTGCTGGTCGGCCCTGCGTTCGAGCTCGAACGCCTTCGCCGCCAGACCCGCGTCCGCGACCTCCGCGGCTGGGAAGAGCAGGAGAGCCCGTACGGCGTCGTCAAAGACGCGCTAGGCGCGGCCCGTACCAAGGCCAGCGTCCTCGTCGAGCCCCACACCGAATACCTCACGACCGTCGCCCTCGCGCGCGCGATGCCCGAGGCCACGCTGAAGGACGGCACCGCCGCGTTCGCGCGCCTCCGCGTGATCAAAGACGACGACGAGCTCGCGCGCATCCGTCGCGCCATCGCGATCACCCACGACGTGTTCGACGCCGCCTTCGCATCGCTCCGTCTCGGCGTTCGCGACCTGGAGGTGTCCGAGTCGATCGCCGACGAGTTCCGTCGCGCCGGCGTCGACGGCTACGCTCTCGTGCAGTTTGGGCCGATGAGCGCGCTCCCGCACGGAAGGCCGCGCGGCGACGCCCTCGGCAAAGGCATGGTCGTCCTCGTCGACGGCGGCTGCGTGGTGGACGGCTACTGGTCGGACGTCACGCGCACGCGCTTCTTCGAGGGCGATCCGCCCGCCGACTTCGTGAAGATCTACGAGACCGTCCACGACGCGCAGACGGCCGCCATCGATCGCGTTCGCCCCGGCGTGGCCGCCCAAGAGATCGATCGCGCCGCGCGCGAGGTGATCCGCAAGGCGGGGTACGCCGCGTACTTCACGCACCGCACGGGGCACGGCATGGGCATGGACGGCCACGAAGCGGCGTACATGGTCGAGGGAAACACCGAGCCGCTCCAGCCGGGTTTCGTGTTCTCCGTCGAACCAGGCATCTACCTGCCCGAGCACTTCGGCGTGCGTATCGAGGACGACGTCACGTGCGGTCCGAGCGGCGCGATCGTGCTCTCACGTCGCGCGGACCGGCGCGACGGCGCGCGCGGCTTGCGCGTTCACGGGTGAAAACGGACCGACGTCAGTGTCGGTCCTTGTAATCGCGGGGCTCGATGCCGTGCCGCTCGGTCCACCGGTAGATCTGGTTGCGATCCTTGCCGAAGAACTCGGCCACGCGGGCGACGTTTCCCTGAAAATGCTGGAGGACCCGTTGCAGGCCGTCGGCGGTCGGGACTTGATCGCGAGGGACCAACGCCTCGATCGGCGGCGCGCTCGCCGTCTGCGGCGACGGCGGGTGCGGCGGGAGGCGAGACGTCAGCTCGGTCGGCAGGTGCTCGCTCCGCAGCGTCTCGCTCTTCCCCGCGCGCACGACGGCGACGGTGAGGACCTGCTCGAGTTCGCGGACGTTTCGTGGCCAGTCGTACAAGAGGAGGGCGTGCGCCGCGCTCGGAGAGAGCTTGCCGGTGTGCTCGAGTCGCTCGAGCACGCCACGCGTGAGCCGCAAGATGTCGTCGCGACGCTCGCGCAGCGGCGGGACGCGGAGGGTCCATCCGGCAACGCGCGCGAAGAGATCGGCGCGAAAGGACGAGGCCGCGCCTGTCTCCGGTGAGATGTCGCGGTGGGTCGCGGCGACGACGCGCACGTCCACCAGAATCGCGCTCGCTTTGCCGATCGATCGGACCTCGCCCGCGGAGAGCGCGCGCAGGAGTTTGGGCTGGACCGCAGGAGGCAGCTCCCCGATCTCGTCGAGGAAGAGCGTGCCCTTGTCGGCGGCGACGAACACGCCCTCGCTCTTGTGTACTGCGCCCGTGAATGCGCCGGCGGCGTGACCGAACAGCTCGCTCTCCGCGAGGTTCTCGGGGATGGCGGCGCAGTTCACGGGCACCCACTCGCCGGTCCGCCCGCTCAAGCGATGGAGCTCCTCCGCCGCCCGCTCCTTGCCGGTGCCGGTCTCGCCGAGGATGAGCACCGAGATGGGCTGCGCGGCGACCATCGCGATCTCGCCGCGAAGCTTCTGCATCGCGAGGCTCGTACCGCGCAGGCGCGCGGTCTCCGGCTCGAGCCGATCGTCGCCGCGAAGGACGGTGTCGCTCATGACGAGCAGCGTGCGGCCGATGCGGACGACGGTGCCTTGCGCGAGGTGCGCACGAGCGACGCGCTTGCCGTCGACAAGGGTGCCATTTCGGCTGTTTTTATCCTCGATCCAGAACGTGTCCGCCGCCGCGTCGTAGGTCACGGTCGCGTGGGAGCGCGAGGCCTCGCTGTCCTCGAGCGAGAAGACGCTGGCCCCCTCCGGCTCGCGCCCGACGACGACCGACGCGTCGCCCAGCGTGAGCAGCGGCGCGGGACCGCCCAACGGCGCGTACACCACGACGAGCTGGCGTACGCGAACGGGGCCGCGGCCGTCGCTCGAGCCCTCGCTCGTCGTCGGACCGGCCGACGTCTCTCCTTCGGACGGGTGTGGCATGCGCCCTCGCGCAGAGTAGCATCCGTCCGCCGGAGGATGGGATGACAGACGGGCACGACGGCGACGGCGACCGAACGCGTACGGCCTCGCACGCGGGCGACGTGAGCGGGCGAGGGGAGATCTTGACGGCGCCCGAGGGCACCCCGCTGCGCCGTGACGCCGCGGATCTCGCGCGCCTGCGCGTCGTCCGGCGCGAGGACTACGAGGTGCGCGGCGAGCTGGCGTCGGGCGGCATGGGAAGGATCCTGGAGGCGTGGGACACGCGTCACGAGCGCCCCGTCGCGATCAAGATGCGCCTCGAAGGGGCGACCGACTCGCGCCGCTTCGCCCGCGAGATCCACATCACTGGCCGCCTCCAGCACCCCTCGATCGTTCCGCTCTACGAGGCCGGCCGGTGGCCCTCGGGCGAGCCGTTCTTCGCCATGAAGCTCGTCCTCGGCGAGTCGCTCGCCCGCGTCGTCGACGGCACGCAATCGTGGACAGAGAGGCTCGCGCTCCTGCCGCACCTGATCGCCGTCGCCGACGCGCTCGCGTATGCGCACGAGCAGCACGTCGTTCACCGTGATTTGAAGCCGTCCAACGTGATCGTCGGTGCGTTCGGCGAGACGGTCGTCGTCGACTGGGGTCTGGCGAAACACGTCGATGATCCCGACGAAGAAGGGGAGTCGGAGGCCCCTCGGATCGGCGAGGACGGCGATCTGACGCAGCACGGGCGCGCGCTCGGCACCCCTTGCTACATGCCGCCCGAGCAGGCCCGCGGCGACGCAGTGGATCTCCGTGCCGACGTGTACGCGCTCGGCGCGCTCCTCTACCACGTGCTCGCGGGCGTGCCGCCGTACCGCGGGGATTCGGCCGTAGCGACGCTCGAGAAGGTGCGCACCGCGCCGCCCGTACCGCTCGGAGAGGTGGTGCCCGAGCTGCCGTCCGATCTCGCCGCGATCGTCACCAAGGCGATGGCGCGCGATCCGGCCGAGCGCTACCCGAGCGCGAAGGGGCTCGCGGAGGATCTGAAACGGTTCGCGACCGGGCAGCTCGTCTCCGTGCACGCGTACTCGGCGGGCGAGCTCCTCCGCCGCTGGGCCTCGCGTCGCCGGGCCCCGCTGCTCGTCGCCGCTGCGATGCTCGCGGTGCTCGCGTTGACCGCGACGATGAGCGTCTTGCGCATCGTGCGCGAGCGCGATCGCGCGGATCACGCCAAAATCGAGGCCGATCGTCAAAGGAGCGTGGCCGTTACCCAGCGCGACGCCGCCGAGCGCATCGTCGAGTTCGTCATCGGCACGCTGAAGGAGCGTCTCGAACCGCTGGGGAAGCTCCAGCTCCTCGCCGGCGTCGGGCGCGAGGTCGAGGGGTACTACGACAAGGTGGCATCCGGCGCGGAGGACGTCGACGCCACTGCGCTCGCGCGCCGCGCCGCCGCGCTCCAGACCCTCGGGGACGTGGAGGCTCGGAAGCTGGACGACGAGCAAGCCTTGTCGCTCTTTCTGGCGAGCCTGACCATGACCGAGCGCGCGCTCGCGAAGGACCCGACCAACGTCGACGCGCGGTCGACGCGCGTCTTGGACTTCTTGCGCATCGGCACGGTGCTCCACGGCCGCGGCGAGCTCGATGAGGCGCTGCGCCACTACGGGGACGGTGCGCGCGAGGCGTCCAGTCTGGTCGCAGCGCACCCCGAGCTTCCGAACGCGCACGTGCTCGCCGCGAAGATGCAGGCGGGCCTCGGGTACGCGAACTACGAGCTCGCCGATCTCGACGCGGCGGACGCGGCCTACGCGAAGGAGGTCGAGGCCGTGCGCGCGCTCGTCGCCCGTGATCCGACCGACGCCTGGCGTGCGCGCCTCGCGTGGGCGCTCATCGATCGGCAGTCGACGCAGTTCGAGACCGGCCATAGCGCGGACGCGCGCGTCTCTGCTGCCGAGGCGCTCGCGATTTCCGAAGCGCTCACGACGAAAGATCCTGCGAACAGCGACGCGCTCAGCGTGCGCGCGTGGGCGGAGGGGTTCCTGTCTTCCCTCGAGGGCCATCGCGGAAACGTCGAGACCGCCGCCCGCATGGGCCTGCGCGCGCGCGCCTCCCGCGCCGAGCTGACGCGCCGCGATCCCGAGAACACCGACTGGCAGCGCGACGCCCTGAACGCGGCGTACCACGTGTGCCGCACGCAGACCGCCATCGGTCGACCCGACGAGGCGCTGCGCGTGTGCATCCCCGCGCGCGACGAGATGCTGCGCCTCATTCGCGAGAAGAGCGTGCACTCGCTCGAGAAGGACGTGATCTGGCTCCACACCGAGATCGCCTCCGCCCACGCCGCGCGCAAGGAGTGGGCCCTCGCGCGGGCGTCCTACGACGCGTGCATCGCCTTCACGGAGCGCGCGAGCAAGGAGGGCCAGGGAGACCTCCAGGTGGGCCGCGATCAGGTCGCGTGCCGGGAGCGCGCGGCGATGGTCGATCTCGCGGTGGGCAACGTGGCGCTCGCGCAGAGCACCTACGAGGTGGCGCGCGACATGGGTGAGAAAGGCATGCGCGCGCGGCCGCGTGACATCTACCTCGCGGCCGCCGTGGCGAGGACGCGCGCGCTCGGCGGAGATCTCGCGCTCGCTCGGAAGGATTTCGCCGAGGCGCGGCGCCACTTCGACGATGCGCTCGCGCTGGCGACGCCGCTCACCGCGAAAGATCCGGACGTCGTCGAGCTCGCTGCGACCGCCGCCCGCGCGCGCATCGGCGTCGCACGGGTGTTGCGCGCGCAGGGGGACGCGGCGGGAGCGCGCGCCGTCGTCGCCGAGGGCCTCGCCGCCGCCGACGCGTGGCGAACGAGCGCGTTCCCCGGGCAGCGCGCCGTCGTCGAGGTGCTCCTCGTCGAATCGAGGCTGTGACACCCCCGTCCGCGAAGCGCGACACCAGGCCCTCGGCGCGTGACACCTGCGCAATCGACCGGTAAATACCGCCTGGCGCGCCGCGTGCTCTGGCGGTGGCCATGAAACGCGTCCTCCCGCACCTCGCCCTCCTCCCTCTCGTGTGCCTCGCCTGCACCGCGACCACCAGTGACACGTCGCCGCCGGGCGAAACGTCGTCGGAGCTCGACACGGTGTTTCCCGGCGGCATCGTCGGTACCCCCTTCACCGCGGCGTTCGCGCAGAATTGGGATGATCTCGGCGCGACCACGGACGACACGAAGTGCCGCGGGTGCGGGACGACTCCTGACTTCGATCCGGCGTCCCAGGCGACGACCACGCTGGCGAGCGGGACGTTTGCAGAATACACAGGGTCGATCACGCCGTGGGCCCCCGGCGCAGGCGGTCTCAAGGCGACGTACGCGGCCGCGGCCGCTGCGGGCGATGCCATCTTCGCGGGCGGCTCGTCGTTCAACAACGTGGACGCCGAGCTCAACGACGTAGTGACGGATCTCAACCGAATCTGCGACGTGCTCAACGTCGGCTGCGTCATCAAAAAGGACGATACCGAGACGTCGCGATGGGCGCGCGCCTTCCCCAAGGTGCAGGGCCGCCACCTCATCGCCGCGTACCGCACCGGCACCGACGGCCTCGATCGGCTGGAAGCCTACCGGACCCCGCGCGCGTTCGGCGAGCTGCGGTCGCGCGCGGCGAAGACCTACTGCGCGATGCGCCAGGCCGCCTCCGCGCAGCAGTCGTACACCGACGACGCGTACACGCTCGAGGACGGCTCCTACAAGGACTTCGCCTTCTGGACGCTCGGCAAGACCGGCGCGAGCGTGAAGATCATGCCACCGCAAAAATTCACGAGCGACCGCGAGTCGGAGGCCTTCGTGATGCCGATCACCCTCGCGGGCTGGCCCAACCCGATCTCCGGCTTCGCGATGCCGAACTTCGATCAGCTGAGCCACCGCATGGCGTGGGTCTCGGGAGATCGCGAGATCCTCTCCGCCGAAGACCCGGGCATCGTCCACGATCGCGTGTGCGTCTCGTCACCGTTTGGCGAGTTTTGCCGGCCCATCAGCTACCGCACGAACCGAAAGGCGTACCGAAACCTCGAGCACGTCGACGTCTTCTCGGGCGAGAAGGTCGCCGGGCACGTGAGCGTCGACAAGATCCCCGTCTTTATGGTGCCGCCGTACTTCAACCTGACGATGGGCGGCGACATCTACGTGAACGGCGGACAGGTGGACGACGGCTCGCCCGCCGCGGCGGGGCGCGTGCGAGTTCCCGGCTACGACGGCCTCGCGCCGCGAGGGACGACGTTCGACGAGATCGGCACGCCGTCCCTCGCGGCGGACGGTCCGCTCGCCCTCAACGGTCCGTTCGTCGTCATCGGCGGGAGGAGCCTCATCAACACGGCGGCCACCGGCTTCGCGCCCCTCACGCGCTGGAAGCAGGACGACGATCGCTCGGTGACGATCTACGACCAGGTACAGGAAGACCTCCACCTCGACGCGACGCTCGGCATCAAGTTCGGGCCGGTCGCCGTGGGGCTCAACGCGCACTCGAAGCTGAACGTCACGCAGACTCAGAACGTCACATTGCGCGAGCAGCTGAGCCTCGTCGACGGCAACAATACGAAGCCCGTCGCGAGCGGCGCGTTCATCCCTCAGACGAACCTCGTCGTCGTGCCGCAGTCGAATTTTCACGCCACGTGGGAGCCGATCAAGCTCGTCCTCTCGATGACGCTCGATTTCGATCTCGACCTCTTGCTTGGGACCATCCACATTCACCTCGGCTGGGACGTTCCGATCTACACCTCGCCGGATGTCACGCTCGGCGACAACACGATCCTCGCGACCGACGAGGTCAAGCGCCTGCGCGTCGGCGAGTACACGGACGTGGGCGAGACCGCGTTCGACGGCGCGCACGCCGGGCCGTCGGTATATTCGCACGTCCCGAACCACACCAACGTGTTCGCGTCGTTCCCGCCGCCGGGCTCCCCGCTCGCAGGCGACACGGTCTCCTCGTGCCTCGCCGATCCGAAGGGGCCGTCCGATCCTCCGACGCCCCCGCCGCACACGCCCCCGCCGGGACCGGGCGTCGGAGCCCTTTGCGCGGTGGGGCCTGCGCTCGCGGGACCGAACGCCACGAGCCCTGTCCCCGCAACGTTGTGCACGAGCAGCGCAGACCTCGAGGCCTACGCGCAGACCATCGCCGACAGTTGGTTCGCGAACAGCAGCGATCCGGCGCGCCTCGCGACGCAGAAAGATCTCGAGAAGCAGTGCCTCCGCAAAGTCGCCGCGTACCTCTGCTCGGGCACCTCGAAGCTCGTCTCGGGGCCGGCCATCTCGCACGTGATGTCGACGACCCCCGACGCGAGTCGTTGGGGCGATCTCCAGGAACAGTGCATCAAGGCGTTCTCGATGGGCACCACCGAGGCCGCCGCGCCGAGCGTGACCGATCTCGTGTCGCGGACGCTGATGCCCATCACGCTCTGCAAGCCCGACGGGACGCCGTACTGACATCGATCGGTCGACGAGTGATCGAATCGATCACCGTCCGCGTTCGCGGAGCCGGCCGCGGCGACTCGCGAGCGGCTCCGCCGAACGTCGCGAAAACGAGCCATTTTTCCCCATGATCGTGCACCCTGTCGCACAGGTCCGACCCTTGCTTGGTCGGAGTCGGACGTTGCGCTTGGGAGACCCTCGAAATGGCACGACACGCTTTCGCGATCCACCACCTTGACGGCGCGCGCCTTCGCACGGCGGCGCTGCTGTCGATGCTCGCCGTGTCCGCTGCGTGCTCGGGGACGGCGCAAGAGACCGCGGGCGGTGGTGTGGACGCGGGAGAGGAGATCGACGGGAGTCTCGCCGACGCGGACCTTGGCGACGCGGCCTCGAGCGCCGAGGCATCGACCGACGCCCCGTCGGGAGGCGACGCCGGACCGGACGCGCGCGGCACTGACATGCCCATCAAATACATCGTGGTGATCGTCAAAGAGAACCACACGTTCGACAACTACTTCGCCGGCTTTCCGGGCGCGGACAGCAGCCTCACCGCGAAGATGTCGAACGGCAAGGTCATCACGCGCCCTCTGGCTCCCGCGAGCGGTCTCGTGCACGACATCTCGCACTCGCACACGTCCGCGATGACGGCGTTTCGCGGCGGCGCGATGGATGGCTTCGATCTGGTCGCCGGTGGCAACTTTGGGAACCCGCCCGACGAGATGTCCTTCATCCGCTACTCCGAGGCCCAACTGCCGAACTACTGGCAGTACGCCCGTCACTTCGTGCTCGCCGATCACTTCTTCTCGTCGACGTTCGGGCCGAGCTTCCCCGGGCACTTCGCGGTCACTGCGGGCTTCAACGTCTCGCTCGACAACCCCACGTGCTCGTGCGGCGGGACCTGCACGGTGTCGGTCTTCGATCCGACGACGTGCACGATCAGCCAGGCTCCTCCGTGCTGGACCGCGCCGTCGATCGTCGAGGAGCTGCCGACCGGCTTCACCTGGGCCGAGTACGGCGTGCCGACGCTGAAGAGCATCAAGTCGGTGAGCGCGCTGCCGAACGTCGCGGCGAATTTTCGAACGCGGACGCAGTTCAACGCCGACATCAAGGGAGCGACCCAGCCCAACCTGATGGTCCTCCACGTGCAAGGTGCCGTGAGCGAGCATCCGCCGGCGATCGGGACGACGACGCTCCACATTTGTCCGGGAGAGAACGACTCGGTGTCGATCTTGAACGAGATCATGAGCGGTCCGCACTGGAACGAGACCGCGGTGCTCCTCTCGTGGGACGACTGGGGTGGGTTCTACGACTCGGTGAAGCCGCCCGCCGCGAAGTGCGCCAACGGGGACTACATGACACCGGGGTTCCGCCTCCCGCTGATCGTGATGTCGCCGTATGCCAAGCCCGGCTACGTGCTGAAGACGGTCACCGAGCAGACGTCGATCGTTCGGCTGGTGGAGGATCTCTGGCACCTGCCGAGGATGCACCCGCGTGACGCGCGCATCCACGACGACACCGTGGGCAGCCTCCTCGGGGCCTTCGACTTCACCCAGGCGCCGCTCCCGCCGCTCGTCTTGCCGGCGCGCGACTGCACCGGGCAGCCGTGATCGGGGCAGCCGTCGATCACAAAATGCGCTTCAAAACAGCCGGATCGGCGTTTCCTCCGCTGACCACGCACACGACGCGCGCGCCGCCTTGGACGTGGACCGCCTTCACGAGCAGCGCCGCGTAAGCCGCCGCGCCGCTGGGCTCCGCGGCGAGCTTCGCGCGCTCCATCACGAGCCGGAGCGCCTGCGCGATGTCGTCCTCGCTCACGCGGACCATCTCGTCGACGAACGCCTTCACGTGCCGGAGGTTGTGTGCGCCGGCGAACGGGGCGGCGAGGCCGTCGGCGATCGTCTTGGGGTACGCGATGTGGAGCGGCTCTCCCTTGGCGAGGCTCTGCGTCATGACGTCGGCGGCGAACGGCTCGACGCCGATCACCTTGGCCTGTGGGCGTAGTGCTTTGATCGCCGCGGCGACGCCGCTGATGAGGCCGCCGCCGCCGACGGGGACGATCACCACGTCGACGTCGGGGACGTCCTCGACGATCTCGAGGCCCAGGGTCCCGTGTCCGGCGATGACCTCGAGATCGTCGAAGGGGTGAACGAACGTCATCTTCCGCGCGCGTTCGATCTCGCGCGCCGCCTCGAGGACGCTCGCGCCGGTGAGGACCACTTCTCCGCCGTAGCCTCGGGTCGCCGCGATCTTGGTCGGCACCGCTCCCTCCGGCATCACGATGACGGCGTGCGTTCCGCTGGCCCGCGCCGCGAAGGCGAGCGCCGCCGCGTGATTCCCAGCCGAGCACGAGACGAAGCCGCGCGCGCGCTCCTCCGGCGAGAGCGAGAGCACACGATTGAAGACGCCGCGCACTTTGAACGATCCGGTCTTCTGGAACAGCTCCGCCTTCAACGACAGGCGCACGCCCACCATGTCGCCGAGCGCCGTCGCCGAGAGCATCGGCGTGCGGTGGACGCGATCGCCGATCCGCGCGCGCGCGCGCTCGATGTCGGCGAGACCGACGAGCTCGCTCACGGCGCGCGCTCGGTCAGCGCGAAGATCGCTTCCACCTCGACGGCGATCCCGGCGGGCAGACCGACGGTGCCGACCGCGCTGCGCGCCGCGAGGCCGGCGTCCCCGAAGACCTGCACCATGAGATCGGAGAAGCCGTTGATCACCTGCGGGTGGTCCGTGAACTCCGGCGTCGCGTTGACCATGCCGAGGACCTTCACCACGCGCGCGACGCGGTCGAGCGAGCCGAGCTGCGCGCGCACGGTGGCGAGGACAGCGAGCGCCGTCAATCGCGCGGCCTCCTTGCCGGCGGCCACGTCGAGATCGGCCCCGAGCCGGCCGGTAACGTACGACCCGTCCACGCGGAGCGGCCCGTGCCCCGACGTGTAGAGCGTCCGCTCATGAACCACCGCGGTCGCGTAGGTGGCCATCGGCGCCGGCGTCGGCGGCAGCGTGAGCTTCAGTGCGGCGAATCGCGCTTCGTGGGTCATCCGCGCGTCTTACCCGCCCGCCGCCTCTGTCACAAGGCCGCATGTCCGGCTAGCCCCGCGAGCTCTGCGCGCAACGTGTCGATGCGTGTCTGGAGATCGTTGTCGAGCTGCGCGCTCCGTTCGAACATGAGGTCCAGCGCGGCGCTCACGTCGGCGAGGGGCGCCTTGCCCTTGCGGAACAGGCGAATCGTGTCGCCGTAGAGATCGCGGTGCAGCGTGTCGTGAACGATCGCCGCGGCGATCGCCTGGATGTCCGTCCGGTCAGGCGACATGAGCTCGAACGCGCGAAGGGCCTCGGCCTGCGTCTCTTGGTCCACGTTGTGCACGCGACCGACCGGCGAGGTGAGGACCGCGACGACGCGCGCCCGCGACGCCGGCGTGTCGTATTTGCGGAGCGCGTTCAACGCCGCGGTCCGTGTCTCACGAGCGTCGTCGTCCGAGAGTCGCAAGAGGAGCGCTTCCTGCGCCGGCACGCCTGCGTTGCCGAGCGCCGTGATGTACGCGATCTTGGGAGAGCGTTTGCGCTCGTTGCTCTGGCTGCTCTCGTCCATTTTCTCGACCAAACGCCGACAAAGTCGCTCTGCGCCGTCGAGCCGCCGCGTCTGCATCATGTGCCCCGCGACGCTGCCGAGCGCGAACACGCTCGCCGTGCGCAGATCTTCGCTCGCCTGATCCTTCGGAGGGTCGGCGTGAAGGCGTTCGAACGTGTCCTGTGCGAACGCCACTGTCGCGTCGCTCGGGCTGCGGACGAGCGACACGCGTTGATAGAGCGAGACGTACTCCGGCAGCGCGCGCGTCCGCGGATCGCGGAGGCCTCGCACGAGCGCCTCCTGCACGACGTCGTTCCCTGCGCTCGCGAGGATGTCGAGCGTGAACGCTCGCCCTTCGTACGTCATCTTCGGCTCGTGGAGCGTCTCCACGAGCTGCGCGCCGATCTCCGGGTGCAGCTTGAGGAGGCCCGTCGCCCGATTGAAGAACTTCAGCTGATCGGGCGCCGTCGGACCGAGCACCGCCACCGCTCGCACGTGCGCGACGAGGCCCGCGGCGGTCAGCCCCTCGATCCGATCCTCGACGGCGCGTCGCTCCTCGGCGTCGTCGATCGTCTGCTCCCACGGCGCGTGCGCCGCGAACGTCGCGAGACGCGCCGGCGGTACTTCTCCTTCGCTGCTCCGACCTTCCTGAAGGTGCAGCGCAAAGCCATGGGTGGTCTCGAGGGCCGCGCTCCCGTCGTCGCCCTTCGTGAGACGCAGCGTCTCGGTGTCGGTCAGCTGCGAGAGGACACCGTCGGAGCGAAACGCGAAGAGCGCGCCCGAGTCGAGCTCTTGGCCGAAGTTCGCGAGATCGGTCCCCGGCGGCAGCCCGACGACCTGCGTGTACGCGACGCGCGCACGGTAGATCTGCCCGTCCGGCCGCAGCTCGTACTTGGTGCTCGCGGTGCCGAACGGCGTCGTCTCGGTCACGACCATGTCATGCCCTGTCGCCGCGTCCGCGCGCGCGTGGAGCATGACGCCGACGATGCGCTGCACGAAATTCTGGAAGCCCGGCGGCGCGTCGTCGGGGAAGCGGATCGATTGAAGCGCGCCGTCCGGGTGGACGACGAGGTACGCCGTACGACCCGCGAGCTGCTTCGCGAGCACCGCGCTCATCTGCGTCGACTTCGCGTCCTTCGCGAGCGGCCGCAGATCGTCGATCGACAGCGCGAGGACGCCGAGCCCGTCCCTCGGCACCAGGGCCGCGAACCGCAACGCCCCGCCGAGCCCGAGCGCGCCGCCGCCGAGGAGATCCGGCGTATTCGCGGCGCCGAAGAGGTGGTTCTCGGCGGAATGGCTCCACGTGAACCGGTAGGTCAGCACCTCTCCTTGCTTGGGCGCCGCGCGGAAGAGCGCTCCGTGGCGCGTCCCTCCGGCCAACGATGCCTCGGGGATGTGCGCGGCCGTGGACGTCGCCACTCCCTCCGGCGCGCTGCGCACGCGAAGTCCGTAGAAGACGACGAGGAACGCCGCCGCGCCGCCGAGGAGCCACCGCACCGCGTTCATCGGCGTCTCAGGTCTCGACGGCCGTGCACTGCTGGATCTCGCCCGAGCACTGCTTGACGATCTTGGGAGGACGGCAGGTCACGACGCCGCCGCGCTCGAACGGCTGGCACAGCCACTCGCGGAGGTGGCTGGGGCAGAACATCGTCGTCCCCGCCTCGGCTTTGCACCCGAACGCCTCGAGCCGCTTCTTCGCTTGCGCGTAAGGGATCTTGATCGCGAGCGACTTCCAGAGATCCGCCGACAGGTCCGAGCACGTGCTGGCAGCGCGCTGCTCGGGGGAGGTCGCCTCCTTCGCGCCGCACCCGGTCGGGTAGTCACGGGCGTTCGTCGCCGCGCACGCGTCGACTTTGCCGGCGGTCAGCATCTTCATGCACGCAGGGACGCCGGCCGCCGGGCATTGGTATCCGTTCCCGTACCCGATCGCCGCCATTGATCGACAGGACGCGCCGCGGATCAGCGTGTCGTCGATCTCCTTCATGAGCGCCGCGTTCGACAGCGCAGCCTTTCCAGAGAAGTCGTAGTCGCCGACGCTCCCGATGATCCCGGGGTTGGCGCCGGGGTTGCCGGTGGGGACAGGCGCCGGCCCTGGCTTGTTCTCTGCGTGGGCGAAGAACGAGGCGGTCGCTGCGGAGAGGAAGAAGAGGAGCGATGCCACGCGCGTGATCGTCATAGGGCCTCTCATTGATCGAGCTTCCATCCGGAGGACACGAGATCGCGGACGGCCTGGGCAGACTGAGCGACGCTCGCGTCGACCTCCTGAATCGCGAAAATCGGCGTGGTGCTCGTGATGCCGTCCCAGTGGAACAGCTCCGCCTCCGCCGACCAGAGGAGGATCTCGACGAAGCCCGACACGGTGCCGGAGAGCGATGAGAGCGTGAAGTCGAGCCCCTGGTTCGCCTCGAAGCGGTTGCCCGCGCTCTTCTTGGCGTTGCCGCCGCCGTCGAAGAACTGCACCGACGCGTTCGAGTGGTACGGAAGCCCCATGCGAATGAGCGTGAGGCTCCCCTTCACACCGACCTCGAGGCCCGGCACTCCGATCGCCACCGACACGTTGCCGTCGATCTGCGCGTACGGCTCGATGATGTTGCTCAGTTGGAACGGCGTCCGATCGGCGGGCTTCGCCGTGTGCAGGCTGAGCGAGTCCACGTTGGGCCGGTCGAGCGACGCCGAGATGACGTAGTTGACGCCGGCGTGGAACGTCGCCCACCCGCGTATCGTCACCGGCACGATCACGATCACCACCGTCGTCGAGTCGTCGAAGAGCGTCTTGTCGTACGAGGCCGGCTCGAATTTGTAGAGCGGCTCGGTCGACGCGTACACAGTCGGCATCACCGCCTTGTTCACCGGCTCGAAGAGATCGTCACCGACGACGCGGAAGTGCAAGTGGCCCTGGACGATGCGGGCCTTTTCGCCGCCTTGCGCCTTGGCGTGCTCGGCCTGGAACGTGTCCTTGATGCCGTTTTTCTCGTTCACGTAGTCGCGTCCGCCCGACACCTGGCCGGTCAGGTACTTCTTGTCGGTCGGCGTTGCCCCTTGCTGCAAGTCGAGCAGGTGACCGTCGGTGAGCGCGATGTCCATGCGCGCGTTGAAGACCTCGTTGGTGGTCCCCAGGATCTTCACGGCCGCAGTCGCGTAGTTGCCGGCCCAGTACGTGAAGTTGTCGGAGTTCCCATCCGGCTTGTTCGAGTAGCCCGCGTTCTTGTCGGTCGAGAGGTTGCCGAAGCGGAAGCCGCCGCCCGCGCCGTACTCCGCGCCGAAGAGATCGCTGCCGAAGCTCCCGTCGGTCGACGTGATCTGCCCGAGCGCCGGCGTCTTGCCGTCCTCGTCGTACGCCTGCATGGCGATGATCGACGAGACCTCGTCCTGCATCTGCTTGATGATCTCTTTCTCCGCCTCGAGCAGGAGCGCCTCGAACGCCTTCACGCTCTTGCGCGAAGTGTTCCAGTTGTGGCCGGTGCTCTTGATGAGATCGTTCAGCTTGTTCTTGTACGTGAAGGCGCCCTTGGCGTGCGTGGTGTACCGCTCGCAGCGCTGGGCGTCGGCCTCGCGCGCCCTGTTGATCTCCTTCCGGTAGGCGTGGCTGAAGTCGATGAGGCGGCTCGGCGACCAGTCGCAGCCGTTCTGGCTCGCGCCGAAGCACCCGAGCTCTGCGCCGGCGCCGAGCTGCTCGTAGACGAGCGCGTCGATCGCCTCGAGCTTCGGGAGGATGTGCGTCTTCAGCGCCGTCGCGACGGTCTGCGCCTCGCCCGCCGACAGCGCCGGCGGCATGAACTGGATCGCGTTCGGATCGGCGGGGACTCCGGTCCCTTGAAAGAGCTTCGCGATGCCGAACTGAACGCACTGCACCTCGGCGTCGTGCGCGGACCGAACGAATGCCGCGTGCCGATCGGCGTTGATTTTGGGCAGATCGGCCTTGTACTGCGTCGCCGCGTCGAGATCCGACTTCACGTGCGCCGCCCGCACCTGCATCTCGCCCGCGGTGACCGGCAACGGCCTCACCGGGCACCCGATCTGCGAGTGGCACGATAGACCATAGAACACGAACGGGCCGTACTCGCCGTTCGGGCTGTACTGCACGGCCCACCCGGTGTTCGGCAGCGAGGGCCCGGTGAAGATCGTCTTCGCCTTGGTGATGGGATCGCTCATCTCCCACCCGCGGCTGATGCCCGCCTGGACGAGGATGGGATCGACCTCGTCGTACCACTTCTTGGTGTAAGGCAGCGTCGCGTCGCCGGTCAGGAGCGCAGAGTACGTGATGAGCTTGGTGTAGATGTTCTGCTGCGCCGAGGTGTTCGGCGGTGGAAGGGGCAAGGGCTCGGTCTGCTTGCGGCAGGTGGTGCCGACGTTGCGGATGAAGGTCGTGATCTCGTTCCGCCGCGCGAGCAGGGTCTGCAGATCCTGTTGGCGGTCGTACCGGATCCGGAGCTCCTCGTCGGTGTAGTGGCCCGGGCGATCCTCCGCGTCCGTCTCCCAGAGCGCGCCGTTCCTTTGCTGGTGCCAGGCGAACGTCTCGTTGATCGTGGGGCTGTCCTTCGCCGTGAACGGCCGGCGCGTGAAGAGCTCCTGGTTGAAGAAGATTTCGCTCTTCTTCTGGTAGTCGTCGAACGCCGTGATGATCGGCGGATAATTGAGGACGTCGGGGAGGCCGAGCGAGGGGAAGCGGAGCGCCTTTCCGATCTGCGATTTGGCGTACGGATCCCAATCGTAGAACGTCCGCGAGAAGCCGGCGGCGGCCTGGAGGAACGCGTTGCGCGGCTCCTTGATCGGCGTGAACGGCAGCGGCGCGGCCGGCGTGACGACGATGTTGCCCAACACGTCCTCGGCGGCGGTCGACGCGGTCGTGGAGACCTGGCCCTCGGAGTCCCTGACCTCCGCCTTCGCGACGATCGACGCCCACTTCGGCGAGAAGACGAGATCGTAGGTCTTGCGTGGATCGCGCTGGTTGGCGCTGACGTCGTCGTCGAACTGCGTGAGCGAGAGGTACTTGCGCGCAGCGTACTCGTCGCAGCTGTCGATGAGACCGCCGACGTCGCCGCTCGCGGAGAGCTGCGTGATGCGCGGGAGCTTCTTCAGCGCGGCCTGCATGTGGGTCAGCTTTGGCGGACGTCCGCCGATCGCCGAGGCCACCGCGAGGCGCGCCGCGGGATGGGCGAGGCGCGTCGCGAAGGCGTGGTCCATCCCGCCGACCTTGACCTTGGCCGGATCGTATTTGACGAAGCCGGTCTGCTTCGAGTCGGTGCCGAGCGAGCGGCGTGACGGGACGACGCGGCGCGCCTTGGGCACCGCCTCGAGCTCCGCTTTGTGGGCTTGGTAGAACGCCTGGCCGCAGTTGCTCCCGGTCGGCGGGCTCGCCGCGCACGCGTCGAGCTCCTTCCACGATTTGCACGCCGGCGCCGCGTTCGGGCAGCGCGTGGCGAAGGTCGGATCGGCACACGCCGTCTTTTCGTAGTTCTGGCACGAATCGACGATGGCGCCGGGCGCGCGAACTTTCGGCCCACGCCCGCCCGGCGGAGGGCTCCTGCCCACGCGCGAGTCCCACGTTTGCGGCAGGCCCGTCTTCGCGTCGAGGACGCGCAGATCGCCGGGTGCTGCGCTGGCGTCGGTCGCGACGGCGAACCCGCCCGCGCAGGCCGCGGTGACGGAGGCCAGCCAGAGGTGTCGCCAGGTCGGCCGCCGCGCGTGACTTCGTGTCATGAATCTCCTCGACCCTCGCCGGCGTCGTGCCTGCGAGTCGTGCAAACGGCTCGCTAGAGCAAGGCCGGTGCCGCGCGACGATTTCCTGCGTTTCGGTGCCGCGAGGGTCGTTCAGTGCGCTCGAAGTGAATCGCGTGCGCTAGCGATCGCGCACGATCGCCCGACGGGACCGCCGGCGTGACACGAGCAACAAGAGGAGGAGGGCGCCTGCGCCTCGGAGGGAGCCGGCGTCGGCATCGGTGGTTGCGCAGCCCGCACATCCGCCGCGTGCACGCTCGGCGGGTGGAGCCGCAGACGCCTGGACCACCGGAGCGGGCAGCGGCGCCGGCGACTCGAGGCGAGGCCGCTCCGCGGCGCACATGGGGCACGCCTCGCGCACACGGCGTCGCGCGTCGTCGACCTTGCCGCGCGCGTCGTCGCACGCGGGACCGGGGGAGAGCACGCAAATGCGATCGGCGGCGCGCTGCATGGATCCGAGCGCGCGGCACGCCACCGCGCAGTCGCTGGTGGAGAGCGCCGCGTAGTCCTGCGCGAGCTGACGCGTCAGATCGTCGCGTTCACGCGCTTCGCCCTCGGCCGACGTCGGCGCCGCCACCGCGCCCGCCGAAGAGAGGAAGAGAAAGGACCCTACGAGCCACCCCGCGCCGCGCATCCAACGAGTTCATCACTCTGCCGGCGAAAAGACGAGCGGATAGACGACCCACACCATCTTGTCGCCCGACGCGGAGAACGAGAGGTTCATGAATCCACGGACGACGCACGCGACCACGTCGGCGTCTCCGAGATCGGATCCTGCGTCAGACGCGCGCGTCACCGTGCCAGTCCCGTCGATCACGAACTTGACGGCGACGCGGCCCGCGAGCCTCGGGCGACGGCGAAGCCCCGCCTCGTAGCAGACGCGGAAGCCCCCGTAGTGGGCGGTGACGACGCGCTTGATCGTCTCACCGGGCACGCGGCCGATCGACCTCGCGCCGGGCAGGCGCGCCATGACGTGCGCGCGACTCGTTCGCGGATGGCCGTCGAACGCGTCCAGATCGAACGCCGCGTCTCCTTTTCCGATCGTCGAGACGGTGGCGAGCGGCGCGGCCGGTCCGTCGTCCTCGTCGTCGTGATCGCGCACTTCGATCGGCCCATCGACGATGGATGAGGCCCACGGCACTGCGCCGGCCGGAGGGTCACGGCTCCACGGGCTCGGTTTCACCTTCGCCGCGCCATCGCGGCTGGACGACAGGAGGGCGAGCATTCCAAACGCCGCGATCTCCCGCTTGAGCTCCGCGCGGAATCGCGCTTTCGCCTCCTTCTCGGCAGCCTCATTCGCCGCGGTCTCGGTCGCCGAGAGAGGTCCGCTCTTGGCCGCCGCGGCGTCGTCGGCGCGCGCGATGCCGGGTGAGAGCACCAGCGCGCAGATCAGCGCGCACGACGTCGGCGAAGACGCGAGGGTCATGCATGGGCCATCGCAATCGGCGTGCCCTGGCCATTCGCATGCCGGTCAGGTGTTTGCGGCGAAGTGACGGAGGGTGGTGCGGGGCGCGCGCGCATGTGAATTGCCCCGTGCCGGGACGTCAGAGGAGCACGTGAGGGCTTCGAGTCGCCGATCGCTGGGAAAATGGCAGTGGCGCGACGGTTGCACTTTGCAATCGAGAACGAAGAAGGAGGCCCCCCGTGCTTCGCAGATCCCCGCTCGTCGGCGTCGGCGTCATCGCCGTCGCGCTCGCCCTCGCGGCGTGCACCAGCAGCTATCACCCCGAGTATCACCCCGTGTCGGTGAACAACGTCTCGCAGGACATCTCGTACCCCGTGGTCGTCAACGGCGGCGCCAGCCAAGGCGCGCGACCGGTGTACGTCGTGCCGGGCAGTCCTGGCGGCGGTCCGCCGATGGCGCCACCGCCGATGCCGCCGCCGCCGCCCGGTTTCTTCAACCCCGAGTGAGGTGCGCGACATGCGACGCAGCGTCGGCGTCTCGTACGGCGCGAGCGCGAGCGCGTGCGCGTGCGTCCTCTTCGCGTCGGCGTGCACACACGAGGTCCATCCCGAGTACCACCCCGAGGCGCGGTACTCGTACGTCCAAAATGTGACGTACGCCGAGAACGCGTGGATCGCTCCACCGTCCTCGGCAGGCTCGCCTGGCGTCGCGCCGAGCCTCGAGTCGTCGTACGCGCTCGGCGCCGGAGGCGACACGTGCGAGGGGGGTCGCGCGCAAGCGTGCTGGCGCGAATGCTTCAAGGACGCCACCGGCGAGTCCTGCGCGCGCCTCGCCGACATGTTCGCGCGCGGCGACGGCGTCACGCGGAGCCCCGACAACGCGCGCCGCCTCGCGCAACGCGCCTGCGATCTCGGCACCTGTGGTCAGCGGCGCCCCGCCGCAGGGGTCGTCAGCTCGCCGGGCACGGTGATCGTCTACGGTGACTTCAACGGCAACGTCGTCCTCGGGCGCTGAATCGCCCCCACACGCGACAGCGATTCAGCGAAGGACCTGGCCGACGACGACCTCGACGCGATCGCGATGACGGAGCCGCCCGCCCTCTTCGGCGACATGCCCGACCGCCGGGAGGTCCGCGCCGAGGAAGCGACGCCCGTGCGCCGCGAAGACCGCGGGATCGCCGCTGCACAGGACGCGAAGGGCACCATCGCCAGGCGTGTCATAGTGCGGATGCCGGACGAGCCACTCGCGGAGGCGCGCGGCGAGGTAGGGCGCCGGGTCGAGGACCTTTGCGCGCGTCGCTCGCTCGAAGGCCGCAGCGAGGAGCGGGTAATGCGTGCACCCGAGGAGCAGTGTGTCGACGTCCTCGAGCCCCTCCATGTAACGCGCGACCGCTTGCCGTGCGATGTCGGTGTCCTCCCAGCCCTCTTCGACGAGTGGCGCGAGCAAGGGCGCGGCGCGCTGCGTGACCTTGTGCGTTCCCAGCTTCCGGATCTCCGTCTCGAACGTCCCCGACGCGACCGTGCGCGCGGTTCCGATCACGCCGATGTGACCCGCGCTCGCCGCGACCGCGACCTCTGCTGCCGGGATCGTCACGCCGAGCACACGCCGCGCGTCGCCCGGTCCGGCGTAGCGCGCTTGCAGATGGCGAAGCGCGACGCACGAGACCGTGTTGCATGCGACGACGACGAGGCGGCACCCCTCCTCGAACAAACGCTCGGTGCACTGCTCGGCGAAATCGAGCAGGGTGCTCGTGTCGCGCCCGCCATACGGCGCGCGCCCCGAGTCGCCGAGGTAGATGAAATCGCGCTCCGGCAGCGCAGCGCGCAGCTGACGAAGGACCGTGAGCCCGCCGAAGCCCGAGTCGTAGACGCCGATCATGTGCCGATCATCGAAATCTTACGAGACGCGTCATCGAATCCACAGCTTGGTGTCGCCGGTCTGTGAGAGACCGCCCTTGGGCTCGGTGGTGTCCTTCACGCCGGCCCATCCGCCGCCGTTGCCGTTGCACGAAGTCTGTCCCGACTGGGTCCCGCCGTAGTACGCGCCACGCCCGACCCAGCTCGCGCTATTGCACCCGCAGCCCGTGTTGTTGTCGTCGAGCGGCACGACCGCCCAGCTCGTGTCGCCGGGCTTGATGTTGTTGTCGTGGGTCGCGACGCAGAGCTTGCCGCCGCCCGCCGAGCTCAGCCACCCCGACAGACGCGCGTCGTTCGTCGAGGTCTGAAGCAGAGGGACTGCGGTGTTCACGACGTTCGCGAAGAGATCGAAGCTGCCCGGACGGGTGAAGCGCACGTACGACGTGGCCCAGTCGACCCACACGTCCGTGTAGAGGCCGAGGAAGCGAACCCCGATGAGCCCCGATTGTCCGCCCGTCGCGATCGCGTTGGTGTTGCCGGTGTCGACGTCGAGGAAGCGGAACGTCCCCATTCCGCCGCTGATTTCTCGCCCGATCAGCGTCCAGCCGCCGCCGTCGATGGTCATGTCGCACCAGACTTGGAAGGGCGCCTTCGGCCCCACGCCGTCGGGGTCTACGGTGTAGAGCCCGCTCGTGACGGGCGGCGGCGTCGTCGCGAGGATCTGCCTGCAGGTCGCCGCCGGCGGACAGCCTCCGACCGGGCACGCGTCGAACGGCGTCGTGTCGGTGGCGACGTCTTTGAGCGGTGCGTCGGCGGCAACGGCGCCATCGTCGGCGTCGAAGTCAGAGGCCCCGTCGCCCCCGGCGTCTACTAGAGGAGTCGTCCGGTCGACCGGAGCGTCGGTGGACACCCCGGGACCCGCGTCGTCGGGTCCGTCGCCGGTACCCACGAGATCGAGCCCGCACGCGCCTGCCGACGAGAAGAAAAGAAGGGCCAGCGGCGGGAGGAGGACTGCCGCGCGACTGTGGCTCGCTTCTTTCGCTCTTCGGCGCATACGGCGTGTCCCATTCTAGCGCGTGGTCGCGCGATTCGATGGGCCCCGGGCGCCAAATGGGTGCGATTTGTAGGGGGTCCTGCGGTCGGATTTTCAAAATCCGTAACATGTCTCCATAATGGCGCTCCCGTGAACGTCCTGTTCGTCACCTCGGAGGTCGCGCGTTACGCCAAGACCGGCGGCCTCGGTGACGTCGCCGCGGCGCTGCCGACCTACCTGCGCAAGGCCGGTCACGACGTGCGCACGTTCATGCCGCTCTACAAGACGGTGGACGCGAAGGGGGCGAACGTCGAGCCGCTCTTCCGCGACGTCCCGATCCAGCTCGGCCCGCACCGCTACACGATCGGCGTGTTCGTCGCCGAGCGGCCTGCCGCCGCGCCCGTCTACCTCGTCGACTGCCCGGCGCTCTACCACCGCCCCGGCCTCTACACCGGCGATCCCGACGAGCACATCCGCTTCCTCGTCCTCTCGCGCGCCGCCCTCGAGATTTGCCAGCGCATGGGATTTTCTCCCGACGTCGTGCACTGCAACGACTGGCAGACCGCGCTCCTCCCGCTCACGATCGACACGCGTTACCGCTGGGACCGCATCTTCGCCAAGACGCGCACGCTCCTCACGATCCATAACATCGGCTACCAGGGCACCGTCGGCCCTCAGGCGATCGGCGACGCGGGTCTCGCCGACTCCGCCAACCTGTTCCACCAGGACCAGCTCAAAGACGGCCGCGTCAATTTCCTCCTCCACGGCATTCTGTACGCCGACGGCGTCAGCACCGTCAGCCCCACGTACGCGCGCGAGATCCAGACACCCGAGTACGGCGTCGGTCTCGATGGATTCTTGCGCGCGCGGAGCGGCAGCGTCATCGGCATCCTCAACGGCGTCGACTACGACGAGTGGAGCCCCGAGAAGGACACGCTCATCCCGCACCGCTACAGCGCGCAGGATCTGTCCGGCAAGGTGAACGACAAGGAGACGCTCCTCACGAAGATGGGCCTCCCGCATGTGCAGGGCGTGCCGGTCATCGGCATCGTCTCGCGCCTCGTCGGGCAGAAGGGCTTCCGCCTCCTCGAGGGCGTGATGCCCGCGCTCCTCCGGCGCCACCGCGTGCAGCTCACTGTGCTGGGCAGCGGCGAGCGGCGCCTCGAGCGCATGTTCAGCGCATGGGAGCGCGCGTTCCCGAAGCAGGTCGCGTTCTACCGCGGCTTCTCGAACGAGCTCGCGCACCTCATCGAGGCGGGGGCCGACATGTTCCTCATGCCGTCGCTCTACGAGCCGTGCGGCCTGAACCAGATGTACAGCCTCCGCTACGGCACCGTCCCGATCGTCCACGCCACCGGAGGCCTCGCCGACTCGGTGAAGCTGTGGGATCCCGACACCGGCAAGGGCACCGGCATCTCGTTCGCGAACCACGACGCGCGCGCGGTCAAATGGGCGATCGAAGCCGCGCTCACGCTCTACGATGACAAAGCCGCGTGGCGGCGCTTGATGCAAAATGGAATGGCCGAGGACTTCTCCTGGGACACCCAGGCGAAGGTGTACGAGCGCGTCTATTCGCGCCTCGTCGCGGGAGGGGGGAAAGGCTGATCATGCACATCGTGTTCGTCGAGCCGCGATTTCCGGCAAATCAGAAATTGTTCATCAAGGGCCTCGCCGAAATCGGCGTGACGATCACCGCCATCGGCGAGGGCTCGAAAGACTCGCTCGACGACGACCTCAAGAAGTGGCTCACGCACTACCACGAGGTCACCAACGTCACCTCCGAGAGCCAGATGCTCGACGCGGTGCGCTGGGTTCAAGGACGCGCGCACGTCGATCGGCTCGAAGCGACCATCGAAGCGCACATCATGCCGGTGGCGAAGGTGCGCGAGGCGGCGGGCATCCCCGGCACCAGCGTCAAGACCGCCTACCTATGCCGCGATAAGCCGGCGATGAAGGAGGTGCTCCGCAAAGGCGGCGTGCCGTGTGCGCAGTCGACCGGCGTGTCGACCGCGAAGGAGGCGATGGAGTTCGCCGAGCAGGTCGGCTTCCCGCTCATCTTGAAGCCGCGCGACGGCGCCGGCGCATCGGGTGCCGCGCGCGCCGACTCGATGGCCGAGCTCGGACCCGCGCTCGAGTCGCTCGGCGTAGGCCACCCCGGCCGCAGCATCGCAATCGAGGAGTACATCGAGGGGCACGAGGGCTTCTACGACACGCTCTCGATCAACGGCACGATCGTCCACGACTTCGCGTGCCACTACTTCCCGAACGTCCTCGAAGCGATGCGGACGCGCTGGATCTCCCCGCAGTTCGTCTCCACCAACCGCATCGACGGCGAGACGTACGGCGAGGTGAAGACGCTCGGCAAGAAGGTCATCGAGCTCCTCGGCATCGAGACCTCGGCGACCCACATGGAGTGGTTCTTCGGCCCCAAAGGCCTCAAATTCTCGGAGATCGGCTGCCGTCCGCCGGGCGTGCGCGCGTGGGATCTCTACAACGTCGGCAACGACATGGACCTCTACCGCGAGTGGGCGATGGCGGTCTGTCACGGCCGCCCGAGCCAGCGCGCGTCGCGGCGCCTCTCCGCCGGCATCATCGCGCTGCGGCCGAGCTGCGACGGCCACATCATCGGCTACGATGGGCTCGAGACGATCGGCAAGGCGTTCGGCCCGAACATCATCGATTTCCACACGCCCCCCGAGGGCACGCCCACCCAGCCCGTCTCCGCCGGCTTCATGGCGAACGCCTGGGTCCGCTTGAAGCACGAGAACTACGACGAGCTACGCCGTATGCTGGATGTCGTCGGACAGACCGTGAAAGTGCATGCCAGGTAAGTTGCCACGATGACCGTCGTCCTCACTGGACCGCAGTATGTCTTGCCGCACGTGGGGGGCGTGCTTCGTGAGCTGAAGGTGCGCGGTCCGGTGGCCGTCGTGACCGCGGGCTGGCAAGAGCGCGAGACCGATCCGGGCCTCGTCCCCGAGCTCGGCCTGCCGACGGTGAACCTGACGCTCCACTCGCGCGCCGAGGACCTGTTCGCGAAGGACAAGGAATTCGGTGCAGCCTACAAGGAACGCCAGACGCGCCTGCGCCTCATGCAGGACTTCTACCGCGTTCGCCTCGATCATGCCCGCGACGCCGCGCACGCCATCTCGGTGCGCCACGTCGACTCGTTGCTGCTCGACGACGAGCGTCGATCGTCGATCGACGCCGTGCGCAGCCTCGATCGCGACCACCTCGCGCGGTGCGCCACCGTCAGCTCCGCGTTCGACGAGAAGTGGCCGCTCGCCGCGCGCGAGAGCATCGAGCGGCAGAAGAAGGAGCTCACCGCACTCCTCGCCCCGACCGACGCGGTGCTCATCGCCGGCGGGCACGTCGCGGTGCTCCTCAATCGCCTCAAGCTCTTCGATCTGATGACGCTCATCGGCAACCGCACGATCGTCGCGTGGTCGGCGGGGGCGATGACGCTGTGCGAGCTCGTCGTCCTTTTCCACGAGAACCCGCCGCACGGGCAGGGGGGCGCGGAGCTGCTCGATCGCGGCCTCGGCGTCGTGAAGGGCGTCGCGGTGCTGCCGAGCCCGCGACTTCGCTTGCGCTTGGACGATCCGATCAACGTCGGCAACTTCGCGCGGCGCTTCGAGCCGCTCGCGTGCGTGACGCTCGATCACGGCGCGCGCCTCGTTGCCAAGCGCGGCAAGGTCGTCGCCGGCGCGGTCACGCAGCGGCTCCTCCCGGACGGCAGCATCCAGCGGGGGTGGCCGTGAGCGGCGCGCGCGCGATCGAGAAGTTCCTCGCAGGCCCGCACACGACGGCCGCGGTCGACGCGTTCCTGGCGTCGAACACGTTCCCCATCGTCGAGGGCTCGCAGATCACCTTCGTGTACAAGGGCGTCGCCGACGCGGTGCACTTGAAGCACTGGGTCTACGGCCTGCCGTCGTCGCAGACGCTCGCGAAGGTCGACGGCGTCGATCTCTGGCACCTGACCCTCGGCGTGCCTGCCAAATCGCGCATCGAGTACAAGCTCGAGGTCGTCCGCGGCGGCAAGGGCGAGTGGATGGAGGATCCCCTCAACGCGAGCCGCGCGCGCGATCCGTTCGGCGCCAACTCGGTCGCGCACGGCGAGGGCTACCAAACGCCCGACTACATCGAGCGCGATCCCGAAGCCCGCACCGGCCTCGTCGACGAGGTGATGCTCGACAGCAAGGCGCTCGGCCGCCGCACGTTCGGCCTCTACTTGCCGGCGCGCTACCGGAAGAGCCGGCGCTACCCGCTCCTCGTCGTCCACGACGGACACGACTACCAGAAGTACGCGCGCCTCCAGGTCGTGCTCGACAACCTCATTCACCGGCTGGAAATCCCCGACATCGTCGTCTGCATGACGAGCTCGCCCGATCGCCTCGTCGAGTACGCGAACGACGAACGTCACGCGCGTTTCCTCACGGAAGATCTCGTCCCTCATCTCGAGAAGACGCTCCCGCTCGAAGCGCGCCCGCAGGGACGCTGCCTCATGGGCGCGAGCTTCGGCGCCGTCGCCGCCCTCGCCGCCGCGTGGCGGAACCCCGGATTTTACGGGCGCCTCCTCCTCCAATCCGGCTCGTTCGCCTTCGCCGACATCGGCGCGCGCAACCACCGCGGCCCGCTCTTCGATCCGATTGTGCGGTTCGTGAACGATTTTCGCGCCGATCCGATCGCGGTGAGCGAGAAGGTCTTCGTCAGCTGCGGCACCTACGAGTCGCTCATCTACGAGAACCGCTCGCTGGTCCCGGTGCTCGAGGGGACGGGCATGGACGTCCGGTATGTCGAGGCCCGGGACGGCCACAACTGGGAAAATTGGCGGGATCGTCTCCGGGAGGGCCTGTCGTGGCTGTTTCCGGGGCCTCTCCTGCTGGTATACGAGTGAAGGGAGGCTTCGCATGGCCCACGTGACACGCAGGATCGGTCTGTCTCTCGGCGCCGATATCTGCTGGCCGATTTGTTACGAAGAGATCGTGAAGCGGCTCGCCCTCTCGGTGCCGCATGCGGGGGATACCGTCGGCGTCGAGGTCGAGCGCGTGACGATCGAGCCGTTCGATCTCCGCCAACCGTGCCGCTACGACGTCGTCGTCGATCGGCTGACGCACTGGTACCACCCGAGCCGCGAGTGGATAAAAAAGGCCGTCCTCATGGACGACCTCTACGTCTTCAACAATCCCTGGTCCGTGCAGTCCATGGAGAAGCAGACGACGTACTGCGCCATGATGCACCTGGGGATGCCGATCCCGGAGACGTGGCTCGTGCCGCCGAAGTCGTACGAGGCACTCCCCGATCTCGGCCCCACGCTGAAGAGCTACGCCAAGCTGTTCGACCTCGGCGCCGTCGGCAACGAGCTCGGCTACCCGATGTTCATGAAGCCGTACGACGGCGGCGGCTGGAAGGGCGTGAGCCGCATCGCCGACGAGGCGGCCCTGCGCGCGCGCTACGACGAGAGCGGCAAGCTCGTCATGCACCTGCAGAAGGCGGTCGAGCCGTTCGATCGCTTCATCCGCTGCATCGGCTTCGGGCCGCAGACCAAAATAGTCCGCTACGATCCTGGCGCGCCGCTCCACGATCGCTACACGATGGACAAGAACTTCGTGTCGGACGACGAGGCGCAGGTGCTGCGCGACACGACGCTCACGATCAACGCGTTCTTCGGCTGGGACTTCAACTCGTGCGAGGCGCTCAGCAAAGACGGCGTCTGGTTCCCGATCGACTTCGCGAACCCGTGCCCCGACTCGCAGGTGACGTCGCTCCACTACCACTTCCCGTGGGTCGTGATGGCGAACGTGCGGTGGTCGCTCTACTGCGCGGTCACCAACCGTAAGATGCGGCGCACGCTCGACTGGGACCCGTTCTACGAGGTCGCCAAGAAGGATCTGCCGTACCGGGACAAGCTGCGCGCGTACGCAAAGATCGCGAACGAGCGCTTCGAGACCGCGCAGTTCGAGGAGTTCTGCGGCACGCACCTCGCGAACCTCGACGAGATCGCGTGGGAGTTCTTCGGCACGCAGACCGCGAAAGACGCCGTGCGCAAGAAAGTGACCGCGCTCTTCCCGCCCGCCGAGGTGGAGCAGTTCACCGAGCTCTTCTGGAATCGCATCGGCGCGTGGCGCACCGACATGAAGTCGGGGGCCCGATGAGCGAATGGAAGACGAGCGCGAAGTGGTTTTCGGAGCGCGTCCAACGTGAGGTCACGATGGTCCGTTGGGGCACCGTCGGCCAGCCCGTCCTCCTCTTCCCGACCGCCGGCGGCGACGCGGAGGAGATCGAGCGCTTCCACATGATCACGGTCTTGAAGCCGCTCCTCGAGGCCGGCAAAATCAAGATCTACTCGTGCGACAGCGTCGCCGGCGCCGCGCTCCTCTCGCGCGAGAAGAACGCGCGCCACCAAATGTGGCTCCAGAACCAGTTCCATCAGTACCTCCGGCACGAGGTGGTGCCGGCGATCCGCAAGGACTGCGAATCGTCCGACATGGAGGTGTGGGCCGCCGGCGCGTCGATCGGCGCGTTCCACGCCGTCGCGATGGTTTGCCGCTTCCCCGACGTTTTCGCGCGCGCGTGCGCGATGTCGGGCACGTTCGACATTCGACGCTTTTACGACGCGACCGAGTTCACCGACGATTTCTGGGTCTCCTCCCCGATCCACTTCGTGCCGACGCTGTCGGGTCCGCACCTGGACAAGCTCCGAACCCGGTACATCCTGATGCCGTCGGGCGAAGGGAGGGCCGAGGACATCGGCGAGTCGTGGCGAATGGGGAACGCGCTCGGCAAGCAAGGCGTGCCGAACCGCGTCGATCCGTGGGGCGCGCACGTGCCGCACGACTG
Source organism: Polyangiales bacterium (assembly GCA_038231275.1). Classification (GTDB taxonomy): domain Bacteria; phylum Myxococcota_A; class Polyangia; order Polyangiales; family Polyangiaceae; genus JANYHK01. Next base: position 35,098 of record JBBRLQ010000032.1, read on the forward strand.
GGAGACGTGGCGCAAGATGCTCCCGCAATACCTCGGGGAATGGACGAAGTAAGATGACCACCACGCGCTCGCACAAGCAGGTCGACCAGGAGCAAGACGCGCAGGCGCGACGCGAGTTCATGCACGCCATCCTGGCGGACTTGCGCGCCCTCGAGCGGATGCTCGCCGAGGGGATGTTCGAGAAAGGCGTGCGGCGCGTGGGCGCGGAGCAGGAGATCTTCCTCCTCGATCCCAGCTGGTACCCGGCGCGCGGCGTCCTCCAGATGCTGGAGAAGCTCTCGGACCCGCACTTCACGACCGAGCTCGGGCAGTTCCAGCTCGAGGCGAACTGCGATCCCCAGCCGTTCGGTGGTATCGGGCTGTCGCTCCTCGAGAAGCAGCTCGACGGCCTCGTCGACAAGGCGCGACTGGCGGCGGCCGAGCTCGGCATGCGAACCGTGCTCATGGGCATGCTGCCCACCATCCGCAAAGAGGATCTGTGTCTCGAGGCGATGGTCCCGAGCCCGCGCTACCTCGCCATCAACAAGGCCATGTTCGACCTGCGCGGCGGCGCGTTCGACTTCTCGATCAAGGGCCTCGACGAGCTCATCATCCAGCACGACTCGGTGATGGTGGAGGCGTGCAACTCGAGCTTCCAGGTCCACCTCCAGGTCGACGCCGACGAGTTCGCGCGCATGTACAACCTGTCGCAGCTGCTCGCGGCGCCGATGGTGGCGCTGTCGTGCAACTCGCCGCTGCTCTTCGGCAAGCGCTTGTGGGCGGAGACACGCATCGCCCTCTTCAAGCAGGCGGTGGACACGCGCAGCCACACGCACCACCTCCGCGAGAGCGAGGCGCGCGTGAACTTCGGCACGCGCTGGGTCAAGGACTCGGTCCTGGAGATTTACCAGGAAGACGTCGCGCGCTTCCGCACGCTCGTCGGCACCGATCTCGACGAGGATCCCATGGCCAAGCTGGACCGCGGCGAGGCGCCGCTCCTCAAGGCGCTGCGCCTCCACAACGGCACAGTCTACCGCTGGAACCGCGCTTGCTACGGCATCATGGACGGCAAGGCGCACCTGCGGATCGAGAACCGCGTCATGCCGGCCGGCCCGAGCGTGGTGGACGAGGTCGCCAACGGCGCCTTCTGGTTCGGCGTCATGGTGGAGATGGGCGCGAAGGAAGAGGACATCACCCGCAAGATCGACTTCGATCAGGCGGGCGCCAACTTCTACACCGCCGCGCGCGAGGGGCTCGGCGCGAACTTCACCTGGCTCGACCAGAAGGATCTCTCGGCCGATCGCCTCGTGCTCGATCAGCTCATGCCGCTCGCCGAGGCGGGGCTCCGTCGCCAGAAGATCGCCGAGGATGACATCAAGAGATACCTCGGCGTCGTCGACGCGCGCGTTCGGTCGGGACGCACCGGCACCAAGTGGCAGATGACCTCCTGGAACGCGCTCAAGGACAAGGCGACGCCCGCCCAGCGCGCGAGCGCCCTCGTTGCGGCGACGGTCGACCGGCAGGCGACGCGGCGCCCGGTCGCCGAGTGGGAGCGCGCACGCCTCGACGAGGCGGGCGACGAGTCGGCTCGCAACTACATGCGCGTGGACCAGTACATGGCCACCGACCTCTTCACCGTGCAGGAGGACGACCCCATCGAGATGGTCGTCAACCTCATGACCTGGGAGCGCATCCGCCACGTGCCGGTGGAGGACAAGGAGCGGCGCCTCATCGGCCTCATCTCGTACCGCTCGGTGCTGCGCTTCCTGGCGGCCGGTCGCTCGCTGAAGGACACGCCGGTCAGCGCGATCATGAAGAACGAAGTGACGACCGTGACGCTCGAGACGCCCACGGTCGACGCGATGCGCCTCATGCGGAAGCTCCGGGTGGGCTGCCTGCCCGTGGTCCACGAGGGTCGGCTCGTGGGTCTCCTGACCGACGAAGACTTCATGAACATCGCGACGAAGCTCCTCGAGCAGAGGCTGGCGAGTGGCTCCAGCGAACCCGAACGCGAGCCCGAGAGGACCTGAATGGCGAGGGTGGAGACGATGGAAAGCGCGCGCCTCATCGATCGACTCGTCGGCGACGAGGCCGGCCCCACGCTCATCCTGGTGGGCGGCATGCACGGCAACGAGCCCGCCGGTGTGAACGCCGCGCGCGACGTCCTCTCCGCACTCCGCGTGTCCGGCGCAAGTGTGCGCGGCGAGGTCGTGGCATTCGCCGGCAACGTCCGCGGGCTCGCCGCCAAGACGCGCTACCTGTCGCGCGATCTGAACCGCATGTTGACCGCCGAGCGTGTCGCCGCGTCGCGCGCCACCGAGGAGCCGCAGGCCGAGGTCGCCGAGGTCGTCGAGCTCGCCGCCGCGATCGACGAGGCGATAGCTCGCGCGCGCGGCCCGGTCTACGCGATCGACATGCACACGACGTCGGCGTCCGGCGTCCCGTTCAGCGTCGTCGGCAACAACGACGCGCGTCGCGAGTTCGCCCGCAACTTCCACATCCCCGGCCTCGTCGGCCTCGAGGAGGCGCTCGAGGGCGTCCTCACGAGCTACCTCGCGACGATCGGCTGCGTGACGATGGCTGTAGAGGGCGGCCAACACGAGAGCGTCGACGCTGCCGCCAGCCTCGCGGCGGTCGTCACGATCGCGCTGAGGGCGACCGGCATCGTCCGCGCCGAAGATCTCCCCGGTCTGGAAGCCGCCGAGGCCGACCTCTCTCGCGCGCGCGGAGAGCTCCCTCCTCTGATCGCGGTCCTCACGCGCTACGCCGTGGAGCCCGAGCTCGGATTCCAAATGGAGCCCGGCTTCGCGAACATCCAGCCGACGCCGCGCGGCACCTTGATCGCCAAAGACGGCAAAGGGGACATTCGCGCGCCGTTCGACGGCCTCGTCCTCCTCCCGCTCTACCAAGCGCAGGGCAACGACGGCTTCTTCTTCGGCCGCCCGCTCCGCGACTGACGATCGCGCCCTGGTACACACATGCAGACTGCATGCATACCCACCGAACGGGTGTGCGCGGCGTTATGACGTTTCCCCCCAAAACGGCCCCGAAGAGTCGACTGGGGATGGATGAGATGAGACTGAAAGCGTAGTCACTAGCGTGGGCGTGACGCGTGCGCCTGTCGGTCTGCGCGCGAAAGCCAGCATCTCACCCCGGTGCCCAACAGCCTGCGGGAGTCCAATGTCCAAGCACCTCTCGACCCACGTGGTCCTCGGTATCGCGGTTTCGTCCGCCTTTGCGTTCGCCCTCGGCTGCAGCAGCAGCAGCGGCGCGGACGGTGAGCCGTCGGCCGTAACGGCCGCCGACCTTCAAGGTGCGTGGAGCGACACGCCGCGCGCACATCACGGCGTCGTGGACCCCGGGGTGCGCGCGGGTGTCCCCGGCGCGGGCGGGATCATGACTGGCACGAACGCGAACGAAGCGGCGCTCTGGGGCGAGGGCCGCTTTCGATCGACCGAGGTCGAGGCCACGTGCGACACGTGCGCGGACTTCGATCCGGGCAGCCCCAAGCCGCCGGGCGCGCCCGACGACGCGACGAACTCCGCGGGGCTCGGCGCCCGCTTCAACAGCAACACCTGCACGCCCGGCTGTCACTCGCAGCCCGCGCTCGGAGGCACGTCGCCGTTCAAGAACCCCTCGTTCGCCGCCGCGACGGCGAAGGGCGCCACCAACGTCGTCCCCTTCTTCGAGACGCTCGACGGCCCGACGCGCGAGGTCCGCTTCCAGTTCAACCCCGACGGCACGCGTGATGGCGGCGTCCACCAGAAGTTCAGCGTGCGCGGCCGCTCCGACGCGCCGTCGTGCACGAACCTCGGCCAACCCGACTTCGAGGCGAACCGCGGGAACATGTCGTTTCGGATCCCGACTCCGATGTTCGGCCTCGGGATCATCGACTCGCTGCCCGATGCCGAGATCCTGAAGTACAAAGCGGCCAACCCGGGTCGTAAGCGAGAGCTCGGAATTCACGGCGTCGCCAACACGAACGGCAACGACGGGACGATCACGCGGTTTGGCTGGAAGGCGCAGAACAAGTCGATCACGATTTTTTCGGGCGAGGCCTACAACGTCGAGATGGGCGTCACCAACGAGCTCTTCCCGCAGGCGAAGGTCGAGAACTACGATTGCAACCTGGGCGCGGAGCCGAACGACGTGACGCGCACCGGAACGTCCGGCGACTCGAACTTCAACAACCCGCTCGAGGTCATGTCCGACTGGATGATGTTCTCGCTGTTCATGCGCTTCACCGATCAGCCGAAGCCGGTGCCGTTCGACGCGAGCGCGCAGCGCGGCCTCGATGCGTTCAACCAGATCGGCTGCAGCGAGTGCCACGTTCCGTCGATGACGACGCGCTCGGGCCCCACCGGCCCGCAGTCGGACGCGCTCAAGGGCGTGACGGCGAACCTCTACTCGGATCTCCTCGTCCACCACATGGGCGCCGGTCTCGCCGACAACATCCTCCAGGGCGGCGCGGGCCCCGACCAGTTCCGCAGCGCTCCGCTCTGGGGCGTGGGCCAGCGCATCTTCTTCCTCCACGACGGGCGCGCGCGCTCTCTCGTCGAGGCGATCCTCGCCCACTATTCGCCGGCGTCGCACGGGCACGGCAACTCGCCCGCCTATCCGGCGTCGGAGGCGAACCAGGTCATTCGCAACTTCGCGGAGCTCTCTGCGTCCGAGCAGCAGGACATCGTCAACTTCCTCCGCTCGCTCTGACCGAGATCGTCGCGCGAAATTCGATCTGGCGAGACCTCTTCCGTAGACTCGTCGATCGGATGATCCAACGCGCGCGCTTCGCGACGTTTGCTGCCGTCACCGCGGGGCTCGTCGTGGGTTGCGCCGACAAGAAGAAGGCGTCGCCGAGCGCCGACGCAGGGGGCATGGACTCGGGGTCGCCGGACGCGGCGGGGCCCGACGCGATGAACGAAGGGAACGTGCATCGCTACGACGACGAATCTCTCGTCGACCGCCTGCCGCTCGTCGTGAAGGCGTCGAGCGCCTTGGTGACCTCGTCCTGTCCGAAGGGCGACGCGATCGCGACGCTGCAGCGTGGAGCGTCCGCGAACCAGCTCTCCGAACGGAATGGTTTCTATCGCGTGACGTTCGCCGACGACAAGGAGCCGACTCGACGGAAGATGGGCTGGATCGCTCGTTTCGCGTTCGATGACCCGGTGGCGCCGCCCAGGGCGATCGCGCTCCCGCGCTGCCCGACGACGATGGGGCTCCAGGTGACGGTGCTCGCGGAGGAGGGCAAAGCGCGCTGCGCGTACGAGTGCGCGGCGGACCGCGAGTGCCCGGGGAGCGCGTGCGAGGCTGCGGCCATCGTTCCGGACAACGGCGTGCTTCCGCCGGTGCCGACGTACACCACCGTCTGCAGTCCGCCGTCACCCGACGGAGGTGCAGATGCCGGGGCGCGCCGTCGATCGTACTTCGGCATCCCACACGCCTCGAACGGCAAGTGCCCAAAACTGTTCATCGACGCCCCCAAGGTCGGCGACCTTTGTTATCGGTTCTGCAAGTCGGATACGGACTGTCCGGAGCCCGCGACCTGCGGCGGGGTGCCCGCGGCTTCAGGAGCGGGGCAGGTGAAGCTGTGTTCTACGAATTGAGAATGCACCTATTGCACCAGAAGCGCACCGGCGCGGTCAGGTTATCGCCGAGCCTTTCGAACGTTCAGGTGGGGCGCCGCCTCACAAAACCGCGGTTTTCTTCGCTTGATTTCTCTCGTTCGGAAACCTCTTCCGGTATTCTGTCATCGTGGTGACCGCTTCCCTTCCGCAGGACTCGGTGCTCGGGCGCACCATCGCTGGCAAGTACCTCATCGAGTCCAGCGTCGGCAGCGGCGCGATGGGTACCGTCTATCGCGCGCGCCAGATCGCGCTCGACAAGATTGTTGCGCTGAAAGTATTGCGACGCGAGTTCGAGCAGAATGCCGAATTCGTCGGCCGCTTCAGCGTCGAGGCGCGCGCGGCGTCGAAGCTCGATCATCCGAACTCGACGCGCGTGATGGACTTCGGTCGCGAGCCCGACGGTCTCCTCTACATCGCGATGGAGTACCTCGAGGGGCGCGATCTCTACGAGGCGATGCGCGAAGAGGGACCGTTCTCGTCGGAGCGCATCGCGAACGTGATCGCGCAAGCGCTCGCCGGCATCGCCGTCGCGCACGAGCTCGGGATCCTGCACCGCGATCTCAAGCCCGAGAACATCATGCTCCTCCCGAGCGTCGACGACGAAGGTCGCGCGACCGATCTCGTGAAGGTCTGCGATTTCGGCATCGCCAAGCTGAGCGGCTTCGCCGAGGGGCCGCACGCGTCCGGCCCGATGGCGATCCCGTCGTCGCAACCGGGCAACCAGCATCGCCTCACGCGTATGGGCCTCATCATCGGCACGCCCGCGTACATGTCCCCGGAGCAAGCGTGCGGCGAGCAGGCGGACGCGCGCAGCGACATCTACGCGATCGGCGTGATCCTCTTCGAGCTCCTCACCGGCCGCGTGCCGTTCGAGGGCGCGACCGCCGAGGACACGGCGAACATGCACCTGTCGTCCGAGCCACCGAATCCGATGGACCTCAATGCGATGGCGAGCCCCGAGCTCACGCGGATTTGTCTGAAGGCGCTGCAGAAGACCGCGTCCTTCCGCTATTCGACGGCGCGCGACATGCGCGCGGACATCCGCGGGGTCATGCTCCACGATTTCGGCATCGCGCCGTCGGGTCCGCTCCCGCTTCCGAGCTCGCCGCGCATGCTCGCCGAGACCGGCAGCCAGCCGCGTCTGCTCGTCGAGACGCCGACGCTCCCGCAGATGTCCGAGATCACGCGTCCGGGCATGGAGGCTCGGCGTCGCAAGCGCGGCGCGCTCATCGGGGTGGCGGCGCTCCTCCTCCTCGGCGTCAGCGGAGCGTTCTTCATTCACCAGAGGTCCACGCACCGCGCCGTCATGACGCCGACGGCGCTCACGAACACCGATCCGCAAGGCGGCGCGAAGAGCGATCCGGTCGCACCGGGCGTCGCGGCATCGCCGAAGAACGACGCGCCCGTCGACGTCGCCATCGTGAAGCGCGACCCCGCGACCGCGCCCACCCTCGCGAGCGCCGCCGTCACCGTTCGTGGCGGACAGCCCGTGGTCACGCCGCCCACGACCCTTCGCGGTCGCAAGCCGGCCGGCGCTGGCGCGATCTCAGGTGGCCCCGCGCCCGCGGCCGATGCGGACCCGCCGACCACGACGGCGGCCGCGCCGCCGACGCCGACGCCCATCGCTCCGCCCCCGGCCGCAACGCCGGATCCGCCTCCGGTCGTCGCGCCCGCGCCCGCGCCCGTCGCGGTGACGCCTCCTCCGTTCGATCCCGCGCGCGCGCGCATGGACGTCGGCTCGGTCAACACCGACCGCATGAGCCCGCGCGACGTCGGCGCCATCATGGGCCGCGGCGATCTCAAGTCCTGCTACGTCGCGTCCGTTAAGGCTGGCGAGCCTGCCTCGCCCGGTCCCGTCACCCTGAGCCTCGAGGTCGAGGACATGCGCGTGACCAAGGGCCGAGCCTCGGGTGCCGGCTCGTCTCCATCTCTTCGCAGATGCCTCGAGTCCAGGCTCGTTGGAGCCCGCGTCCCGAGCGCAGATACCGGGTCCGCCACCGCAAGCATCCCTCTCACTTTCTCAAGTCAATAGCAGGCAGGCAACATGCGAAGTGCGTTCGCGCTCTGCGTAGCAGCAGCGTCGGCGATGTGCTCCATCTCCGTCAGCAGCTGCTCGTCATGGACAGAATCGAATCTCGACGGCCCGCTCGACGCGGCGCCGAAGCCGCTCCCTGACGCCAACGGACGTCCGGTGAGCTTCAAGTTGGATATCCGTCCTCTGATGAATAGGAGCAACAGCGATCCGTCGGGTCACGGGTGCAAAGTCTGTCACTACCCCGGCTTCTGGGGTGACAAGGGCACCGACTCCACAAACTTGGACCTTACGACGCTCGGTGCTTTACGAAAGGGTGGGTTTCATACGCCCAACATCATCGTCCCCGGCGACCCCAAGAACTCGGCGCTCATCCAGAAGCTGCGCGGGCAGTTCACGATTGGCGCCAGGATGCCGAAGGACGGTCCCCCGTACTGGAGTGAAGCTCAAATACAGCTGGTCGAGCGCTGGATCCTAGAAGGCGCGCAGGGAGCGGACAACGAATGAACAAGGCCCGAAGTCGAAGACGAGAAGTAGGGCGCAAAGTGTCGGGATTGCTCTTGGGGGCAGGCTGGATTTTCGGCCTCGTCGCGTGCAGCGGCAGGCCGCCTCCCGAGTCGATCACACCCGTGTCCGATACCCAGCTCACGCCGGAGCTCAGGGCGGACTACGACGTCTTTGCGCAGAGATGCTCGAAGTGTCACTCACTCGCAAAACCGCTCAATAGCCACGTGGACGACGACCAAGTCTGGATTCGTTACGTGGCCAAGATGCGGAGGCAGCCCGCGAGCGGAATATCCGAACGGGATGGCGAAGCAATCCTTCGATTCCTGCACGTGCTCGTCGAGCAAGAGCGTGCAAAAAACGCGGAGAAATCCAAGTGAGACACGCGCGCTATCTCGTACTCCTCATCGGCGCGATGTTCATCGCGCTCGTCGCGGGCAGCGGCGAAGCGCTGGCCGTGGACCGCACCTTCGCCGGGTCCGCGCAGATCGACTACCACTTCGTCCCCACCATGAGGAACGCCAACGCCAACGTCGTTCCGACCGGGCAGGGCTCGTACACGTTCGACTCGTTCACGATCGAGACCGCCCTCAAGGTGGCCGTCGACGTCAGCGATCACATCTCCGCCAACGTGAAGGTGTGCTTCGGCTGCCACGGGTTCGAGACCGACATGGCGTACTTCGACTTTCGCGCCGTCGACGAGCTGAACCTCCGCGCGGGTCGCTTCAGCCCCAGCTTCGGATCGTTCAACCTGCGTCACGATCCGGCGAACCACAAGCTCAGCGACAAACCGCTGGCCTACGACATGGGGCGCATGCTCCGCCGCGTCGACTGGAAGATGGGCGTCCTCCCGTCGCCGTTCCCCGACAACGGCGTCGAGATCAACGGCACCCACTGGTTCGGCGACAACATCCAGCTCGACTACGCCACCTACGCCGTCAGCGGCTTCAAGGCGTCGAAGGACGCCCCCGAGCTCGACTGGATCACGTCGCGCTCCGGCAACGCGTACTACGTCGACAACAACGGTCGGCCGACCATCGGCGGGCGCGCGGCCCTCACTGCCAAGCTCTCGCCGGTGAGCGACCTCACCGTCGGCGGCAGCGCCATGTACGGCACCTACGACGCCGGCAACGACGTCTGGTACGAAATCCTCGGCGCCGACGCGACGCTGCGGATCGTCCGGACCGCCATACGCGCCGAATACCTAGTACGAAGGCAGTCGTTCGACACCACCGCGCAGGCCAAGTTCAGATACCTGATCCCGGCCGGCGCGCAGTACGACTACTTCTCGAAGCACGGCGCGTACCTCGAGATCGAGCAGCCGCTCACACCGAAGTTCGACCTCATCGGGCGAGGGGACGTGCTCTTTCGGTTCGGCAACGTGCAGAACGGAACGCCGCTGTCGCAGAAGAGCTCGATCGCGCGCGGAACGCTCGGCGTCGCGTACGCCGTCGAGCAGAACCTGCGCTTCAAGGCGTCGGGCGAGTTCTGGGCGTTCTCCGACGAGGACTCGCGCGGCCACGACAAGGAGCTCACGTTCCACTTGAGCGCGGTCGCGACGTTCTAGGTCAGGACGAAGCGCGAGCTCCGGCTCGGCGAAAGGCGGCGGCGCACGGGCGTCGCCGCCTTTTTTCTATTCCGCGTACATCGTGATGTCGGTCGCGGCTTCGTGGGCGAGCTGGCACGCACGCTCCCAATTCGGGTGGCGGAGGAGGATGTACCCGTCGGAGACGAGCGTGGCCTTCCAGTTGCGGCGCGGCGTGCCGATGGGCAAGAGGCGCTCCTCCACGACGTGCTCGTCGTAGCGGCGCATGAACTCCGCGAGGCCGTCCACTCGAGAAATTCTGCCCCTTCCGATGGCGCGCTTGAACACGATCGCCACGTTGTACTTTCGTACCGTCGGCGCGCGGAACTCCCCGAAGCACACCGCGCGCGCCCACTCGCGGAAGAGATCGATGTCGCACGTGTAGTTCATCTGGTCGACGAGGTGCGCGCCGCCCGGGCGGCAGCCGATTTCGCCGAAGACGACCTCGCCGCTCGGCTTCCGGAACCACTCCATGTGGGTGAAGCCCTCGCCCATGCCGAGCGCCGTGAGGACCTTGCGGCCGAGGCCGATTCCGCCGGCGAGCGCCGCCTGATCGAGGTTTCTCACCGTCACGATGACGGGGCTGATCCACTCGTTGGTACGGGCGATGAGGGGCTTGGGCAGGTACTGGGCGACGTTCGCGAAGGCCGGCTGCCCGCCGATGCTGACGGTGTCGAAGGTGAACTCCTCGCCGTCGATGAACTCTTCGCAGCTCGCCTCGCCCACGTGGAGCATCTTCCCGAGGGTCGCCTCGAGCTCCGCGTCGTCCTCGACCTTGTACGTGTCGGCGCTCCCGGCTCCGGAGATCGGTTTCAGGATGAGGGGGTAGCCGATGCGCTCGGCGGCTGCGCGCGCGTCGGTCACGGTCTTGACGCGCGCCGAGCGAGGCACGCGGAGGCCCGCGGCGGCGACACGCTCCTTCATGAGCTGCTTGTCGCGGAAGCCGTTCACCGCGTCGACGCTCATCCCCGGCAGCCGGAAGCGCTCTCGCAGGCGCGCGGCGGTGAGGACGAGCACCTCCCAATTCGCCAGGACGCGATCGACGCTGCGCCCCTTCAGCCACGCGGTCACGCGCGCCACCACGTCGTCCTCGTCGAGGATGCGGGGAACCTGCAAGTAGTCGGCGAGGTGCTCTCGCACGCGGGCGGGCAGCGCGCCCTGCGGCGTGTCCCCGACGCCGTACACGTCGACGCCAATTTCGGCCAGTCCCCGCGTGTATTGCTGCATTTCAGGCGGGTAGCTGGGCGCGAGGAACACAGCCTTCATGGGGCGCATGCTACAACGGGGTCATGCGCAACGTCCTGTTCGTTGCTCCGTTCCCCCTCGAGATCACGATGCGCTTCGCCCACGCGGCGGCCGCCATCGACGACGTGCGTTTCCTCGGCATCATGCAGGAGCCGCCCAAGGGCGACGACGCAAGGCTCTTCTCCGACATCGTTTTCGTGAAGGACGGGCTCGACCCGCGCCAGCTCATCGAGGCCGCGCAGCTGCTGAGACAGCGTCACGGCGACGTGCATCGCGTCATCGGCATCCTCGAGGCGCTGCAGGTGCAGATCGCCCAGGTGCGTCGCGCGCTCGGCGTGCCGGGGCCGAGCCCGGAGACCGCCGAGCTCTTTCGCGACAAGTCGCGCATGAAAGACGAGCTCCGTCGTCACGGCCTCCCGTGCGCACGCCACAAGCTCGTTCGCACGTGGGCCGACGCCGAGGCGTTCGCGTCCGAGGTGGGCTTCCCCATCGTGGTGAAGCCGCCCGCCGGCATGGGGTGCAAGGCGACGTGGCGAGTCGGCTCCCTCGACGACCTGCGCGGCGCCGTCGCGGCTCTTCATCCCTCGAACGATCGCCCGGTGCTCGCTGAGGAGTTCTTGAAGGGCAAGGAGCACAGCTTCGAGACCATCACGGTGGGCGGCAAGGTCCGCTTCTCGTCGATCTCCCGGTATTTCCCGACGCCGCTCGAGGTGATGGAGACGCCGTGGATCCAGTGGGTGTGCATCCTGCCGCGCGTGATCGACGGGCCGGACCTCGAAGACATCCGCGAGCTCGGCACCCAAGTCGTCACCACGCTGGGGCTCGAGACCGGCTTCACGCACATGGAGTGGTTCCGAAAGTCCGACGGATCGCTCGCGATCGGCGAGATCGCCGCGCGCCCGCCAGGCGCCAACATGGTTCGGATGAACAGCTTCGCCTACGACGTGGACATGTACCGCGCGTGGGCGCGCGCGGTCGTGGACGACGCGTTCGACGGCCCCTGGGAGCGGAAATACGCGGTCGGCTGCGCGTTCTTGCGCGGCGTGGGCCAAGGCCGCGTGAAGCACGTCGGCGGCGTCGACAAGGTGAACGAGCGCGTCGGAAGGTACGTCGTCGAGTCGCGCCTCCCGCAGCTCGGCGCCTCGCGGTCGGACAGCTACGAGGGCGACGGGCACGTCATCGTGCGCCACCCCGACACCGAGTTCGTGAAGGCGGCGATGCAGACGATCATCGAGACGATCCAGGTCCAGTACGGCTGATCAGAAGAGGTTGACCTCGCCTCCGACGGCGATGTTTCGGGATCGCGCGGCGACGGCCTCGACCTCCCGCAAGGCCTGCGCCATGCGATGTTGGCGAGCTGCGCGTTGACGTCGGCGGCCAGCGCGCCGTTCTGTTGGCGCAGGTCGCGCGTGCGCTCCTCGATCGCGGGGATGATGTCCTTTAGCGCCGAGGCGAGCTCCGCGACACGCCCGTTCGCGGACTGAACCTGACCGCTCAGCGTCCGCATGCTGTCTGCGATCGTGGCGAACGCCGCGCCTTCTTTACCGTTCCGCGCCGACTCGATGCGCGCGTTCAGCGTGAGCTACCGCGAGCGCGCGCGCGATCGCGTCGATCTCGCGCGAGAGATTGTGATTTCCTTCGCGCACCCTCCGGCGCGCGTGGCGCCGTCGTGCTGTTCGGTGAGCCCGCGGTCCATCGCGGCCACGTACGCGCCCATCGTCCGTCGCTGCTGCTCCAGCGCACTCGAGAGCGTCGCTCCCCCCGGCACGTCATGGAACTGAGCGTGCAAGCCGTCGAGCGCGACGACGTGCTCCTGCGCGTCCCGGTTCATGTCCGTGATGTTCTCCGCGGCAGCGAGGACCTCCTCCTCGCTGAGCGAGATGGAGTGATCGATGAGCGCGCGGATTCGGGATTCGCACAGCTCCGGCTCCTCCGCGATTGCAGCAGACAGGTGAGCGAGGGTCACGACGCGTCAACCCGCGAGCTTCTTGACCGCCGCAACGAGCAGCTCGGGCTTGAACGGCTTGATGATCCAGCCCTTCGCGCCCAGTTGCTTGGCCTTGGTCACGAGCTCCGGCTGCCCTTCGGTCGTGAGCATCACGATCGGGAGGTTGCGAATTTTCATCGCGCACGCAACGAAGTCGATCCCGTTCATCCGTGGCATGTTGACGTCGCAGATGACCATCGCGATTTGTGGATTCGCGGTCACCTGGTCGACCCCGTCCTGACCGTCGCAGGCTTCGAGCACTTCGTAGCCGGCCTCCTTCAACGCGAGGCCAACCTGCTGCCGTACCGGCTTCGCGTCGTCTACCACCAATACCGTCTTGCCCATGGATCCTCTCCTCTGCTGCTCGAGCTGTCCTCTCTGGCGGTGGGGCCGAGGGCATCACCGTTCGCATCGCAAGCACCGAGCCAGGCGGCGGCCCTCGCCGGGTCCAAGCGTTTCGTGGCTCGGCGTCGTCGAGCGTCACGCGCTTGGCGGTGACCGGCGCCAGTCGGACCACGATGGCGAACGGTCGCGCAACTCTTGCGGGCGGCCGGCGCGACCGGAGTGGACGCCATAGGCTCTGGAGGTGACGCACGTGGGCACAGTGCTGGACGTAACGGTGCTCCTCGCGCTCGCCGCCGCCGGGGTCGTCCTCGCACTACGCCTCCACGCGCCTCCGGCGTACGGCCCGGCCAGAGCATCGACGTGGCTCGCGCACCCGTTCACCCAGCTCACCCTCATGTGCGGCCTCGTGCTCCTGAACCAGCTCGCGCTCGACGGCTTCGTGCGCGCCGAGCTCCTGGAGCTGCCGCGGCTGCTGTTCGCATACCTCTCGATCGCGCGGCTCCTCGACCGCGCCGTCTATCGCACGCTCGTGCGGCCGGGGACGCTGATGCTCGCGTCGATCGCGTACGCCGTTCCACGTGGCCTCGCGGAGACGAGCCTCCCCAACCCGTGGACCCACGAGGACATGGTGGTGTGGTTGATCGCGTGCGTGGCCGCGCCCGTGTGGATCATGTGGGTCGCGCGCGGCGAGCGAGGCGGGACCGAATTCCCGGGCAGCGAGTCGAGGCCCACGGGGATCGTCGGACTCGCAACGTTCGTGACCGGCGCGCTCGCGACGTCGTACTTGATTCGCGTCATGTACGACGTGACCTTTCTCACCAACCTCCGGCATCTCTCGGCGGCGCGAGGGCCGCTCGTCGCCGCGTGGTCGGCGGCGGCCCTCGCGCACGTGGGCGACGGCAGGTTCGACGGCTTCGTACACCGGCTCCGTACCGCGACGCACGAAGCGTCGCCGCCCGCGTCGTTCCTCGTCCGCGTTGCGACCCGCGCGCTCGCGTCGTTCACGGTGCTCTTCTTTCTGCCGTCGCTCGCGCTCTGCTCGAGCGGAGGTCGGCCGCTCGCGCCTGTGGTGGTGGTCGTAGTCGTCCTCATCGCGCTGATCCTCGGCGTGGTGCTCGAGTGGGCCGGCGGTCGTCCTCCTTTGTCGTCGGCGGCACGACGACCGTGTTGATCGCTGCTCGAATTGCGCAACGGTCGCGCAATTCGAGCAGCCCCCCGCGAAAATTCCGAGAAATCGCGGTGGACGCGATTTTGCAATCGAGGGCGTCATGCTCTCTCTCGCGGTCGTCGGACGGACGGCCATCTTCTCCTCGCAGCTCCCCGTCGGTCGTCCGGTCTGCCTCGGCCGCGGCGAGCAGTGCGACATTCGGATCGATGACCGCCGCGTCTCACGGGCCCACGCATGCGTCGTGCAGCGCGGCGATCGCGTCGAGACGTCGACATAGGGAGCGCCAACGGAACGTTCCGCGACGGGACCCGTCTCCCTCCGGGTGAAGCGATCCAGCTCGTCGTGGGCGACACCGTCACCCTCGGCGCGACGATCCTCATCCTGGAGGAGGCGCACGAGCCGCTCCGCTCGATTTGGAGCGAGGAGGAGCTCGTCACCCACTACGACGGACTGCGTCGCGCCGCGCAGGATACCGGTTGGCCGTTCGCGCTCGTCCACCTCTCGATCGACGCGCCCGAGGCATGGAGCTCCGACGCGACGCCGCGAAGCAGCGAGGATCTCGTTCGGGCGCGCAGGGCCTTCGGCCGGGCGATCAGCCGCCGGGCTTCAACATGAGCGCGCGGACGTGCCGCAGCGAGGGTGACCCGAAGCCGAGGAGCTTGTCGTGGTACGCGCGCTCGGTGAATCCCGGCGATTTCTCGAGCTGCGCGCGCAGCTTCGCGAGCTCCGTGAAGCCGTAGAAGTAGGTCGTCAGCTGCCCGCTCGTGAGGCGCGCGCGCCGCCACTTGCCGACCGCCTCGCCCTCCTCTTGGTAGGCCTCGTCGGTCATCAGCGCGAGGGCCTCCTTCTCCGTCATCTTGCCGGCGTGGATGTCGTGGTCGAGGATCGCGTTCGCGCACAGGCGCAGCATCATCTTCTGACGTTGGATCCGCACGCGGGGGCCGCCGAAGCCGTACTTGGCCATGAGCCATTCCGCGTACACCGCCCAGCCTTCCACGAACGGACCGCTCGCGAAGAGCGCGCGCAGATCGCTCTTGCTCTTGTTCGCGTGCATCGCCTGAAGGTAGTGGCCGGGCATCGCCTCGTGGACCGTGAGGTCGGCGAGCATGCTGCTGTTGTATTCGCGGTAGAAGGACAGCGCGCGCTTCTCGCTCCAATCGCGCGGCGTCGGCGAGATCGCGTAGACCGACCACGCCTTTTGCTCCAAGGGCCCACTCGAATCGCAGTACGCGACGGTCACGCCGCGGCGGTACTCCGGCATCTCGATGACCTGACAGGGCTCTTCGGGCAGGCGGACGAGATCATGCTCGCGGACGAACGCGGTGGCGCGATCGAGCTCGGTCTTCGCGTCTTTGAGGATCGTCTTGTTGGTGGGGCGATCGGCGGCGAGAGCGTCGAGCACGGCACGAATTAGCTTCTTTTTCCCCTCGGTCGTGGTCGGGCGCGGCGCCGTCGACTTCAGCACGGTGGGCGAAAGCTCCATCGCCGTGTCGATCATCTCCTCCTGCGTCCGCGCCAGCGCCTCGCGCGCCGTCTTGGCGAGGTCGTCGATGGCGACGTCGTCGTCGAGCTCGAAGCGCATCGTCGTCGTAAGGAGATCGCGGCCCACGCGGAAATCGCCGTCGCTCCGCGGCAGCAAATCCTTCTCGAGGAACGTCTGGAAGTCACGGAGCGCCGCCGCCGCCGTCTTCGCCGCGGCCTCGAGCTCCGCCTTCAGTGCCGGCTCCTTCGCCACGTCCTCCGCCAGCCCCTTCTCACACGTCTCGATGAGCCCCTTGTTCTGCTGGATGGCCGTCTCGGTGTGCACGCGCGGCGCGTGCGCGAGGCGCTTCTTCGCGACCTGGACGATCGCCGGGATCCCTGCGAGGCGAGCACGCAAGCTCCGCATCCGGACATCGTGCGGCGCGAAGTCGCGCGTGAGGAGGACGTCGAGCCCGTCGCCGACGAGCCCGGTATAAAAGAGCGGGTTCTTGTCGGCGGGACGAAGCTCCGTCAGCGTGAACTTCGCGTAGTCGAGCTGGTGCTCGAGGATCCGTGCGTCGATGCGGTCCTTGTCGTCGAGGCGATCTTTGGCGAGGCGCGCGAGCTCGGCGCGGGTCGCGTCGTAGAAGGCGAGCGCCTCGGCGTCGCCCGCGGCGCTGACGTCCGGCCACGCGCCGTCGTACGCATGGTTGCCCGCGTTCGTGGCGAGGGTCGGCGCGCGCTTCAGGTAGCCCTCGAGGAACCGCGCGGCGATCGGCGCGAACGGGCTCTCGGCGGTGGACGACGCGGCGCTGGCGTCGGGAAGCGCGGCAAGAGGGGTAGACGCGGTCGGCGCGACGCTGGGGACGGCCACCGGCGGCGGAGCGGACGGCGAGCAGGCGAGGAGAACAGAGGCGATCGCGAGGCCAGCGGTGCGGAAGCGCATGCCGCTCTCTACCATCGGCGTCCGCCGCGTTCGAGCGGTGATCGCGACGTCCGCGGCGTTCGCGGACGTCGATTACTTCTTTGCGGGGATCGCGACGTCGCCCGGGTGCCCGCCGGCGACGAACGCGCGGCCGGCGCCGTCGCCGCGCAGCTCGCCCATGAAGAACGCGGCGGCGTACGAGGCAGCGACGCCGCGCGCGCCCTCGTTGTCGAGGTAGTTGACGTCAGACGAGGGGTCCGTCTGCCGTCGTCCGCGGCCGCAGCCGGGCGTGAAGGACGGATTCAATCCGCAGACGTCGGAGAAGCTCCAGTGCCCGGCGTCGACGATCTCGACCAAGAAGTCCGCGGCGCCGATCGACGTGAAGTCGTTGCGCACCAGCGCGTTGCCGATCTCGCCGATCGAGTTGTCCTCGCGCGCGAGCAGGAAGAACGTGGGCACCTTGATGTCGGCGAGCTTGGTGTCGCCGAGGAAATCGAACGGCGCGGTCATCGCGAAACCAGCGCGAAAACGGCCGTCTTTCGCGAGGACAGCGCCGGTGGTCACGCTCCCGAAGGAGTGCCCCATCATGCCCACCTTCGCGCCGTCGAAGCGCCCGCGCAGGCTCTCCGGCACGCTCGTCGACGCGGCGTCGAGGACCGCGTCGAGGACGAAGCGCACGTCGCCGACGCGGACGCCGAGGGTCGTCGCGTCGAGGCCGAGCAGCTTGCCGGCGAGGTCGTCGTAGAGCGTGTTGCCGGTGTGATCGGGCGCGACGACGACGAAGCCGTGGCTGGCGAGGCGCTCGGCGATCTCCGCGGCGGAGAAGCGGACGCACGCGTGGCAGTGAGAGAAGACGACCACCGGGAACGGCGCAGCGCCGGCCGGCTTCGCGTCCGCGGCCGAGTGAACGACCTTGCGCGTGCAGGTGACCGGGGCGGCGTCGACCAGCTTCTTCAGCGCGTCGTGGTTCGCTCCCGCCGGCTCCAGATCTTCGAGCGGCGTCCCCATCGTCGCCGCCGCGCGGGCGGATTCGTCGGCCGGGTACCAGACCTCGACGCGCAGCGAACGGGCGCGCGCGGCGTCGGTGAGCGCGAACGCGGTGTGCCCGACGGGGGCGGGGCCGGCGCTCTCGTAGATCGACGCGCCCGGGGTCACGGTCTTGGCGGGCGCGATCGCGTCGGCGTCGTCGCCGCCTGCCCCAGCGTCGGTCGTCGCCCCGCCGCTCGACGACGACGTGCTGCATGACAGCATCATCGCGACCGCGAGCACGACCGCCGCCGCACCAAGAGCGCGCGCCATTGCTGGGCACTCTACATTGCCCCATTGGCCGCGGGGAAGCCTGCAGGCTACACTTTGTCGATGAGCGCTCGGAACCTCGCCGATCCCGCGTACGAGCCTTCCGATGAAGATTTGGCGGAGCTGATGCACAAGGCGTTCGCCGAGGTGGGCGCACGGAACGCGGCGTCGCTCGCCAAGCTCCGGGTGGAGATTGAGGCGGCGCGCGCGGAGGCGCTACGGGTGTGGGCCAAGGCGCACCCGTGAAACCGACGCTGCTCGTCGTGGCCGGTCCAAACGGCTCCGGCAAGACCACGGTGACGGTTCGGTTGCGGCAGGATTGCTGGAGCGACGACGTCGAGTACCTGAACCCCGACGAGATCGCGCAGGAGCGCTTCGGGGACTGGAACTCACCCCAAGCCGTGCTCTCCGCGGCGAGATGGGCGGAGGAACGACGCGAAGCGTTGCTCGCGGCGGGTCGCGGGATCGCGTTCGAGACGGTTCTCTCCGCGCCGGACAAGTTGGAGTTCATCGCGCGCGCAAGGGCGCTCGGCTACTTCGTTCGCGTGTTCTTCATCGGAACGGAGGACCCTCGGATCAACGCCGCGCGCGTCGCGGGTCGCGTGATCGCCGGTGGTCACACGGTGCCGATCGAGAAGATCGTGAGCCGCTATGGTCGGTCGATGGCGAACGCGTCCATCGCGATCCGAATATCCGACCGCGTGTACCTGTTCGACAACTCGATTGACGGCGCCGACGCGGTGTTGTGTGCGCGCACCGAAGACGGACTGGTTCGAAGGGTCTACGCCCCGCTGCCAGCGTGGGTGTCCGCGGCATTGCACGGGATCCCCCGGCATTCCCGCTTCGTCGACCTTCGCAGCGCCTGACGCCGCACGACTGAGCGTGGTCAGCGCGGCTCCAACAGCCGCGCCAGGGTCGGCGCGTAAAAGCCCCAGAAGAATCCCTCGTCGCCCGTGCTCCCGCCCCCGCATCCGGTCGTTCGCTGCTTGGTTGCGATCACCCCGGCGCGCTCCGGGCTGCCGAGGTCGATCGCGTTGTCGACGAAGTCCCCGGCGAAGTAGTAGGTGCCCGCGTTCTTCACCAGCGCTGGGAACCGGCGGGGGATGCCATGCGCGGCGAGCTTGGCCGCGCCCCGCTCGGTGACGCCGAGAACGTGATCCACCAGGACCTCACCCCCTTGGACCTCGACGATGTCCATCCAGAACCAGAAGGCGCCGCGCTCGGGAAGGCCCAGCGCGGCCCCCGCGGGGGTGCGAACCTGCGCAACGACCTCGGCGGTCAGGTCTTCGGGGCGGAGGACCACCATGTCCACGTCGTCGCGCACGAACACGAGCCCCGGACCGGTGAAGGCGAACGGCGCGCCTGTCACCCGCTCGAAGACCCGGCCGACCCAGCGCGGCACCTCGTCGGGGTCCTCGAGGCTGGGCCAATAGCGCGCGACCCATTTGGTCCAGCGCACGCCGAAGAGCTTCTGCAGTCGCGCGCGGGCGTCGTCGCCGGTGGGTGAGGCGAACGTGTTGAACTCGGCGAAGACGAGGCCGCCTCTCGCCACGAACCCCTCGATCGCGGCCGCCTCGTCTACGCTCATGCCCCCATAGATCTTGGGCGACCGCTCCAGGGCGGCGATGTCGCCGCGCCGTTCGTAGTCGCCGACGTAGACGCCGTACGTGTCGGTGACGAACAGGACGTCGGCGCGCGCGAGGCGAGCAGCCGTCAGGTCGAGCCCCTTCTTCGTTTCTGGATCGAAGCCGACGTAGTCGCGCGCGGGGTCCAGGAAGTCGCCGCGCGGCGTTCGGATGCTCAGCGCGTGCAAGATCCACGGGATCGCCGCGTGCTCGCGGTAGTTCCGAAATGGCACCGTCTTGTCTACGATGACGACGTCGAGCGTGCGTGAAGTCGTGAGCCGCCAGGCGACGTGAGGACCGAAGAGCACGAGCAGCACGGCCGCGAGGGCGACCCCGATCTTGGCCCAACGCGCGCGCGGCATTCACGCGGAGCGTAGGAGGCTCCGCTGCCCGGGTACATGGCGTCGTCCCGGTGTCGTCTGTCGCCGTCGCTGGCCCGACCACAGCATGTGGGTGTATTTCCTACTTGTGTCCCCCCTCTAGCGGTGCGATGTCGCGACCCGCGCAGGTGTTCGGTCGCCAGGGGGCGGAGCCGCCGCGTTGCGCGTGGACTCTTCATCCGCCTCGAGTAGGTTGCTTCGAGGGAGAAACCACGGGTGTGCGCGAAAGCGGCACACCCGTGGCTGGAACGTGCAATCTACACACTTCGACGTCCTGATCGTAGGCGCCGGTCTCTCCGGCATCGGCGCCGCGTACCACCTCCAGACGAAGTGCCCGGGCAAGTCGTACGCGATCCTCGAGGGGCGCGAGAGCCTGGGGGGCACGTGGGATTTGTTCCGCTACCCGGGCATCCGCTCCGACTCGGACATGTACACGCTCGGCTACTCGTTCCGCCCGTGGACCGACGCCAGGGCGATCGCCGACGGTCCCTCCATCCTCGCGTACGTGAAGGACACGGCGGAGGCGTTCGGCATCGATCGCAAGATCCGCTACCGCCACCGCGTCGTGCGCGCGTCGTGGTCCTCGTCGGACGCGCTGTGGACGGTCGAGGCGAACGTGGGCGACGAGCACGCGCGCTTCACCTGCCGCTTCCTCTTCATGTGCGCGGGGTACTACGACTACGACGCCGGCTACACGCCGGACTTCCCGGGCATGGACCGCTATCGCGGACGCGTCGTTCATCCACAGAAATGGACCAAAGACGTCGACTACGAGGGCAAGCGCGTGGTCGTCATCGGCAGCGGCGCCACCGCGGTCACCCTCGTCCCCGAGCTCGCCAAGCGCGCCGCGCACGTCACGATGCTCCAGCGCTCGCCGTCGTACGTCGTCACCGTCCCTGAGCGCGACGCTATCGCGAACTGGATGCGCGCCAAGCTCCCCTCCAGCGCCGCGTACGCCGGCGCGCGCTGGAAGAACGTGCTCCTCGGCATGGCCTTCTACGCGTACTGCCGCCGGTTCCCCAAGCACGCCAAGCGCCTCGTCGTCGGCGGGGTGAAGAAGGCGCTGCGCGGGAGCAGCGACGCGGCTCACTTCACACCTTCCTACAAACCGTGGGACCAGCGCCTCTGCTTCGTGCCCGACGGAGATCTCTTCGAGGCGCTGCGAAACGGAAGCGCCTCGGTCGTGACGGACCACATCGCGTCGTTCACCGAGACGGGCCTGCGCCTGCGATCGGGCGAGGAGCTCCCCGCGGATCTCGTCGTGACGGCGACCGGGTTGCAGCTGAAATTCCTTGGAGGAATGGAGCTCGAGGTCGACGGCGCGCGCGTCGATCCGTCCACGCTGATGACCTACAAGGGGATCATGTGCAGCGACGTGCCGAACATGGCCTTCGCCATCGGCTACACGAACGCGTCGTGGACGCTGAAGTGCGATCTCACGAGCGAGTACGTCTGCCGGCTCCTTCGTCACATGGACGCGCGCGGCTACCGTGAGGTGTGCCCGCGCCGGAACGATCCGAGCGTGACGGAGGAGCCGCTCCTCGATTTTTCGTCGGGCTACGTGCTGCGCGCGCTCGTGCGGCTGCCGAAGCAGGGGTCGGTGCCCCCGTGGAAGCTCTACCAAAATTACGCCGTCGATCGCTTTCTCCTTCGGCACGCGAAGATCGAAGACCGCGCGTTGGAGTTCCGCGCGTAGCCGGATCGAGCGCGGCCTCCGCATCATGTGTGGCGGCGATGCGGAATCGTACGCAGGGATCGTGGCACTTTGCGCCGCGATCGAGACGGCCCAGGGCATGCACTGGTCATGCGTAGCCGCGAAACTCGCCGCACAAAGGACCCCATGACCGCTCGAACGTCCCATGCCTCGCTCCGGTCGCTTGCTCTCCCCGCGCTGACCGCGCTCGCCGTTCTTCCCTTCGCGTGCGCCGAGACGCCGGTGGACGGCGCGGGAACGACGCGCGCGGGTCTCGGCGAGAGCGCGCCGTCGCTCGGCGTGGCCGCGACCTTCGCCGTCCTCGCGGGCACCACGGTGACGAACACCGGTCCCACGAACGTCGGCGGTGACCTCGGCGTCCAGCCGGGCCTCGCGATCACCGGATTTCCGCCGGGGATCGTGAGCGGCGGGACGGTGCACGCCGGCGACGCGGTCGCCCTCCAGGCGCAGAGCGACGTGACCACCGCGTACGGCGTCCTCGCGGGCGAGCCGTGCAGCGCCGATCTGACGGGCACCGATCTCGGCGGGCTCACGCTGGTGCCGGGCGTCTACTGCTTCACATCGTCGGCGCAGCTCACCGGCACGCTCGTCCTCGACGCGCAGGGCCGCGCCGACGCGGTCTTCGTCTTCAAGACCGCCAGCACCCTCACGACGGCGAGCGCCGCGGCCGTCCGCGTCATCAACGGCGGGAACGACTGCGGCGTCTACTGGCAGGTCGGCAGCTCCGCGGTCCTCGGCACGGGCACGGCGTTCGCGGGGAGCATCCTCGCGCTGACGAGCATCAGCCTCGCGACGGGCGCCAACATCTCCGGACGCGCGCTCGCACGCAACGGCGCCGTCACGATGGATTCGAACGCCGTCTCCCCGTCGCGCTGCGCCGCAGCTCCCGTCGATGCTGGCGTCGACGCTGCACCGGCCGACGCAGGAGCCGACGCGCGCGATTCTGCCGTCGCCGACACCGGCGTGATCGACACCGGTGTGATCGACGCGGGCCCCGACGTGATCGACGCGGGCCCCGACGTGGTCGACTCCGCGGCCGACGCCGCCGACGCGTGCTGCAACGGCACAACGTGCGGGAGCGCGTGCGTCGATCTCGCCACCGACTGCAACAACTGCGGCGCGTGCGGCGTCGTCTGCGCGGGAAACGCGACGTGTGTCGCGGGAACCTGCCACTGATCTGAGATCTGAGGGAGGCCGCCGGCGGCGACTACGCGGCCGGTGGCACGCAGATTCCTGCCTGCGGGTAGCACACCTTGTCCACGCAATAGTGTCCCCCACAGTCGGCGTCGGAGGCGCATGGCTTGGGACCGCACGTGTGGCTCGCGCCGCATGCGTAGTCGCCGGTGGTCGTGCTCGAGCACTCGCCGTCGCCCGTGCACGGCTTGGCCACGCAATGCCCCGCGGTGCACGCGAGGTTGGGCCCGCAGTCGTTCGCGCTGACGCACGCAGGGATGCACGAGCCGCTCTTGCCACCGGCCGGGCAGACGCACGGGCCTCCGGGGCCGCACACCATCGGCTTGGGGGGCGCCGCACCGTCGAGGGTGAGGCACTCGCTGTCGGTGCTGCACGGGTTCTGCGGGGCGATGCAGATGCCGCAGCCGCTGATCCGTCCCCCGGGGCTGCAGCTCAAAAACGATCCGCCGCTCGCGCTCGCGCATTCGGACTCGGAGCTACAGACGATGGCGCCATCGGCGAGGCGCCGTGAGCCGTCCCGCGCGCCCGAATCTGTGATGCACGGGGGACCCATCGGCGTGATCGCCCACGTGCCGGTCTCGCATTGAACTCCGCTGTTGCAGCCGTAGAAGCATCGGAGCCCCTCGGAGGCGCAGCGGGTGCCCAGCGCTGGAACCGACGTCGGGCAATCGGGGGGGTTGGCGGCGTCCCCGCCTGCATCGGAGCCGAAGACGACGGCCGATCCACCGCTGCACGCGGCGACGAGCAGCCCTACCCACACCAGCATCCCTCCCAGCGCGATTGGACGCATCGTCACCCTCCGCGGCTCGTTGAGCAATTCCGATGCCTCTCCCTCGACCGCTCGGAGTTGCCTGGATTTCCGCGGGGATCGCACGGGTGACAAGTTGTATTACAAATTTGTATTACAAATACCATGATCGATGAGCCCGGGATTGGCACACGATGCCGGGGTCCCCAGTCGAACGCCCTTTCAACGAGTCGTGGCGATCCACGCCGCGACGTTCTCCTCGAGGACATCGAGCGGAACGGCGCCGGCGCCGAGCACCACGTCGTGGAAGGCGCGTAGGTCGAACCTCTCGCCTAGCTTCTCGGTGGCCTCGGCGCGGAGCGCTCGGATCTTCAGCTGGCCGACCTTGTACGCGAGCGCCTGTCCCGGCCATGCGATGTAGCGATCGACTTCGTTGACGACATCCAGCTCCTGTCGCGGGGAGTTGTCGAGGAAGTAGTCGATCGCGCGCTTGCGGTCCCACTTCTGGGCGTGCATGCCGGTGTCGATCACGAGGCGCACCGCGCGCCACATCTCGTAGGCGAGCTGTCCGAACTTGGCGTACGGATCGTCGTAGAGCCCCATCTCGTCGCCGAGCGACTCGGAGTAGAGCGCCCACCCCTCGACGAAGGCGGTGAACTGGGCGTGGCGCCGGAACCGCGGCAGATCCTTCTGCTCCATCGCGAGTGCGATCTGGAGGTGGTGCCCGGGGACAGCCTCGTGCATGGTGAGGGCCATCATCTCCCACGTGGGCCGCGCTTCCGGCTTCCACAGGTTGACCATGTACGTACCTGCGCGTGAGCCGTCGGCGGCCCCGGGTCGGTAGTAGGCGGTGGTCTGATCAGGCGCGGCGATGGCGGGGATTGGCTCGACTCCGTACGGCTGGCGCGGGAGCGTCCGGAACACCTTCACCAGGTTGGGGTCGATGCGCTTGGACGTGACGACGTAGGCGCGGAAGAGTTCCTCGGGAGTCTTGCAGTAAAAGCGCGGATCCTTCCGTAGGAACGTGAAAAACGCTTTCAGCGAGCCTCTGAACCCCGTCGTCTCCTTCACGCGCTCCATCTCCGCGCGGATGCGCGCCACCTCGGAGAGCCCGAGCTCGTGGATCTCCTTTGGCGTGAGGCGCGTCGTAGTGTGGTGCCGCGCGAGGAACGCATACGCATCGTCGCCGCGAGGAAGCTGCCACGCGCCGACCTCCTTCGTGCACGCGGGTAGGTACTCGCTCGTGAGGAACGCCTCGAGTCGCTTCAGAGCAGGGAGCACCGTGTCCTCGACGCGGGCGCGCGCGGCCTTCTGGAGGCGCTCGCGCTCGGCAGCGGGAATGCTGGCCGGCATGCGCGTGAACGGCGCGTAGAAGGCGCTCTTCGTCGGGTTCTGAACCTGCCCAGCGCGCAGGCGCGAAGGAAGACGCTCCATGATGACGCGCGGGTGGACGACCTTCTGGCGGATGCCCTCGCGCATCACCTCGATCGTGCGATCCGCGTACGTCCCGTACGCTCCCAGCCGCTCCAGCCAGTCCTCGAAGTCTTTCACCGTCGTGAAGCGCAGCTCGTCGGCGAGCTCGTCGGCGGTCTGGATGCCCTCCATCTGGCTCATCGGAAGGAGGTGGCGCAGAAACACGAAGCCCTCGTGCGCGTCGTCGTAGCCGCGGCGAAAAAGGGTCAGGTTGAGCCGGTCCGCAGGGGAGAGACCGAGCTTGGCGAGCCGATCCAGCGCCGCGAGCACCTCTTCGTCGTGCGCGTGGCGTCGCGCGATTGCGGCGAGGGATGGGTCCGGCCAGCGGTCATTGTACCGGAGGTCACCGAGTCGCGAGGCCCACTCAGGGTCTTCGCGCATCCACGTATCCCACTCGGAGTCCAGGAGCGCGGCGAGCTCCGCGTTGGGGCTCGGCGTCGGCGTCGAGGCCGAGGCGGGTGCGGTCGACCGTGGTGCGCCAACCAACGGCGCGGCTGCCGGCGATGTGGCCGCCGGTGGCGGTGCACAGGCGACGAGGGCGGCGGCGAGGACTATCGAGACGTGGGCGCGCATCGACGCAGACTGTACCTGAGGAGAAATGAGCGGCGGGCGGTGCTTTTTTCGTGCGACCTGCGCGCCGCCGAGGGCTCTTCACGACGAAATGAACCCGAACCCCGCCACGAGTGCCGCCGTGTTCCTCCCCGCTTTCGCCGTCGCCCTCGCGTCGACCGGGTGCGCGTCCGTAGCGTTCAAGCCCGGCGTCCAGACGATCGGCGAGTACAAGAACACCGCGAAGGTCGCGGCGGCGGCCGAAGACATGAAGCCCCACGAAGGAGAGCACGTGAAGGTCCTCATCGAGGCGGTCCCGGAGGGAATGGCCATCAAGGCCGGCCAGCTCCTGTTCGACCACGAGCGGTACGATCTCCTCGGCAAAGTCACCGCCGACTACAAGAACCCCGGCGGCGTGAACATGGGGGTCTGGGTCTACGACTACAAGGAGGGCGAGACGTGGCGAACCGGCCTCTGCGCGTGGCAGGTGCCGCTGTCCTGGGTGACGCTGACGATGTGGTCATGGCTCTCGCCCACGTACTATCCGTGCCGCGTCACCGCCGGCAGCGAGGAGGATCGTCGGCAGGAAATCGTCGCGACGCTGCAGCGCACGACGAAGGCGCTCGGCGGCGATCTCGTCATCGTCGCCGGCTTCGGCGGCGTCGACTTCGTCACGGTCAACGGGCACACCGGCGTCGTAGTTGCGTCGAGCAGCGTCGGGACGCTCTCCGGCCTCGGCTACGCGTTTCGGGTGAAAGGCGCCGCGCCAGCCCCCGCGAAGGCGACGCCGGCCAAGGGCTCGACGAGCATTTGAAGCCGGTCACCCTTTCGGGTGACATCGCGCGACAATGTGGGGCCGCTCCTCGCCATTCGCACGGTCGCGAGCCCGCCGCCACGCATCGCGGGGGGGCCGATCCTCAATCGAAGTGTAAGGCTGGCCTGTTCGCCACGACCGGCAGCGTGCTCCGGATGACGGACACTGCGACGAACACGATCCAGAACCTCGAATACAGCACGACGCCGGACGGCCTCGCCGTCTTCATGCGATCTGGCGAGGGCGCCGTCGACGAGGAGCTTCGTCAGCCGTACTACGTCGTATGGAACTCCAAGCGCCGGTGAAAGGTGCGCCGACGCGCGCGGAGCTGGAACGATCCTGCTCGCGCGGGTCCAGCTCGACGTGGCCCGCGTAGAGGCGCGTGACGCTCACGAACCACGTCGCGAGGCGGCGCGAGGGAGCCCGCGTATCCCGCGATCGGACTGGATCGACGAGACGCCACTCCAGGAGCTGGTTTCGCGAGCTTACAGCCGAAATTATCGCCTCCAGTCCGCTCAACCACCAGGTACGCGTGTTGCTTACATGTCAGCCATGCAACGAATCCGAGTCCTGTTCGCCGCGGCGGCGAT
This sequence comes from Polyangiales bacterium, assembly GCA_038231275.1. Taxonomy (GTDB): domain Bacteria; phylum Myxococcota_A; class Polyangia; order Polyangiales; family Polyangiaceae; genus JANYHK01. Next base: position 62,336 of record JBBRLQ010000032.1, read on the forward strand.
GGTTTGCGTTCACTGTTCGGCGCCACCGGACGCGGGGACGACGAGCGACGATCAGAATCAGACGGGCGGCAAGGCGTCGCGCAGCTGGGGCTCGCATCCGGCGATCGTGGAGATCGATCAGGCCGACGAGATCTACGCCGTCAGCGACGCGCACGGTGAGTACGACGTCTTCGTGAAGCTGCTCGCGGGGAACAAGCTCATCGACTCGGCGAGCTCCGATCCCACGAAGGTGAAGTGGACGGCCGGCGCGGCGATCCTCGTCATTGCCGGCGACATGATCGACAAGGGACCGGAGTCGCTCAAGGTCATCGATCTCGTCCGGACGCTGGAGGCGAGCGCGGCGCACAGCGGCGGACGCGTCGTGGCGACGATGGGCAACCACGAGGCCGAGTTCCTCCTCGATCCGGGAAACCAAAAGGCGACCTCTACCGGCCAAGACGCAACCGGCATCGACACCAACCTCAAGGCCGCCCACATCGATCCGAAGTCGCTCGTGAAGGGCACCGACGCGGGCGGGCGCGGGAAGTGGATGACGGACCTGCCCTTCGGCGTGCGCATCAAGAAGTGGTTCTTCTCGCACGGCGGCAACACGCAGAAGATGTCGATCAAGGATCTCGAAAAGAAGCTCGAGAACGGGCTCGACCACAACGGCTTCGGCGACAACGACATCACCGGCAACGACTCGATCCTCGAGGCGCAGAGTTGGTACGGCAACCCCGACGACAACAACGCGGGCCAGAAAGAGGCCGACGCGCTGGGCGTGAGTCACATCGTCTTCGGCCATGATCCGGGCGCGTTTGGCGAGCACGGGAGCGTGCGCGCGTCGAAGAACGGCGTGCTCTTCAAGATCGACACGGCGATGGGCATCCACGAATCGAGCGGCGTCGGCAATGGGTACCTCCTGCACATCACGACGCGGGGGCAAGACTCGGCCGAGGTGTTGGACGACAAGGGGAACGGGAAGAAGCTCCTCTAACGTCGAGAGTCCGTTGAGGTGAACGAGACGCTCACGCCGAGGGGCCCTTTGATGTAGGGTGCACGCTCGAGTTCGGGGAAATTTCGCGGAAGAGGCGCACCCATGAAGAGCTCGTTGGTCCGGTCAAGTTGCGGCGCGATCGTATTCGCATCGGCGGTGGTTGGTTGCGGTAGCGCGCCGGTCTCGGACACCTCCGAGAGCACGTCGAAGGAGCAGGAGGCCTTGAGCTCTGATCCCGGCGCGCTGATCAAGATGGAGATGCAGTCGACCGTGGGAGTCCTGCTCGACGAGATCCCCGCGGGACCGCAGCGCGAAGCAGCCGCGAACCAGGCGCTCGCGCGAGGACGCCAGTTCTGGATCGATCGCGCCCTCCGCCAGGTGAAGCTCAGCGCGTACCGGCTCGTCTTCCGCGGCGACTACTACGCCAAGAGCAAGGGCCCCCTGCCGCTCACCCCCATCTCGACCTGGACGATCGACCCCGTCGGGAGTGCGCACCGCGTCACGACTCCGAAGCACGACACGATCGTGATCGACTACACCTTCGAATCGCACATCCTCGCCGATAGCGCTTCTCCGGCCGTGGTCGAACCGAGGCTCGGAAAGATCGGAGCCACCTGGCAAGAGGATCTCGTGTTCCCGAACGACCCGGAGCTGATCCTCGAGCGCACCGGGTACGCGTGCATGGACGAAGCGGAGTTCCCCCCGTTCAGCGTCTTCGAGGAGAACGCCGCGTCGTTCTACGATCAGACGTGCGCCGTCGAGACGCCTGCGACTTCGAGCTGTCACGTCACCCAGTTTCCTGCCGAGTCGTGCATCGACGCGCTCCGCAGCAAGGTCGGTCTCGTGAGGACCAACATGGTCTTCACGCGCGTGCCCTGGAGCGCGAGCCTCGCCAATCAGGTGCGCGTCGGCACAATTACCAACCACAACGGCGTGGACGTCAACGTCGTCCTGCCCGACCTCGTCGAAGAGAACCGGTTCATCTTCCGGTATTTCACCGCCGACTCGTGCGAGGTCGCCGAGGGGGCCATCGACCACGCGGGCTGGCGAAAGTTGCTGACGTTCTCCGCGTCGGTGCGAAACGACGGCACGAGGTCACTGGATCTCGGCGACGTCACGGACCCGAACAACCCGTACGTGAAGAGCCATGTCTTCGAGTTCAGTCAGTGCCACGGCCACAACCACTTCTCGCACTACGGCAACTTCCTCTACAACGGCGCGCCGGGAACGAAGCGCGCGTTCTGCCTGGAGGACACGAGCCGCTACCACAACGACGAGGTCACGAGCCTGGCCCCCGAGCACCAGAGCTGCGTGACCCAGGGCATGACGCGCGGCTGGGGTGACGAGTATCAGTTCGGGTTGCCGGGCCAATGGGTCGACGTCACGGACGTCGACTCGACAGACCCGCACGCGCTCACCTTCGACGCGAATGCCGATCACTTTCTCTGCGAGGGCGTCCCGGTCCTGAGCTCCACCGGCGAGCCGATCTTCGACCCGACCAGCTTCGTCAGCGAGGCCGGCTTCCCGGTGAGTCGTGTTCGCTGCAACATGCCGGCGAACTGGCATGCCGGGAACGTCGGAACGACGACGGCCAGCATCGCGGCCGACGGCAGCTTCGTGACCGAGGCGTGCAAGCGTGGGCAGGAAGGCCCCCTCCGCAGCTGCGGATTCAAGGCCAGGACCCAACAGCACTCCTGCGTCGCGGGAACCGCCGTCACGCTCACGTGCAGGTCGCCCGGCGCCCCGCAGGTGCTCCGGGTCTGCGAGCGAAGCGAGAAGCTGGGCGTCGGCGCGGCCTGTACCGTCGGCGACTCGGTTGCGAACGTCCTCGTCGACCCGACCGAAACGACCATCCGCTTCACGTGCCCCGCCGTGCGTGACGCCGCCAACCCCACGACGGGTGGCTACGCGACCTACGATGCGCCCGTCAACGCCGGGGGCACGCACGCGAAGCCCACCTGCACCGGCGGCGATTGGTGAGCCCTCACGGCTCACGCGTCACGAACGACAAAGCCGTCGTCCTTGGGGGCGGCGGCTCGGCGGAGAGAAAGGGATTCGAACCCTTGGTAGGCTTGCACCTACACATGATTTCCAATCATGCACCTTCGACCACTCGGTCACCTCTCCAAAGCCCGCCCGTCTTAGCACGGCCGCGGGGCTCCGCGACACTGCTCAGCGACCCCACGCCTTGAGCGAGGCGGCTGCCGCGGCGTCGAGCGTGGGGACCTCGCGCGGGGGGCGCGCGGGGAGCTTTTCGAGGGCGTCCCACACCTCGCGCTGCATCGCCTCGGTCGCGAGGGGGTGCGTCGCGCGCACGTCGGTCGTGCACACGGGCTCGAGTGAGAGGTTGCACAGCTTCGGATCTTTGCCTGGCGCTCCGCTCAAGATGAACGTGCCCCACGCGAGCGATGTGCGCTCGCCGAGCGTGGCGAGGAGCGGCCGCGCGTCGCCTTCGCCGCGCGGCGCGCGCAACAAATCGACGCCTTGGAACCCGCTCGGCGCCGCGAGGCCCAACGCGCCGAGCATCGTGCGCGCCACGTCCAGCCCCGACGTCGGCGCGGCCCGGTGGGTGCCGGCGCCCGTGACGGCTCTCGCCTCAGCGACCGGGCGCACGACGAGCGGCACCCGGAGCGGCGCTTCGTCGAGGGTCTCGCCGTCGCCGAACGGGACATGCGCCCCTTCGTCCACCGAAACGTCGCTCGTCACGATCACCGTCGTGTCGGCGTCGCGCCCCGACGCGCGGAGCTGCGCCATGATGCGTCCGAGCGCGGCGTCGTGCGCTTGCAGCGCGTTGTCGTAGAGGGCCCAGGTCCTCGCGCGATCTTGCTCGCCGAACCGGAGCACCGGTGGAACGCGGCGCGCCTTGGCGAGGAGCTCGGCGGCGTGCCGAGGATCGATGTTGCCGGTATAGCCCTGCGGCATCATCGTCTTCAGCTCGTCGCCGGTCGCGTCCCACGGCGGGTGTCCCCCGCGCGCGTGCACGACGAGGAGAAACCGCTCGGATTTGTGCGCCTCGAGCCACGCGACGGCGCGATCGAACACCTCGAGCGCGCTGCTGTCGCCTTCGGGCGGATGCATCTCGAACGTCTCCCACGCGCGATCGAAGCCGAACGCGGCGCCGGTGAGCGGGTTCGCCGTCACCATCGCCGCGACGACCCCGCCTTCGCGCGCCGCGTCCGCGATGGTCGTCACGGTCGCCGCGAGCTTGCGGTCGTAGTCGGAGACGCCGTGCGCGAGCGCTTCTACTCCCGTCAGCATCGACGCCATCGAGCCCGAAGGCACGGTCGTCGTCGCGCGCTGCGCATCGAACGTGACGGCGCTCGTCGCGAGGGCCGCGAGCTCGGGCAGCGCGCGCGTGCCGCCGTAGAGAGCGAGACCGCGCGGCGACACGGCGCCGAGCACGACGAGCACCACGCCGCGCCCCGACGGGATCACCTTGACTGGCGCCGCCACGGGTGCCGCGCCGAGCACGCGCGGGTCGGCGAAGAGGATGCGGCCGCCCTTCGTCACGCTCTTGGCGACGAGCGCGAGCGCCGAGAGGGCTCCTTTTCCGCCGAGGTCGCCGACGGGGAAGCGAACCGTCTTCCACGCGTTCGCGTCCTGTGGCCCGAGGCGGACGGTCCCCAACGTCGTTGGCGTCATCCGATCGCGAAAGAGCTTCACCTCGAGCTCGCCGTCGGTGGCGCCGGCCAGCGCGACGCTCGCCTCGACCTGGCCGCTGCTCGGCACCACGCCCGTGCACCGCGCGTACCCCGGGGCGCGTAGCGAGAGGGCGCGCTTGGGCACTGCGCCGACCGTGGCGCTCACGATCGCGCTCTGCCGCGTCGGCGCCGCGTAGGCTCCATCGGTCGGCGGCAGGCCGACGTGGATCCAGTCGATCTCGGCGACCTCGTCGGTGCTCCCGCGCGCAGTCCCGTTGAAGTGGAGCACGAGCTCGTTGGTCCCTTGGGCCAGCGCACCGGCCTCGGCGTGCACCGTCTCGGTCTTCACCTCGCCCTTGGTCAGCGGCATCGTCCCGACGGGCTTCTCGTTCAGGTGGACCGTGACGCTGCGCGCGCTGCCGCCGCGGAGGCGCGCGATGATCACCGCGTCCTTGGTCGCATCGGGGAGCCAGTCGACGACGAAGGACACGGTCAGGCTCTTGGTCGTGACGCGCGCCCACGTGGCGCCGTCGCGCTCGACCGTCTCCGGCGCGGCGCTGCGCGCGCGTGATCCGTAGCTCGCGCGGGCGGTGCGATCGCCGAGGTCGATGAGCGGTCCGAAATGCCCGAGCGCGCAGTCGTCGAACCCCGCGAGCAGATCCATCGCGGCCAGCGGCGCAGCGTCGGACGGGGGAGGCGTCTCGGCGTTCGTCGCGGTCGGCGCGCCGCCCTTCGTCGGGTCGGCCTTCTTGGGGCAACCCGCAGAGGCGACCGCGCACGCGAGCGCGAGCGCGACGAGCGCTCTCTCTGGTTTCACGGCGTCTCGGGCAACTCGAGCTTCGTCGCGCGTCCGGCGCGCACCTCGAGCGAGCGCGGGCGATCGGCGCCGCCGAGCAGGACGTCGTGGCTGCCGGCCTTCAGCGTGAGGGCGAGCTTCGGCCCACGACCGCGCGGCACGCCGTCGACCTTGATCGGCGCCTCCTCCGGCATCGCGACGATAAGCATTCCTTCGCCCGCCGCGAGGACCGCGCCCGCCGGCGGATCGACGAAGACCGGCTCGATCGCGCGCGGCGGGAGCGCCGTCGCGTTCGTGACCGTCGGCGCGTGACCGCTCACAGGCTCGGGCGGCGCGACCGACCGCGTCTGTAGGGCAGCCCACACGATGACCGCCGCGCCCGCCGCGACCGCTACGTACGTCCACCGCTTCGTGCGATGAACGGGCAGCGCCGACTCTGCGACCACCGACGAGAGCGGCGTCCGCTCGCTGCGCTCGATCGCCGGTTTTTCGGCCGGATCGGCGACGTGCTCGTCGTCCATCTCCTCCGATGCCTCTTCCGACACGGCTTGCGCGATCGGTGCGACGCGCTCCGGCTGGGACGTCTCGACGAGGACGGGGATCGACATCTCCCGCGCTTCGACCGCGGTGTGCTCGACGTCGGTCTGGTCCGCGATCTCGGCGAGGGTCAAGCGCGCCTTGAACGGCGGCGCCTCTTCGGGGACGACGTCGCCGACCATGTCCGTCGGTGGGTTGGAGCGCGGCTTCAGGTTCGCTGGCTCCACCAGCGGCGGCGGGCTCGACGACACGGGTCGCGAAGCGCCCGGCTCCGGCGAACGGTGGCTGATCTCACGCATCACCGCGTCGGCGAGGGAGGACGGACCGCGGGACGGGTTGGAAGGCGTCTGCGTCGGCGTCGCGGCCTTCGGTGCGTCGGAGACCGCGCCGGGCCGCGTCGATCGCGTCGCGCCGACAGGAGGAGAGGGCGCGGGCTCGTGGCTCCCCATGACCGCACGCGCGCGCTCGACTGCGGGCGAGAGCATATCGACGCCGTCGGTGCCGACGACGCCGACCACCGCGCCGCGGGCCGCGAGATCGGACAGGACGTCCTCGAGGAGCGACGGATCGGTCGCGCCGCCGAGGAGGATCGCGCGCGGCGAGGCCCCTTCGGCGAGCCGCTCGATGAGATCGCGCGCGGCGCCTGGCGTGGCGCGAAGGTACGCCTCAACGACGGCCTCGTCGAAGAGGACGCGCTCGACGGTCACGACGCGCGCACCCGTCGTCGCGTGCGCGGCTCCGCGGGCGAGGGCGATCGCGGGCGCGAGCTGCTCGGCGAGCGCGCCGCGCAAGTCTCCCGTGATCGTCGCGTCGCTGTCGGCGAGGGTGAAGCGTCCGGCGCTGATCCCCAACATCGCCGTGAGCACCGACGGACCGCGCTGGAACCCGCCGTCGCCTGCCGTGCGGGTCACGCGCTTGGGCGCGCCGTGGCGGATTTCGACCTCGTAGAGGAACGTCGCGTCACGCACGCTGAGCCGTGAAAATGGCCGGATCGCGCACACGAGCGTGAGGAGCGAGGTGACCGTGAGCCCGTCGAGCCGGCCGCGCACCTCGCCGTTCGACTTGATGCGCGCCTCGACGCGCGCGCGCGGGCGGAGGACCTCGCGGACGCGCGCGACGATGGCGCGCGAGTCGCTCTCTTTGCGAAGGTACGCCGCGGCGCTGGCGCCGAGCTCGCGGACGCGCTGGAGGAGATCCTCCTTCCACGAGAGGAGGATGACCGGCGTGTCGCGCAGCGCGAGATCGCGCTTGAGCGCGCGGCAGAGGGCGAAGCCGTCGAGCCCCGGCATGAGGATGTCGCTCACGACGAGCTCCGGCGAGTGCTGGTGGCAAAGCTCCAGCGCGCGTGCGCCGTCGAGCGCCTCGAACACCTGGCAGCCCGCCGTGCGCAGCAAATCCGCGATGAACCACGTGACGCCCGGATCGTCGTCGACCACGACCACCTTGCGTCCCGTCAAGCGAACGTCCGCCGCCGGTCCACGCACGCGCGCCGCCGCGCGATCGCCGCGCGCCACGTCGCTCGACAAGACGGGGGCGAGCGCGATCGATCCCTCGGGGCCCTTGCCGAAGCGCACGGCGCCGTCGGTGCGGCTGGTGACCACCTCACGCACGCGCGCGATGGCGCCCCAGATCGCGCCGAGGACCTCGGTCCCTTCGCCGAGCGGCACGCGCACGGTGCGTCCTGCGCGATCGACGCTGTCGACCAGCGCCTGACGGACCTCGTTCGCGAGCCGATCGCCGAGCTGTTCGAGGGTAGGCTCGCCGAGCGAGACGCGCACGGTTCGGCCTTCACGCGAGGCGATCGCCTCGTCGCACGTCGCGCGAAGCGACTCCGGCGAAATCGGCTTCGGGATCGTGCGCGTCACGCCGAGCGCGACAAAGCGCGCCGCCTGCTCGGACGCCGCGAAGGTTCCGATGACGAGGATGGGGACCGACTCGGTGAGCGGATCGTCGAGGAGCGTCTCGACGAGCTCGAGCGCGGCGGGGACGTCGGCGTCCACCACCACCACGTCGGGCGCCAGCGACCGCGCGAGGCCGATCGCCGCTTGTACGTGCTCGGTGCGCTCGCACTCGAAGGTCGCGCCGTCGTACGCCTCGTCGGTGAGCGCCTCGGCGATCATCTCGCTGCCGAAGAGCACGCACGAGCGCGTGAGCGCCGGGAACGAGGCCACGGACGCCGGCGATTCCTGCATCGGGGCCGCCGAAGCCGCCGCGACCTTGGGGACGCTCGTGTCCTTGGGCGTCTCGCCCCACGCGAGCGCCGGGAGATCGTCGAGCACCTGCGCGAGCTCCGCGACGTCCGCGGCGCCGATGACGCCGGCCTTCGACACGCGCTCGAGGAGCCCGTCCGCCTCCGCGAGCGTCCGCGCCATCACGTCGAGGTGCATCATCTTGGCGGACACGCCCAGCGCGTGCAGGCGCCGCCGTAGCTCCTCGCGCGGCTCGGGATCCGCAGCGCGGGCCTCCACGCCGTTCAGGATCTCCCGCGCTTGCTCGACCTTGCGTCCGAGCGACGCGATGAAGTCGGCCCGGGCGCCCCCGAGGTGCCCGCTCCGATTTTCCCCCTGCTCCTTCGCGTCGCGACGGTCGGTCGTCATGGCCACTCCAGTCTCGGCCGTAGCATGGTCCGCCGCCGGCGGGCTAGTTTGCGGTACCCTGCTGCGGGGAGACCACGATGACCGACCTCACGGACTTCAGGTTCAGGCCGGCCAAAGACGAGGACACCGACCGGCTCCTCGAGATCCACGCGAGCGTCTTCCCGGACCCGCGCGGACCCGAGGAGCGTCGCCGGAACTTCCATCACAACGCGCTGGGTGGCCTGGCGGATCTGCACGTCGTCGAGCTCGAGGGGCGCCTCCTCGCCCACGCGTTCCTCTTTCCCCTGGAGGTGTGGATCGGCGGGCGGCCGGTCCCGGCGGGCGGCGTCGCGAGCGTCGGCGTCGCCCCCGAGGCCCGCGGTCGCCGTATCGCGAGCCGCCTCCTCACGCACCTCCACGAGCTCTCCCACGCGCGCGGCGACGTGATGACCATGCTCTACCCGTTTCGCCAGGGATTTTACCTGCGCCACGGGTACGCGCCCGTCACGCCGTCGCGCCGGCTGACGTTCACGCCGCACGCCCTGCCGAAGCCATGGAGCCTTCCTCCTTCTGGCCTCGTCGTTCGTCCGATCGAGGGGGCCGATCGTGAGGGGATCGAGCGCGCGTACCTGCGCGCCGCCGGGCGGACCACCGGATGGATCACGCGCCCGCCGCGCCTCTGGGATGCGCGCCTGCTCGACGAGCGACGACGCTGGTTCGTCGCGACGCGCGGCAGCGGCGTGGTCGGCTTCGTCTCGTGGCTCCTCACGCAGGCGGCGGCTCACGGCGCCATTACCCTGGCGGTTCTCGATCTGGTCGCGGACGACGACGAGGTGCGGCGCGCGCTGCTCGGGCTCGTCGGCGCGCAGCGTGATCAAGCGCATCGCGTGGAGCTCGAGGTCGATCAGAGCGACGCCATCGATCGCGCGCTCGTCGACGCCGATCTAGGCTCGTTCGGAACGCCCGAGATGGAGCACCCGCTCGGTGTGGTGGCCGGCGGCCCGCTCGTCCGCGTTCCGGATCCGACCCGCGCCCTCGTCGCGCGAGGCTACGCGAATGACGGCGGTGTCGATCTCGAGGTGGAAGGCGAGCGGCTTCGCGTCGAGAGCCACGCCGGGCAAGCGCAGATCACCGCCACGCGCGCGTCGGCGCCGCTGGTCCTCGACAGACCCACCCTCGCCGCGATCGTGTGTGGCGGGCTCTCCCCGACCGACGCGGCGCGCATCGGCTGGCTCCAGGCGCCCGATCCCGGTACGTTGCGCGCCGCGGACGCCCTGTTCGCGCTCCCCCCCTATTTTGCCGTCGATCCCTTCTGAGATGCCGCTCGCCCCCGAGCCCGACGCCCATGTCTCGTTCGTCACGCGCCTCGGCTCGGTCTTCGGCGCCGGTGCGCTCGCAGCGCTCGCCGCGTCGATGCCCGCCGCGACCCGCGTAGCGCGCGCGGCGGACGGGCGCTTCGGCGTGACGGGCGTGTGGCTCGCGCTCGCGGCGTCGGCGCTGGTGCCGATGATCGTCGCGGTCGCGATCCTTCGCGGGGCGCGACGCGGCGCCGACTCGCTCGCGGGGGATGCGCCCACGCCGCGCGCGCTCGGGGCCGCGATCTGGGCGTTCGCGGCGACGTTGACGCTCATGGCGTTCGGCGCGGCGTTGCGCGCGACGACGCATCACCACGCGCTCGCCGGCGCCACGTACGCGCTCGTGGGGATCGTGGTCGTCGCGGCGCTCGCGTTGCTGACCGCGCGCCTCGTCGCCGTCGCGTCGGGATGGCCGCCGCTCGCGCAGCGCGCGATCCTCGGCGCGCTCGCGCTTCTCCTTCTCGGCGCGCTCGTGCTGGTCTCCACGAGGGTGTCGCGCACGTCGCCGCCCGCGGCGCTGCTCTTGGTCGACGTGCTCGCCGCGTTCATCGCCGCGGGCATCGCGGCAGGCCCGGCCCTCGCGACCTCACGCGTCTTCGCCGCGCTCGGGCCGCCGCTGGCGGTCATCGTCCTCGTCCTCGGGCTCGGCGGCCTCCGCGGGGCGCCCAAAGTCCCCGCCGCCGTGCGCACGCACGCCCCGCTGCTCAACTGGCCGGTCGATTGCACGGCTCAGCTCGTCCGTAAACGTTGACGGGGCCGCGTCCGTCCTTATCTTCGACAGGGCCACCATGTACAACATGAGCCCCTCTGCCGCGGGTAGCGCCGCGACCTCCGCGTCCACCCTCGGCTACCTGCGCCGCGTGTACCTCTACTTCGCCGGCGGCATCGCTGCCGCGATCGCCGGCGCGTTGGTTGCGCTGTACGCAGGCGCGCCGGTCGCCGTCGCGGATGGGGTGAGCGTCCCGCCGCTCGTTGGGTTCTTCATCGAGCATTGGGTCGTCGGCCTCGTCCTCTACTTCGGCGCGTTCATGGCCGCGTCCACCCTGCGGCGCCGCCCGGGCGTGAACGTCGCGGCGCTCGGCGCGTACACGTTCGTGACCGGCCTCTACCTCGCGCCGATGCTCTTCTTCGCCCAGCTGATGGCGTCGCAGGGCCAGACGCTCGACGCGAGCCCGGTGCGCGACGCGTTCCTCCTCACAGGCGCGGCGTTCACCGGCCTGTCGGGCTACGTGCTGATTTCGAAGAAGGACTTCTCCTTCCTCGGCGCCGCGCTCTCGATGGGCATTTGGGTCATCTTGGGCGCGATGCTGCTCGCGTTCTTCGTCCACTCGGCGGCGCTGCACCTCGCCATCGCCAGCGTCGGCGTCCTCCTCTTTTGTGGGTACATCCTCTACGACACCTCCCGCATCCTGCGCGAGCGTGACGACGACGCGGTGGGCGCCGCGCTCCGACTGTTCCTCGACGTCGTGAACCTGTTCGTCTTCTTGCTCCGCATCCTCTCGTCGCAACGCAGCCGCTGACGATGCGCGCGCTCTTCGTCGCGGTCGCCACGGCTGCCGTTTGTGTCGTAGCGATTCCCGGCGCGTCGTACGCACAACCGGCGGCGACGGCGCCTTCGGGTGAGTCCGGCCCTGCGCCGCGCGCGCCTTCGCGTGGCCTCGCGGTGCTCGCCGTGGGCGACGGGTCGGCTGTCGCGTGGCCGCTCGCGCGCGCGCTCTACGCGAAGCCCGGCGTTCGCCCGGCGGAGGTCGACGAAGCGCACGCGCGCGTCCTCGCCGGCGAGCCGCCGCTGGCCGGTGCCTCCAAAGACCTCATGGACTTGGCCGAGACGCGCGCCGCGATCCATGGCGAGGACGCGCCGTCGCGCCAGCTCCTTTCGTCGATCGCAACCACCTTCCACCTGCGCGGCATCGTAGTGGTGATGCCTGCCACCGACGCCTCGCCGCTCCCGCAAGCGCGCGTCTTCGTGGCGGAGGGCGCGTCGTTCGACGCCGCGCGTTACGCGCCCGAGGCGAGCGACGCGGGCGAGCCGGACTGGAGCGGAGCGATCGTCTCGCTGGATCGCACGTATGGAATTTCGATCGCGTCTACTCCCGCACCGGCGGCAAAACCCGCGCCTGATCTGGCGACGCACGCCCTTCCCGCCGGCAATGAGAAGGACGCGACTTCACGGCCCTTTTACGCGTCCCCGTGGTTTTGGGGAGCGATCGGCGCAGCGGCGCTAGGCGCGACCGCGCTCTACTTCGCGACGCGGGACAACACGCCGTCGACGATCCATCTTCAGTTGCAGGTCCCCAAGTGATCGCCGTCCTCTCTGCCCGCCTCGCCAAGCTGGTCGCGATCTTCGTGACCACGCTCGCGATCGCCGTGCTCGCGTTCGGCGGCGTCGCGCGTGCCGAAGATCCGGTGCTGGCGCCACCGCGCGACGTGCCGCTCGTCCTTCGCGCGGAGTCCCTCAAGGTGCCGCCGGTGCCCGCGACCTACCAGCAGAAGGATCTCGGCTGGATCAAATTCTCCTACGTCCCCAGCGCACACGAGCGCGTCGCGCCGCTCATCCGCGACGCCGAGGAAATCAAAGCGCGCTTGACCGACGAGCTCGGCCAGCCGGTGCTCTCCAGCGTCGAGGTCCGCATCGCCCGCACGCCCGAGGAGATGGCGACCCTCGCCCCGCTCGAAGCGCCGCCGCCCCCCTACGGCAGCGGCGTCGCGTACCTCCAGCTGCACCTCGTCCTCCTCACGCTCCAAGCGCCGCAGTCCAACGAGGGCGTCGATCTCGACGAGGTCTTCCGCCACGAGCTCACGCACGTCGCGCTCGAGGACGCGGTCGCAGGTCGCCACGTGCCGCGCTGGTTCAACGAGGGTCTCGCGATCTACGAGTCGCAAGAGAACCCGTGGATGCGCATGAAGAGCCTCGGCGACGCCACGCTCTCCGGAACGCTCCTCCCGCTCGCCGACATCGATCGCAGCTTCCCCGACAGCGGCTACGAGGTCAGCGTCGCGTACGCCGAGTCGGCCGACTTCGTGCGCTTCATGATGCGCAGGGCCGACCACGAGCGCTTCGCTCGGATGATCGAGCGCGTGCGCGGCGGGCAGGCCTTCGACCGCGCCGTCGCCGACGCCTACTCCAGCGATCTGCACAAGCTCGAGTTCCAATGGAAGGAGGAGCTGAGCAAGCGCTTTACCTACCTCCCGGCGCTGACCGGCGGCTCGCTCATCTGGGTCTTGGTCATCGGCGCGCTCGTCTACGGCTACGTGAAGAAGCGGCGCCGCGCGAAGGCGACGCTCGCGCGCTGGGAAAAAGAGGAGGCAGCGGCGCTCGATGCCATCCAGGCCGCGAAGGACGTCGACGCACGCCCCACCTTCGAGCAAATCGTCGCGAAGGCCGACCTCCCGCGCGTCGAGCACGAGGGCGGCTGGCATACTCTTCACTGACGAAGTCAGTGAAGAGTTCCGGTTTGGTGGGGCTACGCCCCCTCATTCGCCGGGCGAATGAGCCTCCCCGCGTCGCCCTTTGGGCGAAGGCCTGCCGAGAGGGCAGGCCGGCGGGCCCGGAGGTTTCGGGTTAGGTCGGTTAGCCTATTTGGGGCTGACGGTGGGGCAGCCTTCGATGACGCGGACGTCGAGGGCGGAGCCGCTGAGGACGCGGTCGCAGGAGGCGCCGACGAGCGTGATCGTCGCGTTGTCGAGGGTCCAGCCGTTGACGGGGTCCTTCGCGATCGGTTTCTCGTCGATGTAGACGTTGACCAGGTTTGGATCGGCCGGCGGCCCTGAGAGGGGAAGCGTGCAGGATGCAATGATCTTCGCGACGATCTGCGAGAGCGCGGTGAGGAGCGCCTTCTCGTCGGCGGTGTCGACGCGGTAGTAGAGCGGTGACGATGCGCGGGCGGTGTGGCCTGCGGTCGCGAGCTGCTCGAGGACGCCGGCGTACGGACCGCTCCCGGGCACGCCCACGACGTACGTGTCGATGCCCGCGCTCTCCAGCTCGGTGACCGCGTCGATGGTCGTCTGCGCGTCGAGGCACGACTCGGGGCCGAAGTTGGTGGGCACGCAGCAGTTCGGCGGCGTGTTCGGCGCGCAGCCGGCGGCGGCCGACTCGATGTTGGCGATGCAGCCCGCGACGTCGCACGTCACGCGTGAGTTGCAGTTGGGGCCGCCGTCGGTCGCGAGGATGACGAAGACCTTGCCGGGGATGCCAGCGAGGCGCGGCTTCAAGTTGCGGAGCGTCTGCGCGGTGGGCGTGCCGCCGTTGGCGATCACGTTGGTCGCCGCCGCGAGCGTGCGCGTCGTGAAGCCCGGCGTTCCGGCCGGCGCGTCGCCGAGGCGCGGGCGCATGACTTCGAGACCCGGCGCGCAGTCGTTGGTCGACGGGTTCGGGAATACCGCGGCGCCGAAGCTGGCGCGCGGCCCGACCGCGGTGACGAGCTGCTGGGTGACCGCGCGCACCGTCTGCCATTTTCCGTCGATGGTCATGCTGCCCGAACGATCGAGCACGAAGTAGATCGTCGGCGCCTCGGTCTGGAGCGGGACGTCGGTGCAGCCGCAGATTCCGCCGTCGGCGGCGACGAGCTCGCATTTCGGCGTCGCGAACGTCGCGTCGAGATCGAACTGATTCGGCGGACGGCTGGCGCCGCCATCGTCCCCGGGGAGGTAGTCGCCGCTGACAGGCGGGTGCCCGTTGCCGCAGCCGGCCGCCGTCGCGAGGCCGAGGCCCGCGAGAACCGCTGCCGCGTTCACGAAGCGGTAACGCGCGCCCACGGCCTCATCCTAGCACCCGCGCCGAAAGAAGCGGGCACGCGCGCCAAGGTTCGGGTGTTGCGGTAGCGTTCGGAGCGTTGGTGCGCCGTTTTTTCGAGATCCTGGCCCTCGTCGTGTGCGCGCTCGCCGTGGGCGCGGTGCCGGGATCCGCGCTGCGCAAGATCGCCTTCGTCCTCACCGCGCCGCCGCTCCCGGACACCACCGCCGAGCGCGACGGAGTGCTCGTCGTGACGGCGAAGGACGCGGCCGGGGCGATCGTTCCCGGCGTGAGCGCGCAGGCCTTCGCGATCGTCGAAGGCAAGGCATACTCTGCGGGGGCGGCGAAGGGGGACTCTGCCGGGAAGGCGACGATCCGCCGGCTCCCGCACGGCGAGCATTGGGTGCTCGTCGACGCGCCGGGGCATTCGCGCGCGTCGTCGCAGCTGGTCCTCGTCGGAGGCGAGCGCGTGCTCGCGGTGGAGCTCGGCGAGGAGCACGTCGTCACGCTCGAGGTGAGGGACGAGCAAGGCGCCGCGATCCCGGGCGCCGAGCTCGAAGTGGCGGGCCGCGATCCGTTGCCCATCGGAGCGCGCACGGGCGCGGACGGGAACGCGCGCGTCGGCAGGCTCGGGCCGCCGCCGTGGATCGTGACGGCGCGCGCGACGGGCTACGAAGAGGTCACGCAGCGCGCGGTGCGAGAGGCCGGCGCGCGCATCACGCTGCGTCGCCTCGGCGCCATCGTCGTCGAGGTGCAGGCCGAAAATGGCGCTCCGGCGCCGGGGGCAAAGGTGCTCGTCGCGGGGCCGACGCTCTGGCCTCCGCGCATGGCCGAGACGACGTCGACCGGCAAGGTGCGGATCGGCGCGCTCCCGGCGGGTGCGTACGCGCTCCGTGCGACGTCGGGCGACGCGGTCTCGCCGACCGAGCTCGCGGTGCCGCTCGCGCGTGGCGAGGAGAAGACCGTGACGCTGAAGCTCGCGCCCGGCGTGCGGGTGCCCGTGCGTGTCCTGTCCGAGGACGAGACGCCGGTCGCGGCGGCGCGCGTCACGCTGGCGGAGGGCGGCGTCACGCCGTTTCCGCTCGAGGCCGCGACGGACAAAGCGGGTCGCGCGATTCTGGGGCCCATCGCGCGCGGTCCCGCGTCGCTCGCGGCGAGCGCCGACGGCTTCGTACCGCGGGGCGCAATCGCAGTGCCGGAGCCGCTCGCCGGTGAGGTCACGATCGTCCTCGCGCGCGCGGGGATCCTGGTCGGGCGCGTCGTCGACACGCGCGGCTTCCCGGTGGACGGCGCGAGCCTGGTCGTGGTCGGGACCGATTTTTCGGGCGCGCCCATCGACGAAGATCCAAGGCGCGCGCGATTTCGTGAGGCGCACTTCGCAGCGACGCTGCGCGGTCCGTCGCCGCTCCTCCCGATGGGTGAGCTCGGGGTGATGCCGGGCCCGGTGCCGCCGATCCCGCACGCGATGAGCCTCGCGCCGACGCTCCCGATCGCGGGCGCCGGCGCGAACGCTCCGACTGCGCCGCCGGCCGAGCCATGGGTGACGCGAGGGGATGGGACCTTCCGCGCGGCGCCCGTCTCGCCGGGCCGCGTGCGGGTGCTGGTGCGCCACCCACAGTTCACCGACGCCCTCAGCGAGCCGGTCACGCTGCGCTCGGGCGCCGAGGCGACGATCGACGTCGTCATGCGTCGCGGCGGCACGCTCGAGGGGCGCGTCGTGGACGCGGGCGGTCGTCCGGTCTCTGGCGCGCACGTCACCGTGGCCGCCGTCCGCGGCGCGATCGAGCGCGCGACGCGAAGCGCGGGCGACGGGACCTTCGCGTTCGCCGCGGTGCCCGAAGAGGTGAGCGTCTCGGTCGCGCGCGCCGAGGACTCCGAGCCGGTCGCGCGCGTCTCCGTCACCATCCCAGAGGGCGAAAAGCGGACGATCACGATCGCGCTCCCCGAGCCTCGCCCCCCTCTCGACGCGCGCGTCACCGACGATCGCGGCTACCCGATCGACGCCGCGCAGCTATCGGCGCAGTCGCTCGATCCCGCCTCGCCGCTCCGTGTGACGGCGTTCACGAGCCCGCGTGGAGAGGCGCAAATTCCGAGCGCTCGCGGCCTCGCGCTGCGCGTGGAGGTGCGCGCCGCCGGTCGTGCCCCGCGCGTCGTGAACGTGGAGCCGCAGGCCGCGGGCCTCCTCGTCGTCCTCCAGCCCGCCGAGTCCGCGAAGGGCGAGGTCCGCTCCGCGCACGGCCGCGGCGACGCCATCGAAGGCGCGGAGATCGTCGTCTACACCGACCTCGGCGCGCGCCACACGACGACGGATCGCGAGGGCGCGTTCGCGCTCGGAGAGCTCGCGGCGGGTCCCGCGCGCCTCCGCGTCCGCGCCGTCGGCTTCGCGCCGAAGGAGCTCGCGGTGACCATCGACGCGAATGGGGGCGGGAGGCCGACCCAGCTGCCGCGCGTCGAGCTCGGCGGCGAAGGGATCGTGGAGGGCATCGTCGTCGACGGTCGCGGCGATCCCGTGCAGGGTGCACGCATCGCGAAGGACCGCGTTCCCGTCTATCTCGCCGTCGGAGCGACACCCGCCGGCGTGGCGGTCACCGACGCGCGCGGCCGTTTCAAGCTCGCCGAGCTTGCGGAGGGCGCGTGCGTGCTCGAGATCTACGCGCCCGACGTCGGTCGAACGCGGGTGGAAGGCGTGCGCGTCGTCGCCGGTCGGGCGATCGACCTCGGGCGAGTGACGTTGCGAAAGGAAGGCGGCGACGGCACCGTCCCGGCGTCGCGAGGCGGCGTCGCGGTCACGCTCGGCGAGACGAGCGATCACGAGGTCGTCCTCGTCTCGGTCGCCGAGGCCTCGGAGGCAGAGCGCGCCGGCCTCGCCCCTGGCGATCTGCTCGACGAGGTCGACGGCGCCAAAGTGACCACGATCGCCGAGGCCCGCGCCAAGCTGAACGGCGCCGTCGGGGACGACGTCGTCCTCAAGCTGCGCCGCGCCGACAAGCCCCTGGCCCTGCGCGTCCCCCGCGAAGAAGTCCGCCGGTAGCTGTTCTGATTGGACGGTCTTCTACGGCGGCGCCGGAGTCTCGCGGCGGAAGAGGATCGTCTTTCCCTCGAGCACGCTCCACTTCATCGTCCGCTCGTCGATGAAGACGAACGTCTGGGGATCGGTGGGGCCGTCGCCGTCGGTCCAGATCGTGACCTGGGTCTTCTCGTCCGTCTTGACGCGAAACTTTCCGGACTGCTTTCCCTTGGGCGTCGACACGACGATGTTCTCGCCGCGGATGTCGAGCTCGGTGCCGGCCGCGAACAGATCGGCGGCGGACTGCGCCTCGGCGGACACACCGTCGGCGCTTAGCCCGCGCCAATGCCCTTCGAGGCGCGGCGAGCCCTTGTGGCCGCACGCGACCAGCGCGGCGACGGCCGTGACGACGACGGAGGAGAGGAGCGCGCGGTTCATCCGGGCCCCGCAGCATACCCGAACTATTTGAGCATGATGGAGACGATGATCAGCGCGAGCAGCACCGCGCCGAAAGCGACGCCCGCCCATACCGCCCAGTGCACGCCCTCCCGATCGGGCGGCGGGGGCGGCGGCGTCGGCGGTGGCCCCCACACGTACGGACGCGGCGGAAGCGGCGGCGCCCACGGAGCCGGCGGCGGTGGGGGATCCATGAGCATCGGTGGCGCGGGCGGCGTCACCGGCAGCGCCGCCGTCGGCGCCGCGACCGTCCTTGCGATCGGCATTGCTTCGGACGAGGGCATCGCCTGCGTCATCCCGCGCATCGCGCCGCGCGCCTTCGCTGACGGGATTTCCAGGGTCGCGGCCGGCCGGGACGCGCCCACCGCCTTCGTCAGCGCGTCCCACATCTGCTCGACGCTCGCGTGGCGGGCGCGCGGGTCGACGGCCAGCGCCCGCACGAAGACGGCTTCCACCGCGTCGGGCACCGTGGCCCCACGCGTACGAGGGGTCGGCCGGCGCGAACGCTCGGTCGCCTCGACGAGGATTTGCATCATGTCGCGGCCGTCCACGGGCGGCCGTCCGGTCAGCACCTCCACGAAGACGAGCGCGAACGAGTAGACGTCGGTGTGGAGCCCGGTCGGACCGAGACGCGTGTCGAGCTGCTCGGGCGCCGCGTAGAACGGCGTGAACGACATGAACGCCGTCGGGCGCGCCGTCACGTCGTCGCCCATGACGACCTTCGCGATGCCGAAATCGAGCACCTTCGTCGTCGGCGTCGGCGGCACGTCCCCCGTCTGCGTGAGGAAAAAATTTGCCGGCTTCACGTCCCGGTGCGCGACGTGCTGATGGTGCGCGGCGATGAGACCGCGCGCCGCCGGCTCGAGGACCGCGATCGTCTCGGCGAGCGTCCGCCCTCCGCGCCCGTCCGCCGTGCGCTCGGCGATGTCCGTCGCGAGCGACTTACCTTCCAGCCACTCGAGCACGACGAACGGCGCCCACACCCCGCTCGGCGTGTCGAGCGCCCCGAACCCGATCGACCGCACGATGTTGAGCGACGCCTGCGAGAGCACGTACTGGAGCTTGGCCTCCTCGCGGAATTTCCCCAGCACGATGTTTTGCGTCGCCGGATCGCTCTCTTGCAGCTTCAGCACCTTGATGGCGACGGGCTGCTCGAACGTGAGGTGGTACCCCTTGTAGACGACGCCGAAGCCGCCGTGGCCCACGACACCGTCGACCCGGTATTGGCCGTCGAGGATCGCTCCGACGAGGCCAAACTGATCGGACGGGGGACCGGTCACGCTGCCATTCTAGTGCAACCCCGCCGAGGTCAAACGACTTCTGCTCCTACCGCAGACGCACGGCGTCAGGGGCGGTCTCGGCGGACACCAGCGACGCGAGCATGTCGTCCGTGAAGCGCTGCAGCTTGTGGGCGTCGTCGACGCAGGCGAGGCGGGTCGAGCCCTCGCACAGGAGCGTGCCGTCGCGGAGGATGCGGTAGGCGAACCGCAGCGACACGTTGCGGAGCTCGACGAGGCTCGTCTCGATCGTGAGGATCTCGTCGAAGCGCGCCGGCGCGCGGTAGCGGACGTTGGCGTCGACGACCGGCAAATGTCTTCCCCCCGCCGCCCACGACGCGTAGGTCACACCGCGCTTGTGCAGCCAATCGACGCGCCCCGCCTCCATGTACGCGAGGTAGTTGCCGTGGTGCACGATGCCCATGAGATCGGTCTCGCAGAAGCGGACGCGCAGCTCGCACGCGCTGGTCGCGCGCGCGGGATCGAGGACGGGCTCGGACGACGAGGGCATGAGGGGGTGCTCGGTAGGCGAGGTGCGTCAGCTCAAGGGGACGGCGGGCGCGAGCTCAACGACGGGCGCGAGTAGCCCTCCGGCGCGAGCAGCAGGAACTCTTCGCGATCCGGATCGTAGTCGTAGACCTCGCCGGTCGCGATCTTGAACACCCACCCGTTCAGCTCGAGGGTTCCTTTGTTGAGCCGGTCGACGAGGAACGGGTAGCTGCGCAGGTTCTCGAGCTGCACGAGGACGTTCTCCTCGACGGCCGCCGTCATCCGCGCTTCTCCTTCGAGATCGCCGTAGCGCTCCGCGAGGATCTGCGGAATGCACTGCGCCTCGTCGAGCCATCGCGCCACGTAGTCCAGGTGCTTTAGGCGTTCGGGGTGCATGATCGCGTCGATCGCGCCGCACTGCGTGTGGCCGCACACGATGATGTTGGTGATCTGAAGCGCCTCGACCGCGTACTGGATCGCCGCCGCGACGCCCCCGATGACGCCGCGCTCGACCGACGGCACGATGTTGCCCACGTTTCGGACGATGAAGAGCTCGCCGGGCGCCGCGCTCGTGATGATTTCGGGCATCACGCGCGAGTCGCTGCACGTGATGAAGAGCGTCTCGGGGCGTTGCCCGGCCGTCGCGAGCTGCTCGAAGAGCCGACGGTTCTTGGCGAAGTAGTTGCTCTGGAATTGGTGGATGCCGCGCGCGAGCTTCTGCACGGCCGCGACCATAGCCCGATTTGTGCCTTTACGAGGCGCCCCTTCGCCGCCATGGTCCTTCGTGTGGAGAAGAAGCGGCGCCTACCCGTTCTGAACGCCCCTCCGCCGTCCACCGGTGGCGGAGGCGGGGAAGAGGACGACGATGCGCGCCCGCCGTGGCACTGGATCGGCTTTGGAACCGTCGCGGTCTTCGCGACGTGGGTGCCGCTCTCGTACGTCGCCGAGCTCGTTCGCGCGCGCGCGATGGTCGCTTGGATCGGGAGCCCGCAGACGCCCGAGGGGACGGCGGAGGCGATCGCGTCGCTAGGACCCGACGCGCGCGCGAAGCTGGGGCTCGTCCTCTTTTTCACGCACGGCACGGCGCTCGCCCTCGCCGCGTTCGCGGGCGGGATGCTCGTGGGGCGCTACGCGGGCGCGTCGGCGGGCGTGCGGGAGGCGGCGCTCGCCGGCCTCATGGCGGCGGTCGTCGCCGCGGTGCTGGCGTGGAGCGGCGTGTCGTGGGTGCCGCTCGTGACGATCGCCGTGGCCACGGCCGCGTCTGCCGCCGGAGGACGCGTCGGCAAGCGCGCGGCGGTGCGCGCGGGGCTCCTTCCGCCCGCGAATTGAGGGCGCTCCCGTCGCGTGCTACGAACCCGCGGAAGAAGACGATGCTGTGCCTCAAGGTGCCGAGCGATCCCGCATGGGTAGAGGAGGCGAAGCGCGATCTCGACGCCATCCTCGTCGACCACGCGCACTGTGAGATGAAGGCGGCATCGAACGCCCTCTCGCTCGCGATGCGCCCGCCCGCCGACTTCGCGGTCGTCCGCGCGCTGACCGATCTCGCGCGCGAGGAGATCGAGCATTTCCAGCGCGTCGTCGACTTCCTCGAGCGCCGCGGCCTGCGCCTGGGGACGCCGCCGGTCGACGCCTACGCGAGCGATCTGCGCCGCGCGGTCAGCGCCCTCCCTCACGACGCGAAGGCGTCGGGCCTCGTCGATCGGCTCCTCGTGGCGGCGCTGATCGAGGCGCGTTCGTGCGAGCGCTTCAAGCTCCTCCTGCCGGTTCTCGAGACGCAGGGCGACGACGAGCTTCTTGCATTCTACAAAGAGCTCTTCGCCGCCGAGGCACGGCACTATCAGGTCCTCGTGGACCTCGCGATCTCCGCGACCGGTGGCGACGCGGCGGCCGTCGATGCGCGCCTCGATCTCGTCGCAGCCCGCGAGGCGGAGATCGTCACACGCCTCGCGAAGGGCGACGTCCGCGGGACGATCCACGGCTGACGCATGGACGCGCCGGCCTACCAGGACCTGGCCAAGGTCGACCGTGACGTCGCGCGCGCGAATGCGGCGTTGACGGCGTGGCGCCGCGACCTCGCGCAGGCCCCCGACGCGCACGAGTCGACGGACCCCCTCGCCGCGGCGCGGCACGTCGCGGGGCAGAGCGCGTACGTCGCGGTCAGAGGCGACCCCTCCGCGGGCGGGGGCGACGCGCTCCTGCGGGAAGGGCTGGCGCGCTGGGTCGCCCATCTGACGCTCGCGCGCATCGGGCGCGAGCTCGACGTCGATGTCGCGCGCGCTGAGGCCGCCGCGGAGGCGCCGTACGCGTTGGCCCCCGCGCCCGGGCGCCTCGTCGGTTTCCGGGAGGCGATGCGCGCGCTGCCGCTCGCCGAGACGAGGGCCGAGGTGGACGCGTGGCTGGACGCGGCGGCGGCGCGCGCGGGAGCCGTCGGGGCGGCCGTGCGTGAGCGCCGGGCGCGTCGCGAGGAGGCGGCGATACGACTCGGTGCCGAGGGGACGTGGGCGCTCGCGACGCGTGTGCCTCGCGCGGCGGTCAACGGCGAGTGCGAGCGTTTCCTCGGCGCGACGCGCACGCTCGCGGCCGACGTCCTCAAAGAGGCGCGCACGAAGGCCGACGCAAAGGGCTCGCGCTCTCCGTTCGACGCGCTCGCGATCGGCGTCGCGCGCGACGCGCCGGAGGGGTGGCCGTCGCGCCTGCAGCCGCGTTGGCTCTTGGAGCTCTTTCCGCGCCTTGGTGACGGGCTTCGCATCGAGCTCGGCGCGCTCCCCGCGGCGGCCGGCGCGTCGAGCTTCGCGCGCGCGCTCGGCGCGTATGGCTTCGCGCTTCGAATCGCCGGACCGTCGCCGAGCCTCCCGTTCGCGCTC
>JBBRLQ010000033.1:0-76376 GCA_038231275.1 Polyangiales bacterium
TAGGCGGTGTGGGCGCGAGACCCCGGGAGCGCGTCACCTCAGGGGGTGATCGCGATGCGCCGTTTTGTGCGATCGGCATCCGCCGTTTTGTGTGATCGCGATGCGCCGTTTTGTCCGATCGGCATCCGGCGACGCGCGCAGCTTCGGCTGCTCGTTGCTCGCGCCGAGGTAGGCGGTGGTCGCCAACTCGAGCTCACGCGTTGAAGCATGGAGTCGCGCGATCGGCCCGCGCGCGCGGGTCCTCACCTACCTTGTGGTTGCAACTCCTAAAATCGACGACGTTTACCTCCTCAGTTCGGAGGGCTAACGAAAATGGTGCCCGACGATCTGATCCGCGATGTGCTCGAAACCATCGTCGACGTCGGCCGCGCCGCCGATTGCCTCGTGGAGCCCGCCAACGGACGGGGCGGTATGTACAACATCAGCGTCGTGCTGGTGCGCGTCGTCGAGGCGCTGCGCCGCGGTGGCCTGAGGGTCGCCAGCTTGCCAAGGGAGAAGCCTCGAGGCTACGATTGAGGGCGGTGTGGACTGTGCGAAGAGCCGTTGCGATTGGCTCCATGCTCGCCGCGCACCTAGTGGTCTTGGCAGTCCCTGCCCCCGCCCAGGCGCAGCGTAGGCCGCCGAAGACGGCCCCCGCCCCCAAGAAGCCCGCCAAGAAAGACGTCGCGCTCGAGGAGGCGCGAAAGCGAGAGGAAGAGCGGCGTAAGGAAGAGGAAGCCCAGCGTGCCGCAGCCCAGCGACAACTCACGGACCAGCGCGCCGAGGAGGCGCGGAAGATAGCCAAAGCGGCAGAGGCGGCAGCGCTTGTCCGCCAGAGCCGTACCTCGTTCGACGAAGGACGCCGCTACCTCAACGAATCGAAGCGGGAGCGCCGGCGCGCGGACGACGAGATTGCCGCCGAGCGGGTCGCGGCTTCCCGCGGGTTCTTGGCGCTCCCCATCCTCTTCTACAGCCCCGAAACCAATCTAGGCCTCGGCGCATTCGGGCTTTATTACTTTCACTTGGGCGAACCCGACAAGACACGAACGTCCAACATTCGCTCGAGCTTCATCTACACGACGAAGAAGCAAGCCTTGTTCGACATCGGGCCAACGCTTTGGTTTGCCGAAAATCGACTGAACGTCAACGCGCTCTTTACGTACGACTACTATCCAAATTTTTTTGCAGGAATCGGAAATCGAACACCGTCGACGCTCATTGAGAACTACGCGGAGCGATTTCCATCGATTTCCACGCAAGTCCAATACCGTCTCGTGAGCAGCCTGTACGCCGGGATACGGTACCGGTACGAAAGGCGCGCGATCTTGGACACGGAGCCCGGTCGAGCCCTCGACTCCGGCACCATCCTCGGTGACCACGGCGGCGTTTTGTCGGGGCTCGGCGTGACCGTGTCCTTCGACTCGAGAGACAACATCGACGCGCCCGCCGTGGGGACCTACGCCTACCTCGGCGTTCGGCAGAACTTCGCCGCCATCGGCAGCGATTACCGGTTTACCGAAGTCGACGTGGACCTGCGCAAATACTTCGGGATCGGCGACAACGTCCTAGCGTTCCAAATTCTCGGCGGAACGAACGCCGGCAACACGCCCTTCTACGCGCTCTCCACGATCGGGGGCGGGTCGAACCTTCGAGGGATCACGTTCGGCCGCTACCGCGATACGCACCTCATCGAGGGGCAAGCCGAATTTCGATTTCCAATCTTCGGACGGTGGAGTGGAGCCGCGTTTGGCGGAGCTGGGGAGGTGATGCACTCGGTCCTGGACTTCAAACCCGGCGGACTCCACCCGGCGGGGGGGGTTGGTCTGCGCTTCGCGATCGTCCCGAGCGAGCGACTCCGCATCCGGCTCGACTTCGCGTACGCGGAGGCCGGACTCGCGTACTACCTCAATATCGGGGAGGCGTTCTAGCAACGTAAGCGTCGGGCGGAGGTCATAGACCGCCGCCACCGCGTATCCGGCCTGCTCGCGTCGCGTTCGGACGAGTAGGCGCGCGACGTCAACCGGACCGTGGCCTGGCAGACCGCGTTCGGGGGCTTACTTCGCCCGACGGGCGACGAAGGCTCTTCGTCGAACGACACTACCCGGGGTGTCCACCGCAGGGTTCGGGCTAAGCGGGTAGTGGATGAACCACGCGAGAGCGGCCGGCGCGTACGGGCGGTGCGCGAGGAGCCAGCGGCGATTGCCCTCCACCACGGCGGACTCGGTCTGCAGGAGCGTAGGTCACGCGGACGGCAGCTTCGCCGTCAGCATCTCGAACAGCACCATCCCGCACGCGAACAGGTCGCTTCGTGAAGTGACCTTTCCGCCGAGACGCGCCTCAGGCGCCATGTAGCTGCGAGTGCCCACCATCACGCCGGGGCGCGTGAGGCGCGAGACCGGCCGCGACGTTCCGCGAGTGCGCCGCGTCGAGCGCGCTCAGAACCTGGAGCATCAAATCGAGCGCGTCACCGAGCGGGAGGGGGCCGTTGTCCCGGATCGCCAGCGATAGGTCTCGCCGAACGGGCGCTCCATGAGCAAGTAAGGACCGACACCTTCGAGCCACCCAATGTCGAGGAGCGAGCGAATGTGAGGGTGACGCAGCGACGCGACGAGCAGGGCCTCACGCTCTCGGCGGCTCACCGACTCCGCAGCCTCGTGGGCGGGTCATGACCTTGATGGCGACCTGGCCGCCCGTCCGCTCGCCTTCGGCGCCAAAGCCGAAGCCTTTCCCGCCCCGCCGGACGAGCTCGGTCATGCGTTAGCGATCGTCGACCACGCGGCCGAGGAGCGGGTGGAGCAAGCCACGGGCCGGATGTGGTTTCGTGTGGATAACCCGCGCGGGGGCCAATGTGTGGCGCGCCGGTCGACAGGTGCAAGCGCCAATCGCCAGAACCGGATCCGCATGCGATGTGGCGGCCCACGCACCGAGTCGACGACGGCACCACTCCCGCCGCATGGACTCCGCGCGTCTAGCCGCGGATCGCCAGTGGAATGACTGTTGCTCTTGGCCAAGCATGGCTCTCGGGTGGACTGCACGATGACAGCGGAGCGAATTGCGCTCTGCGGGATCGTCCTGTTCGTCACGGGGCTCGTCCTTCTCGCGTGGACCCTGCTGCGCTCGAGGACGCGGCCGGGCACCGCGCAAAGGGTGCCCGCGAGCCTGCCTGGCGCCGTACGCGTCGAGCTGGGCGCGCATGTCGACCCATCCGACAGCCTTCCCATCATCCACTTCGACGAGGGGGAAGAGGACGGCGACGAACCGACGCGCCACTCGGACTTCGACGACGCCGACGAGAGCTGTCCGGCGGTCCCCATCGCCTTCGACCACTCCGCGCTCGACGAAGAGGAGACGTCGCTTCAGCCGCATTTTATCTTGGCGGCCGTTGGTCGTACCGACCGAGGACGCCATCGAAAGCAGAACGAGGACACCGTGCTCGTACGCTCGACCGACGGCCTGTGCGTGGTCGCCGACGGAATGGGCGGGCACAAGGGCGGCGGGATCGCGAGCGGGCTCGCAGTCGAGACCATCGCGAAAGCGCTCGAGGAGGGGACTTTCGAGGGCAAGCGCCACCCCACGCTCCCGTCGCGCGGGAGCGAGGTCGTGCGCGCGATCCAGGCCGCGAGCTCGCGCATTCGCGCGGTGGCGAAGGAGAGGCCCGAGCTCTCGCAGATGGGAACCACAGTCGTCGCGGCGCGCTTCTCTCCGGACAAGCGGAGGGTGTACATCGGCCACGTCGGCGACAGCCGCTGTTACCGTTTTCGCAGCAACGAGCTGGTTCTCATGACGAAGGACCACACGATGGCGTGCTTCGGCGTCGTCGGTGAAGGCTCGGGCCTACTCAGTCGGGCGGTGGGCCCGCAGGCACGCGTCCTCACGGATCTCGTGGTCGCCACGCCGGAGATCGGCGACGTCTACCTCCTGTGCTCGGACGGGCTCACGAAGATGGTGCCCGACGATCTCATCCGCGATGTCCTGGACACGATCCTCGACGTCGGCCGGGCGGCGGACTGTCTCGTGGAGCTCGCCAATGGCCGCGGCGGCGCGGACAACATCAGCGTGGTGCTCGTTCGTGTCGTCGGGGCCGCCGCGCGCGCCGTGGCCTGACGGGCTCCGGCCGCCATACACGCGCCACCTTGTACGCAGCAAATCGCGCGCGCGCATGAGTGTGGTGCCCGATGGTCGTGACCGCGCGGTAGATTGAATCGTGGGCCGACCTCGCTCATGAGCCAACGACGCACCTCACTGCCTCCGCCGCGCGCCACATCGCTGTTCGCGCGCACGGTCTACCGTCAGCTGAAGCAGGCGGGCTACGGGAAGGCCGAAATAGTCGCCTTCGTTAGCGAGCTCATGGGTGAGCTCACGGACGAGAGCTCGGGAGGCGCGCTCTCGGGTGTCACCGACGTCGAGACTTCCCTCCCGAACTCCGAGTCATTTCTAGATGTCATCGAGTTCGAGCTTCGGCGGGCTCGCAGCATCCCGAGCCGCGACGTCACGTTGATCTGTCTCGACGTAGATCCGCCGGAGTGGGCCACGGACGACGTGGCACAGGCACTCCACGCGCGCGTCGCGAGCCTGCTCCGACGCGGCGTGAGGCCGACCGACGCGATCGCACGCCTCGCGGCGTCGCGTTACGCGATCATGCTACCGGGCTCCACCAAGGATTCCGCGCGCGTCGTCGCCGCGCGCGTCGTTCGTTCGATCCTCGAGCCTCGACGAAGCAACGACGCGCCTCCGGAAGGCACTCGCATCGCGATGCGCGCCGCGAGCCTCGTCGACGGCGACACGGACAGCGCCTCCGCGCTCCTCGCGCGGTGCCTCGGTGATGTTCCACGCGCCGTCGAGCCCACGGGGCGCGCGTCCTCCACGATTCCGCCACCCCTCTCTCGACCTGAGCGACCCGGTGCGATGGTCCTCGCTTTGGGCGGAGGCGCCGCGCGTGCCGCCGCACACATCGGGGTCCTTCGTGCGCTCGAGGCGAACGGCGTTGGGGTCGCCGGCGTCGCGGGAACGAGCGCGGGTGCCATCGTCGGGGCGATGGCGCTTCGCGGCATGAGCCACGCGGACATCTTGGAGCGCTTCGTCGCCTTCACACGCTCCGACACCTACCGCCAGATGCGGCGTCGTTACATCGAGTATCGGCGCTCGGCGAAGGTCCCTCGGTCGACGGTCGAATACTTCCGGAACAGCGGCATCGCGTTCCTCTCCACCGACCGGCTGGCGGCGTTCGACGACGATCTCTTCGGTCAATTCATCGAATTTTTCGTCGGCCCCGATCGCGACATCGGCACGCTGGATCGCCCGTTCGCCGTCGCCGCGACCGATCTCGTCACGGGCCGCGCCGTCCGGATCGCGCACGGACCCCTGCACTTCGCGTTGAAAGCGAGCTGTGCGCTTCCAGGGCTGTTCCGCCCCCAAGTCGAGGCGGATCGGTTGCTGGTCGACGGGTCCACCGTCGCCGAGGTCCCCGTTCAGGTCGCCGTACAACTCGGCGTCGCCGCGCCGATCCTGGCCGTACACTTGATGCGCCCGGAAAAGGACGTCACGACGTTCGAGTCCAGCTCCGAGGTGGTCATGCGTTGGGGAACGATCGTGCACCGCGAGCTCGTCCGCGAGCAGCTGCGTCACGCCCATCACCTCGTCACCGCGTGCGTAGATCAAATCGGTTGGCTCGACTTTCGACGCGCCATCGAGACGGCGGGCATCGGCGAGAGGGCGGCACACGCGCACTTTGCCGGAATGAGCGCCTGCACGAAGACGTAGCGCATCACCCGAAGATCGCAGCGGCTACCCGGTCCGCCGTCACCTTCGCGAGCAAGATCCCATTGCGGTGATGCCCCGTCGCCAGAAACAGCCCGGGCAACGGAGAGGCCCCGACGAGCCATGCCGTCTCGTCCCCCGCGAACGGGCGAAAGCTGCTCCACATCCCCGTGAGCGCGGCGCCCGCTAGCGAAGGCGCGACGCGCAGCGCGCCGTCGAGGATCGCGCGCACTCCGCCTGCGGTGACGCCGTGCGCGTAGCCGGCGTTCTCCATCGTGGAGCCGCAGACGATCCGCCCGTCACCGCGCGGGACGACGTAGCCGGCGGTCGTCTTCAGCATCGCGCGTAGCCGCGGAGGCCGCTCGTCGAGCTCGACGATCTGTCCGCGCACGGGCACCACGCGCGGCAAGGACGCGGGCACGCCGGGGACGAGCGACGACCAGCTCCCCGCCGCGAGGACGGTGGCGTCGGCCTCGAGCGTCTCCCCCTCGAGGACGACGCCGCGGCAACGGTCTGCGGATCCCGCGAGGCGCTGCACGACCGCGCCGCTGCGGACCACGACCCGCGAGCGCGCGATGGCCGCGACGAGCGCCCTCAGAAGAGCGCGCGGATCGACCTGCGCCTCGTCCGGGAAATACGCGGCGCGCACGATCGGGGCGAGCTCCGGCTCGATCGCGCGCGCTTCCGCGTCGCTCAGCGCCTCCGCGCGGAGGCCGGCCGCCGTCTGCCACGCCACCGTGCGTTCCACGTCGCGTGCTTCGTCTTCCGTGAACGCCACGCGCAGCATTCCAGACACGCGGTGTCCGACGTCGAGCCCCGTGCGCTCACGCAGATCGGCGGCCCACCCGGCGTACTCCGCGCGCGCGCGCACGAACGTGTCGAGCATCGGACCGGCCTCGCGGCTCTCGACCTGCGCGCCGAGGATCCCGGCGGCGGCGCTCGACGCCTCCGCGCCAGGGACGCTGCGCTCGAGGAGCACGACGTCGGCGCCGCGCGACGAGAGAGCGAGCGCCGTCGCGCAGCCCATGACCCCACCGCCGATGATCGCGACCCGCATGGCGCCGTCAGCGTAGCGCGGATTTGCCCGGTTTCCGTTGACGTCGGCCCGAGAGGGGCGTGGCATGGCGCGATGCGAAGCGCTTCGATCGCCCTGATTTCGTGCGTCCTCGGCCTCCTCGTCACCGCCATCCCCCGAAGCGCAGCCGCGTTCTGCGGCTTCTACGTGAGCGGCGCCGACACCAAACTCTACAACAACGCCACGATGGTCGTCATGATGCGCGACGGCCAGCGGACCGTGTTGTCGATGCAAAACAACTACCAGGGGCCCCCCGAAAAATTCGCGATGGTGGTGCCGGTGCCGGTCGTCCTCCAGAAGGAGAACGTGAAGACGCTCGACCGCGCGATCTTCGATCGCGTCGATCTGCTCGCAGCGCCGCGCCTCGTCGAATACTGGGAGCAGGATCCGTGCGGCCCAGATTTCATTTCGGCCACGCGGGGCGGCGGCCCCGGCGGTCCGGTGACGCGCAAGCCTAGCCCCGCGCCCTCGAAGGCGGACCTCGGCGTCACGATCGAAGCGCAGTTCACCGTTGGCGAGTACGAGGTCGTGATCCTCTCCGCAAAGGATGCCTCGGGCCTCGACAGCTGGCTGAAGCAAGAGGGCTACAAAATCCCCGAAGGCAGCGAGCCGTACCTGCGGCCGTACGTGCAGAGCGGGATGAAGTTCTTCGTCGCGAAGGTCGACATCAAGAAGGTGAAGTTCGAGGGCGGCATGGCCACGCTCTCGCCGCTGCGCTTCCACTACGACACGGAAAAGTTCAACCTGCCGATCCGCCTCGGCCTGGTGAACGCGAAGGGCGCGCAGGATCTCATCGTTCACGTCCTCGCGAAGGGGCAGAGGTACGAGGTCGCGAACTACGCCAACGTGACCATCCCCACCAACTTCGACCTGTCCGAGAACGCGCGCGGGCGGTTCTCGACGTTCTACGCGGCGCTCTACGATCGGACGCTCGAGAAGACCCCGAAGGCCGTCGTCACCGAGTACGCGTGGGACGCGTCGACGTGCGATCCGTGCCCCACCCCTGCCCTCACGTACAACGATCTCGCGACGCTCGGCGCCGATGTGCTGCCCGGCGCGCCTGCGCCGGTGGGCACCGCGACAGGGCCGATCGCGCCGCGGGCGCCGTGGTTCTCGCCCAGTGGGTTCGTGCTCACGCGCCTCCACGCGCGGTACACGAAGGAGGCGCTCGGAGAGGATCTCGTCTTCAAGCAGGCGGGGCCGATCACCGGCGGACGTGAAGTGCGCGTGAAGGACAACGAGCTGGAGCACGGCTCGACGCCTGCCTCGATCAACAATTTCCAGGGTCGCTATGCGATGCGGCACCCGTGGACGGGCCCCATCGCCTGCGAGAACCCCAAGCGCGGCAGGTGGGGAGGACCGACGACCGACGGTCCTGGCGACTCGCGGCCGAAGGCCGCCACGAACCTCGCGTTCGCGCCGCGCGGTGGGGCGCCGCTCACGGCGTTCCTCGCGTCGGCGGTCCCCGAGCTCGGCGCGAAGCCCGCGCCGTTCGTCGCGCTGCCGCCCGATCCTGCGCCGCTGGACGCGAGCGTCGCGGTCGACGCGGCGAGCGCCGTGGCCATCGACGCAGCCCCGCCTGCAGCGCCCGCGTCCGCCGCGCCGCCGGCCGCGCCTGCGAAGAGCAGCGGGTGCTCGGCCAGCCCGTCCACGTCGTTCTCCCCGTTCGACGCGTGGGGGGCAGTCGCGCTGGCGATCCCCCTCGCGGTGAGCCGTACCCGGCGGAAGCAGCGGCGTAGCCGACCTGCTAACCTCTAGTGACGATGTCCCTCCCTGCTCCGCTTCATCACTATTCCTACGCGGAGTACCTCGCACTAGAGGAGCACAGCCGAGCGCGTCACGAGTTCGTCGGGGGCGAAATCTACGCAATGGCGGGCGGCACGCCAGGCCACGCCGGGCTCGCCGCCACCTTGCTTCGCCTCCTCGGCAACCAGCTGCCGGCGGGATGCCGCGCGTACACTTCGGATCTCCGCGTTCGCGTCGCGGCGAGCGACGTCACGACGTACCCGGATGGGACGGTGATCTGCGGAAAGATCGTCCGCGCGCCTGAGGACCCTCTCGCGGTGACCAACCCCGTCCTCCTCGTCGAGGTCACGAGCACATCGACGGAGACGTATGATTGCGGCGCAAAGCTGGAGCAGTACAAGTTGCTGCCATCCGTGCGCGAAGTGCTCATCGCATCGCATCGCACTCCGCAGCTCACGCTCCACCGGAGGGCGGCGGACGGCAGTTGGACCGCCGCCGAAGCGGGCCCCGGCGGCTCCGTGGCGCTCGAGAGCCTTGGAGGACGGCTTGCCGTGGACGACGTCTACCGCGACGGCCTCGACGACGCCTGAGACTGACGTTGCGCGCAGGAAGCGCACCGCCTGCACACCGCGCGAGCGCGCTGCGCAATAGACGCAGCCGGGGGCAGCGCATCCCGCGCACTTCGGCGCGGCACGAGGCCTGCAAAACCTCGTCGCACCATGAAATGCCTCCAATGCGGCGGCGGCCTCGAATATGTGCAGAATGCACAGTTCTGCCGCTGCTCCCACTGCTGCGCCCTCTTCAAAAACGACAACCGCCACCTCTCGCCGATCGGTCCGCCCGATCCCGACGGAAGCGCCGCCTACGCCGCGCAGCTCGGGTTCGCGCCTCGCAAGGCCAATTACACCGTCGTCGATCTCGGCGGCGTGAACCTCAAGATCAACTCCGGCAAGATGGAGCGGGACCTGAAGAACAAGGTCTCCTCCATGATCTGGGGGTGGGTCATCGGCGCCGTCATCCTCGGCCTCATCGCCGTCATTTTCGTCGGCGTCGGCATTTGGGTGTACGCGCAGTCGAAGAACACCGGCGCGACCGCGAGCGGCAGCATGGCGGCACCCAAGGCCGTCTCGTGGGACGGCACCTCACCGTTCTCGTGCGGCGGCATCGACGTCGTGAAGCTCGAGAAGGTCAAGGCTACTGTCGCGGGCACCGCGATCACCGCGGGCGGCAACTGCCAGCTCACGCTCGTGAACGTCGACGTGACCGCGCCGCTCCCCATCGACGCGTCGGGCAACGCGAAGGTCGTCGTCACCGGCGGCAGCCTCAAGGGAACCCCGGAAGCGATCGTCGCTTCTGCCAACTCCAGCGTCACCGTCTCGGGCACCACCGTGAACGGCAAGACGAAGGCGAGCGGCAACGGGAAGATCCTCGGCGTGAAGTGACGGGTGCGCGCGCACGCGCCGGTTGACGGCCGCGGTCAAAAGGCGGTCCCATACGCCCATGCGAAAATTGCGAACCTTGCTCGGGCGGCGTGGGGCGGTGCTCGCGTGTGCGATCGCTGCGGGTGTGGCGGTCGCGCCGCGGGCGGCCGACGCGTTTTGCGGCTTCTACGTGAGTGGCGCGGACACGAAGCTGTACAACAACGCGACCATGGTGGTGCTGATGCGCGAAGGGCAGCGCACGGTGCTGTCGATGCAGAACAACTACCAGGGGCCGCCGCAGAACTTCGCGATGGTGGTGCCGGTGCCGACCGTGCTCCAGAAGGAGAACGTGAAAACGCTCGACCGCGGCGTCTTCGATCGCGTCGACACACTCGCCGCGCCGCGCCTCGTCGAGTACTGGGAAGAGGATCCGTGCGCGCCCGAGCCACCGGCCATGGCGTACGCGGCCGCCGGAGGGAGGCCGCCGCCGTCGCCTGCACCGATGGCGAAGGGCGCCGCGGACCTCGGCGTCAAGATCGAGGCGCAGTTCACGGTCGGCGAGTACGAGATCGTCATCCTGTCGGCGAAGGACGCGGCAGGACTCGACACCTGGCTGAAGCAGGAAAAGTACAAGATCCCCGAAGGCAGCGAACCGTACCTGCGGCCATACGTGCAGGCCGGGATGAAGTTCTTCGTCGCGAAGGTCGACGTCACCAAGGTGAAGTTCGATGGGAACATGGCGATGCTGTCGCCGCTCCGGTTCCACTACGACACCGAGAAATTCCAGCTGCCGATTCGGCTCGGCCTCGTCAACTCGAACGGCACGCAGGACCTCATCGTCCACATCCTCGCCAAGGGACAGAGGTACGAGGTCGCCAACTACCCGAACGTGACGGTGCCGACGAACTTCGACGTGTCGGACAATGCGAAGGGCAAATTCGCGACGTTCTACGCGTCGCTCTTCGATCGAACGCTCGAGAAGAACCCGAAGAGCGTCGTCACCGAGTACGCGTGGGACGCGTCGACGTGCGATCCGTGTCCGTCGCCGGCACTGAGCTACAACGAGCTCGCGACGCTCGGGGCCGACGCGCTGCCGAGCGCGGGCGATCAGGGGGGACCTCCGCCGCCACCGCCTGGGCTGCCGCGACAGCCGATGCCCCTGCCGACCATCCAGCCGAGAGGCGGGGGAAAGCCCATGCCACCGTCGCCGATGCCGTCGCCGCCGGTGATGCGGCGTCCGTGGTTCTCGCCGAGCGGCTTCGTGCTGACGCGGCTCCACGCGCGGTACGGGAAGGAGTCGCTCGGGGAAGATCTCGTCTTCAAGGAGGCGCCGCCGATCACCGGGGGGCGCGAGGTGCGCGTGCAAGGCGATCAGCTCGAGCACGGGGCGACGCCCGCCAGCTACAACAACTTCCAGGGGCGCTACGCGATCCGTCACGCGTGGACAGGTCCCATTGCATGCCAGAGTCCGAAGCGCGGCAAGTGGGGTGGACCGCCGGCCGGCGCGACGGCCGACGACGGACGACCGAAGCCTGCGCTGAACCTCGCGTTCGCCCCGCGCGGCGCGCAGCTGGGAACGTTCCTCGCGGCGCCGGTACCGGAGCTCGACGTGAAGCCGACCGCGGCGGGTGCGGCTCCGGCCGCGGGTGCGATGGACGGCGGGAGCGACGGCGCAACGCCGCCTGCGACGCCGCCGACCGGCTCGCGCGGGTGTGGCGGATGCGCGGCAGCTCCGAACGACGGGGCGGGCGCGCTCGTGCTCGGCGCCTCTGC
This sequence comes from Polyangiales bacterium, assembly GCA_038231275.1. Classification (GTDB taxonomy): domain Bacteria; phylum Myxococcota_A; class Polyangia; order Polyangiales; family Polyangiaceae; genus JANYHK01. The sequence goes on from JBBRLQ010000033.1 coordinate 11,752, forward strand.
GCTCGGCGTGCTCCTCGCGATGCGACGGCGGCGGAGGCGCGAGTAGGCGGTCCTCGGCGATGAACGCGCTGCGCGGCGCGGTCGGGTGGGCGATCGTGACGGTCCTCGCGTCGTGTGCCTCGGGCGCGCACGACGAGGGCACCGCCGCGCCGCCGCGCCCTTCGCCCGTGCCGGCGGCGATTCTGCCGAGCGGCGAAGGTGATTTCGCTCCGTCCTTCCTGCGCCTCGAGCGCGGGGGGACGAAGGCGGGGCAGACGCTAGCCGACGTCGAGACCTGCGGCAACTGCCACGCCGACATCGAGGCGCAGTGGCGATCGAGCGCGCACGCCTTCGCCTCGTTCAACGACGCCGTGTACCGGGCGACCGTAGAGCGCCTTCGCAAGGATCGCGGGAACAAGGCGAGCCGATTCTGCGCGGGGTGCCACGACATTGCGCTCCTCGTCGACGGCGCGATGGACGCCGAGATCGATCCGAAAGACCGCCGCGCCCACGCCGGCGTCTCCTGTCGCGTCTGCCACGGCGTCGTCGCGACGCGCCCCGACGGCAACGGGAGCTACACGCTCGACGTCGGCGATTTTCCGCTCCCGAAAGAGGGCGATCCGGACAGCGTTCGCAAGCACAAGGCGCGCGCCGCCGCTGCGCCGCTTCGAACGGCGTCGCTCTGCGCGAGCTGCCACAAAGCGTTCTTGAGCGAGGGGAGCGGCAACGATCACTTCATGGTCGGCCAGGACGACGCCACGCCGTGGGCGCGCTCCGCGTACGCCGGAAGCCTCGCCGAGCGCGTCGACGCGAAGGTCGCGCAGAAGGAGTGCCGCACCTGCCACATGCCCCTCGAGGAAGCGAACGATCCGGCGGCGAAGGAAGGCAAGGTCGCGTCCCACCGCTTCACGGGCGCGCACACATGGCTCGCGCAAATGCGCGGCGATCGCGAGCAGCGGCGGCGCGTCGAGGCGCAGCTCGCGAGCGCGGTGACGCTCGACGTCGCGGCGGTGGTCCCGGACGGCGGCGCGCGCGTGCTCCCTGCGGAGGACGCCACGCTGACGCCGGGGGGACGCGCGATCGTCGAGATCGTGGTGCGCAACGTCGGCGCCGGGCATCGCTTTCCGGGCGGCGTGCTCGACGCGCAGGACACGTGGCTCGAGGTGAGCATCGAGGACGCGCGCGGCCAGCGGATCGCGGAGGCGGGATCTCGCCACGAAGCGACGGGGAACGATCCGACCGCCCACGTCTTCACCGCGGCGGTCGGCGGCGCGGACGGCAAGCCGCTCCTCGCCCGAGAGACACACCTCTTCGAGGCCGGCGTCTACGATCACACGATCGCGCCGCGCGACGCCGATGTGGCGCGCTTCGCCTTCGACGTCCCGCGCGGCGTGCCGAATGGACCGCTGCGCGTGGTGGCGCGCCTTCGTCATCGCACGCGACGACTCGCCCTTCAACGTGTCGCCTGCGACGACGCGCGCAGCCCGCGAGGTCGCGCGTTCGGGCAAGAGGGGCTGCGCCACGTCGCCCGTTCGATCGATCCATGCCCGCCGCAGCCGGTCTCCGAGATCGCGCGCGCCGAGGCGCTCCTTGGTGTCGGAGCACCGGCGAACGGCGAGCGGCTCGGCGCGGACGACGCGCGCACGTTCCAGCGCGCGTTCGATCACGGCCTCGCGATGCTGCACGAGGTCGGCGAGCGCCAAGGCGAGGCGCGGCCAAGCCTCGAGCGAGCCCTCATGCACGCGACGAACGATCGCGAGCGCGCGATGGCGCTGGGTGCGCTCGCGCGCCTTGCCGAGGATCAAGGGCGCACGGACGAGGCCGCGGATCTCGTGGGCAAGGCGAGCGCGTTCGCCCCCGCGCATCCCGCGCTCGCGCGCCTCCGTGGCGAAACGATGGCGACCGTGTGGCGATGGAGTGACGCCGCGCCATTTCTGCAGGAAGCGTCGGTCGGCGCGCCGAAGGACGATGCCGTGTGGGCCCGCCTCGCGGTCCTTTGGGGCGGCGCGGGACGCGAGAGGGACGCGCTCGACGCCGCGCAGCGTGGGCTCCTCCTGCAGCCGCGCGACGCCGACATGCTGCGCGTTCAGGCGCTCTCGCTCCGCGCGCTCGGCGCCGCGACCGAAGCAACGTCCCGTGCCGACGACGCTTTCCTCGCGCACCGCGTCCCCGACGTCGCGTCGCGCGTCCGCTCGCGCTGCACGCAAGACGTTCCCGGATGCGCGCTCGAGCGTCTGCCGGTCCACGTCCACGAGATGCGGCGCTGAGAACTTGCTATAGCGTCGTCGAGAGGTCGCCCCATGGCTCGAATCCTGGTGATCGAAGACGAACCCGATCTCCGTGAGGTGCTCGCCTACAACCTCACGAACGCCGGCCATCAGGTGCGCCTGGTCGCGCGCGGGCGTGAAGGGCTCGCGGTGGCGAAGGCAGAAAAGCCCGAGGTCATCCTCCTCGATCTCATGCTCCCGGACATGGGCGGCATGGACGTGTGTCGCGCCCTCAAGGCCGATCCGCAGACGCGCGCGCTCCACGTGATCATGGTCACCGCCAAGGGCGAGGAGATCGATCGCGTCGTCGGCTTCGAGCTCGGCGTCGACGATTACGTGGTCAAGCCGTTCAGCGTTCGCGAGTTGCTCCTCCGCATCCAGGTCGTCCTCCGCCGCAAGGACCAGGGGACGGAGGACGCGCCGGTCGTGCAGATCGAGGGGCTCAAGATCGATCTCGGCGCCCACCGCGCGTGGGTGGACGGAAGCGAAATCACGCTGACCGCCCTGGAATTCAAGCTCCTCGTGACCCTCTGCGATCGTCGCGGCCGCGTGCAGACGCGCGAGCGGCTCTTGTCGGACGTGTGGGGCATCGACGCGGACGTCACGTCGCGCACGGTCGACACGCACGTGAAGCGCGTGCGCGAAAAGCTCGGCGCCATCGGGGAGCGCATCGAGACGGTGCGCGGCGTCGGCTACCGCTTCTCCGACGAAGTGGCCTGATGAAGCTGCGCTTCGGGGTCAGGCTCAAGCTCTTCTTGGTGACGCTCGCGCTGATCGCGGTGTCGGTCGTCGTTGCCGACGCGTACCTCACGCGATCGACGGCGGAGCAGGTGACGCAGACGGTGCGCGACGATTTGTTCGTCCGCGCGGCGCTCGTCGCGCGCGAGGCGGCGATGAAGGGCGCGGCGAAGACCGACCTCGCGGCGTGGGACGCGCTCGCCGACGGCCTCGGTCAGGCGGCGGCGGCGCGCGTGACGCTCATCGCGAAGGACGGCACGGTCCTGGGGGACTCCGAGGTGTCGCTCGCCGATCTGCCGGCGGTCGAGAACCACGCGGGGCGCCCCGAAGTGGCGAGCGCGCTCGGCGGCGATCGCGGGGACACCGCGCGCATGAGCGCGACCGTTCAACGTCAAATGATGTACGTCGCCGTGCCGGTCACCGGCGGCTCTGCGGTGGCGGTCGCGCGCGTCGCCACGCCGCTCGGTGTCGTCGACGCTGCAGTGGCGCAGGCGCGGCGTGCGATCCTCGTCGCGTCGGCGCTGGCCCTCGCGCTCGCGGTGCTCCTCTCGAGCCTCGTCGCCGAGCGCATGTCGCGCGTCGTTCGCGAGCTCACCGCGGTGGCGCGACGGATGACCGCCGGAGATCTCGCCGTCCGCTCGCACGTCCGCGGCACCGACGAGGTCGGAAAGCTCGCGTTCGCGCTCGATCAGCTGGCCGGCAGCCTCTCGACGACGCTCGCCGAGCTCAAGGGCGAGCGCGATCTCCAGGGCCGAATCCTCGAGGGAATGCAGGAGGGCGTGCTCGTCGTCGATCGTGAGGGGCGCGTCGCGCTCGTGAACGGCGCGCTCCGCGCGATGATCCTCCTCGGCCCCGACGCGCACGGCCGCCTCTTGCTCGAGGCCATCCGCCACGCCGAGCTCGAGGATCTCCTCGCGCGCGCGACGGCGGCGGGCGGCACGACGCAAGGCGAGCTCGATCTGCCGGGCCTCAAGCCGCGACGCCTCCTCGTGCACGCGACCTCACTCGCGGGCGAGGCGGGCGGTCTCCTGGCCGTCTTCGTCGACGTGACCGATCTCCGTCGCCTCGAGTCGCTGCGCCGGGATTTCGTGGCGAACGTCTCGCACGAGCTGCGCACGCCGGTCACCGCGCTCCTGTCGGCCACCGAGACGCTCCGAAGCGGCGCGCTCCAGACGCCGGCGGCGGGGCGATTTCTCGACATCGTCGATCGCAACGCGCATCGCCTCCAGGCGCTCATCGAGGATCTCCTCGAGCTGTCGCGCCTCGACGCGCACCAGTACAAGCTGAAGAAGGAGCCGGTGGATCTGGCGGCGCTCTTCGGGATCGTCCTGGGGCTCTTCCGCGAGCGCGCGGAGGGCAGAGGTGTCCGCCTCGCGGCGAAGGTCGCGCCAGACCTCACGCCGTTCGAGGGCGATCCGCGCGGGCTCGAGCAGGTGCTCGTCAACCTCGTCGACAACGCCGTGAAGTACTGCCCGAGCGGCGCGACGGTCTCCATCGGCGCCGAGAACGACGGGGACGGCGGGCTCCGCATCGCCGTGACGGACACCGGCCCCGGCATCGAGCCGAAGCACTTGCCACGCATCTTCGAGAGGTTTTACCGCGTGGACAAGGGCCGCTCGCGCGACGTCGGCGGGACGGGGCTCGGCCTGTCGATCGTGAAACACCTCACCGAGGCGATGGACGGCGAGGTCACGGTCGAGAGCGCGCCGGGCAAAGGCTCGACGTTCTTCGTCCGGTTCAAGGGGCCAACGAGGAGCGAGCCGCCCCCGTCGGTCAGCGGCAAGGCCGCCGCGGCGACGCCATGAAGTTGGTTTCTACAATTTGCGGAGGGTTCACGGTCGCGTGCGGCGTGCGTCACCGGGCGGGGGGATCCTCGGCGTGTGAACCTCGAGACCTCCCTCACGCTCGCGCCGGCCGCGATCGCGCTGCTCGTGTACCTCACCATGCAGGCGCTGTTCGTGTGCGCGTTGTTACGACACCGGGCGCGGCGACGGCCGCCGCGTGAGGCGTGTACGCGCGCGCCCGGCGTCAGCGTACTGAAGCCGCTGGCGGGCGTGGACGACGAGCTCGAGGCGAACCTCGAGTCGTTCGCGCGCATCGACTACCCGACGTACGAGCTGCTCTTCGGAGTCGCGTCGACGTCCGACCCCGCGTACGGCGTGGCGACGCGCTTCGTCGCGCGGCACCCCGAGGTACGTGCGCGCGTCATCGTGACGGATCCCGACGCGGCCACCAACCCAAAGGTCGCGCAGCTCATCGCGCTGGAAGCGCGCGCGGTGGGTGAGGTGGTGGTCATCAGCGACTCGAACGTCCGCGTCCCCCCCGATTACCTCTTCTCGCTCGTGCGCGAGCTCGAGGAGCCGGGCACTGGCCTCGTCACCAGCGTGATCGCCGGCACCGGCGAGGCGAGCCTCGGCGCGGCGCTCGAGAACTTGCAGCTCGGCGGGGTCGTGTCGCCCGGGATCGTGTCGTGCCAGACGCTGAGCGGATGGCTCGGGACGCGTCCCCTCACGGTCGGCAAATCGATGGCCATGAGGCGGCGCGATCTGGTGCGCCTCGGCGGGTTTCGTCCACTGGGAGGCGTCCTCGCCGAGGATCACGTCCTCGGCCGCATGTTCCTCGAAGCCGGGCTCGCGATCCGCACGTCCCTCGACGCGGTCGAGAACCGCAACGTGCGCGGCGGCCTGGCGCGCACGTTCGAACGGCACACGCGCTGGGCGAAGATGCGCCGCGCGATCTCGCCGCGCGCGTTCCTTCTCGAGCCACTCCTCTCTCCGCTCGCGGTCGCCGCGATCACGCTCGTCGTCGCGCCGACGCGCATCGCAGCCGCCGCGCTCGCCGTGACGGCCATTCTCCAGACCGTCGTGGGCTTCGCGGCGACTCGGATCATTCGTGGCCACGCGCTCGCGTGGTACCTCGCGCCGCTCGAAATCGTGCGAACGTTCGTGGCGCTCGCGTGCTGGGCCCGCGCGTTCGTGAGCCGACGAATCGCGTGGCGGGGGCACCCCTTCGTGATTGGCCCCGACTCGGTGATTTCGCCCGCCGAAGGGCCCCGATTTCGCGGCCTGTTCACAAGAACGTAACAATCAGGCATGAAGGTGGCCCCAACCCATGCGCCCCACCCTCCTCCTCCTCCCCGCTCTCCTGACGTTCCTCGTTCCGGCGGTCGCCGCCGCGCAAGACGCCGCACCTACCGCGCCTGCTGCGCCCGTCGAGCCGGCGCAGCCCGCGCCGCCGGTCCCGCCGCCTCCTCCCGGTGACGCGCCGGTCGGTCCCGCCGCGCCGTTGCCGCCTGACGATGGCGCCTCGCCGACCGCGCCCGAGGGCGCGACGACGCCGGACAGCGCGCTCGCGAAGGACGGGCATCCACTCGCCGGTTACCACGACGGCCTCTTCTACCTTCGTGACCCGAACGACAACTTCCGCCTCCACCTGCAGACGCGCGCGCAGGTCGACTTCTACTCGTACCTCGGCCCAGGCGTCCCCGACACGACGCTGAAGCCGACCATGTTCCTGCGGCGCATCCGCCCGGAGATCACCGGCGAGCTGTTCCACAAGTGGTGGTTCATGGTCGGCGGCGATTTCGGCGCGTCCGCGCTCGACAACCCGAAGGGCACCAACGCGGCGAACACCGGCGACCCGACGAAGGCGCCCGATCCCACGACGGGGCTGCCGCCGCCGACGCCCCGCTACGGATCCGCGCAGACCGCGCGCGTCTCGGCGGCCGCCGCCGACGTGTTCCTCAACTACCGCCCGGCGTCGATCGTGAACATCCAGGTCGGCCAGTTCGACGCGCCGTTCATGCTCGAGAACCGAACGAGCGACAAATACCTCCAGTTCATGGAGCGCTCGCTGGCGGTGCGCGCGGTCGGCATCCCGACGAACAAAGAGATCGGCGCGATGGTGTGGGGCGAGACGCAAAGCCGCGTCCTCTTCTACTCGGTCGGCCTCTTCAACGGCGAGGGCCAGAACCGCCTCGCCGCCGACAGCCGCCCCGAAGTGATGGCGCGCGTCTTCGCGCACCCGCTCGTCACCCTGATCAACGATCCCGTCCTGAAGGACATCCAGATCGGCGGCAGCTTCCGCTACACGGCGAAGGACAAAAAATACATCGAGTACGACTACCCGGGCCTCACGACGCAGGGCAATTACGCCTTCTGGAGCCCGGTCTACAAGGGCGCCGCGGGGTACACGCACATCATCCCGAGCGGCGATCAGCTCGGCCTCGCCGCGGAGCTCCGCGTGCCGGTGTCGATGTTCGATCTGACCGGCGAGCTCGTCTACATCAAGAACAACACGCGCGAGGCCATCGAGGGCTACGAGACCACGAACACCGAGCGCATGGGCGACATGTCCGGGATATCGTACTACCTCCAGCTCGGGTTCTGGCCGATCGGCACGCGCGACATCAACGGCGCGCCGGGCTACGAGAACATGCCGCACGTCGACTTCAAGAAGCCGGTCGTCACGAAGCCGCCGCGCGCGCTGCAGCTCCTCGCCAAATGGGAGCAGCTCGCGCTCACGTACTCGAGCGCCAGCCGAGCGGGCATCGCCGACGCCAAGAACATCGATGGCGACATCAAGGTCAACGCGTTCAGCCTCGGCGCCAATTACTGGATCACGAAGCACATCCGCCTCTCGGCGAACTACGTACTCAACATGTTCCCGGACTCGGCACCCACGTCGGTGACCGCCCAGGGCGGGCCGGTTCAGACAGGGACGAACCGCGCGATCGCGCCAGGCAACACGCTGTCGAAGGGCGTCAACGACACCGCGCGCGACACGGCGCACGAGGTCCACGAGCTCCTCTTCCGCGTTGCGGTCGCGCTGTAGGGTCACGCCACTTCGCGGAACGCCGGCGAGGTGATCGGCGTGCGACTCGCGGCGTGAGCGCAGTTCACCGAAGCGTCACGATCGCGCCATCGTGCCTCCGCACGCCGCTCCTACGAATAGCGGCATGGCGCGAGTGCTCGTGGTCGAGGACGAGGCGGATCTCCGTGACATCCTCGAATACAACCTGACGGAGGCCGGTCACAAGGTAGCGCTCGCCGCGACCGGCGGCGACGGGCTGCGGCTCGCGCGCGAAGGCCGACCTGACCTCGTCCTTCTCGACTTGATGCTCCCCGACATGGCCGGCACCGAGGTGTGCCGCGCCATCAAGGCGGACGCGGCGATGCGAACGACCCGCGTGATGATCGTCACCGCGAAGGGCGAAGAGATCGATCGCGTCGTGGGCTTCGAGCTCGGCGCCGACGACTACGTGGTGAAGCCCTTCAGCGTTCGCGAGATGCTCCTCCGCGTCCAAGCCGTCCTTCGCCGCTCCTCCGAGGAGCCCGCGGCGGGCCGCGCGATCGAGTTCGGCGCGCTCCGCATCGATCGGGAAGCTCACCGCGTCGTCGTCTCCGGCGAGGAGGTCCCGCTCACGACGCTCGAGTTCAAGCTGCTCGTGACGCTGCTCGAGCGAAAGAACCGCGTGCAAAGCCGCTCGGTCCTCTTGAGCGACGTCTGGGGCATCGATGCCGACATCACGTCGCGCACCGTCGACACGCACGTCAAACGTCTCCGCGAGAAGCTCGGCGTCGCGGGTCAGTACGTCGAGACCGTGCGCGGCGTCGGCTACCGCTTCAGCGAGAGCCCCTCGTGAGGCTCGCCGCGCTCGCGACGGACGGACCCGGCCCGGTGAAGATGCGGGCGACGGCGCTCACCGTGCGCTACGGCGACAAGGAGGCCGTGAAGGACGTCACGCTCGACGTCCGCGAGAAGGAGGTCCTCGCCCTCATCGGACCCAGCGGCTGCGGAAAATCGACGTTTCTCCGCACGCTCAACCGCATGAACGACACCATCGACGGGGTCGCGGTCACCGGCTCGGTACACCTCGACGGCCAGGACATCTATGCGCCCGGCGTCGACGCGGTGCTCGTGCGCCGGCGCGTCGGGATGGTCTTCCAGCGCTCGAACCCGTTCCCCAAGACCATCTTCGAGAACGTCGCGTACGGCCTCAAGATCGCGGGAATCACCGAGCGCCCGCTCCTCGAGCAACGTGTCGAGCGCGCGCTCCGGCAAGCGGCGCTCTGGGAAGAGGTGAAGGATCGCCTCGCCGAGTCGGGCCTGAGCCTCTCGGGCGGCCAGCAGCAGCGTCTGTGCATCGCGCGCGCGCTCGCCGTCGAGCCGCAGGTCCTCTTGATGGACGAGCCCGCGAGCGCGCTAGACCCGATCGCCACGAGCAAGGTCGAGGACCTCGTGAGTGAGCTCCGCAGCGAGCTCACCATCGTCATCGTCACGCACAACATGCAGCAAGCGGCGCGCGTGTCGCAGAGGACGGGCTTTTTCTACATGGGGAAGCTCGTCGAGATCGGCGACACGACGACGCTCTTTACCCGCCCGAAAGAGCGGGCCACCGAGGACTACATCACCGGGAGGTTCGGATGATTTCATTTCGCACGCTCGCATTGACCACGGGCTTCGTCTTCGCCGCGATCGGCTGCACGCGCACCGAAACGCAGCAGCAGGGTGCGCCGAGCGGCAGCACCTCCACCACCGGCGCGCAGCCGACCACCGGCAAGTCGGCGATCTCCATCAAGGGCTCGGACACGATGGTCATCCTCGGCCAGCGCTGGGCCGAGACGTACATGAAGGAGAACCCCGGCATCACCGTCCAGGTGACCGGCGGCGGCTCCGGCACCGGCATCGCCGCCCTCATCAACGGCAGCACCGACGTCTGCGAGTCGAGCCGCCCGATGAAGGACAAGGAGAAGGAAGACCTCAAGGCCAAGCGCAGCGCCGACGCCGTGGAGACGAGGGTCGCCCTCGACGCGCTCGCGATCTACGTCAACGCGAAGAGCCCGATGCAGGAGATCTCGATCCCGCAGCTCGCGAAGATTTACCTCGGCGAGACGAAGAACTGGAAGGACGTCGGCGGCCCCAACCACGCCATCATCCTCTACGGCCGCGAGAACAACTCTGGCACCTACGGCTACTTCAAAGAGCACGTCCTCGTGAACAAGGATTTTGCGGCGGCGACGCAGACGCTCGCGGGCACCTCTGCGGTCGTCAACGCCGTGAAGGGCGACGAGTTCGGCATCGGCTACGGCGGAATCGCCTACCTCGAGGGGATTCGCGCGCTCAAAGTGAAGAAGGACGACGCGTCGCCCGCGATCACTCCTTCGCTCGAGACCGCGCAGAACGGCACCTACCCCATCGGGCGCTTCCTCTTCTTCTACACGGCGGGGCAGCCCGAGCCGACGACGAAGAAGTTCATCGACTGGGTGGTCGGCGACACTGGGCAGAAGGTCATCGGCGACGTCGGGTATTACCCGCTCCCGAAGGCGAAGTAGCGGTCGTGCAAGACGTGACGACCGTGGAACCCGACGCCGCGAGCGAGCGCCGACCGTCGCTCGTCGCGAAGGGGCGCATAGGAGAGCGCCTCGTCGAAGGGCTCATCAAGGTCGTCGCGCTCGCGTCCATCGCGGCGGTGCTCCTCATCCTCGTCTTCGTCGGCAAGGAAGCGCTGCCGGTCCTGACGAGCGCGGTCGTCCACAAAGAGGTGAGCCTGGGCGGTCTCTTCGCGCCCCGCGACGGCGTCTTCGGTTGGCAGCCCGTCAGCGACATTCCCAAGTACAACATCGTCCCGCTCCTCGTCGGCAGCGCCAAGGTGACCCTGATCGCGCTCGTGTTCGCGGTTCCGATGAGCGTCGCCGCTGCGGTCTACGTATCGGAGATGGCGGGCAAGCGAACACGCGAGCTCTTGAAGCCGGCGATCGAGCTGCTCGCTGGCGTGCCCAGCGTGGTCGTCGGCTTTTTTGCGCTCGTCGTGCTCTCGTCGTGGGTGCAGGCGGCGTTCGGCACCGAGCATCGTCTGAACGCGCTCGTCGCCGGCATCGGCCTCGCGTTCGCGATCTGCCCGATCGTCTTCAGCGTCTCCGAGGACGCGCTGCGCGCCGTGCCGGGCTCGTACCGCACCGCCGCCATCGCGCTCGGCTCGACGCGATCGCAGACGACGCTGCGTGTGGTGCTACCGGCAGCCGGCCCCGGCATCGCGGCGGCCATCGTCCTCGGCTTCGGTCGCGCGATCGGCGAGACGATGATCGTGGTCCTCGCGTCGGGCAACGCCGCGCTCCTGGACGGCTCGCTCGACCACTCGGCGCGCACGATCACCGCGACGATCGCGCAAGAGCTCGGTGAGGTCGTCGTCGGGAGCCCGCACTACCACGTGCTCTTCTTCCTCGGCGCGGTCCTCTTCCTCTCTACCTTCGCCGTCAATTTCTTCGGCGAGCGGATGGTGCACGGGATGCGCGCACGCCTCGGAGGCTCACGATGAGCGCCCAGACGCAGCCCACCACGACGACGGTGTCCTGGGCCCGGCAGAATCGAAGCTTCATGGGCGATCGTGTCCTGTCGGTCCTGACGATCTCGGCCACCGTCGTGATCCTCCTCATGCTCGTCGTGATCCTCGGCGACGTGGTGATCGGCGGCGCGCGCGTCATCTCGTGGGAGTTCGTCAGCGCGGCGCCCACCCACGGGATGACGGCCGGCGGCATTTTCCCGGCGATCTTCGGCACCGTCGCGCTCACGCTGCTCATGACGATCGCGGCCGTCCCCGCCGGCGTCGCGACCGCGATCTACCTCGCCGAGTACGCGCCCGCGTCGTCGCGCCTCGCGCGCGCGATCCGGGTCTGCATCGCGAACCTCGCCGGTGTTCCTTCGATCGTGTTCGGCCTCTTCGGCCTCGGCTTTTTCATCTCGACCGTCGGCAAGGGCATCGACGACGCGGTGTTCGCCGGGCAGGCGACGTACGGCAAGCCGTCGCTCATCTGGGCCGCCCTCACCCTTTCCATCCTGACGTTGCCGGTCGTCGTCGTCGCGACCGAAGAGGCAATCCGGGCCGTGCCTCGCGACGTGCGTGACGCCAGCCTGGCGCTTGGCGCCACCAAGCTCCAGACAATCTTCCGCGTCGTCCTCCCCGAGGCGCTCGGAGGGATCCTCACCGGCAGCATCCTCGCCGTGAGCCGCGGCGCGGGTGAGGTCGCGCCGATCCTCTTCACCGGGGCCGCGTACTTTCTCCCCTATTTGCCGACGAATTTGAACGATCCGTTCATGAGCCTGGGCTACCACGTGTATGTCCTCGCGACGCAGTCGCCGGACGTCGATCGCACGAAGCCGCTTCTTTACGGCACCGTGCTCGTCCTCTTGTCGCTCACCTTCCTCTTGAACTTCGTCGCCGTCGCGATCCGCGCGCGCACGCGTCGCCGCCTCAAGGCGTCGCTCTAGGAGACTTCCATGCCGTCGTCACACACCAGCAGAGACTTCGAGGCCGAGCTCCGAGAGCTCCGCGCGCACACGCTGGCGATGGGGGCGCGGTGCGAGCGGAGCCTGCGCCTCGCCCTCGAGGCGTTCTGGACGCAGTCGGACAAGATCGTGGCCGAGGTGAAGGAGCTCGATTACAAGATCGATCGCGACGAGGTGGACATCGACGCGCTCGTGCTCCGGATCCTCGCCCTTCGACAGCCCGTCGCGTACGACCTGCGACTTCTGGCCACCGCGCTCAAGCTGGTGACCGATCTCGAGCGCATCGGCGACGAGGCCGTCAACATCGCCGAGCGCGCCGAGGAGGCCCACGGGCAGTCGAAGGATCAGGTCCAGTCCGAGCTCCGCGCGATGGCCGATCACGCGCAGCAGATGCTCCGCGACGCGCTCGACGCGTTCGTCGAAGGGGATGTGCAGCGGGCCGCGCTCATTCGCAGCCGCGACGACGCGGTCGACGCGCTCTACGGAGAGATCCTCCGCGCGATGACCACGTTCATGGCCGCGCACCCCGAGGAGGTGATGCCGGCCGTGCGCGTCATCAAGGTCGCGAAGTACATCGAGCGGATCGCCGATCACGCGACCAACATCGCCGAAGAGGTGATCTTCATGGTCCAGGGGGACGACGTTCGGCACCAGACGTATCCGCCGCCGACCGCGTCGTCGAAGGTCCTCGGACGCGCCAAGGGATAGCGGCGCGTAGCGGCATCACTCTTGCGATGGGTGAGAGCATGAGCAGCCCCAACCTCTCCGCTTCGAGCGCGCGGCCTTCGGTGGACGCGCCCATCCGTCTCGCGATCGACGTCTCGCCCACCAGCGAGTCGCACTTCTTCGTCGGCCTCACGGGCGACCTGTCGCAGGGAGGCCTCTTCGTCGCGACGTACCGGGACCTCGCGGTCGGGACTCCGGTCATCGTCGCGTGCCGGCTGGGAGACGACGAGGGCGAGGACGAAGTCCTCCTCTTTGGGCTCGTCGCGTGGCAACGTGACGCGGGCGAGGGCGCCTTCCCGGGCATCGGGGTGCGCTTCGGCGATCTGTCGGGCCCGCGCCTCGCCGTCGTCGAGCGCTTCTGCCGCGCGCGCGCGCCGCTCTTCTACGAGGTCGATCTCGTCGCGGCCTGAGGCGCTCAAACCCTCGTCAGCCCGTCACGCGGTGGACGAAGAATACGAGGACGAACGCGAGCGCGACCATGCCCATGGCGTCTACGGAGGTCATCACATTCGAAGGTGCGCCCGCAACGTGACGGGCGCGTGAACGACTGGGAAAAACCACGCGTCGACACGCGAACGTCACACCGGCGACGCGGAGGCGACGAGCGGGCCCTCCACATTCGGGTCGAAATGAGCGCGCCCCGCTTCGCCGCGATCGACGTCGGATCCAACGCCCTGCGCCTGCGGATCGTGGAGGCCGACGAGCCCGGCGCTTGGCGCGAGATCGCGTCGATGAGGGTGCCGGTCCGGCTCGGCCGTGAGGTCTTCGTCACGCGGCGTCTTTCGGGCGGCGCGCTGGGCGACGCGTGCCGCGCGATGAAGTCCTTCCGCGAGCGCATGGATCAGGAGCGCGTGGTCGGCTACCGCGCCGTCGCTACAAGCGCGGTGCGTGAGGCTCAGAACGGCGCGACGCTCGCCGAACGCGCGCGCCGGGAGGCCGGCATCGATCTCGAGATCATCGAGGGCATCGAAGAAGCGCGCATCGTCGAGGAGGCGGTCGCGCGCGAGGTCCGTCTCGAAGGCCCGGCGCTCCTCGTCGACGTGGGTGGCGGCTCCACCGAGCTCACCGTCGTCGACGGCGGGGCGACGACGTTCTCGACCTCACTGCCCCTCGGCACCGTGCGCTTGCTCGAGACGTACCTCGCGGGCGGAGGCGTCGTGGAGAAGAAGACGCAGCGCTTGGTGCGCGAAGCGATCGATCGCGCGCTCTCTCCCGTGCTCCCCAAGCTGCTTCGCGCGCGCGTCGCCCACGTCGTCGGTACCGGCGGGAACGTGGACGCGCTGGCGTCGCTGTGCCCCGGCCGCGGCGCGAGCGTCGACGTTTCGGAGATGAAGTCGCTCCTCGCGAAGATGGTGCAGATGACGCCGACCGCCCGCGAGCGCGAGTACGATCTGCGCCCCGATCGCGCGGACACCATCGTCCCGGCCGCGATGATCTTCGCGCGCATTGCCGACGCGCTCGGCGTCGACCACGTCGCGGCGCCAGGGGTCGGCGTCAAGGAAGGCATCCTCCACGAGCTCGTCCTCCGGCACTTCCAGGCCTGGGACGCCGCGGGCCACGACGCCGCGGTCCTCGACGCGTGCCGCGCGCTTGGCCGGAAATTCGAGTGGGACGAGGCGCACGGCGAGAAGGTCTGCGCGCTCGCCCGTCGCCTGTTCGACGATCTCGCCGCGGTGCACGGGCTGGGCGCCCGCGCTCGGCTGCTCCTCCAGGCCGGGGCGCTCTTGCACGACGTCGGCGACTTCGTCCGCTACGACGGCCACCACAAGCACGGCTATTACCTCATCACCCACTCGGACATCATGGGCCTCTCGCCGCAGGAGCGCGCGGTCGTGGCCAACGTCGCGCGGTACCACCGCAAGAGCGCGCCGAGCGAGTCGCACGCGAACTTCCGTGAGCTCGGGCGAGAGGATCGGGAGACCGTGCGCGGGCTCGCCGCGATCCTGCGCATCGCCGACGCGCTCGATCGCGAGCACAAGGGCAAGGTCGTCGGCGTGAAGGCCACCGTCGGAAAGACCCGCGTGCGCCTGCACGTCGACGGCGCGGCGGATCGCGAGCTGGAGGAGTGGACCGTCCTCGAGAAGGCGGCGCTCTTCCGCGACGTGTTCGGTCTCGACGTCGTGCTCGCGCCTCAGGATCGGACGCGGCGCATCAGCCGGGCGATCGCCGCGGCGTTCCAGGCGGCGAAGCCCAAGAACATCACCACGAGCGCCACGGCCCAGCGTGCCTGGTCCGGCGCCTCGCCGTCGACGATGAGCCATGCGCCTGCGGGCACCGGCGTCCCCGTGCGCTCTGCGATCGCCGCGCGGAGGCCGCGATGGCGCGGACCGGTCGCGTCGAAGCGCATCAGCCGCCCGCGCAGCTCGGTCGGCGGAACGTAGCGCGACGTCTCCTCGCCGGCGGGAACGCGAACCTCCACGTACACGTCGGGACGGCCGGCCACCGGCGTCACGCGGAACGAGTCCTCGACGAACGGGCGCTCGTACCGGATCGCTCCGGCCGCGCTCATCATGCCGCGCGCCTGCACGAACGTGTTTGGCGCGAAGGCCCCGACCGGCGCGCTGCGGAGCTCGCCCAGATCGTTCTCCCGGGGGGCCGCAAACGCATAGGCCGCGTCACGCCAGAGCGAGGCCACCATCGCCACCGATGCGACCGCCGTGAGCGCCAAAACCAGGAGGGTCACCCGCCGCTCGCCGCGCGGCGGGTCCGGCAGGGCGACGAGCTCCGGATCGACCTCGTCCGAGGCCTTCCCTAGCAATTCCAGCGAGTTGTCTTGAGTCGTCACGTCCGTCGGCACGGGATTTCGCTCCAGAGTATAGCGTGTTCGAAGGATGGGACAGCACGCCGCCGCAAATGTTCCGGCGTCCCAAGCTCTGCGTGTGGCCTACCCCTACTCGAGCGGATCGGCGTAGACGGCGTCGAGCGAGAGGCTGCAGTCAATCGCCGGCAGCGGCACCTTCCCCTCCTGGAAGTCGCGGAGGGTCCACGTGCCGTCCGCGCCGCGCGTGTACAGGATCACGATGCGCTCTTCTTGCGACACGAGAACGTACGCGCGAAGCGATGGAATCCGCCGGTAGTCGTGGTACTTGTGCTCGCGATCGGTCGCCTCGGTGCTCTTCGACATCACCTCGACGAGGACGATCGGGTTCGTGGCGGTGTTCTTGTCGGCGGTGTCGACCTCGAGCTTGCCGCACACGACGGTCACGTCGGGATACGTCGCGAGGCCGGTTTCGAGGACGCGCACCCGCAGGTCAGAGCTGAAGACGGCGCACGGCCGCCCCACCCGCTGGGCGCGTAGCTCGCCGCCGATGGTCATCGCGATGCGTGCGTGGCCAGGCGTGCCGCCGGCCATGGCGTACACGTAGCCGCCAATGTACTCGTGCTTCACGTCGCTCGCGGCGTCGATCGCGATGTACTCCTCGAACGAGACCTTGGGCGGCGACGGCTGCGCGACCATGCCGAAGTCTAGCACGCCAGACTCGGCGCCAACGTTGGCGCCCCCGCCCGCCAACGTTGGCGCCCAGCCGGTGGGAACGCTACGGAGCGCTCTGGCGCCAGGGCGGCCCGTGCGGGAAAAACCGCGACGGCGGGCCGGATGGGCGTTCGGACGCAAATTTAGGGCGGTGAGGCCGGGCGCCACCGTCGAGTTTGCGAAATGGTCCCCTCCCCTTGTAGGCTGCGGGGGTCATGGCCTCCGCCAAAGCCGTCGCTTGCCCCTCGTGTGGCTTCCAGAAGAACCCTCCCAACTCCGCGCGCTGCGCGTCGTGTGGGGCGAAGATCGAGGCGCTCGGTAAGGCGCAGCGTTCCCGCGAGGAGGAGCTCGAACGCCGCTACCAGCAAGAGGGCGTCAGCGTGCAGTGGATGTTCATCGCCCTCGCCGTCCAGGGCGTGCTCACCGCAGCGCTCGTCTTCGGGCTGCCGATGGTGATTCCGGCGATCGACTTCGAGGGAGGCAACGGCATGGCCGTGTGCTTGCCGGTGTGGTTCATCGGCGGCCTGCTCGTGGGCATGATCTCGCCGGGCCGCACCTTCATCGAGCCGATGGTCGCGAGCTTCATGGTCGCCATCCCGTCGACGCTGCTGCTCGTGCAGAGCCAGACGGTGCGCATGATGCCGACGTTCCTCTATGTCATCTTCGCGGCGATCGGCATCCTGATGAGCCTGATCGGTGCGTATATCGGGGAGCGCATCCAGCTCGGCCCGCCGCCGAAGCCCGCCGACTGAGGTCAAGGTGTCCGCGCCGTTCGTCGTGATCGGCGGGGGTCCCGCGGGGGCCGTGGCGGCAGCGCGGCTAGGGCAGCTCGGCGAGCCCGTGATCGTGCTCGAGCGCGAGACGTTCCCGCGCTTTCGGCTCGGGGAGTCGCTCCTCCCGCAGTCGCTCCACGTGATGCAGGCGCTGGGGCTCTTGGACGCCATGAGCGCGCGGTTCATGGTGAAGCGCGGGGCGCAGTTCTACGACGACGCATCCGGCAGGGTGACGCGCTTCTCGTTCGACGGGGCGTTCGACAACCGCTTCAGCCACGCCTTCCAGGTCCCGCGCGACGAGTTCGACGCGCTCCTCCTCGCGCGCGCCGCGGAGCTCGGCGCCGACGTGCGCCACGGGTGGACGGTGACGCGCGCGCGCACCGATGGGGACCGCGTCGTCGGCGTCGTCGCGAACGATCCGGAGGGCCGTGAGCACACGCTCGACGCGCGCTTCGTGATCGACGCCTCGGGCCGCGACGCGCTCTTCGCCCACGGCGGACGCGCGACCGAGCGCTTGGCCGGCCTCGAGAACACTGCGCTCTATACGCATGTCCGGGGCATGGCGCGCGAGGAAGGCGAGCGCGAGGGCGACGTCCACATCGTCCTCTTCCGCGGCGGCTGGCACTGGGTCATTCCGTTCGCCGACGGGCGCAGCAGCGTCGGCGCCGTCGCCACCCGCGCGTGGGTGCGCGAACGCCCGGGAGCGTCGGTCCCCGAGATGTTCGCCCGCGCAATCGACGAGTCGGCCGCGATGCGCCGGCTCATGAAAGGGGCCGAGCCGCTCTGGCCTGTGCGCGCGGCCGCCGATTTCAGCTACCGCGTCGATCGCTCATTCGGCGACGGCTGGGTCGCGATCGGCGACGCCGGCGGCTTCATCGATCCGCTCTTCTCGACGGGCGTGCACATCGCGATGTGGGGCGCGTTCGAGGCGGTGCCGGCCATCTTGAACGGCGGCCTCGACGCGTGGGATGCCCGCGTGCGCGCCGGGGTCGGGCTGTTCCTCACCGCCGTGCGCGGCTTCTACAAGGGGGCCCTGCAGCCCTACATCTTCACCGACAACCCGCGCACGTACCTGAGGCGCGCGATCACGTCGATGCTCTCGGGCGACGTCTTCAGCGAAGAGCGGTGGGCGCGCGACATGCGCGAGCGGCTCGGCGGTCTCGTCGGCGAGTGAGCCCTCAAGGTCGCCGGCGAACGTCCGTTCCCCCGTCAGGATGAACGCCGCTCCGAAGATCGTCGACGCCGCATCTCCGTCCGTGTCCGTCGTCACCGTGGCCGATCTGATGTCGCGCCGCGTGATCACCATCGACCCGGAGGCGCCGCTCGCCTTGGCGCGCGATCTGTTCCAGCGGCATCGGTTTCACCACATCCTGGTGACCGAAGGCACGCGCCTGGTCGGGCTGATGAGCGATCGCGATCTGTTGAAGGGCCTGAGCCCGTTCCTCGATACGATGGCGGAGCGCGCGCTCGACGCCGACACGCTCAAGCGCAAAGTTCACACGCTCATGCAGCGCAAGGTCATCACCACGCCGCCGGACGCGACGATCGCGGCCGCCTCCGCGCGCATCGTGAAGCACGGCATCTCAAGCCTTCCCGTCATCGACGCGAAGGGCGCGCTCGTGGGCATCGTGACGTGGAAGGACATCCTGCGCTGGCTCGTGCACAGCGCGCAGGGCCCTGCCGGCTTGTCCCTGGCGCCTAGCGCCAAGTAGGGAGCGCGTCGCTCAGTTGTCTTTTGCGTCGCGGACGCGGGCGGCCTTGCCCTGGAGCTCGCGCAAGTAGAAGAGACGCGCGCGGCGGACGACGCCCTTGCTCACGATCTCGATCTTCTCGATGCGCGGCGAGTGCGAGAGGAACACGCGCTCGACGCCGACGCTGAAGCTGATCTTGCGCACGGTGAACGTGCTGCGGGCTCCGGCGCGGTGGCGCTTCAGGACGACGCCCTGGAAGACCTGGATGCGGTCCTTGTCGCCTTCGACGATCTTGTAGTGGACGCGGACGGTGTCGCCCACGCGAAACTCCGGCAACCCGGTGCGAAGCTGCTCGGCTTCGATCTGCTCGATGGTGGTCAGGTTCGCGGGGCTGTTCATCGGTCGAGTCTCCAAATGCCGTTTTCTATAGAAGGGTCGCAGCTTAAAGCACGCACCTTGCGGCCTGTCAACGCAGCGCCTATGGAAGGCCTCGTGAGCCTCCACATTGGTGACAAAGCCCCCGACTTCGACGTGACCGCCCACGACGGCAAGCGCCTGCGCCTCGGCGACTATCTCGGGAAAAAGAACGTGGTTCTCTACTTTTACCCGAAGGACTTCACCGCGGTGTGCACGGCCGAGGCGTGCGGGTTCCGGGACATGTACGACGAGCTCATGGGCAAGGACACGGAGGTCATCGGCGTCTCCGTCGACGACAACGAGTCCCACGACCGCTTCGCCAAGAAGCATGGGGTCACGTTCCCCTTGGTCGCCGACCCCAAGAAGGAGCTCGCGGCGAAGTACCAGGCGACCGGCTTTTTCAGCGATCTCCTCGGCGGCACCAAGCGCATCACCTATCTCATCGACAAAAAGGGCAAAATCGCCGGCGTCTTCGACAGCGCCATCCGCGCGTCGCAGCACCTCGACGGCGTCAAAGGCGCGATCGCCGCGCTTGCGTGACTCGCCTGGCCCGCCGTGGATTCGCAGGCCTAAGTGCTTGACGGAAAAGGCGGCGCGACTAGGATGCCGCCTCTCCTATCGGCGTGGGGTTTTCCCCTCGGTCTTGCGCTCCGAGACCGGTCCAGTCCTCTGCAACGCCGTGCGGAATCATTTCGAGCTGCCTCGAGCTTTCATCATCCGCGGAGCGCGCGACGGAGAATCGCCATGAACCAGAACCCCGGAATCTACGGCCGCAAGATCGGCAACACGCAGCTCTACACCGCGGACGGCAACGTCAGCCGCGTCACCGTCGTGCAGGCGGGCCCGATCCACGTCATCAACAAGCGTACGCCCGAGAAGGACGGTTACACCGCCCTCGTGTACGGCTTCGAGGATCGCAAAGAGAAGCACACGACCAAGCCGATGATGGGGCAGTTCAAGAAGGCGAACACTGCGCCGCGCCGCGTGGTGAAGGAGCTCCGCTGCTCCCCCGAGTTCGCCGCCAAGTTCGAGGTCGGGCACGAGATGAAGCTCGACGAGATCTTCGAGGTCGGCGGCTTCGTCGACGCGCGCGGCACCTCGCGCGGCCGCGGCTTCACCGGCGTCGTCCGTCGCTGGGGCTTCGCGGGCGGCGTGCAAACGCACGGCACGCACGAGTACCGCCGTCACGGCGGCTCGATCGGTACGAACATGACGCCGGGCCGCACGCTCCCCAACATCAAGATGGGCGGGCAGTACGGCAACACGACGATCAGCACGCTCAACCTGAAGATCTCGCGCATCGACGTCGAGAAGCACCTCATCATGGTCGAGGGCGGCATCGCCGGCGCGAAGGGCGGCCTCGTCCTCATTCGCCAGGCCGTCAAGAAGCACAAGAAGAAGTAGTGGGCGACGCCGGGGGCGGGCGGTCTACGGATCGACGCCCCCGTGGGTGCCGTACTTCTTCGCGCGCCACACGCCGAGACCTTCGTCGAGGACCGTCACCTTCGTGAAGCCCTTCGCGACGAGCTTCGCCGCGAGGGTGCTCGACTCGGCGTGCGGGCACGCGCAGTAGCAGACGAGCCACGCGTCCTTCGGGAGCGCCGCGAAGTACGGATCGGGATCGTAGAAGGGCACGCTGACGGCGCCCTTGATGTGATCGTTCGTGTAGTCGGACGGCGCGCGCGCATCGAGCAGCGCCATCTTCGCGCCGCGATCGAGCTCGCGATGCACGATGTCGGCGCCCGTCGTCTTCGGGTGCGTGTTGAAGCCGATCGGCTCCGGTCCTTTGGGGTGGAGCGGCACGGGGCCGAGCGGGATCGGCGGCGGCTTCGCGGGAGGAGGAGGCGGCGTCGCGGCGGCGCCGAGCTGCCAGCTGCGAAGGAGCGCGATCTGATCCTCGACGCCAGTCGTGCCGAGCGGGGCGGCGAAGCCTTGCATTGGCGTCCCGTCGCGGCCATGCGCGATCGCGCGGCGGAGGAAGCCGTTTCCGGCGAGGCCGAGGAGCTCCACACTGCCGATGCCGACGTTCGGGCCGCCGATTCCCTTCGCGCCGTGGCACTTCGCGCACGTCGCCGAGAAGGTGACCGCGCCGCGCTGGGCGTCTCCGGCGGCGACGCGATCGTCGACCTCTTGGCGCGGGCGCATCTGCCACGTGCGCATGAACGCGACGACCGCATCGACGTCCGCGCGCGAGAGCGGTCCGCCGCGCTCGGTGCCCCACGCCGACATCGTCGTGCCGGAGCGGCCGCGCGCGATCGCGCCGCGTAAGAAGTCGTCGGTGACCGTGGTCAGGAACTCGGGGTGGCGGAGCGTGGGCGCCTGATCGGCTTTGTACCCCTCGCCGTTCGCGCCGTGGCAGACCGCGCACATCCGACCGTAGAGCTCGGCGCCGCGCGCCTGCGTTCGCGTCTGGATGTGGCGACCGCACTCGAGCGATCCGCTCGCGATGCACGCGCCCATGACGGCGACAAATGCGAGGAGCCGGGTTCGAATGTCCACGCGCGACGAAGCGTAGCAGGGGACCGTGCGCCTGCCGTCGAGTATCGTTGGCGGAGATGACGCCCCTTCGCCTCTCCGCGACGCTCGCCCTCACCGTCATGGCGTGCGGCCCGTCCACACCGTCCGCGACCTCCACGCCGAACGCGATGCCCACGCAGAAATGCGCCGCGACGAGGGCGCCGCCCGCCGAGCGCGTGATTCGCTTCGACTGCCTCATGATGGGCAAGAAGGCGGGCGAGCACGTCGTGACCGTGCACCCGAGCGGCGATCGGGCCGCGACGTTCGAGTTCAACGATCGCGGACGCGGGCCCAAGCTCACCGCGCACCTGGAGACGAACGCCGACGGATTTCCCACCGCGCTCGACGTCGTCGGCGTCGACTACTTGAAGGTGCCGGTCGACGAGCACCTCACGATGAAGAACGGCACGCTCGCGTGGAAGAACCGCGCGGAGATCGGCGAGGCGCCGGCCGGCAGCGGGTTCTACGTCCCGTTCCACGGGATGACCGATCACGACGCCGCCCTCGCGCGCGCGCTCATCCGGCGCCCCGATCACGCGCTCGATCTGCTTCCGAAGGGGCGCGCGCGCATCGAGAAGGGCACCGAGCTCGTGCTCGGCGAGGGCGAAACCAAGCTCCACGTGACGCGCTGGGATTTTCTCGGCATCGATCTCATGCCGCAGCCCATCTGGCTCGACGACGACGGCGAGCTCTTCGCGCAGGTCTCCGATTGGTTCACGACCGTGCGGAAAGGCTGGGCCGAGCAGGTACCCAAGCTCCAGGACGATCAGCACGCGGCGGAGACCGCGCGGCTGGAGCACGACGCCAAAGCGATCGCGCACACGCCGCCGGCGGCAGGGCTCGCCATCGTCAACGCGCGGATTTTCGACGTCGAGAAGAAGACCGCGACGATGGGCACCGTGCTGGTGAAGGGCGATCGCATCGTCCAGGCGGGTCCCGCCGCGGCCGTGAAGCTTCCGCCTGGGGTGGAGACGCTCGACGTGGCGGGCAAGACAGTTCTCCCGGGCCTATGTGACATGCACACGCACGTCTCGCCGCTCGACGGCACGCTCCACGTCGCCGCCGGGGTCACCAGCGTGCGCGATCTCGGCAACGACGTCGACGTCGTGAAGCGACTGAAGGACAGCTGGGACGCAGGCAAGACGATCGGTCCGCGCTTGCTCTCTGCGGGGCTCATCGACGGCCGCGGCCCGTTCCAGGCGCCCACCAAGATCTTCGCGGACACCGAGGACGAAGCGCGCGCGCAGGTCGACGCGTACGCCGCGCTCGGGTACGCGCAGATCAAGATCTACAGCTCGATGAAGCCTGCGCTCGTGCCCGCGCTCATCGCCGAGGCTCGCCTCAAGAAGATGCGCGTGAGCGGTCACGTACCGATGGGGATGACCGCCGCCGACGCCGTCAACGCCGGCTACGACGAGATCCAGCACATGAACTTCCTGTTCCTCAATTTCCTCGCGACGCGCGAGGAGGACACGCGCACGCCGCTGCGCTTCACGCGCGTGGCCGAAAAGGGGAGCACGATCGATCCACAGAGCCCGCCCGTCCGCGAGTTCATCAAGATGCTCGCGCAGAAAAAGATCGTGATCGATCCGACGGACAACATCTTCGAGGCCATGTTCACCGATCGCGCCGGCAAGGTACCGGATTGGGCGGCGCGCCTGGAAGGACGACTCCCCGTGCTGGTGCGGCGCGGTCTCCTCGGCGGCGGACTGCCGGTCGCCGACGACGGGGCCGGCGCGCGGTACAAAGCGTCGTTCGACGCGGTGCTCAAGATGACCAAGGCCCTCTTCGACGCAGGCGTGACGCTCGTGGCCGGCACCGACGCGCCCGCCGGCTTCGCGCTCCACCGCGAGCTCGAGCTCTACGCGAAGGCGGGGATCCCCGCAGGCGACGTGCTCGCGATCGCGACGATCGGCGCCGCGCGCGTAATGAAGCAAGAGAAGGTGCGTGGATCGATCGCGTCGGGAAAACTAGCCGATCTTGCGATCGTCGACGGCAAACCCGACGTGGACATGATCGACATCGAGAAAGTCGTGACCACGATCAAGGGCGGCGTCGTCTTCTCGTCGAAGGACCTGTACGCGACCGTCGGCGTCGGTCCCTGATCGTTCAGGGCGCGGGCGGCAGCGGGATGCCGGGGATTCCGTCGGGAACCTTTCGCATCGCGAGACTCCCCTCCCCTCGGCCACTCGAGATGCTGCCGATCAGCACGTCGTCGGCGCTGATCGATCCCGTTCCGCGAACCAGACCCGATCCGTCCTGCGTGAACGTCGACGCAAAGCGCGTGTTGCGGAGCGTCACCTGGGGCTGCGGTACGTCCACGTCGACCGGAAGGTTCACGTACGAGGCCGTGCCGTCGCCGATGTCCTCCGCGCAGCCGTGCACGGTAAACGAGTAGCCGGTGGGCGGACCGGGATCGGGGATGTAGTCGGGAAACTCGTCGGGCGTGCCGGCGCGCTCGGACGGGATGACGCACGCCGGCTGCGGGAGGAGCCGGCACGCCTCGCTCGACTTGCACGGCGACGGGCAGCGTGACGGATCGGGGTTTCGTTTGGCACGCGTGAATTGGCCGAGAATTTCCCCGGTGGGGAGCGGCTGGAGGACGACGAAGAGCTGCACTTGCGTCGCGATCGGCTTCTTCACGTCCATCAAGTAGAAGTACGTGCCGCCCGTCACGACCGCGGAGGGCTTCGTGCACGACAGCTTCACGTCGAAGCCGAACACGATCTTTCGCCGCGCGCGCGTCGCGCTCCCGCCGATCTCGGTGAGGCCGGGCTCGACGAGGAGGACGAGGCGCGGCGTGATCGGGAGCGGCGTCTTCGGCGTGATACGCACGCTCTTCGCGTCGGGCGAGAGCTCGAGGGATCCGCCGCGATCGCCGTCGTCGGGATCGTGCGAGAAGAGGGGCGAGAGATCGCCGGGAGGATCCACCTCGTCGGGGAGGTTGCCCTCGATGTCGACGACGTTGCGCACGATCTCGAGGCGCAACGTCGAGATCTCGATCGGCTTGGTGAACGTCACGGTGATCGGCGCCGCCGGATCGGACAGGAGCCCGTCGTGGGCCTCGGCGAGCGTCGGCGACGGAGGCGCGTCGAATTTCTCGCACGCGCTGGTGAGCGCGAGGGGGAACGCGAGGACGATCGCGAGAGTCAGACAGAGGAGCGCGCGGCGGATCATCGTCGTCCTCTCAAAAATAGAAGGTGGTTCGAGCCTGGACGAGGACGCTTCGCGCGGCGTATCCGTCGGCGTCCTTGAGCGCGCTGCCCGGGAAGAGCACCGCGCCCTCGAGATCGGCCACGAAGTGATCCCAGATGCGGTACTGGATGCGCCCGTCGAGCTCGGCGCCGTAGAAGCTGCCCGGCTTTCCGCCGGCGAAGTTGACGAGATCGTCCTTGATGGTGAGGCCGTCGCGCGACTGGAGCGACTGGATGGGGCTGACGACCGGCGAGGCCGCCCACGCGACGAGCGCGCCGGCGCGGAAGAGCCAGCCATCCCACGGACGCAGATCGAACTGCGGAAAAAGGGCGAGCGCGTTGGTGAAGGCGCCGCGCGTGTTGATCGCCTCGGCCGGGAAGCTACGCGCGCCGAGGCGCTTCAAGAGCTCCACGCCGGCGAGCGACGAACGCGCGCTCTGGAACCCAAGCGCGTGCTTGAACATGAGGAGGCCGACGTTCGTGTCCTCCGCGAACGTGAACTGCGTGAGCGCCGAGCGCGGCGTCGGATCGTCGTCGCCCGACGCGTAGTCGGCCTCCATGTACGCGGTGAAGAGCGGCTTGTCGTAGCGGAGGACCGCGCGCGCGCCCAGCTGACGCACCGTCTGGTCCACCGACGGATCGCTCGTGATCGTGCGGTACGCCTCGCTGATCTCGCGCGTGCTGCCGAGCACCAGCGCCGCGTCGACGCCCGCTTGGAAATCGCCGAAGCGCGAGATGCCGCGGAGGCCCATGCTGTCGATCGCTGTGCCGTACTGCTGATCGAACCGGTAGACGTAGTAGCCGGAGAAGCGCAAATCGCGACCGAGCGGCCACCTCTCGGCGAGGTAGCGAAAGCCGGCGGAGACCTGGTGCACGTCGTCGCGGAACGAGCTCGGCTGATCGGTGACGACGCGATCGTAGGTGACGCCGACGAAGAGGCCCTCGGTCTGCGACGCGTTGCGCTGCTCGGCCGGCTTGAACGCCTCGAGGGGCTTCGTCGCGAAGAGGACGCGGTCCACGATGTTGCCGGTGTGCGAGACGCCGAAGCGGTTGGTGCGCCCGTCGCCGTCGGCGGACTGCACGCCCATTCCTTCGTTGGCGGTCTGGCGACCGATGCGGAGGAGCCCGAACGGAAGCAGGATCTCGCCGTACGCCTTGCGAACGAAGAGGGGCGTCGCGGGGCACAGCGTGTAGCCGTACGACTCCGGCACGAGCGGATCGCCGCCCTTGAGGCCGATGCACGCCACCGCGAGGTTCGGGTTTCGTGCCGTGATGTTCGCTCCGCTGAGCGGCTGCGGCGAGGAGCCGAGGGTGCCGTTGTCCCCCCACATGACGCCGTCGAGCACGTCGGCCGAGAGGATGAAGCGCACCTTGTCCTGCCAGTCGACGGCGCCGTCGAGGCGGAGGCGCTGATCGATCCAGCCGACGCCGCGCGCGTTCTCGTCGGACAGCGCGATGGGGTTCACGAAGAGCGCCTGCGTGCGGTACTCGACCGCGCCCTTGAAGCCGAAGTCACCGAGCTCGGCGCGCGCGGGCGGCGACGGAGGATCGGCGTCGGCCCACGGCTCGGCCGCGCGCGCGGTTCCCTCGAACGAGAGGAGCGCGCCACCGAGGGCGAGGGCGAGGCCCATGGAGAGGCCAATCGACGTGGCGGCGCGCATCGTTTCGAGTCTCCCCAGGAGGAACGAAGCTACATAGCGCACGGCTCGGCTGCGCGCCGCAAGAATTTACACCGTAAATGAAGGAGCGTACCTTGGACCCATGGCCCGGAAGCAAAAGCGCGAGCCGCTGTCGCAGGAGCGCATCGTGACCGCGGCGCTCCACGTCATCGACGCCGTGGGTCTCGAAGCCTTCACCACACGCGCGCTCGGCAAGAAGCTCGGGTGCGAGGCGATGGCGATCTACAACCATTTCGCGAGCAAAGAGGAGCTGCTCGACGCGGTGGCCGATCGCCTCATGTCCAAGACGGAGCTGCCGATGGAAGGGAGCTGGCGCGATCGCGCGCGAGGCCTCGCCAACTCCTACCGCTCGCTGGCGCGCGTCCATCCGCACGCCTTCCCCCTCCTCGCGACGCGGCGCGGCACGCTTCCAAGCGCGTACGGCATGTACGATCGCGTCTTCGCGGCGACGATGGGAGAGGGCCTCGACGCCTTCTCGGTCGCCTGCGTCTTCCGCGCGCTCGCGCAGTACTGCACCGGCACCGCCCTCTACGAGATCAACACGACCGCATTCTACGCCGAGGGCGGCAACGCCGAGATCCCGCCGGAGGTCGCCGCGAGCGTGCCGTCGCTCGCCAAGGTCGCCGCGTACTTCACGCCGGCCCACTTCGACGCCCTCTTCCATTTCGGCCTCGAGTCGATGCTGGACGGCTTCGAGCGCCAGCTGATTCGCCGGGCCGCCGAGCACGCCTGATGCATTATTTCGCCTCGCAGGCCTTGTTTACACCGTAAACTCGTGTCAGAGAAAAGGCGCCTACCCAAGGAGCCTCCGCGATGACCATGACCGAGCCCCTCTCCGCGATCTCCCCCCTGGCCCCGGCGACGAACCGCATGCTCCACATGCCGGACTTCGAGCTGGGCGAGCGCTTCACGAAGGAGCAGCTCGAGTACCTGGACACGTACGGCTTCATCCGCTTCAAGCGCTTCGCCTCGAAGGAGAAGGTGCGGGAGCTCGCCCAGGAGGTCGAGGAGATCGATCGCCGCCTCGTCGCCGAGGGGCGCACGCACGTCAACGGCGTGCCCATCATGTTCGGCGCGCGCCCCGACGGGACGCGCTTCGTGCAGCGCATGGTCTTCTCGTCGCTCTTCGGAGAGCGCCTCCACGCCCTCCTCGACGATCCGCGCTTCCGCGCGATCCTCGACGTCGCCGGCCCCGGCTACCGCATCGGCGAGCGTGAGCGCGACGGGCTCGTCATCAACCACTACCGGCGCGAGGCGGGCTCCGCGTTCAAGCGCCTCGGCTGGCACACCGACAGCCTGCGCGATCTCTTCTATCTCGAGAAGCCGCGGCGATACCTGAACGTCGGCTTCTACCTCGACGACTCGCCGCTCACGAAGGGCGGCGTGCGCGTCATCCCGTTCACGCAGGACCAGAGCATCTGGTCGATGCTCACGCGCAAGGCGCACTTCATGGAGCACCAGCCGGACCCGGCGGAGTACGCGATCGAGGCAGAGGCAGGCGATTTGACGATCCACGACGGCCGGATCTGGCACCGTGTGGCGGAGGCCTCGGTGACCGGCGACGCCAGCCAGCGTCGGGTCATGTACATCCCGCTCATGGAGGGGCCGCTCAAAGAGAAGAACGAGAAGAGCCCCACGCCGCTGTATTTCCGGTTCAAACGCTTCGCCAAATTCTGAGGCCCATGACCATCCCCGCCGCTCCGAAGAAGAACCTCCTTGCCGCCCTCGGGCTCCTCCTCCTCGGCGCGACCCAGATGGGCTGCATCGAGTCGATGCTCACCAACGGGCAAATCGCGGCCACTCGGCGCGCGAGCGGCGCGTTCGGGACCATCGGCGACTACGAGCTCGCGCGCAGCGCCGCGTCGGCGGGGCTCGTGCAGTTCGAGGGCATGCACCGCCTCGCGCCGACGAACACCGACGCGATGTTCATGCTGACCCAAGGCTGGGGCGGGTACGGCTTCGCCTTCGCCGAGGACGACATGGAGGTCGCCGAGGCGGCCGGCAACGAGGAGCTCGCCGAGTACCACAAGAAGCGCACGCTCATGGCCTACGAGCGCGCGATCGGTCACGGGCTCGAGCTGCTCGCGACGGAGGACACGGGCTTCCCCGCCGCGCGCAAGAACGCCGACACCCTGAAAAAGTGGCTCACCGAGCACTTCGACGGGAAGGAGGACGCGCCGGGTCTCTTCTGGACCGGCTACGCGTGGCTCCTGCGGACGCAGCTCCTTCGCGACCAGCCGGAGGTCGTGGCGGATCTCTTCGTCGGCGTCCTCATGATCGAGCGCAGCGTCGAGCTCGATCCGGAGTTTTTGCACCGGTCCGGCACCGTCGCCCTCGCGGCCTACCACGCACGCGCCCATTTCGCGGAGCTGGCAGAGTCGAAGAAGCTCTTCGAGGAGGCGCTCGCGAAGACGCAGCACAAGGCGTTCGTGGTGCAGCTCACGTACGCGCGGACGTACGCGTGCGTGACGGTGGATCGGAAGCTCTACGAGTCGCTCGTGAACGAGGTGCTCTCCACCGAGGACAGCGATCCCGATCAGCGACTCAACAACACGATCGCGAAGCGTCGCGCCAAGCGCCTGCTCGCCAAGCAGCGGATGATGGACTGCGGGTTCGACATGTCGGCGACCCCGACCCCGACCCCGACTCCGACCGCGACCCCGACCCCGACCCCGACCCCGACCCCGACCGCGAAGCCGACTCCGGCCCCGACTCCGGCGCCTACGAAGAAGCCGTAGCTTCAGATATCGCCGACCCACGCCGTCGCGAGGGCCATCGTTCGGGCGTTCTCGGGGACGCGTTCGAGGAAGCTCGCGCGGAATGTCGGATCAGCGATTTTGTCGGCGAACGAGAGGAGGCGCGCGCGTGCGGCGGCGATCTGCGTGCAGCCCTCGGCGTCGTGGCCGGCGGCGCGGAGCGCTTGCGCGTAGGTGAGGCGGACGAAGGCCTCGCCCTCTTCGATGCCGCCGAGCTTGATGAGCAGATCGTAGGCGAGGGTCGCGGCCTCCAGCGCTTCTGCGGCGCGGCCGCGAGCGAGGGCGACGGACGCGAAGATCGCCATCGCAGGGCAGACCAGCGTAGGCACGTCGGTCGCGCGCTCCACGGCGGCGCTCGCTTCAATTTCTGCGCGCGCGAGATCCCCCTGCTCGGCGAGGAGCGTCGCCATGTAGACGTGCGCGAAGACGAGGATCTGGTGATCGTGTCCGGGCCCCTTCAGCGCCTCGAGGGCCGCGCGCTCGATCGCGCACCCTTCTTCGAGCGCGCCGCGGCGTGCGACGGCGAGGCCGAGGTTCATCCGCGCCGTGAGCGTGGATCCGGCGAGGTCCATCGCGTTGGCCATCGCGACGGCCTCGCGGAGCGTCGCCTCGGATTGCTCGTACGCGCCGAGCGCCGCGTAGCCGCACCCGACGTTGATGCAGGAGTGCCACATGCCGCGCCGATCTCCTGCGAGGCCGTACGCTTCGGTCGCAGCGCGCTCGAGGTCCAGGCTGGTAGACAGATCGCCGAGGACGCCGGCGTAGAGGGCCCGTGATGCGTACCAGTGCGCCGCGCAGCCCGGATCGCCGGCGGCGATGATCGCGGCGCGCGGCTCGAGGAGGCCGAGCAACGTCGCCGTGTGGTGCGTCTCGCCCATGAAGCAGAGGTAGCGCGCGACGCGCGACGCGGCGCCGACCTCCGTAGGTCCCAGGGTGGCGGTCGCGCGGAGCATCGTCTCGACGTCCACGGCGATCTCCCGCGCGCGCGGGACGTCGGCGCAGCGGACTGCGGCGATCGCGGTGTGCGCCATCGCTTGCCACCAGGTCGTGCTACCTCGGAGCAGCGTCGCCGTTGCCTCCGCGCCTGCGGAGAGCGCCCCCACCGGATCGCCGCGCCACACCATCGCTTCGGTCTGCATGGCGCGCGCGGTGCCATAGTCCTCGCCCTTCGCGCCGCACGCGACGGCGCGATCGCAGCGCGCGATGACCGCGACGAGATCGTTGCCCTCGAGGGCCTGCGCGGCGGCGCGCAAATACCACCCGACGGCGCGCATGGCGTCGCGCCCGCGCTCGAAGTGATCGGCGAGGGTCATCGCGTCGGGCTCGCCGGAGCGCTCCAGCCACTCGGCGGCGAGGCGATGCCCGAGCGCGCCGTCCCCCTCGGTGAGCGTCGCGTACGCGGCGTCGCGGAGGAGCGTGTGGCGGAAGATGTACTCGACCTCGCCGGCAAAGCGGGCCTCGTTCCTGCGGGTGATCGCCTCACGCGACGTGAGCTCGGCGAGCCAATCGTCGCACGGCTCGTCGCCCATGAGCGCGACGACGGCGCCGCGCCAGAAGACCTGCCCGAACACGCTCGCCGCGCGCAGCACGCGACGCGCCGGGGGCTCGAACGCCTCGACGCGCGCCTGCACCATCGCGAGCACCGTCTCGGGCAGCGAATCTCAGCGGCCTTCGGCGACCGAGCGAACGAGCTCTTCCAAGTAAAACGCGTTTCCCTGCGCCCGCTCGACGATGCGGCCCATCGTCTCGTCGGTGACGTCGTCGCCCAGCGCGCGCCGCACCAGCTTCTCGCTCGCCTTCTTTGTGAGCGGCGAGAGCGGCAACGGCAAGACGGCGCGATCGGACCAGAGCTTCGGGAACGCGTCCTCGACCTGCGGGCGCGCGAGGGCGACCACCATGAACGGCGCCTCCTTGAGCGTGCGGAGGGCGCTGTCGACGAAGCCGACGGACGGGAGATCCCCCCAGTGGAGATCCTCCAAGATGAGGACGAGCGGGCCGGCGGCGCACTCGGCGGCGAGCCACTCCTCCCACGCGCGGCGGATCTGATCGCCCATGAGCACCGCGTTCTCGCGCGCCGCGCGGAGCTGCACGCGGTCGTCGTCGGGGAAGGGCGCGCCGACGAGCTCGCCGATGAACTCTGCGTTGCGCGAGAGGTCCTCGCCGGTGAAACGCCGGCCGAGGCGCGCGCGAATTTTTTCCTGCCGGTCCGCGAGCGGCTCGCCGTCGATGAGGCCGACCGCGCGACGCAACGCCTCGCCGAGGAGACCGAACGGAGAGCCGGCGCGCATCGGATCGCCGCGACCGATCCACACCTGCGCGGGCGTCTCCGCCTGCTCGACGCGCCGATTGAGCTCGTAGCGGAGGCGGCTCTTTCCGACGCCCGCTTCGCCGGTGACCAGCACCACGCGCGGCACCGGCTCGCTCACGCACTCCTCGTAGACGGCCATGAGCGTCGCGAGCTCGCGATCGCGGCCGACGCACGCGGTCGGTTTGCCGAGGAGCGTGCGCGCGCCGTCGGCCGGCTCACGTTCGCCGAGGAGGCGCAGACCCGAGGAGGACTGCTCCACGTCGAAGCGCGCGTCGAGCAGGCCCGCCGTGAGCGCGTCGAGACGCACGGCGTCGGTGGACGCGTCGCCCGCCGCGAAGAGGCGCGCGGCGCGGTCGATCGCCTCGCCGATGGGGACGCGCCCCGAAATTTCGCCGCGGCCGGTGGCAAGCACGACCGGCGCGTCGGGACAGTGCTCGCGAACGGCCAACGCGCAGCGCGCCGCGATCGCCGCCTGATCGGTCGCGGGACGCGCAGCACCGAGCGTGATCGCGACGGATCCGTCGACCAGCGCTTCCATCCGGCCGCCGAAGCGCGCCACGGTCGCCCGCAGCGCCTCGCGCGACGCGCGCTCTTCGGCCCCCATCGAGCCCTCCTCCGCGTCGCGTGCTTCCCACACGTGGCGCGCGAGGATCACGGAAAGAAGCTGTTTTTCACCTGTCGTGAGCGACTCCGCGCTCGGGCGATCCATCGGCATCCGCTCGGCGACGGTCGGTCCGAGATCGCCGAGCGCCCCGAGGCGCTCCACGACGGCCCGCGCGTTCTCGGGCCGTCCCTTCGGATCCTTGCAGAGCATCGTCGCGACGAGGACGTCGAGCTCGGGGGGAATGCCGAAGCGGATCTCCGACGGGAACGGCACCTCCTCGAAGAGGAGCTTCGCGAGCACGGCCATCGCCTCGTCGCCGCCGAATGCGCGCCGCCCGGTGAGGCACTGGAACAGGACGCAGCCGAGCGAGAACACGTCGGCGCGCGGATCGACGCGTTCGCCGCGCGCCTGCTCGGGCGCCATGAAGCCCGGCGTGCCGACCTGCATCCCCGTGCGCGTGATGACCGTCGCCTGCCGGCTCGAGCGCGCGAGACCGAAGTCGAGCAGCTTGACCTTCGTGAGATCGCCGCTCGGGAGGAAGAGATTGCGCGGCTTGATGTCGCGATGAACGAGCCCCCGATCGTGGGCCGGCGCCATCGCCTCCGCGATGCGCGACACGAGCCCCACCGACTCGGGCACGTCGAGCCCCGAGCGCGCGAGGCGCGTCGAGAGATCCTCGCCCTCGAGCCACTCCATCGCGAGGTACGCCTCGCCCGCGAGCGTCTGGCCGTGCGCGATGTATTTGACGATGCGCGGGTGGTTCAGGTCCGCGAGGATCTTCGCCTCACGAAGGAACCGCTCGTCGCGCTCCGCCTCGCGCAGCACCTTGATCGCGACCGGCGCGCCGCTGATGCGATCGTGCGCCTTGTAGACGATGCCCATCCCGCCGGAGCCCGCCACGCGCTCGATCTCGAAGCGGTCGGCGACGACGTCTCCAGGGCCCATTCAGCCCTTCATTATCACGCGAACACGCCCGCGGTGGGCGGGGAAGTCAGTTCGGCAACGTCCGTCCGCGGAACGTCAGTCCGCGCACCAGCCGCGGGCGCGGTGCCAGCTCTCGACGCTCACCCCGGGGGAGCTGTCGCTCGACGAGCTCGACCAGTCGTGGCCGGTCGTCTCGCTGTCGTCGTCCCACTCGACCTCCAGATCAATGCTCAGACGCGCGGCCTGACGCACGGGCGCGGCGTAGGCCTCGGCGGATTGAGTGGCGCGGAGCTCGAACAGGTCAACAAGGGTCTCACGCATGGTACCCACCCCTTCAGCAAGCCCCGGGCCAGCGTCTCGCGCAGGTCTCCCGGCAATTTTCCCTGTTATTTCAATATGTAGGATACGGGACAACGTTCGCCGGGTGGTTCCGCGGAGATCCGCGGCGATCGGCGGTGCCCCAGTGGGATAACGTCCTGAAACGATACGAGTGAACGGTTACCGCCAGGACGCACGGCGGAACGACGATGGCAAAGCGCAATCCCTACAAAGGCCCCGACGCCAACACGCTCCGCGCAAAGCGCGAAGGGTACCCCGCGCGCAGCGTCTTCAAGCTCGAAGAGATCGATCGCCGCGTGCGCCTCTTCCGTCCCGGCATGAGCGTGCTCGATCTCGGGGCATCGCCAGGGAGCTGGAGCCTCTACGCGATCGAGAAGATCGGCAAAGGCGGCAAGCTCCTCGCGATCGACCTGAAGGCGCTCGACGTGGCGCTCCCACCTTCGGGCACGTTCATTCTCGGAGACGCGCGAGAGAGCGCAGCGCTTTCGATGCACGCGCCGTACGATGTCGTCCTGAGCGACATGGCCCCCAACACCTCCGGAAACCGCATGGCCGATCAGGCGCGGAGCTTCGAGCTCTTCATGTTCGCGCTCGAGGTCGCGGCGAAGACGGCGAAAGAGGGCGGCAGCTTCGTCGGCAAGATCTTCATGGGCGAGGACTTCACCCTGGCGCGCACGGAGCTGAAGAAGCACTTCGCGACCGAAAAGATCATCCGCCCCGAGGGGACGCGGAGCGTCAGCTATGAGATATTCCTGATCGGGCAAGATCGACGGAAGCGTGAGCCGGTCGGAGGCGCCGCGCCGTGACGGCCACGATCGCCGAACAGATCACGCTCGGAGGGCGGTTCGT
This sequence comes from Polyangiales bacterium, assembly GCA_038231275.1. Lineage (GTDB taxonomy): Bacteria > Myxococcota_A > Polyangia > Polyangiales > Polyangiaceae > JANYHK01. Next base: position 46,270 of record JBBRLQ010000033.1, read on the forward strand.
CGTCGAGCGCGAGGTCGGGCGCGGCGGCGTCGGCATCGTGTACCGCGCGCTCGACACGATGACCGGGCAGCCGGTGGCGCTCAAGGTCATCGCGATCGCGGGCGTGGACGCCGGAGAAGAGGCGCGCTTCAACCGCGAAGGGCGCGTCCTCGCGGGGCTCGCGCACCCGGGGATCGTACGGCTCGTGGCGTTCGGTCAGCTCGACGAAGGGCAGCCCTACGTGGCGATGGAGTGGCTCGAAGGCGAGGACGTCGCGCAGCGATTGAAGCGCAAGCCGCTCACCTTGTTCGAGACGCTGGAGGTCGCGGCGCAAGTGGCCGAAGCCCTCGCCGCTTCGCACGACGCCGGGATCATCCACCGCGACGTCAAACCGTCGAACATCTTCCTCATCGGCAGCGGCGCGGGGGGCAGCGACGCGCTCCGGGCCAAGCTCGTCGACTTCGGCGTCGCGAGCGCGGACGACGCCAAGCTCACGCGCACCGGGGCGATCATCGGGACGCCCGCGTACATGGCCCCGGAGCAGGCGCGCGGCGACGCCGAGGTGAGCGCGCGCGCGGATCTCTACGCGCTCGGCGCCACGTTGTTCGAGATGGTCTCCGGCCGGCCCCCCCACGTCGGGCCGACGCCGATCGCGATCCTGGCGCGCCTGGTCACGACGCCGGCGCCGCGTCTTTCGGACGTGACGGAAGAGGCTCCGCCGGGGCTCGACGATCTGCTCGCGCGAATGCTCGACACGCACCCCGAAGAGCGGCCGGAGTCGGGGCGCGAGGTAGCGCGGGCGCTGCGGCGCATCGTGACCGAGATCAGCGCCGACACGCCGGAGCGTCTGAGCGGCGTCGAGGTGCAGCCGCTCAGCGTGATGGGCTCGGTGCCGGACATGTCGGCGCGCTCGGGCGGCGGAGGAGGGACGCGGCTCGTGACGTCGATCCTCGCGACGTCGGTGCCCAAAGGGCCGGTGCGCGGACGCTTGCTGGCGAATTTGCGCGCGCGCGGGGCAGACGCGACCGAGCTCGGCGGCGACGCGATCGTCGCGCACCTCGGCGTGCGAAAAGCGCTGGGCGACGAGGCGGCCCGCGCGATCGAGCTCGGCGTTCGCCTCGCGCGCACCAACGCGCAGGTCGGCGTCGCGACCGGACGCACGCGCATCGATCGCACGAGGCCTCAGGGTGAGGTCGTCGACCGCGCCGCCGCGCTGGCCCGCGACGCGCAGCGCGGACAGGTTCTCGTGGACACGACGACGAGCGAGCTGGCGCGGGGGCGCTACGAGCTCGCGGCGCGCGACGACGGCACGGCGCTCGTCCTGAGCGAGCTCCAGGCCAAGCGCGAGCAGATTGCCGGCGCGCCGTTCGTGGGGCGCGAGGCGGAGCTCGGGCAGCTCCTCTCCAGCTACGAGCGCTGCCAGGAGGACTTGAACCCGCTCATCGCGACGGTCACCGGCGCGCCCGGCATCGGCAAGACGCGCCTCCGCCGCGAGGCCCTCTCGCGCATCTCGTCGCACGCCGCATCGCCGCGAATCGTGCTCGTGCGCTGCGAGTCGTTCTCGAAGAGCCACGCGCTCGGGGTCGTGGCGGACGTGGTGCGCGGTCTCTCGGGCGTCGCGAAGGGCGTCACGCTGGAGGCGGCGATCGAGGCGGCCAATGTCCTCATCAAGCGCGGGCCCGGCACTCAGGCGGATCCGCGCGAGCTCGTCGCGCGCCTCCTCGCGAACGAGCCGTTGCCCGATCTCGACGCGCAGCGCGGCTCGCGCGATGCGCTGTGGGTCGCCTTGACCGACGTGGCGCTCGCCGCCGCCGAAACGACGCCGCTCGTCATCGCGCTCGAGGACGCGCAGTGGGCCGACTCCGAGAGCCTCGCGTGGGTGGACCACTTGCTGGGCCGCGCCGCGGGGCGCGCACTGTGGGTGCTGGTGACGACGCGTCCGACGCTGTGGCGCGACGATCCGACGCGGTTTTCAGGCCGGGACCACGTGAAAATCGAGCTGCGCCCGCTCTCGAAGAAGACGGTGCGCGCGATCGCCAAGGCGATGCTCGGCGACCGCGCGATCGGCGAGGCGGGCGAGGCGCTGACCGACACGATCGCGCAGCAAGCCGCCGGCTCGCCGCTCTTCGCCGAGGAGCTCGCGCGACTCGCCGCGAAGGGGCAAGACGCGACGGCCGCGGCGACGATCGAGGCCGCCATCCAAGTGCACCTCGACGCGCTCGACGACGCAGCGCGCGAGGCGGCGGCGAAGCTCAGCGTCTTCGGTCTGGTCGGATGGGACGGCGGGCTCACGGCGCTCGGTGTCTCCGGGTCGAACGACATGCTCCGTTCGCTCTCGGGCGCGGAGGTCCTCGTCGAGCAGGCGCAGTCGCGCTTCCGCGAGGCGCGGGAATGGGCGTTCAAGCACGCGCTGATGCGCGAGGTGGCGTACGCGTCGCTCGGCGAGGACATGCTCAAGGAGTGCCACGCGCGCGCCGGAAAATGGCTCGCCAAGATGGGCGAGGACGACGCGACGGTCGCGCGGCACCTCGAGCTCGGTGGACGCGCAGAAGAGGCGGCCGGCTACCTGGAGAAGGCGGCTAGGCGCGCGCTCTCGGCGAACGCGCTCGCGCAAGCCGTCAATTTCGCCGAGCGCGCGTTGGCCTTCGCAGACGACAAGCCCACCCAGTTCGCGCGCGCGCTCATCCTGGACGAGGCGTGGAACCGCCTCGACGCGCGCGCCGGCGAGCGCGACACCGCCGTCCGCGCGATGGAAGACGCCGTGTACGACGAGGCGAGCGCCGTTCGCGCGCGCGGCGCGAGGGTCCGCTACGAGGACGCGCGCGGTGGCGACAGCGAGACGAGCGCGCGCCTGGAGCAAATCGTGAAGGACGCGCGCGCCGCCGGGCTCGCTGACGAGGAGGCCCGCTGCGCCGCCGCGCTCGCTTCCCGCTACGCGTTCGCGGGCGAGCTCGATCGCGCCGCGCAGGTCGCCGACGATCTCCTCGCGATGGCGCAGCGTCAAGGCATCGCGGGCGCGGCGGTCGACGCGTGGCAGACGCTCGCCGTCGTGCGCCAGACGCGCGGCGATGTCGGCGCAGCGCTCGAAGCACGGCGCAGCGCGGCGAAGGCGGCCGCCGAAGCGGGCCTCAAGACACGCGAGGCGACGCTCACGATCAACGTGGGCTTCGCGCTCACCACGCTCGGCGCGAAGACCGAGGCGCGGCAGGCCCTCGACAGCGGCATCGCCCTCGCGCAAGCCGTCGGCTCGCCCGGCACGGTGCGCCACGGCCAGATGAACCTCCTCGGCTGGACCGCCGCGTTCGGCGCCGATCCGGCGCTCGATGCGCTCCTCACCGAGCCGCGGCAGATCGCCGACAACGCGCTCAGCGGCAGCTGGGTGCCTCACGATCGCGCGACCCTCGGCGTCCTCTTTTACCGCGGCGTCGAGATCCTCCGCGGCGACGCCGGCGGGAACCCCGAGCACGCGCGCACGCTCCTCCGCACCGCCGCCGAAGGGTACCGCGCCACCAAGATGCTCGACGTCGTGCCGGTGGCGCTCGGTTTCTGGAGCGAGGCGGAACGACGCTGCGGTCAGGCCGAGCGCGCGCACGAGCTCGCGCTCGAGGCGACGCGCATGCTCGACGAGCGCGGCGCGAGCCTCCTCAACGAGGCGCCGGTGTTCCTCGCCCTCCACGACGCGTGCGTCGCGCTCGGCGATGCGGCAGGGGCCAAGGTCGCGATCGAGCGAGGCATCCCTCGCCTCGTCACGCGAATCGAAGGCCTCGCAGGAACGGCGTATCCGCATGGCTTCCTGACGGAGCTCGCCCCCAACGCCGGCCTCCTCGCCGCGGCGGAGACGTACGGCATCGTGCCGCCGAGCCTCGCCGCCGTTCTCAAGGGCTGATCCGACCGCGTTCATGCGTCGCCCGCGTCCGCTGACCGTGGTCGCCCTCGTCGCGCTCGCCGCGGGCGCCGTCCTCCGCGCGCTCTACGCGCTCGTGTGGCACCCGATGATGCAGTTTCTCTTCGCCGACATGGAGGTCTACTGGCGGTTCGCGCGCGCGTCCGTCGATCCGAGCCACCGCCCGACGATCGAGGACACGCTCTTCCCTCCGGGCGCGCCCATCTTCTTCGGGCTGCTCTCGAAGATCGACGGAACGATGCACCTCGCGCAGCTCGTCCAGCTCGCGATGGCGCTCGCAGTTCCGCTCCTCGTCTACGGAATCGCCCGCGAGCTTTACGAGCGTCGCGTCGCTCTCCTCGCCATGGCCTTCGCGAGCCTGCACCTGCCGCTCTTCGAATACTCCGGCTTTTTTCTCGCCGAAAATCCGTTCACGTTCTTCCTCCTCGTCGCATTTCTCCTCCTCGTGCGGAGCCTCCGCGAGGAGGCGAACGCCAAGCGCCCCGCGCTGGCCTTCGGGCTCGCGGCGGGCGTGGTCCTCGGTGTCTGCGTCGCGTTCAAGTCGGCGGCGCTGATGTCGGCGCTCATGGTGATGCTCGTCGTGGTGGGGCGAATGCGCTGGGGAGGGAGTCAGCGGCTTCGCGCCGGACGGGCCCTCGCGGCGGCGGCGGTCGGCCTCACGCTCTTGCTCGTCCCGCTCGCGATCCGCGCGACGCGCCTCAACGAGGGGCGCTTTTGCCTCGTCGCCAACGAGGCGTCGCGCGGAATCCTCCTCGGGCATCACGGCGACGACTCGCTCGCCAAGTTCGAAGACTACCAACGCGGCTACTACTACGAGTTCGGCTACTCGACCGCGATGGAACGAGGCCGCCACGGCGTCGTCATCCTGACCGCGGGCCCGTGGGACAACGATCGCGTCCTCGCCGAGGCGTGGCGGTGGACGAAGCTCCATCCGACGCGCTCGATCGCCCTCGGCTTCGAGCACATCTTCGATCTCTTCATCTCGCGCCCGTGGCCGAGCGCCGGCGATCGCGTCCTCGCCCGCGCCACGCAGCTCACGCGGCTCGGCTACCAGCCGATCCTCCTCCTCCCCGCGGGCCTCGGGCTCGCGATGCTCCTCTGGCCGTGGCGGAAGAGCCGCCCTGGCCTCGGCGCCGACCTCTTGGTGCTCGCGCCGATCGCGGGGATTTGCGCGTCGGCGTTCCTTGCGGTCGGCGAATCGCGGTACCGGGCGCCGTTCGACGGCTTCCTGGTCGTGCTGGCCGCCCGCGGCTACGTCGCGCTGTGGGACGCGATCACTTCCCGCATCCGATCCCTACGTCGACCACGTCCACCTCGTTCGGCGGCATCCCCGACGCCGACCCGTCCGGATCCATCACCTTGATCTCGATGGCCACCCTTCTTGGCGCGGGCGCGGCCAAGCCAGAGCGACGCGACCCGGCCGGCGACGTGTTGCTCTCTCTCGGGGAGGCTCGGAGAGCGCTCGCGCCACGCGAGGGAGCGGAGGAGGATTTGTCGGTTTGAACCCAGGCACCATTGCCCGAAGCCCAAAACCCTCCTCCGCTCCCTCTCGGAGCGGAGCCGGCGAGACGCGTCTCAACGCGCGCAGCCGATGCCGATGTCCACGACGTCGACGCCTGTGAGGAGCATCTCTCCTCCCGAGCCGTCGGCGTTCATGATCTTGAGCTCGTGTCCGCTGTTCCTCTTTGCCTTTCCGCCTTCTTTGCGGCCGAGCCACAAAGAGACGATTCGTCCGTCGGGGAGCACGCAAGGGGAGTTGTCGTCCGAGAACCGGGGGCGCGTCGCGTCCTCGGGATCCACGTCTACGTTGACGAGCGACGGGACCTTCCCTGGCTCCACGCGCCAGACCTGCTCGGCGCCGCCGTTCCACGTCCCCTCGAAGACGATCGCGCCGTCGGGGGAATAAGATGCGTGGTGATTTGCGCCGGTTTTCCCGCCGACCGCGGTCGCTTCGATGGCCACCCTGAAATCTTTTCCATCGACTCCGACCTCGCATACGGCGGTGCCGAGGCCGGCGCCGGGATCGCTTCCGCAGTCGAAGAGGACGCGCTTTCCGTCGGGCGAGAGCGCCGGTTGCTTGTTGTAGCGCGCGTGCGACGCGTCAGTGATGTTGACCGGCGTACCCCATCCGTAGGAGCCACGAGTGACCGCGAAGAGATCGGAAGGGTGCGTGCCTTCGGCGGGGAAGACGACGACCTCCCCGCGCGAGCCTATCGCGCTCGTCGCCTCGGGGTGCACGGCCGCGCGGCCGGTGACCATCACCTGCGCGGTGCAGGCGGAGCGATCGACGACCGCGGTGCACATGTCCTGCCCGCAGCCGAAGCGCGTCGTCTGGACGAGGAGCCACTGGCCGTCGGCCGAGGCGTTGACGAAGCCGTCGACGCCGGGCGCAATCGCGTCGAGCTCGCGCGTCAGATCCTCGGCGTGCGCGTCGGCGCGGGCCTCGATTCGATAATCATGGCCATCCGGGAGCCGAAAGACGACGTGGCCCGGCGAGGCCGAGACGCTCCCGGACGCGGACGGCGTCGTCGCCGGAACGACGGCCGCGCACCGCGGGTCCGTGCTCTTCACCCACTGCCCGAGCGCGCTCGTCTGGGTCGGCACCGTGTCGACGAGATCCTCGACGCCGCTGTCCACGCGGCATGCGGCGAGGGCGAGCGTGCCCAACGTCAGCGTGCGGAGCGTGAGCCTGCCCGGTTTCATGGGTCGGGCGGTGGTACGTGACGGCGCGCCGAAGTCTTCCTTCACCCTCTATGGGTGCCACGCGCCGCCGCCGGGTCGGCGTCGAGCTCGACCGTCTCGGGGGCCTGGCGGCGTCCGGCCCTCCCCTCCTCTACTACGCCCACGCGGACCCGGGAGGCCCCCATCATCTCTGCCATGCGGCGCACGTCGGCGACCTTCTCGTCGATCTTGGCGAGCTCGGTCTTCGCGACTTGCCGCTTCTTGGAGCCGAGCACCCAGACGAGGAGCATCCCCGGGTGAAGCGTGAGAAATCCGAGGGGCACGAACGGCGCGAGTGTGCCGGCGAGGAGCGAGATGATCGTGCCGAGCACGAGGGCGGTGGCGACGATGATTCCGCGGACGCGCCAGCGCCGCTTCGAATCGCCCATTCCCTTGGCGGCCTCGGCGAGGACCGCTGCGCGCCTCGCCTCGAGCTCCACCAGCCAAGGCTCGGCGACGCCGCCGGTGCCATGCGCTTCCCCGAGCCGGCGCTCCAGCTCCTCGATGCGCGCGTGCGCGGCGGCGAGCTCGTCACGGTAGTTTCCTTCGCTCATCGTCCGCTCACCCTGACGCCATCCTACTACCTACTGGATTCGGGTACCCTCCGGCGGTGAGCGCCGCGCCCGCCATCGAGCTCCGCGACGTCGCGAAGCGGTACGGAGAGCACGTCGCGCTGCATCCGACGAGCTTGACCTTGCCCGCGGGGGCCCGCCTCGCGCTCCTCGGCGCCAGCGGCTCCGGCAAGTCCACGCTGCTGAAGGTGGTGATGGGGCTCGTGACGCCCGACGCCGGTCGCGTGAACGTGCTCGGCGAGGAGATGGGGCCGTCGACGTCACGAAGCCTCCGTCACAAGATGGGCTACGTCATCCAGGAGGGCGGGCTCTTTCCGCACCTGACGGCGCGCCGCAACGTCTCCTTGATGGCGGACTATCTCGGCTGGGAGAAGGCGCGCACGAGCGCGCGCATCGGCGAGCTGCGCGAGCTCGTAGGGCTCTTGGACGACGCGCTCGATCGTTTTCCGTCGGAGCTCTCGGGGGGACAGCGGCAGCGCGTCGGCATCATGCGCGCGCTCTTGCTCGATCCGCCGCTGCTGCTCCTCGACGAGCCGCTCGGCGCGCTCGACGCCGTGGTGCGCCGGCGCCTCCAGAAGGATCTCGTCGCGATCGTCACGCGGCTCGAGAAGGCGGTGCTGGTGGTGACGCACGACGCCGGCGAGGCCGCGGTGCTGGCCCACGAGATCGCGGTGATGGACGGCGGGCGCATCGTTCAGCGCGGGCCGATGCGGGCGCTGCGGGACGCTCCGGCGACGCCGTTCGTGCGCGAGCTGCTCGGCGATCCCGCGGAGGCGATCGCGTGAGACGCGTCGCCGCCCTCCTGCTCCTCTTCGCTGCGCTCGTCGCGTCCGGCCGCGCCTCGGCCGACGGGGCGCCGCGCGTGGTGGCCGGATCGAAGGCCTTTCCGGAGTCGTGGATCCTCGGCGAGGCGCTGCGGATCCTCGCCGCCGAGTCGGGCGCCGCCGCCGAGCACGCGAAGAACCTCGGCGGCACCGAGATCGCCGTCGCCGCGCTGCGTACCGGCGCGATCGATATTTATGTAGAATACACGGGTACCGTCGACGAGGTGATCCTGCGCGCGCCCGGCGCAGAGGCCGCGCAGCGCAAGGCCGGCCTCGCGGCGCTCGGGATCGGCGTGAGCGAGCGCCTCGGGTTCGACGACAGCTACGCGCTGGCGATGCGCGCCGACGTCGCGGCACGGAATGGCGTCCACACCATCGGCGATCTGGCGCGGAAGCCCGACCTTCGCCTCGGCCTGAGCCACGAGTTCTTGGGCCGCGCCGACGGATTCCCGGGCCTCGCCGCGCGCTACGGCCTCGGACAGGGCTCGGTACGCGGCCTCGAGCACGCGCTGGCCTACGAGGCGATGGCCGGCGGATCGATCGACGTCATGGACGTGTACACGACGGACGCGCAGATCGAGCGGCTCGGCCTCGTGGTCCTCGACGACGATCGCGTCTTCTTTCCGCGCTACGACGCCGTGCTCCTCTATCGGTCGGACCTCCCCGCGCGGGCGCCCGCCGCCTTCGCCGCGATGTCGCGCCTCGTCGGCGCGATCAGCACCAAGGCGATGACGCACGCGAACGCGGCGCTCGTGATCGATCACGCGACCGTCGGCGACGCGGCGGCGCTCCTCTTGCCTGGAGGTGCCGCGGCACACGCGCGAGCGCCCGCGCCAACGACTGCCGAGGCGATCGCCAAAGATACGATCCGTCACGTCGAGCTCGTCCTCGCGTCGCTCGCCGCGGCGATCGTCTTCGGCGTGCCGATCGGCGTTATCGCGAGCCGCGCCCGTCGCCTGGGACCGACGCTGATGACGTTGACCGGCCTCTTGCAGACAATCCCGTCGCTCGCGCTCTTGGCGCTCCTCGTGCCGCTCCTCGGGATCGGCGCGCGTCCGGCGATCGTCGCCCTCTTCTTGTATGGGCTCCTGCCGATCGCACGAAACACGTATACGGGGCTCGTGTCGATCTCGCCGGAGCTGGAGCGATCGGCAGAGGCGCTCGGTCTGTCGCCGTGGGCGAAGCTGCTCCGCATCTCACTGCCCCTGGCCTCGCCCATGCTCCTCGCGGGCGTGAAGACGAGCGCGATCATCAACGTGGGGACGGCCACGATCGCGGCGCTCGTCGGCGCGGACGGCCTCGGCAACCCGATCCTCCAGGGGATCAGCCTGCGCGATCCGTCGCTCATCTTTCGCGGCGCGGTGCCGGCGGCGGCGCTGGCGCTCGTCTTCGAGGCGGCATTCGCGGGTCTGGAGCGCGTCATCGTCCCGCGAGGCTTGCGCGCGGCGACGCGCTGACGTCCTCCGTGCCGCGCGCGCTCGTTCGCACCGCGCGCGGCTCGACTGCGTAGAACGATGCGCGAAAGGCCGTGGTCGCGTCATGAGGTCGCGGAGTTGGCCGTCGGCATGGTCGCTGCATACGCGTGGCTCGCTCATCAACTGGTTGAACCACTTAATGAGTATACCCGATCATTGACCGACCAGGAGACTGCCATGTCGACCCTCCCCCGCCTCGGAATCGCCGCGCTCATCGCCGCTCCCCTCCTCTTGTGCAGCGCCACCGCGTGGAGCCAACAAGTGGGCGCGCCGAACGGAACGTGGACGCCCGCGCCGCCCGCGACGTCGCCCCAAGCGTCCGCCGTCCCCGCTCCGCTGCCGACGCTGCCTCCGCAGACGACGACTGTGACCCTCATCGCCGAGACGTCCCCCGCACCGCCGCCGCGCCCCACGGCCGCCGCGGTCCCGCCCGACGCCGACGTGACGTACGAACCGAAGAGCCCCCGCGACAGGCTCGTCGAGCAGCGCTTTTTGAACGGCTTTCGCCTCGGCTACGCCTACGTCGCCAACTACGACAAGCCGGTCGAGTCTCTCGGCGGCCAGTCGCTCAAGGACAGGATCGACATGAAGACGCCGCACCACTTCCTCCTGGGCTACGAGGGCGTGGTGCGGATGGTCGGTCACTCGTGGCTGAACGTGATCCTCGTCGGCAACGTGATGGTGGCCGGCGTGGAGCAGAGCAAGTTCTACCCGACCGGCAACGCGCTCCTCGGCTTCGAGATCGACAACTCGTTCCAGGTCGGCGTCGGCACTAGCCTCACGCCGCTGCGCGGACAGGAGGCGCACGCGATCGCCGCCGCAGGATGGACGCCGCGCGTCGGGGGCTTCTACGTCCCGGTCCACGCCTTCGTCATCCCCGACGTCGACGGACTGCACCGCACCGGCGTCACTACCGGCGTGACGTGGTGAGGGCCTCTCTCCTGAATGGCTGCCCCGCGCCGCGCGAAGTCAGGCGCGGAGGAGCGCGGCGACGTGGTCGAGGACCCGCGCGTCGGTGATCATGAAGCGGTGCATCGCGACGCGAAAGCCGCGCACCGAGCGTGCACCGGCGAGGACGGCGCTCTTCGCGGGGAGGATCATGAGATCGAACGGCGTGTAGAGGCAGTGGACCGCGACGTCGCCGAACGGATCGGGATCGGTCTCGAGGTCCTCGAGGAGGGCGCTCTTCGGACGCATGTCGCGCGCGCCCGGGAACGGGAGTGCATACGCGGTCGCGGTGCCGTGGTGAGGCCCCGCGATCGACACGAACCGGCGCACGCGCTCCTTGCCGCCGCCGCGCTGGATGTACCAGCGCGACACGAGCGCCCCCATGCTGAAGCCCACGACGTCGACCTGCGCCGCCTTCTCGCGCGCGGCGAGGGCGTCGGCTTCGCGGGCGACGAGGCGACCGAGCTCGGCGATCGGCGCTCGCCCGTCGTTCGGCACCAGATCGATCGCGTGAACGCCGCGAACGCCGCGAAGCGTCAGTCCCGCCGCGAGGGGCGCGAGGCGGGAGGACGAGTCCCAGATGCCGTGGACCAAGAGGACCGGATGCGGCGCAGTCACGATCCCGATGTAGTCGACTGAACGTCGATGTCCCGCATGGAACGCGCGGAGACGCTGATTTCCGTGGGGCGTGCATCCCGTGCGCGATATGGATGAGGTCGGGGAACGGCGGACACGGGAGGCTTGGACATGGCGAGCACGCGTACACGTGTCTACGGGGCTCTGATCTGCGGCATGGCCGTCCTGGTCGCCTGCTCCTCGTCGAAGGACGTCGCGGAGAAATCCGACAAGAGCGCCGACGAAGCCGCGCTGCAGACACCGGCGACGCCCGCGGGCGCGAAGGCGGTCGTCGCGGCGGCACCTACGGTCCCGAACTTCTTCGCCGGGCCCATCGACGAGTCGTTCTCGCAAATCCAACGGACGCCGCGCGTCCAGGTCGCGCAGGCCTTCTCGTCGCGCCCGCTCCGTGATTTGCCGGCGATCTTGCCGGACACCCAGGAGGACCACGAGCGCGAGATGGGGATGCACCCGCACCTCCTCGAGGGCCTGGTGCCGCGCCCCGATCCGGTGCTCCAGACGAGCGTGCCGATCATGCAGATGCCGGCGACCATCGGCAATTTCGCCGGCCAGCAAGGCCCCGCGGGGACGGCGGGACAGGTCACGCCGCCGGACACCAACGGCGCGGTCGGCCCCAACCACTTCGTGCAGACCGTCAACTCCGGCATCGCGATCTATAGCAAGGCCGGCGCGGTGCTTTCCGCGACGCGCGCGATCAACGTCCTCTGGACGGGCTACCCGACCACCAGCGGCAACCGCTGCGCGACCGAGAACGACGGCGATCCGGTCGTCGTCTACGACCAGGCCGCCGATCGCTGGTTCATCACGCAGTTCGATCTGCACAACTTCATCAACGGCACGGGGAACACCAACTACCAGTGCGTCGCCGTGTCGAAGACGCCCGATCCGCTCGGCGCGTACTCGCTCTACGACTTCAGCTACAACGGCATCAACGACTACGGGAAGTTCAGCGTCTGGCCGGACGCGTACTACGCGACGATCAACCTGTTCAACGGCGCCGGCACTGCCTACGTCGGCGCAGAGATCTGCGCGTACGATCGCGTGTCGATGCTCGCGGGCGCGGCGGCGACGCAGCAGTGCTTCATGCAGGGCGCGAACATCTTCGGCCTCTTGCCGGGCAACTTCGACGGCAAGGTCCCGCCCCCGCGCGGAGAGCCCGGCTTCTTCGCGGCGCTCGGCGTGAACGCGGGCGGCAACCTGAACAACACGCTGGCCTTCTGGAAGTTCCACGTCGACTGGACGGCGCCGGCGAACAGCACCTTCACCGGCCCCACCCAACTGCCGGTCGCCGCGTTCACGCCCACGTGCCCGGCAACGTCGCGCAACGCCTGCGTCCCCGAGCCCCCGCCGGGCAACCAAATCTCGGCGCTCTCCGACCGCCTGATGTTCCGGCTCAACTACCGCAACTTCGGTACGTACGAGTCGATCCTCGTGAACCACGCGGTGGAGGCGAACGGCACGGTGGGCGGCATCCGCTGGTACGAGGTGCGCAGCCCCAACACCGCGCCGGTCATCTTCCAGCAGGGCACCTACGGTCCGAACGACGGGCTCTGGCGCTTCGCCGGCAGCATCGCGCAGGATCAGGCGCGCGACATGGCGCTCGGCTTCGGCGCATCGAGCGCGAATCAGCGCCCCTCGATCGGGTGGGCCGGCCGCGTCGCGAGTGACGCGCCGGGGCTGATGGGGCAGGGCGAGACGATCTTCGACATCGGCGGCGGCGTCGAGAGCGGCGGCGGAAACCCTCCGCCGAACCGCTGGGGCGACTACAGCGCGATGACCGTCGACCCGACCGACGACTGCACCTTCTGGTACACGCAAGAGGACTACCGCATCAACGGCTTCGGCACGTGGGCCACGCGCGTCGCGTCGACCAAGTTCCCGGGATGCGCGGCGAACGATTTCTCGCGCTCGATCGCGCCGGGGTCGCAGAACGTGGCGCGCGGCGGAACCATCCCCTACACCGTGAGCACCGGCGTCGCCGCGGGCATCGCAGAGAGCATCACGCTCAACGTGCAGGACTTGCCGCCTGGCGTGAGCGGCGCGTTCGCTCCGGTGGCGGTGACCGCAGGAAGCACGTCGACGCTGACGCTCTCGGCTACGGCGGGCGCACCTCTGACTGCGCCGGTCACGTTCACTGTCATCGGCACCTCGCCCTCCGCGGTCCACTCGGTCACCGCGCAGGTGGGCGTCATCGCCGTCAGCGCGGTCTGCGGCAATGGAGTCCTCGAGGCCGGTGAGTCGTGCGATGACGGCGCGGCCAACGGGACGCCGACCGATTGCTGCACGGCCAACTGCACCTTCGTCGGCGCCGGCACCGTTTGCCGCGCAGCCAACGGCGCGTGCGACATCGCAGAGACCTGCACCGGCGCCGCGAGCGCGTGCCCCGCCGACACCAAGCAGCCGAACGGCACCACCTGCAACGACGGCAACGCATGCACGCAGGCCGACACGTGCCAGGCCGGCACCTGCACTGGTGGAAACCCCGTCGCGTGCACCGCGTCCGACCAGTGCCACGACATCGGAATCTGCGCGCCCGCCACCGGCGTCTGCAGCAACCCCGTCAAGGCCAACGGCAGCGCGTGCAGCGACGGAAACTCCTGCACGCAAGCCGACAGCTGTCAGGCGGGCACATGCACCGGAGGAAATCCGGTGACATGCACCGCCTCCGACCAGTGCCACGACGTCGGAACCTGCGCGCCCGCAACCGGCGTCTGCAGCAACCCCGTCAAGGCCAACGGCACCACGTGCACCGACGGAAACTCCTGCACGCAGACCGACACATGCCAGGCGGGCACATGCACCGGAGGAAGTCCCGTCACGTGCACGGCCTCCGATCAGTGCCATGACGTCGGAACCTGCGCGCCCGCCACGGGCATCTGCAGCAATCCTCCAAAGGCCAACGGCACCACGTGCACCGACGGGAACGGCTGCACGCAGACCGACACTTGCCAAGCTGGAACGTGCACCGGCGGAAATCCCGTCACGTGCACGGCCTCCGATCAGTGCCACGTCGCCGGGACATGCAATCCGGCCAACGGGACGTGCAGCAATCCTCCAAAGGCCAACGGCACCACGTGCACCGACGGGAACGGCTGCACGCAGACCGACACCTGCCAGGCTGGAACGTGCACCGGCGGAAATCCCGTCACGTGCACGGCCTCCGATCAGTGCCACGTCGCCGGGACATGCAATCCGGCGAGCGGGACGTGCTCCAATCCGCCGGCAGGAAATGGAACCGTCTGCAACGATGGCAACGCGTGCACGACGGGTGACGTGTGCACGGCCGGCACCTGCACGAGCGGGACCCCGAAGACGTGCACTGCGCTCAACGAGTGCCACACCGTCGGCACGTGCGACACGCAGAGCGGCAACTGCTCGAACCCGGTGAAGCCGAACGGCACCGCGTGCTCGATCGGTACCTGCCAGGCGGGCACCTGCACCGCAGCCCCCGACGCCGGCACCGACGCAGGCTCCGGCACCGACGCGGGGACTGACGCCGGCACCGACTCAGGCTCCGGCACCGACGCAGGCGCCGACTCCGGCCCAGGCACCGACGCAGGCGCCGACTCCGGCCCAGGCACCGACGCCGGCACCGACTCCGGCTCTGGCACCGACTCCGGCTCTGGCACCGACTCCGGCTCTGGCACCGACTCCGGAACTGGCACCGACTCCGGAGCCGGCACCGACTCCGGCACGCCCGAGACCGACTCCGGAACGCCCGGCTCCGACTCCGGCACGCCCGGCAGGGACTCGGGCGCCGGCTCCGACTCCGGCCTCACGCAGCCCGACGGCGGCGGAACGGGCGGCGTCGGAAACGACGGCGGTTGCAGCTGCCGCACCATCGATCGCAAGCCCGACACGTCCGCCGCGCTGTTCGGCATCGGCGGCCTCGCGCTCGTCGGGATGCTCCGCCGGAAGAAGCGCCGCGACTGAGCGTCAACGAACGGACTGGATCACGCGGAGCAAGTGCTCCGCGCTGTCCGACCACGAGCCGGGGCCGCACGCTCGGACCGACTCGGGCGGCCAGTCACGCGCGAGCGCCTCGAGGAGCCCTCGCGCGAGGGCGGCGGGATCGCGCGCGGGGACGATCAAGCCGCTCCGTGGATCGGAGAGCACGTCTGGGATGCCGCCGACGTCCGAGCCCACCGACGGACGGCCCGACGCGAGCGCTTCGAGGACGGCGTTGGGTGTGCCCTCGGCCCAGCTCGGCAACGTGAACACGTCGCACGCGCTCATCCAGCGCGCGATGTCGGCGAACGGGACGGAGCCCGGCGCGACGAGGCCGTCCTTCCACTCGGCCTTTCGCGCGTCGACGGCGGGACGCGAGACGCCGTCGCCGATCAGGACGAGCACCACGTCGCTCCGGACCTCGCGAACGCGTGCCCACGCTTCGAGAAGATCGGTCGTGCCTTTCTGCGGCTCCAGGCGCCCGACGGTGAGCACGATCTTCTTGTCGACGGGCAGCCCCAGCGCGCGGCGCGCCTCCGCCTTGTCTCGCAACGTGAACGTCTCGGTGTCGACGCCGTTCTCGACGACGTGGATTTTTTCGCGCGCGACGCCGACCGCAGCGATCTCCTCGGCGAGCGGCCGCGACACGCTCACCATCGCGTCGGTGCGCGGGAGCACCGCGCGAAGGACGGCGCGCGCGCTCGGCATCTTCGCCACGAGGTTCATGTCGGAGCCGTGGACCTTCACCACGCACGGCTTGCCCAGCGCGTGCGCCGCGAGGATCGCCGCGCAGCCGTCGGGGTACGCCCACGTCGCGAGGATCACGTCGGCGCGCGCGAGCATCCGCCGGTGCGCCAGCAGCGAGGCGAAGTACAGCGGCACTGCGATCGGAACGCCGAGCCGCGGCAAATAGAGCTGACGCATGTACGTCGTCTCGATGCCGCTCGTCGTCTCGTGCCGCGGCAGGTTGGCGAGTAGCGCGGGCCGCGGCGGCTTTCCGACGATCGCCGCGCCCGGGACGTACGCGACGGCGGCGAGCACCTCGAGGTCGACGTGCTTCTTCAGCATCGCGAACTGCTGCACGTTGTACGGGCCGCGGAGCGGCTCCAGGCTGTTCGGCCAGATTTGCGTGATCGCGAGGACCCTCATGGAAGCGCGGATGATATCGTCATCCGCCCATGCGGATCGTCCACGTTGTTCTGTCGCTCGACGTCGGCGGGCAAGAACGCCTCATCCTCAGCCTTTCGCGCGAGCTCGCCGGGCGCGGTCACGACGTTCGCGTCCTCTCGCTGACGCCTGGCGGAGGACTGCGGCCGCAGTTCACGGGGATTCCGACGTTCGACGTCCCTCACCAGGGCGGCACACGCCCGTCGACGTGGGCGAAAATCGCGCGCGCGTTCGTTGGGCTCTCGCCAGACGTCGTGCACACCCACAACGCGGCGCCGCTCATTTACGCAGGTCCCGCGGCGCGCCTCGCGGGCGTGCGGCGCGTCGTGCACACGAAGCACGGGAGCAACACGTACCCCAGGGGAGCGTTGTGGCTCGCGCGCGCCGCGACGCGGACCGTCTCGGCGTTCGCGGCCGTGAGCGACGAGACCGCGGTGAGGGCCGCGCGCGACGAACGACCGGCCGCGGCGAAGCTCCACGTCGTCCCCAACGGCATTCCGCTCGCGCAGTTCGCGCGTGATCCGGCGGCAGGCCTCCGCGCGCGCGCCGAGCTCGGAATCGCCCACGACGCGGTGGTCATCGGCACCGTCGGCCGCCTCGTCTCCGAGAAGGACTACCCGTTCCTCGTGCGCGCCGCGGCGCCGCTCCTCCGCGAGAAGGTGCGCCTGGTGATCGTCGGCGAAGGGCCCGAGCGCGCCGCCATCGAAGCCGCGATCCCGAAGGACGCGGCGTCGTTCGTCACGATGACCGGCATGCGCAGCGACGTGCCATCGCTCATGAGCTCGCTCGACGTCTTCTGCTTGAGCTCTCGCACCGAAGGTCTACCTCTCGTCGTCCCTGAGGCGATGGCGTGCAGCCTCCCGGTCGTCGCGACCCGCGTGGGCGGCCTGCCCGGCATCGTTCCGGCAGATGTCGGGCTCCTCGTCGATCACCGCGACGAAACGGGCCTCCGCGACGCCCTCGCGGCGCTCGCCGGCGATCCCGCGAAACGCGAAGCGATGGGCGACGCCGCGCGAAAATACGCGCACGCGCGCTTCTCGCTGGCGCGGATGGCCGACGATTACGAGCGGCTTTATTCGGGGGTTTTCTGATAGTGTCGGGCGACTCTCAGGCTCCCGCCCCCCATGCTCTTTGCGCAGATCCAAGCGCCGCCCACCACGCCGACGACCCCGACGGCGGCCGATGTGCGCGAGAGCACGGACACCCGGACGACCCGGGGCGAAGGCGATCTCCGCCTGAAAGATCCGAACGACTCGCGCACGACGCGTGACGATCAGTTCGATCCGCGCGCGCTCGAAGCCCCGGCGACGGCGCGCGATCGGCTCGCCTACGATCCGGCGTTCCAGTCGAGCCCGGCGCTGCGCAACCAGGCGCGCGTGGCGGCGGAGGAAGGGACGGTGTTCCGCCCCGGCGGCCTCGACTACGGCGTGCAGGTCGCGATCGTCCAGGGGTACAACGACAACGTCGTCCAGACGCAGGCCGTCCTCGACGGGCCGATCGTTCGTCATCCGTCGCCGTTCACGGGCGTCGACGCCGAGCTGACGCTGCGCACGTGGACGAGCCCATTCGACCCGCACGAGTTCCGTCTCCAGCTGCGCGGCCAGCACTACGAGCCGCTCGACGGCTTCAGCGAGCCCGACGACGGCGCGGTCGTCGCCTCGTACACCGGCCAGATCACCCTCGGCAAACGCGACATCCTCGTGAACCGGTTCATCACGACCGCCGCGACGCTCAACTCGTCGCGCCTCTCGGACGGCCCGCTCTTCCTCGTCGAGCCATCGACGCTCCAGCGCACGTTCACGCTCACGAATGCGCGCACGCAGCTGACCCACGAGCTCGGGCCGCGCTGGCGGTATCTGCACGGCGTCGATCTCGCCGTCGGCACCACCATCCACGACGCGCCCGTCGACACCGGAACGCAGCAGATCTTCCACCACGGCATCGACTTCGTACAGCCGGGGACCGACGGCCAGATCATCTACGATTTGACCGACTCCGACATCGTGAGCTTCCGGCTGCGCTACGAGCAAAACCGGAACTACTTCCTCCTCGACTTCACGCGCCAGCCGCCGCAGTTCCTCGGCGTCGCCACCACGCACGTCGGCGAGAGCACGGTGAGCCTGACGCACTCGTTCAGCGACAGCTTGCGCTGGCTCTCGAACGTCGGGTTCGCGATCGCCACGGCGCCGCCGCTCGATCCCGACACGCGGCCGATCGGGAGCCCCGTCGCGGCGACCGAGCTGCTCCTCACGAAGCAGTATTGGCTCTTCAACGTGAACGCGTCGTACACCTACGGCTCCGCGAGCCCGCGCCTCGGCTTCGGTCCCTCGGCGCAGGCGTCGACGAACCTCTCGGGGTACCCGTTTCCCCACACGCCCGGCTTCCGGAATCTCGCCGTCCTCCTGAGCGGCACCGCGAACCGATCGGCGTTCCGTACGACCGAGGCGTTGTCCCGAATCTCCTACGCCGTCGTGAGCCTCGAGGGGCGCTACGCGCTGAACCACTGGCTCGGCGTGCTCGCCGGCTACAACTACCGCTACGTCCTGTTCGAAGGCGCGCAGGCCCAGCCAAACTTGTACCGCCATGTGTTCTTCCTGGGCCTGAGCGGCTACTGGAACACCGACCGGACGTTGCCCGTCCTCACCACGTTCGTCGCGCCGCTGTCTGCCGGATAACCCATTCTTTAGGCTGCGCATGCTTTCGGGTGGCCAGGTCTTCGACGGCAAGTACCGAGTAGGCAAGCTGCTACGAGCTGTGAGGCGCGCGCGCGCGGACGATCGTAGTGCACGCGCTCGACGCTTTGGGGAGCGCGCGGCCTAGAGACACCGGCGTGGCCGAGAGCGCGACGTCACGCCCGCGGAGGATCGGGCAGTATTCGTCGCCGCGGTTCAAATCGCCGCGCAGCGTTCGGCGGCTGGGGCACCCGCCCCGGCACGTCTCGAGGTGTGGGCACGCCTTGCATTCGTCGGGGACGAGGTCGAGCCCTCGGAATTGCGGCTCGTCGACCACCGCAGCGCCGAGGCGCTCGAGATCGTCCAAGGCGAGCGCGTCGTCGGCACCATAGACGCAGGGGACTACGGCGCCGCGCGGCGTGATGCGCACCGTCTCGACGCCGCACCCTGCGCCGGGCGCCCGCGGGACGCCGAGCATCGCGCGAACGATCGGCTCACCGGATGCCACGAGGTCGGCGACGTCGAAGAGCGCGCGCCACGCGCCCCAGAATTCGTCGAACGATGGAGTCATCGCGCTGCCGCGCACCGCCTGGAACACGTTGACCCGCAAGAACGCGCCGCGCGAGCCGGCGAGGCGCGCGAGATCGGGAAGCGCGCGACAGTTGTCGCGCATGAGGACCGACGCGATCGTCACCGGGACGCCGAGGCGCGTGCAGCGGGCCATCTGCTGCTCGATGAGGTCCCAGTTGCCGGCGCCGCGCGCGGCGTCGTGCGCCTCGCGCGAGGGGTAGTCGATCGACATCTCGACGTCGGAGAAGCGAGCGAGCACGGCGTCGGGCAGCACGGCTGCGCTGTGGCCGTTCGTCGTCATCGTCACGGCGACGCCACGAAGCGCGAGCGTCTCGACGAGGCCTGCGAACTCCGGGTGGAGGCCGTTCTCGCCGGTGCCGAAGTTCACCGCGCGCGTCGGGATCGCGTCGACGGCGCGCAGGACGTCCGCGGCGGCGAGCGCGTCCGTGCCCGTCGCGCGGTAGCAGTGCGCGCACGACAAATTGCACGCGTTGGTGAGGCCGACGCCGAGCGCGAATTTCATCGGAGCCAAATCACGATAGCGCAGGCGTAGACTCTGCGCGTGGACCAAGAGACATTCTGGAATGGCGAGGGGGGCGAGCGTTGGGTGCGCGAGCAGGCGCGGCTCGATCGGGCGCTTGATCCGCTCGGGCGCGAGGCGCTGGCGGCGGCGCGTGTCGCTCCTGGCGAGCGCGTGCTCGACGTCGGATGCGGCTGCGGCTCGACGACGCTCGCGCTCGCCCACGCGGTGGGGACCGCGGGAGAGGTCGTCGGCGTCGATCTCTCAGCGCCGATGCTCGATCAGGCGCGCGGGCGCGCCGCGGCTGCCGGTTTCGGTCACGTCACGTTCGTGCGCGCCGACGCCGGCGAGTACCGCGCCGCACGCCCGTTCGATCTTCTCTTCTCGCGCTTCGGCGTCATGTTCTTCGAGGATCCGAAGCTCGCCTTCGCGAACCTCTTGGCCGCGCTCCGGCCTGGTGGCCGTCTCGCGTTCGTGTGCTGGCGCGCGATGGCCGAGAACCCGTGGATGACCGTCCCGCTCGCCGCCGTGCTCCCGCTCGTCCCGCCGCCCGAGCCGACGCCGCCCGACGCGCCGGGGCCTTTCGCGTTCGCGGATCGCGCGCGCGTCGCGTCGATCCTCACGGCGGCGGGCTTCGCGCATGTCGACATCACCTCCCGTGACGTTCCGCTCGCGACCGGCCCGCTCGACGAAGCGCTTGAATACGCGATGATCACGGGTCCGACGGCCCGACTGGCCCAGAACGTCGACGCGAAGACCCGCGAGAAAATGCACGCCGCGGTCCGCGAAGCGCTGCGACCGTTGGAGACGAAAGACGGTGTCGTCCTCGCCGCAGCCCAGTGGATCGTGACCGCGCAGCGGCCGGCCTGACACCCCCTCTCGTCAGCGCGCGCCGATGCGGAGGAGGACGACCTTCACCGTGTCGAGG
Organism: Polyangiales bacterium; assembly: GCA_038231275.1. Classification (GTDB taxonomy): domain Bacteria; phylum Myxococcota_A; class Polyangia; order Polyangiales; family Polyangiaceae; genus JANYHK01. The sequence goes on from JBBRLQ010000033.1 coordinate 67,134, forward strand.
ATGATCGTGAGGTCGAAGAGCACCGAGTAGCTCTTGATGTAATAGAGATCGTACTGGAGCTTCTCGAGCATGTCCTCCGCGCTCGCGCCGTAGCGGCAGCGGACTTGCGCGTGGCCGGTGACGCCGGGCTTCACGTAGAGCCGCTGCTTGAAGAACGGCACCTGCTGCTCGAGCTGCTCGATGAAGACCGGCCGCTCGGGCCGCGGCCCCACCATGCTCATCTCGCCCTTCAGCACGTTCCAGAGCTGCGGCAGCTCGTCGAGGCGCGTCTTGCGAATGAACTTGCCGACGCGCGTGACGCGATTGTCGTTCTCCTTCGCGAACTGCGCGCCGCCCTTCTCGGCGTCGGTGCGCATCGAGCGAAACTTCAGGATCGTGAAGAGCGCGCCGAACTCGCCAGCCCGGACCTGCTTGTAGAGCACGGGACCGCGCGAATCGAGCTTGATCATGATGACCGTCATCAGCATCAAGGGCGCCGCAAGGACGATGCCGATGCCGGCCACGACCACGTCGAGGATGCGCTTCAGGCGCCGCGTGGTGGTGCGCGCGGTGAACCCCTCGGCGAAGATGAGCTGGCTCGGCTTCAGCTCGCGCACGTAGATCTTGCCGTGGGTGCGCTCGTAGAAGTCGACGCCCTCCTCGACCTCCACGCCGCGGAACTTCACCTCGAGGAGCTGGTCGACGGGGAGCGTGCCGCGGCGATCGGGGTACGCGACGAGGACGACCTGCACGTCCTCCTTCATGACGACGTCGAAGAGGTCCCCGTAAATGCCGATGATCCCCTCCTCACCGCTCACCTGCCACTTGTCGCGCGCGAGCATGCCGACGAGCTCGAGCCCGTACTGCGGGTTCCTCCTGATCGTCGTCGCGATCTCGCGTGCCAGGCCGCCGTTGCCGAGGATGAGCGTTCGCCGTAAAAATCCGGTGTTTTCGCTGACGCTGTCGTAGACGAGGCGCCACGCAGGGAGGACGAGCGCCGTCAGCGCGAGGGCAACGAGGTAGATGCCGCGACCGAGCTCGAAGCGGGGAACGAAATAGAAGAAGACGAGGAGGATGACGGTGCTGAGCGCGAGCGCCTTCAGCACGCGCTCGTAGACCGCCTGCGCGGTGCGCGTGGCGGCGGGATCGTACATGCCCGAGTAGTAGAGGGCACCCTGCGCGACGACGGCGAAGAGCACCGCCTTCTTCGCGATGTCCGGGTACGTCAGGCCGCGATGGATGTCTCCGAAGCGGAGGCACGCCGCCACCGCCACGAGCACGGCGATGAGCGCCGCCTCGAAGAGGAAGAGGAGAAGCCTGCGCGGGTTCCGGAAGAGATCGAACATCCTGCCTTGGGGGAAACCGCGTTAGGGGACGATGACGGTATCCCCGGACTGGAGCGCGAGATTCTGCTGCAGATCGCCCTTCTCCACGACCGCGGAGAAATCGAAGGGGATCCTGCGCTCACCGCGCGCGTCCTTGCGGACGATGATGATGCGATCGGTGCTGGCGAACCGCGTGAAGCCGCCCGCCAGCGCGAGGCCGTGGAGGACGGTGATCTGGTGGTTCGGCGTGAACTCGCCGCCGCGCTGCACTTCGCCGACGACGTAAACCTTGTACGAGCGCACCTCCGCGATCTGGACGGTGACCGGCGGCTGGTCCTGGAAGTACTTGTGGACGCGCGTGCCGATGTCGACCGCGATCTCGTCCACCGTCTTGCCCTCGGCGCGGATGTCTCCGATGAGGGGCATCGTCATCGCGCCGTCAGGACGGACGGTGACTTGCTGCGAGAGCTCGTCGTGCTTCCACACGTTGATCTTCACGACGTCGCCGGGTCCGACGCGGTAGCCGGCGGCGCGCTCCGCCGCCCAGTTGTACGACCGCGTGCCGCCGCAGCTCGCGAGCGCCAGGAGGCTCACCAAGGCTGCGGTCAGGGCGAAGAGAGCAGTTCGCATGGAGCCCTTCGTATCACACCTTCGGGAGCCTGGGCCGTGGGTCAGCTGCCGACTACGCGGTTGCGACCGGCCTCTTTGGCGCGGTAGAGGCGTTGGTCGGCGACCTTGATCAGCGTCGTCCGATCGCGCATTTTTCCGCAGTCCACGAGGCCCGCGACGCCAATGCTCGCGGTCACGCGGAGCGGGGTGCCGCCCAGGTTCGTCGCCGTGAGACTGAGGGCCATCCGGAGGCGCTCGCCCAGCGTGATCGCCGACGACAACGGGATGCCGCGCGTGATGACCGCGAACTCCTCACCGCCGTAGCGCGCGAGCAGGTCCTCCGCGCGGAGCTGCTTGCCGAGGATCTCCACCGTCGTCTTGAGCACCGCGTCGCCGGCGGGGTGGCCGTGGCCGTCGTTCACGCTCTTGAAGTGATCGATGTCGATCATGAGCAAGCACAGCTCGGTGCCGTGGCGAAGAGCGAAGGCGAGCTCGGCGTCGAGTCGCTCGTCGAAGTGCTTGCGGTTGTAGGCGCCGGTCAGCGCGTCTCGGAACGCGGCGTCGTACATGCGCGTGAGGGCCCCGCGCTCGGCGTCGTCCACGAGAGAGAAGCGGAGGAGCGTGCCGGAGCCGAGCTGGAGGCGATCGCCGTCGTTCAGCTGCACGGTCTTTCCGGCGGCGAGGCGCACGCCGTTGACGGCGCTCCCGTTCGTGGAGTTCTCGTCGACGTAGTGGAACCCGCCCGCGATGCCGACGATCTTCCCGTGCTGACCGGAGACACTGGCGTCATCGAAGCGGATGCGACACGCGTCGGCGCGACCCAAGCTGAGAGGCTCGCCCGCCGTGAGCTGGACGACTCGCCCCGTCTCGGTGCCCGACAGCACCGTGAGGATCGCGTGCGAGCGCTGCGAGAGCGGGCTCACTTCGCTGACGAGGGTGTTCAGCTTTTTCACGGAGCCATGATACTTGCCGCCACACGGCAGGGTGTAAAGCCCCACGTGGCCCCTTCGAACAGCATTGTTGAACGGCGTGGAGGGGCTATCCTGGGGGGCTCCCATGGCCCGGATCGACTTCGTCCCCTTCCCTCCCACCAGCTTCCCGTTCCGCGATTTGCTCGTCCTGGAGCAGCTCGCTATCGGGGACCGTGACACAGTGTGCGAGATCGGCGTCGGCAGCGGCGGAACGACCGCCCGCCTCGCCAAGATGGCCGCGAACGTCACCGGCTTCGAGATCAGCGGCGGCACGATCGCCGAGCTCCGCTACCTCGAGGAGCGCTTCTCGAACCTGCGCTTCGTGGTCGGCGACATCACGATACCCGAGCAAGTGCGGCCGTTCGAGGGCGCGTTCACGCGCGTCATCGCCTGCGACACGCTCGAGCACGTGAGCGATCCGGCCGCCTTCTTCCGGGGCGTCGAGCGCCTCTTGTCGCCGGGCGGCGAGTACCTCGTGACCTTCCCCACCGAGCCGCTGGCGAAGATGCACGGGATCACGCGCTTCGACGGTCCCGAGGGCCTCGAGGCGCTCGCCTCGCGCGCCGGCCTCACCGATTGCCGAATCGGCAACGCCACGCTGTCGACGGGCGCGAACCGCATCGCCGACGCGCTCGGCTGGGGCCCGCTCAAGCTCGCGCGCAAGGTCCTTCGCCGCGGGAGCTACAAGCGGACCGAGGCGGGCGACGCCGCGCCGCAGACGTTCGACCAGACGCATTTCATGAAGAACATGGGCACCTACCGGAAGTTCGCGCCCGCGCTGAACCTCTACTGGTACGGCGTCCTCAAGCTGATGGACATGCAGGGGCCCGCGTTCGAGATCGACTGGACGTTCGACAAGGCCCCGTTCACCGATTGCCAGGTGTTCATGAGCGGACGAAAGCCGAAGGAGGCGCGCGCGAGCACCCTGAAGGAACGGGCGACGGCCTGTGCGCGCCGGTAAACTGCGCACATACATCATCACCCCTCGACACGAACGCGATGACCTGCCTCAACGAGGAGGCGTACATCGAGACGTGCCTCCGAAGCGTGATGGCGCAAGACTACCCGAAGAATCGCCTGCAAATCCTCGTCGCCGACGGGATGAGCATCGACGCGACGCGCGAGATCATCCTGCGCCTGTCCGAAGAGGATTCGCGCATCCAGCTCGTCGACAACCCCGACAAGATCCAGGCGGCGGGGATGAACCGCATGATCAAGGCGTCGCGCGGAGACGTGATCGTCCGGATGGACGTGCACTGCGAGTACGCGCCCGACTACGTACGGCGATGCGTCGAGGCCCTCGAAAAAAGCGGCGCCGAGAACGCCGGCGGAGCGCAGCGCGCGCGCGCGAAGACGCTGTTCCAGAAGGCCCTGTGCGCCGCGCTCGACAGCCCGCTCGGCGTCGGCGGCGCCAAGTACCGCGGCCCCGACAACGAGGGCTTCGTCGACACGGTGTTCCTCGGCGCGTTCCGGCGCAGGGTCTTCCAGAAGATCGGCCTCTACGATCCCAAGGCGATCACCAACGAGGACGCCGAGCTGAACCAGCGCATCATCGAGAGTGGCGGCAAGGTCTACCAGTCCAAAGACATCGTCGTGCACTACTACCCGCGTCCGTCGTTCAAGACGCTCGCGAAGCAGTATTACAAGTACGGCAAGGGCCGCGCGCGCACGCTCATCAAGCACAAGAAGTTCCTCTCCATCCGTCCGGCGATCCCGTTCCTCACCGTCCTCGGCGGCGCGGGCCTGCTCGCGACGAGCACGATCCAGCCGGTGACCCCGTTCGCGTTCGGCGGCTACGCCCTGGCGACGCTCGCGGAGGCGGTGCGCGTCGGTCGCAAGGCGGGCGCGGCGGCGATCCCGGTCGTGTGGGCGATTTTCCCGGTGCTCCACGTCTCGCACGGCACCGGCTTCGCGGTCGGCCTCGTGGAGTACGCGCTGAAGCGCGACTGGCCGAAGGAGCCGGAGAAGCTCGAGGCGTCGCCCGAGGCGCTGCTCGAAAACGGCGCCCGCGCGGGAACGAGCTAAGGAAAGGTCCTCGTCGTGGCGCTCGCCGGCGCGCTCCTCCTCATCTTCACTATTTTCATCCGTCCCCAGGAGTTCGTCCCGGGGTTGGAGAGCCTCGGCCTGCTCAACATCGCAGTCGGCCTCGCGGTGCTCGGGATCATCATCGAGTTCGCGACCGGCAAGATCAAGACGGCGTGGTCGCCGCAGCTGCCGTTCCTCGCGGCGTTTCTCGGCTGGTGCGTCCTCTCGACCGCGATCAAGGTCGGGATGGACATCGTCCTGGACATGAAGACGTCGCTCGGCTTCGCGACGATCTTCATGGTCGTCGTCATGTACGCGGGGCGCTCCTTCAACAGCTTCCGCGGCCTCGCGATCCTGCTCGTCCTCATCAGCGTGGCGCTGAGCGCGATCTGCATCCATCAAGGGCAGGGCGAGTTCCAGTGCATCTTGCTCGAGGAAGAGGAGGGAGGCGGCGCGGCCCACGATCAGAGCAAGGGCGAGCCGGACGGGCGCTCGTGCGAGGACAGCCACCAGTGCGACAAGGACGGCGTCGACGGGCGCGAGTACGCGTGCGAGAAGCCCGGCCTCTTCAAGGCCTTCACGATCGCGCACGGACGCGTGCGGTGGCGCGGCACCTTCGCGGATCCCAACGAGCTGGCGCTCGCCGTCGGCGCGGCGATGAGCTTCTGCTTCGCGATCCACGCGTCCATGCGAAGCAAGATCCGACATCTCTTGCTCGTCGCCGTGCTGGCCGCCGTCTTGTACTGCGTGATGCTGACCGGCTCACGCGGCGGAGTGCTCGTGCTGCTCGCGATTTTCGGCGTCTACTTCATCCGAAGATATGGCGCAAAAGGGCTCATTTTGGGCGGGTTCGCGGGGCTGCCGCTGCTCCTCGCCGGCGGGCGCAGCGGCGAGGACGCGGAGGCCTCGAGCCTCGAGCGCCTCGGCGCGCTCTACGAGGGCGTCGACTTCGTGAAGCAGAACCCCTTCTTGGGGCTCGGCTACGGGCAGTTCGTCGAGAACTACTTCATCACCGCGCACAACTCGTACCTCCTCTCCGCGGCGGAGCTCGGCTTCCCGGGGATGGTGATCTGGACGTCGTTCGTCTACGTGTCGGTGAAGATCCCGTTCATGATCGCGTTCAGGCCGACGTGGGACATGGACCGCCGGCTCCCCGCCTACGGCCTGTCGCTCCTCACGAGCTTCTGCGGTCTCCTCATCGGCATCTTCTTCTTGAGCTTCTGCTACCACGCGATGCTCTTCATCTACTTGGGGTTGGCGGGCGCGCTCTTCGGCGTGGCGAAGCAGTCGAGCCCGTCGTTCGACGTGAAGGTGAGCCCGAAGGAGCTCGGGCTGATCGCGACGGCCGACGCAGTGCTCCTCGTCATCCTCTTCGTCTACACGCGCGCGAAGGGCGGGGGGTAACCCCATAGGCGCGACCGAGGACGTGGTCACCGAGGTCGTCGCGACTCTGCGGCGCCCTGAGCTGCCGCGATCATCCTGTCATGGGCGGCACAAATTGCCGCCCAAAGCTCGTGTTGGAGCGAGGCGCGTCCACACTTGCGGCAGGCACGCACGCTGCAAAAGCCCGCCGGCGATGAACCGACTCCTCCACGTCGTGGCGTTCGGCCTCCTCACGGCGGCGTGCGCGGCGCAGACGTCCGTCTCCGATTCTGCGGATAGCTCCGCGGACGCGGCCGGCCCGCAGGGCGCCTCCCAAGGCTCCCCCGACGCCTCTCGCGACGCAAACATCGACGTGGACGCTTCGGTCAGCTGCGGCCAGACGACCTGCTCCGGAGACGGCTGGTGCGTCCACATCTCCGCGTGCGCGGGGCGGCCCGACGCCGGCGGCGTGGAGGGTGGTGCGGAGGCGGGCTCGACGTGTCGTGATCCCGAGCCTTCCTGTCAGCCCGCGACGGCCGACTGCAGTCCGAGCACTCCGAACGCGTGCAGGAACTGCTCGTGCGGTGTCTGGAAGATCACGGCCGACCGCCAAATTTGGTGCTCCGGCTGCTGAGCCTCTCGGGCTCGCGGTCATCGCGGGAACGGAATCCGCAGGAGCGGTCCAGGGCCTGCCCCCGGGCCTTGGGGCATGGCGACGAGCCGGGCGCCGGCGGCCAACGTCGGACGCGCTTCCGAAGCGGGCGCGAGCGCCGGTTTGCGCGGCGTCCACGGCACGTTCGGGATGCTCTTGTCGAGCTGACGCGCGCACGCGAACGTGTCGACGAAGTGCTGCGTGAGAAGCCACGTCGCGACCCGGCTCCGCTCGAACGCCAGGTCCTCGGCCCCCGCGCTGGCCTGCGCGAGGAACTCCTGGTTGTGGAGCTCGACGGCGAGCGCGTCCAGGCCCTCCACAAATTCGTGATCGAGGCCGTAGAGACGGATGCGGGTCGCGACGGTGGGGGCGGAGCTCTCGAGGAGATCGCGGGCGGCGTCCGCAAGGACCTCGAGCTTCGTAGCGCGCAGGGCGACGGCAGCGCAGCGAGGCGCGCGCTCATCTCGTCCGGTGAAATTTTTTGGAGGAGCGCGGTCGCATGGCTGCACTGGAGCTCGGCGTCCGGGAGGCGCGCCGCCAGCGCGCGCTTCGCGCCCTCGCACGCGCGCGCCGCCTCCAGCAGCTCGCTCGCCTTCGTGTAGAGCGCGAGAGCCTGATCCAGCGCGAGGGCGACGAGCCGCGTCGAGCACCCGCGAAGCCTGGCGCGCTGCTCGCGCGTGCACGTCTGCGAGATCTCGTTGGCCGCGACGAAGACGGCGAGCGCCGCGCTCGCGAGATCCGTCGACGAGAGGTACGCCGACGAGGAGAGCGCCTGCGTCGTGTCCACGCCTTCGAGGAAGGCGTCGAGCTCTTCGGGCCCCGGTCGCCCCAGCGTGGACAGGAGGCGCACGCCGCGGTGCGCGGGGCCCGAGGTGGGGAATCGCGGACGTAAGGACTTCGTGCGCGCCATCTGCTCGATGTCGCCGAACGGCCGAAATCGCCGCAACTTGAGCGTTCCACGGGGCGCGCCGACCGCGTCGCTACATCACGGGCACTTGGCGCCGATGCAGGCCGCGACCTCGGAGTCGCACTTCTTCTCGAGGCAGCCGAAGTCGGCGCCATTGCAGTCGTTGAAGTGCTTGATGAAGCAGTTGAACGCTTGGTCGAAGAAGAACCGCGCGCTCGGGCAGCCCTCGGCGACGCAATCCGCGACGCACGAGACCCTCACGTTGGGTGGGCGCGTCGAGGTGTCGATGCAGTTGCGCGCGCAGCCGAGCATCTGGAAGCATCCGACCGTGGGGCAGTCGCCGCAGTCGTCGTGGCAATTGGTGCACGTCTCGTACGGACCTTCGCACTTCTTGTTGCCACAAACCGCGCACACGCCGCAGTCGTGGGCGCACGACGCGCAGTTCTCGGGGCTCGTGCAGAGCCCGTCTCCACAGCCCTTGCAGTTGCCGCAGTCCTCGGGGCACGAGTAACAGGTCTCGCCGGGCCCCTCGCACGTGTGGTTGCCGCACGACGCGCACTTGCCGCAGTCGGGGGCGCAGCTGAGGCAGGTCTCGCCGTCTTTGCAAAAGCCGTCGCCGCACGCGTCGCAGGTGCCGCAGTCTTGGGGGCAGCCGTTGCAGTATTCGCCGGGCCCGCATGTGCCGTCGCCGCACCCGGCGCACTCGCCGCAGTCGAAAGGGCAGTTGGCGCAGGTCTCGCCGTCCTTGCACGCGCTGTCGCCGCAGGTGGGTGGGGTGTAGGGGCCGGCTTCGAAGGAGATGCCGCCGTCGCCGAGATCGGCGAGGTCGGAGCGGCCGCAGGAGGTGGTCAGGATCGCGGCGAGGAGGCCGGCGAGCGCGAGGGGGCCGAAGAAGAAGGCGTTGAAGAGGGAGCGGGCGGCCACGGGGGGAAGGTAGCACGGTCGGGGTCGGGGTCGCGGTCGGGGTCGTGGTCGTGGTCGCGGTCGCGGTCGCGGTCGTGGTCGTGGTCGCGGTCGCGGTCGCGGTCGTGGTCGTGGTCGTGGGTCGTGGTCGCGGTCGGGGCTTGGTCGCGTTCGGGGTCGTGGTCGCGGTCGGGGCTTGGTCGCGTTCGGGGTCGGGGTCGTGGTCGCGGTCGCGGTCGTTGGTCGTGGTCGTGGTCGCGGTCGCGGTCGCGGTTGAGCAGGCCCGCGCCAGCTGCGCTGGCACTTGGGCTTGCGATGCTCGAGGAGCCGGGGGGCGCGCGCCGCAGGAGTGCCTCGCTGCGTGGGGTGCACAGTGCGTCGTCATCAGGAACCTCCACCGCCCTTCGGGCGGCGAGGTGAATGGAGGTTCCTGATGACGACGTACAGTTTGCCTCATCATAAATTGCGGGCGTATGGGGCGGCGGTGGAGCTGCTGAGGGCGGTGCGGGA
>JBBRLQ010000034.1:0-75923 GCA_038231275.1 Polyangiales bacterium
ACATCATGGCCTCGAACTTGACCAAGCAGGTGCGCGGCATCGTCAAGGTCGTCACCGCCGTCGCGAACGGCGACTTGAGCCAGAAGTTTGTTCTCGAAGCGAAGGGCGAGGTCGCCGCGCTCGCCGAGACGATCAACAACATGACCGACACGCTCCGCATCTTCGCGGCGCAGGTCACCGAGGTCGCGCGCGACGTCGGCATCGAGGGCAAGCTCGGCGGCCAGGCCAACGTGCCCGGCGCGTCCGGCGTGTGGAAGGACCTGACCGACAACGTCAACGTCATGGCCTCGAACCTGACGAAGCAGGTGCGCGGCATCGTCAAGGTCATCACCGCCGTCGCCGACGGAGACTTGCAGCAGAAGTTCGTCCTCGAAGCGAAGGGCGAGGTCGCCGCGGTCGCCGAGACGATCAACAACATGACCGACACGCTCCGAACCTTCTCCGATCAGGTCACCACGGTGGCCCGCGAAGTAGGAATCGAAGGGAAATTGGGCGGTCAGGCGAAGGTCCCGCGCGCCGCCGGCACGTGGCGCGACTTGACCGACAACGTCAACCAGCTCGCAGGGAACCTGACGAGCCAGGTGCGCGCGATCGCCGAGGTCTCCACCGCCGTCGCGAAGGGCGATCTCACCCGGTCGATCACCGTCGAAGCGCAGGGCGAGGTCGCCGCGCTCAAGGACAACATCAACCAGATGATCGGCAACCTGAAGGACACGACGCACAAGAACCAGGAGCAGGACTGGCTGAAGACCAACCTCGCGCGGTTCAGCGGCATGATGCAGGGCCAGAGGAGCATCACCTCGGTCGCGCAGCTCATCGTGAGCGAGCTGACCCCGCTCGTCGACGCGCAGCACGGCTCCGTCTACATCATGGACGCCGAGCCCGAGCCGTCCCTCCACCTCATCGCGAGCTACGGCTTCGGTGGGCGTAAGAGCTTGTCCTCGTCGTACAGGATGAAGGAGACGCTCATCGGGCAGTGCGCGTTCGAGAAGAAGCGCATCCTGCTCACGTCGGTCCCGCACGACTTCATCTCGATCGCGACGGGGATGGGCGAGTCGGCGCCGCGCTACGTCGTCGTCCTGCCGGTGCTCTTCGAGGGGGAGACGCGCGCGGTCATCGAGCTCGCGTCGTTCCACCAGTTCTCGTCCAACTACCTGACCTTCCTCGACCAGCTCATGGCGTCGGTCGGCGTCATCCTGAACATGATCTCCTCGAGCATGCGCACCGAGGAGCTCCTCCAGCAGCTCAAGAAGTCCAACGCCGAGCTCGGCGCGCAGGCGACGGAGCTGAACGAGAAGGCGAAGCTGCTCGAGGTAAAAAACCAGGAGGTCGAGCTCGCGAGCCGCAGCCTGGAGGAGAAGGCGGAGCAGCTCCAGCTCATCTCCAAGTACAAGTCCGAGTTCCTCGCGAACATGTCGCACGAGCTGCGGACGCCGCTGAACAGCCTCCTCATCTTGTCGCAGACCCTCGCGCAGAACTCCGGCGGCAACCTCACCGAGGAGCAGGTCAAATTCGCGCAGACGGTGTACTCGTCGGGCCACGATCTGCTCCAGCTGATCAACGAGATCCTGGATCTGTCCAAGGTCGAGGCCGGCAAGATGCCGATCGATCCGCGCACGTTCTCGGTCGTCGAGGTCCGTGACTACTTGGAGCAGACGTTCCGGCACGTCGCCGATCAGAAGGGGCTCGTTTTCGACATTCGCGTCGAGGGCGGCGCTCCGGCGACGCTCTTCAGCGATCCGTCGCGCTTGCAGCAGATCCTGAAGAACCTGCTCTCCAACGCGTTCAAGTTCACCGCGGAGGGGAGCGTCGCGCTCATCATCAAGCCGACCACGGTCGCCGGCTCCGAGGCGATCAGCTTCGCCGTCCAGGACACCGGCATCGGCATCCCCGCCGAAAAGCAGAAGCTCGTCTTCGAGGCGTTCCAGCAGGCCGACGGCACGACGAGCCGCAAATACGGCGGCACCGGCCTCGGCCTCACGATCAGCCGCGAGATCGCGCGCCTGCTTGGTGGCTCCATCGACGTCGTGAGCGCGCCCGACAAGGGCAGCACCTTCACGCTCACGATGCCCGCCACGTACGGGGGCGCCGACGCCGTCCACAAGGACGAGCGCGCGACCGAGTCGGTGCCGGAGCCCGAGGTTCCGCCGCTCCCCGCCAACGCCGATTTCCACGGTCGCAAGGTGCTCATCGTCGACGACGACGGCCGAAACCTCTTCGCGATCGAGAGCATCCTGAAGGCGCGCAAGATGAAGGTCCTGCACGCGGCGAATGGGAAAATCGCGATCGAAATGCTCCAGACGCATCACGACGTCGACGCGGTCCTGATGGACACGATGATGCCGGAGATGGACGGCTTGGAGGCGACGCGCGCGATCCGTGACATCTTGCAGTTCCAGTCGCTCCCGATCATCTCGCTCACGGCCAAGGCCATGAAGGGCGATCGCGAGAAGGCGTTGGCGGCGGGCGCCTCCGACTACGTGACCAAGCCGGTCAATCCCGACAAGCTCCTCGCGATCCTCTACGCGTGGATGAGCAAGAACCCGCGGGCGGGGGCGTCGTCTTCGATGAACGCGGAATGAGCGCTGAGCGAACGGAAGAGGAGCCGGTCGCGAGCGTCCTCATCGTGGACGACTCGCCCGCGAACCTGATCGCATTGGGCGCGGTCCTGAAGCCGCTCGGCGTGCGCGTCGTCGAGGCCACGTCAGGCGCCAAGGCGCTCGAGTGCGTGGCGAGCGAGACGTTCGCGGTCGTCCTCCTCGACGTGCAGATGCCGACGATGGACGGCTTCGAAGTCGCGAAGAGGATCCGCGCATCCGACAAGCCCGAGCTGCCGATCATCTTCCTGACCGCCATCCATCGCGACGAGGCGTTTGCGCGGAAGGGCTACGCCACCGGCGCGGCGGACTACATCACCAAGCCCTTCGACGCCGACGTCCTGCGCGCCCGGGTGAAGGCGTTCGTCGATCTGTTCCACCAGCGCGAGCGCCTGCGCATGCGCGAGGTCGGGGCGCGGACGCGCGAGCGCGACGAGGCGATGGCCCGGCTCGCCGAGCTCCTCGAGAGCGAGCGGCAGGCGCGGCGCGAGGCGGAGATCGCCAACCACGCGAAGGACGAGTTCTTGGCGACGGTGTCGCACGAGCTCCGCACGCCGCTGAACGCGATCCTGGGGTGGGCCGTCATCGCGCGGCGTGCCACCAAGGAGCCCGACGTGCAGCAGGCGCTCGCGACGATCGAGCGCAACGCGCGGGCGCAGACGCGGATCATCGAAGACGTGCTCGACGTAGGGCGCATCATCAGCGGCAAGCTCCGGCTCGAGATCGCGCCGGTGAAGGTGAGCGACACGATCGACGGCGCGGTCCAGGCGCTGCGCCCCGCGGCCGACGCCAAGGCCGTGCGGTTCGTGGTCGAGGTGGACGACGACGTGGGCATCATCGCGGCCGACGTCGACCGGCTGCAGCAGGTCATTTGGAACGTCCTGTCGAACGCGATCAAGTTCACCCCCAAAGGCGGGGCGGTCGCGCTTCGTGCCATGCGCGCGCAGTCCGACCTCGTCATCACCGTGACCGACACGGGGCAGGGCATCCGGCCGGAGTTCTTGGGGCACCTCTTCGAGCCGTTCCGCCAGGCCGACGGGTCCACGACGCGACGTCACGGCGGGCTCGGGCTCGGCCTCGCGATCGTGAAGCAGCTCGTGCAAGCGCACGGCGGCCGCATCGTCGCGCACAGCGAAGGCGAGGGGCTCGGCTCCACGTTCACGATCACGTTGCCCGTGCGACCCAGCACGGCCCCGCCAGCCGAGCGTCGTCACATCACGCCGGTACCGACGCCGCAGCAGCCGGGGGTGCAAGACGTCGTCAACGGGCGCCTCGACGGAATGCGCGTGCTCGTGGTCGACGACGACGAGGACGCCCGGGCGCTCATGCAACGTGTGCTCACCGATCAGGGCGCGGCGGTGACCCTCGCCGCGTCCGCCGAGATCGGCCTCCGCGAGCTCGAGCGCGTGCGTCCCGACGTGCTCGTGAGCGACATCGGCATGCCCGAGGTCGACGGGTACACCTTCATCCGCACCGTGCGCGGCCTCCCCGCCGATCGCGGAGGCCGCACGCCTGCCATCGCGATCACGGCGTACGCGAGGGAGGAGGACAGCGAGCGGGCCGTCTCGACGGGGTTCCAGGCGTACATGTCGAAGCCCGTCGATCCCACGCGGCTCATCTCGCTCGCGGCGAGCTTCTCTCCCGCTGCTCCTCCCGCTCCCGCCGGAACCGCGGCTGCCGACGCCAGGAGCACCTAGATGGCACCTTCCGCGACAGGGACGCGTTCGCCGCTCCTCGAGGCGGTCGCGCACCTCGAGGACGAGCTCAAGAAGTACGAGACCCTCACCGCCGATATCGAGCGTACGCCCATCAGCTCGGAGAAGACGCTCGTGCGCGCCGTGAAGGCCGTGAACGAGGCGGCCGCCTCGCGCGAGCGGCTGGGGACATGGGTCGGTGCGCTCTCGCAGGCGATGAACGATGTCCGCCTGCGGCAGGAGGCGTCCCTCCTCAAGATGGCCGAGGCCGCGCAGCACGTGAGCGAGCGCGCGCAAGCGTTCCAAGCGCTCCTTACGCGCTACGCGAGCCTCGGGGAGGTCGCCAAGGGGCTCAACATCCGCGCCGCGAGCATCGCCGAGCGTCGCGCTGACGGCGCCGAGTCGGGCGAGGTGTACGAGTCCGTCGGCGAGCTCCTCACCGGAATGGATCAGGCGATCGACGAAGCGGACGCCGTCTCGTCCGCGGCGAAGGAGTCTGCGTTCGAGCAAATCGCGCGCGACGCGGACGCCCTTCGCCAGCAGATGGCCTCGGCGCGCAACCGCCTCAACCTCGCGCAAAAGACGCTCGCCGAGCGCGCGCCCTCCTGAGCTCGCCACGCGCGCGCGGCGTGTGCTTTCGTCAGTAGTTCGCGAGGACGGCGCTGACGACCTGGGCTTTGAGGCCTCGGTACTCGACGCGCAACGTCGTCACGCCGAGACCGCCCGCGATGACGAGGCCCGTCTCGGTCACCGAGAGCACGCTCGTGTCGCCCGACGTGAAGCGCGCCTCGGCCTCGTGACTGACGTCGCGCGAGGTGCCGTCGGCGAAGCGCGCGATGACTTGCGCCCGCACCGACTCTCCTCTCTTCATCGCCAGGACGTCGGGGAGAATTTCGAGAGACGTGGCTGGGCTCTGGTCCTCCTCGTGCTCGTGCGGACCTCGGCCCCCGACGAACGCGGCGAGGGAGCTGGTTCCGAGGCGGGAATGAATGGCCATGACGAGGACCTCCGAGTCGTTGGGTCGTTGATGAAGCAGCAGCAAGTCACGTGCCTACAGTTCCTGACCGCGCTTGGAGCAGCGAAATGCGCCGAGCGGCGGGCCGCTCGAAGTCGCGCTAGGCGACGAAGATCGGCGCCTTCTTGTTCCGCACTGCCGCCACGCGCGTGGCGTTCATGCGGGGCCGCGATGTTCCGAGCGTTTGCGCTCAGCGAGGGAGCGCAGTGCCGCCCTGGCAAACGCCGTCGACGCACGCGAGGCCGTTGCAGGCCCCGCCGCACTTTCCGCAGTTGGCCATGTCGCTCGTGAGGAGTGCCTCGCAGCCGTTGCTGGGGTCCTTGTCACAGTCGGCGTGGAACGAAAGGCACGTGAAGCTGCACGATTTGCCGTCGCATCGCGGCTCGGCCCACGGGCCCACGCGGCAGGGCGTGCACGAATCTCCGCACGTCGCGATGTTCGTGTCGTCGGAGCAGGTCCCTTGGCAGTCGTGAAAGCCGGCCCCGCACGCGGCGTCCGCGGCGCTCGCGTCCGCAGCGCTCGCCTCTTCGCCGGCGGTGCCGGCGTCCGTCGCGATGACCACGACCGGCGTGGGCTCGGCAGGCGCGCCAGGCGAGGTCGTCGCGGCGCTGCTGCACCCGCACCACGCAAGCGACAGCGCAGCCGAGACGATTCCCATCGCGACCGAACGGCAAGAGGGTTTCATCGTGACCTCCCCCGATGCGATTGTCGGGCCACGGCTCCGGAGCAGCTCAGGGCGAGCCGTACCGTAGATCGAGCAGCAAGTCGGTCACCTTCTCCTGACGCGGCTCCGCGCCGAGGACCTTCTTCACGCGGGCGCGAAGCTCGGCCGCCGACATCGATGCATTCCCGACGATGAGCGGCACCTCGGAGTCCTTCCGCGAAGGGCTGCCGTGCCACGAGCGGTAGCGCGCGGCGAAATAGAAGCGCTCCTCTGGCGTCGCGCGATCCCCGTTGTGCGTGATGAGCATGACGTCGCCCGCGCGCTCGCCGTGAGGCCCGACCGCGAGATCGCGGAGCCGCGCATCGGTGAGCACGTACGTGGGGTGCGGGTGCTCGGCCATCCACTCGGGGACGGGGACGGTCTTTCCGTGCCCGACGTAGACCTCGAACGGCGCGTCGACTTCGCGGTACGGCTTGGGACGACGCGTCAGGACCAAGTCGAGCGTGCCCTTGAGGTGCGGGACGAGCGATCCGTCAAGGTTGTTCCGGTAGAAGGCGTCGGCCAGCGGCAGCACGTCCGCCTCGTAGCGTGGCGGCTTTGTCCAGTCGCAGACGTCCTTCGGGTTGGGGCACGTGGAGCGGTCGGCGACGTACGCGTAGGCCGTCGCGCCTCCGTATGCGAGGACCGCGTCGAAGTCGTCCTTGGCCGACACGTCGAGCTGCCGCGGCCGCACTCGAAATCCCGCGCGCGAAAGGAGCGCAGGCGGGTTCGCTTCGCCGTCGTTCAGCGAGTGAATGTCGTCGTACATCACCTGCGTGTGCCCATGATCGGAGGTCAACACCACGTAGCGGTTGGCGAGCGCGTCACGGGCTCGGAGGCGCGCGGTCAGGTTTGCCAGCGAAGGCTCCACGACCTCGCGAAGGTAGGCGCGCCGGGCCGCGTCCGGCCCTTCCTCGGCCACGTGCGCGTACAGATCCGTGCCGATCAGGTACACGGTCAAGACGTCCGGAACCGGGCCTTTCGCGAGCGCGTTGACGACGACGTTCGTGACGTCCTGATCGACCCGCTGGTACGCCCGGCGGCGATTCTTCTTCTTCGATTCGACAGCGGTCGCAACGTCGTCCACGACCTCCTCGAACGCCTCGGTGAGCACCGTGGGCCTCGCCACGAGGAGCCTGTCGGCCCCGCTGTAGATCGGGTTCATGGCGACCCACACGAGGACGTTCGAGTCCCTGAAGCGCATGCGCTCGTAGACGCTCGGCGCCTTGCTGAGCACGTTCATGTAGTCGTCGGTGTAGATCGCGAGCGTCGGCTTCGAGTCGGCGAACGAGGCGGGCGCCGGCGCCGCGAAGCGGCGGTCCTCGCGGATGAAGAACTCGTTGCCGGTGATCCCGTGGTGCGACGGCGTGACGCCGCTCATCACCGTCGCCCACGCCGCCATCGTCGACGACGGCATCGTCGACAGCAAATCCGGGGAGAAATACGTGTGCGGGAACTCGCCCTTCTCACCGCCACCGAGGAGCTCCGCGAGCATCGGCAGCTCTCCCGCGCGCAGCATCTCGTAGACGAGATCGCGATCGATCCCGTCGAGCGCGAGCACGAGGATCGAAGGCTTGTCCGGCGAGCTCTGCGGCGTCGCGGGATCGCGCTTTCGGAGGAGCTTGTCGTCCCCCTGGGCGACGAAGTCGGCGACCTTCGCCGCGGTGGCGCAGCCGAGACCTCCCGAGGCGAGCAGCGAAGACGCGAGGACGACGGCGATGCGAGAAAGTAGGGCGTTCACGCGTGCGTGAGGTGCAGCATTTGCGCCAATGGACCGGCTCGCAAACTCGCCACAGGGCGGTGCGCCGTTGCAACGCGGATCGCGTTGCGCGGCGCGTTCGGCGTCGGTTGCCGCAGGAAATCCGCCTGGCACGTGTCTCGCAGAATCGTCCTCACGGCGCGAGAACTCGTTGGACGAACCACGGAGGTCGGCAAGATGAAACGGCTCGCTATCGCATCGACTGCAACGGTTTCCTACGACGAGGCACGCGCCTACCTGGGCGCCGCGCGCGGAGACGAGCTCGCTGCTGCCATCGAGCTCGCCCGGGACCGCAACACGCTCGACGGAGCTGGCGCCGAGCCCGACGACATGGACGTGCACCACGCCCTCTACTTGATTCGGCGCGCGCAGGGTCTCGCGGCCCCGAGCTTCGACGAGATGCGGGTCGCGCTGCGGCGAGTGAACCACGCGGCCTGACGCGCGCTTCAGCAGGCACGTCGACGGCACCGCGTTGATGGCGCCGTGGCGCCCATTAGTGGAGGCTCCCGGCGAGCGTGACGGTGTTCTGGATGCGGAACGTACCGGCGCTCGAGGATGCGCCGTAGCCGTAGACACGGATCTCGACGAGACCGGTCGCGTTGATCCCCGTGAGGGCGACCGTCGGCGAAGTCGACGCCCCAAACGTGCCTCGATGCGTGGCGAACGCGTCGACGCTGGTGGCGACGTCGCCGAAGGTGGGGCCGGACGACGACGCCTTCAGGTCGAGCGCGAGGGATGCGAGCGACAGCGTGCAGCCGGCCGGCGCGGTCACCTTGAGCGTGTAGTAGAGGAGCGGGCTCTCGACGAGCAGCCAGCCGCTCGAGTTGATCGAGCCGGACCCCGCGACCGCCGCGAGGCCCACCGAGCGCGTCAGAGCACCCGCGCTCACACCGGGCGCGGACGACTTCGCCGTGGCGCTCGCCTCGCTCCCCGACTCGGCGCTGAGATCGTAGGTGACGATCGCTCCCGCGAACGGCGTCGTGCATGCGCCACTCTCGACCGGCGGAGAGTCCACGCCGGTGTCGCTCGGGGGCGTCCCGGAGTCGGCGCTCGCCGTGTCGGGCGCGGCCGAGTCGACGGGCTCCGAAGAGTCGGTGCCCTCTCCGGCGTCGCGAGGAGGCGCGCGATCGCTCACCGATCCATCGTCGGTGCCGGCGTCGGCATCGAGCTCCGCGTCGGTCGTCGTCGAGCCCACCGCGCACGCGGAGAAGCATGCGGCGGCGCCGAACATGGCGACGTTGAAGAAAAGGGCGCGGCGCAAACTTCGGACGTGCTCCTACTTCGGTTTCTTCTGCAGCGAAGCGAGGGAGGGCAGCACGAAGGCGAGGCCTGGTGTCGGCGGCGTGAGCAGGAGCGAGGACTGCGCCCTCGTCGGGTGCGGCGGCGCCGACGCGCGCGAGCGTTCCGCGCTCGACACGGTGAGCAGCAGCCGGTTCGGCGCCGCTTGAATCTCGAGCGGGCCCGCCATCGCCGGGATGCGCCGCAGCGCGCGCGCGAACTCGGTGAGGGGCGCGTGCATCGTGCACCGCGGGAACAGGCGCTCGCCCATGCCGACGCCGAGGTCTTGGAGCACGTCGAACGTGGTCTTCTCCCCTTCGCCGATCGCGTCCACGTGGAGCCCGCCGTCCAGCCACGCGCACTCGGGGGTCGCCATCCGCGCGAACAAGAGGAGGACCAGCGGGGCTCCGGTGGACGGGCGCGAAATCGTGGCCAGGTGCTTCAGGAGCTCCGCGCAGTCGGCCCGCGCCTCCATGGCCTCCGCGATGTCGGCCCGCTTCAGATCGATGCACCGCTCGATGTCGCTCCAGTCTCGCACGATCTCGAATCCTATCACCTCGCGCCCGCGAAGATGCCGAGATCCACGAGCTTCGGCGCAAGGGCGCTCACGCGTTCCAGCTCCCGAGCGGTCAGCCTCTCGAGCTCGGCGGCGTCCTTGATCTTCTTGTCCCCGATGACGATCGGGAGGCCCTTTTTTTCGACAAAATCACGTAGCCACGCCGCGTGGCGCTCCTTCGGCACACCCGTGAGGAGGCGCAGCGCCAGCGTCTCGAGGAGCGAGACGTGGAGGCCGGTTCCCGTGGCAGGCGAGGCGAGGGCCAAGGGACCGTCCGCCGCGAGCGCCTCGTCGATCGCGACCTCGTTGAAGGGAAGTCGGAGCGTCGCCGGCGCGTCCGTCACCGTCGCCGCGAGCCTCCGCATCGGCACGACCTGGCCACCGAAGACGAGATTGCGAAGGCAGTCGCCGATGCGCGTCGCCCCGAGCTGCCCGAGCGCGGGGTGCTCGGAGAGCTCGATGGCGCTCGCCGGACCTTCTTCGAGTCGCCCGAGGACGGCGTCGTACACGGGGCTCCGGTAGTCGATCGTGACGAGCGGCAGCTTGACTTCGCGCTTGACGGCGGGGGCGGGGACCATAAGCCCGAAGGGAACCTGCTCGAAGTAGAGGCGCATCTCCGTTTCGGATCGCGCCGCGCGGCCCTTCACGTACACGTCGCTCCGAAAGAGCTGGTTGGCAGCAAAGTCCTTCAGCATCTCCAAGGCGACGCGATCGTGCGTGGTCGCCGCGAGCTTCCGCGCGGCGGGAGGCATCGCGAAGTCCGGTACGTTCTCGTGGAGCGGCAGCTGCCCGACGAACGCGAGATCGTGCGCCGCCATCGCCCGCGCGACGTCCGCGAAATAGAGCGGGCGCAAGTTGGCGTTGAAGTACTCGTGGACTACGTACGCGAGGCCGCCGGTCCGCATCAGCGCCAACATCGATTTGGCCGTCGGGTTGCCCGCGAAGTACGCCGCTCCCGCGTCGGCGAGGCGCTGCGCGTACGCGACGCCTGCCCGCGCGCGCTCCATCGAGGAGCTCTTCATCCCCGCGGTGTGATCGAGCATGAGGCGCCGAAGCGGCTCGACCGCGGCCCAGCCGGGCTGCGCGTCGTAGCTCACGTACAAGAGGCCTCCCGGCTTGAGCCGCGCCTGCGCGAACGCGAGCACCGTCTCGGCCGTGTCGCCGCCGATCCAGCTGAGGACGCCGTGCGCGACGATGAAATCAAGCTTCGGGAGATCCTCGCGCGCCAGCTCGTCGAACGAGCTCTCGAGGACGGTGACGTTCGCCACGCGCGCGCGCGACGCCAGCGCCTTCGCCTTCGCGACGTGCACCGCGTTGAAGTCGACGCCCACGAAGCGCGCGTTCGGGTTGGCGGCGGCGAGGAGCACCAGCGTATCGCCCGAGCCGCACCCGAGATCGCAGTAGTCGAAGTCGTCCTCGGGGGGCGATGCGATCCCGTTGAGCGCCGCGACGAGGCGCAGCTGCGGCGGCGCGATCTGCGGCGTGAACTGCCTGGGGTACGGAACGTCGTGCACGTACTCGTCGAAGACGTTCGTCATCGCGTCGGGCTTTTCTTGCGTCAGCGCGCGATCGATTGCCAGCGCGAAATGCGGCCATTTTTCAGCCAAATTCACCACGACCGACGATCCGGGACAGTTCGCGTCGCGCCCCGGGTCGTTGCGTCGCGGAGCCGGGACCAAACGCCCGCGCCGTGGGCGCACGCGCTTCGCTCATCCTCGATGCGCTTCCGCCCGCGCCGCACCGAGCAGCTGGTTGAGAGCGAGCCCGACGAGCAGCGCGGCCGAGAACAGGTACAGCGCCGTCATGGTCACGCCGATTACCGCGAGCCCTGCCAGGTACGCGCCGCCGTCGCCGAGCGTGGAGACGTAGAGGCGGTAGCCGAGGCCGAGCGCCATGTAGAGCGCGACGACGAGGACGGTGCCTGGCGCGAGCGGCAGCTTGCGACGCGCCTCCGGGGGAATCCCGACGCGGTACAATCCTGCAACGAGCAAGTAGAGGAGCGCGACGCCGCACGCGACCGCCAGCGCGTGGAGGACGAAGGCGGCGGCAGGGGAGGGATGTCCGTCGAAGACCGAGCGCTCGACCCACCCGAGGGCCGTGCCCAAGAGCGCCACCGCGGCGCACGCGCACGAGAGAACGACACAGCACGCGATCGCGAGGAGGCGCTTCCTCACCCACGATCGCGACGCGCCGGTCTGCGCCTCGAAGGCGTCGAAGATCGAATGGACGCCGGTCGAGGCC
This sequence comes from Polyangiales bacterium, assembly GCA_038231275.1. Classification (GTDB taxonomy): domain Bacteria; phylum Myxococcota_A; class Polyangia; order Polyangiales; family Polyangiaceae; genus JANYHK01. The sequence goes on from JBBRLQ010000034.1 coordinate 11,844, forward strand.
AGCCAAACGAAGAAGACGCCGGCGAGCGGCGTGACCGCGCCACCGTTCCACGCGGCCACCTTGCCGAGCTCGGTCTCGACGATCTGCCGCGCCCCCAACGGCATCGACGCGAGCAGCGGGGCTGCGAGCGACCAATCGTGCAACGCGAGACGCGCGGCGACGTACGCCGCGACCGCCGCCAGCGGGAGGAGCGACAAGAAGAGCCAAAACGCCAGCTCGGCGGCGAGCCCGAGCGCGCGCACGCGAGTGAGCTGCTCCCAGAGCCTCACCGCGGCCCGCCAGGGGCTCATTTTGCTCGGCGACGGCGCGTGGAGGTCGAGAGCCGGAGCCTGTGGACGCGTGCGACTTTCTCCCATGGCAAGACCTTCACCGTGGGTGTGCCAGACCCGTGCCGCCGCCCGGCGGAGCCCCGCGTCCGCTACCCGTAAGCAGGGCGGCACGGGAGGTGCTTTGAGAGCACGCATGAGCACATCCACCGTCTCGCTCGATGAGCACGAGCCCAACATTCCCCTCTTCTCGCGCGTGGCGACGGCGGTGCGTCGCGCGCAGGAATACGTCGTCGCGAACCCAAATACAGCTGTCGCCGCGGCGTTCGCGATCGGTATCGCGGTAGGCGGCGGACTGTCCACGCGCACAGGTCGCCTCTTGTTTTGGGCGGCGGCGCGTCAGGGGTTGCGGATGCTCGCGTGAGTCGTCCCGCGGCTAGCGCAGCTCGGCATTGAATCGCAAGACCTCGGCCACGCTCCACGGCCCGCGACACATCCGCGCGTCGCATGGGGCGGTTCTGCGACGAAGACCCAATGGATGAGCCACCTCGCCGTCGGCGCTTGCGATGCCATCGGCGAGGAGCCGAAGCGCGTTGTAGCGCGTCGAGGACGGTGCAGTAAGCGGCGAGCACGGGATCGAAAAGGGCACGTCGATTGCTTCGTCTGCGCGCATGAAAGCCACCGACCTCCTCAAGAAGCAGCACCGAACCGTCGAAGCCATTTTCAAGAAGCTCCTCTCGGGGCGCGCCGCCGCCGCGCCGCTCCTCGATGAGCTCGCGAACGATCTCGCCGCGCACATGGCGATCGAGCAAAATACGCTCTACCCCGCCGCGCGGAAGGTCGACCCATCTCTCGTCCTCGAGAGCTACGAAGAGCACGCGCTCGCCGAGATCGCGCTGAAGCGCCTGCTCGCGACGTCCCCGTCGGACGAGACGTTCAAGGCGAAGGTCACCGCGTTGAAGGAGCTCATCGAGCACCACGTGGAGGAGGAAGAGGACGACCTCTTTCCGAAGCTCGAGAAGAAGTTGGGCGCCGAGCGACTGAAGGCGATGGGCGAGGAGATGAAGGAGGACTTCGACGCGATGAAAGCGCGCGGCGCGGCCTCGGAGCTCCCCAAGGGCAACAAGACGACCGCGGACGCCGCGAAGCGCCAGCCCAAGAGCGCCAACGGAATGAGCGCAAGCCGCTGAAGCTCGGCGGACGGGGACCCGTGTGGCGTGGCGTTCTTGCCCGCGGGTCCCTACGCTGTCTCTGGAAACCAGTGGGCGTTACGCCGCCGCCCGCGCCGTTTTCCCGCGGGCGAGGAGCGCGACGACCGCGCGTTCCTGCGGAGAGAGCGCGTGAAGATCGCGCGTGGCGGCTCGCGGCCGGTTCATGGCGCGCGCGAGCGACCCGTCGGTGAACGCCGCCAGCACGACCGGGTGCACGTAGCACCTTCGGCAGACCGCAGGAGTGTTGCCGAGGGAGGCCGCAACCGTCTTGATGGCGTCCGTCAAGCTCCGCTTGGTCGCCGCCGCCGACGTCGGGCTCGGCATCGCGGCGAGCGTTTCTGCGGCGAGGACCGTTCCCGTCCACGTGCGGAAGTCTTTCGCGGTGATGGGCACTGCCGACACACTTCGCAGGAACGCGTTCACGTCCGACGAGCCGATGCGATGCCGGCGTCCGTCGTCACCGATGTACTGGAAGAGCTCCTCCCCAGGGAGCTCTTTGCATCGCCTCACGAGGCGCGCGAGATGAGCGTCGTCGAGCTCGACGAATCTCTTTACGCCGCTCTTGCCGCGGAAGCGGAACTCGATCTTCGCGCCGCGCACGCGCACGTGGCTGTCCTTGAGCGTCGTGAGGCCGAACGAGCCATTTCGTCGCGTGTATTCGCTGTTCCCGACGCGAATGTGCGTCAGCTCGAGGAGGCGCACCACGGTGGCGAGCACGCGCCGCCGCGTGACGCGAGGCTCGTCGAGCCAGTCGGCGACGGTGGCGCGAAGCTTCGGGAGCGCGTTCGCGAGCACGACGAGCTTGTCGTATTTGGCGGCGTCACGGACGTCGCGCCACTGCGTGTGGTAGCGGTACTGCTTGCGGCCGCGCGCGTCGCGTCCCGTGGCTTGGATGTGTCCGCGCGCGTGGGGGCAGATCCAGACGTCGGTCCATGCCGGAGGGATGACGAGGCTCCGAATGCGCGACACGGCATCCGGCGGGCACGCCCGCCCCGCGGCGTCGACGTACCGAAGCGCGCGCCCCGTGCGGACGCGGCGCAGTCCCGCCCCCCGATCGTCGACGTAGCGAAGACCGGCGGCGCGCGCCGCACGCGCTGCTTCGAGGGGGATCGTCTCAGACGCTTCGCATGCCGCCGCGCTCGCGCTCCGCATGTGTCACGAGCCTCCGCGCTCTGAGCTCGTAGGTCCGACGCTGCTCGTGGTGTCGGTCGGTAAACCTTGGGCACCGCCGCCGGGTCTCACGCTCCCGGTCTTGTGCGTAGGTGGACGCGTGCCCCCGTCCGGCGCGAGGCCGCCCGACGTGTCGTTGCCCTTTGCGCCGCTGCTTCCCCCGTTGCGGTACGTGCTGGGGGTGTCGACGGGCGTGAGGGGGAAGTCACCAGGCCCCGACGTGTGGGACGCGGCGTCGGCCGTCGAGTACTCGCTGCCGGTGGTCGTCGTCATCGACGAGGCGTCCTTCGGGGTGTCGCACGCGCAAGAGAGCGCGAGCGCGATGAAGAGAGGCTGGATGGCGTTCATCGGCGTGGCTCCTTTCTTGGACACGGTGCCGTGCAGCGCGCGTGCCGACCCGCTCCGCGCGAAGTCGTCGTGGCGCGTTTGTGAAGCGTGGCAAAATGGATCGGGTCGAGGCTCGGCGCACAGCGCGCCATTCTCGCCTCGCCCAAAGCGCGGGCGTCGGAACCCGTTCGACATTTCTCCGGTCACGACGGTGACCACAGCCGTACGGCACGCCGGCTGCAGCTCCTTTCCTTCACGATGAAGACGAGAGTTCTGCTGAGTCTTCAGGTCTGGAAGATCGACGAAATCCTTGCGTCCATTCAGAACGAACCCGATGCCGCGCAGAGGGTCGTCTTGATCGTGCAGCTGGTCGAGGAGCTCACCGCACACCTCGCCGTGAAGAAGAACGTCGTCTACCCGAAGGTGTGCGACGCGCAGGCGAGCGCGCTCGTCGGGAGCTGGCTCGGGAACGCCGCCGTCCGCCGAGACCTCGTCCTCCTCGTACGCGCGAGCTACCACGACGAGGCGTGTGCGCACCGCACGAGGGAGCTTCGCGTGCGCCTCGCGGCACATGCGCGCCACGACGAGGAGCTCCTGGAGAGCCTTGAACAGACGCTTACCCCGCCCGCGTCGCAGCTCCTGGTCGAGGAGGCCGAGCGCTTCCACACCGCCTGCATGCGGGCGCGCCGCGACTCGACCATTCCCCGCGCCGCCGCCAGCTGACGCGCCCCGTTCACCGCGGCACCGCGCGCGCTGAATCGCGCGGCCGGCACGAACGGTGCTTCGACAACCGCGCGCGTAACGCCTTCTCGGGAAAGAACTAGCGGCGCGCGGCGCTCACGGACGCTCCGACTCGAGCGGTAGCCGCCAGTTGAGGTCGAGCACCGTTCGCGCCGCGCCCTCCCACGTCTTCTCGACGAGGCGGGCCTGCACATCGGCGGCGCCCGCGAGCTCGAGCAGCCGCTCCATGAACCCCATGGTCTGGTAGGAGGCGGCCTCCTCGGCGACGTTTCCCATGAAATAGTGCAGGATCACGCGCGCGTGGTCCTCCGCAAGGGTCGGGATCTCGAGGGCTTCGAAATCGAAGTACGTGCTCCGGAGCACGCGGAACCGCATCAGCGTCTCGACGGGATTGCCCGGCGCGACGAGCTGCGGGTTCTCTGCGCGCAGAGGCTCGACGGAGAAGCGGCCCCACATCCGGACCGCATTCAGATCCGCGTTCGCGACAACCCGCAAGATGGCGTTGCCGAGCCTCTCGAAGGTGGCCATCGGGTACCACTCCTCGGGCTCGATGTGCTCGGAGATGAGTGACAGATCCTCTGGCGTAAGATCGGCAGACCACTGCGCGCCTTTGACCGCGCGGATCATGCGGACATAGTCCGCGAACAGCACACCTCGGACGTTGCGACCCAAACCGCCTCCAGCCGCGCTCACGCGCGCAGTCTTTCAGCACGAAACCATATCCAGAAGCCCGCTGCTTGCAATGGCCAGAGGGCGCGTTGAGATCGGCCGCGCCGAGGCGAATCCCCCTCGCGGTCCGGCGCAACTGCGATATCAAGGAGGAGTGGAGGGCGCTGGGCTCCCGTGCGCTGAGCGCGCGAGGGATGCCCGCTCGCAAGTGTGCCGACGACGAGCCCGAGGTTGAGGATTGCCCTGGTCGACGACGACTGCGACTCGCGCGAGGTGCTCGCCGTGATGCTTTGCAACGTCGGGTACGAGGTCGTCGAGTTTGCCGACGGAGCCGACGCGCTCGATGGGCTGCGTCGCGGGCCGGCCCCACACCTCATCGTCCTCGATTTGCGAATGCCGACCATGGATGGCTGGCAATTTCGGGTCTCCCAAAAGCGTGAGCCGCAACTGGCCAACACGCCGGTGATCGCGCTGTCCGCGGACCGGAGCTCGCAGGCGCGCGCGATCGACGCCGACGCATTCCTCGAAAAGCCGACTCACTACGACAAGGTCATCGAGACGGTCGCCGCCGTTCTCGAGCGCAGCGCCGCGCGCCAGCGGCGTGAGAACCAGCTCGCGCTCGAGGGGATGGCGGTCGTGGCGCAGTTCTCGGCGGGGGTCGCGCACGAGATCAACAATCCGCTGTCTGCGGTGGGCACCAACCTCCACCTGATGGGGGAGGACCTCGCGCGGCTCATGGAGATCGCCGCGAAGCCCGCGGGGGAAGACCTGTCGGCCAGCGCCGCGCGGCTCCGCGAGGGCCTCGGCGAGCTCGCCGCGATGGTCGGAGAGTCGCTCGAGGCGGTCCACCGCATTCGCGCGATCGTGAAAGACCTGCAGCTGCTCGCCCGCGCCGACGAACAAGGAGCGCACGCCCTCGCGATCGAGCCGGCCATCGACGCCGCCATCAACGTCGCGCATCACCTGGCGTTGGGTCATCCCACCGTCGTGAGGAAGTACGAGGCAGGCTCGTCGGTGATGAGCAGCGAGAAGCAGCTGATGCACCTCTTCATCAACTTCCTCGCCAACGCCTTCCAAGCGATGGTGCCGGGCCGCGCCGGCGTCGTCACCGTCGAAACGGGCGTGCGCGAGGACAAGGTCATCGTGAAAATCTCGGACAACGGCGTTGGAATTGCGCCCGAGGCGCGCGCCCGCATCTTCGAGCCGTTCTTCACCACGCGCCCGGTCGGTCAGGGAAAGGGTCTCGGTCTGTCGGTGTGCCACGGCCTCGTCGCGTCGCTCGGCGGTTCGATTGACGTGATCAGCGAGGTCGGCGCCGGCTCGACGTTCGTGATCTCGTTGCCTGCAGCCGAGGCGACGCGTGGCGGCGTCGAGGGGCTGACGTGACCGAACGACGTCGCGTCGAAGAGTCCCTCCGGGAGAGCGAAGAGCGCTTCCGCCTGCTCGTCGAGAGCGTGCGGGACTACGCGATCTTCATGCTCGATCCGACGGGACGCATCGCGACGTGGAACATCGGCGCAGAGCGAATCAAGGGGTACCGCGCGGACGAGATCATCGGCGAGCATCTCTCACGCTTCTACCCGACCGTCGACATCGAAGCCGGGAAGTGCGAGATGGAGCTCGAGGTCGCCGCGCGCGAAGGACGATTCGAGGACGAGGGATGGCGGCTCCGAAAAGACGGGAGTCACTTCTGGGCGAACGTGATCCTCACCGCGCTGCGCGACGCGGACGGCAGGCTCGTCGGTTACGCGAAGGTCACCCGAGACCTCACGGAGCGAAAGCGGGCGGAAGAGGAGCGGCTTCGCCTGGGCATCCTCGCGCGCGAGCGCATCGCCACGCTCACGCACCTCTCCGAAGCGCTCGCCGGCGCGCTCTCGACGGACGAGGTCAGCGCGGTGGTCGTGGAGGCCGGGACGACCCTCGCGCGCGCGGATGCTTGCCTGCTGTACATGCTCGACCCGCGGTCGCTCGTCCTCGAGCTGTTGGCGGAGCGCGGGTGCAATCCAAACCTGGTCGACCGCATCCGGCACATCACGCCAGAGTCGGATAATCCCGTCTATTCCATCGGCGTGGGGCGCGTCGACTCCGTCTGGATCGAGAGCGCCGCGGAGTACGATGCTTTCTTTCCGGCGATGGCGCGGGTCGAGGCCGACGGACCGCGGACGAACGCGTTCTGGTGCGCGTCGCTCAGGGCCGAGGGGCGCACGATCGGGATGCTCGCGGTCGCCTTCCACGCGCCTCGCGCCTTCGCGTCGGAGGAGCGCGAGTTCGTCGGCACGTTCGCGCGGCAGTGCGCGCAGGCGCTCGCCCGCGCAGGGCGCCTCGCTGCCGAGCGCGCGGCGGCGAGCATGGCGGAAGAGGCGCGCCGCAGCGCCGACCGCGCGAACCACGCGAAGGACGAGTTCCTTGCGGTCGTGAGCCACGAGCTGCGGACCCCGCTGAACGCGATCATGGGCTGGGCCAAGATCATGATGTCGCGCGACTTCGACGATCGCCGTCGTCGCGTCGCCGTCGAGACGATCGAGCGCAACGCCGGGGCCATGGCGCAGCTCATCGAGGATCTCCTCGACATGTCGCGCGTCATCAGCGGAAAGATGCGCCTCGAGCTCCAGGTCGTCGACGTCGCGTCGGTCGTGGAGGCGGCGGTCCACTCCATCAAGCCGGCCGCCGATGCGAAGGAGGTCACCGTCGCGTGTGCGCTCGAAGTGTCGCCGAGGGTCACTGCGGATCCGACCCGCCTCCAGCAGATTGTCTGGAACCTCGTGAGCAACGCGATCAAGTTCACGCCGCGCGCCGGACGTGTCCACGTGCGCCTCCGCCGCGACAGCGACGAGATCGCGCTCACCGTCGAAGACACGGGAAAGGGAATTTCGCCCGCGTTCTTGCCCAGCGTCTTCGACGCCTTTCGCCAAGAGGACGCGAGCCCCTCGCGGGCGCGCGGCGGCCTCGGGCTCGGGTTGGCGATCACGCGGCAGCTCGTCGAGCTCCACGGCGGGCGAATTGAGGCCTTCAGCGAAGGGGAGGGGCAAGGATCCAAGTTCGTCGTCACGTTGCCGCTACCGAGCGGCGCGCAGGCAGCGGAGGCGGCGCCGACCGCTTTGGCGAAGGATCTGCGCGAGAACCCGTTCGAGCGCCCCGCGCAGCTGCGCGGGCTCCGCGTCATCGTCGTCGAGGACGACGACGATGGGCGCGAGCTCGTCGCGATGGTCCTCGAGGATTGCGGGTGCCGGGTGACCACCGCCCGGAGCGTCGCAGAGGCGATGACCGCGATCGGCAAAGAGGTTCCCGACGTCCTCCTCTCCGACATCGCCATGCCTGGCGAGGACGGCTACGATCTCATTCGCCGCGTCCGCGCCTTACCGGCCGACGCCGGTGGATCGATCCCCGCCGGCGCGCTCACGGCCTTCGCGCGCCCCGAAGACCGGCGAAAGATCCTGAACGCTGGATACTCGATTCACCTCCCGAAGCCCATCGAGCCGGCGGAGTTGGTCGCCGTCGTCGCCACGTTGAGCCGCTCCGCGTCGCCACGGCAGATTTGAGCGGACGCCCGAGGACACGCGCCCGAGGACGCGCTAGATCTCGGTCATGCGTCGACTCTTCGCGGCCTCGTTAACGGTGCTCACCCTCGTCGCGTGCGGGGGCTCCCACTTCGTCGGCACCCGCGCGGCGGATCCGGTGCTCCTCGCGGACGCGCAGTCGCCCGCCGAAGTGCGCGCCGCGGTGGTTCGTGCGCTGGCGGCGCGTCGCTTTTCGACCGAGTCGGAGACGGCGGGCCGCGTCGTCGCGCGCCTCGAGAAGGGAGGCGAGCGCATCCGCGTAGCGGTCGAGTACTCCGATCACCAGTACGCGATCCGGTACCTCGACAGCGCCGGGATGCAGACGCGGACCGAGAACGGTGAGCTCCTCGTCGGCGGCGACTACAGGTCGTGGACCGACAAGTTGAAGCACGCGATCGGCGAGGAGCTGCGACGACCCGCCAAGGAGCGCGCGGAGACCGAGCGTCGCGAGCGCGACTACCAGCTCCTCCTGCAAGCGCAGCGCACGACCGAAGCGCTCGCGACCGAGCGGGCCGCCGAAGCCCAGGCCGCCGCCGCGAACGGTCCGCCGCCCGCCGATCCCGCTCCCGCGCCGGCGCCTCCGCCCGTCGTCATCCAAGGCGGGACGACCATCCGCGAGAGCCAACAGAGCTTCACCTGCTGCATCAACGGCGCGCGCTACGCGTGCCCGGGCGAGGAGGCCTTCCGCCATTGCGTGTCGCGTGGCCCCACGAAGTGCACGCCCGCCGGTCGCTGCTGACACCCTTCATGAAACTGCGCATCCGCGGCAACTCCCTTCGGCTGAGGCTCACGCGCGCCGAGGTCGACACGCTCGCCGCGCACGGAAGGGTGGAGGACGCGGTCGCCTTCGGTCCTGGTGAGACGGCGCGGCTCGTCTACGCCATCGTCGCGCGGCAGGACGCGCGCTCCTCGGCCGACATGCAGGGCCGCGCGATCACCGTGACGCTCCCCGCCGCGCTCGTGCGCGACTGGGCGGTGTCCGAGCAAGTAGGGATCGCGCACGAGCAACCGATCGGAGAGGGCGGTCCACTGAAGGTCCTCGTCGAGAAGGACTTCGCGTGTCTCGCGCCGCGTGAAGGCGAAGGCGACGAGAGCGCGTTCCCGAATCCGAACGCGACGAAGTGACGGTCAGGGGACGAACCAGGTCGTCCCCGCCGTGACGGCGCCCCCCGAGAACGGGGGAATCTTCGCGGTTGCGAGCTCGTCGCGCACGCACGCCGCCGCGCGCTCGGAGACGCCCTGCGGCGCATCGAGCGCGACGCTGGAGACTGTCCCGTCGGGGGCGAAGGTGACGGTGGCGTGGCCATAGCCGCGCGGCAAACCCCACGGCGCGCAATCGACGACCTTGCGTTCGGCGAGGGCCGCGTGCGGCGCCGCGGGGTCGAGCGGGCGATAGGTCGAAGGCGGCGGCGGCGGGCGTGGCGGGAGCGGCGCGTAGTGAGGAGCAGGCTCGCGCGGTGGCTCGATCTCGCCGGCCGGAACCGCCTCGACGACGAAACGTTCACGCTCCTCGCTCGCGGCGGCGACCTGGGCGATCGCGCCGAACAGCTCGATGACGGCGATGGCGACGTCGACTCCGCCGCTCCCGCCATGGGTGTGACGGTGGTGGTAGCCCGTGGTGGCGCACGAGGGCAGAAGAAGGAGCAGCGAAGGGAGCAGAAGCAGGCGGCGCATCGATGACCTCCGCTCAGCCCTCATCAAGACGCGTGCCCGACCTCCGCCACACCTGACGACGCGCAGTTACGTTCGTCCGCGTCGCGGAGTGCGACGGCGCGCCTCGGGCCGGGCGGAGACCGGTGGGCGCCGCGCCACGGACGTCGCCGCTCACGCGGGCTTGGCGGGTTTGGCCTGACGCGCGGCGTCGCCGGCGAGCTCGCGGAGCCACTGCCTGTCCTCCGGATCCTTCGTAAGGGACGCCGCCTTCTCGAACGCCGCCGCCGCCGCGCGGTAAAGGGTCCGGGCTCGGCCCTCCTTCCGCGCGTCGTTCGTCCGCGTCGCGACCAGCTCGCACGTCTTCGCGAGCGTCGTCCACGACGATCGCTGCGCGGGCGCGAGCTTCGCCGCGACATGTGCATAGTGCAACGAACGGGCGGCCGATTTACAGCGCGCCCAGCCTCGCGCGAGCTCCTCTGCCACGACCGCCACGTCGTCGGTGATGCCGCCCGCGCGCGCGAGGGCGTACGCGGATTCGAGCTTCGCCACGGCGCCCTTGACGTCGTGCTTCATCGCGGCCGCCGCTTCCTTCAACAGGCGCGGCAAATCTGCAGGTGCGCTCACGCGATCCCTTTACCACGCTCGGGGCCGATCCTCTCGCTCTGCTCGACGAAGCGCCCCACGTCGCGCGAGAGCTCCGCGAGGTCTCCCTCGCCGCCGTACCGGAGGCGCGCGTAGCGGAGGAGGAGCGCGGAGGCTTCGTGGTCGAGCGCGTCGTCGCCCGCCTCGGAGAGCCGCGCGGCAAACCCTTCGATGGGCTCGGAGCTCGGACGCACGTGCCCACGGCGCGCGAGCACGTCGGTGATCCTGGCGAAGAGTGGAGGCAGGGGCACGAGCTGGCGCGTGTCGGAGCGAGCGCGTCGTGCGCGCGCCCAGAGACGACGCAAGAGCAGCCATGCGAGGGCGGCCCCGACGAGGTACGCCCCGACGCGCGCCAGATCGGCCGACGAGGCTCGCTGCCACGCGCGCGACGCGAAATCGGTCAGCGCGCTCAGGACGCTCGCCGAGCGCGCACCCGCCGCGTCGGCGCTCGAGGGAGGCGTGGCGTCGAAGGTGCGCCATCCGTCGTCCAGCCACACCTCGACCCACGCGTGCGCGTTTTTCTCGCGCACGATCCACCACCCGCCGACCCCGTTTCGCTCGCCGATCCGGTAGCCGCCGACGACGCGCGCGGGCACGCCCGACGCGCGCGCGAGGAGGGCCAGCGCCGAGGCGAAATACTCGCAGTGACCTTCCTTGTGGACCTCGAGGAAATCGAGGACGGGGTCTCGGCGAGGCGTCCTCTCGTAGTCGAGGGAGTAGCGGTACTCGGTGCGGAGGTGGCGCTCGATCGCCTCGACGCGCGCGCGCGGCGACGTGGCTCCGACGCTCCACGCGCGGGCGATGCGCTCGAGATCGGGTCGCGTCGCGGAAGGTAGCGCGCGATCGGCGTCGCCCGCGGCGCGCGGTGCGAAGGTGGAGGCGGCGACCGTGCAGCGCGGATCGAACCACACCCGCGCCGGACGTACGCGCGTCGCCGGCGTCACGAGGGCGAACGAATCCGCCGCGAGCGGCCCGTCGGCGCTCCCGACCGCGCACGCGCCGAGAGGGAGAAAATAGCCCTTTCCGCCGCGCTGCTCGATGGCGACGCCGCCGCTCGTCTCGGGCTCCGACGCGATGTCGTGCGGCTCGCCAGACGCCACGCGACGCCATCGGCCGCGATCGTACTCGTCGTACACGACGCCGCGCAGGTAGTCGGCGGGCGCACCGAAGACGCGCAGCGCCACGGCGTCGCTCTCGAGCATGCCGCGCATCGCGCCGAGGTTCATGCGATCGCCGAAGCCGACCGTCATCGTCGCGTCTTGGAAGAGGAGGGGCCCGAGGACGCCGCGCGCGAGGCGCTCGAGGCGCGGGATCGCGAGCGCGGCGGCGGCGGTCAGCACCGCGGCAACACCGATCGCAGCGAGGGCGAGGCGCCGTGTTCGCGGGAGGAGCTTCGCCGCCGGCATGTCCATCTCCCACGACATAAGGGACAACGCCACGAAGGCGACGGCCGCGATCGCGAACGGCGCGCCGCTCTTCTCTTGCCCTCCCGCGACGAGCGCCGCCGCGCCCAGCCCGAACGCCGTGAGGCCGCGCGTGCCTGTGTGCGCGAAGAAGAGGCGCAGCGCCGCCGCCACGACGGCGAACCCGACGCTCGCCGCCGTCACCCACGTCCGCTGAAACGCGAACGCCGCCGGCACCAGCGTCGCCACCAGGACGAGCACGGTCACGAGCCGGCCGCGCGCGCGTCGAGCGTCGGTGTCGGCTCCCGTCACAGCGCGAGCGCCTCTCCCGCGATCACCGCGCGCTGCCGGGCCTCGTCGACGAGCACGTACGCGCAGCCGACTCCGGTTCCGCCGATCCGTTCGACCAGCGCGCGTCGCGTCGCGTCGTCGGCGACCGACACGACGACGACTGTGGACAGACGCGAGAGCCGCGGTCCGAGCCGACGAAGGAGCGCGTCGACGTTCGGCGGAGGTCCGCGCCTCACGCAGGCGAGAAGATCGAGCGCCTGCTCCAAGAACCCGAGGCTCCGTCCCAGCGTCAGCTCGTGCACAGCGTCGCCCACCACGAGGAGATCGATGAGCGCCTCGCCGCGCGACAGGTGCGCGACGATGCCCGCTGCGAGCGAGATCGCGGCCTCGAGCCGCTCCGGATCGGTCGTCCCGGTGTCGAGCACCACACCGACGCGGCTGAAATACTCTTGCTGGTACTCACGCACCACGGGCGCTCCGGTGCGCGCCCAGCTCTTCGCGTGCAGATCGCGCACGGGATCGCCGGGGCGGTACGGACGCACCCCGAGCAGATCCATCGACTCGCCGCTCTTCGACGCCAGCGCGACGCCGCCCGGCTGGTGTCGTCGCCCGAGCGGCATCGTGAGGCGGGTGACGTTGGCCGGCTTCGGCACGACGACGATGCGCGTGCCCCCGGTCTCGACGGGGGGCCCCAGCGAGAGCCCGAACGGCACGCGCGCCGCCACGCGAAAGGTGTCGAGGTGGTGCTCGCCGCGCAGGACGAAGCGCGCACACATCGCCGCGCGCCCGGTCTCCCCGGGCTCGAGGCCGGCGATGAAGCGCGACGCCGGCTCGGCGGGCTGCCATTGCCCATGCCACGGCAAGAACGGCCCTCCCACGAGCATTCCCCCCTGTGGGTCCGCGCCGGTGTTGCGGCAGACGATCTCGAACCGCGCGACGTCGCCCACCGTCACCCGCCGCGGCGCGACGACCTCGGGCACGACGCCGCGCAGCACGAACGCGCGGCTGATCGCGAGAGAGGCGACGCCGACGCCCGCCAGCACACAAAAGAGGAGGTAGACGTCCGTTCGGACGACGTCGAGGCCGAGGCCGGCGGCGATCAGCGTGACGGTCGCGAAGAGCTGCCCCTCGCGTGTGAACGAGCCGACGATGCCGAAAATCGGACGGAGAAGCCGAAAAATCAGGCCGCGCCGAAAGCGGTCGCGCCCCTCCTTGGACTGAGGAATGAGAACGTGGTTGAGGCGCGCGAGATCGATGCGCATCAGAGCGGCACGCCGACGTCGCGGACGATCTCGCTGACGATGGCCTCCGCCGTGGTGCCGCCGTACCGCGCCTCGCTCGCGAGCAGCACGCGGTGCGCGAGCACCGGTACCGCGAGCGCGTGCACGTCCGCCGGGCTCGCGTACGTGCGCCCATTCATGAGCGCGCGCGCCTGCGAGGCCCGAAAGAACGCGAGCGCCCCGCGCGGGCTGACGCCGAGCGCGAGGTCCTTGTGATCGCGCGTCTTCGCAACGAGCGAGAGGAGGTAGTCGGCGACCGGCTCCTTGACCTCCACGTCGCGCACCTCTTGCTGCATCCGCGTGAGCTCGTCGGCGTCGCACACCGCCGCGACCTTCGCGAGCGGATCGACGCGTTGCCGCGCGAAGAGCATCGCGCGCTCGGCGTCGCGCGCGGGATAGCCGACCCCGATGCGAAGGAGGAAGCGATCGAGCTGCGCTTCGGGCAAGGGGTAGGTGCCCTGGTAGTCGACGGGGTTCTGCGTCGCGATCACGAAGAACGGCTGCGGCAGCGCGTGGGTCACGCCGTCCACGGTGGCCTGCGCCTCGTTCATCGCCTCGAGCAGCGCCGACTGCGTCCGGGGCGACGCGCGGTTGATCTCGTCGGCGAGCAGGACGTTCGTGAAAATCGGCCCTTTGTGGAACGCGAAGGTCCCGTCGCGCGGGCTCAGAACTTGCGAGCCGAGGATGTCGGTCGGCAGCAAATCCGGCGTGAACTGCACGCGCGTGAACGTGATGCGAAACGCGCGCGCGAGCGCTTTGGCCAGCGTCGTCTTTCCTACGCCCGGAACGTCTTCTACCAGGACGTGGCCGGCGCCGAGCACACCCACGAGGAGCAGCTCGATGACGTCGTCCTTGCCGTGCATGACCGCGCGAAGGGCGCCGCGAATTCGTTCGAGCGCTTCGGACGTCTGCGTGGTGGGCATCGCGCCCGATGATATCCTCCGCGCATGGCGCTTCGTGACGCGATCGACGAGGAGATCTCGAAGGAGGCGCTGCCCACCATCGTGCAGGTCGGCGTCGACGTCTTGCGCGAACGCGCCGCCGACGTTGCTGCTTCAGAGATCGAGACCGAAGAGATGCGCCGCCTCGTCCAGACGATGGTGGCGGTGATGCGCAGCGCGCCAGGCGTGGGCCTCGCGGCGCCGCAGATCGGCGTGGGCCTACGCCTCTTCGTGATCGAAGATCGCGCCGAGTACATGGCGCGGGCCAACCCCGTCGACCTCGAGGAGCGCGGCCGGGTGCCCGTACCGCTCAAGGTCTTCTTCAACCCGGTGCTGCGCCTCCTCGGCGACCGCAAGGCGAGCTACTACGAGGGCTGCCTAAGCGTGGAGGGCTTCGTCGCGCTGGTCGAGCGGAGCCACGAGGTCGAGATCGAGGGCCTCGACGAGCACGGCGTGCCCCACGCGTGGCGCGTCACCGGCTGGCCCGCGCGAATTCTCCAGCACGAGACCGACCACCTCGACGGCACGCTCTACATCGACCGCATGCAAACGCGCACCTTCACCAAGGTCACCTGACGAGGCGCGCAACGGGGTAGCTGCGCCGAAAAAGCTGGTACCATATCTTGACATCAAGTCACTTGATGCCAAGATATATAGCGTGATCGTCACCAGGACCGCCACCCGCACCGCGTCCGCTCGGACGGACGCGTCGGGCACCCACGTTTGGCTCATCCTCATGAAGGCCCACCGCGCCCTCGCGCGCCACGCCCAGCGCAGCGTGGAGGAAGCCCGAATGGGCCTCTCTGATTTCGCGACGCTCGAGATGCTCCTCCACAAGGGACCGCAGCTGGTGAACGACATCGGCCGGCGCATCGGTCTCACCAGCGGATCGATCACGACGGCGGTGGATCGTCTGGAGAAGCGCGGCCTCGTCGCGCGCGCCGCCGATCCACGCGACCGTCGCGCGTGCGTCGTCCGACTCACCCCGACCGGCGACGCGCTGATCCGCGAGGTGTTCGCAGCTCACAAGGCCGCGATCGACCTCGCGGCGAGCGATCTCTCGAAGACCGAGCGCGCCGCGCTCATCGGCCTCCTGAAGAAGCTCGGCACCTCCGCCGAGCGTCGGTTCGAAGAAGAAAGAGACGCACCATGACCCTCGCATCCCTCGACGTCACCTCGGCCCCGATCCGCACGATCGTCTTTCGCACGCGCGGCCACGAGCACGGGGCGATCACGCGGCTCGTTTCCCCTGGCGACGTGGGAGAGCTGATCAAGCCCTTCGTCTTCCTGGACTTCTTCTCGTCGGAGCCGACGGGGCGCGGTGGCTTCGGCTGGCATCCTCACTCGGGCATCGCGACGTTGACCGTAATCCTCGAAGGTCGAACGAGCTACGAGGAGACCACCGGCGCCAAGGGCTCGCTCTCACGCGGGGGCGTCGAGTGGATGCGCGCGGGCAACGGCGTTTGGCATACGGGAAAGCCGAGCGCCACCGAACGTACCGTCGGCTACCAGCTCTGGGTCGCGCTCCCGCCCGAGCTCGAGAACGGTCCGTCGGCGAGCCACTACGTGCAGCCGTCCGACGTCCCCGTCGACGGTCCGGCGCGCGTCATTCTCGGCCGACACGGCGCAGCACAGAGCCCGATCGCGGCGCCGTCGCCGATCAATTACTTGGTCGTCGACCTGAAGTCCGGAGATCGCTGGACGTATCGCCCGCCGCCCGGCCACCTCGTCGCCTGGGTCGCCGTGCACGCGGGGACGCTCCGCACGCCCGCGCCCGTACCCTCCGGCGAGCTCGCGGTCTTCGATCGCTCGAACGCGCCGATCGAGCTGATCGCCGACGGCGATACCTCGTTCGTCATCGGCTCGGCGGTGCCCCACGACCACCCGCTGGTGCTCGGGTACTACTCGGTGCACACGAGCGCCGAGGCGCTCCGGCGCGGCGAAGCGGAGATCGACCGCATCGGCATGGAACGCAGGCGCGCGCGGTAGGGCATCGCGCTCGGAGACGCCCTACCGCGCGGCGAGGGCGCGCGCCTGTAATGCTTCCCGGAGCTCTGCGTCAGCAGGGTATGAGCACCGATCGAGCGCTGTCTTTCGCCCGCAACCTGTTCGGCGTACCCCTTTCGGCGTGGGGCCCTCCGCCCGACCCTCGGCCTCGCCCTGAGCTCGACGCTCGCCGCTGCTGCGACTCGCCGCAGCGGGTCGTCGGTCATCGCGAGCGCGATGCGGAAGATGCCTGGACGCGGTGCGGGTCGTCGGTCATTCTTTCGCGATGATTCGTGGCGAAGAGAAGCGACTGAGGCGTGCCTTCCGCTCCATCCTCCTGCTCTCCGTGAGCGCACCCGCCGCCGCGCTTTACGCGTGCAGCTCCTCGTCCGGCGGCGACGCGCCCGGCAGCGACGCGAGCGCGCAGGGGGACACCACGACGAGCAGCTCGGGTTCGTCGGGTTCGTCCGGTTCGTCGGGCTCTTCCGGGACGTCGGGGACGTCGGGCTCTTCCGGGACGTCGGGCTCTTCCGGGACGTCGGGCTCTTCCGGGACGTCGGGCAGCTCGGGTTCGTCGGGTTCGTCGGGCAGCTCGGGTTCGTCGGGCTCCTCCGGAAACACCGACTCCGGCGTGCCGATCTGCGCAGAGGGCGCGGACGCCGCGCACCCGCAGATCGACGGTTCCTCGTACCTCGACGCGAGCGATGACGGAGCATGCGACTACTTCTTCCGCTACACCGGGTGCGCGCCGTTCAACGTCGTGCCGACGGGCAACGGGTGCTACTTCGGCCTCTCGCAGTGCGCGGCCATCTGTGGCTTCCCGACGAACGCCGGCTGCTTCGTCACGAACGACAACTGCACGCAGATCGACGGCGGGCCGAACCACATCATCAACCCGGCCACCGTAACGATCGACTGCACGAAGTGCCTGGGCGGCCGTCGCCCGGAACAGATGGACGCCTTCGCGCGGGCCGGACGAGGCGGCGACGAGATCGGCGCATGGTTCGCGGAGCTCGCGCACCTCGAAGGCGCGTCGATCGCGGCGTTCCGTACGCTCCGCGCCGAGCTCCTTGCCCACGGCGCCCCGCGCGAGCTCGTCCAGATGGCCGAGCGCTCGGCGAAGGACGAGGTCCGACACACGCGCGTGACCGCTCGCATCGCCCGCAAATTCGGGGCGACACCGCAGCTGGCCAAGGTGCGAAGGGGCGCGGTTCGATCGCTCGAAGCGCTCGCGATCGAGAACGCGGCGGAGGGCTGCGTGCGCGAGACGTTCGGCGCGCTCCTGGCGGCGCACCAAGCCGAGCACGCGGCCGATCCCGAGATTCGGGCCGAAATGGCGACGATCGCGGACGACGAGACGCGTCACGCCGCGCTGGCGTGGGCCGTGGCAGAGTGGGCGTCCGCTCGCCTCGACGCCGCTGGACGCGCGCGAGTCGCGGAGGCGAAGGCGAAGGCGGTCGACGCGCTGCGCGCCGAGATCGAGGCCGAGACGCCGGCGTCGCTCGTCGCCACCGCGGGGCTCCCCACGGCCGCTTCTGCGCGGGCGCTCCTCGACGGCGCGGCGCGGCGTCTCTGGAGCTGAAACGCCCGCCCTCCGTCTCGGTCTGCGCGCGAACCTCGCGCAGTTTTCCCTGCTCGTCGTCGTCAACGCGTTCGTCGGCGCGATGGTCGGGATGGAGCGGAGCATCCTCCCGGCCCTCGCCGAGCACGACTTCCATCTCGCCGCGCGCGCCGCGGTGCTCTCGTTCATCGTCGTCTTCGGCGTCACGAAGGCGCTGACCAACTACCTCGCGGGCCGACTCTCCGACCGCTTCGGTCGCAAGCATGTGCTCGTCGGCGGGTGGCTCGTGGCCGCGCCGGTTCCGTTCCTCTTGATGTGGGCGCCGAGCTGGTCGTGGGTGCTCTTCGCGAACGTGCTGCTCGGCGTCAGCCAGGGGCTCACGTGGTCCACGACCGTGATCATGAAGATCGATCTCGCCGGCGCGAAGAATCGCGGGCTCGCGATGGGATTGAACGAGTTCGCCGGCTACCTCGCCGTCGCGGCCTCGGCGCTCGCGACCGGCGTAGTCGCGGCGCGCTACGGTCTGCGGCCCTATCCGTTCGCGCTCGGCGTCGCGTTCGTCGCGATCGGGCTCGCGCTCTCGGCACTCGCCGTTCGTGAGACGAAGCACCACGTCGCGCAGGAAACCAAGGAGCACGGTGAGCTCCCGCCGCAGGGAAGCCCCACGCAGCGCGAGATCTTCTGGCGGACGACGCTCTTCGATCGGAACCTGTCGAGCGTCAGCCAGGCCGGCCTCGTCAACAACCTGAACGACGGAATGGCGTGGGGGCTCTTCCCGCTCGTCTTCGCCGCCGCGCGCGTGCCACTCGCCGATATCGGAGTGCTCGCCGCCATCTACCCGGCCACGTGGGGCATCGGTCAGCTCGTCACGGGCGCTTTGTCCGATCGCCTCGGGCGCAAGTGGCTCATCGCCTCCGGGATGTGGGTCCAGGCGGCGGGCATCGTGGTGGTGATCCACTCGGCCGGCTTCGCAGGCTTCGCGACGGGCGGCGCGCTGCTCGGGGTCGGCACCGCGATGGTGTACCCGACCTTGCTCGCCGCGATCGGCGACGTCGCCCATCCTTCGTGGCGCGCGTCGTCGGTCGGCGTATATCGCCTGTGGCGGGACCTCGGCTACGCCTTCGGTGCGGTAATCGCCGGCGTGACTGCGGACGCGATGGGGTTGCCGTCGGCGATGTGGCTGGTCGCGGCGATCACGTTCGGCTCGGGGATAGTCGTCGCGGCGCGAATGACCGAAACGCTCGTGCGACGCGCGGAGTAACCGTCCGGCACGTGGCCTCCGACGAGGCGCTTCATTGGGGGCAGCTCCACGCGGCGTGACCGGCGTCCGCGTCGAGCAAGCAGACGCACCTTCCCAAATTCGAGCAGTCCGCCGCGGCGAAGTAGGCGGCGCAGCCGAGGGGGTAACCGGCGTCCGCGGGGATGTGCCCGGCCCAACCGCTCGCGTTCGGATCGGCCAGACACGACGTAGGCGACGCTACCGGCGCGCCTGCGTCGCAGGCGAGCTGCGGTTCGGAGGTGCACGCCGGCGGCCCCGAGTCGACCTGCGCCGCCGGAGTGAGCGTTGCGGTCGAACAGCCGATCGCAGATGCGAGAGAAGTGATGGTCAACACCACGAGAAATGAGCGAGTCATGTTCCCCCCTTCGGCCGAAACGCCACGACGTTCCCCGGCGCTTGCTCACGGTTGTGGACCACGAACACGTGGCACTGGGCCAGGTTCGCGACCTTCGCCGCGGTCGTGCCGAGCACCCGATCGAGCCCGTGGTAGCCGTGACTGCCGAGCACGATCAGGTCCGCGTCCAGCTCGGCGGCCACCGCGATGATCGCGCGCCACGGCTGGCCGACTCGCACGAGCGGTGGGGCCACGTCGACCTCCATCAGCCCGTCGATGAAGGTCTGCAGGTCCTGGATCGCGAGCCGTTCGAGGTGCGCCGGCAGCGGATCGCTCGCCTCGACGTGCGCGGCGGCGGGGAACTCTTGGGCGAACGGGATGACCCTCACCACCCAGATCCGCGCGGCGAAGCGGCGCGCGACCTCGGACGCCGCGTCGAACACTCCGCGCGCGCGCTCCGACGCGTCGAGCGCCACGACGATCCTGCGTATCATTGGAGGACCTCCTCGAGCGGCCCGCGCAAGCTCGGGCTCGCTTCGGCGTCCTCCTGAGGGCCGACCTTGGCGAAGAAGAGGAACATCACCGGCACGAGGAAGAGCGAGAGCACGGTGGACGACGTGAGGCCGCCGACCACCGCGAGCGCGAGGGGCTGGTTCGCCTCGGACCCATGCTCGAGCCCCATCGCCGTCGGAATGAGGCCGATGATGGTCGCGAGGCTCGTCATCGCGATCGGCACGAAGCGAGAGCGCGCCGCTGCGACGATCGCCTCCGCCTTGCTCGCCCCCGCGATGAGCCGCCGGTTCGCGTCGTCGACCAGCAGGATGCCGTTGGAGACCGCGATCCCAATCACCATCAGGATGCCCATCAGCGCCGTGATCGAGAACCCCTGACCCGCCGCCATCAGCGCGAGGACGATGCCGACGAGCGACACCGGGATCGTGAAGAGCATGACGAACGGCAGGCGCACCGACTTGAACTGCGACGCCATGATCATGAAGACGACCATCACCGCGAGGCCGAGCGCGACGCCGAGGCCGGAGAACGTCGACCGCATCAGCTGCACTTGGCCGACGAAGTTGAAGTGGATGCTCCGCGTGCGCGGATCGGCCTCGAGCGCCTTCTCCAGGTCGGCGGCGACGGAGCCGATGTCGCGCCCCTCGGTCTGCATGAACACGTGCGCCGCGCGCTGGAGCTGGTTTCGCTCGACGCCGATGGGCCCGACGGACCGCCGCACGTCGCCATAGGCGCCGAGGCGAATCGCCTTGCCGTTGTCGCCGATCCGCACCGGCAGCTGCGCCAGCGCGTTGAGGTCGGGCACCTGCGCGCCATCGTACTGAGTGACCACGTAATAGGACTGCCCGTTGTTCGGGTCGATCCACACGCTCGGCGTGTTGATGTTGCCGAGCGTGGCCTCCAGCGTCGTTTGCGCCGCGTCCCTCGCGGAGACGCCCACCAGCCCCGCCTTCTGACGGTCGGTCTCGACGCGGATCTCCGGGTAGCTCATCTGGAGCGAGGGCCGAACGTCCCGCACGCCAGGCACCGTTCGCGCGACCTCGGCGACGGCCTTGGCCTGCGCGTCGAGCTCGTCCAAGTTGTCGCCGCGCACCTCCACGACGACCGGCGCGATGTAGCCGTTCGCGAACACGCTGGCGACGAGTCCGCCTGGCCACTGCAAGAACTCGACGCCGGGGTAGTGCCGATTCAAGATCCCGCGGATTTGGTCGGCGAGCTGCCGCTGCGAGAGCTTGCGCTTGTCCGGGTCCACGAGCGCGAGGCGAATGAACCCCATGTGGGGCCCCCAGTTGGGGCTCGTCATGGCGCTACGGGCGTTGTTGGGGGAGCCCACGTTCGTGAGGACGAGCGTGACGGTGTCTTTGGGCAGCTCCATCTCGAGCGTGTGGCCCATTTCGTTGATGCGACGCGACGACTCCTCGAGCGATGTGCCGGGGGCGACGCGTACGTAGATGCGCTCCATCGACTCGTCGATTTCGGGAAAGAACGTGCTCGGCAGCCGTGCTGCCGTCCACCCGCTCGCTGCGACCAGCACGACCGACGCGGCGAGGACAGCGAAGCGAAACGGAAGGACGAGCCGGAGCGTGCTCGCGTAGCGCTCCGCGAGCCAGTCGATCGCTTGCTCGACGCGCTTGCCGATGGGGCCGTGCTCCGAGTGGACCAAGAAGTAACGGCACGCGACCGGCGTGACACAAATGCTGACGAAATACGACGCGATCATCGCCACCGCGACCGTCAGCGCAAGCGGGGCGAAGAGCTTCTTCGCGAGGCCGGTGAGGAGCAGCACCGGGAGGAGCACGGCGATCGTCGTGAGCGTCGACGCCAAGACAGGGAGAGCGACCGCGTTGGTACCCTCCAGCGCCGCCTTGAAGCGGCCGTGCCCCATGCGCTGGTGTCGGTGGATCGACTCGAGCACGACGACCGCGTCGTCGACCAAGCGCCCCATCGCGAGCGTGAGGCCGCCGAGCGTGAACGCGTTCAGCGTCTGCCCCGACGCGTAGAGCACGATCAGCGTGATCGCGAACGACAGGGGGATGGCGACCGCGACGATGACGGTCCCGCGAAGGCTCTGCAGGAAGATCAGGATGACGATCGCGATGAGCCCCAGCGCTTGGACCAGCTCTCGCCGCAGCCCTTCGTAGCTTGTGCGAACGAACGTGGATTGATCGAAGACGGGTACGACGCGGAGTCCCGGCGGCAGGTCCTTCAAGTTGCCGACCGCCTTCTTTACGGAGTCGACGATTTCGAGCGTGTTGCCGCCGGGAACGCGCAGCACATTGAGGTACACGGCGTTCTGCCCGCCGACCGCCACGGCCTGCGTCTCGGGGACCCCGCCGTCGTCGACGCGCGCGACGTCGCGTATGAGGACCGCCGCCCCGCCGTGTGTCTTGATGACCGCGTCTCCGATGGACTTGACGCGCTGTGGCACGGCGTTCGTGTAGACGTTGGCGTCGAAGCGCGGCGAAATGAACTCGCCCGATGGAAGCAGCGCGTTGCTCTGATGCACGGCGTTGGCGACGTCGGTCGAGGTGATGCCGCGTGCCTGCGCCTTCACCGGGTCGACGACGACGTTGATCTGCCGCTGCCGCCCTCCATTGATCGACGCGCTCGCGACCCCGGGGATTCCCTCGAGGACGGGCTCGATGGTGTTGAGCGCGTAGTCGTAGAGCTGCGGACCCGACAAGCCGCCGCCGGTCACGGCGACCTGCACGACCGGCGCGTTCGACGGATCGTACTGGAGCACGAAGGGTGGCAGGACGCCGAGCGACTTGGGCACCGCGCTCATCGCGAACGCCACCTGCTGCTGGACGAGCGTCTGCGCGGCGTTGAGATCGGTGCCCCATTTGAGCCACACGTAGACGATGGACAGGTTGTTTCGCGACGTGCTCTCGACGTGCTCGACGCCCGGCGTCGCGCTCACGTACTTCTCGATGCGCCACGTGAGCGTCTTCTCGACGTCCTTGGGGCCGAGCCCCGGTGCCATCGTGCCGACGACGAGCACCGGCGGCGTGAGCTCGGGGAACGTGTCGACGCTCATGCGCGGTGTCACGACGCCGGCGAACACCATCATCGCGATGCAGAGCATCAGCACCGCGATGGGGTTGCGGAGTGAGAGGCCGGTCATTGTGGCCCCGCCTTGGGCTGCTCGGAGGGGTCAGGTGGCGCGGCCGAGGAGACCGACGGGATCGGCGCTTCGGCTTCCTTCGCGCTCACGCGGTCGCCGTCGGAGAGGAGCGCGCGCCCTTCCGTAACGACGCGGGCGCCTACCGCGAGCGCGGGATCGAGGAAGAGGCTCCCTCCCGACTCACCCTTCACCGCAAGCGTCCTGGAGTGGGCGATGTCGCCCTCGACGACGAAGACCGTAGCCTTCGCGCCGCGCAGCGTCGCCGCGTACAGGGGAATCTCGGCCGCTGCGACGGGCTCGCCGACGGAGATGCGAACCTCGCCGGTCGTGCCGACGGGGATTTCGCGCTTCGGATCGAGGATGTCGATCTCGAAGTGTACGGTGCGAGTCGTCAGATCGGCGGCGGGCGTGCGGCGCGTGATCACGCCGGCGAGCTCCTTGTTCGTGGCGAAGACACGGAGGGTGACCTTGGTGGTCGGCGAGACGACGTCGAAGTCGGTCTCGGGAGCGTCGGCGGTGAGTCGAATCGTGCTCCTGTCGATGACGCTGACGATGGACGCGCCTGGTCGCACGAAGGCGCCAGGGTCGATCGCGCGCCGCGAGACCTCGCCGTCGAACGGAGAGCGCAAGATGCAGTCGTTCACCTCGAGGACGGTCGACGAGAGCTTGGCCTTCGTCGCCTCGAGCTCGGCCAGCCCCGCCGCGCTCTGCGCGCTTTTCTGCTCGGCCTCGTTGGGCGATACGAATCCGCCGTCGAGCAGGCCCTGCGTACGCGCGGACTCGTTCGCGAGCGCTTTCTGGCGAGCGTCGATCGCGCGCGCCTGGCTGGCGACGGCTTGCTGCGCGGCGCCGGCGTTGCGGCAGTCGAGCGTCGCGAGGACCTCGCCGCGCTTGACCACGGCGCCAGGGCGGACCAGCACGGTGTCCACGTACGCGGACACGAGCTGCGGCCCGATGCTCGCCTGCACCCAAGGCTCGAGCGTCCCGACGTACGTGCGCGAGGGGCGAAAGGTCGACGCTTTGGCGAGTACGACCGTGACCGGCTTGGCGCTCGACGAGAGCGCGACCTTGTTCGTCTTCGAGTCCGCACGGAACATCATGAACGCGCCGAGGGCGAGCACCGCGGCGACGGCGCCGCCGATGACGATGGGAACGATGGCGCGCCTCGGCGGCGGGATCGTAGGGTCGGTGTGCGCGGCCATTTCGTTCTCGGGGGCGACGGTCACTTGGTCAGTCCTTCCACGATCGCGCGCCCGAACGCCGCGCGCGCCCTGGCGAGCTCGAAGACTCCCAGGGCAAGTTGAATGTCGGCGGACGTACGCAGCGCCTCGGCGTCCGCCAGCTCGACGCTGGTGCCGAGGCCCGCCTTGAAGCGCGCGTCGGCTTGGCTGTAGTTCGCGATCGCCGCCTCGACGGATCGCTGGAGGCCCGGCAGCGCGTCGCGCGCGACGTTGACGGTCACGTACGCGCGCCCGATCGTCGCGCTCAGCTGCTGCCGCGCGACCTCGATCTCTTCCTTGCGGACCTCCTCGCCGGCCCGCGCGGCGTCGCGGCGCGCGGCGATGACGCCGTCGAAGAACGGCCAGCTCAGGATCAGCCCCACACCCCAGTTGGGCACGCTCGGGAGGAGACCTGCGGCGTCCGCCCTGTCGCCGTTTCCCGACGGCGGCGCGCCGCCCGCCCGTCCGGTGAGGGTTCCACTGAGGAGAAGATCCGGGCGCATCTCCGCGCCGATCGCGCGCGTGCGCTCCTCCTGCGCCTTGAGCATTGCGATCGCCTCGAGCAGCTGCGGGTCGCGCGCCTTTGCCTGCGCCACCGCGTTCGCGAGCGCCGGCATTTCGGCGGGCGCGGGAGCGGGACCCGCGACGTCGAGGGACGGCTCCGTCGCCCCCACGGACGCTGCGAGGACAGCACGCGCGATGGTGAGCCCGCCACTGGCGCGGATGCGGCCAATGTCGAACCGCTGCAGGTCGGCCTCGGCGCGCGTCAGCTCGATCGGGGAACGAAGTCCAGCCTGCACGCCTGCGCGCGCCAGGTCGCGGTGCACGGTCGCGCGCGTGAACGCGTCCTCCGACGACTTCAGGATCTCCTTGGCGGCGTGAACGGCGAAGAACGCCTCCTCGACGCCGAGCTCCACGTCGAGACGCTCGGCCTCGGCGTCGCGCTGCCGCACCTCGACGAGCGCGTCCGCGGCGGCCGTCTGCGCGGCGATGCGCCCGAAGTCGAAGAGCTGCTGGGTGAGCCCGACACCGACGAGCGTGGAAGCATAAGGTGAGAACGTGGCGTTGGCCGCCGACACCGATCGCGTGCCGCCGATGCGACTGATGTCCATCGACCCGGGGTTTACGTAGGTGCCGGTCGTGTTGTTCGCCGTCGCCGCGAAGATCTGCGCCGTCGCCCCCACCGTCGGCAGCCACTGCCCTCGCGGCACGTCGGCCTCCGCGCGTTCCCGTGTGACGCGTGCGAGCGCCGCGCGGATGAGCGGCTGGTGACCCCTCGCGTACGCGAGCGCCTCGGGCAACGTGACGGCGCGCGGTCCGGGTGCGGCCACCTCGGCCGTCTGTGCGAGAGCCCTCGGCTCCGCGCCAAAGAAGAAGGAGAAGAAGAAGAAGAGCAGGCCCACGGTTGTCAGCAGCGGACGGGGCAGCGCGTGGTGGAGCACCATCGGTCTTCGCGCTTACGCAGAAACCGTACCAGCCAAATTCTCCCAAAAAACAGCGAATGCGGCGCCGCGAGGACGGGGAGAATTTCCCGGCGATCGGGAAAATTTCCCGATCGGTGCGGGAGGGTTCGAGCTCCGAAACTTCGGAAACTCCCGCGTTCTTGCCGCGGTCCAAATGTTGCTGTTCGTTGCGCGCATGGACCTGACTCTGCACCATCCCCATGGACAGCAGGTCGCGACCAAGGCCACCTTTCGCGTCAGCATGACGGCAAAGGGCTCCTCGATCTTGCTTTGGATGGTGCTGGCGATCGTCGCGCTCGGTGCCGTCGCACTTTGGGACGAGCAGCGCGAGTCGGCCCTCGCGCTCGAGGACTTCGCGCAGGAGCAAGCGAGCACGGCGCGCAGCGTGGCGTCGGTACTCGCGGCTCGCCTCGGCGAGGCGGAGGGGATGGCGCGCGCCGTCGCGAGCAAGCCCGAGACGGTTCTTCCCGCCGGCATGACCGCGCGCGTACGTCGCACGTCGGAGCCCTCCACGCCGCAGGAGCCGCAGCAGTTCCAGCGCGCGATCCCACTCGACGGCGACCGCGTGCTCGAGATCACGCTTCCGATGGTCTACTTGAGCGCGATGGCCACCGCGCTCGGTGAGCCCGGCGCGATCGTGGTGTTCATCAAGAGGCCGGATCGCGACGGGTTCGTGGCCGTCGCGCCCGGCGCGGCGCCTGCCCCGGTGCTCGATGGTGCTCTCGCGCGAAATGCGACGTGGGTTCGCCTTGGACGTCCGGAAGCCGCCGCGCTCGGTCTCCCCGCGCGTACCGCGATGGCGGGCGTCGCGACGGTCGACGCCGGGGCGATGGGCACTTGGGGCGTCACGGTCGTCGCGACGGCGCTGCGTGAGCGCGACCGCGAGGTCCGGGCGCAGTGGCGGCTCGTCCTCGGCTTCTCGCTCGCGTCGGGCCTCGTCCTGGCGTTCGGCACCGTCGCGCGGCGTATGCAGCGCAAGGAGCTCGAGCTGACGCGCGACCTCGCCACGGCCGACGCGATGAAGCTGCGCGACGAGCGGTTGGTCCGCGCCGACAAGCTCGCCACCTTGGGCGCGCTCGCCACAGGCATCGCGCACGAGGTCTCGACGCCGCTCGGCGTCATCGTCGGCCGCGCGGAGCAGCTCTTGCCAAAGGTCCAGGGCGACGAACGCGCCAAGCGCGCCGTCGAGGTCATCACCGAGCAAGCCGAGCGCATCACCCTGATCATCCGCGCATTCCTAGGCCTCGCGCGAGGCGGTACTCCGACGCTCGAGCACGTGCAGCCGAAGAGGCTCGTGGAAACGGCGCTGGAGCTCGTCGCGCATCGGTTCACCAAGGCGGAGGTCCACCTCGCCGCGCACCTCGACGGAGGTCTGCCGAGCATCGCGTGCGACCCGCGTCTGTTCGAGCAAGTCCTCGTGAACCTGCTCCTCAACGCCTGCGACGCGTGCAAGGCGGGAGGCCACGTCGACCTCGCGGTCACCAGCGACGGCGAGCGCGTGGCCTTCGTGGTCAACGACGACGGCGCGGGCATCACAGCCGAGAGCGCGCGCCAGGCCGTCGAGCCGTTCTTCACGACCAAAGCAGAAGGGGAGGGGACGGGCCTCGGCCTCGCGATCGCGAACGAGATCGTGAAGCACCACCACGGCGAGCTGACGCTCAGCCCGCGTGGCCGCGCCGGTGGCACGCGCGCCACCGTCGAGATGGACGCCGTCCGAGAGGCCTCGCATGCTTGAGCCGAAAAGAAAGCCGCGCGTCATGGTCGTCGACGACGATCTCGCGCTCGCAGAGACTCTGCGCGACGGCCTCGTCGATCGGGACTTCGACGCGTTCGCGATCGGCTCGGGAAAAGAGGCGGCGAAGCGCATCCCGAACGAGGATTTCGACGCCCTCGTCACCGACCTTCGCATGCCTGGCACCGACGGGCTCGATCTCCTGGCGGTGTCGCGGCAGGTCGCGCCGGACAGGCCGGTCATCGTCATGACCGCGTACAGCGCGGTCGAGACCGCCGTCGAGTCGATCCGGCGCGGCGCGTACCACTACCTCACGAAGCCGTTCAAGGCCGACGAGCTCGCGCTCTTCCTCGACAAGGCGCTCGGCGAAGCTCGCTTGCGCCGCGAGGCCGCCGTCCTCCGCCGCGCGCTCCGCGAACAGTTCGCCACGTCATCCATCATCGGTCGCAGCGACGCCATGCGTGAGGTGTGCGATCTCGCCGAGCGTGTCGCCGACGCCATCGCGCCCGTTCTCCTGCTCGGCGAGACCGGGACCGGAAAAGGCCTCGTCGCGCGCGCGATCCACGCGTCGGGGACGCGCGCGAGCCACGCGTTCGTCATGGTGAACTGCGCGTCGGTTCCCGAGAACCTGCTCGAGAGCGAGCTCTTCGGCCACGTGAAGGGCGCGTTCACCGGCGCGACGTCAAGCCGTCGCGGCCTGTTCGAGGAGGCGTCGGGCGGGACGCTGTTCCTCGACGAGATCGGTGAGATGCCGCCCGCCGTCCAGGCGAAGTTGCTTCACGTCCTCGAGCGCGGCGTCGTCCGGGCCGTGGGCTCCGACAAGGAGCGGGCCGTCGACGCGCGCATCGTCGCCGCCACCCACCGCGACTTGCGCGCCCGCGTCCGCGAGGGGGCCTTTCGCGAGGATCTCCTCTTCCGGCTCGAGGTCGTAACGATCGAGCTGCCGCCGCTGCGGCAGCGGCGCGACGACCTGCCGCCGCTCATCGGCCACATGCTCGCGCAGGCGAAGGCGCGGCACCCCGAGAGCCCGGTGACGCGCTTCGGGGCGGAGGCGCTCGAGCGCATGCTCGCCCACACCTGGCCCGGCAACGTTCGCGAGCTCGAGAACACGATCGAGCGCGCCGTGCTCCTCGCACGCGGACCCGAGGTGGCGGCGTCCGAGCTGCCATCGACGGTCGGGGCGAAGGGCGGCGGCGCCGATCGCACGGTCTTCGACGGCGCCGTGATGCCGCTCTACGAAATGGAGCGGCGCTACGCGCGCTGGGCCATCGATCAGCTCGGTGGCCGGCGAATGCTCACCGCGGAGCGACTCGGCGTCGACCGCAAGACGCTCGCCCGCCTCCTCGGCGGCGTGTCCGACGAAGAAGACTGATCGCATCGATCGAAGGCGGAACGGGGATCGCCCACGTCGACGCCTGCCGCGCAGCGTCGCTCTGCCCGGAGCCCTCTGGGTGACGTGCGCTCTGACGCCGCGGACGGAGCTCCCCGCGTGACGCCGTGCACGGAGCTCACCAGGTCAGCTTCATCGCGAATCCGTCCGCCGTTACCGAGCCGGGGACGTCGGAGAGGATCGGCCGCGCGCAGAAGGCCTCCATGCCCGCGCCGATCGCGCCGCGCATGCTCGTCACGAAGAACGGCGAGCCCGCGAGAGGGCATTTCCACACGTCGAGACGGGCTGCACGCTCACCCAGCTTGTAGACGGCGACGGCGCCGCCGCGATTGGAGCGGCGCCACATGCGATCGACGTGACGAAGCGCGGTCCAGGGCGTCGCGCCGAGCTTTCCGACCAGGCGCACCATCGTGGAGACGAGGACGCCGTTGTTCGCCTGCGAGACGAAGCGGCCGAGATCGATCTGCTCGGCGGCCGAGAGGTTCAGCGCGTCGCACGCGGCGTAGGCGCGGAGCGCCAGATCGAGCGGGATCCACTCGTCGGTCGTCATGCCGCCCCACGCGAGCTCCAGATCGGGAGGCAGGAGCGCCCGGAATCGCTCTGTCAGCCCCTGCTGCTCCATCCACCGACGTCCGCTCGAGAACACGAAGCCGCGAACCGCGTCGACCAGCGGCGTGTCCGCCTTCGACAGCGGCGGTGGCACCACGAACTCGGGGGCAGACATCCTCGTAAGGGTGTCATTTCTCCCCCGTTCGCGCCGCGTCGAGGTTCGATCGGGTTGTTCGCTAGCCACGGGTCGCACCTACAGGAACGGCCGCGCCCTGCAGAACTTTAGCGTTCCGGCGCGATTCCGCCGTCCGCGACCGTCTTCCTGGACGAGGCGGAGCACACCCTCACCCCGCCACCTCCGTGACGTAGCGTGCGAGCATCGTCTTCGCGCCCTCCGCGAACGCGATGGTCAGCTTCGCGTCGGGACCTTCACCCGCCTGTGACACGATCACGCCTTCCCCGAATTTGGGATGAACGACTCTCTTCGCGGGCGCCGCGGGCTCGGGCTTCGGCGGCGGCCTGAACACGGGCTTCGGCATGCGCGATGGAGTCGAGCTCTTGGCGGTCGGCGCGGGGGCGGCGGCCGGAGCTGCGGATGGCGCGGTGGCTGCTGCGATGGCGGCTGCGGTGGCTGGGGCGGCGGCGGGAGCTGCGGCAGGCGCGCCGACTGGGGCGGCGGCCGGAGCCACGGCGGTCCTGCGCTTCGGCTCGCTTTTCGCGGCGGGTGAGACCGGCACAGCGAGCCCGGCGGCCTCTCGCAGCGCTCGCGCTTTCTTCGGCCGAACCTCGTCGACGACCTCTCGCAGCGCGGGTACGTCGATTCGACGGAGCTCGTGCTGAACGATCTCCCTTCCCACGAGGTTCATCAGCGTGGGGCGCGCGGCCGCGTCGTCCACCGCCCAGGAGCGCGCCAGCGCCCATAGATCTTCGGCCGTCGAAGGGGGAACGTAGGCGAGCGCGAACGCGACGATCTCCGCCGCCTCGGGGAAAAAATTCCACTGCCCGAAGCCCGCCCCAAGGTTCTCGGCGACGAGCTTCGGCAGCTTCGATTGCGCGGCCAGCGTTTGGCCCGCGATCTGCGCCTCCCCGTACACCGAGCCCTTGTGCGCGTTTGCGACCATCGCCACGAGCTCGTCGCGCGTCATCGCCGAGCCTTCGGCGGGTTCCGACTCCGTGTTCGCCATCGTGTCCAGAGTTCGCTGCGTGCGCAGCGGCGTCAAGAGACACTCCGCCGCGTCGACACCATCGGCGCGACGACATAAGAGAAGCGCCATGGGAAAATCGGCGCGGTACGACGCGATCATCCTCGGCGCCGGACAGGCAGGGCCCCCTCTCGCCGAGCGCCTCACCGCGAAAGGCCTGACCGTGGCCCTCGTCGAGCGGAAACGGTTCGGCGGCACCTGCGTCAACACAGGATGCATGCCGACCAAGACGCTCGTCGCGAGCGCCTACGCCGCGCACCTCGCCCGACGCGCCGCGGAACCCATACCGCCTACAACGACTTCGAGATCGTCGCCGCCAATCTCCTCGACGGCGAATCGCGCCGCGTGAGCGACCGGCTTCTTGGATATGCACTCTACATCGATCCGCCCCTCGGCCGCGTCGGCCTCACCGAGCGCGACGCCCTCGCGGCCGGTCACACGATCCGCGTCGGAAAGCGTCCGATGACGCGCGTGGGTCGCGCGATCGAGAAGGGCGAGACGCAGGGCTTCATGAAGGTGGTCGTGGACGCGGAGAGCCAGCGCATCCTCGGCGCCGCGATCCTCGGCGTCGGCGGAGACGAGGCCATCCACGGAATCCTCGACGTCATGAACGCGAAGCTGCCGTACACGACGCTGCAGCGCGCGGTGCCGATTCATCCGACGGTCTCGGAGCTGATCCCCACGCTGCTGGGAGAGTTGGCCGCCCCCTGAGGTTTGCCCTTCGATCCGAGGTGAAGGCGCCGAGTCCGCGCTTGACAGAGCACGGCGAGCTTCTAGGCTAGACAAACCGCCGACCGTTTCGGTGGACGCTTCGTCCGGCCTCACCCACACAGGGGCCACACTCGAAGCCAAGCGGGGCGCAGTCTCGCCAGACGGTATCGGATTCTCGGTTCTCGGCGCGTGTGTGGGACGACGCCAGATCCAGGAGAAGCCCGATGACGAACAAGCGCAAGGCGCGCATCCGCGAGCTGGCGAACGATCTCGGTATCAACCGGCGCGCCGCAGCGAGTCGCCTCGACGCAGGCCGATCGCGCACACCAACGCCGGCAGTGCAGGCCCTGACGACCGTCGCGATCGGGGCGTATTCGGGCCCTCGGGGCGATGCCGCGCCGCGCGTGACGCTCCAAGATCTCTGGGCGTGCGCGTCGGCGGGCGTCTTGACGTGCGACGGCGACTCTTGTGGCTGGGCGTTGGTGGAGCCGCCTCCCCGCGGCGCCCCCGCCGAGCTCGTCGAGCGGTGCCGCAGCGCGCCGTACCTCGAGGCGATGGACAAGAACAACTGGGCGACCGAGGCGCGGTATGCGCTCAGGCAGATCGGACGCGACGTCGCGACCGCGTACGCCGAGAGCGTCCGCAAGGGCACGCCGACTCTGTGCTCGAGCGCGGCACCGACGCCCCCGACGGTTCCGGCCCCCGGCGAGCGCCTCCAAGCCGTCGAGCAGTTCCGATCCGATCCGGGCTGGCGCAGCATCCTCTTCACGATGGACCACCCCATCTTCTTCCAGTACCGCATCGATGCGGGCGACCGAGCGTTCACTGCGTCGGCCAGGGGCAGTCGGCGCGAGAAGGACGGCGGCACCACGGACCTCACGCTGATCCTCCGCGGGCGTCTCGACGACACGGGCGAGCTCTGGACCTCGGCGATCGAAGAGACGTGGACCGCGCGGCCTGTCGCCTCGCGCGGAGCGTGGTCGTGATGCGGCCGCACCATCTGCTCGCGCTCGCCGCGCTCACGATGTCATGCGCCGCCAGCCCGGCGCCATTGGCGACGCGACCGCAGCGCTTCGTCGACCCACCGATCCCCGAGCTCGAGTTCACGGACTCCGCCCGCCGCGCCAAGATCGAGGCGACCTTCCCCGAGCTCGACGCCTACTTCGCGCGCGAGCAGACCAAGGCGAAGGTTCCGGGCTTGGCGGTCGGCGTCGTCGTCGACGGCGACCTCGCGTGGTCGAGAGGCTACGGCTTGCGCGACGTGGAGGCGCGCGCGCCCATCGACGCCGACAGCGTTCTCCGCATCGGCTCCATGGGCAAGACGCTCGCCGCCACCGCGATCATGCAGCTTCGCGACGCCGGCAAGCTCGCGCTCGGGGATCCCGCGGAGCGCTACCTCCCGGAGCTGTCCGACGCCGTGTACATGCGCCGCGACGCCCCGCGCATGACGATCTGGAATCTCCTCACCCACTCGTCGGGGCTCCCCGAGTGGGGGCCGTACAGCTTCACTGACGAGGGGCACGAGATCACCGAGGCCGAGGTGCGGCGTACCTACCCGAACCAGGCGCTCGTACTGACCACCGGCGCCGGCAACAACTACTCGAACGCGGGGATCATCGCCGCGGGGCTCATCGCCGCCAGCGTCTCGGGGATGCCGTATCGGAAGTACGTGACGGAACGGATCTTCCGTCCGCTGGGGATGACGGCGTCGGTGTGGAACGAGGAGGACGTCCCGCGCGAGCACTTCGCGAAGGGGTATGCCGGACCCGAGGGCGCGCGCACGAGCCCGAAGAACTGGCGCATCGGCGCGGCGGTCCCGGCCGGTGGCGCCTACTCGTCGGTGCGCGATCTCGCGCGGTTCGTGGCGATGCAGCTGTCCGCATGGGAAAGGCGCGATCGACCGGATGACGGCCCGGTTCGTCGCGCGTCGCTGCGCGAGATGCACCTTCCGAGCTTCACCGGCCCGGGCCGCGTTCGGACACCGGATCCGGATTCGCCGTGGCTCGCAGAGCTGCGCGTGCATTCGCAGGGCCTGGGGTGGGAGATTTTCAGCAACTGCGACTTCGAAAAGGTCGTCATGAAGGGCGGCGGCGAAGAGGACGGCTACGCCGGCTTCATGGTGTTCGTGCCCGGAACGCAAGTGGGGCTCGTGGCGCTATGGAACGTGGGCGACCTCGGCCTGTTCGACACGCTCGAGCCGGCCCTCCGCATCCTCGGGCACAAAGGCGGGCTCGAGGGGCGAAAGGTGAAGCCGGCGCCGGCGCTCCGGGAGGCGAAGGCGCGGCTCGATCGCTTGCTGGCGAAGTGGGACGCGGCCGACGCGGAGCGCCTCTTCGCGCCGCTCGTGTTCGACGCGATTTCGAACACGCCGTCGCGGGCGGACTGGGCGAAGATGATTACGAGCCACGGCGCGTGCCACGCGCGCGACGACTTGGAAGTAGGCAACGGCTTCGCGAATGGGCACTGGACGGCGGACTGCGAGCGCGGGCGAATCGAGCTCGAGGTCGACGTCGCGCAGTGGTCGCCGCTCGTCGTGCGGGAGTATCGATTCAACGAGCTTCGCGAAACGCCGAGCGACTCTGGCCCGCGGGAGCGGTGTCCACGAAGACCGGCGACGGCGAACGACGAGCGAAGATGAACCCGACGTGCGGATGACACCGGCTCAGGGCAGCGAGACCTTCTCGCCCTCGAGCGACTGGCCGGCCTCTTCCCAGTCGGGGATGCGTCGCCGTGCGCTCAACGTAACGCGCTGCCGGCGCGCTCGAGATCGACGCGCAGCCGCGTGCGGCCGACGAGTAGCTCGTCGTCGTGGACGAGGGCTTGGCGGCCCTTGATGCGAACGAAGACGCCGCTCCGTGCGCCGAGATCCGTGAGCACGTACGACTCCGCCTGCTCCTCGATGACGCAATGGTACTTGGCGACGACGGGGTCACCGCGCAGCACCAGATCGTTCGCGAACTCGATGCCCGCGCCGATCTGGAGCAAGCTCCCGCGCGCGAGCGCGCATCCTCCGACGCCGCCGCCCTCGAAAATCTGCAAGACGCGAAACGCCGACGGGCCGCGCGGCGACGCCAAGTAGTAGGTCGGCCCCGCGCCGGGTCCATCGTCGACGTCGCTGTTGGCCTCGATGCGCAAGAGCTGATCGCCGCATACGAACTCGTCGCCGATTGCGATCGCCACGCGCGTCCGGATCCGGATGAAGACGCCGTTGCCGCCCTCGAGATCATCGAGAAAGAGCTTCCCGCCCTCCCACGTGAGCGCCGCCTCTTGCGGGTGGCAGAAGCGCTCTCCTGCGAGCGACACCGCGCCCATCGAGCCGATGACGATCGACTCGCCCGGGGGATCGTAGCGCTCGGGGCCTCCCGAGAGACTTCGCAGGACGTGCAGCGTCACGTGGACCTTCGTGGCTGCCGCGGGGGTCTTCGCGGGAGGAGGCGCAGCGGCAGGCGCGGGCTTCGCGCCGCCGACCTGACCGACGTCGACGACCGGCGCGCGCTCCAGCACCTCCATGCCGCCCGCGCGCTTGCCTTCGAGGATGGGATCGAACTGCCCGTCGCGGAGCATCCCGACCATCTCCATGTGCTGGCCCTTCATCAAGGCCTTCACGTGCATTACGACGTCGGGCGAGCTCACGGCATCGGTGTAGCTGCGCTTGTGGCTCTTGATGACGCGCCCGCCGTCGGCGAACACGTGCGTGATGACGTGCGGGTTTCCCAAGCCCGAGTCCTCGGTCTGCACGTGGTACTGCTTGCCCTTGTAGCGGACGTTGTTGTTGAACCCGACCTGCGCGCGCTGAAAGACGGGCCGCCCTTGCTTCTCGAGCTTCGCGAGCTCCGTCGCGGTGAAGCGGCCGATGGCCCGCTCGAGCTCGCCATGATCGCCGGTGAGGCCCTCCATCCGCTCGAACGCTGCCTTGGCGACGGCGCTCTTCGCGTCGATGCGAAGCGCCTCTGCAAGCAGCGCTTGGCCGTCCGCGTCGTTGGGCCCCGACGCCGCCCACGCGGCGAGGATGAGCACGGCGTCGCCGTCGTTCCCCTTCTCGCGCAGCACCTTGGCGACGCGTTTGGCGAGCGCGCGTGGATCGGAGGCGGCAGACGTCATACCTCCGATCATCGATGCGCCCGCGTCAGGAGGCAATCGGCAACTGCGACGAGGCCTCCCGGATCACCACCTCCCGCTCGACGCGGTGAAGATGTCGACGACGCCGGAGCGCGTTCTCCGCCTCGTGCTCCGGCAACGGTCCCGTCAGGGGCAAGCGATCCAGAGCTTGCTTCCGACGACCGGATTCCCGGTCGGCGTGAATTCGATTTGCTGCGGGTAGTTCGCGCCCGCGCCGCCTTCGACGTAGCACCAGCCGGCGCGGTCATCGCCCACGCACGCCCCGTCGCCCACCTCGGGGATCTGCGCCACCTCGCAGATCGGCACGCCATCGATCGCGGGCCCCTCGGTGCGTCGGATCGCATCGACGAACGGCGCCGCCGCCGGAGAGAGGCCGAGGTACTCGGCGCACGTCGTGGAGTCGCCGCGCTCCGGGAGGGCTGCGATCACCGAGCAAGAGGTGATGCCGTCTGCGCCGCGCGGGAGCTGTTGCGGAAGGCAGCCGCGATTCTGCACGAGGACGGAGACGAAGCGAACCTGCGCCGGGTCACCGCTCGAGGAGCCGCCGCTGGAGCTCGTCGATCCTTGGCCGCCGCTGCTGCCGCTCGCGCCGCTCGACCCTGTCCCTTCGGCGAGCGCCTTGCCGCCGCACCCGGCCAACCCTAGCGCTCCGAGCACGCCCGCGACCGCAAACCACCGGCGCACTCCTTCCATGCAGCACCTCCGCCGACTGGATGGCCGAAGCGCCTTGCTTCCGTCGCGGCCGACGTTACTTCGGGGCCGCTGCCTCGGGTAACCAGGGGGATGGCCGCGGCATCGCGTCGATCCACGCGCGCAGCGTCGCGAGGCCCGCGTCGTCCGTCACGCGCGAGCCCACCGGGGGCATCTGCGCGCCCGGGTCTCCGCGCGTCGATGCCAGCCGAACGAGGAGACTCGCATCGGCGCGGCCTGGCGCGATGCGCGTCTCGCCCGCGTAGGCCGGCATCTTCGCGCCGACTCCGACGGTCGTGCGGACCACGTCGCGCGACGATACGTTCCACGCGCCGTCGACGACGAGCGCGAGGCGCAGGCCGGTCGCGTTCCCGGTCGCGTCGTCGTTCGCGTTGTGGCACGAGGCGCCGCAGTTGATGTGCAGCCACGCGAGCGCCGGCGCGCTCTTCTCGTCCGCGTCGCTCATGGGGAGCGTCCCCGACGGCGGCGGCGACGTGAGCCGGCCCTCCGCCGCGAGCGTCGACAAGGTGACGCCAGTCGCGCCGGCGCCGCCGAGCCCGAGCGCGTCGAAACCGAGGAGCCGCTCCCTGCGCCCTTCGTGGCACTTGTCGCACGCGTGCGTGTCCGGGACGTCGAAGCCGGTCCCGCGTGCGTCGGGCACGCCGTTGTCCACGCGCGTGGCGTGCGTCTCGTCGTCCGACCACACGTACGTGGCGCGCACCCACTTCGTGTCCGACACCTTCCAGAAGAAACGCGTCTCGATCCGCTTGCCCTTCGCCGTGAAGTCTTTCCACGCCTTGGTCCCCACCGGCATCACCCACGCGCCGGGGTCCGACGTGTCGATCGGGGCTGCCGGCAGCCGGATCCAGCGCTTCTTTTCGGCGCCGTCGCTGAAGAGCGGCGTCGAGGGCGCGTACTCGCGCACGCCGATCCCGAGCGTCATGCGTGCGGCGTCCGCGTAGAGG
This sequence comes from Polyangiales bacterium, assembly GCA_038231275.1. Taxonomy (GTDB): domain Bacteria; phylum Myxococcota_A; class Polyangia; order Polyangiales; family Polyangiaceae; genus JANYHK01. The sequence continues at coordinate 48,833 of JBBRLQ010000034.1, forward strand.
CCGGTGCACGCGAGATCGAGCGGCGCTCCGTCGGTGGCGCCGTCGCAGCCCTCCACGGCGGCCGCGCTCTGTCCGGGCGCGTCTTCGTGCGCCCCGCACCCGAGCACGCAGCACGAACCGGCCGCGACGATCGCGACGACCGCCAGCAGCGTCGCGCCCTTCACGGCCCCGCGTCTCCTCGATCCTGGTGCGGCGCGCCCCCGTCGTCGTGGTGCCCGTGCCCGCCGAAGTCGATCGGCCCCTGCGACTGCGGCTCGAGCGAGCGGAGGTAGGTGACGAGGCCGTGCTTCTCGTCCTCCGTCATCGACCACTTGTGAAGCTGGTGCCACCTGGCAAAGGGCATGATGCGCTGGGGAACTCCGGCGGGCTTGGTGCCCGTCGTCATGATGTTCACGATGTCGTCGTCGGAGTAGCCACCGGTTTGCATCGGCGTGTGCTCGACGTCCATCCCGCCGGCGGCGTGGCAGTTGGTGCACTGGAGGGACGGGTCGGGGTGATGAAAGCCGCCCGGCAGGATCGTCACGCCGTTCGTGTAGCGGGCCTTGCCGTTGTCGTACTCGGCAGCATCGGCCTTGCGCACGTTGATCTGCGCCGTCCCCTTGAGCGATCCCGCCTTGGCGGTGAGCGTCACCACGCCTACGCCCTTCGTCGTCATCATCACCTGGCTGCCGTCGGCGCTCGGCTCGAGGTCGACGAGGCTCGGGTCGGACACGCTCCACTTGATGCCGCTGACGCCGGTGACCATCGCCGGCAGCTTGAAGTCGTGCTTCCCGTCGAAGGCCGAGTAGCCGGACGGAAAGTAAATCTGGAGCGCGGCAGAGGTCTCTCCGCTGGAGAGGGTGTTGCTCGGCGCGGGGCTGCTGCAGCCGCCGACCGAGATCGTCGCGCACGTCGACGCCACCACCAAAGAGAGAACGCGGATCACGCTTGCCATCACGGGCCTCCTCATCGTCACGAGCACGCGACACACCACGCGACGCGTGCACCATGACGAGAGCAACGCTCGTGCCTTGCGCCACGGAGCCGCGCGTCTCGCGTGCTGCGAGAGTTCTCCGTTCGGGGTGCGCGCGCCCGAGGCTTGACGCCGCTCGGCGTCGCCGCTCGGCTCCAAACCGCCACGTCGCGCGGCGGCCCCATGGATCCGCGCGGTGGATCGAGGACAGCGCGCGCGCGCCGCGCCGAACGCAGCCGCGGCGGCGTTCTCCAGCGGCAGTGTCCGGATCTGCGCGCGCGGCTACATCTTTCCATGGCCGACAAGTTGCAAAGTGCACGGGTCATGAGAACGCAGCTGGGCCTCGCGTTGGCGTTCGTGGCGGCGATCGGGTGCTCGTCCGAGCCGGGCGCGCGGGGAGGCGCTCCTCCTCAGGTGAAAGAAGGAGCGCTCGCGCCGCGCATGGTGGGCGGCACTCCGTCGCCGAGCACGCACGACGCGGTGGTCGTCATCGCGATGGCCGACGGCTTCTGCAGCGGCACGCTCATCGCGCCGAACCTCGTCCTCACGGCACGTCACTGCGTGGCGCCGGTCGACGAGAGCACCGAGTGCGGGACGTTCGGCGCGGACAACGCGCCGGCGACCTTCACGATCGCGGTCGGCGCGTCGCAAGACCCGCAGAGCCCGCAGGCGTCGGCCAAGGGAATGCGCGTGATCGACGACGGTCAATCGGACGGCTGCTCGCACGACATCGCCCTGATTCAGCTCGATCACGACATCGCGGGCGCGCAGATCATCGCGGTCCGTCCGTCGCCCGTGACCAAGGCGGACGTCTTGACCGCCATCGGCTACGGCGACGACGGCTATGGCCAGGTCACGCGCGGGCGCTACGAGCGCGGCGCCCTCGCGGTGCTCGCCGTTGGCCCGTCATCGTTCACGTTCACGCAGCAAGCCGGGCAGACCATCCCGGTGACCGTTCCCGTCGGCGAGATCGCGACCGGCGAATCGACGTGCTTCGGGGACAGCGGCGGCCCGATCCTCGACGCGCACGGCGCGATCGTCGGCGTCACCTCGCGCGGCGTCTCCGACAGCTGCCTCGACTCGCCGTCGATCTACAGCGACGTGGCCACGCACTACGCGTTGATCGCGCAAGCGGCCGCGGCGGCTGGGCATCCGTTCCAAGCGCCGCCCGCGGTGGACGGCGGCGTCGGCGGGGGAGGTGGCGACGGCGGCGTGCCGCACAAGGACGGCGGCGGCGGCTCGGGCGGCGGCGGCGACGACGGCCTCGGCGACGGCAGCGGAGATCTTTCCCCCGGCGTGCCCGCGGTCGACGCCGGCGGCGCGAACGCCACGTCCGGCGGCCGCTTCGACGCCACGCCCAACCCGGGCTGCTCCGCGTCGCCCGCGCGCACGCGTGCGGGCGACGAAAGCGCCGCTCTGCTCCTCGGGCTCGCGGTCTTCGCTGCCGCGCTGAGCCGCCGCGCCCGTTCAGTGACTCTGCGGCAAGCTGTCCTTGAACTGGAGCACCCGCCCGCCTAGCTGGTCGCCGACGTACGCGTTGCCGCGCGTGTCTGCGGCCACCGAGTGCGAGCCGTGGGGGATGTCGATCCGGCCGAGGATTCCCAGGCGCCCCTCGTCGGACACGCTGAGGACCGACAGGTGGTCCGAGTGGACGACGTACATGTGCGAGAGCTTCGCGCTGAACGCGACGATGTCGAGGATCGCGAATCCGACCGGAGCGATCTTGAGTGCCTTCGTGGAGATCAGGTTGCCGTCGGCGACGTTGATCGACGTTGCAACGCCCTCCGCGCACCCGACGAAGAGAAATCCGCGGGCCTCGTCGAGCGCGAGACCCTTGGCGCCCCTGCCGAGCTTCTCGTTGGGTGCCGCGCAGCCGTTCTTCCATTGCCCGACGATCTCGCGCGAACGTAGATCGATCGCGATGGTGCCGCCGCTGCCGTGCGCGTAGGCGCGCTGGCGCGTCGAGTCGATGACGAGCGACTCGGGCCCGTCCGTGACCTTGATCGTCGCCGCGTGGACCGGCGTGGGTGTGTCGCCCTCCGGGACGGTGAAGATCTCGACTTGCGAGCCATCCGGCTCGGCGACCCACAGCTCGTCGTTGTCGCTCCCGCCGGGGCGCGCCGGAACGAAGCGTACGTAGTCCGGCGATGCGGCAAGCTTGACGGGCGTGCCCGCGACGCCGGCGCTGACGACGGCGATCGTTTCGGTCGTGCGATCGGTCGCGAAGAGGAGCCCGCGCCCTTCGACCGCCGACGTGACACCGAAGTCGTGCCCGCCGCCGAGGTCGGCGGCGGCGGTGCTCAGCTTGTCGGGGCGCGCGCTGAAGCCGCCGATGGAGGTGACGCTGCGATCTGCCGGATTGATCAGGTCGAGGCTTCCGCTTCGTCCGGCGGGGACCAGGATGCGGTCGAGGCTCGCGCTGTATTGGAAATCGTCGAATCCGATTCCCGCGGCGCCTGCCGGCAGCTCGATCGCGGTTGGTTTGATCCCCAGTGTGGTGACCGCCTCGTCCCCCGCAGAGGAGGAGGAGTCATCGGCGCTGCCGCACGCGACGGCGAACGCGACCATGCACGAGGCGCCCAGCACAGAGACGTTCCTGTTTTTCACGACGAAGGAGAATGCACACATTGAACCACATGGCACCACCCACTTCAATTGCCTCATTTCAAGGAGATAGCGCGCCAGTCGCTCCAATAAGGATCCAGGGTGCGACAAACACGCACCATCACCTACCCGGAGTCGCCGGGCCTTGTTCGTCACCTCCGATGGAGTCCTCCGGCGCGGGGAGCGACGAGTTGCCGGGGTGTACCATCGAGCGGCGCTGGATGCGGTCGAGGAACGACCTGTCCAACCCTCCCCCAGTCACCGCCCATGATCGCCGGCCCCACGCCTCCGCCGCAGCTCGCCGTCGGAACGGTCGTCGCCGATCGGTACCGCGTGCAGCGCGTGCTCGGAGAGGGAGCGATGGGCGTCGTGTACCTCGTCGAGCACGTGCACATGCGAAAGCTCATGGCGCTCAAGGTCCTGCACGCCGCGGCGACCGCGAACCCCGAGCTCGTCGCGCGGTTCGAGCGCTAGGCGATCGCGGCGGCGCACATCGACCATCCGAACGTCGTGGCGGCGACCGACTTCGGGCGCACCGAGCAAGGGGCGTTCTTCCTCGTGCTCGAGTTCGTGGACGGGACGACCCTTCGCGACGTCTTGGACGCGCCGCTCGAGACCGGTCGCGCGGTTCGCATCGCACGACAGATCACCTCGGCGCTGACGCGCGCGCACGATGTCGGGATCGTGCACCGCGATCTCAAGCCCGAGAACGTGATGCTCGTTCCGCGGGACGGCGGCGGAGAGGCCGTGAAGGTTCTCGACTTCGGGATCGCCAAGCTGGACGCCGACGCCTTCTCCGCCGCGGGCGCGACGCCGGGCGTCGAAGGTGGGAGCGCGCCGCTCACGAGGATGGGCATGATCTTCGGAACGCCGGACTACATGGCGCCCGAGCAAGCGCTCGGCGAAACGGTCGACGCGCGCGCCGATCTCTACGCCCTCGGCGTCATGCTCTACGAGATGCTGACGGGCCTGCGGCCGTTCGAGGCGGAGAGTGTCGTGACTTTGCTCGGCAAGCACGTGATGGAGGCGCCTCCCGCGATGCTCGCGCGCGCGCCGAACGTCCACGTGCCCGCGTCGCTCGAGGCCATCGTGCGCCGGCTCCTCGAAAAGAAGCCCGCCGATCGCTTCGGATCCGCGCGCGAGCTCGAAGGCGAGCTCGACACGGCTGCGCTCGCCGAGGGGCTCGTGGTCCCCTCCGTGCCGCGCATATCGGCCGCGTCGCCGGCGGAACCGAGCCCCTCCTCGCGCGTGGTGGTGGTCTCCACGAACGCCGCGCAGGCGAGCACGGGCGTCTCCCCGACTGTGCTCGCGGAGAGCCCGGCGCGGCCGCGCGACGCGCTCGCCTGGTTGCCGGCGCCGCTCCAGAAGGTGCGCCCCGCCGTCCTCCTGTCGGGAGTGGCGCTCGGGGGCATCGCGATCGCCGTGCTCGCTTTGGCCCTCGGCGGCGGCGACGGGAAGGTCGCGCCGGGCGCAGGCGCGTCGGCAAAGGGGACCTCGGCGAAGACGCAGAGCCTCGACGACGCGCGGATTCAAGCCGCTGCGAAAGAGGGGCCCAACGCCCTCGAGGAGCTCGCCCGGCGTTTTCCGCAGGATCCGCGCCCCCTCCAGCAGCTCGCGCGAACGTACGAGTCGCGCGATCGTCTCGTCGATGCGGCGCGCGCGGTGGGGCGGTGGGCGGCCGTGGATCCGTCGCCGCTCGATGCCGCCGCGGAGCGCATCCTGATCGCTGCGCTCGAAGGTCCACCGGACGCGGTCGACTCTGCGATGTGGTCCCTCGAAGATCCGCTGGGCGCGCGCGGCGTGGACCTCCTCCTCGAGCTCACCGCCAAGGGGGCGCGCGGCGCGGCGCGGCATGCGTTTTCGCCGGCGACGCAGAAGCGGCTGGTGGAGAGCCTCGCGAGCCCCGCCGTGCGCGCGCACGCGACGGACGCCGCAGCGGTCGTGCTCGAGCTCAAAGACGCGAAGCGATGCGACGCCAAGAAGGCCGCGCTTCCTCACGCCACCGCGAGCGGCGACGAGCGAGCGCTCGCGTACCTGAAGCCGCTCGCCGCGCGAAACGGCTGCGGCTTCCTCGGCGTCGCCGACTGTTGGAGCTGCCTCCGAAGGGACGACGCGCTCGCCGCAGCCATCGCGGCGAGCGAAGCTCGCGCTCGCGATCGCGCGCGCTGAACGTGAGGGCCTACCGCGTCAGGGCGGCGGGATGAAGCGCGCGACGAAGAACGTGCTTCGCTCGCAACCCTCTCATCTGCAGCGTCGGCGCCGGCTCGCGTCTCCCGCGGCCGAAGCCGAGAAGCGCGCTGCGCAGGTGGAGATCCTGAAACGACTGAGCGTTCTCGATCAGGACGAGTACGACTGCCTGCGCAAGGCGTATCTCAGTCGTCTGTAAGAAGCGTCACCCGCCGTCCCGGCAATCTGCAGGACCGGCCGCACCGCCGCAGAGCGCGCACTTGCCGAGGATGCATCGGGGAGCGCCGAAGTACGGGCACGTGCATCCGCCGGGGCCCGGCGCGAGGCGCGTCTGGATGTCCTTCAGCGCCGCGTCGTACCGGCTTTTGCCGTCCACGTTGATGGTGGCGGCGGGGCACATGCACCACGGCGCGTTCGAGCAGAACGTGCCACCGGTGACGGCGAAGCAATCGGGGTCGGTCTTGCAGCTCTGATCGTACGTCGACAGATCGAGATCGATGCACACGCTCGCGTCCGAAGGCGCGCGCGCGTCGACGCTCCCTCCGGCGTCAGGCGGCTCGGTGCAGATGGCCGTGTTCACCGCCGGCTTCCACGTGCCCTGCGTGCAGCTCACCGCCGGGCAGCTCTTGGTGCAAGCGTCGCAGGTCGGGTCGAAGCATCTGGTCCCCTCGGGCGCCGCGCACGCGCGCCCCAGCGCCGCGTTGGAGTCGACGTCGGCGGTGCTCGGGCATTGGCTCGCCGGGCTTGACCCGTCGGCGCCGCCGTCTGCCGGCACGCTCAGGTTGCCGCCGCACCCTGCGAGGGGCGCCGCGATCGCCATGACGCGAATCACGCGCCCCAGGCACAGTACGGCACGCGAAAGGACCAATCTCGTCATTGCGCGACCGCGAACGCAAACCGCGCGCCAGCGCGTTGAAGTCTCCCGCGCAGCCCTTCTGGTAGAACGACGGAGATGCCGACTCGCAGCGCGCGCCCGAGGGTTCTCGTCACGGTCGTGGTGACGATGCTCGCCGCGAGCTGCTCCCCCACGAGCCCCGACAAGGCGCCCGTTCGTCTTTCCCCCATTCCGCTTGCCGCGCCGTCGCCCGTCGACGCGTCGGCGACTCCGTCCGCAGCAGCGGACGCCGGGCGCATCCTCGCATGGACCGACGAGGCGGCGGTCCTCGGGCTCACGCGCTCGTGCGCCTTTACCCCTCTCACGCGCGACCCTTCGCGCGAGGACCGGTCCAGCCTCAGCCCGCTCGCGTGCGACCTACGCTTCGAGCAAGCCTGCGTCGCCGACCCGTGCTTTCACGAAGACGAAGAGCACTGCAAGCAGGCGTGCGTGTCGACCTGCGGCGACTGCGGAGCGTCGTGCGTGTCGTCGTGCGACGCGTGCAAGAAGGGCTGCAACGACGACGCGTGCCGGCGAACGTGCGCGCAGTCGTGCGGCCAGTGTCGTCAATCGTGCCTGACGACGCGCGACAAATGCTCCACGTCGCATTGCATGGACGTCTACACGCAGTGCCGGCAGAAGCTCGTGGCGAGCTGGCTCACGAACAAATGCGACGCCGTCTGCGCGACGTGCACGAAGAAATGCGGCCCCAACGAGATGTGCGATTGCTGGGAGAAAGGGCCGGGGGCCGCCGCGTGCCACGCCAACCCGATGCTCTGCCCGGAGATGTTCATGGCCCCCGAGCGCCGCGAGCTCGACCCCAAATGGAAGGCGAACCGTTGCGAGGACGTGTGCGTCAAGATCTGGGCGTGCGCGAAGACGGCGTGCGAGAAGGCGAACTGCGTCGAGCCCGTGAAGATGTTCGACGGATGCTCGAGCCGCACCGCGGGCGCGGCGGTGTGCGGGGTCATTGGGCTCGCCGGCCTCACGCGCTGCCCGGAGCCCGCAGCGGAGTAGAGATCAGGGCGCTCGAGAAGCGCGCCCGGCACGGTCAAAGCTCGGTTGTGAACGAGTCGCGGCGGCGGTTCGGCGGCCACGTCGTGACGCGCACGTTGCGATCTACGCAGGTAGAGATCTTGGCGATCGCCTTCTGCTCCGCCTTCACGGCCGCGGGCTTCGGGCGCTTGGTGGGCTTCGGCTTCTCGAGGCGGACGTCCACGGTGACGCCGATCGCGCGACCGTTTTGCACGGCCGTTTTGATCGTCACCTTCGCGCTCCTCGGCACATGGCAGCCCTGGAGCGCGCCGCCCATCGGTGACCAGAGCTGGACGTCGGTGAGGTGCGGGTGTCCGTCCTCGATGTCCACGGGCTCCGGGGTCGACAGCGCTTGGTCGTACGATGCCGTCGACGGCGAGCGCGATCGCTCCTCGGCGTCCGTCACGGCGATCGGCGGAGGGGACGGCGCGTCGTTCGAAGCGACGGCAACGTCCGGGCGCGCGGGCTCGGGAAAAGCCGCGGACGGCGGCGCGGGCGGAGGCGGCGGCGCGGCCGCACAGCCCACCAGCATCGTCACGAACGCCAGCGCCGCCCACCGAATGCGCACGCCTCAGCGTAGCCGACGAACGCGGGCTGCGCCGCGCGGGCGTGCGTTTCTGGCCGGCGCGTAACATTGCAGCGTGAGCGAACACCGGTCGTCCGACCAACACGCCGCGTAGCTCGAAGCCTTTCGCGATCCCGCGCCGCTGCTGCATGGCCACCGAGTCGTCGCCGGGGGGCGTGTTGCGGCGGCGCCTGAGCGGTGCCACGTACGTAGACCATGAAGCGATCTCCGTGTGTTCTTTGCGGCGCGCTGGCCTTGGTGGCGCTCGGCGCCGCGTGGGGTTGCTCTTCGAGCGACACCGCCGCGACCGCCGGCGACGCGGGGGCCGTCGATGCCGGCCGCGACGGCTCGGCCGACGGCGGGAGCGACGCTGCGGTCGCGGCCGACTCAGCCGGCGATGGTGCGATCGCGCAAGGCGATGCCGCGCATGGCGTCGTGTGTGGTGCGGCGGCCTGCACGGGCAGCGACGTGTGCTGCGCGATCGTGAGTGACGGCGGCGCTACGCCGTCGTGCCTGGCGAGCTGTCCGGCAGGCACCGCCATCGCGTGCGACGGTCCGGAGGACTGCACGAACGGCGCGGCGAAGTACTGCTGCGGCACGCTGCAAACCAGCGCGGGCACGCCGCCGAGCTGCCCCATCATCGGCGTATCGACCGAATGCCGGGCGACGTGCACGACCAACATCGCGCTCCAGTGCCCCGGCACGACCACGCTGCGTCAGTGCCACAAGACCGCCGATTGCGCGGACGATCCGCAGAACGACAAGTGCTGCACGTTCACGAGCGGCGGCCAGAGCTCGACGTTCTGCACCAGCGCCCTCGCGGCATCCACCGGCGGCGGCCAGTGCCTCTGAGGCCGAAAGAGACGAGCGGCCTTGGGCGTCAAGGGGTCGCCAAGCTTCAGGATGCTCACTGCTTCGTGTACAGCTCGCGTGTCAGCGTCGACGCCGACGGCGAGAGGAGCCATAGCTCCGCGCCCTTCACGGTGAAGGGCACGTTGGCTACTTGCTTGGCGTAGGGGCACGTCTCGGTGGTCGACAGAATCGTCGTGTAAGGCGCCCATGTCGCGCTGCTGGAGGTGAGGACCGGCGGTCCGCCGCTCGTCGTCGTCGAATCGGTCATGTCCACGTTCGTCGTGGTGAAGACGAGCGTGCGCCTAACGGTCAACCCGTCCGCCGCGCTCGCGTCGGCCTCCCCGCTTCCGCCCGTGTAGAGATCGCGCTCGGTCAGCACGTAGGTACCTGGCGCGATGGTGCCACCGGCGGGGGCAGCGGGGGCGCCGGCGAGCACCGTCTGGGCGATCCCCGCGCCGCCCGCCACGTTCGTGTTGCAGACCCTCGGCGCCGCGTCGAAGCCGCTGTCGGTGCTCCCGTCGCCCCCGCTCGTCCCGCTCGAGGCGCCGCTGCTGCCGCTGCTCCCGTCGACCGGCGGGAGGGCGCCCGCCGACGACGAGGTGGGCACCGATCCGTCCCCCGACGTCGCCGCCGGGTGACTCGACGACGAGCACGAGAACACGAGCGCGGCCCCGAGGGCACTCACCGCGGCGATGAGGAGCCCGCGCCCGATGTTGTTTTTTCGAAGGCTCATGCTCTCACTTGCAGGGGACGCAGTCGTAGATCTGCTGCCAAGCCAGAAGCGCCGGTGACGTCTGCGCCACCGGATCGAACTCCATGATCACCTGCAGCCACTCCTGCGACTGCTGCTCGGGCGTTGCGCCGGTACACGTCGGGTCCAGCGGGGTCCCGAAGGTCGCGAGGTTGCGGAGGTGACCGTCGACGACGCACGCGTCGGTCGTCCAGCCGCTCGTCGTGCTCGTCGCGTTGCCGATGGGGACGGCGGTGCCCCACGTTCCGGGCGCGCCGCTGCCGTTGTCGGGCGCCGTCTGCGCGGTGAACTTGATCTGCGTTCCCGCCGGAATGTACGACTGCCACTCGAACGCCTGCCACACCGGGCAGGTGCCCGTCTGGCAGACGCCGCGGTACTGGCGCGTGAACGTCGTCACCGGCAAGGGCGGCGGCGGCGGCGGCGGCGACGGGATGATCACGCCCGTGGTGCAGGCGGTGAGCTCGAAGAACAGGTACTCGAACATGAGCTCGTTCGGCGTGAGCGGGGGGCCGAGGTTGCAGGTCGGGACGTAGTTGCCGCCCGCGCCCGACCCGAGCGCCGCGCCGCCCATCGGCGCGCTGGTCCGCGTCGTGTCGATGTGCATTCCGTTGAAGATCGCGCGCCCGCACGCCGGCGAGGCGCCGACGGGCATGTTGAAGCCAAACGAGAGCTCGTAGTCGCCCGCCGCCGGAGCCCAGCCCGTGTCCGAGGCGCGCACCCAGTCGAAGCCGCCGTTCGCGACCACCGGGTTGAGCGCCTGCTTGACCGGATCGGGCGTGGGGATGTTCGCCGACCCCGACACGTTCGTCATCCACGTCGCGAATTGGGTGTGGATCGGATCGGCGCCGATGATGTGCCCGACGGTGCCGGAGAGCTGGTTCTCGCCCTGCCAGCTCGAAGTGGTGGACCAGGGGTTCAGCGACTGAGCTAGGGGCTGCGCCGTCTTGTGGTTCATGAAGACTCGCCCGCCACCGTCACCCCACGTCTTGAAGTAGCCCTGCTCGGTGGCGCTCATCCCTTGCTCGAGCCCCGCGCTGCCGCCGCATGGCATCAGGACGGTGGAGTACGTGTCGAGCGCGGCCTGGCTTCCCCACAGCGTGGTCGCCTCCGGCGCGATCGTGGGCGCGTTGCGCCCGTCGCTGTGGATGATCGCCATGCGCGCCCCCGTCGACGGCGCGTCGACGTCGGCCTGATCGACGCCGATCTTGCGGATCAGGCACTCCATGGGTTCGTGCCACCCGGTGACGATGGCCGTGAGGGGGATGTCCCCCTCGGTGCGGTTCTTGGGCAGACGGGTCTCCGTAGCGCCGGAGTTGGGGATGGGGTTGTCGACACACGGAGTGATCGTGGGGACCGTGATCGTGCGGCGCCAGCGGCCGGTCTGGAAGACGACGTCGAAGTTGGTGGTGACGCCGTTCGGCACGTCGAGCTGGAACTTCCCGTCGACGGCGCTGAACGTGACCGTGTTGAGCGGCGAGCCGACGCTGTCGCACGAGTCGCACGCCACGCCGTTGGGAAGGACTGTGAGCGCGCCCTTCGGGTTGAAGACGGTAACGCCCGGCAAAGGCACGTTCTGTCCCGGATCGAAGACCGTCCCGCTCACGGTGGTGCGGCACAGCGTCTGGCAGGCGGTGCAGCCGGTCTTGGCGAACGCGGCGTTGTTCGAGCACGCGGTGCCGGCAGCGGTCGTGCACTCGGTGAGGTTGACGCCGCCGGGGTTGATGACCGCGAATTTGTCGCCGGACGGGCCAGGGCAGCCCACCGCGTCCATGCAGGTGCCCGGTCCGAGGCCGCCCGCGGGAACCGTGACGCTGCAGTCCGCGGGGCCGCCGATGGCTGTGCAGCCGTCCGGCACGCTGGGCGGGTTCGTGTAGTAGATGCTGAGGGCCGTGCCGCCCGGCACCGCGCTGAGGCCGCGGTTGCAGATCGGGAAATTCGGGCCCGCCGAGTCGCACGGCGCGCCGAGCGTGAGGTCGACGCCGCTGCAGCGCAGATCGACCCATCCCTGGCCCGCGCTGTAGATGCAGTTGCCGCTGGCCTGGTCGCAGTGGAAGTCCTGCTGGCATTGCGTGTACTCGTTGGCCACGGTGCAGGTGTTCCCAGGCCCGACGTTGAGGTTGGGCGAGCACGTGTCAACGCCTCCCGGCGTGTCCGAGAAGCCCCCGGCTGCCGCGGCGACGGCGTCGACCGGCGTGATCACGAGTCCGCAATCCCCCGCCGCGTCCACCACCGTGAAGCCGCTCGCGTCGAGGCCCCCGCACGGATCGTCGGCGAAGTTGTTGCAGTAGGGATCGCAGTCGTTGACCCCGGGCGCGCATGTGGTGCCAGTGCCCTGCAGCCCGAGCGGCGTGATGAGGCCGCCGAGCGGCGCCCCGATCTGTTTGGAGACGATCTTGATCGTCCCGTCGCATGTCCCCCAGCGGTGATCCGCCCCGCACGTGCGCCTACCGATCGAGCACTGCACGTAGTTGCCGAACTTCTCGTCGACCCGACCGCAGTCGACCACCGTGGCCGGCCCATCGCACGGGCAGCCGTCGTTCGGCGTCGAGCACGCGTTCGGCATTCCAATCCCGCGCGCGTTCGGATCTCCGCCGGCGTTGGGGTTCGCGTTGCCGCAGGCCTGGGTCGCGCCGATCGCGATCGCTACGGGCAAAAAGAGTGCGGAGCTGAGGGCCGTAATGGCGAGGGACCGCCAGGTGATTTTGGCCATTGCGTCAGATACCTCCGAGCGACCGCCCCCAGTCTCGAACGCGGTTGGGCTTAGCAATGAAAGGATAGATCGACTGCGTCTCCGCGCGGGCCAATTTTCGCCGTGCCGCCCGCGGCGAACTCGTGCCCTTTGGCGTATGCGCGGCCAGGGCTCCTACGATGTAGGGACACCGCAAGAGGAGCCCCTCAGTGAGTGCAAGCGGCGTGACAGGCGCGCGTGCGCGCGCGCGATCACGATTCGCCGCCGAACGCTCGCGCGACGATGAGGCTCGCGTGCCCGCGAGGGCGTACTTATTGCGAGGCTCGCTATTCTCTGCGGGCGCAGGGTGTGACCAAGATCCCGCCCTTCGCGCAGGTGACGCGCCGACGTGTGCGTTCGCCGCCGTCACGGGGCGATGCACTCGCCTTCCGCCACGTCCCAAGGCGGGACGAGAGAAGCGTCTCGCTCGTCCCGCATCGGGAAATTTCGGGCCTCGAAATCGGCCATGTCGCTGATTTCTCGCGAGCCCAAGGACGGCCCCATGGTTGCACTAAGGGTCGGCATGCACTCGACGACGCTCTCCTCGCTCGGTCTGTTCGCCCTCGCGCTCGGCACCTGCCTCGCGATCGGCTGCGGCGGCTCCCCGGACCCGTCCGGCGGCGGCGGCACGAACACGGACTACAGCGTCCCCACGCCGCAAGGTGCGCCCGTCGGCGAGTCCTGCAACAGCGGCGGCGAAGGCTGCCCGTGCAACAACCTGGGCGAGCAGGTCGCGTGCAATGCGGGGAAGATCGAGATCGGCAAGTACGTCATGTGCGGCGGCCACAAGACCTGCGACCGCGACACGGGCACGTGGACCGCGTGCGTTCCGAACGTCACGGTCGACAACGGCTCGGGCACCCCCACGGGCGCGGCGAAGCCGCACTGAAGCATCACGCGGGGCGCCCCGCGCGCGCGAAGCGCTCCCCGCAGCCGAAGGGCCGTTCTAGATCGTTCAGCGGCAGCCCGGCATGCTCGTCGACGGGTCGATGATCGCCGAGTGATCGCCGAAGCCCGAGTCCATGCACGCCTGCCCGCCGGCGCACTGCGCGCCGAGGGCGATCGTCTGACCGCGGCGCTCGTACGACGAGAACGACTGCAGCTCGCTGCAATACCAGCCGTCGGCCTTCCCCGCGCACGAGTCCTTCTCGGGCGCGCGCGTGGCAGCGCAGCCCGCGATGGTAGAAGCAGGTGCAGGCACCGGCGCCCGGCGGCTGGACGCTCAGGTTGGGATTCGGAAGCTTCAGGCTGTTCTTGCAGCACAAATAGTCCGTGAAGCTCTGCGTCTTGCGCAGCGCAGCGAGCACGTCGCCCACGCTGCCCTTCGCGCACGCGAGGAGCGCGTCATCGGTCGTCGGCGTCCGTGCTGCGGCGCGGAAGGCAGCGGTGTCCTGACCGCGGGACCTCGATGGAAAACTGGCAGGCAGCGGGGTCCGCGCCGGCGGCCTTCGACGCCGCACATCCGTCGGCTTCGTAGCCGGCTTTCTGCGTCTCGTCGGGCCAGTTGTTGTACGGGTGGAGGTTGTAGAAATCGAGCGCATGCAGCAGCTGCGGGCCCGCCGGCTCGGCGAGGATCGCGCCGTAGTAGTCAGTTCACCGCCGCGCCCACGCTGAACTTCGCGCCGGGGTCGTAACACTCGCTCCCTTTGGTGCGCGCCTTCTCGATGACCGCAAGGACCATGGGCACGAGCAGCTGCGCCGGCAGCCCCGCGATCCCGTCGGGCTCATTCCATAGTTCGTACACGTGAGGTGTCCCCGATGCGTCGTTTTGCAGACGATCGGCGATGGCCGCGCACGCGAACGTTTGATTGGCGCGCGAGAACGTGGCCCATGGCGTCGCCGCGCTGGTCGGGTCGTCGCGGTAGGGCTTGTAGCCGTCGAGGTTGCCGATCGTCATGACGACGCCGATCGGCGGCGAGTGCCCCTTATACTGCGCGAGATTGCGATCGGTGGGCGCGAGGACGCATTGGAGCGCCGCGCGCGCGCTGGCGACGTCGCCCGCAGCGATCGCGGGAATGCTGCGTGACGCGGGATCGGGCTGCTTGTCGCACGCCCATTTGGGATAGTAGCTCCCGCGAACATGGCCGATGTGGTTTTGGTCGAGCGTCGCGACGGGCTGCAGATCGTTGACGCCGAAGCGGGCGCCGCGCGCGTGGCTGTCGCGTCGACGGATCCGAGGCTCTTCGCGAACGACGTGAACAGCCTCGTGCGTGTCTGCTCGTCGAGATCGTCTCCACGCGTGCCGTCCGCTTTCGTGCGCGCGAGATACGAACCGGCGAAGACCGCCGCGACCTCGGAGAAGGGCGCGGGATCGGAGAGGGCCCACGCGCCCAACAAGACCGCGGCCCCGTGCGCGTCCTTGCCAACGATGTCCACACGCACGCGCCCGTCGTCTGCCGCCGTATCCTCCAGATCGAGCTCGCCGTCGAGAGGTCGCTCTGCCATCGCACTCGTTTGGCAGAGACATCGCCCCCTCCACGTTCGCGTGACCGGTTCGAAACGCATCCCGTGACGCCTGGAAGCTCGTGCGGAATAACCATCGTTTCGGCGTGCGGGGCGAAGTTCGCGCGGACAGGATTTTGGCGGCCACGCGCGTGGCGAGGGCCGACGCGGGTGCTTAGAATTCTGAGGTCGCAGAACACCCGCCACGGCGCGCGCAATCGCGCCACAACCGGTGGTCGCATCCGTGCGCCCGCCAGGGAATGGAGGACCACTTGCTCACCGATGCGCTCCCGCCGCGTCGCGAAGGCGCCGAGCTTTCGCAGTCCGCCCCGCCTCCGCCGGTGTCCAGGTACGGACCCGCTCGCGCACGCGCGGTCGCGCTCACTCGTGAGGAAGAAACCGAGCTCGCAGAGCGCATCCGCCACGCGGAGCGCGACCTCGTCGGCGCGCTGCTGACCAGCTTCGGCGGCGCCCGCGAGCTCGGGAAAGTGCGGAGCGAAGTCGCGGCAGGACAGCTGGCCTTGTCGGACCTGCTTCGCACGATGGACGGCGACGGAGCGGCGGCGACCGGCGAGCTAACGTGCCTTTCGGCCGCGCTGACCGCGAGCGGCGCCACGCGCATCAACGCCCTCGCTGAGCTCCGCCTCCACCCGAGGATCTTGGATCGGCTCGAGGGCGCAGCGCGAACCGACGTCGACGCGACGACGATCGCGCGCATCCGCGACGCCAAGGCGCGCGCGCGCGCGGCCAAGGAGGAGCTCTTCGCCCGGAGCGCGTCCCTCGTCCAGTCGATTGCGTCGCGGTATCGGTCGCGTCACCTCGCGGTCGCCGACCTCGTGCAGGAGGGAAACATCGGACTCCTCCACGCCATCGACAAATTCGATCCGGCCAAGGGCTGTCGCTTGCGCACGTATGCGTCGTTTTGGGTAAAACAAGGAATTTTGCGGGCGATCGCCGAGAAGGCGCCGACGATCCGCGTGCCCATTCACCTCGCCGATAGCCGCTCGCGCGTTCGCCGCGCGCACGCCGCGATCGCGCGGGAGAGCGCGGCGAATCCGTCGGCGGCCGCGCTGTCCGAGCGGAGCGGCGTGCCGCTGCCCAAGGTGCAGGCGATCCTGGCGCTCGCGCCGGAGCCCGCCAGCCTCGACACGCCGCTCGACGGGGGAGCCGCGACGTTCGCCGATCGCGTCGTCAACACCACGAGCCCTCTGCCCGAGGACGAGGCTGCCGACGCGCAGCTCCGCGCGCGCGCCGTCGAGCTGCTCTCCAGTCTCAGCGAGCGTGAGCGCCGCGTGCTGCATTCTCGCTTCGGCCTCGACGGCGCGCCGGAGCGCACGCTCGAGGAGATCGGCCTGACGATGGAGCTCACCCGCGAGCGCGTCAGGCAGATCGAGATGCGCGCGCTCGCGAAGCTTCGGGCGACGTGCGAGGCACGCGCCTTTCGGCCCGAGTTCCGCGCCTGACGGGTGATCCTCCTCGCTGCAGCGCGGGGACCGGCTGAATCGCGCTTACGGCGTGACGAACGAGGCGTCGCCGCGGCCCGTGCGGTGCAGAGGCCTCGAGCGTGCGACGCGTGCTCGTTCTCGTCTTCGCTCTTTTACCGGCCTGCGCGTCCGCGCGCGTCACGGTGCGCGTGCGCGATCCGTGGCAGGTCGCCGTGGTTCGCGTGACCGACGTGGGCGATGTGCCACTGCGTACGTCCGGCAGCGCGTGCGCGTGGCGGGACGCCGACGGCTCGCCGCATTTCTGCCAGCGCGGCGACTTCGCCGTCGCGTTCGACGGCGCCATCACGACGCCATCGGTCCGGCGTTTCGGTGAGACGGTCCGTCTCGTTGCGCACCTCCAGCGCGAGACGCGCTGCCGCAAGCCGCGTCGTCGCTGCCTCCTCAACGACGGTGAGATCGCGTTCGTCACGTCGGCGGCGAACGTGCTGGGCATTTGGCCGGCCGTGCCGCCGGAGCCGCCGCGACCGCCGGTGGGGCACTGACGTCCAGCCGGGGGGCGGGCCTCGAGCGCGTCCAGTGCCGCTCGCGGAGCACCTCGTCGAAGAGAGTCTCCGGTACTCGCGCACGCAGCGAACCCGCGTTTTGGGTTTCGGCACCACGCGAAACCTATCTGGCCCGGGAACGCGCTTTGCAGCCGTGCCGGGAATGAACAAGTTTCTTCTTGTGGCTTCGCTTTCGGCGATGGGCGCGGCCTGCGGTGGGCGTGTGGATCTCCCACCCGGCGGCGATCCCTCAGCGGCTCCACCCTCCGGCGTCGCGAGCATACCCGACGGCGGCGATACGGCATCGACGTCGTCGGACGCGTCCGACGGTGGGTATCGTGGTGGTGGAGGATCGAGCTCCGGCGGCGGAGGCGGTCACGTCGCCTGTACGCTGGGGGCGCCCCGCGCGATCGGCTCGATCGACGAGCTGAAAGGGTTTCTCAACGGGCGATGGCGCGTATGCCGCGGCCGCTTCCCGACGCCGGACGACCCCGCCGACGCGCTCGGTATCGCGTTCCAAGGAGACGACGCGACCTTCTTGGTGTCGTCGGGCGCGGGCCTCGTCGCCGGCGGCGGGAGCGACTACCAGCGCTTCCTCGCGTGGGAGAGCTACGCCAACGTCGCCTTCACCCTGTGCCTCGAATCGCATGGGAAGGGACAATGCCTGCCGCTGTCGTTCAGCGACGCGCCACGCCACCTGCGGATGCAGGCCAGCGGCACGAACATCGATCTCGAGCCTGCTCCCTGACAATGCGTTCAAGATGTCGATGGGCGTGCCGCCAGGCGGCGTGACGCGGCTTCGTTTACCGAAGAAAGATCGTCGGCGAAATTTGGGGCCCGGTCATGCGGTCCGATCTGGCTTGCCGTCTGATCTGGACGCCCACTATCTCCTCACCACGTTGCCCATCACGAAGCGGGCGAAGCTCCCCACCGCGGAAATCGTCCGCCGTCAGCGTGCACGAAGCGGGTGATGGTTACGATGCGTCACCGCGCCGCGCACTTCGGATGGCTTCCGTCGAACTCGCTCCGAAGCCGCGCCTCCGGCCATTTCGCTCGCTCCGCCATGTTCTCGCGCTGCCGCGGCGGCGTGAACTTGTAGAGCTCGGGGTGCTTCGCGATCTGCTTGGAGAGCGCCCACGCCGCGGCGCAGTCACCCGCGTTCGCCAGGCAGTCGGTCCCGTGGCGCTCGAGGTTGTTGGGACCGAGGAGCAGCTCGTGATCGAACTCGTCCTTCGGGGGCGTGGTCGGAAGAAGGTCGCGCAGGGTCTTCACGTGCTCGGCGCAGAAGGCGACCTCCTTCTTCGCGTCATGGGCGAGCTGAAGCGCCAGGCTCGCGCGAAGGATCTTGTCGCGGGCCGTCAGGTCGTTGCCCTGGCAGTACATCGCCGCCTGTTGATCGACAGTGCGGTCGAGCGACTCCGGGGACGAGTCGGCCCCGCGGAGCTTTTCGAAGGCCTTGCGAACCAGCAGTCGACCGGCGGTGCACTGTCCCGCGAGCATCTGGCACTCGGCGCGCAACATGGCCCAATACGACGCGGTGTTGGTCGAAAGCCCGCCGGGGCGCGGGTCGAGCTGGTCGTGCTGGTCGAGCTCCGCGAGGCATCCCCTTCCATCGCGCGAGGCGAATTTGGTGCGCGCGGCGTCGACGTGCTCTGCGGCGCTCTTCTCGCGGTCGGTCGACTCCTTCAGTCGGCCGGCGAGGTTCGCCGCCGGCGGATCGTCAGTCGCCCGCGCGTCCTTCGCGTCTGGGCTCTCACCGTCGGTGAGCTCGCGGAGGGCGAGCCGGATCGGGACCTTGCAGGCCTGCGCCTCCTTTGCGGTCTCGCCGCGGCAGCTCGCGAGGACGCCGCCGCGCTTTTCGGCCGTCGACTCCGTCGACCGGTTGCCCCCAGCGGAGAAACCGAACGCGCTCGCCCCTGCCGTCCCTTTCAGGTTCGACTGGGCCCCGAGGGCGAAGGCTCCGAGGTTGTACCCGTAGACGAAATGGGTCGCGTCCTTGCAACCTGCAACCTTCCTGAGCGAGCCGCGATAGATCGCTGGGCGGGTCGCCGTGCGGGTCCCGCTGACGAAGTACTCCATGTGGAATTTCTCGCCCCCTTGGACGCGCCCGCCGAGGGTCGCGGCGCCGAGCGGGAGCTTCGCGTAGAGCTCGCCTTCGTCGTGGATGTCGAGCGACTCGAGCGATCCGCTCGTCCATTCGATGGGTTTGTACGAGCCGAAGGAGCCCTTCACCGAGTCGTCGCTGCACGCGTCGAGGACCTTCAGATCGCACCCCTCGTACCTCACGAACACGATGTCGCTCGCCGTGAGCGACTCGAAGTTCGACATGTCCGTCGCGTCCCACTCGATGATGAACGGGCGGTCGTGGTTCTTCGGGTGGCACTTGTTCTTGCCGGCGAACGACTGTGACATGCCCGCGCTCTGAACCTGGTCGACCGACTTCGTGCCCGGCGGAGAGCTTGCGCCGCCGCACGCGGCGAGCAGAACGAGCACCGCAATCACGCCCTTGGCTTGGCTCATGTCCTAGTCCCTGCGCGAACCCTGCGCCCGCGCTGCGCTCCGACGAAACTAGCGCACGCTTGGGAAAGCGCGACGCGATAAATGCTCCTTCGCTCACCCAACTCCGACGGTGGACTACGCTGTCCCTGTGGCACACCGCGTCTGTCCTGGGAACCGATGAGGCCGCGCGTCTTGCTCGTCGGTCCGATCCTCGTCGCGCTCGCGTGCGGGCGTGAACGCCCGAAGACCCCGGCGCAGGCGCCACCTCCGTCGATCGCCCCGCCGGCGGCGCACGTCGCCGACGCCGCGGGTGTCGCCAGACCGTCCGACCTGAGCTACGTCACCGCCTACGCGTCGCCGTCCCAGAGCTCTCGCGTCGCTGTGGCACGACGAACGCTCGCGCCGCTCGCCCGACGGCTGCGCGGCTGGCCGGAAGGCTATCCGTCGACCAGCGTAGGCGCGTGGGGCAGGACGACGACGCCGAATTTCGTGCTCGTCTCGCCGGATGCCAAGCGCGTCGCGGTCGACTGGGGGCACACGTTCGATCTGCGCGACGCCGCCGGCAACTTCGTCGACGCGACGACGAGCGACGGGCAACGTGTGGGGGGCGTCTCGCCCGAGCACCTGCTTCTGACGAACGACGTGCTCTTCGTGGACGGTCACGCCATGCGGCTTTCCGGGGCCCGCGTCGTCGACATCCGCGCGGGGTGCGGCGGCGCCAACATCCTCGCCCAGATCGTCGACGCCGATCGATGCAGGGCCGTGATGTACACGCCCGGTCACCCGCACGGCGGGGGCTCTGCGGCGTGGGTCGCCACCGAGCGCTTCTACGACGAGAAGTCTCCGCGCCCTTACGAAGGGGACGACGGCGCGCCGCGCGTGACCCTTCGCGAGCTGTTGCCGAACGCTGCGGTTTTCGGGGCGGATGGAACCGCAGTGCTCACGTCGACATCGCTGGGGGGCAAGGCGGCGGAGTTCCACCTCACGAGTGTTGCCGCGGACGGTCGAACCGGGACGGTCACGTTGCCCTACGCCTTTCCGACCAAGCCCGCGCTGAGCGTGATCCCGCCGAACATCGCGCTCGTGGGCGCGGCGTACGGCGCCTCGGTCGACTTCGCGCGCGCGGTTCACGTTCTGGACGCAGTCGGCCACGAGGTCTGGAGCGCGGTCGTGCCGTTCGATGTGAAGCAGCCGCCCATCGATTGCGCGGGGCGCGTCTGCGTCGCGGGAGACGGCCTCGCCGCGCTCGATCACGGGCGCGTGGCGTGGGTGCGTTTCGAAGGCGAGCGCGTGTACGCGACCGCGTTCGAGGACGGGAGCCTCGCCGTGAGCCGCGGGCGGGCGCTGCACATCCTGTCGCGCGACGGCATCGATCAGCAGGTGCTCTCGGTGGCCGCAGGAGAGGCGATTACGACGCCGCCGGCCATCGGGCACGACGGCGCGGTCTGGGTGGCGACGGTGGAGGCCGTCTACGTGGCGCGGCCCACCTTCCGCTGAGCGGAGCCGCTCGGCGCCAGCGCCAAGGCAAGACATCGCAAGGCAAGTCGGGCTCGACGCGACCTGAGGTGCCTATTTCGTCACGTCGACGGTCACGTTATCGAGGAAGAGGACGAGGTCGGGGGTACCGAGCGCCCTCTGCGTCGCGCCGAGATCGAGGCGGACCCCTGCTACCGGGAGCCAGCCGACGAGCGTGGGCTTCGGCGGGGCGAGCGTGATCCCCTGCTTGTCGTAGATCGCGGTGTTCATCGTTCCGTTCACGACGTCGACGGTGAGACTCACGATCACCCAATCCGCGTACGCGAGCGAACCGCCGTCATTTGCGGCGGCCCAGATGGGCGGGGACACCACGACGAAGGGGCCGCCGTCCGATTCGTGCACCACCCTCACGCCGCTCGAGCGCCAGTTGAGGTGCGCTTCTCCGACCGTGACTCCACCGGCGTTGAGGAGAGCCAGCACCGGGAGGTCGAGGGTCGGAACGGCGCCGTCCTCGAGGTTCCAGTCGGAATGCAGCTCGGATCGCATCGCGTAGGTCAGCGTGACCGTCTTGATGAGCCCGCCGGCATCCAGCGTCTCGTAGAGGAACGCGTTGTCGCGGGCCGAGACGTCGATGCGCGCCGCGTTCGGCGATGAGAACGCGTACGAGGTCGACCACGTGAGCGAAGCGTCGGCGACGCGGAGGAGGCCGGTCCAGTTCTTTCCAGGCGAATCGCCGTCGTGCAGGTCGTCGAAGTCGG
This sequence comes from Polyangiales bacterium, assembly GCA_038231275.1. Taxonomy (GTDB): domain Bacteria; phylum Myxococcota_A; class Polyangia; order Polyangiales; family Polyangiaceae; genus JANYHK01. The sequence continues at coordinate 70,543 of JBBRLQ010000034.1, forward strand.
CGCAAAAGAGATGTCCGCCGTCGCACCAACGTGCGGCCGGGGCGTCCGCGGCTCCGTCCGCGGTCGCTTCCGTGGTCGCGTCGGCTCCGATGACATCGGCGAGGTTGGGCGCGTCGGTACCCGAAGTCGCATCGGGGAGGCCATCGGGGGGCGGGACGTACGAAACGTCCTCGATGCCGAGCAGCGTGGTGCACGCGACCGTCGCCACGCTGGTGCCGAGGATCATCGCGAGGGCCCGCTGCCGTCTGGTCATCCCAGCTCCAAGGATACAGGCTTGCGCGCGGGGTGCGACGGCGCGCGTCTTCGGTCCCTCACGATTTCCGCGGGAAGATCGTCGCGCGCGCTGCGCCGGCGATGAGCGCGACCGCAGGATGGGCGATGCGCCGCTCGACCGTGATCGCGTAGTAGCGCGTGCGGAGCTTGTCGAGCCGCCCAACGCGGCGAAGGCCCGCGATGCGTCCGCCGGGGACCGCGATCGCGTCGGGCGCGGCGAAGAGTCCGAGGCCCGCCTCCGCGAACGTCCCGAGGAGCGCCGTGTCCTGGAACTCGCCGACGACGTTCGGCGTGATGTCCTTCTCCGCGAACCATAGGTCGAGCTCGCGGCGAAGGGCGGTGTTCTGGGCCGGCAGGAGGAACGGCGCGCCGTCGAGCGATCTTGGGAAGCGCACGCGCAGCTCCGCCGCCATGCGCGCGGTCGCGAACACGCTCACGCCGCACTCCCCGAGCAGGTGGCTGTACAGGCGCGACGCCGCGCCCCCGCGCGCTGCGGACGGCGCGTCCGTCGTCGTATCCGCCCATCCCGGGGGCGCCGGCGCATCGGCGATGACGAGATCGAGCGCGTGCGTGGCCAGCGAGGAGAGGAGGCGGCTCGGCGGGCCCTCGAAGCACTCGACCTTCACCCGCTCCGTCGCACGGAGCGCGGGCTCGAGGATGCGATACGCGACGAGCTTGGGGACCACGTCGGCGATCCCGACGGCGAGGCGCTGTGGCAAACCGGTAGGTTTTCCCTTCACCGTGTCGAGGAGCTCGCCCCCCAGCGCGAAAATCTCGTCTGCGTACCGCTTCACCGTCAGCCCCACTTCGGTGAGCGCCAGCCGCCGACCCTCGCGGCGAAGCAGCCGCTCTCCCAGCGCGTCCTCCAGCGCGTGGAGCTGCTCGCTCACGGTGGGCTGCGTCACGCGGAGGAGCTTCGCGGCGCGGGACACGCTCCCCTCGCGCGCCACGACCGCGAAATACCGCAGGTGGTGGTAGTTCAGCCACTCCACGGATCCAATCTATAGGTTTTTCCTTTGTATTGGCAGGGATTACCGATTGGCGCACCTTGGTTCGGCGACGCACTTCTGTACTTCATGATTGCCACGCCGCTCGCCGGCGGCGGGCTCCGGGCGCTGCTCACGCACTCCGCCCTGTGGGTCCCGTTCGCCCTCGCCACCCTCGTGCTGGTCGCCTTCGACCTCGGTCTCTTCCGCAGACGCACGCGCGAGCCGACGACGAAGGAGGCCGTCCTCTGGTCGCTCGTCTGGCTCGGCCTCGCGACGGTCTTCGGCCTCGTCGTCTACGCGATGCGCGGGCCGGAGCGGGGCGTCGAGTTCTTCACGGGCTACTTCGTCGAGCAGGCGCTCTCCGTCGACAACCTCTTCGTCATGATGCTCATCTTCGCCCAGCTGCGCGTCCCCCGCGGCTCGCAGCGCCGCGTCCTCCTCTGGGGCATCCTCGGCGCGGTCGTCCTGCGCGGCCTCCTGGTCTGCGCCGGGACCGCCGTCGTCGCGCGCTTCCATCCGCTCACGTACGCCCTCGGCGCGCTCCTCGTGTACGGCGCGGTCAAGCTTCTCCGCGAGATCTCCGCAGGCCCCGAGACCGCCGAGACGCCGACGGCACCGAAGGCCTCGCGCCTCCGCGGCCTCGTCGCTCGCTTCGTTCCGATCACCAACGACCTTCACGGTGAGCGCTTCACGGTCGTCCTCCGCGGTGTGCGTCACGCGACGCCGCTGCTCGTCGCGCTCCTCACCATCGAGATCGCTGACGCCGTCTTCGCCCTCGATTCGATCCCGGCCGTCCTCGGCATCACGACCGATCCGCTCGTCGTCCTCAGCTCGAACCTGTTCGCCGTCCTCGGGCTGCGCTCGCTCTTCGTCGTTCTCGCGCGCCTGCTCGACCGGCTCTTTTTCTTGAAGCACGGCGTCGCGGTGATCCTGCTGCTCGTGGGCGCCAAGATGCTCTTCGCGTGGGCGTGGGCGCCGCCCGCGTGGGTGACCCTCGCGCTCGTCGTCACCGTGCTCGGCGTCGCCACCGCGGCGTCCTTGTTCCGAACCGAAAAACCGAAGGAGTCCGAAAATGCTGTCAGGTCGTGACTACACGCTGATCATCGACAAGAGCGGGAGCATGGCGCAAAAAGATCAGCCGGGCGGGCGCAGCCGCTGGGCAGTCGCCGAGGAGAGCGCGCACGCGTTCGCGGCCAAGTGCGAGACGCTCGATCCCGACGGGCTCACGCTCTACTTCTTCGCCGGGCGCTTCAAGAGGTACGACGGCGTGACGTCGTCGCGCGTCGCGCAGGCGTTTCACGAGAACGAACCGTGCGGGAGCACCGACCTCGCCGGCGTCTTGAAGGACGCGTTCGATGCGTACTTCGCGCGCAAGGCGAAGGGCGCGGCGCGGAGCGAGACGCTCGTGGTCCTCACCGACGGCGAGCCCGACGATCCGCGCGGCGTCATGCGCGCCATCGTCGAGGCGACGCGCAAGCTCGAACGCGACGAGGAGCTCGCCGTCTCGTTCGTCCAGATCGGCAGCGATCCGTCGGCGCGCCGCTTCCTGAAGGTGCTCGACGACGATCTCGAACGCGGCGGCGCCAAGTTCGACATCTGCGACACGGTCACGGTCGACGAGGCCGAGGCGATGGGCACGACCGACGTCCTCCTCGGCGCGATCCACGATTGACGTGGACACCTACGACGACCTGCTGGCCGCGCTGCGCGCCGAGGTGACGGAGGTGGAGGAGCGGGACGAGCGCGAGCGGGCGCAGCAGTTTCTGGCGGCGCTCGATCCCGAATCCTCCGAGGGAATGTGGTTCGACGCGGTCGCGGAGACGTTCCCCTCGCGTCTTGCCGCCGCGATCGCGTACGTCCGGGACGTGAAGCGATGATGCGCAGGCGCGCGTGGCCTGCGCCAATCGGCGTGCTAGAACGCGCGCTTCTCGAACGGCAGGGACGATGAACGCAAATAGAACCGCACTTCTTGCAAGTTTACTGGCCACGCTCGGCGCCGGCGCCGCGTGCGGCGGAACCGACGGAAGCGAGCTCTTCGGACCGGATGCCGGTGCCGGGACAGACGCGAGCGGGTCGAGCTCGAGCAGTTCGGGCTCCTCGAGCAGCTCGGGCGGCTCGAGCAGCAGCTCCGGCGGTTCGAGCGGTGTGAGCAGCTCCAGCGGTGCGAGCAGCTCGGGCGGTTCGAGCGGTTCGTCGAGCGGTTCGAGCGGTTCGAGCGGTTCGAGTGGCTCGTTCGACGCGGGTGCCGACGCGCCACCGGACTGTGGCAAGGCGCCGACGCTGCACCCCGCGGACGGTGGTGCGGGGCCGTACTGCCCGTTCCGCGACTCCGGCGTCGTCGGGATCCAGACGTGCGCTCTCGGCACGACGTGCTGCCACGCGGACAACATCTCTCCGGAGAGCTGCGCGGAATCGCCCAGCGCCTGCGGGGTCCCTGACAGCGGCGTCACCTTCGAATGCGACACGCCGCTCGAGTGCGCCGGTGCCGATCGGTGCTGCTTCAGTGGCACCGTCCAGAGCGATCCGACGTGTGGGACTCTATTCGGCAGCAAGGTGCACGGCACGTACTGCGCGGCGGCGTGCAATGCTGGCCAGCTCGAGATCTGCGCCCAACAGAGCGACTGCACGTCGGGCACCTGCACTCCCTTCTCCACGAAGGGCCACGTATTGGGGTACTGCAAGCCGTGAGCGGTCGTTGTCCGCGTCACTCGTCTGGCTCGGCCTCGCGACGGTGACGACGGCGGGACTCGATGGGCTCGTCGGTCACTGAAGGAGTCGGCGTCAGTCGAGGTTCACGTCAGGCACCCCGAGCGGAGGCTCGATCGGCCCCTTCGTCCCCTCGGGCAGGAACGGCGGCGTCCCCGGTCCACCGGGCGCCGGCGGGCCCGGCGGCTGCGGCGGATTCGCGGGCGAGACGGTGTCGACGTGCGGCGCCGGCCCGGCGGACTCGGGGTTGATCTTCACCATCGGCCCGCCTTGGATTTGCACGTCGCCCGCCGCGCTCGAGAGGTGCAGCGTCTTCTGCGCGTGGAGATGAATCTCCCCTTTCGCATTCAGGAAGATGTCAGCTCCGCTCAGCGTGATGCTCGCGTCGCCGGTCGTGATCACGATCTTCTTGGTCGGCGCGTCCATCGACGTCCCCACCGTCGGTCCGACGGAGACCTTGTGGCTCAAACCCACCTCGGTCGTGTCCGAGACGCCGATCGTCGCCGAACGCGTCATCCCCACCGAGAGCGAGTCCGCCTCGCCGATCACGGCCGAGCGCGTTTGGCCGACGGCCAACGTGTCGCTCTGCCCGATGGTCACCGCGCGCGAGATGCCGATGTCGGAGGTCTCGTGCTGCTTGACGATGTACGAGAGATCCTTCTCGGCCTGGACGTGGATCTCCTCTCGGCCAACCATGTCCTCGAAGCTGATCTCGTTGTAGCCGGTTCCGTGGGGGTAGCTGTTGCTCTTCCAGCCGCTCTTGGTCTTGTTGGCGGGCAACTCGTAGGGGACGCCGGTGATCTGGTTGTGGACGCGCCCCACGATGACCGGTTGATCGGGGTTCCCTTCGAAGAACTCGACGAGCACCTCGTGTCCGACGCGCGGAATGTTCGTCATGCCGAACGCGCCGCCTGACCACGGGTGGCTCACGCGCAGCCAGCACGAGCTCTTGTCGTCGTAATTGCCGTCGCGGTCCCAGTGGAACTGCACGCGCACGCGGCCGAACTCGTCAGTGAAGATCTCTTCTCCGGGCGGCCCGACCACGAGCGCGCTCTGCACGCCGTGCACCCGTGCCCGCGGCGTGCGGCGTTCCGGACGGTACGGATTTTCGGCGAAGACGCAGGTCGCGGTGCCGGTCACCGAGCGATCGGTGGCCCCCTCGAGCGTGCTCGCGATGACCATCAGGGGCACGTCCGGTGAGAGATCGACGCGCGGGTGGTTGGGCGGCGGCGAGCCCTGGTTGATGCCCACGACCGTGCCGGGGACGAGATCGAGAACGTTCGTCGTGAGCTCGACGAGGAGCCGCGCGCGGCGCGCCCCGTCCATAACGCGGCGCGCCCGCGGCTCCCACGGGGGGGTGTCCACGGTGGGGCCGGGGGCGCGGTAGGCCACCCGGTTTTCGTAGCCCGCCGA
>JBBRLQ010000035.1:0-73058 GCA_038231275.1 Polyangiales bacterium
ACGAGATCTCCTTCGCGAGCCCCTTCTTCGACTGCACCTTCACCAGCGCAGCCGTCAGCGTCGTCTTGCCGTGGTCGATGTGACCGATCGTGCCGACGTTCACGTGGAGCTTGTTCCGGTTGAATTTCTCTTTCGCCATGACGGGCTATCTCCGAGATGAGTGCCGGCCCGCTCAGAGGCGGCGGCACGAGTGGGGCTGCGGTTCGAGCCCACCACGGGGCTTGAACCCGTGACCTCTTCCTTACCAAGGAAGTGCTCTACCACTGAGCTAGGTGGGCGATCGAAAGCGGGTTGTGGCTGACCTGCTGATGATGAAGGCGACGTATCGAGTGAAAGCGGATTTGGAAGCGGTTGCTTCGAGCGGGAGACCGGGTTCGAACCGGCGACGTTCAGCTTGGAAGGCTGACGCTCTACCAACTGAGCTACTCCCGCGGACGGTTCGAGCGATGCGAAGAAGCACGAAGAATGAAGAGAAAGGAGCGAACGGCGAAGCAGTGGGAAGTGGAGGGTAATGGATTCGAACCATTGAAGGCATAGCCGGCAGATTTACAGTCTGCTCCCTTTGGCCACTCGGGCAACCCTCCGAAACTTCACGATTTATTGCGAATCAAAAGTCTCCATCCGGTGCAGAGCTGACGAGGGGACTTGAACCCCTAACCACCTGTTTACAAAACAGGTGCTCTGCCATTGAGCTACGCCAGCATGACGTTCCAGGTGGGATCCCTGGACAAGCGGGCGCGAAGAGTAGCCGCGCACGGCATAGCTAGCAAGCAAAGCGAAAGCCAGAGAGTAAACCTAAGCAAATTCAGGCAAGTAAGTCAGGGACACCTAACGACGGCCGCGACACGTCGGGCGCAGGGCGCACGAAGATACACGACCGCCTTCGGGGTGGCGCGAGGTAGCGCGACGCGTGCCAAGAGTCAAGCGGCGGCTTGCTGCTGAGATTGCTTGTGGAAACGGCGGCGCACGGCGCGCGAAGATCGATCGCCGGGGCGGTGCGTAGATTCTGCATGCCCTACCGCGACCTCGCCGCGCTGAAGACTCGCCATGAGGCGCTGGCCAAGGATCTCGCCGACATCCAGGCGAAGACAAAGGAGCTGAGCGGGCTCGCGCAAGAAGAGGAGCGCGTGCGTCGGGCGCTTGCGGAAACGGAGGCGCTTCTTCGGCAGACCCAACCCGTGAGCGCGCCGCTCAAGCTCGAGACGTTGACCGTCGCGTCGCCGTGCTCGGCCAAGTGGGACGAGATGACGGGCGACGACCGGGCGCGCTTTTGCGGCAAGTGCGAGAAGAACGTCTACAATCTCTCGGCGATGAGCGCTCCGGAGGCCGAGGCGCTGCTTCGCGAGAAGGAAGGCGACGTCTGCGTGCGGTTCTTCCAGCGCGCCGACGGCACGGTGATGACCGCCGACTGCCCGATCGGCGTTCGCCGGAAGCGCGTTCGACGGCTGGCGGTGCTCGCGACGGCGGGAGGCGCGCTGAGCGCGGTCGCGGCGATGATGGTTCCGCACGCGACCATGGGCGCGTGCAAGCCGCCGCACCGAGACCTGACGACCAACGGCGAAGGGCCGGTGGGCGTGACGCAGCCCCCTAGCGATGCCGTGCCGATGATGGGCTCCGCAGTGCCGATGCCGCCGCCGCCGCCGGTGCGGATGGGCCGAGTGGCGACTCCGCACGGGAACTGACGGTCATCCGCAGCCGCAAGGGCTGCTGTCGTCGTGCGCGGCGCGCAGCGAAGCCACGGAGATCGCGGCGCTCGCGCCGATGAGTCGGCGCCGGCGCGACGCGGCGAACCGGCGAAAGAGGCCGGCGATCCCGAGGGCGACGTGATCGAGCGCAGGGTTGATGGCCAGAGCCGCGATCCCGACCACGATGAGTAGGACGTTGGAGAATTGCATCTTGGGGCTCCTTCGACCCTCTTTGTAAGGCCGCACCTTCGCATCGTCACTCCACCTATTTGCACATTGGCTGTGCAATAATGCATCGGTGTTCGAATGGGATGATGCCCGGTATTTCTTGGCCATTTGCCGAACGAAGTCGCTGTCGGAGGCGGGCCGTCGACTCGAGGTGAACCAGTCCACGGTCGGGCGGCGGCTCCGGGCCCTCGAGAAGTCGCTTGGGACCGTTCTCTTCGTCCACACGGCGGACGGGTACCGCCTCGGACCCGCAGGCGAGCGCTTGCGGCCGCTCGCCGAGCGGCTCGAGGAGGCGGCGTTCGCGCTGGAGCGGGAGGCGACCGGACGGCAAGAGGCGCTGCGCGGGAGCGTTCGGATCACAGGTCCCGACGCGTTCAGCGCGCGCGTCCTGGTTCCGCTGCTCGCGGATCTGCGGGAGCGCATGCCGGGCATCGACGTCGAGCTCGTGGCGGAGAACCGCACGCTCAACATCACCACGCGCGAGGCCGACATGGCGGTCCGAACGCTGCGGCCGAAGGAGCCACAGCTCGTGACACGACGCCTCGCAGAGCTCGGGAGCTCGCTGTATGCGTCGACGGCGTACCTCTCGCGTCAGCCGATCACTACGGCGGGGCTCGCGCGGCACGCGTTCGTCGGCGTGGACGACGCGAGCTGGGCCGAGGAGATCTGGCTTCGGCGCACGTACCCGAACGCGCGCGTGGTGATGAAGACGAACAGCACGCCGTCGCAGCTCGCGGCGACGCACGCCGGGATGGGGATCGGCATCCTCCCGTGTTACATCGGCGACGCGGAGCCAGGCCTCGTGCGCGTGGCCGAAGAGCGCGTCGTCGTGCGCCACGTGTGGCTGGCGCTCCACCAAGACCTGCAATACACGGGACGCCTGCGCGCGTGCGCCGATCACCTCACCGAAGGGATCGTCGCGCAGGCCGACGCGCTCGCGGGCATCCGGACGCGCTGAGTGGAGCGAAGCGCAGCGGAGCGAAAACGCTGCCGACGGAAGCGATCGAACGGCAGCTCGCAGCGCCGCGGCTACTTCGGCGCCGAGGCCTTCGCGGTGGCCTTCTTCTCGAGGAGGTCGAGCGCCTTCTGAAGCTCCTCCTCCGTGAACGGGAACTTTTTCATCTGCGCCTTCTCTTCCTCGAGCGCGACGTCCATCTCCGCCTTCGCCTTTTCGGCGCGCTTGATCCAGGCCGAGTTGTCCTGGCCCGCCTCGCCGATGGTGAGCGTGCGTCGCAGCATCTCCGCGCCCTTCTCGAGGAGGACGCGGTAGCGGAGGTGCATCATCCCGAAGAAGAGCTGCTTGTCCTTGTCGCCCTTCGCGTTCTGCGCAGGGATGATCATCAGATCTTTGTGGAGCGCGCGGTACATCTCGCCGATGCGATAGCCGCTCATCGCCGCCCAGTGCATGTCGACGCTGCGGATCGCGTCGGCGTACGCGCTCTGCGCGGCCATGAGGCCCGACGCGCGTGCGTTGATCTTGACGAGAAAATCGTCGGTCACCGGCAAGAACGAGATGCGCTCGCTGCGCACGCGGCGGATCTCGCCGAGCGCGAAGCGGAGCTGCGCGGCGGGGCTCGGGAGGCGGCCGGTCATTCCGTATTTCAAGCCCTCGACGAGATCGAGGCCGTTCTGCACGTCGGTGGACGCGCCGACGTCGTCGCCCGCTTCGATCTTGGAGAGGCCGCGCGCGCCGAGGCCGGTCATGCGATCGACGTCGTCGGCGTCCTTGCGCGCGAGGAGGGCGTCGCCGATCTTGCCGAGCGCGGCCCAATCCTCGAGGTACGCGCAGAGCTGCGCCTCGCGGACGAGCGCCGCGCGTGTTCGCGTCGACTCGGGGAACCGTTTGATGAGATCGTCGTACGTGGCCTTCGCCTTCTCGCGAAGCTCGAGCCCTTCGTAGGCAGTCGCCAAACCGTACAGCGCGTCCTCGGTGCGCGGCCCCGTCGGATCGGCGGCGAGGAGCGTCTCGAACGCGTCGGCCGCGTCGCGCCACTTCTGCGCGAGGATGGCGCGCTCGCCTTTTTCCATGAGCTCCTTCGCGCTCCCCTCCGCGCGCGGTCCGACGATCTGCGTCGGAACCTCGACCTTCAGCGGGGGCGTCGGCGCGGAGCTCGAGGGAGGAGGAGCGCCCCCGCACGCCAGCGCAAGGAGGGACGCGATCGAGACGACGCCGAGGCGAAAGCTCATCGCTCGATTCAAGCACGAATTTCCCGGGCCGCGGGCGTCTGCGCATGCGCGCGCACAAGCGCGTACCGGGCACTGGAATCCTTCGACGTGAGCGGTGTCAGTTGCATCCCGCGTGGACAGGCGCATGTTGGTTCTCGCGCGGGGGAATGAACGGGAGGACGCGCACGTAAGCGAATCAGACACGCTGGCCCCAGGGCTGGCGCGAACGTCGCTGACCCCAACGGGCAGACCGCGGCAGCGACCCATCGGATGGCTATGGCGACAACGAAAAGGCCTCGGAGGAATCGTCTATGAAACAGATGACTCGGCTCTCGCTTGGCGAGCTCGTGGATACCGCCCGAACCCTCGACCTCCAGATCCTGAAATTGGATCGCCGCGGCGTGCGCGCGACGCCGGAAGATCTCCACCGCGCCGCAGAGCTGAAAAAGATTCGCCTCCAGACGAAGGACCGCCTGCGAGAGCTCAGTTATAGGTACAGCCGCTAGACTCGACGACGCAGAGAGACCCCGTCAGGGCTCGTCGACGCTCTTCTTTGCCTTCGCGGGCACGGGCGGCGTCGGCGCCGGGTCTTCGTGTTGCTGCTGCAGCGAGCGGCGGTTGTTGGTGAGCGACTCGATGCCGTTCTGGTAGACGGCCTCGTTCATTTCCGCGATCGCCTCGGTCATCCGCGTCTTCCAGTCGGCAGGCAAGACCCCGGGAGTCTCGGACTCCATCGACTGGGCGAGGAGCAGCCAGTGGCGTGCGTCGGCGCGGTAGCCGATGCGGTAGTCCGTCATGCCGCGGAGGTACGCGTAGTGCGCGCGCTCCGGCGTGGACAGGTGCGACGTGTCCGGCTCGAGCAGGCGGAAGATCGCCAGCGCGCGCTCGTGGCTATTTTGCTCGAACGCGGTCTGCCCGCGCGAGAGATCGTCGCGGTAGGTGCTGCACCCCATCGCCGCAGGAAGGACTAGCAGTACGAAGAGCGCGAGGGGCAAGGCGATGGACGGTCGCATCGCCTCCGAGAGTACCGAAGAAGAGGGCTACTGTACGAAGAAGTCTTTGACGACCGCCATGTGCTGCATGGACGCGGCGGCGCTGTCGCCCGCGAGCGAGGGCGGCGCGTCGGCGATGGGGCTGAACACTCGCGTGTCGAAGACGAGGCCGTTCGGACGCTCCACGGAGCCCAGTCGGGTCGGGCGCTGGAAGGTCCCGAGCGCTCCGCTCACCAGCACCCAGTCGTAGTGCTTGGCGCGTGATGCGTTGGTGTTCACATTTCCGCTTTGATCGTCGGGCAGCGGTGCGTTCACGTCCACGTACGCGCTCAAGATAGAGAGGAGCGCGGGATCGGAGGTGTTGAAGTCGCCGCCGATGGCGACATAGTCCCCTGCGGGGACGTTCGCCTGCAGGTAGCCCACGAGGGCTTGACCCTCGGCGATGCGCGCGCTGGCGTTGCTCGTCAGGAAGTGGACGCTGACGGCCCACAGATCGCGGGCGCCGGGGACGTCGATGCGCGCCCACGTGAAGTCGCGGTTCGTGACCTGCGGATCGTCCCACACACCGGACTGCACGATGGGGTACCGGCTGACGACGCCGTTCGGGATCTGGACGAGCGGCGCGCGCACGTACGAGAACTCGGGACCGAACGCGGAGTCGACGAACGCGCGGAGGCTCGCGTCGTCGTTCGCACCGTAGTTGAGCTCCTGCACCAGCGCGACGTCGGGGGCGAGCGCTTTGAAGATGCGGATCCCCTCACCGGGATCGTACGACTGCGCGTTGCCGCTCGAGAGGTTGCCCGCGACGATGCGCAGCGCTCCGGGCGAACCGGTATCCGGTGCAGCATCGCGCGTCGCGTCGGCGGTCGCGTCGGGTGCGCCGCCGTCGTCCGCGCTCGGCGCGAAGTCGGTTCCGTCGATGCGCTTGCCGGGAGAAGACGCGAGCGTGGAGCGCGCCGTGTGGAGGACCCACGCGTTCGCGGCGGAGCTCCCGTCGGGGTCGCGGTTGAACGAGACACCGTCGGTCGACGCGAGCGACGCGTCGTACGTGAGGCTGTCCACGACGACGCCCGTTGCGTCACGGAGCGTCACGGTGTCGCCGCCGTTGCCGAGGCTCAGCGCGCCCGTCGACGCCGCGAGGGCGTTGGAGAGGCCGGCCGGGATCGCAGCAGCGCCGCCGAAGACCGCCAGCGCGCGTCCCGCGCCGAGCGTCGTCACCCCGAACGTGTGGCGCACGGCGACGCCGTCGGAGAGCGTGTAGCCCGTCAGATCGATCGCGGCCGAGGTCGTGTTCACGAGCTCGATCATCTCGCCGGCGGTGGCGGCGCCCGGCTCATTGGCGAGCACTTCGTTCACGAGGAGACCGGCGGCGCCCGGCGGCGTCACTGCGGCGACGGCGCGCGACTCGTCGGTACCCGGCGGGTCTCTTGGCGCGGAGCAGGCGCCCGCGAGCCCCGCGAGGAGGAGTCCCCCCCAGAGGACTACGCGCCAAGACCGCATGATGATGTTCGGCCTACGTGCGCAATGCGCGCGAGCTTCCCCACGCGCTCGAATCCCGTCGGCGTCTCTTTTCGCTTTTAGCGGCGAGGGATCGAAGGACGTGCGCGGCGACGGCGGACGAGGAGCAGCAGGGACGCAGCGAGCGCCGCGAAGGGAGCCGCGCTCGCCGTGGTGCCGCTGGCCGCACACCCACACATGGACGACGACGCGCGGTTCGGCGACGGCGAGGACGATGGAGCCGACGGCGGCGCGGCGTTGACCGGAGGCGCGGGCGCGTCGCACTCCCACCCCGGCTTCGCGCGGAAGCTGCACGTGTCCAGCAGCGAACCGTCGACGCGCTTGGCGACCATCTTCACGGCGCCTTCGCTCACCTCGAATGCGACGTAGTGGTACGTCGACTCGACCTTGCGCGTGCTCGCGAGCGGCTGCTTCACCCGATAGAGAGGCGCGCCGCCGCCGCCCGAGACGACGTAGCGCATGCCCTTCTCTTCGCCGCGCTCGTAGATGTGATCGTGCCCGCTGAGGACGAGGTCGACCTTCTTGTCCTTCAGGAGCCGATCGACGCCCCCCGACAGCAGGCGCGGGTTGTCCCCGTGGGGACCGGCGGAGCGGTAGCCGAAGTGGACCACCGCGATGCGCCACGCGAGGCCGGGCTCCTTGGACGCCGCGTCGAGCGCCCCCTTCAGCCAATCGATCTCCGCGCCCGAGTCGAAGGTGTCCTGGCCGTTCAGGAGGAAAAATCGCGTATTTTGCCAGCGGAACGAGCCATAGAGGCGCGGCAGCTCCTTGTCGCGATCGATCGTGGGGCCGAAATAGCGGAGGTAGTTGTCGCCGGCGCGCTCGATGAGCTCGTGGTTGCCGACGCAGCCGAACATGCAGCGGTCGCGAAGGAGCGGGTTCTCGGCATCGAAGAACTGCTGCCAGTCGCTCGCGTCGCGCCCGTCCTCGACGTAGTCGCCGGTGTTGAGGAGAAAATCGCCGGGGGCCTGCTGCATCGCGCGGACGACCGACGCGTGCGCGACCGGATCGCTGCGATTGTCGCCGTAGACGAGGAACGTGAACGCGCCCTTCGCGTCGTCCTTCGGCGCGGTCGTGAACGTGCCCTTCTGCGACGCGGCGCCGGCGTGGAGTGTGTAGGCGTACTTGCTGGAGGGCTCGAGGGCGCCGACGCGGAGCGAGTGGAACCCCTTCGCGTCCTTGCTCTCGACCTTCTTGGGTGCCCCCGCCCCGCTGTCTCCGGCGCCTGCTCCGACCCGCGCGACGTCGAGGCTGACGGGCTGCGGCGGCTCGACCTCGACGCGCACCGTGACGGCGTCCGAACCGAGCTCTTGCAGGTAGGGCCCCTTGGCAAAAGGGAGCGCCAAAACGAGGGCCAAGCCGAGCATCGAAAACGACGTTTACCAGGAAAGGCTTCGAGACGCGGGCACGTATGAGTCGGCGCTCGTCCCAGGCGCGATGCCGGGACAGGGCCGAGGCGCGTACGTGCGTCTCGCACTCCTGGCCACCCCCCTGGCCGCGTTCAATGGAAAAGCCAGCCTCTCTGATCCCCGTCACAATTGACCAGCCTCGGGGGGCGGACTACGGTTCTAAAGAGCCGGGATCTTCAGAGGAAGCGTCTTCCGACGGGTCTCCGGACATCGACGCGCTCATCCCCGTGCACGTCGAGGACGGATTCTGTCGAGGAGTCATGTCGGAGATTCCGCCGCCGGAGCAGAGCACCCCCGAGCTGGGCGGAATTGCGGGTCGCGACGGCGCGCAGGACGGGCTGCCGTTGCGGTTCGGCAAGTACACGCTGATCCGCAAGCTCGCGACGGGGGGAATGGCGGAGCTGTTCCTCGCGATCCAGCGCAGCGTCGCCGGCTTCGAGAAGCTGATCGTCATCAAGCGAATCCTGCCGTCGATGACCCAGGACCGCTCGTTCATCGACATGCTCCTCCACGAGGCGCGCATCGCGGCGACGCTCTCGCACCCGAACATCGTCCAGATCTTCGACGTCGGACACGTCGAAGGCGCCTACTTCATCGCGATGGAGCACGTCCACGGAGAGGACATCCGCTCGATCGTGCGCGCCATGAAGAAGAAGGGTGTCGCCGAGTTCCCTCTCGAGCACACGCTCTCCATCATCTCGGCCATGTGCGCGGGCCTCGCCTACGCGCACGAGAAGCGCGATCTCGACGGGACGCCGCTCAAGATCGTCCACCGCGACATCTCTCCGCAGAACGTCGTCGTCACGTTCACCGGCGACGTGAAGGTCGTCGACTTCGGCATCGCCAAGAGCGACGCGAAGCTGATGGAGGACACGAAGAGCGGCAAGCTCAAAGGCAAAGTGCCGTACATGTCGCCCGAGCAGGCGCGCGGCGAGGAGGTCGACTGGCGGAGCGACATCTTCGCGGCCGGTGTCATGCTGTTCGAGCTCACGACCGGCAAGCGCCTCTTCAAGGGCGCGAGCGAGTACGAGACACTGAAGCTCATTTGCGATCGCGACTATCCGTTCCCGTCGATGGTCCGCGCCGGGTACCCGCCGGAGCTCGAGCTCATCGTGATGAAGGCGCTCGCGAAGGACCGCGACGCGCGCTACCAGAGCGCGCGCGAGATGCAGGCGGCGCTCGAGGACTTCGCACGAAGCGCGCGCGTGGCGACGAGCACCATCGCGCTCTCGTCGTTCATGCAGTCGTTGTTCGAGGACAAGCTCCAGACCCAGAAAGAAGCGCTCCTCCAGGGCAAGCAGCTCGCCGACATCATCGCGCTCCAGCACGACGCGGACTCCGGCGAGGTCGACGGCGGGCGGCCGTCGTCGACGATGAGCACGCCCGCGGCGGCGCACACGATCACCAACGCCGGCAGGCACCGCGGGAGCAGCGTTGGGCTCGTCGTCGGCCTGGTCGCCGCGTTCGCGCTCCTCGCGGGGGCCGGCGGCATCTTCTGGTTCATGAAACACCGCGGCGCGGACATTGCGCAGGCGACGACGAATCCGCCGCCCCAGGACAAGAAGGGGACGATCGAGGTCACGAGCGAACCGCCCGGCGCGTCGATCTGGATCAACGGGGACCTGCGCCCCGAGGTGACGCCCGCAGTGATCGCGCAGCTCCCCCTCGGCAGCGCGCTCGACGTCAAGCTCACGCGCGACGGCTTCGAGCAAGCGAAGGAGACGGTCACGCTCACCGCGGCCGCGCCCGACGGCAAGGTGAAGACGACGATGCGGCGCGGCACCGTCTCGCTCTCGGTCGACGCGAAACCCGCGGGCGTTCCGATGACGATGCTCGTCGACGGAAAAGCGGTGACCGGCCTCGACGCCGACGGCCTCACGAGCGGCATGCAGCACCGCGTCGTCGTGGGAGCGCCCGGGTACGCCGAGCAGGTGCTGACGTTCATGGGCGAGCCGATGGAGAGGAAGCACTTCGACGTCACGCTCGAGCGCGCGCGCCGCGGTGGAAAACCCACGACCACCGGAACGCCCTTCGCGCCGCCCCCGGGTCCCGCGCCCGCGCCCGTCGCCGTGGGGAACGGCAAGCTCAACGTCGGCGCGAGCGGCGGCTGGTGCAACGTCTCCGTCGACGGTGCGCCGCGCGGCGCCACACCGGTCGCGGGCCTCGATCTCCCGGCGGGACCGCATCGCGTGTCGTGTGTGACGAGCGACGGTAAGACGCAGACGGCGACGATCACCGTCACCGCGGACGCGACCGCCCGCTACAAGTTCGCGCTCTAGCCTGCGTGTGGGTCGCTCCAGTCCGTCGCGGCTCCGAGCTCTGCCTTTGGCGTCGCATGTCTTGCGTGCGCAACACGCCTGCCATATGACCAGCCGACCATGAAACTGCTCGCCCACTCTCCTCTCGTCGTCCTCTTGACCCTCCCGCTGCTCGCCTGCAGCTCGTCGTCGTCCACCAGCAGCAGCTCCAGCTCGAGCAGCTCCGGTACGTCTGGCAGCTCGGGGACCTCCGGCAGCTCCGGCACCTCCGGCAGCTCGGGCGGCACGGACTCCGGCGCTGGCGTTCCGGCCATCGTCGAAGGCTGCGCGACCGCCGACTTCGTCGACGACACCGCGAGCGCCACCGTCGCCGTGACGCCGTGGGACACGACGCTCGGCAAGAAGTGCATCAAGATCAAGGCAGGCACCACGGTGACGTGGGCGGCGAGCGCGACGCATCCTCTCGTCGCCACAGCCGGCGGCACGACGCCGAACCCGATCCCTTCCACTGCGGCCGCGACGGCGCAGTCGATCGCGTTCCCCAACGCAGGCGTCTACGGGTACCAGTGCGCCGTGCACCTCAGCCTGATGCACGGCGCGATCTGGGTCGTGCCCTGAGTCGGAACGCGCGCCGCGCTACTGCAGCGTGAGCTTTCCGACGCGGCTGAAGCCGTACACGAAGTAGACCTCGCCGTCGTTGCCCTGGACGATGGCGGTGATCTGTCCGAGGTTGCCGGGCGCGGTGATGTCGGCGAGCGGCTTCGCCACCGGTCCGTAGAACTGACCCTGGCATCGCTTCAGCGCGCCGAGCTCGGCGCCTTGGTTGTCGCTGAAAAGGTACACGCCGGCGAGCGCCGGGATGCTGATGCCGCGGTACACCGTTCCGCCCTGAATCGCGCGGAAGTCGGGGAAGAGGCCGCCGTTGCGATCGACCGAGAGGATCGGCGGAGTGTGCGGCGACGGACCGCCGAGCGGTTTGCTCCCGCATGTGCCTTGCTGGGTCCCCTCGAACGCCGGCCATCCGAAGTTCGCGCCCTTAGTGCCCGCGGGGAGGAAATCGATCTCCTCGTGCGTGTCTTGTCCGACGTCGCCGAGATAGAAATCGCCGTTCAGCGGATCGAAGCTGTAGCGGAACGGGTTGCGCAGGCCGTAGTGCAAGACGCGCGCGTCGTTCGCGAACGGATTTCCCGCCGCAGCAAACGGCGCGGCTACGTTGATGTCGAGGCGCAGCACCTTGCCGTTCACCTTCGTGATGTCCTGCACCACCCCGGGCAGCGAGCTCTCGCATCCGCCGCCGCCATCGCCAGTGGCCACGTAGAGGAACTTGTCGGGCCCGAACATGATCGTGCCGCCGTTGTGGTTGGGTTGGGACGGCGGCATGACGACGATGTCCTGAACCTTGGTGGGATCGGCGACGTCGGCGTTGGCCGCGGAGCGCTTGAACTCGACGACCGCGTCGGTCCCGGCGGCGGAGTACGAGCCGTCCGCACCGTCGGCGGGGCTTCCCATGACGAAAAAGCGTCCGTTGGTCGCATAGTCGGGATGGAACGCGATGCTGAGCAGACCGCGCTCGCCGGGGTTATTTCCGATTCCGGCGGAGATGTCGAGGAACGGGGTCGCGAGGACGGCGCCGGCTCGGACGATGCGAACCACGCCGGTCTGCGAGACGACGTACCAATCCGTCGACCCCGGGGGCTGAGACGCATACAGCGCGCTGCCGATGGTAGACGCCGTGATCGGCACGACCTTGAGCGCCGGGAAGACCGGCGGCGTCGCCGTGCAAGGGACGTTCACGTCGGCGCCCGTGTCCTTCGGGCCGCTGTCGCCGCTGCTGCCGCTCGCGCCACTCGTGCCGCTGGCTCCGCTCGTGCCGCTGGTTCCACTCGAACCGCTGGTCCCGCTGGTCCCGCTCGAGGCTCCACTCGTGCCGCTGGTTCCGCTCGAGGAGGTCGCGTCGGTGCCGCCGTCGTCCGGCGTCACGCCCGCGGAGTCGGAGCCACCGCACGAGAAGACCGACGTTCCGCCAGCGACCGCGAGGACTGCGAGGAAGGCACGGGTTTGGGTTCGGTTCATGGCCTAACAGCCTAGCAGCCACGGACCAGGTGTTCTACCGCGCCCGTTTTTTCAAGCGCACACGGAGACCCACAGGCGTCAGCGTGAAGGCCATGAGCTCTTTCACGTCCTGCGACCGACCGACGCGCTCGACGTCGAAGCTCTTCGCGAGCATCGCGAGGACCACGCGCATCTCGACGAGCGCGAGGGTGCGGCCGGGACAGATGCGGGGGCCCGAGCCGAAAGGCACGTGCGAGGCGACGTCGTGGGGCTTGCCGCTGGAGCCGGCGTCGATCCACCGCTCCGGCAAGAAGGAGAGCGGCTCGTGGAAGCGCGAGGGATCGCGCGTGGGGAAGCGCGCGAGGGCGACGATGCCCGTGCCGCGCGGGATGGCCACGTCGCCCACGACGACGTCCTCGTTCGGCTCGAAGAAGAAGTGCGGCGCGACGGGGCGTAGGCGCATCGCCTCGTTGGCGACGGCAGTGGCGTACGGGAAGCGATTGGCTGTGTCGAGATCGGCGGCGACCGTCGACGTGCCAAGGACGTCGTCGGCCTCTCGGCGCAGAGCGTTCCATGCGTCGGGCGCGTCGCACAGGTGATGCACGGCCCACGCGAGCGTGTAGGCGGTCGTGTCTTCCCCCGCGAGGAGCATCGTGAGGGCGTTGCCGAAGATCACGTCGTCGGCGAATGGGCTGCCGTTGGCGTCCTTCGCAGCGAGCATCGCCTCGATGAAGTTCGCGGGATGGGCGGCTCGTGACGGATCGTCGGCGAGCTTCTTCTTGGCCGCGAGCACGACGCCGGTGAGCCACGCGTGAAGCGCCTCGAGCGCGCGATCGAGCTTGCGATCCTGGGGCAGGCGGAAGTAGCGCCAGTACGGCATCGGCGAGTTGAGGCGACGATGAAAGGCGGGGAAAACATGCTCGAGGTGACGCTGGATGACGTCGTCGTCCTTGCCCTCGAGCGTGTCGAGGTCGTGGCCGAAGACGAGGAGCGTCGTCACGTCGACGGTGAAGCGCTTCAGCTCCTCGGCGAGATCGAGCACGCGCCCGCTCTGGGCCGCCGCGGTCCACCGACGGTGGAGCCTTTGCGCGATGCTCTCGAGCGTCGGGTAGAAACCGCGGAGGTGGCGCTGCGAGAGCGCCTCCATGGCGAGGCGACGCTGCGATCGCCACGCGTCGCCCTCGGCGGAGAAGACACCGCTCGCATACATCTCGGCGAAGATCGCCTCGACCGGCGACATGCGGCGGAACGTGTCCGGCCGTCCGCGGAACATCGGCTCGGCGAGCTTGGGATCCGACGTGACGACCACCGGTCGGCGGCCGAGGGAGATGCGCAGCATCGGGCCGTACTGGGCGGCCCACTCCTCGAAGACCTCGTGGATGCGGTCGGCGTCGACGGAGAGAAAGTTTCCGATGAAGGGGAGACCCGGCGGGCCCGGCAAGTCGGCGATGGTGCGCGTCGCCTTCGGCTTCGCCTGCGTGCGCGCGATGGCGAGCGGCGCGACGTCGACCAGGAGCTCGCCGCCCTCTTCGCGAACGGGGCACGCGCGGAGGCACTCGGCGCCTCCTTTGCGGCGGCCGGTCTCCGCGTCGAAGCGCCAGCGGTGGTTCTTGCAGACGAGATCGCCGCCGTCGAGCTCCCCTTCCCCGAGGAGCGCACCCTGATGCGGGCAGCGACCCTCGAAGACGCGCGGGCCGGACTTCGTGCGGACGAGGACGAGGTCGACGCCGCCCGCGGAGATCGCGTGCGGCCCGTCCCCTGTGAGCTCGCTCGCGCGCGCGACCCTTCGAAAATCGTCCTTTGCGCCACCTCCGTCCCCGCTCGCCATGGCGGGGATGCTACGCCGCGCGCCGCCGCCCGACTACACTGGCCCCATGCGGAAGCTCCTGCCGACCCTCGCCGTCGCGGCCGCGGTCGCGTGCTCCTCGACGAAGAGCGCACCCGTGACTGCCGCGCCGCCGACGAAGCCGACCGCGGCGCAGCAAGCGCGCGCCGACCAGCTCCTCACGGGTCCCGACTGGTACCGCCACGCCGTCGTCTACGAGGCGAACGTCCGCTCGATGGCCGACAGCAACGGTGACGGCATCGGCGATCTCGCCGGGCTCACCGGCAAGCTCGACTACCTGAAGGGGCTCGGCGTCGACGCGATCTGGCTCATGCCGATCATGCCGAGCCCGTTCAAGGACTCCGGCTACGACGTCGCCGACTACCGCGGCATTGATCCCGCGTACGGCGACATGGCCGCCTTCGACGCGTTCCTCGCGGCCGCTCACTCGCGAAAGATCCGCGTGCTCCTCGATCTCGTCTTGAACCACACCTCGAGCGAGCACGCGTGGTTCAAGGACTCGCGCTCGAGCAAGACCAGCGCGAAGGCCGACTGGTACGTGTGGTCCGACACGCCGTCGCGCGCCGACATCGGGTGCGGGACGTACGGCCCGCAGTTCGGCGACGTCGCGTGGACGCTCGAGCCGGCGCGGAGCCAGTACTACTTCCACCGCTTCTACGCGCAGCAGCCCGATCTCAACTACCGCAACCCAGAGGTCGTGAAGGAGACGCTCGACACGGCGAGGTTCTGGCTCGACAAGGGCGTCGACGGCTTCCGGTGCGACGTCATCGGCCTCCTCTTCGAGAGCGCGAAGGGATGTGACCTCATCCCCGAGACACTCGACTACATCCGCCAGCTCCGCGCAGTCCTCGACGGCTACCCCGATCGCGCGATGGTTGCCGAGTCCAAGATCACCAGCGTCGCGCCGTACTTCGGCAGCGGGAAGGACATGTTCCACATGGCCTTCGATTTTCCGTACGGCTACTTCTGGGGGCTCGCGTTCAACGCAGGGAACCGAAAGATCGCGTTCGACGCCCTCTCGACCTCGGCGACGGGGTTTCCGCCGGGCGCGCAGGACGCGTCGCTCATCGGGTCGCACGACGTGCAGCGCGCGTGGACGATCGCGCAGGGCCTTTCGTGGCGGCACCGCCGCGCCGCAGAGATTTCGATGCTCACCAAGGCGACGCCGTTCGTCTACTACGGAGAGGAGCTTGGCCTCCGCGCGGGCCGCGGCGTGGTCGTCGACACGCGAGACTCCGCGCGAACGCCGATGGGTTGGACGCGCGCGGCGGGGCATGGCTTCACCACGTCCGCCACGCCGTGGCTCGAGTTCGGCGAGGCGATCGACGACACGAACGTCGAGGCCGAGGACGGCGATCCCGCGTCGATGCTCACGTTCTACCGCCAGCTCCTCGCGTTCCGGCGCGGGCACGCGGTCTGGGGGACCGGTGACATGGTGATGCTCGACGTCGACAACCCGTCGATCCTCGCGTTCGTGAGGAAGAACGACGAAGAAGCATTCTTGGTCATCGAGACCTTCGCGGAGGACGATCAGGAAGGGAGCGTGGCGACCGGTGAAGTGACGACGGCCGGGACCATCGTGCGGGGTGACGCGAGCGTGCGACTCGACGGAGGAACGTTGCGCCTCAAGGTACCGGGCGGCGGCTCGGCGATCGCGCGGCTTCGGTAACCGACGGCTCAGAACGTCAGCGCGACGCTCGCGCCGGTCGGAGCGAGGCGCAGGACGGCGGTCGTCCTCGAACGATCGCGGCCGTCGGCGACGAAGAGGATCGCGGCGGTCACTCCCAACGCGGCGGCGCTGCCCCACAGCGCATACGTCCAGGTTCTCCAGCGCTGGGCGTCGTCGCGGGTCGATCCGTCATGACTGCCGCTCGACTCGAAGGAAGACCGCGCGTTCGCGAAGCGCGAGTAGGTGTAGGCGCCCGCCACGCCGAGCGCGCCGGCGCCTGCGAGCGAGGCCCACGCGAAGACCGGCGTGGCACGCTCGGGCGGGGGCAGCGGCGCGGCCTTCGGCGGAGCGGGCGAGGGCTTTGGCGGCGGCGCGCTCGGAGGGGGCGGAGTGTCCTCGAGCGCGAGCTCGACGCGCTCGCCCGCGCGGGCCAAGGTGAGCGTGCGCGCGACCTCGCTGCCGTCGCGTCGCCGAACGCGGATCTCGTGGGCGCCAGGCGCGAGGTGGACCGTCGTCGGGATCGCGCCGCGCTCGGCGCCGCGTACGAAGACGACGCCGCCCGCCGGGGCGACCACGTCCACCCGGGCGAACAGCTCGCGGTGCGTCTCGAGGCGCGCGCGCGCGTACGCCGTATCCTCCGGTCCGAGCTCACCCTCGAGCGCGCGCGCGAACGCGTCGGCACCGAGCTCGGGCTCGCCGGCGGCCTCCCAGGCGCGACCAGCGTTGTACGCCGCCGCCGCGCGCGGTGCCCGACGGTAGGCCTCGAGGAACGCGAGCGCAGCGGCGCGGTACTCCTTGCGCTCGTAGGCCGCGCGGCCGGCCCGAAAAAATTGGGCCGCATCGACCGCAGGCTCGTCGGCGCGGGCGGCGGCCGAATCCAGCGTCCCGCCCAGCGCGAGCGAGATCACGACGACGAGGCGCCCGAAGCTCCTCATTCGTATGGGCTCGCAGCGAGGGGGCGATCGCCCGACCCCTTCGGCGGCGAAGGCGTGGCAACGCGTGGCCGGCCGCGCGCGCCCGCCGCACGACCTCCGCGTCCGGACGGCTCTGCCGACGCGCTCGCTTGCGGTGTCGCCGCGAGGTCGCTCGAGGCGCTCGACGTGCCGGGAGCGATCGCTGCGAGCGGGGGTTCGTCGGAGGGCGACCCCGCCGTCGCCGTGGCAGGCGCGACCAACGCCGCGGGCGCGGGCAGCGCAGCGGCCGAAGGAGTCACCCGCGCGCCTCCACGAAGGACGAGCGCGGCGGTCAAGGAAGCGCCGATCAGCCCCGCCGCGAGCAGCGCGGCCGCGCGACGCACACGCGATGGAGCGGGCGCGGCGACCACGCGCGGCTCGAGCAACGGAAGTGCATCGAGGGCCTCCGCCGGCGGCGCACCGGGCTCGGTCGCGAGCTCCGGCGGCGACGACACATCCTCGCGCGGCGCCTGCGCGCGCGACGAGGGCGCCAGGCGATCGAGCTCGGCGACCTGCGCGCGTCGCGTCGCCAGCTCACCGCCGACGACCATGTCCACGAAGTCCGCGACGATCGCCGGATCCGCGAGCGGCACGCCGCAGGTCGCGATCAGTCGCTCGCAAAATGCCGCCGCGGTCGGCCAGCGGCGCGTGCGATCGAGCAGGAGCGCGCTGGCCACCGTCTCGTCGAGCGCGGCGGGGATGTCCAGCCGAACGTCGCGCAAGCGATCGGGCGCGCGCGTCGCCGCCGACAGGAGCATGGCGACCGGATCGATGCCGGCCTTGTGGAGCCTCCGCCCCGCGAGCAACTCCCACGCGACGACGCCCGCCGCCCACACGTCACTGCGCCGATCGAGCGGCTCGCCGCGAACCTGCTCGGGCGGCATGTACCCCGCCTTGCCCTTCACGATCCCGGTCGTCGTTACGCTGACGCGGATCGCGGCCTTCGCGACGCCGAAGTCCGTGAGCCGCGCGACGCCGTCGAGCCCCACGAGCACGTTGTGCGGCGTGAAGTCTCTGTGAACGAGGCCGACGAGCTGCCCCCCGTCGTCGCGAAGCTCGTGCGCCGCGTGGAGCCCCGCGAGGGCATCGCACAAGACGCGCAGCGCGACGTCGATGGGGACGCGCTCCTTCGTGCGTTGCGCGTGGCGCATGAGGGCCGCGAGCGTGCTCCCTTCGACGTACTCCATGACGAGGAAGACGCCCGCCGCGTCGTCCTCCACGTCCAGAACCTGCACGACGTTCGGGTGGCGGATCCGTGCGGCGAGCTTCGCCTCCTCGACGAGATCTTCGGCCCAGCCAGGCTCGTTCCGGAGGTGGGCGTGGGTCAGCTTGAGGGCGACCATTCGCTCGAACCCGCCGGCGCCGCGCTTGCGGGCGAGGAACACGGTCGCCATCCCACCGCTCGCGATCGGCAGGAGGAGCTTGTACGGTCCAACCCGATCGGGCGGAGCCGCGTCGCCCGCGAGCAAAGGGCGAAGGTTGGCGGGAACCACGTGCGTGAATTGTGGCACGCGCACCTCTGGGGCACAATGTGACGGGTCCGATGCGAAGAAAGGCCGCTGCGTGCTTCCTCGCCGCGCTCGCCGTGGCGGGCTGCTTCGCGGCGTGTCGCGTCTTCGAGCTCGGCGACGTCGTTTCGGAACCGATCGAGTGCGGCGGTGGCGATGCCTCAACGGACGGCAGCCATGAGGGCGGCGCCGCCGACGCGCGAATCGACGCGGACGACGCGGGCTGCGACGCGAGCGGCGATCCGTGCGCGTGCCTCACGCGCGCCGTCACGTTGTCGACGCTCCTCGGCGGCACGTCGCAGGCGATGGCATTCGCGAACGGCCACCTCTACACGATCGTGGTAACCGCCGGGGGATCGCCGATCGTCTACGACACGCCAACCGACGGCCTCGACGGGGGCCCGCCTCCCGCGCTGACGCCGGGGACGTCGTTGGTCGCGAGCACACTCGTCGCGACGCGCCAGTATTTGTTCTTCCGTCGTACCGGCAAGGACGACGGCATCTTGCGCTTGCCGTTCGGCGCGCCGGTGGAGGCGCCGCAGTCCTACTTGTCGCCGCTGGGCGCCGACCCGATCGATCTCGCGACCGACGGCGCCCAGATCTACTGGACGAACACGATCGGCGCGGTCTGCGCGGCGTCCGTCGACGGCGCAGGTGCCGGGGATGCGGGCGTCCTTGACTCCGGCCCCTCCGGCTGCGGCGCTGCGGTCGTCGTCCCGGCGCGCGATGGAGGCCCTGCGGCCGCGCAGCTCGCGCTGAACGCGACCACGCTCTTTCTCTCCTACAATCAGAAAATTTATTCGGCACCGCTCGCGACCGGTGCGGTGACGCCGCTCGTCCCCGTGATGCAGGGACTGTCCGTCAACGGGCTCACCGAGAGCCAGGGGCAACTCTTTTGGGCAGCGACGAGCGCCGACGCAGGCGCGTTGGCGAGCGCGAACGACGACGGCACGGGCGCCAGGCTCATCGTCCCGAATGCGTTCGAGGGAATGGCGCTGCAAGCATCGTTCGTCGTCGACGCGGACGGCATCTACTGGGGCGCGCGCTCCTACCAGAAGGTGTGGGCCGCGGCGCGCGACGGAAGCGGTGTTCGCCTCGTCGCGTGCGAGCCGTCGGCCGTCGCCGCCCTCGCGAGCGACGCGACGTACGTGTACTGGCTCACCAGCAACGGCGTGGTCAAGCGCGCTACCAAGCGCTGAGCCTCGTCCGGTCAACCTCGTGATGGGTCGTTCGCTCTAACGAAGCCGCGCCCGAAGCTTCTGGAAGTACCGGTGGCCGAGGCCGCTCGCGGCGGCGGCGCGCGAGACGTTGCCGCCGTGCGCCTCGACGACGCGCTCGACGTACCGGCGCTCGAGCTCCTCGACGACCTTCTGTCGGGCGCGCGGCAGCGGGAGGTTTTCGGACAGGACCTCGGTGAGGTTGTCGGTGGGGCTTGCCGCGCCGCGCTCGTCGGCGACGCTTCGCGCGGCGGGATCGGCGTCGCCCAGAGCGATGCGGCGCGCGACGGCGTTGAAGAGCTCACGCACGTTCCCGGGCCACGCGTACGCGTCGTAGCGCTGCACGAGATCGGGCGGCGGGCCGCCTGCGGAGCCGCCGAGCTCGGACCAGAAGTGCGACGCCAGGACCTGAACGTCTCCGCGACGGTGGCGCAACGGGGGCAGCTCGATCCGCGCGACCGCCAGGCGGAAGAACAGGTCATCGCGGAAGCGACCGGCCTGCACCTCGTGATCGAGATCGCGCCGCGTGGCGGCGAGGATGCGCACGTCGACGGGGAACGACCGATCGCCGCCGACCCGTCGCACCTCGGATCGCTGGACGGCGCGGAGGAGCTTCGGTTGAAGCACGATGTCGAGGTCACCGATTTCGTCGATGAACAGCGTGCCGCCTTGGGCCAGCTCGAAGACGCCGCGTCGCTGCTGCACCGCGCCGGTGAACGCGCCGCGCTCGTGACCGAACAGCTCGCTCTCGACCAGGTTCGGCGGCACGGCCGTGCAGTCGAAGACGATGAACGGCCCCGCCGCGCGCGCGCTCATCGCGTGAATCGACTCGGCCAGCACCTCCTTGCCGGTGCCGGTCTCTCCCTCGATGACGACGGGTATGTCGCTCTTTGCGACCTTGTCGCAGAGCGGGTACAGCCGCCGCATCTCCAGGCTGCTGCCGATCACGCGGCCGAAGGCGGTCGCCGCGGGGATCGTCGCGGCGCCCTTCTGCTCGACGCGATCGACGCGAATCGCCGTGGAGCCGACGCGCACGATCTCGCCGCCGCGGAGGAACCCCTCGGAGACGACGATACCGTTCGCGAAGGTGCGGTTCGTCGAGCCCAGATCGATGAGGCGGAGCTCGCCTTCCGAGACGTCGAGCGAGAAGTGGCGCCGCGAGACCGCCGGATCGGTGAGGCGCAGCTCGCACGCCGGGCTCTGCCCAACGAGGACACGCGACGGACGCGCGCCGTCGAGGGTGAAGGACTGCCCTTGATCGGGGCCCTCGACGATCGTGAGCACGAAGCAGCCGGTGCCCGCCGCGTCGAGCGCTGCCTGAAGCTCGGTGGGGATGAGATCCGTGGACGTCACGCTCGTCAGTGTAGCAGCGTGCCGATCATTGGAACGTGATCGGAAAGAGCAGGCTCTCCGTCGTCCAGACCGTCCCGTTCGCGGCGGGCGCGCTCTTTTGCCAAGCCCCCCAGTAGTAGGTGGTGCCGAGCTTGGCATTGCCTGCGTTGCCGCCGAATGCGCCGTCCCACGTCGCGCTCGTCGTGGCGGTGAAGGGTCCCCAGTAGAGCGGATCGTTGCCGGCGACCGTGGTGCCGATGACGGCGACCGACGCGGCGGTGGAGCCGGGAACGATCGAGTAGGTGAACGTCACCGGCAGCGTCGCGGTGCCGCCGGTCGGAGCCATTTTTGCGTAGTCGGCGGCGGGGTAGGCGACGTCGGCAGGATCGAGCGCCACGTCGGCCGCGGCGACCGTGAGGCCCGTGCGCGCGATGCCGACCGACGGGGTGGTCGTCGGATCGGGGTAACCCGCGTCGGCGTCGAGCTTGAACGGGTAGCGCACGATGACCTGAAACGGACCGGGCGCGACCGGGAAATCGAAGGTCCCGTCCGCGGCGCTCTCTGCGAAGTTTGCGGTCGTATGCTCGGACAGGACGCCGCCGCCTGCCTTCAAGAGCTCGCCGGCCTCGAGGTCGACCGCGAAGCAGGGCTGCGCGGCGCCGGCGAACGCGACCTTTCCGCGCACGTGGAAGATCGGCGCCGCGACCTGCGGCACCGTGACGGACGAGACGCTGCGCTTGAGCGGCGCTTGCGCCGGCGGCGGGACGAACTGCGGGTTCTCTTGGTCGAGCAAGTACTGCCCGTCCTTCACGAGCCCGTCGGCGCTGCCATGCACACGGTACATATACGGGTACGTGCCGTTCGCGAGCGCGGCGGTGGCCGTGAACGTGCCGGTGCCGTCGCCCGTGAGCGAGACGAATGGCTGCGTCCAGTCCGACGCTTGCCCGAAGCCGCCGTACACGTCGACGCCAGTGACGCCGCTCCACTGCGCGCGGAAACAAAAGCTCGCGTGGCCGGCCGCGCCGCTCGGGGCCGGGCACGCGCTCGGGGCCGGGGGCGCTTTGGTGACCGCGCAGGTGAACGTCAGGGCGTTGCCGTTCGGGCCGCCGTCGGGAGTGCCGCCGCCGCCGTCGGGAGTGCCGCCGCCGTCGACGATCGCCCCGTCCGGTGAGGTAGTGCCGCCACCGTCGTCGCCGCCGCCCGACGCGTCGTTTCCAGACCCGCCCGAGAGCGCGCCCGTCGTGTCGGACGAGCACGCCGCGACCGCGAAAGGCCACACGAGGCCGGCGAGCGCCAGGAGCCGAAGCGCGGGCCTCACGCCAACGCTCCTTGAACGACCGCGCCGCCCGAGATCGCCGACGTGTCGGCGCCGACGGACGCGAGCATCGTCTTGCCGAACGCCGCGAGCGACTGGATTGGGCTCACGTCGCCGCCCGCGCTGCCCGCGCCGGTCTTCGAGTCGATCGCCGTGCAGCCGTAGTCCCCCTTCACCGGCGCCACGCCGCCGACGACGCCGGCCCTCCACGGTTTGCCAATCGTGATCGACGTCTGCCAATTGGCGTTGTGCGTGCGGCCGTTCGTGTACTTCGCGCCGGCGGTGCGGCCGAACACGTTGAGCGACATGAACGTGACCTTGTCGGAGAGTCCCGCGCTCTTCAGCGCTGCCATGAGCGCGGCGATGCTCGCGACGCCGGCGAGCGTCTCGGAGGTCTCCCTCGCGAGCCCGCCGTCGGAGTGGTTGTCCCCGCCGAACGGGATGTGCATCGCGACGACCGGCGCCACGTTCATTTGGATGAGCGTGACCGCCGCGGTGATCTGCGACGCGACGCCATTGTCCTTGATGGCCGCGAGCTGACCGAGGAGATCCTGCCGGATGCTCCGCACCTGCGACTGCGTCGTGACCATTTGATCGATGTAGGCCTTCTGCGAGGGGGACGCGTCGTTCTTGTAGAGATCGTAAATCTGCGCCATCGACTGATCGCGCATCTTCTGGAGCGTGGTGAGCGCGCCGGCCGGATTCACGAGCGTGTCGCGCAGCGCGAGCGGGGGAATGATCGGCATCGTCTGGCCGTCGAACGCCAGCGCCTCGCCAGGGGTCGACGCGCCGATGCTGATGGGCTGCGCCTGCACCGTGCCGAGGCATGGCGCGACCGCCTTGGCGAGGAGCGACGGAAGCATCTCGTGCTTCACCGACGATCCCATCATCGCGAGAACGTCCGGCTCCTTCGGGTGCACCGGCGTGTTCGTCATGATGTGCCAAAAGAGCGTGCGATCGAGGACATCCTGCGGGAGGAGGCCTCCTTGCGCGGGCGTCGCCCATGGCTTCGCGGCGGTGACGGATTTTCCGCCCATCGTGAACGTCGTGGCCGCCATCTTCGCGTCCAGCGGATGGACGATGCCCGCGTCCTCGTACGTCCCCGGCACGTTCTGCCCGATGGGATCGCCGGCGCCTGAGGTCGCGAGGATGAAGTACTGCGCCTTGGCCGCGTCGGCGCAGCTGGGCACGTCCGCGAGGGCCTTGCGCGGGTCGAGGAAGAACGCCGCCGGGAGGCCGGTCGCCAACGCGCGCAAGCCGACGGCGCCGGCGCCGAAGAGCGTGGTCATGAGAGCCTGCCTACGAGAGATCGTCATGGTCTTTCTCCTCACATGCCCATCGAGACGGCGGACGGCGACATGCACGCCAGCGTGAACGTCGACTGCAGCGCGTCGGTGACGGTAAGCCCGCCCTGTTGCTTGGCCGCGTCGAAATGCGCGTGCAGGACGGTGCTCGCGGTGGCGGCGCGCGGATCAGAGGCGGTGAGGCCCATCACGAGCGCGACGAAGTCGGCGATCGCCGCGTCCGGCTGCGCGCTCGACCACGTCTTGGCGCCCGGCGGCGGCTTCTTCGCGTCGACGACGATGCCGGCGATCGTCTCGCACAGGTTCTCGACGCCGGCGCGATAGAACAAGGACGGCTGGTTCGGCACCACCGGCGCGACGCTCCCCCGACCGTAGCCGTCGGACGGGAGGCCGGTCACGATCGCCAACGCGCCGGCGGGAGCGAGCGCGGCTTGCGCGGCGTCGAGGCCGCAGATGTCCGCGAAGCCGAAGCGCGCGTTCCACATCGCGCAGAGGTGATCGCGCCGGGCGACGGCGACCATCTCGCCGTTGGTCGTCGCGGTGACCGACGACGCCGTGTGCGTCGTGATCGGCGACGTCACGAGCGCCTTGACGAGCGCGCTCCACGAGTAGCCGCTGGACGTGAATGCGTCGATGACCTTCCGCAGCTCGGGATCGCTCCCGACGCACGCCTCCGAGTCGACGTAGAAGCACAGCTTGTTCGCCCACGCCTCGGCCACCCGCGGATGCGACGCGAGCGTCCCGGCAAAATCGGAGATCGTCTTCACCTGCGCCTGCACGCCTTGGAACGCGAAGAGGCCCGGCTGGCTCGCGTACGTGGGGTCGACCTGCGTGTGGTAGTTCCACGAGTAGGTCGCGGCGAGGATGGATCGCGTCGGGTCGAGGAGCTGATGGCAGCTCACGCAGTCGGGGGTCGACGCGTGCGCCGAGTCGAGGCCCGGCGTGCTGGTCGGCACGGTCGGGTCGTTGCCGTCGATCTGCGCGCCCGTCGCGACGATGAGGGTCTGGTTGAGGGTCGCGCGCATCTGGTTGCTGTCGTTGGTCTGCCAGTTGGCGAAGAACGCCGGCGTCGAGAAGAAGCCGACGCGCGGCATGCCGAGGACCATCTCGCTCGCGCCGCGCAACTTCGACAGGTCGTAGAACGGCGTGGTCGCCTCGCCGCCAGCCGGGGCGCGGACGTTCACCATCGTCCAGTCGGAGAAGTCCGCGGCCTGGAGCTGCGCGCTCGCCGCCTTCTGACCGCCGCCGCTCGGGCACGCGGTGCCATCGGCGAGCTTGCGACCGGGGAGGACTCCGAAGAGGATGTCGTAGAGCGTGCTCGCGCGCGCCGGGTACGTGATGGGATCGGTCGCGCACCCCGCTCCCCCGCCGAGCTGCGCGACGTCGGGGTCCTGAAAATGCATGTAATTTGCACTCGTCGGATCGAACGACGACGAGGGCGGCGAAACAGGCGCGGTCTGGACGGTGATCGTGAGGTTGGGGTTCGCGATCTGGAACGCGTCCTTGAGGCGCCCCGCGTCGTCGATCTGCCAGACGTCGAGGAGGCCGTAGAACACCTTGAGGGCCGTCGTCATCGCGAACGACGTCGTGCTCATCGCGCGCGTGAAGGGCTGCGACTGCATCGCGGGGTCGAGCATCGTGCGCGCGAAGCTCTCCTGCACGCTCTGGAGGAAGAGCGCTTGCGTCGCGCGGTTCGGATCGAGCTGGAGTTGGCCGGGGTTCAGCTGATCGCCGAAGTCGCCCGCCGAGATCTGCGTCTGCTGGAACGCGAGCTGGAAGAAGCGGCGCATCTTCGTCTCGTACTGCGGGAGCTTCATCCACGCGTCGACGAGCACGCCGAGGTGCGACGGATCGGCGACGACCGATTTCATCTCGTCGTCGGTCGGCGGCAGGCCGACGAGCACGTTCTTCACCTTCGCGACGTAGACGTAGGGCGAATCGGGCGCGAACGGCAGCGGGGCCGGACCTCCGCCGTCGTCGCCGATCCCTCCCTCTCCACCCTTTCCGCCGTCCGCGTTCGTGCCGTCACCCGGGCCGCCCGGACCGTCGGAGGCGCCGGAGCTGCCGAAGCACGCCGCCGCGCCCGCGAGCGCGAGGGGCATGAGCGAGACGAGAAGGGAGCGGCGCGAGGAAGAGGACGACATGCGCTACCTCCAGTGCAAAGCCGACACCAGCGAGCGCGCGCGCAACGACGGTGCGGATGCGGCGCAGGGGCGCCGACCTTTCCGGAGCTTAGGGCGCTTGCGTCCACCCTGGACGCAAGCGCCGCCACGTCCTTCGAGGACATGCCCCACGTCCTCCGAGGACGCGGCAGGGACGGCGGCTACGCCTTCCGAGCGAAGCGCAGGCGGTTCACGGGGAGGCCGTCCTTGATCGCGCGGTGCTCGCGCGGGCTGCGCGCGCCGTATGGATTCTCTGCCATGCGCGCGCTGCCGGGCGCATCGCCGGCGGGCGCGAAGAGGCCGGACGCGATCACTTGGTCCTCGTACTGCGCGGCGCGCTCGTCGACGTCGGTCTGCACGTAGAGCTCACCGCCCGCGATGAGGAGGCGCGCGATCTGCTCCAGGAACACGTCGCCCATCACGAGGCGCTTGGTGTGCCGCTTCTTCCACCACGGATCGGGAAAGTGGAGGTACGCGACCTTGAAGCCGCCGCTCGGCTGGAGGCGCGGGAGTGCGGATTTCGCGTCTTCGGCGAAGACGCGCGCGCGCGCCGCGAGTCCATGCTTAGCGAGGCGCCCGTCGACGATCGCCGCCCACTTGCGGCGCACCTCGAGGCCGATGAGGCCCGCGTTCGGCGCCGCGACGGCGCGCTCGAACATGAAACCGCCGCGGCCGGGGCCGATCTCGATCTCGAGCCACTCGCCGCGGACGAGCGTGCGCGCGTCGACCGTCTCCCCCTCGGGCAGACGCGGCGCGTCCTCGTAGGGGCGCGGGCGGCGAGGCTTTTCGACGGCGTCGATCATCGCGGAGCGCGTCGACTTAGCACATCACTTCGGCGGAGGCGTCGCGCACTTTCCGTTGATGCACTCGTACCCCTTGCAGCAGTCGCCGGTGGTCGTGCACTTGTCGTACTCGTTGGCGCAGCCCTTCGAGCTCGGCGCGCAGACCGGGCCGCTCGGACCTTGGATGCAATAGCCGCCGCAGCACTGATCGCCGGCGCTGCACGACTCGCCGTCGCCCTCGCACGGCTCGAGAACCCAGAAGCCGCGGAGGTTGTCGGCGTTCGCTTCCTGCCCGTCGAGGTAGAACGCCGGGTGACTGCCGTCGGTGCCGGAGGGCGCGCCGACGTCGAGCGCGGCGACCCACAGCTTTCCGTTCTGATCGTTGTTGTCCTTCGACGGCAGCGTGTTTCCGTAGGAGCGGTGGCTCGTGAAGACGACCCAGAAGTAGCCGCCGACCGCCTCCGGCAAGAGCGTCGGCGCGAAGTTGAGATCGGGATCCGCGGCAGGCAAGTACGAGCCCGCGCCGCCGTAGCCATCGAGCTTGTCGAGGCGCACGGATTTCTTCGTCGCCAGATCGACGGCGAAGAGATCGCCGGACGCGGGGACGACCGAGTCACCATCGGCGTCGGTCTCGAAGAGCGCGCTCGAGCCGGCGTGGTAGACGACGACCGCGCCGTCCGGCGTGAACGCGGGCCATCCGAGGTAGCGCGCGGGATCGTTGGCGACGTCGGTGAGACCGCCGAACGAGCGCGGCGCGGCGGTGTACGTCATCGTCGCGAGGGTGTGCCCGCCGCCGGTGTCCTCGTGGTTGAAGACGATTTGCTTTCCGTCGGGCGAGAACGCCGGCATCGCGGCGTTCTTGATCACGCCGTCCCACCCGGGCGCGGGCAGCGCGGTGCCGGTCTTGGTCTCGTACAGCTTCGACGGCGCACCGAACCACGTGCGGTAGTTCGTCGCCGACATGACGATGCTACCGTCCGGAAAGAGGCCGCCGTAGACGAACGCTTGATCCGGCTGCGACTTGAGCGGGGTCGGGGTGCCCTTCAGCGAGTAGCTGATGCTGGAGACACCCGCGAAGCCGTTGGCCGAGACGAGCGTCGATCCGTCGGCGCTCGCGGTGTGGCAGACGTTGCCGCAGCCGCTCGCGATGGGGACCGGCGCGCTGGCGCCTGGCGCAATCTTCATGATGCCGACCGACGCAGGGCCGCCCAAGATCTGCGAGCCGTACGTCTCGTAATAGATGACACCGCGGAGGCTCCCTTGCGCGACCGTCCACGTCTCGGTGACGGGGCCGGTGATCGCGGCGCCGGCTTTTTTCGTGACGTCGACGAGGAGCGGCTCTTTGGGGCCGGCCGCCAGCGTGATCGCGAGCCACGCCTTGGGCGAAGGGCGGGCGCGGCCTGGGCTCGACGCGCCGAAGTAGCCCTTGTAGTCGATCGCGCTCGCGTGGATGTGCACGAGCATCGCGTCGGGCGCGGTGCCGGCCATCTGCACCGTCGGCGGGAGGAGGCCGCGCGGGAAGACCGTCGCGTCGTACGGGTAGAGGAACTTGAACGCGGCGTCGCCGGTTCCGCCGCCGCCGAGGCCGCCTTGGGTGCCGGGATCGACGTTGCCAGGGTTCTCGACGAGCGTGCACTTGGTGCCGTCCCACGTGCCGCCGGCGAGGGTGCATGCGCACTTCGGATCGTTGCAGCCCGGAGGCCTCGGGGGGCTCCCGTCGCCGCTGCTGCTTCCGCCTTCGCCGCCGAACGTGGCCCCGTCGAAATCGGCGCTGCCGTCACCCCCGCCGCTACTCCCGCTGCTGGCGCCGTCGAAGCCATGCGAGGAGCGGCCGCACGCGCCGGCGAGCGATGCCGAGAGGACGAGGGCGAAACCGAGGGCGGCGTAACGCGAGATTCCGCGGATCATCCCAAGACCTCCGCGCGCACTCTAACCCCTTTGGCGCAAAGCGGTACTATCCGCACGGCCATGACGCGCGCGCACGACGACGACGCTCGGACGCCCGCGTGGAAGAAGGTGCTGCCGTTCGCGCTCCCCGCGGCGGCGCTCTTCTGGGTGTGCGCGGCGCGGGTGGTCGGGAAGGTCGGGCACGCGGCGGCGTCGCTCGACGACGCGTACATCCATTTTCAGTACGCGCGCGCGTTCGCCGAGGGGCATCCTCTGCGTTACCACGCGGGCGATCCGGTCTCGAGCGGCGCGACGAGCCTCTTGTGGCCTGCGACGCTCGCGCCGTTCTGGCTGCTCGGCTTGCGGGAAGGTCGGCTGGTGTGGGCGGCGTGGGCGCTGTCGTTCGCGGCGCTCGGCGCGCTGTCGTACGAGGTCTTTCGTCTCACGCGGCGCCTCACCGGGCTTCCGTCGGCGGTCTCTGCGAGCGCGATGGTGTTCGCGTCGAGCGCGCTCGTGTGGAGCGCGGCGAGTGGGATGGAGGTCGTGCCGCTCGCGTGGATGATCGCGCGGACGGTCCGCGTCTCGAGCGAGTGGGCGGAGGCGCTGCCCGCCGAGCGCACGGTGCGGACACGGCGCGAGCTCGTGCTCCTCGCGTTCGCGCTCCCGCTCATGCGGCCGGAAGGGGCCATTTTTTCGCTGTTCGCGGGCGCGACGCTCGCGCGGTTTCCACGCGACGGGTCTCGCGTCGAGCGCGCGAAGGCGCTGCCCGCCCTGCTCGCTCCTCTTCTCTTGCCGCTCCTCCTCCTCGTGACGACCGGGACGGCGCGCTCGTCGACGATGGAGGTGAAGCTCCTCGCGTACAGCCCTTACTACCCGGCGGGGGTCTTCGCCGACACGGTCATCGCCAACGTCCGCGTCTTGGTGGGCACGCTCCTGAACGGCGATGTATGGTCGCAGGAGTTTTTGCCCGCGCACGGGGCGCCGCTGTGGATGGGCGGGCTGGTCGCGATCGTCGCGATGGGCCTCCAGCGTCGCGTGAAGTGGCGCGCGGCCGGCGTCCTCTTGATCGCGCTCGCGATGTTCGTGCCGTGCGTCTACGACACGTTCCTCTGGAATCGGCTGCGCTACTTGTGGCCCTTCTTCCCGGGCTGGCTCATCGGCGCGGCGTGCGCGGCGGAGCTCGTGTCCGACGTCCTCGCGTCGATCCGGCCGCGGTGGAAGGTGACCGGAGCGCTCCTCTGTGGCGCCGTCGTGGGCGCGCTGGCGATGCATCTGGATTTCGCGATCGACGACGTCGCGGAGTCGGCGAGCGGGATCGATCGCCAGCAAGCCGAGCTCGGTCGATGGGCCAAGCGGACGCTCCCTCCCGAAGCGCGCCTGGGTGTGAACGACACCGGCGCGATCGCGTACTTCGGCGAGCGGCGTACGTTCGACGTCGTCGGCCTCACAACGCCGGAGGAGGCGCGGTACTGGGTGGCCGGCGCCGGCTCGCGCCTCGAGCACTATGAGACGCTGCTGCGCGACGCGCCTTCGCGCTTGCCGACCCATTTCATCGTCTACCCGGAGTGGATGGTGTGCGACGCGGTGCTAGGACCGCTCCTCACCGAGGCCGTCGTGCGCGACGCGACGATCCTCGGCGGCCCCGTCATGCGCGCGTTCGACGCCGACTATTCGCGGCTGGGGAGCGGTGAGCGCCCGTGGTCGTCCGCCGGCGAGCCGAAGGATACTCTCGACGTCGCCGATCTCGAGAGCGAGCGCGCCCACGGGTACGAGCTGCTCGGCGCGGCGGCCGGCGAGCAGCTCGCGCGCGTCGGCGAGGCACCCGACAATCGACCGGTCGTCGACGGCGGCCGCACCAAACGCGCTCGCGAGCGCTTCTCGATACGGATCCCCGCGGGTGCAACGGCGCTCGTCGCGCGGGTGGAGGCCGAGGCGACCGCCCGCGCGCGCGTTTCGTTCGACGGCGCCGCGATCGGCACCCTCGACGTGCCGGGCGAGGGATGGAGCGAGGTGAGCCTGGATCTTCTCGTCCTCCCCGCCCTGCCCGCGCGCTCGGCTTCGCAGGGCGACTCCGTCCGCGTCGAGATCGCGAGCGACGTCCCGCTCACGGTCTACCACTACTGGATCATGTGAATCGATCGCCGGCACACCTGTTGCGTTATCGCGGCACGTGGACTTGCTTCTTCGCAATCTCAAGCATTCGGCGCATGGCGATCGAACAGCGGGTTACGCGCCCCTGTCACCGTTGTCATGCCTCGGGGAGGACTTCGCGTGATGCGTCACCTTGGCTTTTCTTCCAGTGTTCTCGTCACGCTCTCGGCTCTCGCGGCGTTCGCCGTCGTCACAACGGCCCCCGCGGACGCGCAGGCGTGTGGTGGGTGCTTTCACGAGCCTCCGCCCAACCCGACCGAGGCCACCGTCGTGACCGACCATCGAATGGCCTTCGCGCTGTCGCAGCGTCAGACCGTCCTCTGGGATCAGGTCAAATACGCCGGCAATCCGAGCGAGTTCGTGTGGGTGCTGCCTGTCCACCCCGGCACGCGCATCGAGCTCTCGCACGATCAGTGGCTCGCCGCGCTCGACGCGAGCACGCAGCCGATCATCAAGGAGCCGCCTCCTCCGACGTACACGGGCGGCTACGGCAACGACTACGGTGGGGGCGGCGGGTGCGGATGCATGATGAACAGCGCTTCGTCGGAGTCGCTCAGCGGGGCCAACGGGGTGGGCGACGCCGCCGCCGCGCCGCCGCCGGTCGACGTCGTGTCGCAGCAGGTCGTCGGTCCGTACGAGACGGTGACGCTTCGCTCGACCGATCCCAAGGCGCTCGAGAGTTGGCTCCTCGGCCACGGGTACGACATCCCCACGAGCGTCCAGCCGATCATCGACGCGTACACCGGCGAGGGCTTCGACTTCATCGCGCTCCGCCTCCGCCCCGGCCAAGGTGTGCGCGCGATGCAGCCCGTGCGAATCGTCAGCCCCGGCGCCGATCCGTCGCTCCCGCTCCGCATGGTCGCCGCCGGCGTCGGGCAGAACGTCGGCCTCACGCTCTACGTCATCGGCGAGGGCCGGTACGAAGCGCAGAATTTCCCCAACGCCGTGCTCGACGACACGAAGCTCGTCTGGAACTACGGACAGAGCCGCTCGAACTACCAAGAGCTCGTGACCGGACTCATGGCGGACAACGCAGGGCGCACGTGGGTCACCGAGTACTCGAAGCGACCGGGCGTCTTCGTGACCGGCGGGAATTTCCAGGGCGGTACGCCGAACCCCCAGCCCGTCAACGCGTCCGGCAACCCGTCGCTCGCGAACGCGTACTTCGCCGGATGCGGCTCGTACGTTCCTCCGTTCACGTTCCAGGACGCCGACGGCGGCGGAGGCCTCGACGGCTCGAGTGACGGCGCGTCCAACGACGGATCGGCGGACGCATCCTCCGATGCGCCGAGCGATGGCGCGACGGACGCGAGCGGTGGGCACGACGCGGGCACGGACTCCGGCATCATCGGCGAGCCCGACGGCGGCGCGTGCGTCGGCGCGTGCTGCGACTTCGACGATCTCAACCTCGCGATGACCGGCCTCAGCTCGCGGGACGTCGTCGTGACCCGCCTCCGTGCGTACCTGCCCGTCGACGCGCTGAAGATCGGCGACCTCCGCCTCATCGCGTCGGCAACCCAGAGCAACGTCGAGAACGTGCATGTCGCGAAGTCGCCCAACTCGCCGACGCCGACGGGAGCAGGCGTCGCGCCGATCCAGCCGTCCAAGACGGGCACCGTCATCACGCTCGGCGCCGCCCTCTTCGCGGTCGCGAGCATGCTCCGTCGCAAGCGCCGCTGAAACGACGACGCCCCCCTCCCGACGAACGGGAGAGGGGCGCGGTTTTTTTCCTGCGATGAAGAGCTACTTCTTCGGGTCGGCCTTCTGCGTCGTCTTCGGGTCGGCCTTCGGCGTCGCCTTCGGGTCGGCCTTCGGCGTCGCCTTCGCGGCGCCCGGCGCGGTCGGCGGCTTCATCAGGCCGAACTGCATCAGCAGCTCGACGCCGTTGCCGTAGCTCCAGCCCTTGACGATCTTGCCGTCCTTCATCTGCGCGATGTCGACGCCGTGCAGCGTGACGGGCTTCTTCGTCTGCGACGTGAGCCCCATGAGCGCGCCCTTCGGCGTGCCGGTGATCGTGTACTCGGCGATCGCGAAGTCTTCGACGCCCCAGACGTTCGACTGCGGCGACTTCAGATCGGGGAACGCCGTCATGAAGGCCTTCCAGTACTTCACCGTCTCGGCTTTGCCCTTGGAGGGCGCCGGCGCCATGAAGTCGTCCCACACGACGTCGTCGGTGACCATCTCGCCCATCGCCTTGTCGTCCTTCTTCTCGAAGGCGGCGTAGCCGGACTTCATCGCGTCGACTTCCTTGTCCTCGGCAGCGTCCGACTTCGCCCAATGCCACTCGATGCTGGTCGGCAGCG
Organism: Polyangiales bacterium; assembly: GCA_038231275.1. Taxonomy (GTDB): domain Bacteria; phylum Myxococcota_A; class Polyangia; order Polyangiales; family Polyangiaceae; genus JANYHK01. The sequence goes on from JBBRLQ010000035.1 coordinate 32,738, forward strand.
CCGGGATCGCGCGGGCCTTCGCCTTGGAGACGCCGATCTGCGCGAGCATCGTGCCCACGTCCATGTAGCGGTGCTCTTCCTTGATCTTGCCGTCGCCGTTGACCCACAAGATGCTGAGGCCCATGTAACCGACCGGCTTCTCGGTCGCTTTGATGCCCATCAGGTCGCCCGAGTGCGTGGCGTTGTCGACCCACTCGCACACCATCACGTCGCCCTTCGCCCAGACGCGCGCGATGCCCATCTTGACGTTCGGGAACGCGTCGAAGAACTTCTTCGACTCGGCGGTGATCACTTCTTTGCCCTTCATCGGCTCGGGCGCGCCGGCCATCACGACGGTCGCGTCGTCAGCGTAGGCGGACGCGAGCTTCGCGGCGTCGTGGCCGTTGATGCCGTCCGAAACGGTGCCAAGGAGGGCCTTCGCCGCGTCTTGCGGAGACGCCTTCGCCGGCATGGTGTCCGCGGGCGGAGTCGGCATGTCCGCGACCGGAGCGGAGGGCGTCACGGCCGGCGCCGGCGGCGCTTCGACCGGCTTCTGAGTTTCTGCACCGCCGCCACACGCGGCCACGAGAACACCAAGAACGAGACTTCCAACAATCGTACGCATGGCTTCAATCCTCCTCATTCGTGACACACACGCGAAGGGCCTGACCGCGCCCTCCTCCTCTTTTTTTGCTTCTTTTCTGCATTCGCCGTCTTCATTTCTTCGGCGCCGCCGCGGGGGTCGCCTTTGGCGCGGGGGCGATCTGCGTCGCGAGCTCGCGCCCGTCGCCGTAGCTCCACCCGTGCGCGACCTTGCCGTCCTTCATCTGCACGACATCCGCCGCGTGGAGCACGATCGCCTTCTTCGAGGCCTTGTGCGTGGCGCGGATGGTGTGCTCGCTGACGACGTAGTCTTCGATTCCCCAGACGCCTTGCGCTTCGACCTTCGCGTCGGGGAGCTGCGTCGTGAACTCCTTCAGCCATTTGCGCGCGTCGCTCTGGCCGCGCATGCCGAGGGGCTGGGTCATGTCGTCGTACGCCACGTCGTCTTGGTGCACCGCGATGTAGTCCACCTCGTTCTTGTCGCCGATCGCCGCGAGCGCGCGCTTCCAGGTCGCCTCGTCGCGCTCTTCGCTCGCCGCGCCGGCCGCGGTCTTCCACTCGGGAGACGACGACAGGACCGGGATCGCGCGGACCTTCGCCTTCGACGCGCCGATCTGCGAGAGGATCGTCGCGTCGTCGGCGTAGCGGTGCGCCTCTTTCACGAGGCCGCTGTCGGGATCGAAGGTGAGGATCGTGAGGCCGTTCAGGCCGACCGGCTTTTCGGTGGCCTTCACGCCGAGGAAATCGCCGGAGTGCGTGCCGGTCATCGCCCACTCGACGGCGACGGTGTCCCCCTTCACGAGCACGCGGGTCGGCGCGATCTTGAGGCTCGAGATCGCGTCGAAGAGGCGCTGAACGCCGGCGGCGATTTCCAGTCGGCCCTTGCGGGGCTCGGCCCCGGGGAGGACGAGCGCGCCGTCCACCACGAAGAGACCGGCGAAGCGCTTCGCGTCGTGTTGGTTGAGCGCCTCGAAGTACGCGGGGAGGCTCTGCTTCGCGGCCTCCGCGGTCGTCATCTTGGGGACCGGCGTGGCCTCCGCAGTGGAGACGGGGTTGGGCGGCGGCGGCGCGGGAAGGGGCAGGTTGCTCGGCCGCGTCGGCACGGCCGCGGGCGCCGGAGGTTCTCCTCCGCACGCGGAGACCTGCGCCGCGAGCGCGAGAGCGAGAGCGAGCATGTGCAGCGGCCGATCGAGACGCATCGAAGGGGGCCCCCTTGCCCCGGACGGCGTCAAATCGCCCCTTTGCGGCCTCACGTCAAGGCCCGAAGTCCGCGCGTCGTGGTATGCGTTCGGCGTGCGCGCGAGACCTCTCGGGAAAACGGGGCTCGTCGTGTCCGAGCTGGCGCTGGGAACCTGGGGCCTCTCCGGAGACGGCTACGCCAAAGTAGAGCCAGAGGCCGCGGAGAAGCTCGTTCGCCGCGCGCTCGACATCGGCGTCACGCTGATCGAGACCGCCGACTCGTACGCGGGCGGTCACACCGAGCTCCTGCTCGGCAAGATCCTCGAGGGCAACAAGGACGTCTTCGTGTCCACGCGCGTCGGCACCGACTGCACGAGCACACCGCCGCGCAAGCGCTTCGAGCCGGAGTATCTGCGTGCGTCGGTCGAAAAGTCGCTGAAGCGCCTGCGCCGCGAGCGAATCGATCTCTACATGCTCCACAACCCGAGCCTCGAGTGCGTGTCGCTCGGCGAGGCGACGGGGACGATGGCGGCGCTCGTGAAGGAGGGCAAGGTTGCCCACTGGGGCGTGTCCGCCGGCGATTTCGAGATCGCGAACGCGTCGCTCGACAAGGGCGCCGAGGTCCTCGAGCTCGCGTACAACCTGCTCCACTCGATCGATCTGCACCGCGCATCGGGCGACATCATGGTCGCGAGGGCCGGCGTGCTCGCGCGCTCGGTGCTCAACTACGGGATGCTCGCCGGCATGTGGAGCAAAGAGAAGGAGTTCCCGACCGGGGATCATCGCGCCGATCGCTGGACGCGCCTCGAATTCGAGAAGCGCCTCGAGCACCTCGACGCCGTTCGCTTCCTCGTGAAGGCCGACGTGCTCACGCTCCGTGCGGCGGCGGTGCGCTTCGTGCTGTCGAGCCACCTCGTGACGAGCGCCGTGCTCGGACCGCGCACCGTCGAGCAGCTCGAGCAGCTCGTGCGCGAGACCGGCGGCGGGCCGCGCTACCTCTCCGACGACGATCTCGCTGCACTCCCGCGCTTCCTCGCCAAGGTGGGGATCGCGACGTGACGAAGGTGGCCGGCACCGCCTACGCGCGCGCCGACGTCCTCACGCGCGCCCTGGCGATCGCCGCCGAGGCGAGCGTCATCGTGATGGACGTGTACACGGGCGGCGGCGCGTTCGACGTCGAGTACAAGGGCAAGAACGATCCCGTCACGCGCGCCGACAAGCTCGCCAACCTCCACATCACGCGCGCGCTCGCCGAGGCGTTCCCTGGCGTGCCGATCGTCGCGGAGGAGAGCGATCCCGCGGCGTACGCCGGCTTCGAGGCGGCGCCGAGCGCGTTCTTCGTCGACCCACTCGACGGGACGCGCGAGTTCGTCGCAAAAAATGGGCAATTCGCCGTGATGATCGGCCTCGCCGAGGAAGGGCGCGCGACGCTCGGCGTGGTCGCGTGGCCTGCGCTCGGGCGCACGTTCGCGGGGGAAGGAGGACGCGCGTTCGAGGTGACGGCCGGCGTGACGCGCGAGGTGCGTGTGTCCGTGACCGCTGCGCTCGCGCAGGCGCGCGTGGTCGTCTCGCGCTCGCATCGCGCCGAGAGGACGGGCGAGCTCCTCGCGCAGCTCGGCGCGGCGAAGGTCGATCAAGTAGGCAGCGCGGGAGTGAAAGGGACGCTCGTCGCGTGCGGCGAGGCCGACGTCTACCTCCACCCAGGCGTCGCCGGCAAGCGCTGGGACTCCTGCGCGCCAGAGGCGATCGTCCGCGCCGCCGGGGGCGAGGTCACCGACGCGCTCGGGGTCCCCTTCGACTACCGCACCGCCTCACTGGTGAACGCCGACGGAATGCTCGCGACGAACGGCCTCCTCCACGCCGCCGTCCTCGCGCGCACGACGGCCTGACGTCTCGCTTCCCCCGCTACGGTCCTCGCGGAGTCAGGCCGAACGCGGCGTTGACGCGATCGACCATCGGACGGCACCACGGGTCCACCGACGGCGTGGCCTCGGAGGGGTGGCGCGCGAGATCGAAGCACGTGAAGGTGTTGAACCCTCCCCCCGGCGGCCCCACGACCTTGCGCTCGCCCTGCATCGCGCCGACGAGCGGAATGTCCGGCTCCCACACGGCGGACGTCGTCCCCATGAGCGCGAACGGCTCCTCCGCGGCGCGTGCACGGACCAGCGATCGGGCGCTCGGATCGACGAACGGCAACGCGGCGCGATCCACAGCGAGGAGATCGGTGATCGTCGCGTGAATGTCCTGGAGGAAGGTGCGCGTGCCGGCGTACGCCGTGAGCGACGCGCGCTCGGCGTCGTCGAGCGCGTGAGGCCCGGCGACGAGCCAGCCCGGCACCCGGATCTCCTGCTCGAAGAGCGAGTGGTTGTGGTAGACGGCGCCGTGCTCGCGGAACTGCTCCCCGTGATCGGAGAGCACGACGACCACCGTGTCGTCCCAGCTCGGGAGCGTCCGCAGCTCACGCAGCATGCCGGCGATGGTGCGCTCCTGGAGCAGAACCGCGTTTTTGTACCGGTTGTGGAACTGCGTCGGATCTCCCATCGGATCGTCGGAGTCGGGCGAGAAGGGCCGCAGCCCCGCGTCGGTGCGGTACGGCGCATGCGTGTTCGACAGGTGCACGACGGCGAAATACGGAGACGCGCCCGCCTCGCGCGCGAACCGTAGTCCGTCCGCCGTCGCGCGCTCGTCCGGCGCGCCCAGGTGCTCCTGCTCGATGCCGCCGAGGTCCGCGCCGGTGACGAGGTGATCGATCCCCGCGCGCTGTACGAACGCAGAGAAATTCTCGTAGCTCGCGTTCTGCGACGTCACGTACGCCGTACGGTACCCGGCCGCGCGCGCCACCTCCCACAGCACCGGCGCGGTGTGCGCGGTCTTGAAGTCGGTCGCCGGAGAGAGGCCCGTCCACAGGATCATGCACGCGGTGAACGTGTTGGGGGCCTGCGTCGTCAACCGCCCCAGCGGGATGCGATCGACGGCGCCGTCGTCGAGGAATCGCGAGACGCACGTGGGCGGCGGAAAGGAACACATCGCGTCGGAGCGCACGCTCTCCGTGAGGAGCACGATCACGTTTCGTGGCCGCTCGCGCAGGGAAGCGAGCTTCGGCAGCGTCACAGGAGTGCGCACGGCCATCCCCTGACGCGCGCGAACGTCGCCGGTCAGCAGCGCCTCGAACGCGTGCGCGGCGCCGTGCGCGAAGCAGACGTCCGGCGTCGACGCCTGCAAAAAACGGCTGTCGACGCCCTCGAAGAGCACGCACCCGACGGCCGCGAGGTACGTGACGACCGCGAGGACCGGCGGATACCCCTTCGCGACCGGCGAGACGCGCCGCGCGATCGCGACGAGACCGGCGGTGAGAAGCGCGCCCAAGGCGACGACCATCCCGAAGCGCGCCGGGCTCCCCCACGACACGAGCCACCCGCCGACGGTCCCGCGCAGCGCGATGCCGAGGCGCACCGTGTCGCGACCGACGTAGCCGTGGAAGACGAGGTAGTAGAGCGCCTGCCCGCCGTACGCGAACGTCGTCACCGGAAGCACGACGATCGCGAAGACGGCGACGACGAGCCGCGGGCGCGTCGACCACAATCGAGCGGCGAGCCACATCGGCAGGAACCAAAGAGCCGCGCCTACCAGCAGCGAGCTGAAGTAAATCGCCTTCCCCGCCGGCCGAAATCCCCAGAGGAGCGATCCGCGCAGAACCACGTCGAGCGCGAACGCCACCGCCGTCGGCGCCAGCAGCGGCAGGAGCGCGCGCGGCTCGGCGCCAATGAGCGCACGCCTCACGCGCGCGAAGCGAGATTCCACGGCGCGGAGGTTAGCGTAAGCTACGTGCGTGCGCGACCACGCGGAGATCGTCGTCATCGGCGCCGGCATCATGGGCCTGTCGATCGCCTACCACCTCGCGCGGCGAGGCGTGACCGACGTGCTCGTCGTCGATCGCGGCTACTTGTGCGGCGGCGCGAGCGGGCGCAACGGCGGCGGCGTGCGCGCGCAGTGGTCGAGCGAGGCCAACGTGCGGCTCATGCAGGAGAGCATCCGCATGTGCCGCGAGTTCGCCAGCGAGATGAAGATCAACGTGTGGTTCCGCCAAGGCGGCTACCTCTTCCTCGTCCGCACAGAGGAGAAGCGCAAATCGCTCGAGGCCAGCGTCACCCTCCAGAACGAGTGCGGCCTCGCGACGCGGATGCTCACGCCGAAGGAGGCGCAGAAGATCGTTCCGGAGCTCGGCACGGACGGCCTCGTCGCCGCCAGCTACAACGGCGACGATGGCGTCGTCTTTCCATGGCCGTTCGTGTGGGGCTTCGCGCAAGCGGCGCGCAAGCTCGGCGTCGAGGTCACCACCTTCGCCGACGTCGTGGGATTCGACACGCGCGGCGGCCGCATCGAGGGAGTCCGCATCCAGCGCGTGAACGAGCCCGCCTCGCCGGTTACGACGATCCGCACGCGCAACGTCGTGAACGCCGCCGGCGCGTGGTCGCCCGAGATCGCCAAGATGCTCGGCGTGGAGCTGCCGAACAAACCGCACCGCCACGAGATCTGCTCCACGGAGCCGCTCAAGCCGTGGCTCAAGCCGCTCGTCGCCGATCTCACGGATGGCCTTTATTTCAGCCAATCCACGCGCGGCGAGATCGTCGGCGGCGTGGGGCAGGAGCGCGTGCCGCCGGGGATCGATCAGAACAGCTCGTTCGCGTTCCTCGGCAAGTACGCGCGCAGCCTCACGCGCGCGTGCCCGGTGCTCGGCGACGTGAAGGTGCTCCGCCAGTGGGCCGGCTGCTACGATCTCACGCCGGACGCGAACCCGATCATCGGCCCTGTCGACGACGTCGAGGGCTTCGTGCAGGCGAGCGGCTTCATGGGCCACGGCTTCATGATGGCCCCCATCGTGGGCAAGCTCATCGCAGAGCACATGGTCGATGGTCAGCCGTCGGAGCTCTTCGACAAATGGAACCTGCGCCGCTTCAAAGAAGGCAAGCTCCTCCACGAGGCGATGATCATCGGCTGACGGCCTCGCGTGATTTCCTTCGGGCTCGCGCGCGCATGCGTGCGGGCGCGACGGCTCGCGAGGGTGGTGCACGGGATCCGCGCGACATCATGAGGAGCGTGAGTGGCACGCGATGTGCTGGTGAAGAGTGCGTATGAGGTTTCGTGCGTTTCTCTGCGTCTTCTTTCTCGCGGCGGCCGCGACGACGGCGGCGTGCTCCGACGGGGCCGCGCCGGCAGCGCTCGATCCGATCGACCAGGACGGCGTCCCGGAGAGCCCCGATGCCGGAGACGAACCGCTCCCGGTGATCGGTGACCCGCCGCCCGAGCCACCCGTGATCGAGGCAATCGACGCCTCGACCCACGACGCGGCGCACGACGCCGGCACGCCGAAGCCACCGCCTCCCGCCGGTTGCGTCGTCGTCACGCCGTCGAAGGCGCCCTACGTGAAGTACGGCCTGCACCCGCGCGCGTCCGACGCCCTCGCTTCGCTCAACGTGACGGCTGGAAGAATTTCCCAGACCATCGGCAACGCCGCCGCGTCGGCAGGAACCCACGCGCAAGACGGCACCGCCGAAGGGCGCCCTTACTCGGCCGCCACCGATCTGAGCGTCCGCGGCATGACCGAGGCGCAGGTCTCCGCGTTCGTCGATCGGCTCACTGAGGTCGGGTTCGTCGCGTTCTACCGAAACCCCGGGCACGACGGGTGGCCGGCCTCCGAAGCCCGCCACATCCACGCGATCTGGGTGGCCGCGCCGATGAAGCTCATCCTCCGGAATCAAGTCGCCGACTGGCACGTCGGCAAGAACGGCCTCGCGAGCCACACGACCTACACGTTCAAGACGTGGTCGACGTGCTGGCGCGACGCGATCTGGAAGGACTTCAAGACCGCGAACTGAAGCTACGTCGCCGGCGTCTCGGGCCGCGCGAGCTGCTCGTGCGCGAACGCGCGATCGATCACTGCGAAGGGCGGGGCCTCCGCGAGACCTCCGCGGCGCTGGAGGTCCGTGGCGACCGCGTCGTACTCGGCGCGCGGCCGCCGCGTGGCGTGCGGTCCCTTGGCCGTGACGATCGTGAAGAGGAGGTCGCCCTTCTCGTCGACGCGCTCGAAGTACCACGGGCAGCTCGCGTACTCTTCGTGGCTCAACGCGAGGAGGAGCTTCTCGACCTCGACCACGCGATCGTCGAGCGACGCGTCGTCGATCCGCACCTTCTCGATGAGCGCGTTCCCGTCTCGCACCAAACGCGACACGCGGGGTGTGCCGGCCCCCAGCCGCGCAAGGGCGGCCGGCGCGTCGAACGGCCCCTCGGGGACGAGCTGCAAGAAGAGCCCGCGCGCCGGATCGGCGTAGAGCACGGCGTGCGCGATCCGCGCTTCACGACCGCATTTTGCGCACGTGAAGACCGAGAGGCGTCCGCGGAGGAGGCGCTCCTTCAGAGCCGGGTCCAGCGTGACGTCCACCTTCGAGAGCAGCGTCATCGGGCCGGGCGCGCCGCAGCCGGGGCAGACCACGATGTCTTCGCGGGAGGAGCTCATCACCGCGGCTTATACCGCGCGTTACCGCGGGCTGCACGAACGGGGGTACCATCTTCTTCCGTGCTCACCGATCTCGCACCCGGCACCGTGCTCGGCGACGACTTTCGCGTCGTCGCGCCGCTCTCGCGGGGTGGGATGGGGGCCGTGTACATCGTCGAGCAGATCTCCACGAACAAGCGGCGCGCCCTCAAGCTGATGCTCGAGGCACGAACGGGCGACGCGGAGATGCGCAGGCGATTCGCGCAGGAGGCGCGCGTCGGATCGCTCGTCGCGAGCGAGCACGTGGTCGACGTCATCGCCGCGGGCGTAGACGCGAAGACCGGCGTTCCGTGGCTCGCGATGGAGCTGCTCGAGGGAGAGGATCTCGCGACGTACTCCGAGCGACGAACCGTCCTCGCGCCGGCGGAGGTCGCGGAGATCTTCGCGCAGCTTTGCCATGCGCTCGGCGCCGCGCACGACATCCCGGTCGTCCATCGCGATCTCAAGCCGGGCAACGTGTTCCTCGCGCGGCCGCGCCTCTCGGAGGCGCGCTTCGTCCTCAAGGTCCTCGACTTCGGGATCGCCAAGATCATGACGAGCGACGCGAGCACGACGAAGGCGGTCGGGACGCCGCTGTGGATGGCGCCGGAGCAGACGCAGGCGGGCGCCAACATCTCTCCGGCGACCGACGTATGGGCGCTCGGCCTCATCGCGTTCCGGCTGCTCACGGGGCGCCTCTACTGGAAGGGCGCGAACGAGCTCGAGCCGAAGGGCATCGTCGTGATGCGCGAGATCCTCTTCGATGCCCTCGCCCCTGCCAGCGTGCGCGCGCGTGAGCTCGGCGGCGCGGCGCTGCCGGCGGGCTTCGACGAATGGTTCGCGCACACGGTGGTGCGCGATCCGTCCGTGCGGTTCGCGAACGCGCGCGCGGCGTGGGCGGCGCTCGGTCCGATCCTCGGTTCGACGAGCAAGACGAACCCGGTGCAGGTCGTGGTGCCGGCGACGGCCACCGGAAACGGCCCGGCCTCGGCGGTCGGCGAGCTGTCGGCGACGGTCTCGGCGCAGACGCCGCCGCCTGCGCCGCCGACGGGCCCCGCGCCCCACGCGACGCTCGACGCAGTGGGCAACACCCTCGGGGACGGCGCCGCGGCGATCCCGCTCACCCGTTCATCGCGGCAAGGATGGGCGCTCGGCCTCGGCGCGGGGGCGGTCGCGATCGGTCTCGCGGTCGCTCTCCTCTACCCGCGCATGACGGGAAAGCATACGCCGACCTCGCCGTCTGGCGGGGCGTCGTCTCCTGCGCCCCCGCCGCAGCCTCCGCCGCCGCCCACGCAGAGCGCGACGCCCGAGCCGCCACCTCCCGCCGCCGCACCGGTCGTCGCGGTCAGCGCAGCGCCGAGCGGTCCGCGATCGGTGCGTCCCGCGCCGCCGCCTGCCCCGCGACCTCCGCCTGGTCCAACTCCGCTGCCCGCTCCGCTCCCCAAGCCGCCGACCCCCGCGCCGGCCCCTACCCCGTCGGCCACGCCGGTGACGATCTGATGCGCACGTCCATCCATCGCCCCTCGTTTCTGCTTCTCTGCATCCTCTCCTTCCTCGCGACGCTCACGCTTGAGGCCTCGAGCGCACGGGCCGATGACGACGACGCCCTCAAGCGCCGCGGCGACGATCTCGTCGCGGAACGAAAATACGACGAGGCGATCAAGGTCTACGACGAGGCCTACGCGAAGCGTCCCGCACCTGCGATCCTGTACAACCGCGGGCGTGCGCTCCAGTTCCTCGGGCGGTATCCGGAGGCGTTGGCGTCGTTCGAGCGATTCGACAGGGACGCGCCGCCGGACGTGCGCGCGAAGGTGCCGGGCCTGGCCGCGCTCGTCGCCGAGGTGCGCGGGAAGGTCTCGCACCTCGAGGTGAAGTGCTCCGTTCCCTCCGCCCGCGTCCTCGTTCGCGACGCCGTGGTCGGGACCACCCCGCTCCCCGAGCCAGTCGCGCTCAACGCCGGCAGGGCTGCGATCGAGATCGACGCCGACGGGTACCTGCCGTTTCACCGCGACCTGGATCTCCCGGGAGGCGGCGTCGCCACGCTCGACGCCGTCCTCGTCGCCCGCCCGCTCGCCGGCGTGCTCGCCGTGACGAGCCGCACCGCCGGAACGAAGGTGATCCTCGACGACAAGGCCGTCGGCGACGCGCCCTACGAAGCTCCGCTCCCCGCGGGACCGCACCGCGTCCGCGTCACGAAAGACGGGTTCGACGATCTCGAGACGCAGGTCGTCGTGGCCGCCGGCGAGCGCAAGGAGATCGCGCTCGAGCCAGGCGCCCGCGCGGCGCTCACGTCGAAGTGGTGGTTCTGGGCCGGCGTTGGAGCCGTCGTCGTGGGCGGCGTCGTGCTGACGGCGGCGCTCCTCACCGAGAAGCCAGGCGGCAACGGAGACTTCTCGCCGGGCCGAACCACCGCACCGCTGGTGAGGTTCTGATGACACGCCGCCGAATCCTCAGAGCCTCCGCCGTCGGCGCGATGGCCGCGATCGCGCTGTTCGTCCTCGTGACGTGCCGCGCCGCGACGCAAGTTCACATCACCGTCTACAGCGACAGCTGCCAGAACGGCTCGACGACGACGATCACGTTGGGCCAGCTCGGCGACGAGCTCGAGACCAAGTTCGCGGGCCCCAGCAACAACGGATGCGGCGCCGACGGGCGTGTTGGATCGCTCGTCGTCCAGCCGAGCGGCGCTAAGGACGGGAGCTTCGCCTTCAAGGTGGTCACGGGCGTGGGCAAGTCCGCCGACGAGTGCAAGGCCCCCGACTACAAGGGGTGCATCGTCGCCCGGCGCGGGCTCGCCTTCTTGCCGCACGAAGACCTGCAGGTTCGCGTCGACATGCGCCGCGCGTGCATCGACCGCGCGTGCGATCCCACGGAGACCTGCGTGAACGGCGGCTGCTTGCCCGCGACGCTCGATCCGAGCGCGTGCATCTCCTCACCGTGCGACGAGACCACGCTGAAGGGGACCCCCGATTTGCCAGACGCCGGCACCGTCGCGATCGAGGGCGGCACCGTCTTCTTCGCGCCGGACGCCTCGATGCTCATGACGTACACGCTCCTCGTCGATCGCTACGAGGTGTCGGTCGCGCGCTTTCGCAAGTGGGTCGACGCCGGGGCCACGCCCCCGTGCGACGGAGGCGGATGCTCGCTCGATCCCGGCGGCCCCTTCGCGACCGAGATGCAGTGGGACCGTAACTGGAAGGACTTGCCGGAGTTCCAGACCCCGATCTGGACAGGGGGTGACGCCGGCTGCGTGAACGCGGCGAGCGGTGCCGTCTACTCGACCTTCGACAAGGGGGACGAAAATCTCCCGATCACGTGCATCAATTTCTACCATGCCGCGGCGTTCTGCGCGTCGGAGGGGAAGCGTCTGCCGACCTTCATGGAGTTCCAGCTCCTCGTCGCCGGCCGCGATGGGTTGCGCGAATATCCTTGGGGCAACGCCCTGCCGACGTGCGACCTCGCGATCATCGATATTGCCGGCGATGGGGTAGGATGCGGCTTTCCGGTGCACGTCGATGCCCTCGAGGCGGGGGCGACTCCTGAAGGTATCTTCCACCTCGCCGGCAACGTCTTCGAGCACACCTGGGACATCTACGACTTCGACTCCGGCACACCGAAGAGCAACCTGATCGCGAACTTCCTCGGCCCCCACCCGCCGTGCGGCGGCCAATTCGACGAGCAGTGCACGGGCGGCCGCGGCAGCTCGTTTCGATCCGATTCGACGGACATCCTGATCACCTACCGCCGCAACCCCCCGACCGAGGCGTACGACGTGACCGGCATCCGGTGCGTGAAGACCAAGCTCCCCTGAACCGGCGCCTGGACCCGTGAACGCCAGTTGACACCTCTTCGCGAGCCCGGCTACCGTCCGCATCGCGGCGGGGCAACGGGCCAACGTGGCGATCTTGCTCGGTCCGCACGATTTCGGAGGAGCCATGAAGACGCTCAGAGCGCTCGGTACGTTCGCCCATCTCTCGATCAAGGCCTCGGGCCTATGTCTGCCCGTCGCGACCCTCGGGGCGCTCGCAGGTGGGGCGCTCGTCGCGGCCTGCGCAGACGAGAACGATCCCAAAACGTGGGTGAAGCGCCTCGACGATCCGGCCCAGCGCGCGCCCGCGATCAAGCGCCTGGCGCAGTTCTTCGAAGACACCATGACGAAGGTGAAGAAGGACCGCGAGGCGCCGGAGATGAAGGCGCTCCTCGACGAGATCGTCACGCCGATGACGAGCCAGTACACGGCGGGCAACCTCGACGACAAGACGCGCAAGGAGCTGATGAAGGCGCTCGGCGACATGCGCGACGCGCGGACCGCACCGGCGCTCGCGAAGGCGCTCAACGAGTACGATCCCGGCAAGAACGACGAGGACGTCAAGTACGCGGCGCAGGCGGTCATCGGAATGACCCAGCTCGGCAAGCCCCTCGATCCGTCGCTGGTCGACGCGCTGTGGACCGTCTTCTCCAAGTTCCGCGCGTCGCAGGCCAAGTCTATTAACCTCCTCACCGATCTCCACGACGCGGTCATCGCCGTGAAGAGCCCGACCTACGGCCCCAAGGCCGTCGAGAAGCTCGCCGCGCCGGTCGACATCAAGAGCCCGGAGTCCCAACGCGATCAGATCCAGTTCTGGCAGCTGACGTCGATCCAGGTCCTGCGGGACCTCAAGTTCACTCCGGCCGTGAAGCCGCTCGTCAAGGTGCTCCTGACGCCCGAGAAGAAGGACCTCTGGGCGACCGTCGAGGCCGCGCTCATGCACATGCCGAAGGAGGCCGAGCCGGTCCTCGTGTCGGTCATCAAGGGAGACGATCCCGAGCTCGCGAAGCTCTCCGCGGCGTTCGGTGAGGAGAAGTCTCACCTCGCGCTCGCCGCCGACGCGCTCGCCTGGCTCTCGCGCACGTCCGGCCGCGACGCGGTGTTCGGCGCCGCGGGCAGCATCGACAGCGACGCAAACCGTCAGGCATTCGGTATGTCGATCGTGAAGTTCCCGATCGACGGCCGATCCATCAGCGTCTTCCGCGGCCTCTACGACGGCATCAAAGGCAACGAGGACTCCGACATCACCGCGCGCGCCGCGATGCTCCAGTCGTCGTCGCAGTTCTATGATCCGTCGCTGACCGGCTGGCTCCTCAAGGAGATCGGCGCGGCGAAGGGGGACAGCGCGACGGCGCTCCAGCTCCCGGCCCTCGAGGCGGCGATCAAGCTGATGACGCCCGATCAGCAGGGCGCGGTCGGCAACGTCGCCACCAAGCTCAACTCGCAAATGGACAAGATCGGCAGCCAGCAGGAGAAGGGCACCGCGTCGCTCCTCAAGGCGATGTACGAGGGCTCGAGCGCGATGCTCGCGCAGTGCCAGCAGCAAGTCTCCTGCTACACGAAGCAGCTCGAGGAGCCGGTCGCCACCGGCAAAGAGGGCGCGAACGCCAAGGCGATCAAGAGCGCGTGGATGAGCGTCATCTACGCGGGCGCCGCCAAGGATCAGGTCCGCGGCGATCTCGTCTCGAAGCTCGAGAAGGTGAAGAACCCCGGCGCGCGCCTCGCGGTCGTGGAAGCCATCGATCGCCTCGCCCCGAACGGTGACCCGAAGGCGGCGGCGGCGCTCGAGAAGATCGTCGAGGCCGACAAGTCGTCCGGCGACAAGCTGCTGCTCCAGGCCGACGACAGCGTCGTGAAGGTTGCCCTTCGTCTGCGGGCGCGCGCGAACTGAAGCGAACGCCGCCGTCATGATCAGGCTGGAAGTAACGAGAGGCCAGACGGCGGGGAGCCACACCGAGTCGTCCGCGGACGTGCTCCGAATCGGGCGCGCGGACGGCTGCGATCTTCTCGTGCCCGACGATCACGTGTCGAGCGAGCACGCGCGCATCGAGTGGAGCGGGGTCCGTCACGTCCTGCGCGACAACCGCTCCACCAACGGCACCGCCCTGATCCGCGCCGGCGAGCGCATCCCGCTGGACGACGCGAACGGCCGCGAGCACGTCATCGAGTCGGGCGACGGCATCGAGCTCGGGTCTGGTGATCGTATCGTCACCATCGCGGTGACCATCACCGAGGACGCCGACAGCGCGCGCGTCGTCGCGATGCGCAAGATCGACGATCTGGCGCCCGCCGCGACCAAGCTCGAGAACGACATCAGCCGCGTACGCCAGCTGTACGAGGCGCAGAAGGAGATCGCGACGGCGAGCGATCTCGGCGACGTCCTCACCGCGGTGTGCGACGCCAGCTTCCGCCTCGTCCCGCAGGCCACGCACGTCACCGTCATCCTCCGCGACGACGACGAGGAGACCGCGCGCCCGACCAACACCGCCGCCGGCTACGTCCCCGTGCTCACGCGCGTCCGCGGCCAGGACGGACCCAGCTCGGGGCCCATTCCGATCACGCGCAGCGTCTTCCGCAAGGTGCTCAGCGAGCGCGCCGCGGTGCTTGCCGCCGACGCGCCGCAGGACGTCGGTCAGACCGAGTCGCTCCTCGGCGCGCAGATCCGCTCGACACTCGGCGTGCCGCTGTGGCGCGGAGAAGAGATCCTCGGCGTCCTCCAGATGGACAACCGGGAGAGCGCCGGCGTCTTCACCGCCGGCGATCTCGAGATGGTCGCGGTGCTCGCCCACAACGCTTCGCTCGCCGTCGCGAACGCGCGCTTGGTCCGCCGCCTCCGCGCCGCCGAGGATCGGCTGAAGAAAGAGAACGCCTTCCTCAAGAGCCGCGAAGAGACGCGCCGCACCGGCGGACGCAGCGGTCAGCAAGAGATCATCGGCCAGAGCCCGGCGATGCGGACGCTCAACGCCCAGCTCGACAAGGTCGTCGACACGCGCGTGACGGTGCTCATCGAGGGCGAGACCGGCGTGGGCAAAGAGCTCGTCGCCGCCGCCGTGCACTACCGCTCGCGCCGACGTGACAAGCTCTTCGTGAGCCAGAACTGCGCGGCCATGCCCGAGAGCCTCCTCGAGAGCGAGCTCTTCGGCCACAAGAAGGGCAGCTTCACCGGCGCGCACGAGGACAAGAAGGGCCTCTTCGAGATCGCCGACGGCGGCACGCTCTTCCTCGACGAGGTCACCGAGATGCCGGTGTCGCTCCAGTCGAAGCTCCTCCGCGTGCTGCAAGAGGGGGAAATCCGGCCGATCGGCGCGACACAAGAGCGCCGCGTGAACGTGCGCATCGTCGCCGCGACGAACCGCACGCTCGAAAAGGAGGTCGAGGGCGGCCGGTTCCGCGAGGACCTCTATTACCGCTTGAAGGTCTTTCCGCTGCGCGTGCCCCCGCTCCGCGAGCGGCGCGACGACATTCCGATGCTCGCGCAGTATTTCCTCACGCGATACTCGACGGAGCTCGGCAAGCCTTCGGGTGGCTTCTCGCAGCAGGCGATGGAGCTGGTGCAGGGGTACGACTGGCCGGGCAACGTGCGCGAGCTGCAGAACGAAGTGCAGCGCCTCGTCATTCAAATCGACGCGGGCGGCTTCGTGACGCCGGATCTCCTCTCGCCGCGCGTGCGTCAGGTCGAGGGGATGATCGAGCGCGTGCGCCCCACCAAAGGGACGCTCAAAGAGATGATGGATCAGCTCGAGCGCTGGCTCCTCATCGAAGCGCTGCGCGAGCACTCGAACAACAAGACGAAGGCAGCCGTCGCGCTCGGGATCACGCGCGAAGGACTCCACAAGAAGCTGCGCTCGTTCGGGCTCTGAGCTCGGCTACGAAGCGCCGGACAGATCGTGCGCGGTCGGATGCACACCTGGATCCGCGGCCGCGGCGAGGCGACCGTAGACGTTGCCGCTCTCGGGATCGACGGCATCGGGTGCGATGTCGGAGAGCGGACGCAGCGCGAAGCCGCGCACGCTGAGCTGTGGGTGCGGGACGACGAGGCGCTCGGTTTCGAGGGCGATGCCGTCGATCCACAAGACGTCGAGATCGATCGTACGTGGGCCCCATTTTTCGCGCCGCTCGCGGCCGAGCATGCGCTCGATGCCGAGGAGGGCGTCGAGGAGATCCTCTGGCGCGCCGTCGTAGTCGAGGAGGACCGCGGCGTTCAGGAAGGTGGGCTGCGGCGGGCCGATGGGGGCGGTCTCGTAGACGCGCGAGAGCTTGATGACCTTGCCGATCTTGCGCATCGCGCGGACGGCGTTGCGGAGGTGCTCGAGCCTGTCCCCAAGGTTCGATCCGAGACCGATCGCCGCGCGAAGCGTCACGTCTGCGAGGGTACCAGGTTCGCCAACGGGCCGATTCGACCAACCGCGGCGCGGCCCACTGCTAGAACGGGAGCATCATGAACGTCACCAAGGTCACCCCCATCCTCGTCGTCGACGCGATCGAGCCGTGCCTCCCCTTCTGGACCGGCCCCATGGGTTACACGAAGGCCGTCGAGGTCCCTCACGAGGGGCGGCTCGGCTTCGTCCTTCTCACCAAGGAGGGCGGTGAGCTCATGATGCAGACCCGCGCCAGCGTCGCGGCCGATCTGCCGGCGATGAAGCTCGACGTCACGTGTGTACTTTACATGGATGTACCGTCGCTCGACGCGGCGCTCGAGGAGGCGAAGGGGGCGACGGTCCTCGTCCCGCCGCGTACGACGTTCTATGGCGCGCGCGAGGCCTTCCTCCGCGACGCCTCGGGCAACGTGTTCGGGTTCTCCGAGCAGGTGAAGACCGCGGGCGCGTGATCGCGGAGGCCCGCGCGCTCAGGCGGCTTGGGCCTTGATCTCGGCGCTGCGGATCTCGGTGTAGACGGGCGGGGCTTCGAGCGAGAGGCGGCGACGCACTTCGCCGACGGGTAACGGGAGGAGCGTCTCCCACTCCTGTTCGGGGAACCACGCCGCCTTGAGGCCGCGACGGAAACCGTCGAGGATCGTCTTGCGCGCGTTCGCGCCGCCGCTCGGGGCGTTGAGGGTCTTGCTGAGGCCGATGACGATGATGAGGCCGATCGCAGGGTTCCACGTCTGCGCGAAGGTGAACGCCAGGAGGGCGGTCTCGCCGAGCACGTCGCCGGAGTAGCCGGTCGCCGCGTGCCAGAGATCGTGCGTGTCGCGCATGCGCGCGTGCGCCCATTCGAGGGAAGCGGGCATTGGCTGCTCGTGGGTCATCCCCTTGTCCCCCGCGGCGCGGATCCCGTCGGCCGAGATGTTCTCGCGGAGGACGAAGTCGAGGTACGCGCGGCCGAGCGATCCGTCGGGCATGCGCGCCAACGCGTCGCGATCGGCGAGGTGGTCGACGACGTCGGGGCGGCGCTCGAGCAAGCGTCGTCCCGCCTCGCTCCTCCGCAATCGCCGCGCGATCCGCGGGAGCGTGTCGCCCGAGAGCGACTCGATGATCGTGAAGACCTGGGGCAAATCGTCGGGATCCGCCGCGAGGATACGGGCGGCGCGGAGGGCTCGACGCGGCGCGAATTGAACGTAGGTCATGCGAAGAGCTCCTTTGGCGGACTCCCTTAGCTTTGGATCAATGAACAATATTGTCAATAGCTCCGGACAAACTTGTCGGTACGTGTGGGGTGGGCGATGCTGGCGAGGATGCCCAAGCCCGCGAAAGGAAAGCCGCGGAGACGCCTGGACGCCGACGCCGCGCGGGCGCTCATCCTCGACGCAACCGAGAAGCGGCTCGTCGTGGTCGGTCCCTCGGGCATTCGCCTGCAGGAGGTGGCGGCCGACGCCGGCGTCTCGCACCCGACGGTGCTGCATCATTTCGGGAGCAGGGACCTGCTCGTGAAGGCGGTGATCTCGCGCTCCCTCCACGCGATCAACGCGTCGCTCGTCACCGCGATCGAGGCGTCGGGGGGAGACGAGTCGCGGCTCGAGGCCATGCTCGACAACGTGGCGACCGCGCTTGAAGAGAGCGGGCACGCGCGCGTGATCCTGTGGCTCGTGCTCGAAGGTCACCGCATCGACGGCACCGACGTGAGGCTCACCCACGTCGTCGATGCGACCCACGCGCTACGCCTGGCGCGGAGGCCGCGCGGGAAAGCGACGCGCGAGGACACCGCGCGGACCGTGGTGCTCGCGTCGCTGGCGTTGGTGGCGGGCGCGGTGCTCGCGCCGACGATGCTGGAGAACGCCGGCCTCGGAGGAGGCCCGCGAAGCGCATCCGATTTTCGCAAATGGCTCGCGCGCCTTCTCTTGGCGCACTTCGACGCGTGATCTGCTGCGCCGCGCCCGGTCGAAGGCTACGGCTTCGTGCCTTCGAGCATGAGCGGATCGGTCAAGGTGCCGCTGTAGCCGCCGTTGACCTGCCCGTTCTGGACGAAGAAGAAATATTGACCGCTGTGCTGCCCGCCGATCGCCGCGTCGATCGTGATGGTGGCGCCCGGCTCGGTGTCGAACGTGAAGCCGTGGATCTCCGCGCCCGTGGTCGTGCTCGAGTCGAGCTCTTGCCCTGTAGTGGAGAGGCGCGACGCACCGACCGGCGAGTCCGTCTTGAGGGCGATCGTTCCTTGGGCGACGTTCACGCGGATCGCGAAGTCGCAGGTGAGCGGCCCCGAGGTGTTCACGTTGGTGTCGCAGGTCCACCAGACGTGCCAGTGCCCGCCCGAGGAGTACTCGGTGAAGACGCCGACCCCGTCGCCCGGCTTGGCGTTCATCGTCTTGTCGGTGTCGATGTCGACGAGGATGGGCGTCGCGCTGCTGGGGCCGCCGCTGCTCGTCGCGCCGCCGCCACCGCCACCTGACGTGCCGCCGGTGCCGCTCGGCCC
Organism: Polyangiales bacterium; assembly: GCA_038231275.1. Lineage (GTDB taxonomy): Bacteria > Myxococcota_A > Polyangia > Polyangiales > Polyangiaceae > JANYHK01. The sequence continues at coordinate 51,688 of JBBRLQ010000035.1, forward strand.
GTAATCACGCGACGGGGGAGGATCGCTACGGACGACGCACGCCGCCGTGAGCTGCGCGAGGACGGCGACGCCGAAGAGCGAGAGCTTGGAGAGGCTCATCGCCGACCCCCGCGCGAGCCGCCACCCCCACGGAACCCGCCGCCGCCGCTGGAGACGTGGGGCGCCGAGTAACTGGGCGTGGACTGGTGGAACGTGGGCGCCGACGAGTGATAGCTCGGCGTCGACGAGTGGAAGCCGCCGCTGCTCGGTGCCGAGTAGTGCTGCGTGGGCGCCGAGTAGGGGGCCGAGTAGTGCTGCGCGGGAGCCGAGTAGGGGGCCGAGTAGTGCTGCGCAGGAGCAGAGTAGTGCTGCGCGGGTGCCGAGTAGGGGGCCGAGTAGGCCGAGCGCGAGGACGGCGCGGAGTACGGCACCGGGTGCGGTGTCGGCGAGACGCCGCGGTACTGCTGCGCCGACGCGACCGGTGCGTGCTGGCCGAGCGTGGTCGGCGTGCTGCTTCCAAAGCGCGGAGCTTGCGTGTTCGCTTGCGCGTTGCCGAAGCGCGGCGCCGTGTTGGTCGAGGCCGGGAAGTGCTGCGCGACCTGCTGCGGAGGACGCGCGCCGACGGCGGTCGCAGTGGACGGCTTGGAGAACTGCTGCGCGCGCGCCAGACCGCTGTTGGTGCCGGAGGCCGGAGGATTCGTCACGCCGTAGGAGCGCGGGGGCGGACCACCGACGGTCGGGTGCGCGACGCCGCGGCCGACGCTCGGGTTCGCCGGGACGTATGGACGCGTGTGCGACGCGACGACGGCGACCTGCGGACCCGCGACGATGTGGCCATTGAGGCCGCTGCCAACGAAGACATGCGAGCTGTGGCAGAAGACGAACGGCGCGACGGGCACGTACCCGATGCCGACGGCGTACCCGCCGTGCCAGTACCAGGTCGGCGGCATCGGCGCCCATCCGACGTAGCCCCAGTCGTCGTAGCCCGATCGCCAGCTGACCCACGCGCCGGCGTACGTGCGGCCCGGGATCCATCCCCACCCGCGGCCGCCGATGTAGACCCAGCGGCCGTAATGGAACGGCGCCCAGCCCCAGTCGTAGTCGCTGACCCAGACGTAGTCGTCGTCGTACGCCCAGTGACCGGCGGTCACGTACGGAGAGAACTCGGTGCCTACCACGGTCGGTGAAGGAGTCCACACGGTGCCGTAGGTCGAGTCGTCGACCCAGGTACCGTACGGATCGAGCGCGGGCTTGAAGTCCGCGAGCGCGGCCGGATCGGTGTCCGCGTATTCGCTGCCGTCCGCGCCGACCTGGATGTCGCCGGCTTGCGGCGTGGCGTAGCTCGCCTCGGCGCCACCTTGCGCGCCGGGGACTTGGATCTGGGCGGGCGCGGTCATGTTCGGCGGCTCGCTCGCCGCGACGCTCTGCTCGGGCCCGTCGACGCCGGGCGGCGGAGGGTATTGCGCCTGCATGTTCGCCGACTCACCGCCGCAGCCGACCAACGCGGCGAGGGCGGGAAAGAGGAGCGCTGCGGCCAGACCTGCCAATGACTTCATGGGTGCCTCAACAAAGGATCGAACGCCTGAACGTTGGACGTTGCAATGCCCGAGCCGAAGGAAATGTGCGTCTTTTTTCTGAGGAGTCCAGGGGTTTCACGGGCCCTCCGGACAGTTTGCCCCGCCCCGGGTGGGCGTTCTGGGGCACCCTGCTCAGGGGGTCGGGACGACCGACACGACGGTCCCGGACGAGTTGGCAGATCGCCCTGTAGACCGCGCCGTTTTGGCACCCACATCTCCGCCGGGGCCGAGCGGTTGAGCCGTCGCGCTCCTCTTCAGGTCGCGCTCCTCTTCAGAACGGGCCGCTATCTGAACGGGCCGACTCAGAACGGGCCGCTGAACGGCTTGTCGGTGTTCTCGATACCGCCCGTGCCACGGGTGACCGCGCACGCCGCGAGCGCCGCGGCTTCGATCTCCTTCGCCCCCGGATAGAACGTCGGCTCGATCGCCTGGCTGCTCGGTACGGCGCTGTCGGGCCACACCACGCGGCGCGGCGCAGCGCGGAGCGAGTCGAACGCGCGCTCCGTCACCGACGCGAGGACCTCACCGGCGACGCCGCACGGTCCCCAGTCCGAGTCCGCGACGACGAGGCGCCCGGTCTTTGCGACCGAACGGAGCACCGCCTCCATGTCGAGCGGACGAATCGTCCGCAGATCGATCACCTCGGCCGACACGCCAGCGCCGGCGAGCGCGGCGGCGGCCTTCGTCGATTCGGCGACCATCGGCCCGACCGCGACGAGCGAGACGTCGGTCCCGGCGCGCAGCACCGCCGCCTTGCCGAGCGGGACCACGTAGTGGCCTTCCGGCACGGGCGCGTCGTCCTCGTGCATCCACCGGTGCTCGATGAAGATGACCGGATCGTCGTCCTCGATCGCGGCGGCGAGGAGGCCCTTCGCATCTGCGGGGCTCGACGGCACGACGCACTTGATGCCCGGCACGTGGGAGAAGAGCGCGTGATGGCTCTGCGTGTGCTGCGGCCCGTTTCCCCATCCACGACCGACGACGGCGCGCACCACCATCGGCACGGTCTGCTGGCGCCCGAACATCGGCGCCCACTTCGCCGCGTGGTTGATGATCTGGTCCATCGTGAGGAGCGTGAAGTCGATGCGATGGTGGATCATCACGGGGCGCATCCCGAGGGTCGCCGCGCCGACGCACATTCCGGTGAGCGCGTTCTCGGCGAGCGGACCTTCGACGACGCGGTTGGGGCCGAAGCGCTCGAGCATTCCGGTGAGGGTCCCCCACACGGCGCGCGGATCGACGATGCCGACGCCGATGAGGAACACGTTCGGATCGCGCTCCATCGCGACCATGAGCGCGTCACGGATTGCTTCGCGGAACTTCACGGCGCGCCTCCTTCCCACGCGGGCCACGGAGAGCTGCGCGCGTGGGCGAACGCGGCGTCGATGAGCGCCGAGATCTCGCTCTCCATCGCGTCTACCTCTGCGGGCGTGACGAGCGATCGCGCGCGCTCGAGCGGGCCGTTCTTTGCCCAACCATCGACCTCCGCCTTCGTGCGGTAGCCGAGATCGTCGTCCTCGTTGATGCCGCAGTGCTCGAGGACGCGGTACGTGTGGAACTCGAGGAGCGTCGGTCCCGAGCCGCGTCGCGCGCGCTGCACGGCCTCCTCTGCTGCGCGCGTCACGGCACGGACGTCGTTGCCGTCGTGCGCCGACGCCGCCATCCCGAAGCGCTCGCCGTGCTTGTAGATGTCGGGCTGCGCCTGCCGATCCTTGATGTGCGTGTTCGTCGCGTAGAGGTTGTTCTCGCAGACGAACACGACCGGGAGCTTCCGCAGCGACGCGAAGTTCAGCGTCTCGTGGAACACGCCCTCTTCGACGGCGCCGTCGCCGAAGCTCGCGACCGCGACGCGATCCTGGCCGCGCATCGTGAACGTCAGCGCCGCGCCTGCCGCGTGCGAGATGGTCCCGGCGACGATCGCCGACGTGCCGGTGACGCCCGCCGCGAGATCGATGAGGTGCATCGATCCGCCCCACCCACGGCTGCACCCGTTCGCGCGCCCGTAGAGCTCGCTCATCATCGCCGGGAGATCGCCCCCCTTCGCGAGGTACCAGCCGTGCGAGCGGTAATAGGGGAAGACGAGATCGTCCTTGCGAAGCGCCGCGCACACGCCGACCGCGATCGCTTCGTGCCCCATGCACAGGTGCGGCGGCGAGCGCATCTCGCGGAGGTGGTAGGTCGTCTTGATGCGCTCCTCCACGCGACGGATGAAGAGCATGCGCTGGAAGAGATCGCGCGGCGAGGTGACGGCGGTGGACACGATCCGATGATAGCGAACGACGTTCTTCTAGCGCCCGTAAAACGCGCGGATCTCGCCGATCATGAAGTCGACCTCGGGGTTCGTCAGGTACTGGTGCCCGGGCAAGGTCACGATGTCGGCGGCCTGCGCTTCGGCGATCGGGAAGTCGCCGCGCGCGTAGCCGAGATCTTTGGCCGCCGGCTGGAGGTGGAGCGGGATCGGGTAGTGGATCTTGATCTCGATCCCCTTCTTGCCCATCGCCGCGATGAGGTCCGCGCGTCGCTGGGCGCGCACCATCGTGAGCTGGTAGGCGTTGCGTCGCTCCTTCGGACGCGGCGGGCACGAGATCTCGGGCACGTCGGCGAGGCCCGCGAAGATGCGCTCGGCGATGACGCAGCGCGCGTCGATCCAGCCGTCGACCTTGTCGAGCACGTGATTGGCGACGACCGCCTGAATGCTCTGGAGGCGCTGGTTGATGCCCCAGATCGCGATCTCGTCGCGGTTGATCATGCCGTGGTTCCGGTACATGCGAAGCCACTCGGCGGCGCTCGCGTGGTGCGTTACCACGGCGCCACCGTCGCCCCACACATGGAGCGGCTTCAGCGGGTGCATGCTGAAGCCGGCGGCGTCGCCGAACGAGCCGGCGGCCTTTCCGGCGAACGTCGCGCCTACCGCCGGGCACGCGTCCTCGACGACGAGGAGCCCGCGTTTCTTCGCGATCGCCATGATCGCCGGCATGTCGGGAGGGAGGCCGCCCCAGTAGACCGGAAGGATCGCCCTTGTTTTCCCTGTGATCGCGGCTTCGAGCTTCGTCGCGTCCATGGCGTAGACGTCGTCGGTGTCGACGAAGACGGGGCGCGCGCCGACCGCGACGATCGCGCCGGCGGTCGCGTAGAACGTGTTGACCTGGGTGATGACCTCGTCGCCTGCGCCGACGCGGAGCGCCTTCAACGCGAGGACGAGCGCATCTGTGCCGGTGTTCGTGCCGACCACGTGCGGCACCCCGATGCGCGCTCCGAGCCGTCGCTCGAACTCGAGGACCGGCGCGCCGATCGTGAAATCACCGGTCCGCGCGAGCTCTTTGATCTTGCCGAGGATGGCGTCGATCTCCGGCTCGTCGAACTGACGGTCCAAGTAGCTGTAAGGGACTTTCATGGCGCGTAGAAGGAGCGGACCGCGTCGATGACGAGATCCTTCTGTTCGGGGTCCATCTCGGCGTAGAGCGGCAAGCTCACGATGCGTGACGTGAGCCACTTCGTGTTTGGAAACTCGTCCATGCGCACGCCGAGGTCGCGCGCGGCGGGCTGCTCGGGGATCGCGATCGGATAGTGGACCTTGGCGTCGACGCCCCGGGCCGCGAGGTGTTCGAGGAGCGCGGCGCGGCGCTCGGCCTGGATCACGAACGTCTGGTACGTGTGAAATTGTCCGTCGCGCTCGCGCGGCACGCCGACGACGCCCTCGAGCCGCGCGCACATGTCGAGCGCGATCGCGCGGCGCTCGTCGATCCAACCGTCGAGGTGCGTGAGCATGACATTCAAGATGGCCGCCTGGATGGTGTCGAGGCGCGAGTTGGTGCTCCATAGCTCCACCTCGTCACGTGTGCGGAGACCGTGATTTCTCGCCTTTTTGAGCCATTCGTAAAGAGTCTCGTCGTTCGTCGTGATGACGCCGGCGTCGCCAATGCCGTGGAGGTTCTTGAGCGGGTGCAGGCTGAAGCATGCCGCGCGGGCGAGGCCACCGACGCGCTTGCCGCCGAGACGTGAGCCGACCGCCTGCGCCGCGTCCTCGATGACCGGCACGCCGCGCGCGCTCGCGATCGCGAGGATCGCCTCCATGTCGGCCGGGCGGCCCGCGAGGTGGACCGGGATGATGGCCTTCGTCTTCGGTCCGATCGCCGCCGCGAGCTTCGCCGGATCGAGGTTCATCTCGTCTTTCGTGACGTCGACGAAGCGCGGGGTGGCGCCGATGAGCGCGGCGCACGACGCGGAGGCGACGAACGAGTTGGGCGCGGTGATCACCTCGTCGCCCGGGCCGACGCCGAGCCCGCGCAGCGTGAGGATGAGCGCCATCGTCCCGTCCGACACGCCGACGGCGAAGCGGGTGCCGCAGTACTCGGCGAAGCGTCGCTCGAACTCGGCGACCTCGGGCCCGAGGACGTACATGCCGTGGTCGACGACCTTCTCGATCGCCGCCATCAGCTCCGCCTTTACGCGGCGGGTGCGCCGCGCCAGAGCGACGTAGGGGACTTTCATCGGGGGCGGCATGTCACTCCGTCAACGTCCAATGGTACTCCCCCGTGTAGCCCGCCTGCGCGAAGACCTCGCGCCAGCCGACGGGGTCGAAGTAGGTGAGCGCCGTGAGCTGCCAGCGCAGAAACTTCGTCTTTTGCTCCTCGTCGAGCCACGAGTCGACTTGCACATAGGCGTGCTTTCCGACGCGCTCGATCTCGCGCAATGCCTGGATGCAGCGCGGGAGCTCGAGGTTGTGGACGACGTTGATGGCGATGACCACGTCGAACGAGTCGTCCGGAAACGGCAGCGCGTCGGCGCTCGCGCACACCAGGTGTGGCTTCACGTCCTCCATCGCGTTTTGGATGGCGTACTCGGAAACATCGACGCCGCGAACCTCGAGATCCGGCACCACCGTCGCGAGATCGTGCAGAAGGAACCCCTTCGCGCAGCCGACGTCGAGGACGCGATGACCGGCGCGGAGGCCGTAGAAATCCCGCATTCGCTCGGCGACCTTCACCCAGCGGCCGTCGTAGCGGTAGCCGCCGTAGCCCTGCCCGCGATCGCCATCGAAATACTCGCGGCCGAATTTTTTCGCGATCTCGCGCTCGCTGGGGACGGCGGCGGCGCGCGCGTCGATGTCGCGCTTGGTCCGCGGGTAGCTGTCGAGGAGGTTCACTTCGCGCACGCGTCGCCTCGCCCCATGACGACGTGCTCCACGCCCGCGAGCCGCGTCTTCTCGGTGACGCCGACCCCGTCGATGACGAGAGGGCGTCGCATCGTGCGGAGCGCGGCGAGGTCCGGCTTCGCGAACACGTCCCAGTCGGTCATGACGAGGAGCGCATCGGCGCCGGCCAGCGCTTCATCGCGCGACGCGGCGAGCGTGAGCCCGCCTTCTTCTGGGACACGCACGATCGGATCGTACGCGCGAACGGTCGCGCGCCCGCGAAGCTCGCCGAGGACCTTCAGGGACATCGAGTTCTTCGTCGAGTCAGTGTCCTTCTTGTACGCGAGCCCCCACACCGCGAGGACCGGCGCCTTGGTGCGCGCGAAGACGAGCGCGTCGAGCTTGCGCCGAACCCACGCGTAGCGTCGCGCGTTGTAGTCGAGGAGCGTCTCGATGAACGCGACGTCGACCGCGCGCGCCGCCCCGAGCTCTTTCAACGTCACCATGTCGCGCTCGAGGTTGCCGCCGGCGATTCCCAGGCCCGGCCGAATGTACGCGGACCGTCCGATGCGTGCGTCCTCGCGAAGCGCGGGGACCATCTCGCCCCAATCGGCGCCGACGCCCTCGCAGAGATCGGAGAGCGTGTTCGCGTACGTGACTGCGGCGCACAGGTAGAGGTTGATCGCCGTCTTGGTGAGCTCGGCGCTCTCATAGCGCATCGGAAAGAGCGGGCAGCCGAAGCGACGCAGGCCTTCTTCGAGCCGCGGAGGCAGGGGCGACGTGGGATCGGCGCAGCCGAGGATGATCCTCTCCGGCTTCAGGAAACGGTCGAGCGCGCGGCCGAAGATGAGCGTCTCCACCCAGTAAATCACGGTAATTTTGGCGGCCGGACGCGCCGCGGCGACCTTCTCGGCGAGCGCGCGCATGAATCCTGGTGACACTTGGCTCATCACGGCGAGCGTCGCGCCCGCGGCGAGGTGCGGAATCGTCCGCTCGAGGAGCTCGTGCACGACACTGGGATCGCTGACGCCATTCTCGTCGGTGGGGACGTCGCGCGAGAGGACCACGAGCGAGGCTTCGGCGACACGCGCGAGATCCGTCGTGAACGTCATCCGCGCGCGCGACGCCGTGAGGAGCTCGGCCAGCCCCGGCTCGTGCAGCGGCGCCTCCGCGCGCGAGAGCTTGGCGATTCGCTGGGCGTCGGGATCGATCCCGATGACCTCGCTGCCCATGCTCGCCCAGCCCACGCTCGACACGAGGCCGAGGTGCGACAAGCCCACGAACGCCGTGCGGCCGGTCACGCCGGCCCCTCGAGTGTCGCCTTCGCCGCGTTCATGATGACGCGCGACACCCACGCGTCGTTCGCGCCGCTCGTCTTCTTCGCGCGGGCTTGCTCCTCGAAGTGCGCGAGGTCCAGGGTCCACGTCGGATCGGGGCCGGTCGCGATCTCCCGGATTTCCTCGGGCGCGCCGCTCGGCAAGGTTCGCTTCCAGAAGAGGAGCTCGCTCTTGCCCCACTTGGTGAGACCATCCATGAGGAGCGCGCCCTTCTCGCCGACGACCTCGATCTGCCAGCGGTTCTTATAGGAGAGGAAGCTCACCTCGATCGTGAGCGTGCGATCCTCCGAGGCGAGCATCGCGTGATCGATGCCCTGCAGCTCGTAGCCTCGCCGCTGCCAGACGCGAAACTCTTGCCCGCCCTTGCCGAACACGAAGCCGGCGAGATCGACGAGGTGGCTCGCGAGATCTTCGAGCACGCCGTACGTGCTGTCGCGCCAAGTGCCGAGGTGATCGCGCGCGGTGCCGTTCCCGTAGAACATGCGCACGCGGTAAATGGCGCCGAGCGCGCCGGCGTCGAGGTGGCGCTTGAGCGCGACGACGTTCGGCTCGAAGTGGAAGTTGTACGACGTGTACCAAACGGCGCCGTGCGACGCGGCGCGCGCAGACAGATCCTGCACTTCGGCGGCGTCGAGGAGGAACGGCTTCTCGACGAGCGCGTGCTTGCCGCGATCGAGGAGCCAGCGCACCTGACCGAGCTTCACCGGGTTCGGCACCGCGAGGACCGCCGCGTCGAAGGTGCTCGGGTCGCAGTCCTCGAGGGCTTTGTGGTCGGCGGCGGGGTTGACGGGATCGACCGTCGCGACGCATCGAGCCCCAAGCGCCGCCTTCCTTTTGCCGCCGATGTTGCCGAGGCCGACGACGACGTACCGCATCATCGGAAGTTCATCCGCTCCTCGATCGACTTGAGCTTCGCCTCGACGTCCTCCGGACTCACCGGCTGGTTGCCCTGCCGCTCGCACGCGACGGCAGCCGCGACGGCGCCGAGGATCGCGGCGATGCAGATGTCGCCGGTGACCGCCAGCGCGAGCGACGCGTACGCGAGCAGCGCGTCGCCGGCGCCGATCGGATCGCTGAGGCGATCGACGACGGTGTCCACGGTGAAGAACTCGCGCGGCTCGAAGCCCGCGGTGCGGTAGCCGAGGAGCCCGCGCTCGCCCATCTTCAAGATGAGGTGCTTCGAGCGCGCCTTCTTCATGAGCTCGAGGGCGAGCGGCCGCACCACCGAGTCCTGATCGCCGAGCGCGAAGCGGGCCTCGCGCTCGTTGGGCGTGAGGAGATCGAAATCCGTGAACTCGAGGATGTTGCCCCAGCGATTCGACACCTGGCTGTCGGCGACCTTGATCGCCTTCGTGGGAATCGCGTCCTTGAGCCGCCCAATCGTGTCGCGGTTGAAGATGCCGTGCCGGAAATCGCTGAAGATCACGATGTCAGCGTCCGTCGACGTGAGGCGGTCGAGGAGGTAACCCATCACCTTCTCGCTGATGCGCCGGTTGTCGACGCGATCGACCTGCAGCATCTTGTGCCCGTCGGCGATGAAGCGCTCTTTGTGCGTCGTGGGGCGCGAGCGATCGACGAACGGCTGGCACTCGACGCCCGCGTCGGCCAGGTCCTTGAGGACGAACTCGGAGAGCGCGTCCTCGCCGAGCACGGTGGTGAACGACACGTCGGCGCCCGCAGCCTTCACGTGGCGCGCGACGACCGCGGCGCCGCCCGTGAAGCGCTCGGTGTGGTCGTGCTTCACGCTGAACGTCGGGCTCTTGGCCGTCGCGCCGAGGAGCGAGCAGTAGCTGTAGCTGTCCACGATCGTGTCGCCCACGACGTGCACCTTCATTTTCCAGGCTTTTCGCACCGGCTCGCGCAGCTTGTCGAAGGTGACGCCCTCCGACTCCATGAGCGAGGCGAGCTTGGTGACGCCGAGCGACGGGCGGTGCGCCTCGATGAGCGCGGACGACGAGTAGACGACGTCGCCAGGCGTGAAGACGATCTCGCCCCCGTACCCCTCCAGCGTGTCCATCTCTTCGCGCGTCCGCGGAGGCACGCCGTCTGCGAAGTATTCGTAGCCCTTCGCGTAGTAGTCGGGCTGAAGGCGCTTGATGTGCTCGATCGGCGTCGCGTGCGGGTCGATGATGACGTAGTCGACGAACTCGAGCGCCGCGAGGTTCTGCGCGCGGAGATCTTGCGGCACGTATGGCCGCATCGTGCCCTTCGTGGCGTGGATGTCGGCGGTGAGGCTCGCGATGAGAATGTCGGCCTTCTCCTTCGCGTACATCAAGTGCCGGAGGTGGCCGGGGTGCACGATGTCGAACATCCCGTGGCACATGATGACCGAGCGCGTGCGCGGACGCGGGCCGATCGCCGCGGCGAGCTCCTCGAGCTTCTTCACCTTCTTCGAGAAATCAGGCTTCATTTCATGAACTCGAACCACGCGCGCGTGGCTTCCTGGATGCGGTCGGGCGTCCACACCGGCGCCGATTTCCACGCGTCGATCTCGGCCAGCATCGCCGCGACGCCGTTCTCGAACCGCACCGTCGGCGACCACCCGAGCGCCGCGATCCGCGTCGTGTCGGCCCACGTCGTGTCGGGCTCGCCGGGCCGCTTGGGGACGTACACGACCTCGCCGCCGATCAGCTCGATGAGGCGGTTCACGGTCTGCGGATCGTTCGACCCGAGGTTGTAGACCGCGCCGCTCGGGGATTTCTCCGCTGCGAGAAGGAACGCCTCCGCGACGTCGGTGACGAAGACGAAGTCGCGCCGCTGGGTCCCGTCGCCGACGACCGTGAAGGGCTTGCCGTTCACCTTCTGCGCGAGAAAAACTCCGAAGACCGCGCCGTACGCGCCGGTCGTGCGGACGCGCGGACCGTAGACGTTGAACATGCGAATGGACGCGACCGGGAGCTTGTAGACCTTCCCCCAGTGCAGCGCCGCCATCTCGCCCATGTACTTGCTGAGCGCGTACGGATACTCGGGCCGGATCGGCGCGCCCTCGGTCGTCGGCAACTCGGTCGCCACGCCGTAACAAGAGGAGGAGGCGGCATAGACGAACTTTTCGACGCCCGCGCGGCGCGACGCTTCGAGGACGGCGAGGGTGCCGTCGACGTTCGCGCGCATGTAGGCGATCGGCTTCTCGATGGAGGGGACGATGTCGCCGATGCCGCCGAAGTGGAAGACGTACTTCGCCTCCTTGAAGATGTCCGTATCCGCCGGGAGATCGCACATGTCGATCTCGTAGAGGACGACGCGCCGATCGCCTGCGTAGTGCGCGAGGTTCTCGCGGCGGCCGGTGATCAGGTTGTCGACCACGCCGACCTCGAACCCGCGGGCGACGAGCAGGTCGACCATGTGGCTGCCGATGAAGCCTGCCCCGCCGGTGACGATCGCGCGGGGCATCGTCAGCCGATCCCGCGGGCTTGGATCGCCTTCACGTTGAAGTAGCGCACGTCGGTGAGCGAGCCGGGCAAGCGCCCCGCCTTGAACGCGTGGCACATGCCGACGACCGCGTCCTCGATCGTCCGCTTCGGCGCCCAGCCGAGCTCTCGCCGGATCTTCTCGCTCGACACGTGGTACGAGCGCAAATCGTTGGACGGCACCGTCTCGAGGGTGATGGCGCCTCGCTCCGGCATCTCGCGCGTCACGACGTCCTTCACCATCGCGCCGAGCTGCGCGACCGTGTGGTTCTCGTAGCCGGCGTTGAACGTCTTCCCGGCGATCTTCTCCTTCGGCATCGTCATGAGCTCGACGTAGAGATCGGAGATGTCCTCGACGTGGATGTTCGGCCGCTTCTGCGCGCCGCCGAAGATCGTGATTTTGCCGTTGTTCACGGCCAAATTCGTGAGGATGTTCACGGTGAGGTCGAGGCGCATGCGCGGCGAGTAGCCGCACACGGTGGCGGGGCGGATGATGACCGTCGTGAAGTCGTCGCTCTGGTAGCGAAGGAGGATCGGCTCGCACATCCCCTTGAACTTGTTGTAGTCGGTGAGCGGCACGAGGGGATGGTCCTCGGTGACCTCCGGCGCGTCGCTGACGCCGTACACGCTCGACGTCGAGGCGTAGACGAAGCGCTTCACGCCGGCCTCTTTCGAGATGCGGACCAGCGGCTCGAAGGCGTCGTAGTTGATCGACTTCGAGAGCTCGGGGTTCAGCTCGAAGCTCGGATCGTTCGACACGCACGCGAGGTGGATGACGACGTCGACGCCGCGCAGCGCCGTGGCGAGCACTGCGGCGTCGCGCAGATCACCCTTCGTCTCTTCGAGGTTCGGGTTGCCCTTCGGCAACACGTCGTCGCCGAACAAATAGAGATCCAAGACGCGCACGCGGTAGCCGCGCGCGAGAAGCTTCGGCACGAGCACGGCGCCGACATAGCCCGCGCCGCCAGTGACAAGGACGGTTTGCATATTCGTTCTCAGCTCGTTTCCCAGCGTCGATTTTCTCCCCTGTGCGCGCCGCGGTCAAACGGAAGCCGAAGGCGAGAGGTCACGGGCGAAGGCGTCCAGGACCTGGTCCGCACGTTTTGGCACGAAACCAAGCGCGGTCGCGTGTGAGACGTCGACGCCAACGGTCGGAGCATTTGCGTCGCCCACACGAATGGGCGATCGCGATCCGAGGCGCGATCGAAGACCTTCGACGGTCTCGCGCACCGTCCGCGGCTCGACGCAGCCCAGCACCGCGCGCTCGAAGCCGGTCCACCCTCCCGCCACGAGGCGAACGACGAAGTCGGCGAGCTCGCTCGTGTGGACCATGCTCGTGAACGGCGCGTCGGGCGAGTGGATCGTGATCGCCTCGCCGGCGAGGAGCGCCTGCGCGACGCGCGCGAGCCAAGGACGATGCGCCCCCGCGCCGAGCACGCCTGGCAAACGGAGCGCAATCGACGCAAACGGCGGAGACGCGTCGGACAGCACCTCTTCCCCTCGAAGCTTCGAGAGACCGTACGGGTCGGGAAGGGCGACCTTCGATCCTTCGTCGAGCACCGGCGTCGATTGCGCGCCGTACACGGAGATCGAAGAGAGGTAGACGAACGTGCGGACGCCGTGAGTGCGGGCCCATTCGGCCACGTTCCTCGTCGCGTCGACGTTCGCGCGCACGAGCTCGTCCGGCGTCGCGCCTTGGAGTCGCGCGGCCGCATGAACGACCGCCTCGACCTCCCCTTCCACATCCACCCCGAGCGCCAAATCTCCGCTCGGCGCGACGACCTCGTGGCCCGCCGTCCTCAACGCGACGGCGAGGTGCCGCCCCACGAATCCCCGCGCGCCGGTGACGAGGACCTTCACCGACGCGGCCGCCCTCCTCGCACCCGGAGCTGCCAGAAGAGGCGCCCGATCGCGGTGGCGACGCCGACGACGTTCTTCGGACGGAACGCGGCGCTCGTCCCGCTCGTGCGCGGCACCATCTCGCAGCCGACCTCCACGTACGTCGCGCCGTCGCGCAAGAGGCGCAGGAGGATCTCGGTCTGGTAGGCGAAGCTGTCGGTCCACCCGCCGAGGCCGCGGAGCAACTCGGTGCGGTGGATGACGGCGCCGTTGAAGTACTTCAGATCGAGCCCGAAGAGCGTGTTCATGAGCGTCGTGTAGGTCACCGACACGACGCGGCGCGCAGGCGTTCGCACCTCCATGTTCGTGACGAAGTGGATGACGATGTCCGCGTCGCCGAGGCGATCCACGAGGCTCGTCAGCGCTTGCGGCGGCAGCTCGTTGTCGCCGGGCACGTAGACGTAGTTCGCGTGCTTGGCGCGCGCGAGGCCGACTTTGTACGCGTACCCGAGGCCTCGCGGCGTCGGATGGTGCACGACGGTGACGAGCGGATCGTCGGCGGCCGCGGCGTCGGCGACGGCCCCGGTGTCGTCCGTCGAGCCGTCGTTGACGACGATGATCTCGTAGGCGTCGACGCGCGGCTTCACGATCGAACGAACCGTCTCGATCGTGGGACCGATGTTCTTCCCCTCGTTCAGCGCCGGAACCATGATTGTCAGCGTCCGCGACACACGGCAAGGCTAACACCCAAGCGCCCGATTCAGCCCGTGTAAGATGCACCCCATGAAGTCAGATCCCGTCGTCGTCATTGGCCATCACGGGTTCATCGGCGCCGCCATCGTAAAGAAGCTCGAGGCGGCCGGGCGCGCCGTCGTCGGAGTGTCGTCCGCCGAGATCGATCTGACCTCCGAGGGCGCGGGGGGGCTCCTCGCCGCGAAGATCCCGGACGGCGCTACGCTCATGGTGCTGGCCGCCGTGACCCCCGATCGCGGGGTGAACCTCGACACGTTCTCGCGAAACGTGGGGATCGCGACGGCGGTGGCGCGCGCGATGGAGGCACGGACGATCGCGCGGTGCGTGTACGTCAGCTCCGACGCCGTCTATGGCGATCGCGAGGACGTCGACGAGGCCTCGCCGGCAGCCCCAAAGGGCCTTTACGCGGTCGCCAAGCTCGCGTCCGAAGAGATCCTCGCGAGCGTCGCCATCGCACGGAAGACGCCCCTCCTCCTGGTGCGCCCCACGCTCGTCTTCGGCCCCGGCGATCCGCATCGATCGTACGGCCCCAACCGCTTCGCGTTCACGGCGCGGACCGATCACGTCGTTCGCCTCTTCGGCGAGGGCGAGGAGCTGCGCGATCACCTCTACGTCGAGGACTTCGCGGAGGCGACGCGGATGATCCTCGACGACGCGTCCCTCGCCGGCGTCTTGAACCTCGCGACCGGGGAGAGCCGCTCGTTCGCCGCGTGCGTCGAGGCGCTCGCGAAGGTCGCGCCGTTCGCGTTCGAGGTGCAGCGCGCGCCGCGTGGGTCCGCGATCGTCCACCGTCGCTTCGACGTCCGCCGCCTTCGCGCGGCGCTTCCGGGTCTCCGCTTCACGCCCTTCGAGGACGCGCTGCGGGCGTCGGTCACTTGACGACGCGCCAGACCAGGTAGTTGTTCTGGAAGGCGGGCTCCGTGAAGCGCGCCACGAATTCTCCGTACGCGCGGCGCTCTTCTGGAGTGAGGACGGCCCCCGCGCGGATGGAGTGCTCCATGATGTAGGTGATCCCGTTCTTGAGGAGGAGATCGCGCATCCCCTCCGCGGTGCCGCCGCCGTTTCGGTAGAGCGTGCCGACGTTGTCGAGGTTGAAGTCGGGGATGAACGGCCGGCGCGAGAGGTAGAGCCCGCGCTTCTCGCCGATCATGAGGATGGGGCCGCGGGTCGGCGGCTTGCGGTTGATCTGCGCGATGATCGCAAAGAGCGGCCCGTCGGCGTGGCTGACGAGGTACCGATCCTCGGACTCGACGCCGAAGACGTAGCGCGTGTCGGCGCGATCGATGTGCTTCACTAGCGTCGCGCCGTAGAGCAGCGCGCACACGAGGGCGCATGACGCATACGCCGCCTTTCGAACCACGTCCCAACGAACGCCCTCGAAGAGCGCAGGCAGGCACACCGCCATCGCCGCGAACGCCGGGAGCTGGTAGCGCGTGCCCTGGACGCCGAACGACCACGCGATGGAATGGACGACCGCGAACGCGACCCACGCCGCGAGCGGGCGGGTCACCGACTCGCGACGCACGAAGACCGCGGCCGGCACCGTCGCGAGGTACACGGGAGAGATGTCCGCCGAGAATCCGCCGGCGGTGTGGATGCGCCCTTCGATCGTCGCGTTCCAGGCGAGCTCGAAGTAGCGCAGCGGATTTAGAAGGAGCCCGGCGTGATCCTCCCCGGCGCTCTGCGCGAAGTCGCGCGATTGAACCGTCGGATCCGGCCAGTCGAGCGACGAGAACGCGGTGGGGAGCGCACGCGTCGGAAACACGCCGGTGAGGAACGGAAAGATCGGGTTGCCGCAGACGATGGCGTTGCGCACGTACCAGGGGAGACCGGCCACTGCGCCGGCGGCCGCGAGCGCGCCGAACGTGCGAAAACGCCGCATCACCAGCGCCGCTGCCGCGATCGCAACCGCCGCGAGGAGGCCTCGGTAGCTCGTCGCGCACGCGAACCCCGCGCAGGCGCCGGCCACCACCGCGCTCCGCCACGAGCCATCCCGCACGACGTGGATCACCGCGAGCACCACGTAAAACGCCAGCGCCAGATCCACGTCCGCCTGGCGTGCCTCGTCGACGAAGACCGGCTCGAGCGCGACGATCGCGACGCTGAGCCAGCGCGCCCACCGGTGCTCGGGCAAGAGCGACGCAGACCCGACGTACACGGCGCCGATGAGGCCGAAGCCGAACAAGAGGTGCAGCACGCGCCCGACCGCGAACGACCCGTTCAACAGGAGGCCCACCGTGATGAGCGCCTCGCAGTGCGACGGGAAGAAGCTCTGGTCGTGCGCCGCCAGCGCAAAATGGCCGGTCTCCGTCGCGTGGACGGCGATCGGGATGTGGTACGCGAGCTCGTCCCAGTCGTTGGGCGGCGTCAGCGTCGCGAGCACCGACAGCACCACCAACGGCGCGGCGAGGCCCAGGACGATCGGCCGCGGAGGCCCCGCCGCGACGAGCGCGCGCGCGTCTCTTCCCAGCTCGCGCGCGCCGGCCGCGAACGAGAGGACGACGACGCCCACGACCGGCCATTGCGACACCTGGCCCACTGCGCCGAGCAAGAACACGATCGTCCCGAGAAGGCCGGTCCCAATCCCCATCGACGTGAGGACACGAAGCGGCAGCTCTTCGATCGGATGGAGGCGCGACAGGACCGCCGCCCCGAGCGACGTCGCCGCGACGAAGACGACGAGCCCGCACACCAGCGCCGACACGACGCCGGCCCCCAGCGGCATCAAGCGCGCCGTCTCGCGGTGATTCGGCGCGTACCGCATCACCACGTACGCCGCCCACACGACGAGCGCCCCTGCCACGAGCCATCGGGGGTCGCGACTCTTCATCGGGCCCAAAGGTAACTGGTTTGCCGCGCGCTACGCTACGATTCGGCGATGGACACGGACCTCGTCGCGAAGCACCTCGCGTGCCCAAAGTGCCACGCGTCGCTCACGCGCAGCCGCGAGACGCTCGCGTGCACTGCCGGCGAATGCGGCTGGACCGGTACCTGGAAGGACGACGTTGCGATCGCGGTGAGCGGCGCGGCTCCTTCGTTCTTCGACGACAAGGTCGAGATCATGCAAGCCGTCCACGACGACGCCGACGGCACGCGCGTCTTCCAGGACGCGCAGATGCGCCGCTTCGAAGAGACGCTGCGCGCCGGCTCGGTCGTGCTCGACGTCGGCTGCGGCCCCAAGGCGCCGTACAAGCGGCGCCGCGACTGCACGATCATCGGCGTCGACATGTCGCTCGCGTCGCTGCGCGCGAACGAGGACGTCGATCTGCGCGTCTACGCGTCGGCCGCGGAGCTCCCGCTTGCCGATCGCTCCGTCGACACCGTGCTCTGCGCGTACTCGGTCCACCACTTCGTCGGGACCACCGTCGAAGAGAACGAGCGCCTCGTGAACGCCGCCTTCCGCGAGTTCGGTCGCGTGCTCGCGCCGGGCGGTGAGCTCTTCGTCTGCGAGGTCGCGCCGTGGCGCCCCTTCCAGGCCGCGCAGCGCACCCTCTGGAATGGCGCCAAGCGCGTGCTCGGCGGATCGCTCGACATGTTCTTCTGGGGAAAAGAGGCGCTCTCGGAGGCCGGCGAGCGCGGCCTCCCTCGCGGCACGGTGCTGTCGTTCGAGCGCTTCGACGCGCCGTGGACGTCGACCTTCTCGCCGATCTTCGCGCTCCCGCGCCTGCGCATCCCGCGCGCGCTCTATCCGTTCGACATGGTCGTCTACCGCTGGCGCGTCACTTCCCAGTGAAACGAAAGTCGGCGACCACCGGCCGGTGATCCATCCCGAGGTGACGCGTCACGCGCGCGCTCATGCACGCGAGGCCGTCGCCGAAGAGCACGTGATCGATACGGATGCCATGCCATCGCGTCGCCTTGGTGACGCGCGGCCCGAGCGTCTTCTCCGAAAGGGCGTTGTGGAGGTCGGACCAATATCGCCGGTAAATCGCGCTGTCCGCGGGCATATTGAAGTCGCCCACCACGATCGTCGGCACCTTGCTGCGCTGGGTCCACTCGCTCGCGATCTTGGACTCCAGCGCGCGCTCCGTGACGTTCTCGCCCAGCACCTTCGGCCCGTCCCAGTCGGACTTCCAGAACCCGAACGGCAACGTTTGGAGTCCTTCGCGCACCGTCTCGAGGTGAACGACCTCGATGCTGAAGGTCCGCGTTTGCCACTCGATCTCGTAGCGAGCGATGGCGCCGCTGCCGTTCTTGTCCCAGATGTCCTGCGGATCGCGCACGTCGACGACGCGCACCGGGAGGCGCGAGACGAGGCAGTTGCCGTTGTCGTTGCGCATCGTGTAGCCGGTGCCGTCGAACACGCCTTCTTCGAGCTGGCACTCTTCGAAGCCGATGACGTCGGCGTCGATCTCTTTCACCAGCGCGACCAGATCGGCCGGCTCGAAGCTCCCGCCGCCGATGTTGTACGTCATGATGCGCAGCCGCTCGTCGCGCGGCGCGCTCGAGTCACCGCCGACGCTCACGCCGAGATCGTCGAACCACAGGTTGAGGAGCGCCGCCGCCACGAGCGCGGCGAACGACGCGGGCTTGTAGCGCCCGAACGCGGCGATCGGCACGAGCAGGAGAAATGGCAACGCCAACGGCCAGCGCGGGACGAACAGCATCACCGTAAAAAACCAGTGACCGTCCGCGTCCCCTAGTCGCTTGGTCCCGACGACGATCACCAGCGCGACGATCAAGTAAACGACGGCGAACGAGAGCGCCCACGGCACGCCGCGCTTGACCTGCGCCGTCGCAGGCGTTCGTGGGGTGGTGTCGGTGACGTGCATGCGGCGGGCGATCTTCGCCTCCAAGAGCTCGTCCGGCAACATGGCATTCTGCGCCGCTATGAAGGGCGGTCCATCGTGGTACTCTCGGAGGTCCAAGCAGCGAGGAGAGCACGATGGCCGCGAGCTCGATGATTCAGAAGATCGCCGCGATGCAGGACTACAAGCTCTACAAGGAGCTCCACTGGGAGGGCTCCTTCGAGGAGTACCTGCAGATCGTCCGCGAGAGACCGCAGGTGACGCGCAACGCGTACCAGCGCGTCTACGACATGATCATCTCGTACGGGACCGAGGAGTACATCGACAACAAGAAGAAACTTGTAAGATACAACTTCTTCAAGGACGAGGACGGCGGCGGCGCCAACGCCATCTTCGGCCTCGACATCCCGCTCATGCGCCTCGTGCACGTCCTCAAGGCGGCGAGCGAGGGCTACGGGCCGGAGAAGCGCGTCATCCTGCTCCACGGCCCGGTCGGTTCGAGCAAGTCGACGATCGCCCGCCTCCTCAAGCTCGGCATCGAGAAGTACTCGCGCACGGTCGAGGGCGCGCTCTATTCGTTCGACTGGGTGAACCTCGCCGGCACCGAGCTCGCGGGCAAAGAGAGCGATCGCTTCCCTAGCCCCATGAACGAGGAGCCGCTCCGCCTCGTCCCCGCCGAGTGGCGCGACAAGGCCATCACCGAGCTCGGGCTCTCGAACGATCAGTTCAAGGTGAAGGTCGAGGGGGACATGGACCCCGCGAGCCGCTTCATCATCAAGAACCTCCTCACCAAGTACGACGGCGACTGGTCGAAGATGATCGCGAACCACATCCGCGTTCGCCGCCTCATCTTGAGCGAGAAGGATCGCGTCGGCATCGGCACCTTCCAGCCGAAGGACGAGAAGAACCAGGACTCGACCGAGCTCACGGGCGACATCAACTACCGCAAGATCGCCGAATACGGGTCCGATTCGGACCCGAGAGCGTTCAACTTCGACGGCGAGTTCAACATCGCCAACCGCGGCATGGTCGAGTTCATCGAGGTGCTCAAGCTCGACGTCGCGTTCCTCTACGATCTGCTCGGCGCCTCGCAAGAGCACAAGATCAAGCCGAAGAAGTTCGCCCAGACGGACATCGACGAGGTCATCATCGGCCACACCAACGAGGCCGAGTACAAGAAGCTCCTGAACAACGAGTTCATGGAAGCGCTCCGGGACCGCACGATCAAAATCGACATCCCGTACATCACCAAGCTGACCGAAGAGATCCGCATCTACGAGAAGGATTTCAACGCCGGCAAGATCAAGCTGAAGCACGTCGCCCCGCACACGCTCGAAGTGGCGGCGATGTGGGCGGTGCTCACGCGCCTCGAAGACCCGAAGAAGCACAACCTGTCGCTCATCCAGAAGATGAAGCTCTACGACGGCAAGGTGCTCCCCGGGTACACGCAGGACACGGTCAAGGAGCTCCGCAAGGAGTCCAAGCGCGAGGGCATGGAAGGGATCAGCCCGCGCTACGTGCAGGACAAGATCTCGAACGCGCTGGTGAACGACTCGGGCGAAGGCACCATCAACCCGTTCATGGTCATGAACGAGCTCGACAAGGGCCTGCGCCACCACTCGCTCATCACCAACGAAGAGCAGCGGAAGCGCTACCAAGAGATCATCGGCCTCGTGAAGCGCGAATACGAGGAGATCGTCAAGAACGAGGTCCAGCGCGCCATCAGCGCCGACGAGGACGCGATCGCGAAGCTCGCCGGCAACTACATCGACAACATCAAGGCCTACACCCTCAAGGAGAAGGTCAAGAACCGCTACACCGGCCAGGACGAGGAGCCGGACGAGCGCCTGATGCGGTCCATCGAGGAGAAGATCGAGATCGCCGAGAACCGGAAGGAGGACTTCCGCCGGGAGATCATGAACGACATCGGAGCCCTCGCGGGGGCGGGGAAGTAGATGCAGTGGTCGACCAACGACCGCGTCCGCCGCGCGCTGGAGCTGAAGCTGTTCGAAGATCACAAGGACTCGATCAAGCTGAAGACGCTGGTGTCCGCCGTGGTCGACAAGGACACGCAGGAGAAGATCGACATCATCAAGACGCGGCTGATGAAGAACTTCGGCTACAACGAGGTGAGCGCGACCGACGTGCTCAACTACGTGGCCTCGATCTTCGCCCGCGGCGACGCGAAGGACTGATCGATCGAAGACGCCGCCCGGTTCGCCGGACGCCTTCGGAGCGCGGCGTGATCCCACGGGTCCGCCGCGCTTCGTCGTTTTGTGCGCGCCCGCCGAGCCCATGGAACACGCGCGCCCCTCCACGCGCGAGGCATGGAGGGGCGGCGAGGGATTCCGGATCACGTCAGCGCGTCAGCTGGCGCGCGCGCGGGTGCTTCAGATGGAGAGCGCGCCGGTGCGGAGCAGGTACGCGAGCTTCGCGCGCTGCTCGGGCTCGAGGAGCGCGTGGATGCGGCCGAGCGCCTTGACCACCGCATCGCGCAGGCGGGTGGCAGAGGCCACGCGCGCCGTGGCGGCGTCGCCCACGGCCTTCTCGTCGAAGGCCGCGCCGCCGATGGCGTCGGCGAAGGCGGCGGTGGTGCG
>JBBRLQ010000036.1:0-72300 GCA_038231275.1 Polyangiales bacterium
ACCGGAGTCGGCGTCGGAACCGGAGTCGGCGTCGGAACCGGAGTCGGCGTCGGAACCGGAGTCGGCGTCGGAACCGGAGTCGGTGTCCGCGTCCGTGTCCGGGCCTGCGTCGTCGAGCGGGCCGCCGTCGGGCGTGCAGGAAAAGTCGGTCGTGCAGACCCACTTGCCGGTTTTGCACTGGCAACCGTCGGTCTTGCACTCGCGGAAGCAGACGATCGCGCTCGATGCCGTGCAGGGATCGCCGGCGTGCGTGAACGTCGCGCAGAACGCGGCGCCGTCGGAGACCGCGAAGCTGCCGTCGTCGGTGGACGCATCGGTCGTGTCGCCGGACGGCGTGCTCGGACAGCCCGCGAAGACGAGCAGGGCGCCGGCGGCGGCGAGGAGGAAGAAGACGGGCGCGCGCACGCCGTTACTTTAGCGCGAGCGCGCGCGTCTCGCCGATGTCGAAGATGCAGAGCCGGTCCTCGGCGTAGCCGTGCTCTTTCCACCACGCACGCATGCGCTCCGGCGGCTCACCGAGCGGCTCGTCCGTGAGCTTGAACGTGCCCCAGTGCATCGCGACGAGGCGCGCCGCCCCGAGCAGCTCCCACGCGCGCCCCGCCTCTTCGGGGCCCATGTGCTGCTCTTGCATGAACCACACGGGATCGTACGCGCCGATGGGCAGCATCGCGTAATCGATCGCGGGGAAGCGCTCGCCGATCGCGCGGAAGACGCGCTCGCTGAAGGCGGTGTCACCCGCGTGGTACGTCGTGACCTCCGGCGTCTCGTAGACGAAGCCGCCCCACAGCCTCTTGTTGCGATCCCACGGCAGGCGCATCGACCAGTGCTGCGCGGGGACGAGCGTGATCTTGAGATCTCCCGTCGTGAACGTCTCGAACCACCCGAGCTCGACGACGTTGGGGAGTCCCGCCTCGTGCAAAATTTCTCCGCAGTCGCGGGGCACCACGTACGTGGGTCCCCGGCCCAGCGCTTTCAGCGACGCGACGTCCAGGTGATCGTAGTGCGTGTGCGAGACCGTCACGACGTCGATGGGCGGCAGGTTTTCGGTCGCCACGCCCGGCGCGGTATGCCGCTTGATCGTCCCGATGCGCGGCACCAGGATCGGATCGGTCGCGACGAGCTTGCCGGCGAGTCGCATCACGAACGATGCGTGCCCGATCCACGTCAGGTGCGGAGACGTCTCCCGCAGCGCGGCGCCGTCGTTTTCACGCCGCGGCGTGACGAAGCCGTCCTCGTTCCTCCACTTCTTCTCGCGGATGCGCGCGATCTGCCACTTGAGGAGATCGCCGAGCCTCTTGTCCGGCGTCGTGCCGTCGAGGTTCGTGTACAGCGGCATCGACGTGGTCCGCGCGGATCAGAAAGACGATCAGGAGGAAGGACGCGTCAGGATCCCGCCGCCGGGCGCACGGGGATGATCTGCACGCGACGGTCCGGCCCCTCACCGTTCGACTCCGTGCGCACGCCTTCCATCTCCTTCAGCGCCATGTGCACGATGCGGCGATCGCGCGCGCTCATCGGATCGAACGTGATGACCTTGCCCTCTTGGGCGACGCGCTGCGCGAGGCGCTTGGCCATCTCCGCGAGCTGGTCTTCGTGCCGGGCGCGGTAGCCTTCTGCGTCGACCTGGACGTGCTTGCGCTCTTCGCCGGCCTTGTGGGCGACGCGGCTCGTCAGGTACTGGATGGCCTCGAGCACGGCGCCGCGCTTGCCGATCACGCGCCCGGCGTCGGGCCCCTCGATCTCGATGCGAATCTCGTCCGCGTTCCCTTCGCCGTCGTCGGGCGCGAGGTTCACCTCGGCATCCATCTGCATGTGCGTGAGCATCGTCCGGACGAACTTCAGGCTCCGCGCCGTCTGCGCGTCGAGGCCGTCCTCGCTCACGGCCGCGCGCGCGCCCTGTCCGTCTTGCTGCTTCGGATCGGTGGTGGTCTCAGACACGTGCTTTTCCCTTTCCTAGGCTCGCAGGGCCGCCGCCGACTTCTTTGACGACGATTTCACCCTTCGAGGATCCCGATGTTGGCGATCGGGGCGCGACTTTCTCGACAATCAGCTGCTGGGAGATGCCCAGGAGGCTGTTGGTCAACATGTAAACACCGAGCGCGGCCGGGAGGAAGAGCATCATTACGGTGAAGACGGCCGGGAGCATGTACATCATCATCTTTTGCTGCATCGGATCCATGCCCTGCTGGGGCACGATCCGCTGCTGCACGATCATGAACACGCCGAGAACGATGGGCAGAATGTAGAAGCGGTCGGGGGCCGAGAGGTCGGCGAACCACAAGAATTTCGTGTGGTACATCTCCACCGCGGTCTGGAGGGTCGTGTACATCGCGAACCAGACCGGCATCTGAACGAGCTGCGGCAGGCAGCCGCCGAGCGGGTTCACGCCGTGCTTGCGATAGAGCTCCATCGTCGCGAGCTGCTTGGCCTGCGCGTCGTCGGTGTAGCGCGCGGCGAGCGCGTCCATCTCCGGCTTCAGCTTGCGCATCGAAATCGTGGTCCTGATTTGCTTCAGCGACAGCGGGAAGAGGATGAGGCGCAGGCAGATCGTCATGACGATGATCGCGAGGCCCCAGTTGTTCGTCACCTTGTCGTGGAAGAACTCGAGGATCTTGATCAGGAATTTGGCGACCGGCGAGAAGAAGCCGAGGTTGATGGCGTCGCCGAGGCCCGCGCGCCCGCCGCCCGCGGCCGCGAGGACGTCCCGCTCCTTGGGGCCGAAGAAGGCGGTCTGGCGGTACGTCGCCGCTTCTTGCGGCGCGAGCTGACGAATCGGATACGTGAGCTTGCCGTGGTAGACGGCGCCCGACGCGTCGTCGTCGGCGGGCTTGCCGAACGCCTTGCGCTCCTCGGCGAGGAGGCCGCACTCCGGCTTGTCGCCCCCTTCGGGGATGACGGCCTGCACGAAGTAGTAGTTGTTCACGCCGACCCAGCGGTCGAGAAGCGGCTCGGCGTACCAGCCGCCCTTGAAGTCGTCCTTCTGCTTGCGCGACACGTCGGTGCCGCGTGCGCAGTCGAGCTCCGTCGCGAACGGCGAAACGCGGCCGAGGCTGCCTTTGACCTCACCGTTCGTGCGGAAAGCGAACATCTCGATGTCGAGCCGGTGCTTCTTCGGCGCGTCCGTGAGGTTCTTCACCTCGGTCTCGACGAGCAGCTCGAACGGGCGCTCGCCGACCTTCACCGTCTTGGTGAGCGCGACGCCGTCGTCGGTGTACGTGAACTTGCAGCCGGTGTCGCCGAGGCGTTCGAGCTTCCAGTCGAAGCGGTCGAACTTGACCTGGTCGTTCGCATTCTCGGCGCGGAAGAGCGTGCGGAGGGAGCGCCAGCGCTCGTGATCCGGCGTCGTCGACATGTCGAAGCCGTCGGTCCCGGCGTAGCGCGGGTCGCGGATGAAGAAATGCGTGAGCGCGGCGCCGCGGGTCGACATCTCCGCGTCGAAGCGCTTCCCCTTGATCTTGCAGAGCTCGCCCTCGGTCGGCTGCCACGGCTTGCCGTCGGGCCCCGGCGCGTCGACGGCGTCCGGCACGAAGCCCGGCGCGTTCACGTAGACCTCTTCGGGGACCGACTGGGTCTTGTCGCTCTTTCCCGTGATGAGGGGCATCCCCCACTTCCAGAAGGCGATCATGGCCACCGCGATGACGACCCAACGAAGTACGGTGTTACGATCCATTCGGGCTTCTTTCGGGGGCGGCTTCGGGCGCGAGGGTAGGCGGCGCAGGCGGCGCAGGCGGCGGGAGGTCGACGCCCCCGGGGTGAAACGGGTGGCACTTACACAGGCGCACGATCGAAAGCAAGCTGCCTTTCCCCGCGCCGTGCGTGGAGATGCACGCGGCGGCGTACCGCGAGCACGACGGTTCGAACCGGCACGCCGGGCCCATGAGGCCCACGAGCACGGGCGACACGAGCCGCTGGTAGGCCCGGATGAACGCGAGGAGGAGCTGGGCGATCACGGGGGTCCGGCCTTTTTCCCGGGCGAATCATGCGCACGGTTCGCCCCTCGCGCCACCGTTTCGGCCGCACGTTTACGGAGAAGGCTCGCGATCCCCTGCCACTCGGCCCGAACCTCCCCCAGGCTCATCAAATCCGCCCCGTTTTTTGCGATCACGACGAGATCGACCCCGTCCGGCAGCAGATCCTTCCACGCCCGGAAGCACTCACGGCAGAGCCGCTTGATGCGGTTCCGCGCGACGGCGTTGCCGATCTTCTTCGTCACGAGGAGCCCTAGGCGCGGCGACGCGGGCTCGCCACGCTGGGCCGCGAGGAGGAGTACGAAATGAGCGCAGGTAACGCGTCGCGAGTTCTGCTGAATACGCAAAAAATCCACACGCTTGCGGACTCTTCGCGACTTCGGGTACGCGGCGCCTACCGACACCTTCGACGCCGGCGACAAAGCGGGCCTGCCTGACGGCCGGCAGCCGCTACTTCTGGTAGATGCCGACCGACAGACGCTTGCGGCCCTTACGCCGGCGATTCGCGAGAACCTTCTGACCACCCGAGGTGGCCATACGGGCGCGGAAGCCGTGCGTCCGAACGCGGCGCAGGTTGTGGGGCTGGTACGTGCGTTTCATTGGGGGCGTGCAATCAAGCACCTTCCCGAAAGGCCGTCAAGGGTTTCGGCGGGCTCTTCGGCGCTCGTCTCGGCTTCTCTTGAATCGCCAAAGCGCCTCGCGAGCCCACATCTTTTTGGCAACCGTCCGTGGCGATCGGATACCGTCTTACGACGCAGTCGTCGGGCGCATTCCTCTCCCCAGATGACCACCACGAAGAAATCCATCCGCACCTGGTTGTCGGCCACGTGCGTCACCGCAAGCCTTCTGATCGCTCCGCAGGCGCTCGCCCAGCAGGCGACCTTCCATCTCGATCGCCTCGAGATGCCAGGCGCGCCGGACGACGGGCTCGTCCTGTTCCGGCCGGTCACCCAGCCGAAGCCGACATTCTTCGCGCAGCTGGGGCTCGGCTACCAGCTCCGCCCGCTCCACACAGCGAACATCACGAACGACAAGACGACGCTCGACTCGTCGCACGGCGGCGTGATCCAAAATCAGTTCTCGACGTACATGACGGCGGGTCTCCAGCTCGGCGATCGCTTCACCGCCGCGGCGACGCTGCCGGTCGCGTGGATCCAGGACGGGTACCAGCCGAATTTTTCCGGCAGCCTCCTCAACACGAACCGCCGCACGTCGTTCAGCACCGAGGGCCCCGGCGCCGGGGACTTGCGCCTCGACTTCCGCGTCGTGGCGTACCGCTCCCCTGATAGGCGCTTCGCGGTCGGCGCGCAGCTGAGCGTGTTCGCGCCGACAGGCAGCAACGCGAACTTCGGCGGCGACGGGCTCACGAGCGCGATGGTGATGGGCACGGTGGAGTACACGCCGTTCCGCTTCCTCACGCTCGTCGCGAACACCGGCTTCCATTTCCGTCCCGACAACTCGATCAACGATCCGCAGCACGATCAGGGGCTCGGCGTCGGCAACGAGTGGCGGTGGGCGGTCGGCGGCTTCATCCCGCTGAAGGACAGCAAGGGCTTCGAGCGCTTCCGCCTCGGCGGGACCGTCTTCGGTCAGACCGGCATCGAGAGCTCGAACATCATCGGCGACACCGCGTTCACAAAGCGCAACACGCCCGTCGAGTACAATGGCGAGTTCCGGATGCGCTTCGGCCCCAAGGACAACTGGTGGTGGGGCGCCGGCGCCGGCTCGCGCATCCTGAACGGCTACGGCGCGCCCGAGCTCCGCATCGTCGGTCTCGTCGGCTTTCACTTCCCGATCGTCGACAGCGATGCCAACTCGCCCGATCGCCGCGCGCTTTTGCGTGAGCGCTGGCGCGATCGCAAGGTCGGCGACGCCGATCACGACGGCATCCCCGACGACGTGGACGCGTGCCCGAACGATCCCGAGGATCACCTCGGCAACGATCCCGGCGACGGCTGCCCGCTCCCGCCCGACCGGGACGGCGACGGCATCCCC
Source organism: Polyangiales bacterium (assembly GCA_038231275.1). GTDB lineage: Bacteria > Myxococcota_A > Polyangia > Polyangiales > Polyangiaceae > JANYHK01. The sequence continues at coordinate 5,964 of JBBRLQ010000036.1, forward strand.
GATCAGTACGATCGCTGCCCCGACAAGGCCGAGGACAAGGACGGCATCGACGACGGCGACGGCTGCCCCGAGGACGACGCCGATCAAGACGGCATCGGCGACGCGCAGGACGCGTGCCCGAGCGTGCCCGGCCACAAGAGCCCCGATCCGAAGCACAACGGCTGCCCCACCTCGATCGAGGTGCAGGGCGACAAGATCTTCGTCCTCCAGCAGGTCCATTTCGAGACCGGATCCACGGTCATCGCGGCCGACAGCTTCCCGATGCTCCAGGAGATCGCCGAGTATTTGAAGGTGACCCCCAAGATCAAGAAGATGTCGATCGAGGGGCACACCGACGATCGCGGCGACGCGGCGATGAACCTGAGCCTGTCGCAAGGCCGCGCCGCGTCGGTCCGCACGTGGCTCTCGCAGCACGGCGTCGAGTCGAACCGACTCGAATCGCACGGTTACGGCGAAGAGAAGCCGATCGAGACGAACGACACCGACGCGGGCCGCAAAGCCAACCGCCGCGTCGAGTTCAAAGTCACCGAGCAGGGCGACGAGAAGCCGACGAAGCCCTAGCTGTCGGGTCTATCGGGGCCGCCCGGGCCGCCCCCGATTTCGTCCCGGACACCCTCGCTTGCTCGCAACGTCGCGAGATCTCCGCGTTCGCGTTCCGGCACGCGCGTCGCAATGGAGGGGACATGCTGCTGCGCGGGGCGCGCCCACGGATATGCTCCATCCCATGACGAGGTCTTCCTCGCCGGAGAAGCTCCGCCACGTCCGTCCCGCGCAGCCGCTGCGTTTTCCGTCTTCGCGGCACCTAGGTCGCACGACTGCGGGCCGAGCTGGGCCGATAGCCCGACTACCGCACGAAAATCTCGCACACCCACACGCTGCCGTCGGGATCGGTCACCACGCCGAAGCCTGCGCGGGTGAAGTCCGTGCGCAAGAGATTCGCGCGGTGCGATGGGCTCTGCCACAGCGCGCGGTGCGCCAGCTTGAGGGTGGCCGCGTGCGCGACGTTCTCGCCGGCCTCGCGCGCCGGGATACCTGCATTCTGCAAGCGTCGTACGGGCTCGCCGTCGCCGACGTCGTGACCGAGCGCGCGGGCGTCGAGCATCCTTCGCGCGTGGTTCGTGGCGAGGACGTCCAGGCCCGCTTGGCGCGAGACGTGGCCGAGGCCTTCGCCGTCCCGGAGCGCCGCGACCATCGCCGCGAGCTGCGACGTCGCGTCCACGGCCGCGTCGCCCGCGTCCTCGCCGGGGGCGGAGAGGCTCGGCAGCTCCGTCGGCGGCGTCGCGTCGGCGAAGATGCGCGCCTCGAGGATCGGGCGCGGCCCCGTCGACACCTCGGCGACGATCTGGATCGTGAACGCGCCGGGGCGATCGGGCGCGAAGCGGGCTCGAACGCGCGCCCCCTCGAGGCTGGTCGGCACCCGACGGGGATCGCCGCCGGGTCCGAGGACGATGACGCGCGCGCCGGTCGCGGGGACGAGAAGACGCGCGCCTACGTCGAGCCATTGCCCCGTTCGAACGCGCGTCGGGATCGGATCCAGATCGGCCAGCGCGTCGACCGCGATCGCCGCGACGATCTCGGTTCCGTCGGTGGCGACGCCCGATGCGACGCCGCAGCGACGCTCGCCCAGATCGCGGAAGCTCGCGCGCCACGTATCGAGGCGACGCAGCGTCGCGTCGTGATCGAGCGCCCGACCGGAGACCGCCCACGCGCGGGGCCACACGTGCGGCTCTCCCTCCACGCGCTGCGCGAACGCGAGGGCTTCGGTGTCGAGGAACGGCAGCCCCGCCGCCTTCCGATCGACGACGCGCGCGGCGACGCGGACCAGCGCCGCGTCAGGCGCCCCGCACCGTGACAAGAGATCGGCCTGCCGATCCGTCAGCGACTCGGCGCGCGTCGACTGCGGCGACTCGGTCGTCGTCGCCCACGTGAGGGGGGCGGCAACAGGCGCAGCAGCGACGAGCATCGGCGCGAGGACCACCAACGCGAGAACGGCGAAGCGCACGTCCCCATCCTAGACGCCGCCGCGCGCCAGGGCCCGTTCTTGGCGGCTCTTTTCCAGCTTCGCGAGCCGCCGTCGTTCGTTGCGGTGGCCGAGAGCGAGGCCCAACCGCAGCCCCAGCAAGAACGCTGCGACTGCGAGCAGTGCGCCGAAGATCATCGTCACGCCTCGGCTGAGGTCAGTTGACGGAGAAGCTCTTGCCGACTTTGACGTTGCCGCCCGAGAACGCCGGGATGTGCGCGCTGCGGAACTTGCCTGCGACGCACCCGCCGCGCGGCGTGCCCGCGAACGGGGGCTGGTCCACCACGGCCGACACGACAGAGCCGTCGCTGCCGAACGTGACGCTGATGTGGCCGGAGCCCGTCGGGCCGTCGCCGACCTTGGCGCACGCCGCCACGCTCACACCGCCGAGCGCCGCCGCGGCCGCGCCGCGATCGAAGCCTTTGTCGGACGCGGCCGCCGGAGGAGGAGGGGGAGGATCGTTGTTGCCGGCCGCTTGCTTCAGCGCAGCGGCGAGCCCGCCGCCGCCGCCACCACCGCCGCTCTTCGGCAAGTCGGGCGGAGGGGGAGGCGCCACGGCGCCGCCGCCACCACCACCACCACCACCACCACCGGTCTTGGCTGCTCCGCCACCACCGCCGCCGCCACCGCCGCCACCACCGGCCTTCGGCGCTGCGGCCGCGGGTTTGTCGGTGGGAGAAGCTGCAGCTGCGCCGCCGCTCTTCGGATCGTTCATCGCCATCGGCGCCGCGGTTCCGGCGCCCGTCGCGGCCGCGGTCGTCGTCGGATCGGCCGTGGGCGCCGCGGTCGCGGTGGGGATCGCCGTCGCTTGGACGGTTGGCGCGTCGGGATGCCGCGTCACGAGAAAGACGATCGTGCCGAGCATGCCGAGGAACACGGCACCGATCACGCCGTACATGACGAGGTTCTTGTTCTTGCCGCCGGACGGCGAGCCGTCGGCGAAGTCGCTGTGGTCGACCGGGGGCGGAGCCAGGATCGGCGCCGCGAGGGCCGCGCCGAACGCGCCGCCGCCGCCGAGGTTCATGATGTCGTCGACGTGGGAATGCTTGTCGTCCTTCTTGTCGCTCATGTTCGCGCTGAGGGCGCGGATGTCGATGAGCCCGGAGCCGTCACCTTGCGGCGCGGCGGCCGGCTTCTTCTCTTCGTTCGCGGTCAGCGCGGTGAGGGAGAAGAGGACGCTGTTCTCGTTGCGCTGGCCGGTGAGCTTTTGATCGCCCTGCATCTCCGGCGTGCCGGCCGGGGCGCTCGTCATCACGTCGTCCTCGCCGCCGGCCGCCGAGGCGCCGCCGAAGAGATCGCCGCCGCCCGCTCGTCCGCCGACGCGGCGCGCGGCCACTGGAGCGGGCGCGGGCGACGGGGACGACGAGCCCCCGAAGAGCCCAGCGCTCACGCCGTTGCCGTTCTTGCCGTTGCCGTGGCTCGAGAGCGGGATCTGATCCGTCGCCGTCGCGTCGTCTTTCTCGTACGAAGGCGGCTCGGGGTTGCCGAGGCTGAGCGGCGCCTGGTCGGAGTACGCGAGCTCCGGAGCGAGCGAGGGGCGGTTCGTGCACGCCGCGTAGAGCTGCTCGATCTCGCGGAGCGGCAGCCAGTCCGGCATCCCGTCCTTCCAGCAGTAGGTCTCGTCGTTGCAGACGCCCGCGTGGTACTCGGCGACGATCTCCTGCATCGTCATGGTCCGCTGATCGCCGTCGGCGACGTTCACCGTCCACTGCTCGCCGGCACCTCCGCCCGCGGTGTAGTCGAAGACCGCGCCGTCCCCGCTCGCCCCGCTCCCGGACGCGGCTTGCTCGTTGCCGTTGATCACGATCGTCGCGCTGCACTTCTTGCAGCGGATTTTCACGATCTTGCCGAGGACCTTTTCGTCCGCGATCGTGTATTTGGCCTGACACGACTGGCAGGAGATCTTCATCGCGGGTCCTGTGCGCCAAAGGTGGCGTCGGCTTGGTGGCGGGCGCGGTCAGCGTCCATTTCAGCGTCTCCTCGACAAGTACAAACTATAGCGGTCCGATTCCGTAGCGATCAAGCAACCGTCCCAATGAGGTCGAACCAATGGCCGCGTTGGGCGTCCCGGCGGCTCCAGCCTTCGCGAGAGACATCCTGACGAAAGCGTTTGACGCGCGACCTCCGAACATCATGGGTACGGGCGGGGTAGTCTTTACGTCAGACGGAGCGCGACGCGATTAGTTCAACAATACCAGCGCGGTCCCGTCCTTCCCACAGAACCCTGAAGCCCCCTCGAATCGGTCGCCGCAGGTAGGGCAGATCTTCCCCTTGGCCGACACTGTCGCCGTAGCGGCGACCGCAGCGTACGGAAGGAGCTCTTCCTTGTCGGTCGGGCAGACCCTCACGCCGGGCTGGAATCCGCGACGGCACACCGGGCAGACGCCGCCGGCGGGGGCGAGCGCCGCGTCGTCGGTGTCGGCGAGTGGGACGAGGCGAGTCGCGTCCTGCGGACAGAAATTGCCGGCGGGGGGCGGGAACTCGCTCTTGCACGTCGGGCACAGCATCGTACCAACCGCGGCTTCTGCGACGCGCTTCACGCGGAGGATGCTCTCCTCGTGCGCTCTCTGCTGCGCCGCGTGGGCGCCCATCTTGGCGCGCCGGCGATCCTCGGCCTCGCGAACGAGCTCGGCGTGACGCTCCTCGGACTCTTTCTCGATCGCCTGCGCCTTCTTCGCGCGGCGCGAGTAGACGAGCGCGAGGATCCCGAGCACGAGCACCAGCGCGCCGACGATCGAGACGAAGATCGTCTTGCGCTTTCGCGCGCCGTCCTCGGCCTTCGCGTCGGCGCCACCGATGCTGCTCCCGGCGATCACCGCGGTCGCCGCCGCGTCGTTCTCGCCTGCGGCGTTGAGGCCCTGCTTCGAGAGCAAATCGTCGTAGCGCGCGGCCGAGGCGACCTCGACGATCACGTGCACGCTCTTCTCCGCGGCGGTGGCGACGAGATCGGTGGTGCCCTCGAGAGCGCCGTCGTCGACGGTGACCTTGCCGTTCGGCTCGAGCTTGAGGCGGCGCGGCGCGTCGGGATCTCCGAGGGCCCACGCGGTCTGCGTCGGCGTCGGGCAGCCGCTGGCGTCGGTTACGAGGGCGCGGAACGCGAACGACTCGCCGGGCCGCATCAGCTTGCGCGAGGGTCGCACCTCCAGGCGCGCGGGCTCACCTGGCGTGCACGCCTGACGCGGCGTTGGCGCGGGCGTCGGTGCGGGCGGCGGCGTCGTGGCGGACGGCGTCGTCGGCACTCCGTCTTTGGACACGAGGTCGAAGCCGCGCGAGCGCTTGACGTCGGCGATGCAGCGGCCTTCGTTGAGCGTGATCTCGTAGCGACCGGTCTCGATGACGTCGATGTGCGTGTCGCTCGTCGCCGCCACGAGCGTTTGCATGAGCGCGTGCCGCGGGTCGGCCGCCGGCGTCGAGCAGCGCGTGCGCCACGTCCGACCGTTCGCGTCGCGCGAGTGCGAGTCACGGGCGAGCGTCGGCAGCTGGTCGTAGCACTGGTTGGATTTGAAGACGCGCCCGCCGCCGACGATGGAGAGCTCGTCGCCTTCTTCGCGGATGCTGACGATGTCTCCGCCGCCGCTGTTTCCGCTGACGGGGGCCGGACCGCACCCGGGCAGCCATTGCTGCACCGTGTACTCCTCGTGCAGTGCGGCCTGCTTCCACTTGCCATCGAACGGCGAGTCGCCGCGCGCCGTGGTCGCCCCCGTGGCCACCGCCGCGAGAACTAGGGCACCCGGGCCCAGCCGAGCGCCGCGAGAGAGCTTAATGAAGTGACTCACGTTGCATCCAAAAGCTTAACAGATGCTCTCCACGAATTGTCGCGAGTTTCCCTTGGTATGTTAGCGTTCGTGGTCGAGATGGGACATCTAAGCTCTCGCCGCGTCGCGGCGCTCGGGGCGTGTGCGCTCTTCCTGGGGACGTCGTTGGCTGTGCCCAGTCGTGCGTCGGCGCAGAACGCGATCCACGACGCGAACGGCGCGGGGCTCGACACGCACCTGTTTCGTCCCGCGATGGACTCGAAGGGGTTCTACTCGACGAACGGCTCCGACATCCTGGGCGCCAACGACATCAGCTTCGGCCTCGTCATCGACTACGGCCGCACGATCCTCCGCGTGCAGGATCTCGGTCAGAAGAGCCCGCAGCTCGTCAACCACTCGTTCCAGGGGACCGCGCAGTTCAACTACGGCCTCGCGAACATGTTCGTGCTCGGCCTCGACATCCCGGTCAACCTCATGGCCGGCGACGAGCAGATCACGAACACGACGCCGGCGAATCCGGTGCTGCCGAACCAGTGGAACACCGGCCAGCTCGACTCGCAGACGCTCGGCTTCATCGGCCTCCACGGAAAGTGGCGCATCACGCGCGTGGAGCGTGGCATTGGACTCGCGCTCGCCGTGCAAGTCGGCGCGCCCGTCACCGACGCGCCGAAGAACGCCGGCGCCGATCCCACCTTCTGGTACTGGCCGCAGGCGATCGCCGAGAAACGATTCCTCTCGACCGGCGCGATCAAGCTCGGCGCGAACGTCGGCTTTCGTGGCCACGGCGCGAGCACGACGCAGCTCGGGCTTAAGGACGGCACGTTCAAGGACGGCAACCTCTTCACGTACAGCGTCGGCGCGAGCTTCCGCGTCCTCGAGCCGCTCGACCTCATCGCCGAGACGTACGGCACCTACTTGATGAGCGACGCGACCAGCGCCCTCAAGCCCTCCAACGAGGTCGTCGGCGGCCTCAAAATCTTCGTCGAGCGCAACAGCTACCTCATGATCGGCGCGGGCCCGCGCTACACGAGCGGCTTCGAGACCGCCGATTTCCGCGCGTTCCTCGGCTTCATCTTCGAGCCCTCCATCGGAGATCGTGACGGCGACGGCCTCAAGGACGACGTCGACAAGTGCCCCGACGAACCGGAGGACTTCGACGGTTTCCAGGACGAGGACGGATGTCCCGATCCCGACAACGACAACGACGGCATCCTCGACAAGGACGATCGCTGCCCGAACGAGCCCGAGGATCGCGACGGGGACAACGACCAGGACGGCTGCCCCGAGTCGAGCGACGGCGATCGCGACGGCGACGGCATCCCCGACAGCAAGGACAAGTGCCCCGACATCCCCGAAGACAAAGACGGCTTCGAGGATCAGGACGGCTGCCCCGACGACGACAACGACAAGGACGGCATCCCCGACAAGAAGGACGCCTGCCCGAACGATCCCGAGGACAAGGACGGCTTCGAGGACGAAGACGGCTGCCCCGATCCCGACAACGATCGCGACGGCATCTTGGACGCCAAGGACAAGTGCCCCAACGAGCCGGAGACCTACAACGGCTTCCAGGACGAGGACGGCTGCCCGGACAAGGGCACCGTCATGATCGAGGGGAACAACATCATCATCCTCCAGAAGATCAAGTTCAAGACGGCCTCCGCGGAGATCCTGCCGGAGTCGAACCCGATCCTGGACGCCGTGTCGACGACGATCATCCACCACCCCGAGTTCACGCTCATGGAGATCGCCGGGCACGCCGACGAGCGCGCCGACCCGCTCTACAACCTGCGCCTCACGCAGGACCGCGTAAATAGCGTCATGGCGGGGCTCGTGCAGCGCGGCGTCGAACGCAGCAAGCTCCGGAGCAAGGGGTACGGCGAGTACTGCCCGGAGGATCCCGCGCACAACGACAAGGCGTGGGAGACGAACCGTCGCGTCGAGTTCAAGATCGTGAAGACGAAGGAAGGCCCGTCAGGGGTCGAGCTCGGCTGCGCGAACGCGACGGCGAACGGCGTCAAGCCGGACGCGATCCCGTAGACCACGGGTCGGCGCCGTCGCCGGGCCTTCAGCGAGACGCGCTGGCGCAGCGGAATCCGATGAGGACGCTGCGCCGCGACGCCACTTCGACCGCGCGCGTCGAGGCGACGTCGAGCGCGCCGATCATCCAGCCGCCGCCGCGTGCGACGCGCATCTCGCCGGCGTCGCCCGCGTCGTCGACCCACTCGGCGACGTTGCCGAACATGTCGAGCGCTCCGCCCGGAGACGCTCCCGCCGGGAAGCTGCCGACGGGTGCGGTGGTCGGGAAGCCGTCGTCTCCCTCGTAGAGTGCCTTCACGTCGACGTGGCTCTTCTTTCCCCAGTCGACGCACTCGTCGCCGCAGCCGTTGAGCAGGCGAGCGGTCGGTGCCGCCGCGCCCCACGGCGCCCGCGCCGTCGCACCGGATGCGCCGAAGGCCGCGCGCACCCACTCGCCCTCGGTCGGGAGGCGCTTGCCGCGCGCCTTGCAGAAATCGACCGCGAGGTCCCAGTCGACGCAGTTCACGGGGTGCTTCGCGCGGGCCTCGGGGGCGCGGGCGGTGCAGAGCGGATCGATCACGTCGCGCGCCTCTTGCGCGACGGTCGGGCCCTCGGTGCGTTGGCCGGCCGGCCGGCACACCTGCGCCTCCACGCACGGTCGGTACGCGTCGACCGTCACCTCCATGCGATCAATGCAGAATGCACGCAACGGCGGCGCCGCGACGATCATGGCCATCCCTTCCGGACACGAAGGCACCCGCGGAGGCGGCGCCGCGGCGCTCGAGGACGCTCGCGTGGCCACGGTGGCTTTTTGCGTGCGCGCGTTCCAGAGCGCGAGCGTCGTCGACGTCACGAGGGCCATCGCGATGAGTGACGCCCCGACTGCGAAGCGCCGCGTGAGCCCTCGCTTCGGAGCGATGGGAGCCGGATCGGGCGCGGTCGGCGCTACGGCGCGACGCGCGGCGTCTCCTTCGTCGGGCGACGACGGGGCTTCGACGACGACGCGCCGCGGCTCGTCGCTCACGGTCCACCCGCGCCCATCGTCGACGCGCATCGGAAGCCGATGCCGTGGCTGCGCTTGTTCTCGGCGTCGTGGTAGCGGAAGGTCGGTCGCACCCACGCCGCCATCGCGGCGTTCCACGCGCCTCCACGGATGACGCGCTCCTTGCCGCCCTCGGGTCCGGTCGGATCGGTGCGCTCGTCGGCGGTGTACGGCGCGTACCGATCGGCGACCCACTCCCAGACGTTGCCGACGACGTCTTGCACGCCGTAGCGCGATTTGCCGGCCGGAAACGATCCGACGGGCGCCGTCGTCGGAAAGCCGTCGTCGTCGGCGTACATGCCCTTGCCGAGGCCGGTGGGATCGATGTGGTTCCTCTTCCCCCAGTCGACGCACTCCTTGCCGCACGCGTTGAGGAAGCTCGCGCTGGGCAGCTCGTCGCCCCACGGGTATTTGCGGCCGTCGGGGCCGCGCGCGGCATACTCCCACTCCGCCTCGGTCGGCAGGCGCATCGCGCGGGAGCGGCAAAACGTGTCGGCCATGGCCCACGTCACGCAATTAATCGGATGCTTCGCGCGGTCCTCGGGAGCGCGCGCGTTGCACAGAGGATCGAAGGCGCGTCGCTCGGCCGCGGTGATGCCGTCCCATTCATTCGTCTGGCCCGCCCCCGGCACCGTCCCGGCCTCGCTCGCCGCGACATACTCTTGAACGGTCGCCTCGAACGCGTCCATGCACGTCGGTTTCGTCAGCACGACACGGTGAGCCGGCCGCTCGAACTCGAAGTCCTCGCGATCGTCCGAGCCCATGAAGAAGGCGCCCGGCGGGATGAGGAGTGAGCCCTTCGGACACGCGGGCGCGATCGGCGCCGAGGGAGGCGGCAGAATCGGCGCGACGGAGGCGCTCGGCACGGGTGTCACGGGTGCTGGTGCGCGCGCGAAAAAGACGAAGGCCGCGCCGCCTCCCACGAGCAGCACGGCCGCCAGCGTGGCCGCGACGATCGCCGAGCCGCCGTGTGACACCGCGCGCGCGACCGGCGCTGCGACGAGCGCGCTCGGGGGAGCCGACGCGACGTGCACCTCACGCGGCGGCGGCGGGGTCGGCGGGATCGGCCTCAGCGCCATCGGCTCCACCGGGATCGGCGCCGCCGGGGCGTTTACCGGCCGCCCGCCGGCCGACACCGCCGCGCGCGTTCCGCTTGCGGAGCGCCGCGGCACCGGTCCGGCATACATCGCGCCGCGGAGCTCGTTCCACAGCTCCCCCATCGTCTGGAACCGCTCTTGCGGCGAGACGGCGAGCGCCTTGCGGAACACCGCTTCGACCGCGTCGCTCACCGCCGCGCCGAGCGTGCGCGGGGTCGGCTCACTTGCTTGTCGGTCGACGCGTATCCGCTCTGCGTGATCGAGCCCGCGGGGAGCGCTTCGCGTGCGGTCAGCGCCTCTCCTAGGATGAGCGCCATCGCGAAGACATCGGTCCACGGACCGGTAGGACCATGCGCGCGCGAGAACTGCTCCGGCGCCCCGTACGACGGCGTGAACGACGCCGGCGCGCCACTCTTGTCGAACGCGCTCGCCATCTTCTGCGCGTCCTGGATGACCTTCGCGATGCCGAAATCCAAGAGCTTCACCGGGCAGGCGGGGCTCCGCGGATCGCCGAGGACGAAGACATTCGCCGGCTTGACGTCGCGGTGCGCGATCCCTCTGCGGTGCGCCAGCGCGAGGGCCGCCGCGATCGGCTCCAGGAGATCCACGATCTGCTCGAGGGTGCGGGGCGGCATCGATCGCATCTGCTCGCTTTCGAGCACCGCCGTGAGCGTGCGCCCCTCGAGCCACTCGAGCACGAGGTACGGAGCGTTCATGCCGGCGCGCGTAGTCAGCGTCCCGACGTCGCGCGCCTGGCAGATCGCCGCGCTACGCTCCGAGAGCTCGGCGAGCAGCGTCCCTTCCTGGATGAACGCCTCGAGGAGCCGCGCGCGCTCGGCCGCCGAGAAGCTCGCGAGCCCCTTGAACACCTTGATCGCGACGGGGCGCTTCCAGATCAGATGCGCGGCCTTGTAAACGATCGCGTACGCCCCTTTGCCGACGACGCGCTCGATCGTGTATTTGCCCGCGATCGTCGCACCGACGAGGTCGAGCGGATCGCTCTGCGCCGTCACGACGCGATCCCTAGCGGCCCTTCAAGAAATCCAGGCAGGCGCGGTCTTTGAGGCCCTCGCAGGCGGCCTTCAAGAGGCGCACGTCCTCGGAGCTTCCGCGCCCGCCGGCGACGACCGGCATGAGCAGGCTCTTCGTGAGGCTCGGGTTGGTCAGGAGCGCGTCGCGCGCTTGTTCGGTCGTGCTGCGCCCCGGCGGCTTCGGCGGCGTCGGGACCGGCGGCGGCGTCGTGTCGACGGTCGGCGGCGGCGGCGTGGGCACCGGCCGGCGCACGGTGTTCGGCGGCGGCGGCACCGGATCGGGCCGCTGCGTGCCCGGCGGCAGCGGGACGCTCGGGACGGTCACCACCGGCGAAGACGCGGTGGGCGTCGTCGACGGCTTGTCGAGGGCGGCGATCGCGTCGCTGGCGTGGATGCGAAGCGCGTGATCGGCGCGCAAGAGGCCGTCGGTGGCGACGCGGCTCAAGATCGTTCGCTTGGCCGACGGGTCCGTCTCGTGATCGGCGCGCGTGATCTGATCCTGCGCCCAGCGCGCCTCGGTCGCCACGAAGTCCGCCGACTGGCGCATCGTGTCGGTCGTGATCTCCGTCGCGAGCTTGGTGTGCGCACCTTCGAAGTCGCCCTTGTCCGCCAGCGCGCGCGCGGCGTCGAGCACCGTCTGGTCTTTGGACATCGGAGAGTCGCCGGTGATCGGCGGGTTCGGGATCGCCGGCGGCTTCTTGAGGAGCATCATGTATGCGGCGGCGATGACGACGCCCGCGAGCACGACGCCGAGGAGCCCCATCAAAAGCACGTTCGAGCGCCGCGCCGATTTCGGCGGCACCGCGCGATCGCCGATCGCCGCGAGCTGCTGGCTGTCGTTCACGCCCGGCAGGAAGATCTGGCCGGCGCCGACGAATTTGAACTTCACGTCGCCGAGCTCGATGATGTCCCCCGCCTCGACGATGCCGCGCTTCAGCTCCGCGGAGTTGACGCGAACTCCGTTCGACGAGCCCTTGTCGACGATTTCGTAGCGGGCCTCGCCGAGCAGGTGGATCTCGCAGTGGAGTCGAGACACCGAGTTGTGGTTGACGCTGATCGTCGCGTCCTCGGCGCGGCCGACGGTGAGCCGCTCGCGATCAAGAGGATATTCGGCGCCCGGCGTCGGGCCGGCGAGCATGACGAGGCGGTTCGGCCGCTCCATCAGCGTGACGCCGCGGTTGGGCAGGCTCGCGGGGATCGTCGTCTTCGAGTCCGCGCTGATCGACGGCACGGCGGTCGGTGCTTCGACGACCTGGTCGTCTTGCAGGACCATTCGGTAGTCGCCGATCTGGATCAGATCGCCGTGAATCAACTCCTGCGCGTTCGCGACGCGCAGGCCGTTCACGTAGACGCCGTTGTAGCTCGTGAGATCTTCGAGCGCGTACGACGTCACCGTACCGGCGCCGTTGGGCTTTTTCCGGTGCAGCTTCGCGTGCTCGCGCGAGACGTTTCGCTCGGTGAGGCGGATGGTGTTCCCCTCTTTGCGCCCGATGGAGTAATCGTCGCGCGTGAGCGGGACCACGGTCCGCTTACCTTCGTCGTCCTCGATGACCAGCTTCCACATAACGTCTTGCGTGCGCTCGCCTTCCGGGACAATAGCGAAAATCGTGAGCGAGAACGGCGGTACAAGCCGCGCCAGGGAGTATCCCGAAGGCGCCGGGAGGAAGTCTACCGACCTCCTCTGTCCAATGGCAACGGCCTACGTGTATGCGCTTTGGTTCTCGCTCTTCCTCGTGGTCATTCTGGTGAGCGGGGGTGGCATCGGGTGCGCAAGCACTTGGAAGGGGTCGGTGGGGGCGGTTCTGGGGAAAGACAACCGAACGGGCCGAGTATTTGTGCGGGATGCGCCTTCCGGCATGCCCGCCGACCGGGCCGGAATTCGGGTCGACGACGAGATCACAGCCATCGACGGGACCCCCGTCCAGAAAATGAGCCCCCAGGACCTGCACGAAAAATTAATCGGCGACGTGGGCTCCAAGGTGAAGCTCACCGTCCAACATCCGGGTGATCCGTCCCGGGAGGTCGTCGTCGAGCGAGGTCCCTTGCGAGGTGAGGAGCGCCGATGAACGACGGACCGCACTGCGCGCATTTCTTGTATCTGCATGGATTCGCGTCGGGCCCCGATTCGAGCAAGGGGCGCGCGGTGGCCGGGCATTTCGCCGCGCGCGGGGTCGAGGTGAAGCGGCTCGATCTCCGGCGCCCGTCGATGGAGCACCTGCGGCTGTCGGCGATGATCGCCCACGTCACCGCAGAAATAGGCGGTCCCCGTGATCGCGCCGTGCTCTTCGGATCGTCGCTCGGCGGGCTCACCGCCGCACGCGTGGCGGAGCGTGATCCTCGTGTGGCGGCGCTCGTTCTGCTCGCCCCCGCGTTCCGGATGATCGATCGCTGGCGGCAGCGCATCGGCGAAGAGGCGTGGAAGGAGTGGGAGCGCGGCGGCTGGCACGAGACCAAGGACTGGGCGAAGGGGGAATGGCGCGCGTCGATTTCGGCTTCGCAGAGGACGTCGCGGCGGTCGATGGGCCGGCGAATGGCACGGAGGCCTGGCCGGACGTTCGTGTTCCGACGCTCATCGTCCACGGCATCGGGGACGACGTGGTGCCGATCGAGCACTCGCGCGCTTGGGCGCTCGGGAAACCTCATGTCCGCCTCGTCGAGGTCCGCGACGGCCACGAGCTCGGCGCGTCGATCGACCTCATTAATCGCCTTTCAGTCGAGCACTTGCGCGGATTCGTCGGCGGCGAGGTTGACGCGTGACACATTCAAACTTATGTATCACGACGTGACACAGGCAAGCGAAGACCCCCCCGGCAAGGACAGCGCGGACGCCCCGGGCCCGAGCGCCGAGGCCGACGGGAAGAAGGAGCGGGTGCTTCACACGCGCGTCCCTGTTGTCCTCGAGCGCGAGCTCAAACGCTTCGCCGAGAACCTCCGCGTTCCGGTGTCGAATCTGGTCCGCACCATTCTCGAGGACGCGCTCGACGTGGCCGACGCCGCGAGCGAATCGGTCGAGGATCGGTTGAAGCGCGCGGCGGACGGCCTCGAGGCGCAGCGCGAGCGCCTGAAGAAGAAGATGCACTCCGATCCGCTGGGCCACGTCTTCGCGTACCAAGCCATCACGCTCGCCCAGCGGGCGGTCTGCGCGCGATGCCGGCGCGACATGGAGCCCGGCGAGCACGCCCACCTCGGCCTCACCGACGATCCCGGCCCGCGCGGCCGCCCGCAGCGAATCTTCGTCTGCGACGAGTGCGTCCCCCGCAAGTAGCGACCGATTTCACCACGCCACCACGAGAAGTGAACCACCCGCGGCACGAGACGCCGCGGCCCACAGGAGGACTGCGTCATGAGTGAGAACACGAACGAGCACGTCGTCACCGTCGAGAGCGCTACCAACGAAGACAAGAGCGCGAAGGAGACCGGCGCCACGCTGGTCGACGCGATCTTCGACATCGGTCTCACGTGGGCCGCGCACGGCCTCAAGGTCGCAAAGGGCGCGCTCGAGGCGAGCGGCAAGACGCTCGACACGACCGCCAAGACGCTCGATCGGATCGCCGACGAGCTCGCGAAGAAGGAAGACCGCGCGAAGGCGAAGGACGCGGCCTGAGGCCACCTTCGCGCATTCGTGGCGCGTTTCTACCCGAGACGCTGCGGCTCGCCCGCAGGGAGTAGCGCCACCAGCGCGTCCCGTGCTGCGTCCACGCGGGCGACGTCGCGACCGTCGAAGGTGAGCTTCGTCTTGTACGACGGGTCCATCCACTTCGGATACGACCCGACGTCCACGTCGGGAAAGCGCGCGACGACCTGGTCGAGGAGCGGCTTGAGGTCGCCCTCGTCCATGCGCGTGTAGACTGCACGCGATACGAACGGCGGGGCTCCGTCCGCGATGCGCGCGACGACGACCGGCAGCTTCATGCGGAACACCTCGGGGATGCCCGGCATGATCCAGGTGTTCCGCATGCGCACGGTCGGCCAGCGCACCTCCTCGGTCGCCTCGAGCTCCGCTCCTTCGGGGATGAGCGCCATTCGCAGGTGCCCTTCGGTGACGCGGTCGCCGTAGTGATCCCTCAGCATCTGCTCCATCGGAGGTGAGATCACCGCGCGCACGTCGAACGCGGCGGCGACCGCCTCGATGGTCACGTCGTCGTGGGTGGGGCCGACGCCGCCCGACGTGAAGAGCCAATCGTGCGTCGCCGAGAGCGCGCGCACCTCTCGCGCGATCTCGGCCTTGTCGTCCAGGATCGTGACGACACGGCGGAGCTCTACGCCCAGCGCGCGCAGCGTCCGCGCGAGGACCGCCACGTTCGCCTCCTCGACCTTGCCGGAGAGGAGCTCGTTTCCGATGACGAGCGCGGCGGCCGTCTTTGCCCGCAGATGCTGCACCGCCCGATGATAACTCCACATTTGCCAGATTTGCGGCCCGGTCGGGGGCCCCGTAGTAAGATCTGCGATGGGTATGCGTAAGCTCCTCGTCGTCGAAGACTCCGCGGCGGCCCGCGCGCTGGTGCGAGGCATCCTCGAGGATCCGGCCTTCGCGGATCGGTTTGGCGGCTGCGAGGTCGTCGAGGCGACCTGCGGCTTCGACGCGATGCGCCTGCTCCCGCGCGGCAAGTTCGACCTGATCATCACCGACATCAACATGCCGGACATCAACGGCCTCGAGCTCATCCACTTCATCCGCAAGAGCGAGCACCACAGGGACACGCCGCTCGTCATCATCTCGACGCAGGCGACCGAGCGCGACGTCGATCGCGGGCTCGCGCTCGGCGCCAACGCCTACGTTCGCAAGCCCTTCACGCCCGAAGAGCTGCGAGCCGCGATCGGCGGGCTCCTCGCTCCCGGTGCGCCCCTCGACAAGGGCGCGTGACCGATGGCGGAGCTCGGCGGCGGACGGGGGGACGGCGGCGACAAGGCGCGTGAGGAGTTCTTCTCCGAAGCGCAGGAGATCGTCGACGGCCTGAGCCGCGATCTTCTCCTCCTCGATCAGATCGTCAAGCGGAAGAGCAGCGACCCCGAGCTCGTCAACGACGTCTTCCGCGCCGTGCACACGATGAAGGGCCTCTCGGGGCTCTTCGGCGCGACGATGATGAGCGGGCTCTCGCACGAGCTCGAGGATCTCCTCGACGATCTTCGCCTGGGGCGCATCGAGCTTTCGGAGCAGGTCCTCGATCTGCTGTTCCAGTCCGTCGAGCTCTACGGGCGCATCCTGTCGGCGGTGAAGGGCGATGGGCCCGAGCCGGCCACCGAGGTGAAGGCGCTCCTCGTCAAGCTGGGGCAGGTCTCGCAGCAGCGCGAGGGGGGCGGGCCGAGCTTCGTCGCGCAATACGAGCTCGATCCGGGGCTCCTCGGCGTGCTCACCGAGTACGAGGAGCACCGCCTCCGCGCGAACATCCAGTCCGGTCTGTCGCTCTTTCGCATCCACGTGCAGTTCTCGCTCGCGTCGATCGACTCGTCGCTCGACGACCTCAAGGCGCGGGCGCGGCCGCACGGGGAGATCATCACCTACCTGCCGACGGGGACGGGCGGCGACATCGAGACGATCGAGCTCGAGATCCTCCTCGCGAGCCGCGCGCCGATCGAGCAGCTTCGCGCGGCGATCAGCGGTCCGAACGTCTCGATCGACGAGGTGCGACGGCGCGACGAAGGGCCGGCCTCGGCGGTACCCTCGTCGCCGCCGCTGGATCCGTCGATGCCGTCGATCGCGCCGGCGCTCGCGGCGGAGATGTTCGCTCCGCCGCGCGACCTCGACTCGAAGAATCGCCAGCGCGCGACGGTGCCGCCGCAGCTCGCGTCGCTCGCTCCGCCGGCGGGGCAAGGCCAGGGCGCCCGTGGAGACCTGTCGCTGCGGTCGATCAGCCAGACCGTCCGCGTCGACATCCGCAAGCTCGATCACCTGATGAACATCGTCGGCGAGCTGGCGATCGTGCGGACCGTGATGCTCCGCTTGACCGAGCGCGCTCGCGGACGCGCCGAGTGGCGAGAGCTCTCCGTCGAGCTCCAGCGCATGCACCGGACGTTCGACCGCCACCTCATGCAGATGCAGAACGGCATCCTCGAGGTGCGCATGGTCCCGCTCGGCCAGGTCTTCGACAAGCTGGCCCGCATCGTCCGGCAGATCTCACGCGAGCACGACAAGCAGGTCAACCTCGTCATCACCGGCGCCGAGACGGAGATCGACAAGCTCATCGTCGAGGAGCTCTCCGATCCGCTCATGCACATGATGCGGAACGCGATCGATCACGGCATCGAAACGCGCGAGGATCGGCTCCGCGTCGGCAAGCCACCGGTAGGCACGATCGCGCTCAACGCCTTCCAAAAGGGGAACCACGTCGTGCTCGAGGTGGAGGACGACGGTGCGGGGATGGATCCGAACGTCATCCGGCGCGCGGCGGTGCGCCTCGGCCTCGCGCAGCCCGAGGAAGCGCAGGCCATGACCTCGCGCGAGATCCTCGCGTTCGTGTTCACGGCGGGCTTCACCACGAAAGAGGACGTGACGAACCTGTCCGGCCGCGGCGTCGGCATGGACGTCGTCAAGACGAACATCGCGGCGCTGGGCGGGATCGTCGACATCACGAGCGATGTCGGGATCGGAACGAAGATCACGATCACTCTGCCGATCACGCTGGCGATCATCAGCGTGCTCGTCCTTCACGTCAGCGGCCGCACGTACTGCATGCCGCTCGCGAGCGTGGAGGAGGCCATCGTCCTCGACGAGTCGCTCGTGCGGGTGGTCGAGGGGCGCGAGGTGATGACCGTGCGCGGCGCGACGCTGCCGATCTGTCGCCTCTACAAGATGTTCGGTCACGAGCCGAAGGCGGACGGCGCCAAGTCGTACGTCGTCATCGGGCGCGTCGGCCTGCGCCGTCTCGGCTTCGTCGTGGACCGGCTCGTCGGTCAGCAAGACATCGTCATCAAGGCGCTCGGAAAATCTCTGAAGAACGTGAAGGGGTTCGCCGGCGCCACCGAGCTCGGCGATCAACGCGTCGGCCTCGTGCTCGACGCGGCGGCGCTCCTCGACGAGGTGCTCGCCGGAAACGAGACGCGCCACGCCAGCACGATGGAAGGGAGCGCGCAATGGCGCTCCTGACGCGGCGCGGGGCCGAGCCGCGCGCAGCGATGCGTCGCGCAGGGGAGCTCGGCAAGCGCACCGAGTACCTCACGTTCCTCCTCGCCACGGAGATGTACGCCGTGCCGATCGGCGTGATCGCGGAGATCTTGAAGCCCCCGCCCATCACCGAAGTGCCGCGGGCGGCGCGCCAGATCCTCGGCGTGATGAGCGTGCGCGGGCGGCTCGTCACGGTCGTCGACCTGCGCCGCAGGTTCAACCTCATCGAGGCGCCCATCGGTCCCAAGTCGCGCATCCTCCTCGTCGCCTCGGCCAGCGAGAACGATCCGATGGGCCTCCTCGTCGACGAGGTCGTGCAGGTGTACCGCCTCGCGGACTCCGAGATCGAGCAGGCCAGCGTGCTCGGCGGTGAGCAGCCGGCGCACATCGCAGGCATCGGACGTCCTACCGGCGCGATCCTCATCCTCCTCGATCTCAAACCGATCCTGGAGGGCTGAGCGATGGGGCAGCGGCAGCGGCACGATCCCACGAAGAACCTCGTCGGCTTCATCGTCGGGGACGTCGAGTACGCCGTGGTCATCAGCCTCGTGCGCGAGATCTCCAATCCGCTCCCGATCGTGGCGCTCCCTCGCGCGCCCGCCGGGATCTGCGGGGTCGCCGATTTTCGAGGAGAGGTCGTCCCCGTCGTCGACATGCGCGCGCGCTTCGGGCTGCCCGAGACGGTCGCGACCCGGCGCACGAAATGGATCCTCGTGGACTTGGGCGGTCGTATCTCGGCGCTCATCGTGGACGCGGTCACCGACGTCTTCGGAGGTCTCGACATCAAGCCGGCGCCGGCGCTCGGGGGAGGGGAGGAGCACCGCGGCATCGTCGGCGTCGCCAAACACGACGGGGCCCTGGTGTTCGTGCTCGACGTGCGCCGCTTCCGGGATCTCACGGCGGATCTCGCGGAGAGCGGCGCGCTGGCGGCGAGCCTCGCGCCGCTCGGGCTCGTCCGGAAGGGGGGGACGTGACGGCCGCGTCGATCGCGGCGCGCTTGTCCGACGTCGAGCCGGAGGCGCGGCGCGTCGCGACGCAGGAGATCGCGAAGCTGCGTGGCAAGGAAGCGGCGACGCTCCTCGTTCGGGCCCTCGCCGACGAGGACTGGCGGGTCCGCAAGGAGGGAGCGCAGGTCGCGGCGTCGGTGGAGCCGCGGCACCACGCGATCGCCGCGCTCGTCGCGGCCATGCACGACGGCGAGAACGTAGGGCTCCGCAACGCGGCGGTCGAAGCCCTCGTCGGCATCGGACAAGACGCGCTCCCGAGCGTCGTCGCCGAGCTCGCGAAGCTCGACGCGGACGGCAAGAAGCTGGCGATCGAGGTGCTCGGCGGTGTGCCGGATCCGCGCGGCGCGCGGGCGTTGTCGGAGTGCCTTCGTGATGTCGACGCGAACGTACGAGCGGCGGCGGCCGAGGCGCTCGGGCGCGCGGGGGCCAGCGGCGACGAAGCCCGCGAGCTCGCGTCGGCGGCCTTGGTCGTGGCGCTCGGTGACGGCGAGCCCAGCGTGGTGCTCGGCGTGCTCGAGGCGCTCGCGGCGCTCGAGGCGCGCGTTCCGTGGTCGCGGCTCGCGCCGCTCGCGCGCGATCCGTTGCTCCGGCGCTACACCCTCTCGGCCGCCGTGACCTCGCGTGAACCGGCGGCGCTGGTCGCGCTCGCGGAGGCGCTCGCCGACAAGGCCAACGCGACCGCGGCGCACGCGGCGCTCCTCCTCGGCGACGTGCTCCTCGAGGTGGACGACGAGGACGTCTTGTCGCAGATCCGCAGCGTGGTTGCGCCCTCGGATGCCGCGATTTCCCGCGCGCGGGCGTGGGCGCGCGAAGAGGACACGAGGCTGCGCGGCGCCGCGCTCGTCGTGCTCGGGCTTGCGCGCGCGGAGGAGGACGTGGCGCTGCTGGTCGACGCGCTCGCGGACGATGCGCTCGCAGAGCGCGCGGAGCTCGGGCTCACGCTCTTCGGGCAGCGTGCCGTCGCTCCCGCGCTCGCCGCGAGCCGCACCGCGTTGCCCGCCGCGCGCGGCGCGTCGATCTCGATGATGCCGATGCTCGCGCTCGGGCACGAATCGGACGTCGTCGCGCAGCTCCGCGAAGCGCTGCGTTCCCCGCAGCATGACGTGCTCGCCGGCGCGCTCAAAGGCATCGCCATCGCGGGTGGTGACGCGGAGCTCGTGGTCGTGGTCCCCCTCGCGAAGCACGACGACCCCAGGGTCGCGAGCGCGGCGCTGTCGGCGCTCTTCTCCATCGCCTCGCGGCAGCGAACGGCGGCGGCGAAGCTGCTCGGGACGCTGGAGTCCACCGGCGCGGATGCGGCGTGCGGGTGCGTCCTGATCGATGCGACGGCGCGCGGAGGGCGCCCGCCGACCGACGCGGATCTCGGATTTTTGCGGACGTCGCTCGCGCAGGGCAGCGTCCTCGCACGGAAGGCGGCCCTCGAGGCGCTCGCGACGATCGGCGGAGACGCCGCGGCGGAGGCGGCCTCGTTCGCGCTCGCCGACGAGGAGCTGGAGGTCGTGCTCATCGCCGTCCGCGCGCTGGGTCGCCTGCTGCGCGCGGAGCCGCTCGAGCGCCTCGCCGCGACGGCCACCGATCCGGCGCTCGTCTCCGCGGTGCTGCGCGCGCTCGGAGCGGCGGATCCCGAGCGCTTCATGGGCGCCGCGCTCCCGCTCGTGTCGAGCGCCCGACCGGAGATCGCGTGCGCGGCCGTCGAGGCGTTCGGACGAATGGATGGCCGCACGCGGGAGGACGGTCTCTTCGCGGCGCTCGATCACACCGATCCGGAGGTCGTGAAGCTGGCGCTCACCGAGGTGGCGCGCGTCCCCGACGCCCGCGCGCTCGCGCGACTCGGGATGTGCCTCGATCACTCCGGCGCCGACGTCCGCAGGCTCGCGGGAGAGCTCCTCGGCAACGCCGGCGGCGCCGGGGCCCAGGCGCTCCTCCGCGCCCGCCTCGTCCGCGAGCGCGATCCGGCGGTCCGCGCCGCGCTCACCGACGCGCTCATGACGCCGCCGCACGAGATCGTGGAGTAGCGGTGCGCAAGAGCTCGCTGTTCGGCCCCAGTGACATCCCGCTGAAGCCGGAGGAGTACCGGCTCCTCCGCGATTTGTTCGTCGCCAAGATCGGCGTCCACTTCGGCCCCGAGGCGCGCTTCTCGCTCGAGCGCCGCCTCCGCGAGCGCCTCGGCGCGCTCAAGCTCTCGACGTTCGCGGAGTACTACCAGTACCTGCGCTTTCATCCGCTCGCGATGGCCGAGTGGGAGGAGGCCGTCGAGCTCCTCACGACGAACGAGACGTATTTCTTTCGCGAGGACTACCAGCTCCGCTCGTTCAAGACCGAGCTCTTGCCGATGCTCGCCGCCCAGGCCCGCCCGAGGAAGCGCCTCGCGATCTGGAGCGCAGGGTGCTCGACCGGGGAGGAGGCGTACACGATCGCGATCCTCGTCCGTCAGTCGGGCCTCTTCGTCGGATGGGACGTGCGCGTGTACGGGTCGGATCTCAGCAAGCGGTGCGTCGCATCGGCGCGCAAGGGCATCTATGGCGCCGGAGCCTTCCGTGCGACGCCCGACGACGTGAAGCGCGAGTTCTTCGTCGTCACGCGGGATGGGCACCAGGTCTCGGACCCCATCCGTGCCATGTGCCAGTTCGGGCAGATGAACCTCCTCGACAAGGACAAGGCGCGCCTCCTCGGCCGCGCCGACGCCATCTTCTGCCGCAACGTCCTCATCTACTTCGACACCGAGAAGCGCCGCCACGCCATCGACACGTTCCATGAGCGCCTTTACTCGGGCGGCGTCCTCCTTCTCGGACACTCCGAGTCGCTCCTCAACGTGTCGACGGCGTTCGAGCTCCTCCATCTGAAAGAGGATCTCGTCTACCGGAAGCCCAAGCCCTTCGCCCCGGGCACCGAATAGGGTACGGTCGATAGAAGCGCGTACATGACTGCACCGTTACCGCCCATCCGGCTCTTGATCATCGACGATTCGGCGTACAACCGCCGCAACATCGCCGACGTCTTCGCGAGCACGCCGGAGGTCGAGGTGGTCGGCAAGGCGGCCGACGGCGAGGAGGCCCTTCGCCTCGTCACGATGCTGAAGCCGGACGTCATCACGCTCGACCTCGAGATGCCGCGGATGGATGGCTTCACGTTCCTCCGCATCTTGATGAGCAAGCAGCCGACGCCGGTGATCGTCGTCTCTTCGTATTCGCAGAAGGAGAACGTCTTCAAGGCGCTCGAGATCGGCGCGCTCGATTTCGTCGCGAAGCCGACCGCCCAGATCGCGCCCGACGCGACGGAGGTGCGCGAGCAGATCCTCGCGAAGGTTCGCCTCGTGCGCAGCCTCCGCCCGACCTTCACGGCGCCGTTGTCGCAGCGCGGCCGCGGGATGAGCGGCTCGTTCAACGTGGACGGGCGGCCGCAGGTCGAGGGCGCGGCGCAGCCGAGCGAGAAGTACGTCACGCCGAAGCACCTCGTTGCGATCGCGAGCTCGACGGGCGGCCCCAGCGCGCTGCTCGAGATCTTCAGCAAGATCCCGCCGACGTGGAGCGGCGGCCTCGTCGTCGCGCAGCACATGCCCGACAAGTTCACGCGCACCTTCGCCGAGCGCCTGGACAAGAAGGGGCCCGTGCGGACCTCGGAGGGACAGGACGGCGACGCCGTCGCGCGGCTCACCGGCTTCGTGTGTCCCGGACGCCAGTGCATGGAGGTCGCGCTCGTCGGTCACGAGTATCGCCTTCGCGTCGGCCCGGCGACCGCGAACGATCGCTACGTGCCGAGCGCCGATCGCCTCCTCAAGAGCGCGGCGGCGGCGGCGGGGCCTCGCGCGGTCGGCGTCATCCTCACGGGAATGGGGGACGACGGCGTCGAAGGGGCGAAGGCGATCCGCGACGTCGGCGGGACCGTGATCGCCGAGGCGCAAGAGACCGCAGTGGTCTACGGCATGCCGGGCGCAGCGGTTCGCGCGGGCGTGCCGCATCGCGTTCTTCCCCTGCCCCTCATCGCGGATTTCCTCGCGAACCTGCCTGGCTGAAGCGCGGACGCGAGGGCGCGGACCGGCCCTCGAGCCGATCGCGTGGTACGCTTCAGGCGATGCGCGCTGCTGCCCTCGTCGTGTGGCTGCTCGGTGCGGCGGGGCTCGCGAGCGCGTGCACGTCGCTGAGCGGCCTCTCCGAGCCGGGTCCCGTCGCGACCGACGGCGGCGCGGACGGATCGGAAGGCGGCGGAGAGACTCCGGTCGAAGGCGGGGCCGCCTGCACGCGGCCGAACGCGACCGCCGAGATGGTCGATGGCGTGTGCACCGTTCGCGCGTGCAATCCCGGCTACAAGGACTGCCGCGGCGGCCCCGCGGACGGCTGCGAGACGTTCGTTCGCGGCGGCGATCTCGCGAACTGCGGCGACTGCGCGTTGGCGTGCGTCGCGCCCCACGCTCAGGTGGCGTGCGACACCGGTGGCACTTGCACGATGGGCGCGTGCGCCGCGGGATACGGCGACTGCAACAAGACCGCGGCCGATGGCTGCGAGACGTCGCTCCTCTCGAGCGATCCGGCGCACTGCGGCGCGTGCAGCAAGGCGTGCCTCTTGGCTCAGTCGTGCGCCACCGGCGCGTGCGGCGACGACACCGTCACGTGCTCGAGCAACGGGGTGGCCTGCGCCCAGGCGTCGTGCAACCAGGCCGGGCGCTACGCGGTGACGACCGACGTCGTCGTCGACCTGCAGAACGGACGACGACTCTGGCAACGCGGCCTCCAGGCACCTGCCGTCTACGACGTCGCGGGAGTGTTCTGCGCGAACCTCGTCCTCGCGGGCCTCAAGAGCTGGCGCCTGCCGTCGTACACGGAGCTCGCGACCCTCCTCTATCAACAGGGAGGCCTGAGCGGCTGCCCGACGTGCGATCCCGCCACCGATCAGGCCGCGTTCCCGGCAGTGCCGAGCTCGGCGACGGTGTGGACGACCGAGCTCTACATGCCGAGCATCTACCAGACGGTGAACTTCTGCGACGGCCGGAAGAAATACCCGACCGACATCACGACCCCGACCGCGTTCCGCTGCGTACACGATCCGATCTGATCGCTGGGCCGTCATCGCGCTACATTGAGGATCGATGAGTGGGCGGGTTCTTGGCCTAATCGGAGCGGCGGCGCTGGGGCTGTCGGCGGCCGCAGCGTGCGGAACGACCTCCGATACGGTGCCCGCACCTGTCGGCGACGCGAGCGACGAGGCGACGGCGGACGGGGCGCTGGACGCGGGCGACGAGGGCGAGGGCATCACCGGACGCGGCAACGCCGATCTCGTGATCCTCGCGCTCTCCGATTGGCGAGGACAGGTCGAGACGATCGTCGAGCCCGACGGGACCGGCATTCCGCGGCGGTACGGAGGCCTGCCGGCGCTCGCCACCTACTTCGCGCGTGAGCGGGCGCAGAGCCCCAACACGCTGGTCTTCTCGTCGGGCGACGCGTTCGGGTCGACGCCCCTCTTGTCGAGCGCGACCGGCGACCTCCTCGCCGCAAAGGGACTCGCTCTGCTCGGGGTCACCGCCGGCGCGCTCGGGCCGCACGA
Source organism: Polyangiales bacterium (assembly GCA_038231275.1). Classification (GTDB taxonomy): domain Bacteria; phylum Myxococcota_A; class Polyangia; order Polyangiales; family Polyangiaceae; genus JANYHK01. The sequence goes on from JBBRLQ010000036.1 coordinate 30,575, forward strand.
CTTCGATCGCGGCGCGACGCAGCTCTCGACGCTTCTCGACGTGGGCGGCTTCCGTGTCACGTCGACGAACTTGGAGAAGGTCATCCAAGTCCTCGGCCCTCGTCCGGTCACGCCATTCCTCCTGGTCGACGTGGGCACCGGGGACGCGTCGGCGCCGATCAAGGTCGCCGTGCTCGGCCTCACCGACTGGGCCCTCGCCGAGCTCCAGTTCGCGTCGAACCTCGAGGAGATCGCGGTCCGCGGGACCAAGGACCTCCTCGGCACCGCCGCCGCCGCGAACGAGGCCGCGGCAAACGCTCGCCTGGTCGGCGCCGATCTCGTCGTCGCGCTCGCGAACGTGGGTGCTGGTGATGTGTCGGGCGCCGCGCCGACCGGCCCGCTGATCGAGCTCGCCGGCCAGCTGAAGGGCATCGATCTCCTCTTCGGCGGCGAGACCGATCGTGCCTACGCCACCACCGTCGGCGGCGTGACCGTGGTGCAAAACCGGAACAAAGGGCGCACCTACGCGCGCGTGAAGCTCCACGTCGAGAAGGGCATTCCCACGCTCCAGGGCCTGCCCGAGATCGTGGAGCCGCTCGCTTACGACGTCGTTCGACCGGTCTGCGGCGACGCGGCCACCTGCGCGTGCCCGAGCGCGCCGTGCCCTGACGCGACGCACTCGTGCAACTCGGCGTCCGGCTTCTGTGAGGCCGCGGTCGTGAAGCCGGACAAGACGGCGCAGGATCTCCTCCAGGCCGCCGGCGGCGAGGTGGGTCCGCTGCTCGACACGATGATCGCCGTGGCGACCGACGCGTTCCCCCACGACGCGACGAGCGATCAGATCCAGGAGACGGCTCTCGGCGATCTCGTCGCCGACGCGATGCGTATCCGCTACGGCACGCAGCTCGCGCTCGTCCCCGGATCACGCATCTTTTCGCCGCTCCCTTCGGCGTACAAGGCGCCGGCCAACCTGAACCGGACGACCGCGCCCTACGATCTCGTCGTTGGCGACGTCGCGACGTTCCTCCTCACCGGAGGCGACTCCGCCGTCGTTCGCCAGATCTCCGGACAGGCGCTCTGGCAAATCCTCGAGAAGAGCGTCGCCGTCACGCCGACGAAGGATGCCGGGTTCCTCCAAGTGAGCGGCTTCTCGTTCACCTACACCATAGCGGCCGACGCGGGCACGATGAGGGTGAAGACGGTCACGCTCGACGGCGGCAAGATCGTGTCGCCGAACGATCCGACGCTCTACACCGTGGTCCTCACCGACGCGCTCAGCCGCGGAGAGCTCGGCTATCCGGCGCTCGCCGAGGAGGTGCCGACCCTCACGCGGGAGCTCCTGACCGATGTCGTCGTCGGGTACGTGAAGGCCAAGACGCCGCTCGCGCTCCCCAAAACGCTCACGCGAATCGTCAAGGTCCCGTGAGCCAGAAGCCGCGCGTCAGAACGTGACGACTGTGCGGATCGCCTCGCCGGAGTGCATCGCCGCGAAGCCCTCGTTGATCTTCTCGAGGGGGATGACCTGCGACACGAGGCTGTCGATGTCGATCTTCTTGTCCATGTACCAGTCGACGATCTTCGGCACGTCGGTGCGGCCTTTGGCGCCGCCGAACGCCGTCCCGCGCCACACGCGGCCGGTCACGAGCTGGAACGGACGCGTCGCGATCTCCTCGCCGGCGCCGGCGACACCGATGATGATGCTCTCGCCCCACCCCTTGTGGCAGCACTCGAGCGCGGTCCGCATGACCCGGACGTCGCCGATGCACTCGAAGGTGTAGTCGGCGCCGCCGTTCGTCGTCTCGACGAGGTGGGCGACGAGATCGCCCTTCACGTCCTTGGGGTTCACGAAGTGCGTCATGCCGAATTTCTCGGCGAGCGGGCGCTTCTTGGGGTTCAAGTCGACGCCGACGATGCGGTCGGCGCCGGCGATGCGCGCGGCCTGGATGCAGTTGAGGCCGATTCCGCCGAGGCCGAAGACGACGACGTTGTCCCCCGGCTTCACCTTGGCGGTGTTGAAGACGGCGCCCAGGCCCGTCGTCACGCCGCAGCCGATGAGGCAGACTTTGTCGAACGGCGCGTCCTTGCGGATCTTCGCGAGCGCGATCTCCGGCACGACGGTGTGGCTCGCGAAGGTGCTGGTGCCCATGTAGTGGTGGAGCTTCTCTTTGCCGAACGAGAAGCGGCTCGTCCCGTCCGGCATGAGGCCCTTGCCTTGCGTCGCGCGGATCGCCTGGCACAGGTTCGTCTTTCCGCTCGTGCAGTACGAGCACTGCCGGCACTCCGGTGTGTAGAGCGGGATGACGTGGTCTCCCTTCGCGAGCGAAGTGACGTTCGGTCCGACGTCGACGACGACGCCCGCGCCTTCGTGGCCGAGCACCGTGGGGAAGAGCCCCTCGGGGTCGCGACCGGAGAGCGTGAACTCGTCGGTGTGGCAGATGCCGGTCGCCTTGATCTCGACGAGCACCTCGCCGGACTTCGGACCCTCGAGGTCGATCGTCTCGATGGTGAGAGGCTTCTTCGGTTCGAATGCGACGGCGGCGCGGACCTTCATCGTGACGTCTCCTTGCGAGGTGCGAAGCCGACGTTACCAGTGCTAGGCTCATCTCCCAATGAGTGCTTCCCACGACGAAGAGCTGAAGAGCTTGCTCGACCTCGGCGACCGCATCGTCGCGCGCGCCACCAAGGGCGGCGTCACCGTGGCCGAGTGCATGCTTCGCTCGGGACGCGAGCTGTCGGCGAAGGTCCGCCTCGGCGAGCCCGAGCTGGTCGAGGAGGCGGGCCACCGCTCGGCGGGGATGCGCGTCATGAAGGGGAAGCGCGTCGCGATCACGTCGACGAGCGATCTCACGGAGCACGGCATCGATCGCTTCGTCAAAGACGCGATCGAGCTCGTGGAGCTGTCGCAGGAAGACCCGTTCGCAGGGCCGGCCGATCCGAAGCTCCTCATGAATCCGAAGGATGCGCCGGAGCTGGATCTGTTCGATCCGGCGGGCGGGAGCGTCGACGCCGCGCAGGCGATCGCGATGGCCAAGAAGGGCGAGGACGCCGCGCGCAAGCAGGACGCGCGCATCACCAACAGCGAAGGCGCCACGTTCGGTCGCACGGCCGGCGGCGCGGCGATCGTGCTCTCGAGCGGATTTCGTGCGGCGTACAAGGGATCGTACGCGTCGCTCTCCGTCGTGCCGGTCGCCGAGGACGTCGGCGGCAAGAAGCGACGCGGCTACCACTGGACGGCCAAGCGCTTCCTCGCAGAGATGGACGACCCCGCCAAGGTCGGCGAAGAGGCGGCGCGCCGCACGGTGCGCAAGCTCGGCGCCAAGAGCGTCACGACCGGCGAGTTTCCGGTCGTCTTCGATCCCGACACCGCGCGCTCCATCCTTGGCATGCTCGCCGGGTGCATCATGGGCAGCTCGATCTGGCGAAAGGCGAGCTACCTCGTCGGCCGCGAGGGCACCCAGGTCGCGAGCGATCTCGTCGACGTCGTGGACGATGCGCTCATCCCGCGCGCGCCTGGCTCGCGTCCGTACGACGGCGAAGGCCTCGCCAGCCGCAAGAACGTCGTCGTCGAGAAGGGCGTCCTCCGCACCTACCTCTGCGACAGCTACTCGGCCCGCAAGCTCGGGCGCGAGAGCACCGGCAGCGCAGGGCGCGGCGGCGGCGCGGGCGTCTCGTGCAGCACGACCAATTTCATCTTGCAGCCCGGTAAGGACTCGCCCGAGTCGATCGTGAAAGGGACCAAGCGCGGCCTTTACGTCACCGACATGATGGGCTTCGGCTTCAACGCGGTGACCGGCGACTTCTCGCGCGGCGCGAGCGGCTTCTGGATCGAGAACGGCGAGCTGACCTTCCCCGTGAGCGAAGTCACGATCTCGCTCAACGTCGACGATCTCTTCAAGAGTATCGACGCGATCGGGAGCGATCTGGACCTTCGCACCTCGACCGCGGCGCCGACCCTCCGGGTCGCGAAGATGACGGTGGCCGGCTCGGTCGGCTGACGATCCACCATAAAAAGCCGTTGATTCGCGAGGTGTAAGGCGGGGCGCGCGTTGCGCGTTCTCTCCTCATGAAGCCGAGCCCCCGTGCGTTCGCCGCCGTAGCCCTCCTCGTCCTTGCGCCGCTCGCCGTCGGGTGCGGAAAGAAGGCGGATCGATCCGCCGACGCGCCCGCCGCGGCAGGGGTATCCGCTCCGACCGCTCCCGTCGCGCAGTCGACGCCGGGTGCGACCGACGCGAGGCCGGCGGGTCGCCTCGCGCTGCTGGAGGTCCACGCGCAGATCGAGCTCGAGCTGACGGACACCAAGCGCGCCAAGGCGATCGCCGGAAAGCTCGAGGACTTCGCGCGATCGAACGGCGGCTACGTCGCCGACTCGAAGGACGACGGGACCTCCACCCACATGGTCCTGCGCATCCCCGCCGCCGAGCTCCGCAACGCGCGCGCGCAGCTCGCGGGCGAAGGCTCGATCGTTCGCGAGAGCGAGCAGTCGATCGACGTGACCGACGCGATCGCCGATCTCGACGCGCGCCTCCGGTCTGCGCGCATCGAGGAGACGCGCATCCTGAAGCTCCTCGAAGAGAAGAGCGGATCCATCACGGACGTCCTCGCCGCCGAGCGCGCCCTCGCCGACGTCCGGCAGCGCGTCGAGCGCCTCGAGGCCGATCAGCGCGTCGCGCAGGGCCGCGTCGATCTCGCGACCCTCGAGATCACGATGCACCGCCCGAGCGCCCTTCCGGTCGAGCCCGGCGTCGGCGAGCGCATCTCGGAGGCCGCGAAGGACGGCGTCACTGGCGTGAAGATCGTGTCGATGGGCCTCGTGACGACCGGCCTCCGCGCCGGGCCGACGCTGCTCTTCTTCGCCGCGATCGGGGGTGCGATCTTGCTTGCGGTGCGCCGCCTCCGCAAGGTAGCCCGTAACGGGTGACCCCCGACGAGCTGAAGGCGCTGCGAAAAGAGCTGGCGTGCACCGCGAAGGAGCTCGCCGCCGTCCTCGGCCTCGAGCAGGTGACGGTCCTCATGTGGGAGAAGGGTGAGCTCTTCCCGACCAAGCCGTTCATCGACAAGATGGAGCAGCTGCGGAAGAAGGGGCCCGGCGCCATCCCGCGCAAATCCAAGGGGACGGACCCCATCAAGACGCTGACCGACGCCGCGTTCTGGGAGCTCGTGAGAAAGCTCGCCGCGCACAAGAAGCTGCGCGACGAGGTGACGAAGATGGCCGCCGCCTACAGCGATCCCGCCGCGGACGAGTGACGGTCAGCCCGCTTCTTCGTTGTCGGGGCTCGCGTCGGTGCGGTGAGCCTCGGCCTCGTGCTCGTCTTCTGCTTCGTGCTCGTCGTGCGCGGCGTGCTCGCCGGTGTCGTGCCCGGCGAGAGGCGTGGGCGCGATCGTGTCGCGTGGCATGTCGGGGCTCGGGTGCTCTTCGGCCATCTTGTCGGCCTCGATCGCGGCAGCCTGCACGGTCTCCAACGTCTCGCCGAGCTCTTGCTCGACGACGCGCCGCGAATCCTCCGTCAGCTCCGCGAACTCGCGCAGCGTCGGCAAGTCCTTCACCGATTTGAGGCCGAAGAACTCGAGGAACTCGGTCGTCGTCCCGTAGAGGAGCGGCCGGCCTGGCTCGTCCTTCTTACCGAGGATGCGCACGAGATCGCGCTCGAGCAGGATCTTGAGGACGGGGCCCGAGTCGACGCCGCGGATCTCGTCGATCTCCGGGCGTGTCACCGGTTGGCGGTAGGCGAGGATCGCGAGCGTCTCGATCTGCGCGCGTGAAAGCTTCACCGGCTTCTGCTTCGTCAGGTCGCGCACGAACGGCGCGTAGACGGGGCTCGTGCGGAAGAGCCACCCACCGGCGATCTCTTCGAGCTGAACTCCGCGGTTCACGTACTCGCCGCGGAGCTCCTCGAGCAGCTCCTTCACTTCCTTCACCTGCGCCGACGCGGTCTTCGCCAGATCGTTCGGCTTGATCGGGTGATCGCTCGCGAAGACGAGCGCCTCCAGCAGGCCCCGCAGGTGCTTGCGCGTCGCGTGCGGCAGCCCTTCTGCGACGGCGTCCGGCAGCGCCGTCTGCGTCGTCGCCTCGAGATCGTCGCGCCCCGGGATCGAGAAGATGTCGCCGGTGAGGTTCACCGTCGCCTCCACGTCCATGTCGTCGGCGAGGCCGTTCGTGGCTTCCCGGATCTCGACGTCGGCCTCGGGCATCGCGTCGTCGACGGCCGGGCTCGGCGGCGGCTCGGGATGCGCCTGCTCTGCGTGCTCTGCCTGCTCCGCCTGCTCTGCCTGCTCTGCCGCGTCGACCTGCGGCGCACCTTGCTCCGGCGGCGGCGCCGACGACTTGCCCTTCTTCGTCTTCTTGCTCACGTCACGCCCTCGCGCGCGGCCTCGTCGACGCTCGGCGCGTCGATCGGCGCGATGTCCGCGGCGTTCTCGGAGAGCTCTACGTACAGCGGGGACAGCGGCTCGGTCTGGAAGAGGCGGGTCATTCGGAGCTTGGTCATCTCGAGCAAGGCCAAAAACGTGATCACGAGGTCGAACTTGGAGGTGAGCCCCGTGAAGAGCTCGTCGAACACGATACGCTTTTTGTCGCGAAGGGCGTCGGTGAGCTCGTTGATGCGGTCTGCGAGGCTGATTCGGTCGGCGAGGATGTCGTGCGAGATCTTGACCTTGCTCCGCGCGAGCACGGCCTGGAACGCCTCGACGAGCGAGTAGAGCGGGATGTCCGCGAGCGGGGCGAGGCCGGAGTGGACCGCCTCGTCGATCGCCACGCCGCGCGTGAACGCGTCCGCGCCGGTGATGCCGCGCGCCGCGAGGTCCGCCGCCGCCTGCTTGTACTTTTGGTACTCGAGCAATCGCCGAATGAGGGCCTGGCGCGGATCCTCTTCTTCTTGGAGCGGATCGTCCTCTTGCCCCGGCGGCGGCGCAGGGAGCAGCGACTTCGACTTGATGTGCGCGAGCGTCGCGGCCATGAGCAGGTACTCGCTCGCGACGTCGAGGTTCATCAGCGACATGACGCTGAGGTACTCGAGGTACTTCTCGGTCACGAAGGAGATGGGGATGTCGAGGATGTCGAGCTCGTGCTTCTGGCAAAGGTGCAGGAGAAGATCGAGGGGACCTTCGAAATCTCCCGCCGGCAGCGCGACCTTGTAGGTGTCCTGCCCCGCTTCGAGGATTTCGGGCTGTTCTTGCTGCGGATCGGGCTCGGACACTGGGCCTTAGGTAACCTCGCCTGGCCCCTTGGGACAAGAGCCAGCGGGCTTTCCTCGGAAAATAGGCTGATCTTGAGGTGCTTTAGAGCCGACGCAGCTCCTGCACGAAGAAGAAGGCGATGATGGCGAGGCCGATCATTCCTTCGAGGAGCGCGGCGGCGGCGAGGCGCGGTCCGACCATCGCCGACGCGTAGACGTAGCTCGTGCCGGCGATGCAGGTCGCGCCGACCACGAAGACGTCGAAGAGAGACGGTCCACGCCCGGCGCGACCGCGGACCTGGTGAACCTCGCCGGTGAACATGCGCGCGAGCACCAGGAAGAGGACCATGCCGAGGTAGGACATGCCGCCGGGGGCCGAGAGGAAGAAATCGTAGGCGCCGTGTATCGCCACCATCGTGAGGAACGTCTTGGACGCGTCGAAGCCGAGGCGCTCGGGATCGCGCGCGCCCTCCCACAGCGCGGCGGCGGCGAGGCCGGTGAGCGCCATGTGGAGAAAGTTCGCGGTGAGGAAGCGCGCCATCGCGTTCGTGAGATCGGCGCTCGCGAAGTAGGCGAGGTTCTCGATCGTCGCGAAGCCGAGGCCGACGAGCGCGCCGGCGACGAGGACGTCGAGCTTCGTCGCGTTTCCGCGTCGCAAGATCGGTACGAGCGGCGCGAAGAGGAGGAGCTTCGACAGCTCCTCGCGGAAGCCGACGCCGAAGAGGTAAAAGAGCGCGTCGCGGCCCATGTCGCCGGTCTGCGTGAGGTGGAGGATCGACTCCTGGAGCGCGATGAGCGCGTCGGTCGGCACGATGCTGAGCGCGCCCAGCACCGGCGCGAGCAGAAAAATCGGCACGCGGAACGCTGGACGCTCGGTCGCCCGGCCGAGGCGAAAACAGAACGCGAACCACGCCAGGCACGACACCGCGGCGAGGAGAAACGTCCCCAGCGTGACGCGCCCTGCCCACGCGACGGTCCACGAGAGGCGCGCGACGGCGGGCCAGTTTCGCGACTCGACCGCGTACCGAAAGCGAACCCACGGCGCCGCGAGCGCCACGACGCGCGTGTCCGAGAGCTTCTTTCCGATCCCCTCCCAGTCGTGGTCGCGCTCGAGCAGCGCGAACATCATCGCGATGTCGTTGGACCGCCCGAACGCGAGGCCCTCGCGCTCGAAGCGACGGAGCCCCTCCGCGGCGTCGCCGCGCACGAGGGCGCGCTTCGCCAAGAGGTGGTTGGCCCAGGGCGTGGGCGTCGCGCCGTCCGCCGCTGCCTCCACCCGCGCTTGATCCTCGGCGAGGACGCCGCCCCCGAGCACGTCGCGCCAGTAGCGACCGAGCAGGGCGATCTCGGGCGCGAGCGTCGGCTTGTCCAGGATCTCTTCGAGCGCGTGATCGCGGATGCTCTCGGCGGCCTTGCGCTTGCCGTGGTCGAACGTCTCGAGCGTGCCGTCCTCGTCGCGTGCGCGGCGGTGCGGGGGAGGCGCGCCGCTCCGCGTCTGTGCTTCGAGGAACGCGACGACGAGGGGGACGGTCACGTCACCGGATTCGAGCTCCTGGAAGTACAGCTCGGCCGCCTTATCATAGTGCCCCGCGCCGGCCAGGCGCATGGCCTGGACTTCACGAGGGGTGTGCCCGCGCATCCACACATCGAGGCCCGCGCCCGCGGCGACGGATCCGAGAAGGATCGCGGCGAGGAGCCAGCGTAGCCAGAGAGGAAAGGGGCGCATCGCGTGAGCTGAGCCATTTTACCGAGGGCCCAGCGCCGGAGCGTAGCGCAGCCTGTGGGTGCATGGGGCAGTCCATCGCGGTGGACGACGTTCGTGGCGTGCCCGGTGACTCGTGGCATGAAACTCGCTGCGTGTGGCCACTGAACGGGTACGATTGGAGCCGGTCCCTGGGTGAATCGCGCGGTAAGTCTGTCCAAGCTGTGCACGACGTGCGGCGCACGGTACGCCGCCGATGCGCTCTTCTGTCCCAGCGATGGGACTCCGTTGAGCAGCAACGCCGCTGCTGGCGCGGCGAACGCAGGCGGTCCTGACGCGCCGGACCCGTATCTAGGTCGCGAAATTTCAGGGCATATCGAGATTCGTCAGCTCGCCGGAGTCGGCGCGATGGGGCGCGTCTATCGCGCGTTCCAAAAAGGGATCGATCGCGACGTCGCGGTGAAGATCCTCCATCGCGAGCTGAGCGCGAACCAGCAGCTCGTCCAGCGCTTTCATCGCGAAGCCAAAGTGGCATCGCGCCTCCAGCACCCGAACGTCGTGCAAGTGCACCTCGCCGGGCAGCTGCCCGACGGCGCCATGTACATCGTGATGGAGTACCTCGACGGATTGTCACTCCAGAGCGCGCTCGCCGCCGCCGGTGGCGCGATGCCGCTGCCGCGCGCGATGCACTCGGCCTTCCAGCTCTGCGACGCGGTCGGCGAAGCGCACGCGCAGGGCGTCGTGCACCGCGATTTGAAGCCCGAAAACGTGATGCTCGTGCGCCGCCACGACGACGCCGACTACGTGAAGGTCCTCGACTTCGGCATCGCGCGCCTCAATTGGGGCGATCAATCGATGGCGACGGCGGCGGGCCTCATCTTCGGCACCGCGAGGTACATCTCGCCGGAGGGCGCGCAGGGCGAGCAGGTCGGTCCGGCGGGCGACGTGTACGGCATCGCGACGCTGCTCTTCCAGATGCTTGCGGGGCGAACGCCGTTCGAGGGAGACCAGGCGGTGGCGCTCCTCGTCCAACAGATCCACGACGCGCCGCCCGATCTCCGGGCGATGGCGCGCTCCGCGTACGTGCCGGAGCCGATCGCGGCGGCGATCATGAAAAACCTCGCCAAGTCTCCCGCCGCGCGTGATCCCGATGCGCGCGCGTTCGGCCGCGCGCTCATCGACGCGGCGAGGGAGAGCGGGATGTCGCCGGACGACCTGATCATGCGCTCGGGGCTCATTGGCGGGCGACAGAGCGGCGCGATGCAGCTGCCGCCGATGCAGCGCACCAAGCAGCTCGAGCTCTCCGCGGAGATGAGCGAGCGTCTCGCGCGGACGCCGGAGGCCTCGGGGAGCGCGCCTTCGCTGCCGAGGGAGCCGACGCCGACGCCGCCGCCTGCGAACCGCCCGCAGAATGGCTCGCCGTATTTTCCCGCGCCGAGCGCGCCGACGACAAAGTGGACTCCCCCGCCGGGCTTCGCTGCGCAGCTCTCGCCGCCGCGCCCGACGCTGCCGTCCGATCCCAAGGGGCCGGAAGAGACGCTGGACGACGAGTCGGCGCCGATCGTCCCCGCGCCGCCGTCGAGCGAGCCCATTCGGCCCGCGCGCCGCTCGTCGCCCGCGCCGCTCGCCGAGACCACGCCCGCGACGATGCCGCCCGACGTGCTCTACTCACCGCCGCCGCCGGCGCCGCTTCGTGCGGCTGCAGGTGCGCCGTATTATTTGCCGCCGACCGCGACCGCACCGGGCGCGACAATCTCGAAGCCTGACGCCCCGGAGCTCGACGAGGACGCGCGACGGGCTCCGCGTCGTCGCAAGTCGCGCGCGGCGGTGCTCGTGCTGTTCTGTTTCCTCCTCGGCGCGGCGCTCGCCGTCGCGTTCGGATGGCGGGCGGGCGTGATGGGACCTCGCGCCGCGGCTGGCTCCCTCGACGATCAAATCGCGCGCGCGCAAGAAGCGCTGAAGCACAAGCGATGGGACGCGCCGCCCGGCGACAACGTGAAGGACCTCACGACCGATGGCCTGTCGCGTTGGCCCGCCGACGCGCGTCTCGTCGAGGTGCGCGAGCGCGCGAGCGATGAGCTCGTCAAAGAGGCGTTGGGCCGTAAATTCTCGGGCGACTTGACGCAGGCCCTCCACCTCGCGCGCTTGGCGCTGGAGCTCGACCCCAGCGATACGACGGCGCAGCACCTCGTGCAGGAGCTCGAGCAGGCAGTCGGACAAGCGACGAGCGCGCTCTCGACGCCGCCGCCCATCCCGCTCCGTCCGCCGTCGGCGCAGGTTCCGCCTCCGCGTCCGCCGCCTCCCGGTCCGATCGGGCCGGCCGGCGTGCGCGTCACGCTCGACGCGTCGTCGGCGAAGCCGCGCGTGGGTCAGCAGGTCGATCTCGTCGCGCGGATCGCGTCCGGCGGCGGCGCGCCGAAGAGCCTCGCCGAGGATCCGCACTTCCTCATCTCCGGCCCCGGTGGCGGCGCGACGCGGCTCAATGCGTCCGCCGAGGGCACCGGCATCTTCCGCGCGTCGTTCAGCTTCCTCGAGGCCGGTAAATACGACATCACGTTCAACGCGAAGCTCGACGGCAACGCGGTCCGTGCCGCCCGCGGCGTCACCGCGGGCGCTCCGGGCCCCGCACCCACGCCCTCCGGGGATCCGCCGACACCGCCGCCGACGCCGTCGGGAAAATGGCTGTAAGCTAGCGGCATGCGGGCCGTCGTCGTCGCGTGTATTATGCACGTAAGTCTCCTCGCCGCCGGCGCCACCCGCGCGGACGAAGCGGAGCCGGCGAAGGCGGCCGAGGCAAAGGCGGCCGAGGCGAAGGCGGCTGAGGCGAAGGCAGCCGAGGCGAAGGCGGCTGAGGCGAAGGCAGCCGAGGCGAAGGCGCCGGAAGCGAAGGCGCCGGAGTCGGAGCAGCTCGCCCGCGTCCTCATCGATCGCCCGCATACGATCGCCGAGCTCGAGCTCGGCTTCATCGCGCTGCCCACCGCGCCGATCTCCAATAACCAGAAGGGCGGCAAGGTCCCCTTCCTCGGCACCGTCAGCAAAGGCGACGCGACCCTGCAGACCGGCATCCACCTCCTCTACCGCGGCCACCGCGATTGGGCGCTCGGCGCCGGCGCCCTCTTCGCGCCGAGCCCGACGTCCGACAGCAACGCCGGCGGCCTCGGACCTCTCCCGCGCACGCACTCGCGCAGCTACCTCTACCTCGGCGGCGAAGGTCGCTACGTGCCGCTGCACCTCAAGTGGCTCGAAGGATGGGTCGGCCTCACGATGGGCGGCGTCGTCATCGCCGATCGCTTCGTCACCGATATCGGCGATCCGGTCCCGCCCATCCTCGGCACCAAGCAAGTCACCGTTCGCACAGAAGGCTTCGCGCTCGGCGTGCAGGGCGGCATCAGCTGGATGTTCGCCGAGCGCTGGGTCGCCGGCGCCGCCTTCCGCGCGGACCGTTGGATCCTCCCGGACTCCCCTCAGTGCACGCCGATCGGCGACTGCGCGACCCTCACCGGCGCGGTCGAAGCCTACGAAGCCGGCCTCACGATCGGCTACCGAATTCCGCTCTGACCCGTCAGCTGCACCCCCACGCCCGCTCGAGCTCACTCACCACTTCGCCGCTGTAGACCGCGAGCCGCTGCAAATGCGGGACGGTGTCGCGGCAGCCGGTGAAGCCGAAGTTGAGTGAGCCGGCGTAGCTCTGGAGCGTGATGTTGAGCCCGTAGCCGTGGAATGGGATCGACAGCGGATAAATCTCGTCGAGCTTCCATCCGCGGAAATACAGCGGCGTCTCCGGTCCCGGCACGTTCGACACGACCACGTTGAACGCCGGCCGCATGCGCCCCGCGACGCCCGGCACGAACGACAGCATCATCGGCGCGAGCACGAGCGCGCTGTACTGCATGATCGCCATCTTCGACATGCCTTGCAGCATCGCCTTCGCGCGCTGCGTCGACTCGATGACGCGCGCGAGGCGCTCCTTCGGGCTCTTCACGTCGGTCGCCAGCGTCGCCAGAACGGCGCCCACCGCGTTTCCGCCGCCGGGATCGTCCTTGGGGCGAACGTTGACGGGCACCATCGCGACGAGCGACGCCTCCGGCAACGTCCCTTGCTCGGTGAGGAAGCGCCGCAGCGCGGATCCGGCGATCGCGAGCACCACGTCGTTGACGGTACCCCCCGCGGCGGTCGCGATCCGCTTCACGCGCGCGGCGTCGACCCGTTGCGTGGCGAAGCGGCGGCTCCGCGAGATGCGCTGGTTCAGCGTTGATTTAGGGGCCTTGAGCGGGTGCGCGAGCGCGTCATCGCGGCTGCGGATCGCGCGCGCGACGCTCATGATCGCTCGGCCGACGCTCTTCGCAGCGCCGACCTGCTCACGCACCGTGTGCAAGAGCGACTCGAGCGTGGGCGCCCCATGATCGCCCTCCGGCGCGCGCTTTGCGTCGTCGTGCGGCCGCGGTTCGAAGAAGAGCGGAGTGTCCTTGTCTTGCAGCGAAGACGAGAGGCTCCGCTGGAGGATGCGCATGCCGGTGTACCCGTCGATGAGCGCGTGGTGCATCTTCACGTAGAGCGCGACGCGACCTCCTTCGAGCCCCTCGATGAAGTGCGCCTCCCACGGCGGCCGATGAAAATCGAGCGGCGTGCCGTGCAGACGCGAGACCAGCACCCCCAGCTCGCGCTCGTCACCGGGCGACGCGAGCGCCGAGCGGCGTACGTGGTAGTCGATGTCGAAGCGCTCGTCGGTGACCCACGCCTGCGTCGGGCTGCCCAGAAAATCGGGGTGAAGGAGCTTCTTGTCGAACGGCGGCTCGACCTCCGTGACCGCGGCGACCTCCTCGCGGAGTCTTCCGTAGAAGCCGAGCGTCTTTCCCGGCGGCGGCGAGAACTCGAGCAGCCCGCCGACGTGCATCATCACGTCGCGGCTCTCGGCGGTGAGGAACGATCGGTCGAGCGCGCCGAGGCTCTTCTTCTTCACGGACATGGGCGCCAGCGTCGCACGAATCGGAGTCGGAGTCGGAGGCTCCGCGACCGCAAATCGCGACCGCGACCGCGACCGTCAACCGGAGTAGAGAGAGAGCATGCACGCAGAGCTACATTCGCTGCCCTCGATCGCCGCGGGGACGACCCGCGAGCTCGTGAGCCTGCACTATGGAGCGCGGACGACGGACGCAAAGGCGTACCTCCAGGCGTCGCTCCACGCCGACGAGGTTCCGGCGATGCTCGTTGCTCACCACCTGCGCGCGGTGCTGGCGGCGGCCGAGGCGCGAGGCGAGATCGAGGGCGAGATCGTCCTCGTGCCCGTCGCCAACCCCATCGGCCTGGCCCAGACCGTCTTGGGGCACGCGCTGGGCCGCTTCGACCTGACGACGGGCACCAACTTCAACCGCGGATACAAGAACCTCGTGCCCGAGCTGAAGGAAGCGCTCGCGGGCAAGCTCGGGCCCTCGGCAGGGGAGAACAAGGCGACGATTCGCCGTGAGGCGGTGCGCCTCCTGTCGAGCCCCGAGCCGCGCCTCGAAGGGGACGCACTGAAGCTGCTCCTCCAGCGCCTGGCGATGGACGCCGATCTCGTGCTCGATCTGCACTGCGATCACGAGGGCCTCCCGCACCTGTATGCGGGGACGCACATGGCCGCGGAGGCGGAGCCGCTCGCGAGGCTACTCGGCGCCGGCGCGCTGCTCCTCGCGCACGAGTCGGGGGACGATCCGTTCGACGAGTCGTGCGGCCGCCCGTGGCCGGAGCTCGCGGAGCATTTCGGCGCTGCGACCCCGGTGCCGATCGCGTGCATGTCGGTCACGATCGAGCTGCGCGGCGAGCGTGACGTATCCCATGCGTTGGCGCGCGCGGACTCGCAGGCGATAGCCGGCTTCCTCGCGCACCGAGGGCACCTGAAGGCGCCGCCGCCCGACTTGCCGCCGCCGCGCTGCACGGCGACGCCGCTCCAGGGAGTCGAGCGCGTCAAGGCCCCGCACCCCGGCGTGCTCGCGTGGCGATGCGAGCCCGGCACCAAGGTGCGCCCCGGCGACGAGCTCGTCGACGTGATCGAGCCGCTCGGCGGCACGATGACCACGGTGGCGGCGACGACCGCAGGCACCTTCTTCGCGCGCGCCGCACGTCGCTACGCCCACGGCGGAATGGAGGTCGCCCGGATCGCCGGCGAAAAGCCCCTTCGCACCGGCAAGCTCCTCGGCCTCTGATGATGGCAAAGCGCAAGCTGCCGAACACCTTCGTCCTCCTGTTCGCGATCCTCGCCGTCATCGCGGGGGCGACGTGGCTCATCCCGGGAGGCAAGTACGAGACGCACCTGGTGAACGGCCGCACGCTCATCGATCCGGCGAGCTTCCACGCCGTTCCGAGCAGCCCGCAAGGGCCCGTCGCGCTCTTGATGGCGCCGCTCAAGGGGTTCGTCGACGCCGCGCTCATCATCGGCTTCGTGCTCCTGCTCGGCGGCGCTTTCGGCGTCCTCTTGCGGACGCAGGCGGTCGACGCGCTCATCAAGGCCATCGCCAAGGCGCACACCGGCTCGCGCCTCGTCCGCGCCGCGCTGATCCCGGGGTTCATGACGCTCTTCTCTCTTGGTGGAGCGACGTTCGGCATGAGCGAGGAGGCGATCCCTTTCGTGCTCATCTTCGTGCCGCTGGCGCTGGCGCTCGGCTACGACTCGATCGTCGGCGTGGCGATCCCGTTCGTCGGCTCCCAGGTAGGGTTCGCGGCGGCGTTCTTGAACCCCTTCAACGTCGGCGTCGCCCAAGGGATCGCCGGAGTGCAGGTGTTCTCGGGGATCGGCTACCGCATGATCGTGTGGGCCGCGGCCACCGCCGTCACCATCGGCTTCATGATGATCTACGCCGCCAAGGTCAAGCGCTCGCCGGAGTCGAGCCCGACCTTCGCGCTCGATCGGCACAAGCGGCTCGAGCACGCGAACGCGCCGGGCCTCGACGACTTCCGCGGCATGACCCGCGCGCAAGGCGCCGTTCTCATTATCTTCCTTGGCGCGCTCGCGTCGATGGTGTTCGGCGTCGTCCGCTACCAGTGGTTCATCGAGGAGATCGCGGTGGTGTTCTTGGTGATGACGCTCGCCGTCGCCAAGGTCACCGGCCTCAGCGCCGACGAGCTCGTGGCCGCCTTCATCCACGGCGCGAAGGACATGGTGAGCACGGCGCTCGTGATCTCGCTGGCGCGCGGCACCGTCATCCTGGCGCGCGACGCGCACATCATCGACACGATGCTGCACGCCCTGACGCCGCTCGTGCGAGCGTCGCATCCGGTGCTCGCCGCGCAGAAGATGCTGGTGATTCAGTCGGTGATCAACTTCTTCATCCACTCGGGCACCGGGCAGGCGGCGTTGACGATGCCCGTCATGGCGCCGTTGGCCGACCTCGTCGGCGTGTCGCGCCAGACCGCCGTCCTGGCCTTTCAGCTTGGAGAGCTCGGCATCACGATCATCCCGACCAGCGGCGTCACCATCGGCGTCCTCGCGCTCGCGGGGATTCCCTGGGCGACGTGGGCCAAGTGGATCCTGCCGCTTCAGCTCCTCTACTTCGTGCTCGCCGCGATCCTCTTGATCCCGCCACACTTCATCGACTGGCAATGAAGCGCGACCGCGCGCTCGGGTGATGCAGCGATTCGCAGCGGCGCGATGCTAGGGGCTCGAGGCGATCGCCACGGCGATCACCCCCATCGCCCGATCCAGCACCACCCCGAGCACGACGAGCACCCCGATCGCCCGCAGCGGCGCCAAGAGCGTGTGGATCTGCGCGGGCGACGCCGCGCGCGCGACCAACGCCGCCGCAATCTCGAGCACGAGCCCCGCGGCGAGGAGCGGACCTGCCACGGCGACCGCGAGCGTGATCCCCGATACGAGATCGTGCGCCGCCGAGAGGACGGGATGCTCGGGAATCGCGCGCGTCGCCAGCGCGGTGACCACGCGCGCGGGGCCACCGGTCGAGAGGAAGATCGCGCTCGCGAGGAGCGACATCGGAACGCCCAAGGCAGACGGGCGCCCCTCCACCGCAGGGGACGACAGCGTGTCTTGCGCACCTCGCAGCGCGTCGACGGCGCCGCCTGCCATCGTCGCCGCCCACAGGGGAATCGCCGCGGCGAGCGCCACAGGAAGCCCGCGTGCGATCTCACCGAGCGCGAGAAGCGCCCACGGAGCATCGTGCGCCCGCGCGATCGGACCCAATGCCGGCAGCACACAGGCCGCGAGCGCGAGCGCCAACACCGCGCGCGCCGGCGCCGGGATCGCGCGAAGACCGAACGCGGGCACCAGCACCACCGTCGGCGTCGCCCGCGCCCACCCGAGTCCCAGCGCGGCGAGATCGATCCCCTCGCGATCGAACGCGGCGACGACTTCTCCCAAGAGCGACCCCGGCACGGCGGTCATGGTTCCACAGAACGAAAAACAAACCTATTCTGCCCCGCCATGGCACTCGATCTCGGCCTCGTCGGAAAATCCACGGACACTCGAACGCACGCGTACACCTGGAAGGACACGGTCCTCTACGCGCTCGGCATCGGCGCGAAGCTCGAGGAGCTGGACTACCTCTACGAAGGGCGCGGACCCAAGGTGCACCCGAGCTTCGCCGTCGTCCCGGCGTTCGCGCCGATCTTCGAGCTCCTCGCCAAGACGAACGCCGATCTCGCGATGGTCGTCCACGGAGGCCAGCGCGTCCGAATGCACGCGCCGATTCCGCCGGCCGGTACCTTCCACACGACCGCCAAGATCCGCGGCATCTACGATCTGCGCCGCCTCGCCACCGTCGTCGTCGACACCGAGACCAAGAGCGACGCCGGCGCGCTTCTCTTCGACACGTCGTGGTCGATCCTCGTCCGCGACGCGGGCGGCTTTGGCGGAGATCCGCCGCCGAAAGAGGACAAAACGATGGGCGTCGCGGTCCCGAAGGATCGCGAACCCGATTTTCGAATCGAGGAGCCGACCACGAAGGAGCAAGCGCTGCTCTATCGCCTCTCGGGGGACCTCAATCCTCTGCACGCCGATCCCGAGTTCGCGAAGCGCGTCGGCTTCGAGCAAGGGCCCATTCTCCACGGCCTATGTACGTACGGGTTCATGGTCCGTCACGTCGCGAAGGGCGCGTGCGGCGGCGACGCGTCGAAGCTTACCGCCTTCGAGGCTCAGTTCCGCAAGCCCGTGTGGCCGGGCGACACGCTCATCACCGAGGGATGGACGCTCGCGCCGGGCAAGGTCGCCCTCTCCGTCCGCGTCAAAGAGCGCGACGAGGCGGTGGTGACGGGCGCGTGGGCGACGTTTTCCTGAGCCGGCTCAGGCTGGGCCGGGTTTCCCGCGCGGGGCTGCTGCGGAAACGGGCGCGCTCGCTGCATTCGTGATCGTCACTTGGCCAAGCTTGCCCGTCAGGTTCTTGATGTACGTGTGGTCGATGTTGACGACGGCAGTCCGCGTATCCTGGTTCCAGTCCGGATCGTCGAACGACGAAAACGAGATCGTGTGTGGTCCCACGTCGGCGTTGTAAACCATCAGTCCGTACCCGTTGCCGCTCGTCGCGACATGGTCGAGGGTCATCTTCGCCACAGAGCTCGAGTGAATCGGGCAGTGCGTGTTGGTGATGGTCGAGTACTCGAGATGAAGGAGCGCTGCTGACCCGGGCTCGAAGAAGTCGTTCCCGCCAGGGGTGCCGTTGCCCGTGAATTTCGAATCAGCGGCCGAGAGTGTCGCGGAAGGATCGCTCATCGTGATGGCCTGCCCCGCGTAATCGAGGAACGTCGCCGTGAAGGCGCCATCGACGTTGCTCGTTCCGCCCTTCACGACCGCCGCGTGGTCTGTCTTGAACGTGCCGCCGACGTCGACGGTGAAGATGCCGCCCGTAAGCGTGCCGTAGTCGTACTCGGCGGCGAGGTCTTTTCCGTTCACGTGGATGCCGGTCGTCGCGTTCTCGAGATCGACGCCGATCAACGTCATCGAGCCTCCGCTGGCCACGATGATGCCGCCCCAGCCGGTGCCCGTGAGCTTCGCGTGGCTCGCCTTGGCGCTCGCCGTGAGCGTGCCGTGGACCGTGATCGATACGTTCGGGGAGATCGTGACCTTTGCGCCCGGAGCGATGGTGACCGTGGCGCCCGCGACGATGTCGATGTTCGCGGTGATCGTCTTGCCGTCGGCCCATGTCTCGGTGTTGACCGGGTTGCCGCTGGAGCTGCCGCCGCTGCTGCTCGTCCCGCCGGACGTCGTGCCGCTCGTCCCGCTGGTTCCACCGGATGTCGAACCGCTCGTTCCGCTGGTTCCGCCGCTGGTTCCGCTGCTCGAATGCCCGCTGCTCGAGCCCCCAGCGCCGGGGGGACCGCCCCCGCTCGGGCCCTGAACGTCCGACGAGCATGCCACGAGCGCAAGAGTGGAGATTCCAACGGCGGCGAGGACGCGGGTCAGCATGAGGGCTCTCCTTAGAAGGGCGCGATGAGGAAGTGCACGCGGTGTGCTGCAGGACCCGGGCCGTGCGGGCGATTCACACAGTGCCGCAAAACGATTGCGCTCTCAGCGTCCGTGAGGGAGAAAAGTGGCGCCACTGGATCCGCGACAAACCAGGGTAGGAGAATGCGTACATGAAGCTCGGCAAATCGATCGTGGTGGTGGGGGCAAAACGATCCGCCTTCGGAACGATGCAGGGTGCTCTCAAAGGCATCAGCGCGAACGATCTCGCCGTGCACGCCGCGAAGGCTGCGCTCGCTCAGTCGAAGGTCGGCCTCGATCGCGTCGGTCACGTGATCATCGGCAACGTGATGCAGACGAGCGCGGACGCCATCTACTGCGCGCGCCATGTTGGCTTGAAGGCGGGTCTCCCGATCACGACGCCGGCGCTGACGGTGAATCGGCTGTGCGGCTCCGGCTTCCAAGCGATCATCAACGGCGCCGAGCAGCTGCTCATGGGCGAGGCCGAAGCGGTGCTCGTCGGCGGGACCGAGAACATGACACAGGCGCCGCACGTCCTCCGCGGCGCGCGCGACGGCTGGGCGTTCGGCAAAGCCCCGCAGGTCGGCGACACGCTGTGGGACGCGCTCACCGACAGCTACGCCCAGACGCCGATGGCGGTCACCGCCGAGAACCTCGCGGTGAAGTACGGCATCACGCGCCAGCAGTGCGACGAGTTCGCGCTGACCAGCCAGCAGCGCTGGGCGGCGGCGAACGAGAAGGGCTTTTTCAAGGACGAGATCGCGCCGCTCGAGATCGCGGGCAAGAAAGGACCGGTCACCGTCGCCGTCGACGAGCACCCGCGCCCGCAGACCACCCTCGAGATCCTCGGCAAGCTCGCCCCCGTCTTCAAGAAGGACGGCGTCGTCACCGCCGGCAACGCGTCGGGCATCTGCGACGGCGCGGCGTGCCTCGTGCTCGTCACCGAGGAGCACGCGAAGCAGCACGGCCTCCAGCCGCTCGCGCGCATCGTCCAGTGGGGCGTCGCCGGCGTCGAGCCGAAGGAGATGGGCATCGGCCCGGCTCCCGCGATCCGCAACGCGCTCGCGCGCGCGGAGCTGAAGCAGAGCGACATGGATCTCTTCGAGGTAAACGAGGCGTTCGCGCCGCAGTTCCTCGCGGTGGCGAAGGAGCTCGGCCTCCCGCTCGACAAGACCAACGTGAACGGCGGCGCGATCGCCCTCGGTCACCCGCTCGGCGCCAGCGGCGCGCGCATCACGGCGCACCTCGTGTACGAGCTCCAGCGTCGCAAGGCGCGCTACGCGGTCGGCAGCGCGTGCATCGGCGGCGGCCAGGGTCTCGCGATCGTCCTCGAGCGGATGTGAGCGTGCGCCTCGCCTCGCTCACGTTCGTTCTGCTGATCGCCGGCTGCAACGGCTGCTCCAAGCCGCAGTCCGGCGATCCGCTCCCGACGGGGACCTCCAAGGCGACGGTCACGGCGAGCGCGGCCCCGTCGTCGAGCGCGCCCAAGTCGCCGGGCGGCGACACCGGCGTCAACCTCACGCACGCGCGCTCGGCCACGCCGACGACCAAGGGCCTGCCGATGATCGCGGTCACCGGCAAGGAGATCCGCTTCGTCGGCACCAAGAACGAGCCCCTCCCGATGCCGCCGCCGGTCTCGTGGTACGCCGGGATGCCGCTGTCCATGAAGGGCGACAAGCCCGGCATGACGATCCTCCCGATCGCCAAGTGGCTGAAGGACGCGCGCAAGGGCGACGAGAGGGATCTGTCGATCGTCGTCGAGAACGCGATCTCGTACCGCATCGCCGGGGAGGTCTTCCTCACGGCTGCACAGAGCGGTTTCGATCGCTTTCACCTCGTGGTGCTGATGCCCGACGAGAGCTACGGCGAGATGATCATCGAGATGCCCCGCCTCAAGCCCGACGCGGGGGTCGCGCCGCCGTTCGCGTCGATCCTCGTCCTTCAAGAAGGCATCTCGATCAAGACGGAGATGAGCAACGTCGGACCGGGCTGCGCGGGCATGGGCGTCGGGCTCGCGTTTCCGCGCGTGAACGGGCAGGTCGACACGATCGGCCTCCCGAGCTGCATGGATCGCATCGCACCCGACGGGGGCGGCTCGCCGGACATCGTCGTAGGTGGGCTACCCGAGACCCCGTTCGCCGAGGTCGTCAGCGTGATCGACGGCGTCCGCGCGCGCAAGGCCAAGACCGTCGTGCACCTCGGGCTGCAGCGCATTCCGCAGAACGTCCCGACGATCCCCGGCCTGTCCGATCTGCCGCCGATGCCGGCACCGAAGCCGTCGAAGTAACGCTACGACGTGTGCTCGAGCATTACGCTGCCGCTCGCGCGCGCGGCGTCGAGCTCCGTCGCGGGGCGCTGGCCGCGGACGATCGCCCACGACGTCGCGTTGCGCATCGTCTTGGCGGCGGAGATCGCTTGCCGCGCGCTCGGGAAGACCCAGGACATCGCGCCCGGCTGGACGTTGTGCCACCCGTAGACGATGAGCGTGACCTCCTCGTCGAGGAGCGGATCGTTGTCGTTGCCGGCGCGGCCTACCACCGGACCTCCGACCTCAGGCGAGCGCTTCCGGGTCGACCTGGACGAGAGCGCCGGCGACTCGTGGATGCCCGAATCGAGATCGGCCTCGTCGCGAAGGTCGCCACGACCGATCTCGTCGTTCGCCCGTTGCGCAGCCCATGCTGTGGCATGCGCCTTCAGGATTTCGGCAAGTTTCGACATTCCCCGGAGCCCATATGAAGGCATTGCGCGCCGACGTAAAGAGGCGATTTCGTGAATCTTTTGTCGCGGCGCGTCATGAGCCTGTGTCAGGACCTCCATCGTCCGGGGCGGAACGATGAACCATGGAAAATTATGCCCCTTTTCGATCTGCGCTCCGATGGCCGGGTCCGTAAATGGGGGTTCGATGCGTCATTCGCTAAGATGCGAGGGTGACCCAGATCCCGAGCGAGCAGGCTCGTTTGGACGGGACCCACGCGCCGTTCGGCGGGGGACCCGGCTACGGCACGCCGCTATGGAGCACGCGCGTCCCGAGCCTTCAGTCGCGTCCGGGATGGCCGCTCGTGCCGATCGCGCCGGCCGTCGTCATCGCGGTCGGGCTCGCCGTTGCGATCGCGATCGGCGTGGTCGGCGTCGATCAGCTGTCGCGTAGCTCGTACGATCACGCGGCGGCGCAGGCGTCGCTCCTCGCCGACACGGTTGCGGCGCGTCTCGACAGGCTGCCGCAATCCGAGCGCGCAGAGGCGGTGCGCCTCGCGTCGAAGGGGACCGGGGCGGAGCTGCTCGTCGTCACCGGGGACGGCGAGGTCGTGCAGAACATGACGCTCGGCGCGCCGGACGCGAAGCTCGTGAAGGCGGTGCTCGCCGCGCGCGATGGTGAAGCGCTGACGGCGCGAGGACGGACGCGCTTTAGCGTGCACCCAATCGGGACGTCGACCGCGCCGCTGCAGCTCGTGGCGTTCGTGCAGCAGAGGAGCGCGCCGAGCGGGGCGCCGGCGTTCATCACGGCGCTCCTCGCGCTCACGACGTTGCTCGTCGGCGTCGCTGCGACGGTCGCGTACGCCGTCGCGCGCGACGCGAACAAGGACGTCGACTTCGTCACCAAGCGCGTCGCCGGCATGGCGCACGTGCAGACGGAGCCCACCGGCGATGCGGTCCCTGTGCGCACGATGGACGAGGTGGGGCTCCTGACCAGCGCCTTCAACGAGCTCCTCGGCCGCTTCGCGCAAGCGGAGACGAGCTACCGCGGAGATCTCTCTCGCGCGAGCGCCGCCGACAGGGATCGCGCGGCGTTCCTCGCGGCGGTCAGCCACGAGCTGCGAAGCCCGCTCAACGCGATCCTCGGGTTCGCGGACATCCTCCTCACCGAGGTCGACGGTCCGCTCTCTCCCGACGCGCGCCAGGAGGTCGAGCAGATCCGCGGCAGCGGGCAGCACCTGCTCGAGCTCATCAACGACATCCTCGAGTTCTCGGCGCTCGAGACCGGGCAGCTCCGCATCACGCGGACGAAGGTCGATCTGACGCGCCTCTGCAACGAGATCGTCCGCGAGGCCGCGGTCGTCCTGGCGGGTCGGCCCGTGCGCATCTCCGTGCACGGCGATCCCATCGTGCTCGCGCACGTCGATCCGAAGAGGACGCGCCAGGTCGTCACGAACCTCGTCGGCAACGCCGTCAAATTCACGCAGCAGGGCGAGGTCATCGTGCGCGTCACGCGAGAGCGCACGCACGCCCTCGTCAGCGTGACCGACACCGGGCCCGGAATCAGCGCCGCCGAGCGCGCGGTCATCTTCGAGGAGTACAAGCAGGCGAAGGACGAGCGCGCGAAGAAGCGCGGCACCGGGCTCGGCCTCGCGATCGCGCGTCGCCTCGTGCTCATGCACGGCGGCACGATCCAGGTCGAGAGCGAGCTGGGTCGCGGCTCCACGTTCAAGGTCTATTTGCCGCTGTGGAAGGGCGCCGAGACCGACGCCGACGACACACTCCAGCCGGTGGGCCGGTGAACGTCGGCGCGGCGCGGCTCGTCCTGCGGCTCATCGCCACGCAGGTCGTCGTCCTTCTTGTGACGTGCCTCGTCGTCGTCGCCTTCGCGCCGCGGCTGCTCCTCCTCGACTCCACGATCCTTCGAGGGACCATCTCGGGCGGCCTGTGGGCGGCGGCGCTCATGTCGGTGTTCATGGTGGCCGTGACGTGGCTGCTCACGCGGCCCCTGCAGCCGATGCTCCGTTTGCTCGCGCTGGACTCGGCGTCGATCGAGCCGGTGGAGCTGCTCACGCTGTACACGCTCCCCGCCCGCCTCGCGGTGCTCGACGTCGCCGGCGCGCTGGTGCTGTCGTCGCTCACGCTCATCGACGTGTTTCGCCCTGAAACGAACGATCTGCACACGCAGACGGCGCTCGTGCTCCTGACGATGACGATGATCAGCGCGGCGTCGCTGCCTCTCTACGTCATGATGCGGGGGCTCGTAGGGCGCGTGCTGGAGCTCGCGCCGCCGGACGCGACGCGCGAGGCGGTGCAGCTCCTCGAAGGGCCTGGACGGCGCGGGCGCGTGCAGCGCGTGCGGATGCGCCTCCTCGCCGCCGTTGCAGGACCGGTCGCCTTCGTCGCGCTCGGCTCGTCGCTCCTCGTCTACGCGCACGCGCGCGCGCAGGACATGGAGGTGCGCGAGGAGTACGCGCGCGAGCTCGTCTCCGGCGCGTTCGAGATGGTCTCGGGCGACGGGTCCGGTCGCGCGGAGGCGATCGCGCAGGCCAACGGGCATGGCTACCAGATCACGCTCGCACCTCGTCCCGCGCCGGGCGGCATCGTGCACGACGACGACGGCTTCACGGTGGTGACGGTCCCGCTCGACGCCGGCCACGCGCGCGTGCGCTTCGAGACGACACACCTCTCGCCGGTCACTGGCGTCTACATCCTGCTCGCCCTCGTCGCGACGGCCCTCGCCGGCATCCTCGGGGCGCGCATCGGCGCCGCGTTCGCCGACGACGTGGCCCTCGCGACGCGCGAGATTCGCTCGACCGGCATCGCCGACATCGTGCGCGGGACGAAGATCCCGAAGGAGGCGCGCTTCGCGTCGATCGCCACGCTCATGCACGCGATCGACGAGCTCGGGGCCGTCTTCCGCGAGTTCGCG
This sequence comes from Polyangiales bacterium, assembly GCA_038231275.1. GTDB lineage: Bacteria > Myxococcota_A > Polyangia > Polyangiales > Polyangiaceae > JANYHK01. The sequence goes on from JBBRLQ010000036.1 coordinate 55,459, forward strand.
TCGGCGCAAGAGCGAGCGATCGAGGCGCGCGCCGCCACCGAGCGCATGCGCGGCCTCTTCCTCGCGTCGATGAGCCACGACCTCAAGAGCCCGCTCAACTCGATCCTCGGCTTCGCGGAGCTCGTCCTCCGTAGCCCGCTCAGCGACCCGCAGCGCGAGAGCCTCGCCATCATCGAGCAACGCGGGCGCGAGCTGCTCACGCTCATCCAGGTCATCCTCGACTCGGCGCGCGCAGAGGCCGGCGAGCTCGACGTGTCGCCGGAGTGGACGATGGTCGGCGACGTCGTCATGAGCGCGGTGCTCGAGGCGCGCGATCTCGCGGTCGGCAGCGAGGTCCAGGTCGTCGGCGAAATCCAGCCTGGCGTCCCCAAGATGTACATCGACTCGGGCCGTGTCGTTCAGGCGCTCACCCAGGTCATCGTGAGCGCCGTGCGCCTCCTCGACAAAGGCGTCGTCAACGTCCGCGCCACGGCTCCCTCGCCGCAGGCGAAGCGCCTCCGCGTGGACGTCGAGACGCAGGGCAGGGCCATTCCCCAGGTCGAGCTCGACAAGATCTTCGAGGCCTTCAAGTACGCCGACCGCGCGCGCCGTCACGGCAGCCTTGGGCTCGGCCTCTCGCTCGCCCGCTCGATCCTCGAGATCCACGGCGGAACGATCGGTCTGGAGGTGATGGAGGGCGGAGGCGGAGGCGGCGCCGTCTTCCGGATCTGGCTCCCCACGAGCGGCGAGCGGCTCAGCCTCAGGAGCGCTCCATCGCTGGCGCGTTTGCGATAATCTCCCCATCGTGGCCGAAGAGGACGACGACGCGACCCCGATCTTCAGCGCGCTCCCCAGCGTGATGTTCGTCGGGCTGAGCGATGCGCTCGCAGAGGCGTGCTCGCCGGGCTGCGATCCGGTCCTCATCTTGAAGGTGGCGCACCCCGCCGCCGCGCTCCAGCGAATGGTCGCGACGCACCCGCTCTTGCTCATCCTGGGCAAGTCGGTCAACAAGGCCAACGAGGACGCGATCCGCCAGCACGCCACCGCGATCGGCTCCGAAATCCTCCTCGAGACCGACCTGATGATGGACGAGCTCGACGCGCAACTGCGCGTGACCGTGCGTCAGGCGATGCGGGCGCGCACGCTCCGTTCGATGTGATCGCCGTTCACCGCGGCGCGGCCTCGATCGCGCAGAGGACGCCGCGCGCCTTGTTGCGGGTCTCGTCGGCTTCGCTCTTCGGAACGCTCGCCTCCACGATCCCCGCGCCGGCGGTGACCTCGAACCGATCGCCGTGGCACACCGCGGTTCGGATCGCGATCGCGAAGTCCAGATCGCCCGTCTTGGCGACGTAGCCGACGGCGCCGGCGTAAATCCCGCGCGGTCGCGTCTCGAGCTCGCGGATGATTTGCATCGCGCGGACCTTGGGCGCGCCGGACAGCGTGCCGGCGGGGAACGCCGCGCGAACGACCTCGAGCGGCGGCGTCTTCGGAGAGATCTTGCCGCGCACCTCGCTCACGATGTGCATCACGTGCGAGTAGCGCTCGACCTGCATCTTCTTCACGAGCTCCACGCTGCCGATCTCCGCGACGCGGCCGACGTCGTTGCGACCGAGGTCGATGAGCATGACGTGCTCGGCGCGCTCTTTGGGATCGGCCATGAGCTCACGCTCGTTCGCGTCGTCCTCCGCCTCGGTCTTGCCGCGCGGACGGGTGCCGGCGATCGGCCGGACGGTCATCACGTTCTCCTCGAGGCGAACGAGCGTCTCCGGGCTGGCGCCCATGATCTGCGTGCGCGAGGTCTCCCCGGGCGCCGGCGGCAGATCGAGGAAGTACATGTACGGCGACGGGTTGATGAGGCGCATCGCGCGGTAGACGTCGAAGGGCTCGCGGCCGCCGCGGGGGACCGAGAACGTGCGCGCGAGGACGATCTGGAACGCGTCGCCGGCGGCGATGTACTCCTGCGCGCGCCGCACCTTCGCTTCGAAGGTCGCGTCGTCGACGTCGACCTCGACGTTCACCGGAATGCGAGCGCGGTCGGGCAACGCGATGCGTGAGAGCGGACCGGCGCCGGCGAGATCGACGGCGGCGCGGTCGACCTCGGCCTCGCCCTCGGCGGCGATCGTGACCGTGTGGGAGAGCGCGTCGAAGACGACGATCGTGGCGCCGCCGACGAAGCGCGCCAAAGGGCGCTCCAGTTGGCCGAGGCGGGCGAGGAGCTCGTCGCTCCAGCCGGGGACCTTGTCGATCGTGTGGACGATGTCCCACGCGAGGTAGCCGACGTGCGCGCGGGCGAGGCGCGCCGCGGGGTTGCCGGCAGTACGCGCGTCGGTCGCGCGAAAGAGATCCTGCGCGGCGGCGAGAGGATCGCCGGGTCTGCCCAGCGACGGCGGCGGCGCGTCTCCGCCATCGCGTCCGCCCGTCACGATCCAGCCTGATTTGCCGAGGATCGCCTCGTACCGCGGCCGATAGCCGAGGATGGAATAGCGTCCCCATCGCTCGCCGCCCACGACGCTCTCGAGGAGGAAGCTTGCCGCGTCGGGCGCGGCGCGTCGCAACGCGGCGTAGGCGCGGACCGGGGTGAGATCGTCGGCGACGAACGTCCGGAGGGTCACCATTCGCGCGCGCTCATACGCCGAGGAGCTTGCGCGCGCGCGCCGGATCGGCAGGCGTGCGGCCGATGCTCCGCGCGTAGGCGGCGGCCCTGGCAACGAGGGGCGCGCTCCCTTCGGAGAGGACGCCCTTGGTCAGGTAGATGTTGTCCTCGAGGCCGACGCGCGCGTGGCCGCCCATGCGCATCGCGAGCTCGGTGAGCGGCATCTGGTGACGCCCGACCGCGGCGACGCCCCAGGTCGCTCCCTCGGGAAGGAGCGAGCGCATGTACCGAACGTTGGCCTCCGTGGCGCCGATGCCGCCCGCGATGCCCATCACGAACTGGAAGTGCAGCGGCTCGGAGATCGCGCCCTCCTTGAGCAGCGCGAGCGCCTCCTCGACGTGGCCGATCTCGTAGCACTCGAGCTCGGCGATCGTGCCGGACTTGCGGATGCGCGCGGCAAGATCGCGGATCTGCGGGCGCGTGTTGACGAAGACGTCGTCGCCGAAGTTGATGGTGCCGCAGTTGAGCGTCGCCATCTCCGGCTTGCAGAGGAGAGGCTGGGCGCGCTCGTCGATCGACATGCCGACGGCGCCGCCGGTCGAGGTCTGCACGATCACGTCGGTCTTCTTGCGGATCGCGACGATCGCCTCCTCGAAGCGCTCGCGCGATTGGGTGGGCGAGCCGTCGGGGTTGCGGACGTGGAGGTGGATGACCGCGACGCCCGCCTCGCGGCAGCGCGCGGCCTCGTCGGCGATCTCTTGCGCGGTGATCGGAAGGTGCGGCGTCTGCGCGCGCGTGACCTCGGCGCCCACGATCGCAGCGGTGAGGATGACGTCCGGCGCGAGCGGAGGGGTGACGATCGAGGCGGTCTCCGGCGCGGGACCGGCGGGGAGCGCTGGCATGTACAGCTCCTTGTGGCGGCGCTGGAGCGGCTTCGGCGTCACGCAAGTCCCGGTGGCGCGGCACACCACGATCGGCTCGGCCAGCACGTCGGCCGCGCTCGCCGGCATCCCCGGTTGGCGGACGCCGGTGACGACCTTGCGCGCCTCGAACCGCATCTGACGGCTGGTGTTCCCGACGCCGGTGAGCTCGGCGGTCGCCTCGATGTAGTCGCCTGCGAAGACCGGCGCGAGGAAGTCGACGGTGTCGTACGCGCGGAACAGACCCTCGTCCCCGTCGAGGCGAATGAGCAGCTCCGTCGCGAGATCGCCGAACAGCGCGAGCATGCGCGCGCCATCGACCAGCTCCCCGGCGTAGTGCGCGTCGTGCGCGGACATGCGGAGACGAAGAGTGACCCTGAGCCCGATCATGCCTTGATCCGTACCACGAGAGGCCCGCCTTCGCAGTCACCTTGGGCAGTCGTCGGGGACGGTGTCGCCGCCGTTTCCATGCACGCCGGTGAGGAGCCACACGGGGCCTTTCGTCCCCGGCGAATACCCGTAAATCACCTGGTATCCATCGTCATGGACCGTCGCGCGCGCCACGACGGCACTGAGGCTGCACCGGGGCGGTCCGAGCCGAGGTGGCGAGTCCTGAGGTTCGTTGACGAGGACGCGGAGGACTCGCGCCGACGCGATGACGAAGATCGAAATGGGCTTTCCCGCTTGGGTTCCGAAGAAGCGATAGCGGACCTCGGTGCCTCCCGGCATGACGCCGACGTCGACCGTGCCGTCGGAGCGCGCGGGCGTCGCCATCAACGAGACGAGCACGGCGTCCGGCGCGATCTTCCGCGCCTGCGCCTCCGCGGTTGGGAGATAGCCGGAGACGTCGAACGCGGCCGCGCCCACTACGGGCTCCTCCGACGGTCGATCGAGGCTCGCGACCGCGTGCCCGCGACGCATCGCCGCGCGACCGAGGAGCAGTGGCACGGCGACCGCGAGGAGCACCGTGAGGACAGCGAACGCGACGATCGCGACGCCGCGCGCCTGCGACGGGGCCACCGCTGCCGGCGGAGGGCTGGTGGCCGCCGGCGCGGACGAAAACGACGCCGACGACAAGGTGCTGAGGTTCGCGCCTGGCGGGAGCGGAAGGAGCGGCGGGTCCGTGGGCAGCGGCACGGGGACCGTCGAAGGCACCGGCTCCTCGGTCCGCTCGATCTCCAGAAGCGCCCGCTCCAACTCCGCGGCCATCGCGCTCGCGCTCGGGAAGCGCGCGTCCGGCTCCTTCGCCATCGCGCGCAGGACCACGCGCTCGACGCTCGCCGGGACCTTCGGCGCGAACGTCCGCAGGCCCGGCGCCGGCGTCTCGACGTGCGCGCGCAGCAGATCGAACGTCGAATCGAAGGCGAACGGCAACCGACCCGTCAGCGCCTCGAAGAGCACCACGCCGAGCGAGTACACGTCCGCGCGCGCGTCGATGTCGCGCGCCTCGCGCACCTGCTCCGGCGCCAGGTACGCAGGCGTCCCCAGCATCGCACCCGCGCGCGTCGGGCCGGTCCCGGGCGGCGCCGACAGCAACTTGGCAATGCCGAAATCCAGCACCTTTGCGTGGCCGCCTGGCGTGACGAAGATGTTCTCTGGCTTGAGATCGCGGTGCACGACCCCCTTGTCGTGCGCCGCCGAGAGCGCCGCGAGCACCTCCAACGCGAGCGCGCCGACCTCACGCAGCGGCAACGCGCCGCGCGCCGCGATCAGCGTGGACAAGGACGACCCCTCGAGGTGCTCCATGACGATGCACGGCGGGCCGCTGGGCAGGACGAGCATGTCGAGGACGTTGACGATGTTCTCGTGGCGTATGAGGTTCACGACGCGCGCCTCGGCGAAGAAGCGCTCGAGCTCGACGAGATCGCGCGCGCGGTCCTCGGCGAGCACCTTGATCGCGACGCGCGCGCCGATGTTCGGCTGCACCGCTCGGTACACCCGCCCCATCCCGCCTTGTCCGATCCGCGAAGCGATGCGGTAGCTCCCCACCGTCTCGCCGAGGAGCGGATCGTCGGACTCCGCGAGGCGATGACCATCGCGTGTGCAGCTGCCGCTGGCGGGCGCCGATTCACCGCACTCCGGACAGACCCACCGCACGATGGAAAGAGTACACCGGCCTCACGCAGGCCGCTCGTCAGGGTCCGGCGTCGAAGGCGCACGTCAGCGGCTCGGAGGGCATGCGGCGCCTACGGGTTCTGGAGCGGCGCGGCGCGAACGCACGCGGCGGTGTCGGTCTTTCCGGCGAGCCACGAGACGAGGCAGGTGTCGCGATCGTCGCCGACCGCCATGAGGCTTCCTCCCTTGTGATCCTCCTGACCGCGCCCTTTTCGGATGAGCGTGAGGCGCTCCGGCGCCGCGCCACGTTGCGATACGACCTGGCTCATGATCTCCGGCTCGAGCCCCACCACGGACTGGTAGTCCTGCTCGATCTCCGCTTGCGTCGTCGCGTAACCGGGGAGGAGGTTCGGCGACGCGTCTTTCTCGAAGCGCAGGCCTTCACTGCCGTAAAGGCGCAGGTTGCGGAACGTCGTTCCGTGGCAGTCGAGGGTGCCGCATCGATCGACGAGCATCTTGGCGACCGGCTCGAACGTCGCGCGATCCGGCACGGTCTCGACGAAGCGCCCATCCGTCGCAGGCGTGGAGCACGCGGCGATGACGCCGAACGGCGCTCCGAAGACCAGCGCGAGCAAGAGAGAGCGTCGGGCGCTCACGGCACACCTCCGTCACCCCAGCCGACGGCGACCGGCCCGGGCGAGCTCGGCCCCGCCGGATTGAAGTGACACCCGGCGCACGAACCGTCGCGGCCGATGTGCGATTTCATCGTGGTCGTCACGCCGCCGTAATCGACCTCGACTGTGATCGGATACGCCGGCGTCCACTCGTTCGGGGTCACGTAGAAGTTGCCGACGTCGTTCGTCGTCGCCGCGTGAGAGGCTCCAGTCGCGTCGGTCATCTTGACGATGGCGCCGCCCGCGCCGTTCTCGGGCGCGATCACGTAGGGCGTGACGAAGACGGTTCCCGCGACGTTGAATTGAGGCGGATCGCCGATTTTGCCGTCGTGGCAGAGGAGGCACGGCTGTCCGGGGCGATGGGTCGGGCCGGTGCCCACTCCCGACGCCTCGCCGCCGAGCGCGTCGACCTCGTTCGAATGAACCGGATCGCACGCGAGAGCGCCGAGCGCCATCGACGCCGACGCGACCAGGAGCGCGGCGCGTTTCATAGCTGAACCTCCAGCGTGAACGCGCCGATGCCGGAGACCCGGTGCGTGAGGTAGATGTCGTCGAGGTACTGCGTCGTCGTCACGTTGAGGTCGAGTCCCAGGATGAACGTGTCGGGGTGCTCGCTGGCGCCGACCTTCCAGCGGAAGCTCCCTCCCCCGGTGCCGCTCCACAGCGGGCCGAGCTCGCGATCGCCAGTTCTGAGCGCAGGGAAATCGAAGCCCGGCTGCATCACGTAGGCGCGCTGCCAGAAGTTGACGGCCTTCTGCACGTGGAAGCGCAAGTGCGGGCCCATCTCCACGCGGCGGCTCACGTCGATCGGAGCGCGGAAATCCGTGGTGCTCGCGATCATCGCCCACGAATCCGCGTAGACGCGCTGGTCCCCGCGCAGCGTGAGCGGATCCATGCGGTGCGCGATTCGACCGCTGAGCGCGAAGCGGTCGCGCGTGAGAGGCAGCTGCTCGAGGGGGCGCGCGGAGAGGCGAAGCTGCGCGACCTGCTCGGGAGGCGCGCCGCGCGCGACCTCGGTCCCTGGCGCGAAGATGGGGACGTAGCGGTAAGGCTTCGAAGGATCGCCGCGCTCGAAGATCGTGTCGAGGACGACCGACGCTACGGTGACGCGGTCGACGAGGAAGGTCGCCCCCAGCTTGAACGCGTGGCGATCGAGCTGCCGATTGAAGAGCGACCACGCGGTACCGGTTCGCCCGGCGATGTCGTGCCCGAACGCGTAGCCGCCGAGGAGCGTCACGCGCTTGTCGAAGAGATCCTTCACGACCGCCGCGCTCCCCGTGACGGAGAGGTAGTCCGGCTCGCTCGAGACGTTCACTCCCGCGCGAGCACCGAACGTGTCCGGCTTGTATTCCACGTCCGCCGAGCCGACGTGGCGGATCTCCTCCCACCGTCGCGACGCCGTCGACACGATGTCCACCGACGCCGCCGACACGACGTCCACGAGGTAGCGGCCGTTCAACGTCCAGCCGGCGGTCGGGTTCACGATGCTCGCGGCGATCGTCGGCGTCACGACGAACACGTGATCGGTGTCCGCATAGGCGGCCGCTTCGCTCGAGGCGCGCACGTCGATCGCGCGGGCCGGTGGAGGAGGCGGCGCAGGGGCGTCGGCGGGCTTTTCTTCGGGCGGCGCGTACACCTCGGTAGGTGGAGCCTCCTCGGCGCGCGCGACCTCAGCAACCGCGAGGATGAGCGCGACGGTCGCCGCGCTCGAGGCTCGACGGCTCAATTGCATCCACATCCACCGCCCGCGGAGAGCCCTCCGCCGATCGCGCCTTCGTGCACGGCGCGCACGTGCTCTTCGCCGACGCCACCCATGTCCGACATCGTCATCGTCGGATGCGCCAGCGCCCCGCGCTCGTACGGCGCCACGCGCGCGCACGCCGCAGACGAGAGCGAGAGCGCGAGGGCGGTGGCGAAGACGATCGAGGCGCGGGTCATGGGTCGAGGCTCCTAGGCAGGACGCTCAAACGGCTCAAACGGCGAGTCGCGTAGCGGCGTCGACTTGCTGGCCGCCGTGGACGGTGACGTTCCCCGCCGTGTCGGCGCTCACGGCGAAGTGAACGAGCGGCGCGGTCGCAGGTCCGGCGGTGACGGCGCCGTTCACGTCGAACGTGCTCCCGTGGCAGGCGCACGAGATCCCTGCCGGCGACACGGTACCATGCTCGGCGATGTCGCATGCCTGGTGCGTGCACGTCAGCGTCATCGCGTAGATCCCTCTGGCGTCGCGACCGATCGCCGCGGAGACGCCCGCGACGATCCGCAACGACCCGACCGGCAAGGCGGCCACGGTGCCTCCGGACACGTCGCCGAACGCTTCGGGTCCCGCGCCCGAGCTCGAGCATGCCGACATCGCGCGCGGTAGCGCGGCCGTCGCGACGAGCACCTGCAAGAAATGACGGCGGGGGAGGCATTCCATGGAGCGATCGGGAGGAGAGCACTTGTGGGCCGGTGATGATCCCCACATCGTCAGTGGGGCCGGCGTGTCGGAAGGGGTCACGCGGGACACGTTTTACGGGCAGGCCGCGGCGCCGGGGCGAAGATGTGGCGCTTCGCTGCGGATCGCGCCGCATTCATCGTCGCACGAGGTCGGTCCCACGCCTCCGCATTTGGCGAGGAGCTCGCCGCCAGGCGCAGGAGCTGGACAGCTTGGCGGAAGCATCACGCAGACGCCCGGCGGATCGGGATCATGCGGGCACCGATCCGTCGACGGGAAGACGCGCGCGCAGGACGCGCCGGCGACGGGACACGGCCCGCTGCCGCCGCCGCACGTCGCCGCGCCGGGGCCGCAATAGCCGAGCGCGCTCGCGGTGACGCCCGCTTGCTTGCGCAGGCAGTCGTTCCAGTAGGTGACGCCGTCGCAGCCGCAGGTGAGCAGCTGGGTCGTGTCGCACGAAACGGGGCGCGCCTCGCAGTGGCCGGTGGGTTGATCGCACGTGTCACGAACGCAGAAGCCCTCGTGACAGTCGTCGTCGTTGACGCACCGATGGTCGGAGTCTCCGCCGACGTGGTGCGCGGGGAGGGTGGCGACGACGATGTCCGTGGACGAGCAGCCGACGGCGCTCGCGAGGATCGCGGTGAGGAGCAGCGCGCGGCTCACGGCGGCGTCGCTCCGCGCGCGTAGGGGACGGAGCCCGCGAGGTTGAACGTGAAGCCGACGAGCAGCGCAGGACGCACGCGCCACGGCGTGAAGAGCGGCTCGGCTTGCGTGCCTTCGAGCACGACGAAGCGGTGGGGCGAGAGATCCACGTCGGCCGAGAACGCGACGAGGAGATCGGCGCTCGGCCCCACCGCGAAGTGCGCCGCGACGATCGCACCGAGGACGGGCGACGCGTCGGTGCTCTCCGCGCCGAGGCGCCGATCGGGCAGGCTCGTCGAGTTGGCGCGCGGCGTCGACCACATGACGTCGAAGCCTCCTTCGGGGCCGGCTTCGACGAGCCATCTCTCGCCTCCGAAGAGCCGGATCGTAGGAGCGAGGCGCAGCGTAGCAGCCTTCGCGTGCACGTCGACGAGGCGACCGCGGACGTCGAACGCAACGTGGTACGTGCCGATGAGCCACAGCGCAGGCCGCCACGCGCTCCGGCCCAGCGCGGCGCCGACCAGCCCTCCGCCGCCGACGATCGTCTCGGCGCCCGATCCGAACGCGCGGCCGGCGAAGAACGCGCCGCCGTCGAGACCGAATCGGGATTCTTCGCGTGCGACGCGCGGAGGTTCGGCGCGCGCGGGGTCCGCGCGAGGCGGAGGCGGCGGAGCAGGAGGGGGTGGACGGCGCCCTTGCTCTGCGAGCTCTTCGACGGACGATTGGATGATGTGCGCCAGCTCCTCGACGACGATCGCGGTAGAGCGGTCGCGCTCGACGCTGCGGCGCGCGACGACGCGCCCGGTGCGGCCATCGACGATCGCCATCGATGCGCGCGAGCCGCGGAGATCGACCCACGCGGTGGCGAGCTCGCCGGCGGCGCCGCCGGAGAGATCGGGCGCGTCCAGATCGATGCGCTCGGCGCGGCTCGCCTCGACGGTCATCTCGAGGCGCGCGAGGAGCTCGCGGACCGAGGCCTCGAGCGATGTCGCCGCCTCGGCGTCCTCGCCCGCGATGACGAGGCGCAGGACGCGGCGAGGGGCAGGCTCGGCCTCGGCCGGCGCGGCGACGTCGGCGAGCGCGCGCGAAGTGAACAAGCAGGGGGCGATCGCAGCGAGCGCCCCGGCGAGGAGCGCGCCGCGCCGGGCGGCGTTCACCGATGTCCGAGCTCCTCGAGCCTCGCGTGGGCGCGCGCGGCGTGGATCGACTGCGGGTAGCCCTTGAGGAGCGCGGACCACGCCGCGCGCTCGTCCGCGGGACGACCGAGCCGCTCGAGCGCGCGCGCCCGTCCGACCATTGCCTCCTCGCGCAACGCGGGATCGCCGCTGCGAAGGTAGGTCTCGAAGAGCGGGAGCGCCGCCGCCGCGTCGCCGTCGTCGAGCAGGAGACGCGCGAGCGCCGCGCGGGTCGCGCTCGCCTCGGCCGCGTCGGAGTGCCGGTCCAACAGATCGCGGTAGAGCGCGGTCGCGCGTGCGTGCTCGCCCTGGCGACGCGCGGAGTTCGCCTGGGAGAAGAGCACCGCCGCGCCGCTGGGCTCGGGCGGCCGCGGCGGCTCGGGCGTGAGGGCCACGACCGGTACGATCGCCGCCGGCGCGCGCGGCGCAGCGCTCGCCGCCAGGATCGGCGCTCCCGTTTGCGCGGGCGCGGTCCTGACGATCGCAGAGGTCGACGCGGTCACGGGCGGCTCCGGCTCCGGGACCGGCGCGGCGGCGGTCGCCACCCGCGGCGAAGGCGCACCCACTGTTGCCGCGTTGTCCTTCGGAGCTGCCGGAGGCGGCGCTGCCGGAACCGTCGTGAGCGGCGTCGACGCCGACTCGGGCGCCAGCAGCGACCACACGCCGGTCACGCGCGCGGCTCCCGCGACGCCCGCGAGCATGAGCGCGGCGGCGACCAGCACCGCCACCCGCACGCGATGACGCGACCGCGCCTGCACGCTCGGCCGCAGCGCAGGGATCGGCGCGGGCTCCTCCAAAGGCTCCGGCGGCGGCGGCGGCTCGGTCTCTTCGAGCACGCGCGACACGACGCGCGACATGATGAGCGAGCCGTCGTGAACGGGGGAGTCCGCGGCCATCTCGTCGGCGAAATCGACGCGGACGTCGCGCTCCAGTCGACAGGCCGCGCAGTGCGCGAGGTGCGCGTCGAGCATCGCGCGCTCCTTCGGAGTGAGCGAGCCTCGCGCCTCGCGATCGAGCAGGTCCTCCGGATGGAGATCGGCGACGCTCATGATTCCCCCCCCAGCCCCAGCTCCTCAGCGAACGCGGGGTTCGCTTCGATGCGCTTCCGAAGCGCCTGCTTCGCGATGCGCAGCCGACTGCGAACGGTGTTCACCGGCGCGCGCGTGGCCTGCGCGATCTCGTCCAGCGACCATCCGAGGACGAAGCGCAGCGCCATCGACTCGGCCTGCTCGTCCGGGATGTCCGCCAAGAGCTCGCGGATGATCTCTTTGCGTCGCGTCGCGCGGGCCAGCTCCGACGGCAGCGGACGCGTCGAGACCAGCGTGTCGGCGTCGACGCCGTCGTCGCGTCGCGACTCGAGCGTGCGTGCGCGCTTTCGCGCTGCGACGGCCGTCCGCACGGCGATGCGCGAGCCGTACTGCACCGGCTCGCACTCTCCACGAAAGCTCGGGAGCGCCTGCACCAACGCGATCAGCGACTGCTGCACCACGTCGTCCGCGTCGGCGTGCCCGCCACCGAGCACCGCGTGAACTACGCGTGTCATCCGCGGTGCGACCGCTTCCAACAGGCGCCGCGTCGCCGTCACGTCCCCCGCGGCGGCCGCCCGCGCGAGCTCGATCGCGGCGCTCGGCGGCCTTACCGGACCGGGAACGGGCATCTCGGATGGCGGGGTCGGGAGGTTCGCGGCCATACGAAGCTACAGTGGAAGGATAGGCGCGAAATCGATCACGCGCGCGGCGCCCGCTGCACGCGATGCGCGGAAAAAAGCGCGGCTCAGCCGGCCGCCGTACGACCCCGGACGTCCTCGGACCCCTCTGCCGACGCCGTTGCCGGGAGCCAAATCGTGACTCTTGTTCCGCTGTTACGCGTCGATTCGAAGCGCACGAGCCCCTGATGCTCGAGAAACACCTCGGCAGCGAGGGCAACGCCTACACCGGCCCCGCTCTTTCGAAACGAGCGGCGAACGCCTCCGAGCTGGCGAAGCACGTCGGCCGGCATGCCGGACCCGGTGTCTTGGATGCTCCAGAGCTGATCGCCGTCCTCGGTGGTGCACGTGTCGATGAGCACCGCGCCCCCGGGCGGCGTCGCTTCGATCGCGTTCGCCAGGACATTGAACAGCGCCTCGCGGAGCGGCGCCTCCTGACCGTGGAAAAACCCGTCGTCGCAGTTGACGAGGAGCGCCACGTGCGCGGCTTCGGCGCGGTCGTAGAGCGTCTCGGTGACGGCGTGCATGAGCGCTCGCACCGAGAGTCGTGCTCGCGCGCCGCCCGTCGTGGGGCCTAGCGCGAGATCCTCCTCGATGAGGGCGGTCATGCGAGCGACCGCGGCGTCGAGTCGCGCGAGGCGCTCGGCCCCGCGCTCCGAGAGCTCGGGCCTCACGAGATGCGAAATGGCGCGCACCACCGACACGCAATTTTTGAGGGCGTGGGCGCGCGCAGCCCGCTCCGGCACCTCCGCCGGCGCCATCACCGTTCTTCCCAGCTCTCCTGCGTCGATTTCTTTTTCCATCGATCCTCTGCGCATCAATCCCAGTGCGCGCTGCGCGACAAAACGATCAGGCGCCACGAACGTTCCTCACGTCGCGCGGCTTTACAAAAACTTTCAGACGACGTGTGACCCCTCCCGGCGCCGTCCTCTCTCCAGTACCGCGACGATGCAGGTCGTGGAACCTCGGAGTGACACCGGGGAGCGAAAAATCGAGAGGTCATCCGCTGCGGCACCGAATGAGGCCGCCGCAAAAGCAGCGGCGCGGGTGCGGCGGAGTTCGCGGGTGCCGAAGCGATCGGCGAATACGATGACCGCGCACCTCCGCGCGCGCCGCCCGCGTTCGCGCGACCTTCGGATCTGGCTGCGCGCGCCAACGTGGTCCTGATCCAGCTGGACGCGCTCCGCCCCGACCATGTCGGTTTCGCAGGGTACCGGCGAAAGACGACGCCGCACTTGGAGACGTTCCGCGCCGGAGCCCTGCACTGCCGGAGGTCCGAGCCCGCCTGCTGGACGCGCTCGAAGCCCACGACGCGCGCGGCGGGGTCTATTGACGGCCGCCGGACGCTGGCGCCCCCCGTCGAGTAGGCGGCGCCGGCGACCTTTCCCGGTCGGCCGCCGACCGTTCGCGACGGTTCGGCGGGATTTGCGGCACGGGCGTCGTCATGGTACCCGGGCGAGGAAATCGGATGCCTTTCGTCGAAGCTCGAAATCTCCCCTCCCACGTCGGGATCATCATGGACGGGAACGGCCGCTGGGCGCAGAAGCGCGGCTTCGCTCGGCAAGAGGGGCACCGCGAAGGATCCCAGGCCGTGCGCCGGACCGTCCGCGCGGCGCGTCGCCTCGGCGTCCGCGCGCTGACGCTCTACGCCTTCAGCGAGCAGAACTGGGCGCGCCCTGGCGACGAGGTCGACGCGCTGATGGAGCTCTTGCGCGAGTTCCTCGTGTCGGAGCACGACGAGATCCTCTTCAACGGCATTCGCTTGAACGCCGTCGGCAACGTGTCGCGCCTCCCGAGCGAGGTTCGCAGCGTCCTCGATCCGCTCCGCGAGGAGAGCCTCGGCAACGACGAGATGACGCTCACCCTCGCCTTGTCGTACGGCGGCCGCGAAGAGATCGCGGACGCCGCGCAGGCCCTCGCGCGCGAGGTCGCCGCCGGCCGCATGCGCCCCGAAGACGTGACGGTCGAAGCGCTCCACGCCCGCATCCCGAGCGTCGCGCTCGTCGGCGATCCGGATCTCATCATCCGCACCGGCGGCGAGCGGCGCATCTCGAATTTTCTCCTCTTCGGTTCGGCGTACGCGGAGCTCTACTTCACCGACGCGCTGTGGCCCGACTTCGGCGCCGACCAGCTCTACGCCGCGATCGCCAGCTTCCAGGCGCGCGAGCGTCGCTTCGGCCTCGTCGGAAAACCCGCCGAGCTCGAGCTGGCGCCGCTCCCGCTCGACGTCCCCAAGGAAGGGGCGAAGGTCATCCGGCTCGCGATCTGACGTGCTAGGTAGGGCTCTCCGGTGTCGTCGACGAAAGCCCCCTCCAACCTCGCGATCCGTGTCGCCACGGCGCTCGTCGCCGTCCCGCTGATCCTGCTGCTTCTCTACCGCGGGCCGGCATGGGGTTTCTTCGTGCTCGTCTTCGCCGCCGCGCTCATCGGCGCGACCGAGCTCTTCGCGATGACGCATCCGAAGGAGCCGAGCGCGCGGCTGGTCGGCGTCGCGCTGTCGGCGACGACGTCGGTGGCGCTTTATGCGGGCAGCGGCGATCCGCGCGTCGTGGCGACGATCCTCGTCACGGTGCCGCTCCTCGGGCCGCTCCTCACGCTGACCGCGCTCGGCGACATGTCGACGGCAGCGTTTCGTGGCTTCGCGATGGCGATGGGCCCGCTCTTCGTCGCCGTGCCGCTCACGCTCGTCGCGATCGTGCGGCGCGACGTGCCGGACGGCGCGGGCTACGTCGTCATGATGCTCATGTTCGCGTGGTTCGCGGACACCGGCGGTTACTTCGCGGGACGCTTCCTGGGAAAGCGAAAGCTGTACGAGGCGGTCAGCCCGAAGAAGACGGTGGAGGGAGCGCTCGGCGGGCTCGGCGGCTCCGTCTTCGGCGGCCTGATGGCGCACTTCATCTACTTGCCATCGATCCCGCTCGCGCACGTCATCCCGCTCGCCATCGTCGCGAGCGCCTTCGGTCAAGCCGGCGATCTGGCGGAGTCGCTGGTGAAACGGTCGACCGGCGTGAAGGACTCCGGGCAAATCGTCCCGGGCCACGGCGGCATCCTCGATCGCGTCGACGCGCTCCTCTTCGTGAGCGTCGTCGTCTACCTGTACACGCTCTGGCTACGCTGAATTTCTTACGCGTTGCGTCGTAGCGTACGCGCCAATTCGCGGGTACCCATGTCCGCGACAACGCGCTAGCTTCACGCAGCCAAGGAGCCAAAAAAACGTGACCTCGAGCAGCCACATCCCCACCGCCCCGTCGTCCCGAAGCACCCTCAACCCGCTCAAGGAGTACGACTTCTTCAAGGTCGTTCAGGACTACCTCGAGAAGGCGTCGAAGGTCATCGCGATCGAGCCGTTCGTCTCCACGATCCTGAGCCAGCCGAAGAACGAGATCATCGTCAACTTCCCGGTTCGGATGGACAGCGGTGAGGTGCGGCTCTTCAAGGGGTACCGCGTCCAGCACAACAACCTCCTCGGACCGTTCAAGGGCGGAATGCGCTTCCACCCGACCGTCACGCTCGACGACGTGAAGGCGCTCGCGGCGATGATGACCTGGAAGAGCGCGCTCATGCGCCTCCCGTTCGGCGGCGGCAAGGGCGGCATCAAGTTCGACCCGAAGAGCGTCAGCCGCCACGAGCTCCAGAAGATCACGCGCCGCTTCACGCACGCGCTCGGCTCGAACATCGGCCCCGACTACGACATCCCGGCGCCGGACGTGGGCACCAACGCGCAGACGATGGCGTGGATGATGGACACGTACGCCAACATGGTCGGCAGCTACCAGAAGCAGGCCGTGAAGGGCGTCGTCACCGGCAAGCCCGTCGCCTCGGGCGGAACGCTCGGCCGCGGCAAAGCCACCGGGCAGGGCATGGTCTTTTGCGTCATCGAGTGGGCCAAGCAGACCGGCTTCAACCTCGAAGGCTCGACCATGGTCGTGCAGGGGTTCGGGAACGTCGGCTCCAACGCGGCGGTCATCCTCTCCAAGCTAGGCGTGTCGACCATCGCGGTCGGCGATCACACTGGCTACATGTTCAACCCCGAGGGGTTCAACGCGCACAAGCTGCAGGACTACGTCGAGGCCCACGGCTCGATCAACGGCTACCCGGGCGGCAAGGCCATCACGCGCGAGGAGTTCTTCGCGACCAAGTGCGACATCTTCGCGCCCAGCGCGCTCGAGAACCAGATCGGCGAGGCGGAGGCCAAGGCGCTCAACTGCAAGCTGATCGTCGAGGGCGCCAACGGCCCCACCAACCCCGCCGGCGAGCGCGTGCTCCTCGAGCGCGGGATCGACGTCCTCCCCGACGTCCTCGCGAACTCGGGCGGCGTCACCGTCAGCTACTACGAGTGGGTGCAGAACAAGCGCTCCGAGAGCTGGACCGAGGAAGAGGTCGACGCGAAGCTCGAGAAGGCGATGACCCGCGCGTTCCGCGAGGTCAGCGACTTCTCGCGCACCAAGAAGGTCGACATGCGGATCGCGGCGTACGCGCTGGCGCTGCAGAGGATCGAGGCGGTGTACAAGGAGCGGGAGATTTTCCCTTGAGATCGTCAGGGGGAGTTTGGTGCCCGCTCCGCGGGCTCAGTCAGGGGGAGCGCCGGACGCTCCCCCCGACCCCCCCCACCAGGCTCGGTGTGGATCGTTGTTGCGATGCGGCTCATCGACGGCTTATCGACCG
>JBBRLQ010000037.1:0-71575 GCA_038231275.1 Polyangiales bacterium
TCGGTCGCCATGCCGCTTTTTAGGCGGTGTGGGCGCGAGACCCCGGGAGCGCGTCACCTCAGGGGGTGATCGCGATGCGCCGTTTTGTGCGATCGGCATCCGCCGTTTTGTGTGATCGCGATGCGCCGTTTTGTCCGATCGCCATCCGGCGACGCGCGCACACCCTTCTCAACTTTTAGCTGATGCCGTCCTTCGCGAGCAGTGCGAGGACGTAGTCACGCACGAGCACCCCGCGCTCCAGACAGCGCACCCGCACCTGCCGGTGAATGTGCTCCGGCACATCCGCCACGATGCGCTTCTCCCCCCGCGCGAGCTTCTCCGCCGCGCGCTGCGCATCCTGCTCCGAACGCTCCCGACTCGGCTTCTTCAGACTAAGCGTCATGGTCTCCTCCTTTCAGTCCGCGCCAGATGCGCCACACATCGTCCGCAGCGGGCGTTGTCGCTCCCGTGAGGACGGACTCTCCGCGTGTCGCCGTCTCCGGGAACGCGACGCGTTGCCGCACGACGCCGAGGAGCTCGCCGCCGGCGGCGACGAGCTCGGCCTCCGCTTCGCGCGCGAGGCGCGTATTGGCGCTCGCGCGGTTGATCACGAACCTTCGGCGCACCGGCGGCCGCCCGAGCTGCGCGCGGATGCTGTCGGCGACGTCGAGGGACTCGAGCGTCTCGGCGACCGCCCAGAAGTCGAATGGGCCGGGCTGGATCGGCAGCACCGCCACGTCGGCGGCGACCGCGGCGCTCTACGTGACGTCGCCAAGGCGCGGCGGGCCGTCGAGGAACACGGCGTCGTAGCCGCGCGTGATCTCGGCGAGGCGGGGGAGGGGCAGGGGCCTGTCCGCCCGGACGACGGTGAGGCCCTCGAGCGGCGAGCCGTCGCGACGCGCGGCGCTCCAGTCGAACGCGCTGCCCTGGCGGTCCATGTCGACGACGAGCGCGCGGCAGCCGTCGAGGTGGGCCGCCGCCGCGAGGTTGATCGCGAGCGTCGTCTTTCCGCTGCCGCCCTTTTGCTGGAGGACGGCGACGGTGATGCGGAACGTTCGCGCGTCCGCAGTGCCGTGGGTACGTGGGTACGTGGGTTCCGGCTGACTCATGCTGCACCTCCGAAGACGCGTTCGAGATCCGCGCGCATTTCGTCCGACGTGACCGCCGGCCCTTCGGGTGCGGCGCGCGCCGACGCCAGCCCCGGGTCTCGACGAGCGGCCTCGGCCCGTCGACGTTCGCGTTCGCGGCTCCGTCGCGCGGCGGCGCCGAGCTCGGCGTAGTGCAGGACCTTGTCACCCAGGACGAGCCCCAGTGGGCAGCCGGCAGCACGGACGTAGGTGTCGCGCGTGGCGCCCAGGATGGCGTCTCCCAGCAGCTCCGGGGGGAAGCCACGCTCGAGCAGCCCGACGACGCGCGCGACGCGCTTGGCGCCCTCCGGCCCCGCGGCGACGTCGATGCTCGCCGGCGCGTCGGGGAACGCGGTCTGCGCCCAGTGCGCGAGGAGCATCCGCGCGATCTCCATCGTGGAGGTTACGGCTCGCTCCTCGGGCGCATCGCGCTGTGGATCTGTGTGTTGATCTAGATCTTGATCAGGATCTCCGACGCGCTCCGGAGCTATTTCCTCGGCGATTTTCGCCGTGGCGGTCGGGACGGCGTCCATCCTAGGCACGCCATCCTGTCCGTCCTGCTTCGCTGGCTCGCCGCCGAGGACGCGCACCAGGTTAGGCCGGTAGACGTTGCGCTCGCCGCCGACGACGGCGCGCCCGTTTGGAAGCCGCTGTGCGGCGTGTGTGGTCTCGATCATCAGCCATCCTTTGTCTCGCAAGGACGCGACGACGCGCGTGAGGTGCCTCACGGAGATGCCCCCGTGGAGGTCCTGCACGAGTTGCTCGTGCGTCGGCCAGCAGCGCCCCTCGTACTCGGCGCGCGCGCGCCGAAGGAGTGTCGCAAGAACGCTCGTTTCGGCGGGTGAGAGTCCGCGGAAGCGCTCCTCGCCCTTGAACAGCGCGGGGATCGCGTTCCTGTACGCGTAGTAGTCGCGAAGCTTTGAAATGCGCCCGGCGGGCGCGTGCGTTGGTGTTCTTCTCTCGCGTGGGTCGACGTCTCGTCCCCCCGGTCCCGCCGGGAAGACGCGCGCAGCAGTCAGCATGGAGCATGCCCCTTCCGCGCCGATGGGCGCGGGGAGGCCCGAGGCGAAGCCCCACGTGTCGCGTCCTGCGCGACGCGGAGAGCCGCGTCCTCGGGGCGTTCGAAGCGAGGACGCGAAACGCGTCCATGCTCGCGCGACGGTGGTGACGTCGCGGAGCCTTCGGAGTCCTCGTGCGCGATGGAAGATGTTGCTCGAGGACAAACGAACCCCTATGCTTGGTCTCGCTTCGGCCGTTCAGAACCGAGAGACCAAACATCGGCCTTGCTAGCCGCGGGTGGTGCCGCGATAGCGAGGCCGGTTTCTTTTGTGCGTCGCGCGCTGGTGGGCCACGGGCCACGGGCAGCGGCAGCGTCGTTCCCACCGTCGGCGTAGCCCGCAACGGTGGGACTCGTCCGCGCCTCGGCTCTACCGATAGCGGCGACCGCCGAGCTGGAGGCGGCTGCCTTGCGGGCGCGCGCGCTCGTCGGCTAGATCGATCGGCGAGGGTGGGACCAGGGCCGCGGGCCCGATCGCTCGGCGAAAGCAGCGGGTCGGCCCCCTGCCTTGCCACCATTTGTCCCACCACTTGGGGGGCAACGCAGGGCAAGCCAGGGCAAACCCCTGGCTCGGAACCCCCGAGAAACAGAGCGGGACACCGGGTTCGAACCGGCGACATCCAGCTTGGGAATGCGGCTAGGCCCGTGTCCCCCCGTTACGAGTAGGTCAGTTTCTCGATGTTCTTGAAGAGAGGCGTTACTGGAGCGTCCGCCCTGTTTCGCCTGAGTGGTATGCAAAGTGGTATGCGCCCGGCGGCTCTTGGTCGAACGCGGGTGTCCCTCGTCATGAGGGGCGCGTGAGGTTCGATCCGAGCAGCTCGCGGCGGGAGCGCGACGACGCTAACTTAGCAGCCCTGTGAGCCAGTGCAGGACGTTGAGCGCGAACTGGCGATCGTCGTTGCCCGGGGCGTTCATCCCGAACTTCTCCTCCTCGCCGCCGGTAGGACGCCACACCTGGGCGGTCAGGAGCGCGGCTTCGCCAAGCACGACCACGCGTCCCTTGCCGAAGCGCAGGGCGACTCCCTGGGCGGAGCCGGCGGGCGGGAGAGGGCGTGCGGTGCCGTCTCGTTCCCGTTGCAGCGCCCCGCGGTTGGGAGCCTCGCGCGCTTCCGGAGAGAGCTTCATCAGAGCGGTGGCGCCGGGCGGCACGCTCAACGACTGGCCGGCGAAGGCGACGATCCGGTTCACGCGTTCGGCATCGCTGCGCCCGAGCTGGATCGGGTGGTCGCCAAGCTGTCCGTTTTCGCGCGAGAAGACCAGGTCTGAAGGGTGGCCTGCCGCAGCGTACTTTGCGTCGCGCGAGTAGACGAAGCCCTTGCCCATCTGGACGTCGAACGCGCGGCCCATGATCTCGGCGGCGCTGCCGAACGGGGTGTGATCGGCAACCAGCAGCAGCGAGCCTCCGTCGCGCACCCAGTCGCGGACAGCGTCGCACTCGGCTTGGGTGAAGGCGGGCGGGGAAGCGTCGAATCCGCCGCCTTCGCCCAGCGCGTTGGCGATGACCAGCACCCGCAACGGCTGGAGAGCGCCGGCGGCGAAAGGTACGGTGTTGCGGCCGACCTCGTAGCCGTCGGCGCGCAGAAGGTCGGCGAGAGGCTTGTAGCGGCCTTCCGCGGTGTGGAAATTGCGGTGTGCCTCGTCGATTGCGACCTTGGGATGCTCGGTGACGTAAGTCGGACGGGGAACTGAAGGGTCGAAGTGCGGGTCTGCGCTCTGCTGTTCGGCGGGCGTTTCTCCCGAGTCGAGCTGCGCCTCTGCGCGATCCGCGCCCCCTCCACGCGCCAAAATCGCGAGCCACACGGCGCCGCCGAAGATGCCGGTCAGCGACGCGATAGCGAGTCCCACGGTTTGCGCGCGGCCCATGCTGCTCCGATGAAGATCCTACCCCGTCCGATCCCGGTGCGGGGGAGGTTGCTCGGCGGCCGCTTCGTTGGCGTTGCTGGCCCTTGCGACCTCGATTCGAGGTCGCTCGTGGTAGTTGTGGTGTCAGCTTCGAGTGCCGGTGACCCTCAACTCTGGTCTCCGCGAGGTACGATCGAAGTTCAGACCTGGTCCCCACCTGGTGCCGAAGAGGTCGGGTTCTGCGGTCAGGATCTCGGTGACTGCGCGGAGGAACGTTACAAATTTGTGAGCATTTCCACGCGCCGCCGGTTCGGTTCGAGGTTGGTTAGCGCTTCGCCGAAGGCCCTTCGACGTGCCGCGACCCAGCGGGACGTCCCCCCACTTGCCGCCCACAACGGGTGGAAGCGTGGGCATCTCGAACCGTTCGCCGTCGAGAGCGATTCTCTGGATTACGCTCGCGACTGGGCCGGTGACCGGCGTTCGGTTCTTCACGGGCGGGCAGTCTATTCGAGGCTGCCCGACCGCGCTGGACGGCTTGGGAGCCCGTTCCACGATCGCCGGGTCGCGCGAGCGTGCAGGGGCTTCTGCTGGCGGTCCGGTTCATCGGCATGCAGCTGCACGACTTCCCGTCCAAGGGCGGGCGCGCGCTCGACGACGACGATGCCGAGCCGACAACGAGATGCCATTGGAGTCGTTCTTCGGCCCGCTACTTCGCGGCGGCGTCACAAGCGGGCGCGGTTCTCGCGCCCTGCCGCAGGGCAGTCACCGACGCGTCGCGGCCGCGATGCCACACTCGAGCGCAGCACCTTCGTCGGGCGCGCTTCACACCATCCGCACGGCGGCGGCGCACATGGGCATCGACCCCAACACGCTCCGCGCGCAATGCCGCAACGGCACGCGAGGCGGCGGCGTCGCTGACCTTGGCGGCGGAATCATCGCGTTCAAGATGGGCAGACATTGGCGCATTCGCTTTCCTTGGTGGCAGTGACCGTCGGCATGGGGCGACGGGAGGATCAACGCTTCGAGCAGGAATCAGGGGAGAGGCAAATGGAGACCCGACGCACCAACCACACCACCGCGCGAGTCGTCCGATGACGGACGATTCAAGCTCCCGAAACCCGCGCGTCGTCCGAGACGCGATCGTGCTCTCCGCCGGACCCTCGTCGAGCACGCGGATCGCGATCAGGGTGCACGACGACATCGACGACGGCGCCCCTACGGAACGCATGGCTCCGCCGCCCGTCACTCAAAAAGCTCCGGCCGCAAGGCGGCCGGGGAGCGAGCGCCCTACACTGCGATCGGCGACGAACCGACCCCAGCACAGCGCCGGTGTGCCGGACGGACCGCCCCCGTCTCGAAGCTATTACCCGCTGAAGAAGGCGGCGCCGCGCCTCCACACGAACGCCAACGCGCTGCGCACCCGGTGTCAGCGCGCGGCAAAGGTCCTCGACGGCCGCATCATCGCGGAGCTCGGCGGTGGCGTCGTGGGCTTCAAGTTCGGTACGCAGTGGCGCATTCGCCTGCCGGATCTCTGATGCCGACGAGAATTCCCGACTCATCTGCCGAGCGACCGACCGGTGCACGCGTGGACGCGCCGAGTTCGCGGTATCCGCTGCTCACGACACGCGCTGCCGCGAAATACTGCGGCTTCGCAACCACCAGCGCGCTTCGAAAGGCGCGGCTTGAAGGAAGGCTCAATCCCGCTGGCCGCCGCGGCGGGACCGGCACCTGGATGTGGCGGCGTAAGGATCTCGACGCCTTCCTCTGCGGCCGCCGCGGCGCTAGCCTCTTGGACGGACGCTCCAGTGCGCCTCCGAGTGGAGGCAAACATGGACGACAAGAAGTGGATCAAGAAGTGGAACTCATGGATCGCACCGAAGCCCTCGAAGCCGGGCGTCTGGCGCAAGAAGGAAGGAGGATTTCTCGTTCGGGGAAGAGCCGTCGATCGCCGCACGGGAAGGATGAAAGAGCTCCGGTTCGTCGCCAACGTGGACGATCCCATCAAGGCCCTCCTGGCGTTGCAGGACGCCCTGCAACGCATCCGATCGGGAGAGGTTCAGACTCCGTCCGGACGTGTGCGATTCTGCGACTACGCAGTGTCGTTGCTGGCAGCGAAGATCAGAGCCCGCGAGATCAAGTCGGCGAAGGGCAGGGAAACGTGGGGCGTCGTTCTTGAGCACCACCTCATCCCAGCCTTCGGCGGGTTTTTCGTCGATCAGCTCCGCTACGCCGACATCCTCCATTGGAGAGACGAGGTCGCGGGGATGATCAACGCGAGCAAATACTCCCCGGTCACCGCCAACGGATGGTTCCGGATCCTCCGGGTCATCACGAAGGCGGCGGTCGCCGAGTACGAGCTCCCTCGCGATCCCGCCGTCGGGATCAAGGACTTCGATACCAGCCTCCATCCCACGTACACGGAAGAGGAGCCCAACTCGCTCCTCGTCGAAGAGACCCCGCGCTTTCTCGCGAAGATGAAGGAGCTGTACCCCCAGTTCTTCGCGATGACTGCGCTCGGTTTCGCGCTCGGCCTTCGGCCCTCCTCACTCCGCCCGCTTCGGCGCGGCGGTGACACGCCGGACCTCTTGCTCGAGCAGGGGGTCCTCTACGTGCGCCGCTCGCACTCGATGGGGGACGAGGTGATGGAGACGACGAAGACCAAGCGCCGGCAGCGGATCGAGCTCCCGGAAGGTCTCCTCGAGATCCTCCGGTGGCACAGCGATCGGCTGCCGGATGGACCGCAGCGAGAGTCGGAGCTGCTCTTCCCCTCACGGGAGGGAAGCTTCCACACCCGCTCGCTCCTCGACAAGCCGTTCCGCGTCGTGGCCAAGGCGGCCGGGATCAAGAAGCACATCACCCCGAAGGCGATGCGTCGCACCTTCCAAGACCTCGCCCGCGCGGCCGAGGTGAAGGACGTTGTGACGCGCGCGATCTCGGGGCACGCGACGGAGCAGATGCAGCAACACTACTCGACGGTGAACGCCGACGAGATGCGGAGCAGCATCGCGAAGGTCGTCTCGCTCGCAGGCTTCCGCGAGGCGATGGCCTCGGGTGGTATGCATGGTGGTATGCAGCCCGAGCCCACGAAAAAGGCCGGCGGAGACGCTTCTCCAACCGGCCGTGGTGACTGAGTTTTTCGGAGCGGGACACCGGGTTCGAACCGGCGACATCCAGCTTGGGAAGCTGGCACTCTACCAACTGAGTTAGTCCCGCGAGAGCCCGTGATTCGTAACCCTGCGCACGGCCTCCGTCAATCGCCAAGGTCGGCGGCGATCGCGAGCGTCGCCCCGAAAAAACAACGGCCCGGGTGCCCCTATGGTGCACCCGGGCCGCCGGTACTGGCCCGGTCCCGGAATGTGCGGGGCCCTTTCGAGCCTCGCCCAGAACTGGGGCTTCATTCATGCGAGCAGAGACGTTGCTTCGTGCAGCGTGCCGAGCCGAAGCTCGGATAGGGAGACGCTTGCGAGTGGCCTCCCGTTACGTTGCACGCTCTCTACCCGCCCGATTCGCCGCGTGTGACGGTCCCGCGTGGGGGAAGGTCATCGCGGCGCTTCGAGCGCTACGGCATAAGCCCCTTGGGACTCGAGCCACTGGTACTCTGCATGATGAGAATCCTCCTCCGGCCACGCCGGCACTCGGGGGGTCGGCGGACGCTCGTCTAGAACGAGTCGCTCGTCGCCACGGCGAGTGTTTCCGCAAGGGGAGCGCGGGCCCAAGAGGGAACGCGGTCCCGGTTGTTGCCATGCTTACGCGGGTGGCCCGCGCCGGAGTAGTCCGGGATCTGAATCGAACCGAGCACGGCGACCTCTCCACATAGTAACACGCTCTTTCGAGCTGTCTTCCCAAGGGGGGAACGAAAAAAAGCTCGTCCGTGCGCTTCAGTAGGTGAGCGTCGTCTTGTCCGACTTTTTCGCGGTGAGCGTGTAGGCCATGTTGCACGGCAGGCTGGCCCACCCGCCGCCGGCGACCGCCAGCTGGTCGGAGCAATCGGAGTCTGGCGTCGGGTTGTACGCGTAGTCGAGCGAGCCGGTAAACGTCGTCGGCGCATCGCCGGCGCCGAGGGTCGCGTTGAGGCTGTCGGTGCGCGTGAGGGCGCAGCCGCTCACCTTGTTTTTGGCGTCGGCAGCGCGCAGCTCGGTCGTGCCGCTCGACTGAAGGAGCGCGTGCTGGCTGGCGTCGAGCGTGCCCTTTACCGGCAGGCCGCCCTGGAGCCAGTAGAGCGTCGAGCCGTCACGATTGAGCTTCACGTCGAACTCCCACGGATCGGGCGCGCCTCCCGCGCCGACGCACGCGTTGCTCGTGAGCTTGCCGGTCACATGAAAGACGCCGAGCGGCTGACCTGGGTTGTACGGATCTTTTCCGGAACAGCCGGGCGCGAGGGTGACGACGGACGTGAGGAAGAGGAGAGAGAGCGGCGAGAGGGGAGAGACGAAGGCAGCCAGGGCCGAGGCGAGGGGTGGACGGCGCATGCAGAAGGACCTATCAAAGTGTCCCCAAACCGGGCAATTTTGCGGCGGATGTTGGCGAGCTGGTCACAGTGGGACGGTCGGGCGCTCCGTCGCGCGCTCTTCGTCGGCACGCTGATGGTCGGCCTCGCATGGCTCGTGACCGCGGCGACCGACGAAGGGAACGTCGCGTGGGCGGCGCGGCTCGGTCGCGCGCTGCCGACGACGCCCATCTGCGCAGCGATCGGCGCCTGGATCGCGATCGCGCCGGCGCGCGGACGCGGAGAGCTTCGCGCACTGGCGGCGCTCGGACGGAGCCCGTGGCAAAACGCGCGCGCGGCGGCGCTCGGTGGAGCGATGGTCGCCGCGATCGCGGGCCTCGCGATCGCGATCTCTTCGCGCGTCGACGTCGAGGGCTTCTATCCGGCGATCGGCGGCAGCGCCGACGTGCGTTTCGAGGACGATGCGTTCGTCGATCACGACAGCGGATGGAAGATCGGCCAGGACGGCACGCTCGCGCCTGCGATCACACCGACACCGCCGCGTGACGCGCGAATCCCTCCTCACGGTCGCGCGTCCGCGGGCCTCGCGACGTTCCTCGCGGGCCTCGCGCTCGCGCTGATCACCGCGCACCCTGCGCCCCCGAGGCGGCGCGCGATGTGGCTAGGAATTGGCGCGCTCTCCGGTGCAGCGACGCTGTTCCTCTTCCAGGCGGCCGCGGCGCATCGCGTGATGCCGGCGTGGGCCGCGCTTCCGCCCGCCCTCCTCCTCGCGGCGGCGGCGGCGCGCTATCGTGAGGCGCGATGGCGAACGAAGTGACGGGCAGCTGGGGCTCGAACGGCGGCGAGTGGAGCATCGTCGTCCATGGCGGGGCAGGGGACGTCGCCGCGAGCACCCTCGAAGCCCGCGTCGCCGCGTGCTCTCGCGCGGCGGCCGAAGGCGGCAAGATCCTCGCGGACGGAGGCACTTCCCTCAACGCCGTGCAGCGCGCCGTCGAGCTGCTCGAAGACGATCCGCTCTTCAACGCCGGCACCGGCGCGTCGCTGACGAGTGACGGCACAATCGAGCTCGACGCGTCGCTCATGGAGGGCACGCGCCTCGCCGCTGGCGCCGTCTGCGCGATGCCGGCGTTCAAGAACCCGATCGCGATCGCGCGCGCGGTGCTCGACGCGGGCGGGCACGTTCTCTACGCCGCCGAAGGTGCTGCGCGCTTCGCCGTCGCGTGCGGCTTCGCGCGCGGGAAGGACGAGGACATGATCACGCCGGCCGCGCGCGCCTTCTTCGAGCGCGTCCGCGCAGAGGATCCCGAGGGCGGCGCCGCCCACGCGCAGAACTGGGCGGGCGGCGGACACGAGGGCTGCAGCCACGGCACGGTCGGCGCCGTCGCGCGCGATGGGCGCGGCGCCGTCGCGTCGGCGACAAGCACCGGCGGCCGGATGTACAAGAGGCCCGGCCGCGTCGGCGACACGCCGATCCTCGGCGCAGGCACCTACGCGGACGACGGCGCGGGCGCGGCCTCGAACACCGGCGACGGCGAGGCGGTGCTCCGTCTTTGCCTCGCGAAGACCGCGTGCGAGTGGATGCGGCAAGGCATGCACCCCGAGGACGCGGCGCGCGCGTCCGTGCAGCTGCTCGTCGATCGCACCGAGGGCCTCGGCGGAATCATCCTCGTCGATCGCGACGGACGCGTGGGCCTGGCGCGCACGACCACGTCAATGCTGTGGGGAGCGATGGCGGCCGAATGGGACGCCCCGCTCGGCGGCAGCTGACGACGCTTACTTGTCGGTCGCGGGAGTCGCGGACGACCCGATGCCTTTGCGATCCATCGCGTCCTGCAGGCCGCAACGGACGCGGGTGGCGCGCTTGACGCGCTTGGCCTTCAGCGGCGTGGCGAGCCACTCGTGACGCTTACGAACGTTCCAAATCGCACGGTTTGACATAGGGCCGCGCAATTTGCCTGTTTTTCCGCGCAGGTCAAGCGAAACCCGACCCGCGGGGGGCGGCCTTCAGTCGGGGAGGGGCTCGAGGGTGACGTCGAGGAGAACCGGGGCTTGGGTCGCGACGATCTCGCGATCCCAGGGGACGAAGCCGGGGGCTTCGACGCTGATCCGGTGGGTGCCGGGGGCGAGGGCGACGCCACGCGCGGCGACGAGGTCGAGGGAGCCGACCATTCGATCGTCGATGGTGACGGTTGCCCGGGCTGGCCCGCCGCGTACGCGCAAAGAAACGGAATGAACGTTCATTCCGTTTCCGCCGCACGCCGCGAGTAACACCAGGAAACCCGTGGCGACGAACGCCGTTGCGGAACGAACGTTCATTCCCATTCGATGGTCGCGGGGGGCTTGCTCGAGATGTCGTAGACGACCCGGTTGATCCCCCGGACCTCGTTGATGATCCTCGTCGAGATCTTCGCAAGCACGTCGTACGGGATCTTCGCCCAGTCCGCCGTCATCCCATCCACCGACACCACCGCGCGGACCGCGCACGCCTCTTCGTACGTCCGCTCGTCCCCCATCACCCCGACGCTGCGCACAGGCAACAGCACACAAAAGCTCTGCCAGATCGCCTCGTACAAACCTGCCGCCCGGATCTCGTCCGTCACAATCCGGTCCGCCGCCCGCAGCACCTTCAAGCGTGACTCGTTCACCTCGCCGAGGCACCGGATCGCGAGCCCCGGCCCCGGGAACGGCTGTCGCATCAGCATCTCGCGCGGCATCCCCAGAGACTCGCCGGCCGACCGGACCTCGTCCTTGAACAGCTCTCGCAGAGGCTCGATGAGCTTCAGCTTCATCCGCTCGGGCAAGCCGCCGACGTTGTGGTGGCTCTTGATGACCGCGCTCGGCCCCTTGAACGACACGCTCTCGATAACGTCGGGGTAGAGGGTGCCCTGCACGAGGTATTTCGCGTTCTTCACCTTGGCGGCCTCTTCCTCGAAGACCTCGATGAAGACGCGGCCGATGATCTTCCGCTTCTGCTCGGGATCGGTCACTCCCTTCATCGCGGAGAGGAAACGCTCGCGGGCGTCGATGGCGATGAGATTGAGCTGGAAGTGCTCGCGGAACGTCGCGACGACCTGCTCGAACTCGCCCGAGCGGAGGACGCCGTTGTCGACGAAGATGCACGTGAGCCGGTCGCCGAGCGCCTTGTGGCAGATCATCGCAGCGACCGACGAGTCGACGCCGCCCGACAGACCGCACACCGCGTGCTCGTCGGCGCCGACGCGCTCTTTGACGATCGCGATCGCTTCTTCCGTGAAAGAGCCTGCCGTCCACGTCGGCGTGAGGCCGGCGACGTCGAAGAGGAACGCCGCCAGGATCTCCCCACCGCGCGGCGTATGCACGACCTCCGGGTGGAACTGCAGGCCGTAGATCTTGCGCGCCACATTTTCGACGGCGCAAAAAGGAGTGTTGCCGGAGTTGCCGATCGTCTGGAAGCCCGGCGGCATCGCGGTGATGCTGTCGCCGTGGCTCATCCACACGTCGATTTGCTCGCCCTTCGCGAAGCGGTGGAGGATGCCCTCGTTCTTGTCGACGGTGACCTTTGCGGCGCCGAACTCGCGGGCGTCGGCGCGCTCCACCTTGCCGCCGAGCTGGTACGCGATCAGCTGGAGGCCGTAGCAGATGCCGAGGATCGGGACGCCGAGCTCGTACACCCTCTTGTCCACCGACGGGGCCCCCTCGCCGTAGACGCTCGCGGGGCCGCCCGACAGGACGATCGCACGCGGGTTCATTGCGCGGAGCTTCTCGAAGTCGAGCGTGCACGGGTGGATCTCGCAGTAGACGCGCTGCTCGCGGATGCGGCGCGCGATGAGCTGCGTGTACTGCGAGCCGAAGTCGACGACGACGACCAGATCGCGCGGAGCGTGGGTCATGGCACGAGGTTGCTAGCACGCCGTTCGGCGGCGCAAAAGCGTGGCGGCCGTCAGAAGCGCGCAGCGATCTCGGCCACGCCGCCGCCAGCGACGGCGCGCACGTCGACGCCCGTGATCCCGGTCCGGGCAGGCGGCGGCGAGGCGGCGCTCGTCAGGACCATCCACGTGGCCACGCCGAGCGCGACGACGCCGACGCCGAGCGAGATGTCGGCGATGATGAGCTTGCCGCGCGCCGTGTCGACCTTCGACGGATCGCAGTTGGGGGCGCACGAGCTGCGTAGGTCCGAAACGTCGGACCTTCCCGTCAAGCCGAAGAAGGCGAACGAGCCGATCGCGACGACCCCGACGGCGCCGAGTGCAGCGATGGCCGCGCCGGGGACGCCGCCGCCGCGTGTTGGGGCAGGCTCCGGAGGCGTGGGCGTCGCAGCGACGGGCGCTGGACCAAGCCGCACGGTGAGCGCGCGGTTCTTCTCGCCCGCGTGCATGACGAGACGATCGTCGACCGGCGCGGCCCCGGGCGCCTCGAAGCGGAGCGCATGCTCGCCCGGATCGAGCGCGAGCGGCTTTCCGTCGAGCTTGTCGGCGAACGGTTGGCCGTCCACGGTGACCTTCACGTTCGTGAGATCGCGGCCCGCGCCGTCCTTCGCGCTGATGACGACCGACGGCATGCTCTGGTCGAGCGCGGCGAGCCACTCGGTGCAGTCCTTCTTGACGATGCCGGGGCACGCGTCGCGCGTGCACGCCACGAACAGCTCGCGTGCGCGCTTGTATTTCCCGTCGTCGCGCAGGAGCTGGGCCTCCTCGGAGGCCTTCACGCACTTCGCAATGTCGTCGGCTGCGGCCGTGCGCGGCGTGAGCCATGCCGCCGTAGAGAGAGCGACGGCGAGGGCGAAGGTGGCCGCGCGCATGATCTCGAGGCTACTTGGTCATGCACTCCATTTTGTATTTTTTGTGCCCGGCCGCGTCGATGGTGAACGGCGGATCGCAGCTCGGCTTCGGCGTCACGGGCGGCGGCGGCGGGCGCGGGGCGGGACGCGCGACGATCGGCTTCGCGGTGGCCGGAGGCGGCGTGCTCGTGCCCGATTTCGGGGGCGTCGGATCGGGCGAGGGGGCCGGATCGAGGACACTCGGCGGGACGTCGGCGACGGGCGGAGGTGGAGCCGCGACGGCGACGGGCGGCGCAGCGGTGGGTCGTCGTCCGCGCTGCACGAGGACGATCGCGCCGACGGCGCCCGCCAAGACGACGCCGCCGAGAAGTGCGGCGAGAACGCTGCGGCTGCGTCCGCGGCCCTTCGCGCTCGGAATGCCCGAATGGGAAACCGAGATGCTCGACAGCTGCGAGTCGAGCTCGGCGGGCGGCGCGGGCTTCTCGTCGATGCGCGCCGGTGTCGCGCCGCGGGTCGCCTCTTCGAGGAGCGCCGCGCTCTGCTTTCCGCCGTGCTGCGACGAGACGCTCTCGATCTCCGCGACGCGTGCGGCGCGCTTGCCGAGCTCTTCGGCGGCGATGCGTTCCACCCACTCGCCGACCTCGCTCGGCGATGCCATTCGACCGCACCGCTCGAGCGCGATCGCCATCTCGCGCGCGGTCGCCCACCGATCCTCCGGGCGCTTCGCGATGCCACGCGCCACCACCTCGTCGAACGCAGGTGGGAGGCCCGGCGTGACGGAGCTCGGCGGCGGCACGTTCCCCTGGAGTGCCTTCAAGAGGACCATCGCCTCGTTGTCGCCTTCGAAGAGGCGCTTGCCGGTGAGCGTCTCCCACAGGACGATCGCGGCCGCATAGACGTCGGTCTGGCGCGTGACGTGACCGGTGTGGAGCTGCTCCGGAGCCATGTAGGCGATCTTGCCTTTGAGCTGGCCTTCGCGCGTGGTCTGGAGTCGCCCCGCGGCCTTCGCGACGCCGAAGTCGAGCACGCGCGCGACGCCGTCGGTGCCGATGAGCACGTTCTGCGGCGACACATCGCGATGGACGATGTCGAGCGGCTGACCGTGCTCGTCCTTGGCCTCGTGCGCGGCGTGGAGGCCGTGGAGCATGCCGGCGAGAATCGTCACCGCCACGTCCGCGGGAACGGCGGCCTGTCGCGCGCGCAGCGCTCGACACAAGCGCGCGAGCGACTCGCCCTGCACGTACTCCATGACGAGGAAGATCTCTCCGTCTGTCGCGACCACGTCGAGCGTCGGCACGACGTTGGGATGACGGATGCGTCCCGCGAGGCGCGCCTCGTCGAGGAACATCGTCACGAACTCCGGATCCTTCGCGAACTGCGGGTGTAGGCGCTTGATCGCGACGGTGCGCGAGAAGCCGACCGGGCCGTTGAGGCGCCCGAAGTGCACGGTGGCCATTCCGCCCGCGGCGATCTCGCCGAAGAGGATGTACCTCCCAACGACGCGGGCGCCGTGGGCTTCGGCAGGACCGGCCATGCTCCCGACACGGTACCGCAGGGCCCGGCGGAAAAGGCGCGTGCCCGACGCGACGCGTGGCGATGCGAGTATGCCCGTGTGGGCGAACGCGGTGGATTGCGGGCGCGCCCTCACGAATTCCTACCCGTGCTCGACGACCTGAGGCACCGTGTTCCTCATGATTCCGGACGTGACGATCTCCGTAGTGCGGGTCGGGCCGATCGTCGTGCCGTTGCCCTCGTACCAGTCCGAGGGCGCGGCGGGGATGGATCTGCACGCCGCGCTCGCCGCGCCGGTGGTGCTGGCGCCGCTCGCGCGTGCGAAGATCCCGACGGGCCTGCAGCTCGCCATCCCCGAGCAGTTCGAGGGGCAGATCCGCCCGCGGTCGGGGCTCGCGGCCAAGCGCGGCATCACCGTGCTGAACACGCCAGGCACCGTGGACTCCGACTACCGCGGCGAGGTGATGGTGCTCCTCGTGAACTTGAGCGACCAGAGTGCGACCATCGAGCCCCTCGAGCGAATCGCCCAGATCGTCTTCGCGCCGGTGGGCAGGGCCGAGCTCCGGCTGGTGGAAGACCTCGGCGGTACGGCGCGCGGCTCGGGCGGCTATGGATCGACCGGGACGTGAGAAGTCGCCTATAAGAGGATCTGGGGAATCCATGAGCGAGGACGCGTCCAGCGAAACGAAGCGGCGGGACGAGGCGGGCGTCAGCGAGCCCCCTCCCGCGACCCCGCGTAGCCCGGGCTCCGAGCCCCGAACGGCGTCGCCGGCCGAGGCCGCGAAGGCAGCAAAGGCGAAGGAGTCCGAGAAGGACGGCGACGCCGACGCCGGAGCGGCGGCGCCCGTGTCGATCCGGAGCTTGGCGACCGCGCGCGCCGAGCCTGCACCGCCGTCGATGGCGCCGAAGGAGCGCGAGGCCCTCGCCAAGAAGCGTGTCGGATCGACGCTCAAGGGCTGGCGCCTCGCGCGTCTCCTCGGGGTTGGTCCTGTGTGCGCGGCGTACGAGACCTTCCGCGGCGCCGACGACAGCGGCGAGCACGTGGTCCTGCGCATCATGGTCGGCAACATCGGCGCGCACCAGCGCGCCCGCGCGATGCTCCTCCGCGGCGCGTACGCGTCGAACCGCTTCAACCACCCGCGGGTCGTCCCCGTCGTCGCGGACGGCACGGACGGCGATGGGACGCCCTTCGTCGTTCGCCCGTGGATCGACGCCGAGACGCTCGACCACACCATCGCCAAGAGCGACGACCCGATGACCGAGGCGCAGGTCCTCCGCGTCGCCGAGCAGATCCTCGACGCCCTGGAGATCGCGCACTCCCACGGGATCGTGCATGGCGCGATCACCGCCAAGAACATCCTCGTCACGCCGCGGGGCTCGGTGCGCCTGTGCGATTTTTCGGTGCCGCCAGGGATGGGACCTCGGACGAGCGACGACGTCGACGTGCTCGCGCAGCGCCGAATCGGGCCTTTCTCGGCGCCCGAGCGCTGCGGCGACGAGCCGGGCCCGGCGAGCGAGCAGTCGGACATCTACATGCTTGCAGCATGCATGTATTACGCGATCTCCCGCGAGCACCCGCGCGGCGAGGCGGCCCCCGACGACCTCGCGCGCACGGCGGCGAAGCCGGTGCGTCAGGTTGCTCCCAAGGTGACCGAGTATTTCGCGATGGTCGTGGACCACGCCCTCTCGCTCGAGCCCGCGGCGCGCTTCGAGAGCGCGTACGCGATGCTCGGCGACGTGCGTCGCGTCATGGCCGGCCGCAAGCCCAAGCTCGGTGACGCGCGCAAGCCGGTGCCGAGCGGCAGCTTCTCGGCGATCCCGCTGTCCAGCCGGGACGGCTCGCCGTCGAGCCAGCGCCTGCAGATGTCGCGCGGCGATTTCCCGCCGTCGTCGTCGACCTCGCAGAGCCGCCGCGCGGGCCGCGTGCAGTGGCGCGGCAACTTCGCGCTCATCCTCGCGATCGCCCTCCTCGTCGGCGTCGCCACCTTCGTCATGGTCCGCGAGAAGGTGGAGGAGACCCGCGCGCAGGAGCAAGAGGAGCTCCTCAAGAAGCAGCAGAAGAACGTGGTCGCCCCCGCGGCGAGCGTGCCGTCGCAATGACCGGCCGCCGCGTCGTCGCCATGGGAGATCCGCAGGCGCCGTTCGCGCGCGTGATGGACGTGCTCCGCGCGCACGGGATCGTCACCGGAGAGAAGCTCGCGGACGACGTTCACCTCGTCGTCATGGGCGACTACTTCGACTACGGCGCTCGCGAGGCCCGCGCGGAGTCCGCGGAAGGGAGCGCGCGCCTCCTCGCGTGGCTGGTGACGCACGCCGAGGAGCAAGTGACGCTGCTCGCCGGCAACCACGATCTGGCGCGCGTCGGAGAGCTCGCGAAGCTGGACGACGCGACGTTCCAGCGCGCACAACAAGAAGCGGACAAGGCCTACTACGACAAGGCGCCGGCGCGCCCGGAGCAGGCGTTCAAGGACGAGTTCGACCTTCCGTCGTGGGAGGTCGTCGCGCGGGATTTCGGAGCGTTCAAGGAGCGCCAGCGCGCGCTCGTCGGTGATCTGCTCTCGGCGCGTCGCATGCGCGCGGCCTTCGCGCCGTCCGCGCGCGTCCTCATGCTGCACGCAGGTGTCACGAAAGCGCAGCTCGAGACCGCCGGCGCCGGCGCGGCGAAGGACGCGCGCGTCATGGCGAACGCGCTCAACCGCGCGCTCTTCGCCGGCTACGACGCCTACCGCGGCGGCACGTCTCCGAGGCTCACGGTTCCCGGCCTCCATGCGCCGGGCAGCGCAGCGGGGGAGGGCACCGGCCTCTTCTACCAGCGCCCCGCGAAGGATCCCTCCGCCGCCCCGGGACGTCGCTTCCACCCGCGCGAGCTCCCCATCGGCCTCACGCAGGTCGTCGGCCACGTGGGCGACGAGAAATGCCGCGAGCTTCTCGGCCTCGACGTCGCGGCGGCGAAGCACGGCCCTCTCCGTCACCTCGTCGCGCGCGGCGAATCCGTGCACTATGCACACGGCACTCCCGACGGGGAGCCCGACGACGCGGCGGTCATGATCTTCACCGACGGCGGCATGCTCCACGCGGACCCCGCCGCATACGAGCTGTTCAGCCCTCGCCTCGCTTGATCTGGTAGGCGCGGATCTTCTTGTGCAGGTTGGTGCGCTCGACGCCGAGCACCACCGCCGTGCGCGATATGTTCCAGCCCGTCAGCTTGAGCGTGTCGACGATGTACTGGCGCTCGCTCTTCTCGCGGTGATCGCGGAGCGTCAGGTAGCCGGCCGGGATCGAGGTCGCGCCGCGCGGGGCGCTGGTCTCGGGCTCTTGCGTGTCGACGTCGTCGGCTCCCGCCTCGGCGCCGCCGTCGGTGGAGTCCTCCTCCCCGAATGGGCTCGCATGCGGATCCTCCGGCATGTCGGCGACGGTGACGCGATCGCCGGAGAGGATCGCCATGCGCTCGACGATGTTCTTCAGCTCGCGCACGTTGCCGGGCCACTTTCGCGCGACGAGCGCCGTCACGACGCCGTCGTCGATGGGCTTGGGCTTGGTGCCGTTCTCACGCGAGAACTGCTGCATGAAGGACTGCGCGAGGACCGGAATGTCCTCGACTCGCTCGCGCAGCGAGGGACTGCGCAGCGGGAAGACGTTGAGGCGGAAGAAGAGATCCTCGCGGAAGAGGCCGTTCTCGACCGCCTTGCCGAGCTCCTTGTTGGTGGCGGCGAGGACGCGGACGTCGACGTACATGACGTGCTCGCTGCCGACGCGCGACACCTCGCCGCTCTGCAGCGCGCGGAGGACCTTGGCCTGCGCGACGAGGTCCATGTCGCCGATCTCGTCGAGGAAGAGAGTGCCGCCGTGGGCCTGTTCGAAGAATCCGCGCTTCTTCGCCTGCGCGCCGGTGAACGCGCCGCGCTCGTGACCGAACAGCTCGCTCTCGATGAGCTCGCGCGGGATGGCCGCGCAGTTCACCTTCACGAACGGGCCGCCGGTGCGCGGGCTGAGGCGGTGGATGGCGCGCGAGATGAGCTCCTTGCCGGTGCCGCTCTCGCCGGTGATGAGGACGCTCGCCTTGGTGGGCGCGACCTTCTCGATCTCGCGGAACACGCGCCCCATCGCCGCGCTCGTGCCGATCATCTCGTAGCGCGCGCTCTGCTCGCGGGCGGCCTCGTCGAGGGCGCGGCGGGTCTGCGCGGCGTCGAGGACGTTGCGGACGCTGACGAGGACGCGCTCGCGGACGAGGGGCTTCTCGAAGAAGTCGCTGGCGCCGAGCTTGATCGCCAGCACCGCGTCGTCGACCGTCGCGTGTCCGCTGATGACGATGATGGGCACGTCGCGCGTCGACTCGTCCTTGCGGATCCGCTCGAGGGCCTCGAGGCCGCTCATCCCCGGCAGCTTCACGTCGAAGAGCGCGAGATCGACCGGTGTGTTCGGGCTCTGCAGGAGTCGCAGCCCCTCCTCCGCGGTCTCGGTCGCGAGGACATGGTAGCCCTCGCCCTCGAGCACGAGCTGCAGCGTGCGCCGGATGTTCTTCTCGTCGTCGACGACGAGGACGGTCTTCGCGGTAGGGGCGCCGGGCTGCGGAACGGGAGGGCTGTTCACGCGGCGGAGCGTAGCAAGGTTCCTCCTCAGCTGCCGAGCGCGCGATAGAGGAGGAGGCCGAGGACGAAGGACGCGGCGTTCGCGACGGCGGACACCGCGGCGGCGCGCGGCCACGAGAGGCGTGGGAGCGTCGCAGCGTAGATGGCGGCCTCGGCGCCGAACGCCCACGCCTCGCTCGCGGCGTAGCGCATCGGCTCGCCGAGCCCGAGCTCCGGCACCACGAACCACACGATCGGGTGGGTCGCGAGCGTCGCCACGAACGCGATCGCCGCGCGCCGCCACGCCGCGGCCGGCACCGCGCGCGTCATCGCCACCACCACCGGAACCTCCACGACCTGAGTCAGCCCGAACGCGAGCGCCCACTCCGTGAGGTAGGTCACCGCGCCTACACCCCGCGGTCCTTCATGTAGTCGAGGTAGCCCTGCGCTTGGATCGTGAGCGCGCTCTTGCCGTAGCGCGTGAGGATGGCGGAGAACGACTCGCGCGCGTCGCCCCACTTGTGCATCTTCAGGTACGTCTCGCCGAGCAGGAGCAGCGCCTCGGGCTCGAGACCGCTGTCGGGGACGCCCTCGCCCTTCTGCGCGGAGACGCCCGCCGAAAAATTCCGGAGCGCGTACTGGATGCGTGAGACGGCGGCCTCGTAGTTGTCGCGCTGGAGGTAGAAGCGCGCGACGTAGAGCTCGTGGCGGACGAGGCGCGCGGTGACGTCGGCGAGCAGCTCGCGCACATGCGCCGTCTCGGGGCCGGTCGGGTAGTCGTGGACGAAGCCGCGGAGCTCCTTGTAGGCGTCCATGATGACGGCCTGGTCGCGCTCCTCGCCGGCCGGCAAGAGGAACGACTCGCCGATCTCCTTGTACTGCGACTCGGCGATGCGCGAGCGCGCGTAGGCGACCTCCTCCTCGTCGGAGCGGTGGTCGTGCACGAACTGGCGATAGCCGCGGATCGCGTCGGCGAATTTGTCCTGCGCGAAGTCGGCGTCGGCGATGCGGAGCTCGGCGAGGCGCGCGTACTTCGAGTAGCTGTACTTGCGCTTCACCTCGCGCATGAGGTTCTGCGCCTCGAGCCAGTTGTGCGCGGTGAACTCGACGAGCGCGGCCTCGTAGGCGCGCTTGGCGTCGGCGGTGTAGCCGAGGGCAGTCTTGCTGGCCTGGTTCGGGCAGCCCACGACGGCTGGCGTCGCGGCGAGGACCATGATCGCGAAGAGTCGGGCGCGAAGCATCGCGGAAGCTCGTATCACTTTTTCCGCTGCGCGTCGCGCCAGGCGCTGGGCGGCACGTGCGCGGCCTTCCCGCCTTCGCGCGGAGTCAGCGGGCCCCCTCCGCGCGCCAGCGCTGGATGCGACGGGCCGGCGGCTGCCCGTCGTCCGCGGCGTGCTTGTGGACGGCGCGCAAGATGAGGCGGACTTTTTCGGCGAGCTCGCCAGGGGCGGCCGACGCGAGCTCGACCTGCACGTCGCCCTCCTCCGTGATCGTCGCGCCGACCGGGAACTCGGCGGTCGCCGTCGTGGCGGTCCCGCGGTAGCGCCACGGCGGACCGCCGGCGTGGGGCCTCTCCATGTCGATGCGAATCCCCGTCTCTGGCTTGTGCCCGATGATGCCCATCCTGGTGCGCCTATGGTAGAACGCGGGGGCCATGGAGAAGAACCCGATCACGCCCGAGGGGGCGCAAAAACTCCGTGATGAGCTCCAGCACCTCCGGGCGGTGGAGCGTCCGGCGGTCATCCAGGCCATCGCGACGGCGCGCGAGCACGGGGACCTGAAGGAGAACGCCGAGTACCACGCCGCGCGCGACAAGCAGTCGTTCATCGAGGGTCGCGTCAAGGACATCGAGAACAAGCTCGCCCTGGCCGAGGTGATCGACGTCAGCAAGCTCGACGGGAGCCGCGTGTCGTTCGGCGCGCGCGTGAAGCTGTCGAACACGCACACCGAAGAAGAGGTCACCTACCGCATCGTGGGCGCCGACGAGTCGGACCTCAACGCCGGCCTCATCAGCGTCACGAGCCCGCTCGCGCGCTCGCTCCTCGGAAAAGAGCCGGGCGACGAGGTGAAGGTGCGCATGCCCGGCGGCGAGCGCGTGTACGAGGTCCTCGAGGTCTCGTTCCGGTAGACGCCCGAGCGCTGTGATGGATCCGTTCGCCGCGCTCCTCGCCGACGCGCGCGCGTGGTTGTCCGGCCCCGACGACGTGACGCTGGGCGAGCTTTCGGCGCGAGCGGCGGTAGCGGCGGCCGACGTTCCTGCCGAGCGGCGCAGCGATTGGGACAAGCTCGTCCTCGGCTTCGCGAAGGAGGAGCCGCCGGCGCGTCGTCGCGCGCGCGTCGAAGGTCTCGTGCGCGCGTGCGGGCTCTTCAAAGAGACGCGGGCCAGGCCGCTCGGCGGGCCAGGTGGGCTTGGCCCCGACGCGCTCCCGAGCGCGCTCACGGGAATCGGCGGCAAGGGCGTCGAGGCGCTCGGCGCCGCGGGAATCTCGAGCGTCGGCGATCTGGTGTGGATGCTGCCGCTCTCGTGGGACGATCTGCGAGCCCCGCTGTCGGTGACAGAGGCGCTGGCGCGGGTCGCCGAAGGGGGAGACGGGCCTCCTCCGCGGCTGTGCGTGCGCGGTGTGATCAAGGCGAGCGGGTTCGTGCCGATCCGCGGCAAAAGAAGCGTCCGCGTCGTCGTCGCCGATCCCGAGGACGCGAGCGCGACCATCCACGCGTGGTGGTTCTTCGCCGCGCACGGCGTCCTCGCGATGGCGACCGTGGGGACGGCGTGCTTGCTCGTCGCGCGCGTTCGCAAGGACGCCGGTAAGCCTGCGCGCGCGGCGCATCCGGATCTCTTCCGCGACGAGCCGTCGACACGAGGAGTACGTCCGCGCTACGCGCGCGTCGGCGTCCCCGAGGTGACGCTGCGAAAGACAATCCGCGAAGGCCTCGCGCGCCTTACCGAGGTCCCCGATCCGGTCCCCGCGGAGATCGTCGCGCGCGAAGGGATGCCGCCGGTCGCCGTCGCGCTGGCGGCCGCGCACGCCACGCATGCAGCCGGCGGACCTCCCGACACAGCCTCGATCCGCGCGGCCTTCGAGCGCCTCGCGTGGGCCGAGGCGTTCACGCGTGTCTGGGCGCGCGTGCGTCTGGCCGAGGGTCGCGGCGCGGCGCCCATCCTTCGCGAGCGCCCGGATTTGCTGGCGCGCCTTCGCGCGGAGCTCGGCTTCGCCCTGACGCGTGGACAAGTCGACGCGATCGCGGTGGTGACGCGTGAGCTCGCGCGCGAAGAGCCGATGCGGCGCCTCCTCCTCGGCGACGTCGGGACGGGAAAGACGGCGGTCGCGCTCGCCGCCGCGGCGCAGTGCGTGGGCGCCGGCGCGCAGGTCGCCATCCTCGCGCCCACGAGCGTCCTCGCCGAGCAATACATGGACGCCGTGGCGCCGCTCGCGCGCGCGACGAAGGCGTCGATCGCACTGATCGCGGCAGGGCAGGGGGCGGCCGCGGTGAAGCGCGCGACGGAGGGTCTCGCGCGCGGCACGATCGACGTGGCGATCGGCACGCACGCGCTCCTCGACGAAGGTGTCCAGTTCGCGCGCCTCGGGCTCGTGATCGTCGACGAGCAGCACCGCCTCGGTGTGGCCCAACGGCTGGCGCTCGTGCGAAAGGGCTCGCGGCCGCACCTGCTCACGCTCAGCGCGACGCCCATCCCGCGCACGCTGGCCCTCGCGCTGCGCGGCGAGCTCGACACGTCGGTGCTCGATGAGCGTCCGCGCGGGAGGCCTCCCGTCGCGACGGAGACGCGATGGCGCGGGCGCATGGACGAGGTCCTTCGCGACATTCGCGAGGCGTGCGCGCGGGGCGAGCGCGTCTTCTTCGTCTCGCCGCGCATCGAGGTGACGGCCGACGACGACGATCTCGACGAGTCGTCCGGTGCCGTCGCCCGCGCCGCCGAGCTCGCCCGCGCGCTCTCGCCCGTGAAGGTCGCCCTGGTGCACGGCGCCCTCTCGCCGGACGACAAGCGCGCGGCGATGAGGGCGTTCCGCTCGGGCGAGGCGCAGGTCCTCGTCGGGACCACGGTGGTCGAGGTCGGCGTCGACGTCCCCGAGGCGACGCTCATGCTCATCGATGGTGCCGAGCGCTTCGGCCTCGCGCAGCTCCACCAGATGCGGGGGCGCGTCGGTCGCGGCGACGTCCCCGGCCGCTGCGTCCTCCTCCACGAGGAGCCCGTCGCCGAGCTTGCCCGCCGTCGCCTACATGTACTCTGCACGCTCTCGGACGGCGCCGCGATCGCGCGGGCCGATCTCGAGCTTCGCGGGGCAGGGGACCTGTCGGGCACGCGCCAGCACGGCGCCGCGGAAGAGCTCGCCTTCCTGGACCCTGCCGAAGCCCCCGCGTGGCTCGCCCGCCTCGACGGCGACGCCCGCGCGATCCTCGCGGCGGACCCCTCCCTCGCGCGCCCGGAGCACCGTTTTTTGGGGGCGGTCGTCCGCCGTTTTGGTCACGCAATCGCCGTCCGCGAAGAGGCAGGGTAAGATCAGGCTCGCACGATGGAGCGCCCCCTTCGAACCGAACGCGTCCGCGCGCTCCTCCTCTCCGCCGTTGTCGCCATGACCGGCGTGACGTCGACCACCGCCGCCCGCGCCGGCTCGGACGACGCCGCCCCCGGGCCCGAGGATCGCCAGGCCGCCGCCCGCGAGTTCGCCGAGGCCCAGCGCGCGTTCGGCGCCGGCGACTACAAGCTCGCGGCCGAGCAGTTCGAGGCCGCCTACAAGCACAAGCCTCACCACGCCTCCCTCTGGAATGCCGCCCGCGCCCGCCAGCGAATGGGCGACACGACGCGCGCCGCCAACCTCTACGCGCGCTACCTACGAGAGGCGCCCCCCGCCGCGCGCGATCGAAACACCGCGATCACGGCGCTCCAGAAGCTCACCCCCAAGCTCGGGCAGCTCGAAATCACGAGCGTCGGCCTCGACCACGTGAAGGTCGACCGCGAGCCCATCATGGACCGCACCGTCTTCGTGAACCCCGGCGCCCACGTCGTCGAGGCGAAGGTCGCCGGTCAGGACCGCGTCGTGAACCAGCCGGCCAATGTCGACGCTGGACAGACGCAGAGCGTCGCGCTCGTCGCCCCGAGCGAGCCGAAGATCGCGCCGACTCCGACGCCCACCACGCCGTCCCCCACGCCGACAAAGCCGCGTGAGCGCGAAGAAGACAGGAGCGGCGGCGGTTGGTCACCGGCGGTCGTCGCCGTTGGCGGCGGGCTCACGGCGGTGGCGGGCGGTCTCGCCATCATTTCCGGACTCGACGTCGTCAACCAGAAGTCGTCCTTCGACAAGGACCCGTCGCAGTCGAACCTCGACACCGGCAAGAGCAAGCAACTACGCACGAATATTCTGCTGGGGGTGACCGCCGGCCTGGGAGTTCTCACGGGCGTCGCGGCCATCTGGCTGGTAGATTGGCACTCAGGAGACCGGAGCGTCCAAATGGGGACCGGCTTCGGCGACGTGAGGGTTCGAGGGACGTTTTGAACGCGGCTGCGCGACAGAGACCACGCCTAGGCAACTACGAGCCGCTCCTCGAGCTGGCCTCGGGCGGGATGGCTACGGTCTACGTCGCGCGTCAGGTCGGCGCGGCGGGGTTCGAGCGCCTCGTCGTCATCAAGCGCGTCCACCGCCACCACCTTGGGAACCGCGAATTTTACCGGATGTTCCTCGACGAGGCGCGCGTCGCCTCGCTCGTTCGTCACCCCAACGTCGTGTCGGTCATCGACACCGTCGAGGAGGGCGGCGAGCTCTTCCTCGTGATGGAATACGTCGAGTCGTGCGCGCTCTCCTCGCTCCTCAAGACGGTGGCGCACGAGCACGATCGCGTCCCGCCCAGCATCGCGTGTCGCATCATGGCCGACACGCTCGCCGGCCTCCACGCGGCGCACGAAGCGAGTGACATGCGCGGCGAGAAGCTCGAGCTCGTGCATCGCGACGTCAGCCCGCAGAACATCATCGTCGGCGTCGACGGCGGGAGCCGCCTGATCGATTTCGGCGTCGCGAAGGCGGCCCATCGCCTCACCGAGACGCGCAGCGGCAGCCTCAAGGGGAAGCTCGCGTACATGTCGCCGGAGCAGGCGATGGGGAAGGCCGTCGACAGGCGCGTCGATCTCTTCGCCGCCGGCGTCGCGCTCCACGAGTCGCTCACCGGGCGGCGTCTGTTCCAGGGCGAGAACGATCTCGACACCATGCGGCGCATCACCGAGATGCCGGTCCGCGATCCATCGTCGATCGCGCCCGGCGTCCCGCGCAGCCTCGACCCCGTCGTGCAGCGCGCGCTCGTGCGCGATCCGAACGGCCGATTCCAGACCGCCGCAGAGTTCCTGGAGGCGCTCGAAGGAGCGATCCCGATGGCGCCGGCCCGCGAGGTCGCCGCGTACATGCTCAGCAAGTGCGGCGAGCGCATCGAAGAGCGCCGCATTCGCCTGAAGGAGATCGCCGAAGGGCGCGTCCAGCCTCTCAGCCTGAGCCTCGTGGCGGTCGCCGACGCGTCGAACGAGAGCACCGTCGCGCCGGGTCGCCTCGCGGTGGAAGAGACGGTCACGCGCAGCGAGTCGTCGTACAGCCAGATCAGCCACATCGCGGCGTCGACGCGCGACGCGAGCATGCCGCCGGCGAAGCGCCGCCCCGAGGTGCTCTGGTACGTGCTGGGCGGCGCGGCAACGCTGCTGGCGTGCCTCGCGCTGCTCGTCGGCGGCCAGTGGTACGTGCGGCAGCGCGCGCGCCTTCGGGCGGAGGCGGCCGCCGCGGCAGCTGCGACGGCGAGCGGCGCTGGCCTGAGCACCAACGAAGTGCTCCTCACGATCCGCGCCGACGCGCCGATCACCGGCCTCCGCGCGGCAGGCACGAAGCGCACGGAGATCGCCAACGATCAGGGCGGCGAGCGGAACAAGGGCGTCCTCACCGTGGCCCCGTGGACGGGCACGTTGGCGGTCGACGTCATCTTCGACGGCGGCGCGACGCTTCGACTCAACATCGAGGCGAACGGCTCTCATGAGATGCGCGTGACCGCGGCGTCCGCGGCGGCGACCGCGCAGACCGCCGACAAGCCTGAAAAGGCCGATCGGCCCGGCAAGGGCACGGGACCTGGCAGGAAGCCGCAGCCGCCGGATCCGTCGGGAGTGAAACGACCCGAGCTTCAAGACAACCCGTACTGATCTGGTATCGTTTCCACA
Organism: Polyangiales bacterium; assembly: GCA_038231275.1. Lineage (GTDB taxonomy): Bacteria > Myxococcota_A > Polyangia > Polyangiales > Polyangiaceae > JANYHK01. Next base: position 26,493 of record JBBRLQ010000037.1, read on the forward strand.
TGAGGAGCACTCGCGCGGCCGGGCTCGCGCTGACCGTGGGCCTCTTGGGGTTCGCGGCCTGCACGACGTTCAGCGGCCTTACCGTGCCCGTCGACGGCGGCACCACGACCGGGGACAGCAGCCTGCCCCCCGTCGACGCGAAGCCTCCGCCCAACGACGCGCCTCCGCCCAACGAGGCGGGTGACGCGGGCCCGGTGCTGCCGACGTTCCTCTCCCTCGACGACGCGGCGCGTGTCTGCGCGCGCCTCGACAAGTGCCCGGTGCTCGGCAAATCGATCACGTACTCGGTCGCCGTCGCCCTCGATCCGGTCAACTACTCGCTGTGCATGGACACGCTGGCGGGTCCCATCCCCAGCACCCACGTCGGCACGGCGCTCCAGTCGGCGACGCTCGGGTGCGTCGCGAAGGGCACGACCTGCATCACCGCCGCCGCGTGTCTGTCGCAAGAGTTTCTCGACACCACCGACACGCGCTGCAACAAGATCCCGAAAGACGCGGGCGCCGACGCCAACCCCGGCGCGTACCAGTACTGCGACACCGATGCGCAGGCGCTCGTTCGCTGCGACCCGCAGTACACGTTCGACATCCTGCACTGCGCGACCGGCTTCTTCGGCCCCGCGGCCACCTGCCAGCTGACGCCCGACGGCACGCGTACCTGCGTGTCCGGCGTCGATTGCCCGACGACCGCGTGCGCCGGCAACAACCTGAACTACTGCTCCGCGAGCGGCGTCCACGTCGTCACCAACTGCGCGAGCCTGGGGCAGGTCTGCGGCAAGGACGTCACCATCGACGGCGGCGACTTCGAGTGCTTGACCAGCGATCGGCTGAAGACCTGCACCGCCGCCGGCTCCGACTGCGACAACCGCATCGTGTCGATCTGCGACGGGTTCGATCGCGCCGAGTTCGACTGCCAGAGCCTCGGCGGCACGTGCACCAAATCGGCCGGCACCGCGCGCTGCCAGCGTCCGAGCGACGAGTGCGTGCCGGAGGATCCGAAGATCAACGTGTGCACGGGCACCAAGATCTCCCTCTGCGTCGGCGGGAAATCCACGACGTACGACTGCGCCTCGGTCGGCCTCGGCTGCATCGCCGGAACGTCTTCGTTGAGCGGGCGGTGCGGCTAACCGGTCTCCTCGTCGAGGCGGGCGGGATCCTCGTCGCGTGGGTGGCGCTCCTCGTCGCCGAGAACCTCCTCGTGGGCATCGCCTACCGGGACATGTTCGCGGGCAGCTGGGAGATGGGCCTCGCGCGGACGCACCTGTCGCCAATCCTCTTCGCGGCGCTGGTGCCGGCGTCGCTGGTCCTCGCGGCGTGCGCGCGCGTCGTAAGGAAGAGCGAGACCGACGCGGTCGCGCGACGCGTCACCGTCATCGTCGCGGTCGGGCTTGGTGGCATGCTGGGATACGGCGTGACATTCGGCCGTCACTTCGCGTCGTGGGGCGTGCGCGCGCCGTTCGTGGCGGGCGTCGCGATCGCCTTCGGGGTGATCGCCGCGTGGGCGGCTCCGCGTGCCGGTCGCCTCGCGAGGCAGTCACCGCGTCTGGCGATCGGCGCGGGCGTCGTGACCTGCGCTGCGTGCTGGTGGTCGGACGCACACGTGCTGCCGCGCCTGTATCCGGCGTTCCATGCCGCGCTCTTCGCGGGCGTGCTGGCCTCTGGCGCCACGGTCGCCCTCGCGTTTCGAGCGGCCCCGCGCGGCAAGATGATGGCGTGGGTCGGGCTCGGCGTCGGCGTGGTGTCGCTCCTCTGGGCGCGCCGCGCGGCGGCCTCGGTTCGTAGCGCGGACAATCTGCGGTTGATCCTCCTCGAGCACGCCCCGCTCCTCGGTCGCGCGGTGCGCATCGCGACGTGGCTCGCGCCGCCGCCCCTCGACGACGTGGAGGACGCGCCCGCAGGCGACGGGCATGCGGCGGCGGCGCGCGTGCTCGACTGGACCGGTCGCGACGTCCTGCTCGTGTCGGTCGACGCGCTGCGAGCCGATCACGTCGGCGCGTACGGGTACGCGCGCCCGACGACGCCCCACCTCGACGCGCTCGCCCGCGAAGGCGCGACGTTCGACGCCGCGTATTGCCCGACGCCGCACACGTCGTACTCGATCACGTCGATGATGACGGGAAAGTACATGCATCCGCTCCTCGCGCTCGGCGTCGGCGAGGACTCGGAGACCTGGGCGTCGTATGCGCGGCGCTACGGGTACCGCACGGCGGCGTTCTATCCGCCGGCCGTCTTCTTCATCGACGCGCCCCAGTTCGCGCGCTTCGAGGAGCGAGGGCTCGATTTCGAGTACCGCAAAGTGGAGTTCGCGACGCCGGCGTTGCGCGCCGAGCAGCTCGCCGAGTACCTCGCGACCGCGAAGGCAGGCACTCCGCTCTTCGTGTGGGTCCACCTCTTCGAGCCGCACGAGCCGTACGTCGCGCACCCCGAGCACCCGTTCGGTATCGCAGGCAGCCCGTCCGACGTCGACGCGTACGACAGCGAGATCGCCGCCGCAGACGACGGCCTCGGCAAGCTCGTCGCGACGTTCCGTGCCCAAAGGCCGGGCGGCGTGATCGTCGTGACCGCAGATCATGGCGAGGAGTTCGGCGAGCACGGCGGCCACTACCACGGCACGACGGTGTACGAAGAGCAGGTGCGCGTGCCGCTCGTCGTCGTCGGCCCCGGCGTCGCGCCGCGCAGGATCGCGGCGCCCGTGCAAACCATCGATCTCCTCCCCACAGTGCTGTCGGCCCTCGGCGTCCCGCGTCCACCACGCCTCCGCGGGCGCGATCTCGGCGCGCGCCTCGCCGGGAACGCCGTGGCCGAGCCGGGCGTCGCCTTCGCGGAGACCGACGACTACACGCTCTACGCGCGCGACGCCGAACGCCTCGTATGCGCGCGCAAGGTCGGCGCGTGCGCGCTCTACGATGTCGCCACGGATCCCCACGAGACGCGGGATCTCTCGCGCGAGCGCGAGGCCGACGCGCGCGAGATGCGAAAGGCCACGCGCGCGCTCGAGTCGGGCGCGGCGCGGTACGAGTCGGGCGCGGGCGCCGAGCTGCCGGACGCCATCCGTCGTGGGCTCATGGGTGACGTCGAGGCAGCGCCCGATGTCGCCGCGCTGCTCGACGACGTGAAGCCGGACCTGCGCAGGCGCGCGGCGGAGGTGCTGTTTCGCCTCCACGCGAAAGAGACCGCGCCAGCGCTCGCGCGCGCTCTCGCGCGTGACGAGGACGACGTCGTGCAGCGCTTCGCCGCAGTCGGGCTCTTGCGGGTGGGCGGAGGAGGCGGAGGAGGCGACTCGCGCGCCACGTCGCTCCTCGCCGACGCCGACGTCCAGTGGCGTCGCCGCGCGGCGCTCGCGTTCGCCGAGCAAGGGGACGCGCGCGGGGAAGGGGAGCTCGTTCGGTGGTGGACCACGGAAGGACCCCCCGCGCGGGGCCTCGGCTTCGAGGAGGCGCGCGAGGTCCTCGCGGCGATCGCGAAGGTGCGCGCGAAGGATGCGGCGCCGGCGCTCGTCGGTTCGCTCTCCGACGTGCGCTTGCGACCCGACGTGGCCGACGCGCTCGGCGCCCTCGGCGACCCTCGCGCGAAGGCGCCGCTCCTCGCGGCCTTCACGGAAGAGCGATTCGTCTCGGCGCGCCCCCACGAGGCGCGCGCGCTCATGAAGCTGGGAGCGCGCACGGAGCTCGCGGCGCCGCTCGCGCGGTTCGCGGGAGTGCCCGAGCCGATGCTCGCCGCGATCGCGATCGCGGCGAGCGCGGGTCTCCTCGTCCCGGAGCGCGGCGGATGGTCATCGCCCACGCCGACTCCCTCGATCGACGTGACGCTCGCGGCGCCGCGTGGACCGGCGCGTCTCCTCGTCCTCGGCGCCCCCGGAAATGCCCCGCGCGGGACGTACGGCGACGCGCCTCTCGTCTTCACGACCGACGGCGACACGAGCGTCGCCGCGGTCCCGGAGCGCACCGGAAAGATCGCGGTTCACATCGACGCGGCGGGCGGCCTCAGGGCGCTCTGGCTGGTCCCGCTCGACAAAGAAATCCCCCCTCCCGCGCCGCGTCCGTGGGATGGGGAAGCCGGGGCCGTCGACGACCCACGTTGACGGAAAAGGCCCACGAGATAGAGTGCCGACCCAGCAGGTGAGCGCCGTGTCCGATACCCCCGAAAAGACCGAGAAAAAAGACGAGAAGCCCCTCGAGGGCGCCGGGCTGCCGAAGGACGACGAGCTCGTCGTCGCCGCGGATGCGAAGGCCGACGCCGACGAGGCAGCTGACAGGGAGGCGGACGAACCCGCTGCGGAGGAGGTCGACGACGCGTCCCCCGAGGCCATCGCGCGACGCGTCGCGGCCCTGGGCGATGAGGACGAGAGCGAGAAGATCTCCCGTGCCGAGGAGGAGAAGCTCGCCGAGCGCCGCGCCAAAATGAAGCGCGGCAAGAAGGGTGGCCTCGAGGCCGCCGCGAGCAAGCGCCTCGCGAGGATCGCCGAGAAGGCGCAGCCCAAGAAGATGATCGCCTCCGCGGTCGACGGCGCCGATCCGCTCCTCAACCAGACCGCCAAGCTCTCGTCGTGGGCGAAGAAGAACCAGAAGTCGGTGAGCACCGTCGTGATGGTCGCCGCGGTCGCCGTCGCCGCGGTCGGCGGGTACAACTACTGGCAGCAGAAGAAGGAGGGCGACGCGTCGGCGGAGCTCTCCAAGGCCGTCGCCGACGAGCGCGGCCGCATCGGCGATCCCGACAAGGAGAAGGAAGAGGAGGGGAACGGTCCGAAGGACACGCGCCCGCTCTTCAAGACCGCCGACGAGCGTCGCGAGAGCGCGCTCAAGAAGTTCCGCGACGTCGAGTCGCGCTTCCCCAACACCGGCGCCGCCATCCTCGCGCGCCTCTCCGAGGGCTCGCTCCTCCTCGACGCGCGCCAGCCCGATCCGGCCATCGTCGCCTTCACCGACGTGAAGAGCAGCGCGCTCGGCATGGCCGACGCCGAGGTCCGCGGCCGCGCGCTCGAGGGGCTCGGTTTCGCGTACGAGCAGAAGGGCAACCTCGACGAGGCCGCCAAGACGTTCAAGGATCTCGAGGCCACCGTCGACGTCCTCGGCTTCAAAGAGCTCGCCATGTACCACCAGGCGCGCGTGCTCGAAGCGCGCAACGGCGGCGGCGACAAGGAGAAGGCGAAGGAGCTCCTGAAGACCGTCCACGAGCGCATCAACAAGCCCGGCGAGAACTACCCGTTTCCGTACCTGAAGGAGGTCGCCGACGACCGCCTCCGCGCGCTCGATCCCTCGGCGCTTCCGCCGAAGCAGAACAACCAGATGGGCGGCCCCGGCGGCAACAAGATGAGCGAGGAGCAGATCAAGCGCCTCATCGAGCAGATGAAGAAGCAGGGCGGCGGAGCTCCGTGATGCGCCTCGGCCTCGTCGCGACCTCGTCGCTCTCGACGCTCGTCGCTCTCGTCCTGCTCGGCGCCGGCTGCGCCACGGCGGAGACCGCGAACGATCGCGTGAACCCCGAGAACCCGACGTGGTACTCGCGGCCCAGCGGCGCGATGCACGTCATCGCGCACCGCACGCTCACGGCGAACTCGCGCACCGTCGGCGAGGACTACGAGCGCGGCCGCGCCGAGATCGACGCGATGCGCGGTCGTGTGTTCGTGGGCTCCGCAGACCACGGCCTCTACGCCCTCCGCGCCGGCAACGGCTCGACCATCTGGCGTTACGAGACTCTCGGCGTCGTGCAGTGCGAGCCGCTCTACGACGGCGAGCTCGACGTCGTCTACTTCGGCTCCCACGACGGCGCGCTCTACGCCGTGCGCGCGGCCGACGGCGTCCTCTTGTGGAGGTTCACGAGCGGCGCCGAGGTCGCCAAGAAGCCGGCCCTCGCCGGCGAAATCCTCCTCTTCGCGAACGCGTCCGATCAGCTCTTCGCTGTGGACCGTCGCACCGGCAAGCCGAAGTGGAACGTCCACCGCACGCCCGCCCTCGGCATGGAGGTCGCGGGGTACGCCGGACCGACGTACGACGCGGGGCTCGGCCTCGTCTTCATGGCGTACTCCGACGGCCACGTCATCGCGTACAACGCCGTCGACGGCGCGGAGAAATGGACGCCGGTGGATCTCTCCGCCGAGGCCGAGCAGTCCGCCGGCGGAGACGCGCCGCGCTACCTCGACGTCGACACGACGCCGGTGCTCGACGACGGTCCCAATGGCCGCGTCGTCTACGTCGCCGGCTACTCGGGCGGCGTCTACGCGCTCGACGCGCAGACCGGCGCGCGCCTCTGGGCCAACGACAAGGCGACCGGCGTGAATGATCTCCTTCTGTGGGACGAGCCGGCGCACGCGCCCACGCCGGGCGGCCCACTCTCCGGCGGACCGATAGTTCCTGCCAAGAAGATCCTCCTCGCGGCGAGCGCCATCACGGGACTTTGGGGAATGGAGCCGTCGACCGGACGGATGCTGTGGCGAATTCCGGTCCCGGAAGGCGGAATCACGGCCCCCGTGCCCGTCGCCGGCGCCATCGTCGTCGGCACGACCCGCTACGGGCTCTTCCTCATTTCCCCGCGAAATGGCCGCGTCATCGATGGCCTAGACCTCGGCACCGGTGTCGCGCAGACCCCTGCCGCGTACGGCGATCGCGCCTACGCGATGACGAACCAGGGCATTTTCCTGGGCATTCAGGTCGAGCAGCCGGTCCGCCGCCGTCGCTGAAAGACTGAACGGGTGGGGGGATTTCCGACCGGCGGCGCGTAGGACGTGCCGATGCGAACGCTTCTCTTCTTCGTGACCGCCTCGTTCTTCGGCGTCTCGCTCGCGGCCGGCTGCAGCGGCGCCGCCGACTCCGGGCTCTTCACCGGCGACGGCTCGCAAGCTCAAGGGGCCAGCAGCGGCACCAGCGGAACGAGCGGGGGGACCAGTGGTGGCACCAGCGGTGGAACGAGCGGCGGCACCAGCGGTGGAACGAGCGGCGGCACCAGCAGCAGTGGAACGAGCGGTGGCACCAGCAGCAGTGGAACGAGCGGCGGCACCAGTGGGTCGTCCGGCAAGGACGGGGGCAGCGGCGTCCCGTTCGCGTGCGGCAACGGCCCGACGTGCAGCGGCGGCACCACGTGCTGCGCCGAAGAGATCGACCAGCTGATCTCCGTGACGACGAGCTACTACTGCGTCGGAAACGCCGGCCAGTGCAAATTCGACGGCGGCGCAGGCGCGGTCATCCTCTGCCACAACGAGAACGACTGCGGCGGCCGCTTCTGCTGCGGCAACTTCGACGGGCGCATCTACCAGAGCGTCACGTGCGCGTCCTCGTGCGACCCCTCTGACTCCGGCACCAACGACCACGTCCGCTTCTGCGACCCGGCCAAGAACGGAACGGACTGCCCGAGCGGCCAGGGCTGCGCGCAAAGCAACGTCCTCCAGGGGTTCTACCGCTGCGGGTGAGGAGTCAGGTACTCTCCCGGGGGTGAAGCGAGCCATCCTTGCGGCGTGTTGGGTGTTCGGTGTCTACGGCTGGGCGGCGTGCTCGAGCGACACGCCGTCCGATGGATCCGGGAACGACGGCGGCGCCGACGCGACGTCCGATACGGGCCGTGACGCGCCGGCCGACACGAGCGCGAACGACGCGGTCGCCGATCAGGGCGACGTCCCGGACGCGAGCGCCGACGCGAACGATGCGGCCACGAAGGATGCGAACGCGTCCGATGCCGCCGACGCCAGCGACGCCGCCGACGCGAACGACGCCGCCGACGCGAACGACGCGGCGGCCGACGGGCCCGAGACGTTCACGGATCTGTACGCCAGCGTCCTCACGGCGAACGGCTGCGCGCCGCACCACGGGGGTGCGACTCCGCCCGGCGGCCTCGACATGAGCACGCAGGCGAAGGCCTACGCGAACCTCGTCGGCGTCGCGGCCGGCGACGCAGGGTGTGGAACGCGCGTGGTCGCCGGCGACGCGTCGGCGAGCTTCCTTTACCAGAAAGTGAAGGGGACCCAGCCGGTCGGCTGCGGCGTTCAGATGCCGTTTGGCGCCGCGCCGATTCCGCAGTCGGACATCGACAAGATCGGCAACTGGATCGGTCGCGGCGCGCCCAACGATTGACCGCGGCGCATCGGGCACGCGTGGCTAAGTCCGCGCGCGCGCGAGCTGCGCGATGAGGATGCCGGCCGCGACGCCGACGTTGAGCGACTCGACGGCGCCGTTGCCGCGAACCGCCACCGTGGCGTCGCACTCTTCGCGGATTCGGGGCGCGAGGCCCTCGCGCTCGTTGCCCATGACGAGGACGCAGGGCCGTGGAAACAGGTAGTCGCGTGCGTCGACGGTCGCGGCCTGGTCGGCGGCGATGACCCGCACGCCTGCTCTTCGTAGGCGCGCGAGCGTGTCCTTGAGGTCGGTCGTGCGCGCGAGCTCGAGCTCTTCGGCGCCACCTTCGGCGACGCGAACCGCGTTGGTGTCGAGGCCCGGGTGCGGAGCCGGCGCCCCCATGATCGCGGCGTCCAGGCCGAAGAACGCCGCCGTCCGGAGGATCGCACCGATGTTGTACGGATTGCGGACGCGATCGAGCGCCACGGCGGTCCCTTGCACGCGCGCGAGCCGGTCGGCGATCTCTTGCGGTGACTTCCAGACGCGCGGCCACGCTGCGATGCAGAGTCCCTCGTGCTGTGACGTCCCGCCGATTCGTTCAAGCTCGCGATCGGCGACGGCCGTGCACGGAACGTCGCGGGCGCGGAGGCGCCGGAGCGATGCCTCGACCTCACGCTCGACACGATGAGAGAACGCGACGCGCTGAACGGCGTCTGGTCTTCGCGCGACGAGGGCTAGCCCCGCGCGCAGTCCAACTACGATCTCGCTGCTAGCCGCCGCATCTCGACGAGGCGGCGCACCGTCCTTGGTGGGCAAGTCGCGTCGAGCCGAATCAGAATCCGTATTCGGCCGCGGACGTCGCACCCCAGGTGCGCGCGGTCGGCGCCGTCGGCGTCGCTGCGGCCCACGGATCCTCCGCCGGGAGCGGCTCGTTACGCAGGCGGACCGACGGGCCCCACGGGTCCTCGGCCCACCACGGCGGCAACGCGTCATGCGTGTACGGGGAGGGGGCGAGCTCGCTCCTTGCCAGCTCCGCGCTGGTCAGCTCCGTCACCCCGACCGGTTCGACGGGCTGCGGAACGGCTCCCGCGCACCCCGACAGAATCATCGCGCCCACAACCGACAACAGACCGATGTAGTTCTTCATACGACATGTCAGGTAGCATCCTTCGAATGTCGCGCAAGCCCGGGCTGCGGGAGACGTCAACCTCATTGTCCGAAACGGCCGCAAGGGTGGCGAACGAAAGCTCGGAAATGACGACGCAAACGCCGGGCGCAAAATAAAACGGTCGCGCGCGAACGAGAACGGCGAGGGCGGGGCCATCAACCGCCAAACGAGGACGTCTCACGCCTGTCCCAACCGCGCGTGGCTGTGCGCTCCCGGCGACGTCGTCGCGCCCAGCTTCGCGGCCGTCGGGGACGGGCCAGCCGGCCGAGAGGGCCCCTCTCCGGGCCTCCGTAAAACGCGCATAAGATGTATTATGTAAACTAACCGAGTGGGAACGGCTTGGATTCCGCGGGATCGCGGAAAACCGACTCGACGCGCGATCCGTGCTCTTTGGCGGCAGCGAAGCCAGATCGTCAGCGCTTGGCGAACGTCATGTCGAGTGTGAGCGTGTTGTTGTCGCCGGTCGTGACGCGCGCCTTTTTGTAGTCGGCGGCGGCGGGCCCCTCGGCCTTCTTGATCGCGTCGCGGATGGCCTTCGCCATCTTGTCCTGATCGCCGAGCGCGGACGTCAGCACCAAGTGCATGGCAAGGTCCCCGCCCCCGATCTCGTCGAGGCGCAGGTCCGCGAACGCGACGCCGTAGCCATCCAGCGTGCCGGCGGCCGTCGGGACGACCCAGGCCTCCGCGACGAGCGCCGGGGTCAGCTGCGGCTCGGTGCCCTTGAGCGCGAGCGGCTGGCCGGTCTTGCGACCCGTCACGGCGAGCGCGAACGGCTCGACGCGATCGCGCGGCACCATGGCGACGTGCGTGTCGTCCAGGGCCACCTCGGTCCAGCTCTCCATGTTCATGATGGTGTTGTCTTTGGTCGCGAGGCCCGAGATCTTCTTGCCGGTCTTTGTGAGCTGCTTGGTTCCCTTCGGAACGAAGAAGACGCCGCTCTTCTTGGCCTGCGCGTCGGTCCCCTCGGTGCGGACGACCACGAGCCCGTCCTCCGCGCCGTCCCCGGCGATGCCGCGAAACGACGACGGCAGCGTGTGCACGCCCGACGCGAGCGCGAACAGCTCGGCCGGAAGCACGTCACGAAGCGGCGTGAGGAGCGTGTCCATCGGCGCGGTCGTCTTCTTGGCGCACACCATCACGGCGTTCGAGTCGTTCGGCACCCACGCCATCAGCGCGGCGAGGCTCCCCTTGTCCGCGATCTCGCGGCGCGGATCGGCCGCGGCGGCGGACGCCTTCGCGAGCTCGGGCATCGTGATCTTCATCTCCGGCGCGTCGATCTGGGTCGACGTGGTCGTCGTCTTGGGCGCCGGAGTCGCCGCGCACGCGGCCAGGATCGACGAAATCGCGGCGAAAGAAGCGAAAGATCCGATGCGTTTCATTGAGATGCGACCCCCGAAGGATGCGAACGGTGACGATGGAAAGTTACCGCCTCCTCATACGACGAATTTTCGATTTGTCTCCCCTGAGAGACGACAAAGGCGCGCTTGGGACGGCCGATGCTAGAAACAGCGCATGCGAAGCGTCATCGTGGGGTTCGTAGCGGTCGTCCTCGGCGTCTTGGGTGCGGCGTCGTGCTCGTCGAGCAGCTCTACGACGTCGAGCGGTGGAACCAGCGGGACGAGCAGCGGCACCAGCGGCACCAGCGGGACGACGAGCAGCGGCGGAACCGACGGCGGCACAGTGGTGCCCGAGGGCGGTCACGCGTGCAACGTCCCCTCCGATTGCCCGGTGAACCCCGGCGCGGCCTGCATCAAGAATTGCCCGAACGGGAGCAACCCCTGCGCGACCGTCTGCGTGAATCACCTCTGCGCGCTGGCGGGGTGCCCGTAAACCGAACGGGAAGCGCTAACGCGCTCGAGGAACCGGGTGCGGTTCTCGTGAGCACCGCGCCGCTCGTCAACAGCAGCCGCTGCAGACGCCTGGGAAGTTGAGCGTGAGGTTCAGCACCGGTAGCGGAATACAGATTCCGACTGTTGAGCCGGCAGCGTTGAGCACCGTGAACTTCGCGGTGCCGGTGAGCGAGCACGGTGACGTCTGATTTTGGCAGACCGCGCCGTAGCCAACGCCGTCCTGCACCGACGTGCCCGCGTTCAGGACGACGCTCTGGCTGAATGCGAGGTTGCCGAAGTAAAAGTTGTTGCTGGCGTCGCTCGGGTACGGCGGGTCGCCGGTGACGTTCGCGGGCATGTTCCCCGTGTTCGTGACGGTGTAGGGGGTCAGCGCGCACGACGTCACCGCGACCTGGTTACCACCGACGAACGACAGGTTTGCGCCGCTCACCGCGACGCTCACGGGCACCGTGCGGGTTGGGTTTCCGACCTCGTTGGTCGTGAAGGCGAGCGAGTCGGCTCTCGAGGAGCCCCCCGCGATGCCGGTGCCGATCGCGGCGGCCTGGACCACGATCGAGCCCTGCGATTGCGCAGGAATCGACGCGGGCGCCGACGTGACCGTGAAGGTGCCGTTCACGCTTTTGACGCCGACGAGCGTCAGCGGCGCGTTGCCGGTGTTCTGAACGAGCAGCGTCGCCTGCGACGTCGCGCCGTTCCCGCAGGTGGCGGCGAGGGCGATCGTGCCTGTCGGAAAGGTGGCGACGGGAACCGCGCCGGTTGCCGTGAGCGAGACGACGCCGGGCGGCGCGGCGCACATCGCCTGCGTGGTCGACACCTTGACCGAGCCACCGACCGTCGCGTTCGACGTGGAAGTAAACGATGCGGTCCCGATCGCCTGTCCGCCGCCGCTCGCTGCGGTCGACGTCCCGGTGAACGTCGCGCCGTAGCCGGTCCCGGTGGTGCTCAGCGTGAGCGGCGCGCTGACGTTGCCGTTGTTCGTCACCGTGAAGGGCAAGGTCGCCGTCGTGTTTTGCACGGTCCCGAACGCGGAGGTCGGCATGGCAAAAACCAGGATGGCGCCTTGCGCCGACTCCTTCAGCGTGAGGGTGGTCGGGCCGACGCCGGACGACGCGGCGGGCGTGACGACGAGCGTATCGTCGTAGGCGCCGACTGCGATGTTGCCGGGGACTGGGATGGCCTTCGGCGTCACGGTGATCACGGTCTGTCCGTTGCCTGGGACGGTGCCGCTCGCCACGTCCACCTGGAACGGTGACGCAGCGCCGCGGCCGAGCGCGTCCGTGAACGTCACGCCGCCCGCCGAGGTGTTCTTGATCGTGACCTGGAGCGCGGCACCCTTCGCGCCGCACGAGACCGTCCCGAACTGCAGCGGGTCGGGCCCTACGGTGATCTGCGCAGCCGTCCCGGTGCCGCTGAGCGACACCGCGCTGGCCGCCGAGGCGCAAAGGGGGTCGGTCGTCTGGATCGCGGCCGTCGCCGTCTTCAGCGCGCCGCCGCTGGTCGGATGAAACGTCGCGCTCGCGCCCGAAAGGACGCCGCCGCCCGGCGCGATCGCCCCCGGCGCAGGAGCCCCGGTGTACGTAACGCCGAACTCCGCGTCGGTCGCCGTCGCCAGTGTGACGTTGACGGCCAGGTTGCCGACGTTCGTGATGGTGAGCGGAATGGGCGTCCCGTCCAGGCCAATCTGGACCTGGCCGAAGCCAGCAAGCGCCGGCGAAACGGCGAGCGAGCCGCCTTGTGGCGTCACGCTGAGCGGCACGCGCACCTGCGTGAATCCTGGCACGTCGGTCGTGACCGTGAGGGCGCCGGCGACAGCGGTGCCGGCCTTCGAGGTCGTAGGCACGTTGGCGACGGCGACCGCCAGTGACGCGCTGGCGCCCGGCGCGACCGTGCCGGAGCTCGTCCCCTGCACGGCGAAGACGGCGCCGTTCTCGATCGCCGCCGAGTAGGTGATGGGCACGGGGCCGGTGTTCGTGAACGTGTACGTCTTTGGCGCGCCACCAGCGCCACAATTGACCAGCCCGAAATCGATCGGTGTGGTGTCGAAGCTTCCGCTGGCAGATGCGTCGCTCCCGGGCGGCGGAGCGCTCGTGTCCGAGCCGTGCGCATCGAAACCCGGTAACGATGCGGCGTCGAAGCTCGCGTCGACACCGTTCGGGGACGACGCGCTGTCGACGCAGCCCGACGCCAAGGCGCTTCCGGTCAAGAGGGCCACGGTCAGGGAGAGGAGGAGCTTGGCACTTCGCATCGTCGACGACCTTACCACCACGAACCCGGCGTGCCCTGCCCTGCGCACATTCGGACGAGTCACCCAAACGGACGACGCTTGGGACCTCCAGTATGTCGCAAAGGTACGCGGTTTTGCGGCGTCTCCGAGCTCACGCCCCGCGCGGCAAGCCGAGGGCGTCGAGGGCGGCGCCGAGATCGTCGGGCATCGGGGCGGTGACGTCGATGCGGGCGCCCGTGAGCGGATGGTCGAAAGCGATCGTGCTCGCATGGAGCGCGAGGCGATGAAGGCCGTAGGTCGCGCGGTAGTGGCGGTTGATCGCGCCGGAGCCGTGCTTCATGTCGCCGATGAGCGGATGGTCGATGTGGCGGAGGTGGCGGCGGATCTGGTGGAGGCGGCCCGTCTCCGGCATCGCGAGAACGAGCGAGCAGCGATCGATCTCCGACCGCGCGACGCGGCGAAAGCGGGTTCGAGCCGGGACGCGCGGACCGTCCTCGGCCTTCTGGATGGGGTAGTCGATCACCCCTTCGTCCGGCGGCGTGCCGCGGACGAGCGCGAGGTAGCGCTTGTCGACCCTTCCCTCCTCGAACATCTTCGCGAGCGCGGCGGCGGCCTCTTTCGTGCGGGCGAAGACGAGCGCGCCGCTGGTGCCGCGATCGAGGCGGTGCACGGGAAAGACGTGGGCGCCGCCGAGCGCATCGCGGACGCGGAACATCGCGACGTCGTCGTCGTCGTCCCAGCCGCGGTGCACGAGGAGGCCCGATGGCTTGTTCGCGACGACGATTTCGGGATCGACGTGCAGCAGCTCGATGGGCGGAGAACCCACGGGGACCGCCTCAGGTCGATACGGGCGTCGATACGGGCGCCGATGCAGGCGGCGACGCGAGCGCGGCGGTGACGACCTTGGACGGCGCCTCGCTGCTCGTGCACCAGAGCTGGTGCGCCGCGCGGGTGGAGGCGACGTACATCGCGTGGCGCGCCGGCGCGTTGTCGGGGTAGCTCGTGGCGGTGGTCTCGAGGAGGACCACCTCGTCGAACTCGAGGCCTTTGGTCTGCATGACGTCGGTGACGTCGACGCCGGGCTCCCACGTGAAGTCCTGCCTCGACACGCGGCGGACGTTCACGACCTCCGCGCGCACGAGCCCCTCGTAGTACATCTCTGCCTGCGGGCCGAAGCGCGCGATGAGCGCGACGTTTGCCTTTGGCTCCTCGCGCGCGAGCTCGCGCAGCGCGTCGGCCAGGAACGCGACGCCTTCGCCCGCCGACGCGAACGTGAAGAGCTCGACGGGCGGCCCGTGGCGCGTCGCGATCGGCTCGGCCTCGTGCGCGTACGGTCCGAGGACGCCGCGCGCGAAGGTCGTGATCTCCGACGTCGAGCGGTAGCTCACGCGGAGCGGCTCGACGAGCGTGTGCGGGACGCCGAGCTGATCCAGGAGCTTCTCCCAATCGAGCTCGCCGCGATCGTCTCCACCTTGGTACATGCGCTGCGCGGCGTCGCCGGCGAGCGTGACGCTGCGCTCCTTGCCGGTCAGCTCGAGGAGCACGCGCAGCTCGATCGGGCTCGCGTCCTGCACCTCGTCGAGGAACATGTGCGCGACGCGGAGCGGCTTGCCCTCGTCGTCGATGAGCGGACCGCGCACGACCTGCCAGGTTCGGAGGAGGAGCGCGTGGTCCTCGGCGTCGAGCGTCGGCTCGTCCCCGTCCCGCTCGCCGTCGTGGCGGATGCGCGCGCGCTGAATGCACCACTCGTGGACTTGATCGAGCTGCCCCGGTCCGAGATCGGCCACGCCCTCGAACGTCTCGGCGAGGCGCTCGCGGTTGGTCGTGAGCTCGTCCCACACCTGCACGAGCGCGCGCGTCTCCTGGCGCAGCTCGTGGCCCAAACGCTCGAGCGCGCCGCGTGTTACCTCGGGCAACGACTGCGCGCTCGGCACGCCCTCGATCACGCGCTTGCCGGCGAGCCACATCGCCAGCGCAGTGACGCGCGAGTCCGGCGGCATCCCGGCGGTCCCCTTCCACGCGGTGACGACGCGCGACCCCTCGGGCCAGCTCGCCATCGCCTCCGGCACGCGCGCGTCGACCTCGCGATCGACCCGCGCCCCGATCCGCTCGATCGCCGCGAGCATCGCGGGGTGGCTCTTCGCGCGCGAGACGACCGGCGGCGTGTCGTCGTTGATGCGCATCGGCAGCTTCGGGAAGAGATCCGGCAAGAGGCGCCGCGCCCACCTCCCGAACGTCGTCACCGCCACGCCCTCGACCCCGAGCGACGGCAGCACGCGCGCCGTGTAGTGGAGCAGCGCCTCGTTCGGGACGACGACCATCATGCGATCGGGCCGAAAACGCTGGGGATCGGCGAACGCGAGGTACGCCACGCGGTGCAGGCCCACGGTGGTCTTGCCGCTGCCGGCGCTTCCCTGGATGACGATGAGCCCGGCGCTCGGCTTGGTGATGATCTGGTACTGCGACTCGTCGAGCATCGACGCGATCGCCGGGAGCAGCTTGTCCTCGCGGATGCGGCCCTCGGCGTCGATGCCGAGCTTCTTCTTCTCCGTCTGGAGCTTCGCGGAGACGACGCCGACGCGCGACCACACTCCCCCCTCGCCCTTGCGGAACGTCCCCTCCGGGCACGCGACGCGGCGCAGCTCGCCGCCGACGATCGCGACCGTGCGACGCAGCTGGACCTCGCCCTCGACGATGCGGCTGCCGAGCTCCTCTTCGTAGTCGTCGCCCTCTTGGTAGCGGTAGAAGATCTTGCTCACCGGCGCGTGTCGCCAGTCGACGATGCGGACGCCGGCGCCTTCGATCCAGGATTTCTGGCCGATGAGCACGTCGCGCCGTCGGCCATTTTCGACGAGTCGGAGGTGCGCAAAATAAGGGCTGCCGCGATCGACGGTGCCGGTTTGCCCGCGCCCTCGCTGCGCGCGCAAGGCGCCGATGTGGTGCATCTGCTCGAAGAGCGCCGGCAGATCCTCGGGCTTCGCGCTGGCGACCTCCTCGCGCAGCTCCAGCATCAGGTTGTCGTCGATCTGGCGGCCCAGGACCGCGGTGCGATCGGACGCCGCCGCCCCATCCAGCGTCGCGAGGACGGTCTGGAGCAGGCGCAGCTCTTCCCGCACGACGCGCGCGCCGGCCTCGTCATCCTCCAGCCCGGGGACGGCGGAGAGGTCTTGCGGCGCGGTGGATTGGGAAATCACGGGGTTTGGGGTCATGCGTCCGCTTTTGGGCGGGCGCAAGGGGGGAACTTTCTTACCCGCAATCTCACGAAACGGAAGCGGAATTCACGGCATCCCTACGATGACCGTCACCGGCGGCGATCGCCAGAGCGCGTCGGTCGTCGAAAAGCCCGCGTCGCGCAGCAGCCCG
This sequence comes from Polyangiales bacterium, assembly GCA_038231275.1. Classification (GTDB taxonomy): domain Bacteria; phylum Myxococcota_A; class Polyangia; order Polyangiales; family Polyangiaceae; genus JANYHK01. The sequence continues at coordinate 43,137 of JBBRLQ010000037.1, forward strand.
AGCTCCACCGCCATCGGGAGGTACGTGTCCTCGCCGCGCCACTCCGCGAAGCGTGCGTGCGCCTGCGCGCGCGTATCGCCATGCCCCTCGAGGTGGTCGGCCCAAAGCTCGTGCGTCAGCGATCGTAGCCCTTCGCCCTCGTGCATCGTTGCGTCGGCGTTGACGAACACGCCGCCCGGACGAAGCGCGGCGCGGATCCTCCGGTACACCTCGCGCTTCGCGTCGACATTCGGGATGTGGTGCAGCGAAAGCGACGCGATAAAGGCGTCCGCCTCGGGGAGCGCGCCGTCGAACGACGCCTCCTGGAACGTCACACGTTCGCCAAACGACGCGAGCCGCTCTCTAGCTCGCGCGAGCATCGCCGCGTCGACGTCAATGAGGTGCACGCGCGCCTCGGGCAAGGCCATCGCGACCCGATGCGCGAACGCCCCCGTCCCTGCCCCGAGATCCACGACACGCCCGCCCGCCGGCACCGTACGCCGGAGCACCTCGACCCCGACCCGCAGCATCTCCACGTAGCCGGGAATGAACGCACCGATCGCCCGATCGTACTCAGCGGGATCGAGGCTCAAGTGGCTCTGGACGCTATGACTCATCGTGGCGGAGAAACCTCGCCATCATCCCCCTCGCGTCAACCCCCTGCCCACCGCGCCGCGCTTCAGAGAATGAAGTGATCCCCGAGATTCAGGACGGTGAGGTTAACGCCCTTCAAGCGCCCCACCTCGCGCTCCACCTTGGCCTGGAAAACAGGTTTGATGTGGTAGAGCAGCGTCGGGAGATCCTTCGGGCTTTTGTACTTGAGGAGCTCGGGCCCGAGCGTGCGCGGCGTGTGGTGGCCGGAGACGGTCGCGACCTTCTGCTCTTCGTCTGGAAAGCTCACTTCCATCAGCAGCGCGCGGAGGTTCGGGGTCTCGTTGAGGACCTCCCAGAGGCGCTTGGTCGGCCCGGTGTCGCCGCTGTAACCGATCGAGCCGTCCTTGCCGGTCACGATGAACGCGCACGTCTCGATCGTGTGGCTGACGAGGATCGCGCGCACCGTGTAGCCCGCGACCTGGGTCGGCACCTCGGGCTTCAGCGGCATGTACTCGATGGTCGGCTTCCTCGCGCTCGGGATCTTGGTGAAGTCCGGCCAGAGGAGGCCGTTGAAGAAGTGCTTCCGCAAGATGCCGATCGTCTGCTTGGTGCCGGCGATGACGAGCGGCGGACACCCGTTCTGCGCGCGGTTGTCGGCGATGGTCGCCAGATCGCGGATGTGGTCGAGGTGCGCGTGGCTAACGAGGCACGCCGTGAGCGCGCACTGGGCCTTCAGGTCCATGCCGCTCGTGAGCGAGCCGGCGTCGATGGCGAGGATGTCGTCCACCACGAACGCGCTCGTGCGGTGCTTCGGCGTCTCTCCCCCGTGGCAGCCGATGACGCGGAGATCCATCAGCCCCCCTCGAACTTCTTGGGCATCTCGAGGAACTCCAAGAACTCCAGTAGGCGTCCCACGTCCTCGATCACGATCCCCGTCTCGTCGACGTCGGCGATGTGGAGGCGCTTGAGGCGGCCGAGGACCTCTTCGACGTCGGCCTTGGCGGTGCCGACCTCCGCCGCGAGATCAGCGGCGCTCATGTGCAAGGCCACGCCGGCCTCGGTGGTCTGCCCGAACGCGCCGGCGTGCCGCTTCAGCCCGAGCATCACGCGCGCGCGCGGATCGCGGGTCATCAGGATCTGGATCATCTCGTCGGCGGCGTCGAGGCGGCGCGCGAGCTTCTTGATGAGGCGCATCGCGATCTCGGTATTTTTCGCGATCATCGTCTCGAGCGTCTTGGCGTCGATGACGAGGACGCGCGCGTCTTGCAGGACCGTCGCGGTCGCCGTCCGCGGCTTGCCGTTCAGGATCGCCATCTCGCCGAGGAACTCGCCGCGGCCTAGCACCGCGAGCGGCCGCTCGTCGCCGCCGACCTTCTTGCTGATCTGCACGGTGCCGCTTTGCAGGACGAACATCTCCTCGCCGCCCTCTCCTTCGTGGAAGAGCACGTCCCCCGCCGGGTACTCCCGGCCAAAACGCGCGAAGAGCGGGTCCGACATCGTCGCCACGTGAACGATACCGTGGCCGTTTGGAACAAGTCAAAATGCACAAAAAACGCCGTCAGCGCGGGGCCGGGCCTTTGCAGCCGAGCAGGACCTCGACGCTCCCTGTCTGATCCGCCCCCACGGTCGTGCACGTGGATGGGCAGAGCAAGATCTTCGTCGGGCTCACGTTGTCATCGAAGTACCAGGCGTTGGCGACCGCGCCGCACTTCGACGGGTCGGTCACCTGCGTCAGCGTCTGGGGCGTCCCGCCGGACGGCGTGAACTGCACCACGACCTTCGTGGGATCGAACGTGCCGGCCTCGGGCTTGGGCAGCGCGAACTCGCAGCCGAGCTTCGTCGTGAGCCCCTTGGCCAGGTTGTCGAGGACCGCGGAGTAGTCGGTCAGGCACACCGAGTCGATGATCCCGCCAGTGAGCTGGCTCAGCTGCTGGTACTCGGACCCGTTGTTGACGGCGCTGTTGCACTTGGGGCCGGTGATGAATGCGGTCCCGGTGCTCCACCCGACGATGCTGTCCACGATGTACTTCCTGCTCGCCTTGGTCCCGAACATCCCCGCTGGCGCCTTGGCCAGGAGCTGCGGATCGAACTGCGCTGCCTTGACGGGATCGCCGTAGTTGCCGGCGTTGTCGTCGCTCACGATCACGAAGACCTTGTAGGCGTCGAACCGGACGTAGTTCTTCCACGCGCTGTCATAGGTCGCGAGCGCCCTGCTGAGCGCGTCGTCGCTCTGCACGTCCTGGTTCACGTGATAGAAGGTCGGCGGGTTGTCGGCGCAGCCAGCCCCGCCGAGGGGCGGCGGAACGCAGATCGTGTTTCCGCTCGTCCCCTTCCGGACGACGAAGATGACCTTGTAGTCGAGCCCGCTCTGGCCAATCTTGGTGGCGAACGTGTTCACGTTCGTTTTGATCTGCGTCATCTCGGAGGTCATGCTTCCCGAGTCGTCGATGACGAAGATGATGTCGACCGCCGCCTTGTGGGCCGTCGCCGTCGTCGCCGCGCATGTCAGGTTGGAGTCGCCGTTCGACGCGTCGCCGAAAAGGTCGCCGCTGTCCTCCTGCGGGTTGCTCGAGCCGTCGCCGCCACCCGAGCCGCCGGCATCCGCGCCGTTCTCGAATCCGCTGTGGGCGACCGTGCCGCTGCACGCCGCAAAGGCGCCGAGCGCCATGACCGATGCAACGAGGCCGAACAGTGAGAGACGTCGCATCGGTGCTCCTTTTCGAAGTTGCCTGGCGCACTGTGGCATGAAAACGGCGCGTGGGGCAGCGGGTCACACGACGAGTTGGAGGAACAAGGCCACGGAGCACTCGCGTGGGGTGGCCGAAATGGGCGAAGGCCGACGGGAACGAACCCGCCGGCCCTCGCCGCGACGATGCGCGAACTCGCCTCAGTCCATATCGAAGTCGCCGCCCATTCCGCCCATTCCACCCATGCCACCCATGCCACCCATGCCGCCCATGCCGCCCATGCCGCCGCCCCCGCCGCCGCCGGCCTTCTCCTTCTTGGGCTTGTCGGCGATGATCGCCTCGGTGGTGAGCATCATGCCGGCCACGCTGGCGGCGAACTCGAGCGCCGAGCGGACGACCTTCGCGGGGTCGATGACGCCGGCCTTCACGAGATCCTCATAGGTGTCGGTCGCGGCGTTGAAGCCGAAGCCGCCCTTGCCCTCGCGGACCTTCTCGACGACGACGGAGCCCTCGGCCCCGGCGTTCTTGGCGATCTGGCGGAGGGGCTCCTCGATGGCGCGGCGAACGAGCTTGACGCCGAACTGCTCGGCGCCGTCGATCTTCAGTCCGTCGAGGACCTTCTGCGCGCGGATGAGCGCGACGCCCCCGCCGGGGACGATTCCCTCTTCGACGGCTGCGCGCGTGGCGTGAAGGGCGTCCTCGACGCGGGCCTTCTTCTCCTTCATCTCGGTCTCGGTGTGCGCGCCGACCTTGACGACCGCGACGCCGCCCGCGAGCTTCGCGAGGCGCTCCTGGAGCTTCTCCTTGTCGTAGTCGCTGGTGGTGTTCTCGATCTGCTTGCGGATCGACTCGACGCGGGCCTTGATGTCCTTCGGCTCGCCGATGCCGTCGACGATCGTGGTGTTGTCCTTGTCGACCGTGACGCGCTTGGCCTGGCCGAGATCCTTCAACGTGACGTTCTCGAGCTTGAGGCCGAGATCTTCGCTGACGACGCTGGCGCCGGTGAGGGTGGCAAGATCCTTCAGCATCTCCTTCCTGCGGTCGCCGAAGCCGGGGGCCTTCACCGCGCAGACCTTGAGCATGCCGCGGAGCTTGTTGACGACGAGCGTGGCGAGCGCCTCGCCCTCGACGTCTTCCGCGATGATCAGGAGCGGACGCGCGGACTGCGCGACCGCCTCGAGGAGCGGCAGCATGTCCTGCATGATGCTGATCTTCTTCTCGCTGATCAGGATCACGGGGTTGTCGAGGACCGCGGTCATCTTCTCCGGATCGGTCACGAAATACGGGCTCTGGTAGCCGCGGTCGAACTGCATGCCCTCGACGACCTCGAGCGACGAGTCCATCCCCTTGGCCTCTTCGACCGTGATGACGCCCTCCTTGCCGACCTTCTCCATCGCGTCCGCGAGCATCGTGCCGACGGCGGTGTCGCCGTTCGCGCTGATGGTGCCGACCTGGGCGATGTGCGCCTTGTCCTTGGTCGGCGTCGAGAGCTTCTTGATCTCGGCGACGACGGCGATGACGGCCTTGTCGATGCCGCGCTTGATGTCCATCGGGTTGTGGCCGGCTTCGACGAGGAGGAGGCCGTTCGTGTAGAGCGACTGCGCGAGCACCGTGGCCGTCGTCGTCCCATCCCCCGCTTTGTCGCTGGTCTTGCTTGCGACCTCGCGGACCATCTGCGCGCCCATGTTCTCGAACTTGTCGTGGAGCTCGATCTCCTTGGCGACGGTGACGCCGTCCTTGGTGATGACCGGCGAGCCGTAGCTCTTCTCGATGACGACGTTGCGACCCTTGGGGCCGAGCGTGACCTTCACGGCGTCGGCGAGGCTGTTCACCCCGTGGAGGATGCGGGTGCGGGCGTTGCGGCTGTAGTGAATCTGCTTTGCGCTCATGATCTGATTTCTCCCGATTACTTCGCGTACACCGCGAGGATCTCGTCCTCACGGAGGAGCACGTGCTCCTCGCCGTCGACCTTCACCTCGGTGCCCGAGTACTTGCCGAAGAGGACCTTGTCGCCCACCTTCACCTCGCACGCGCGAACCTTGCCGTCCTTCAGCACCTTGCCGTTGCCCACGGCGACGACGAGGCCTTCGACGGGCTTCTCCTTCGCTGTGTCGGGGATGATGATGCCCCCCTTGGTCTTCTCTTCTTCCTTGGTGCGCTTGAGGACGACGCGATCGGCGAGCGGACGGAGCTTCATGATTGTGATTCCCCAACGATGGCGAGAGTTTGCGGTTTTAGCACTCGTGATGATTGAGTGCCAATCCGCGCCAACGTAAGCGCCCGGGGGAAAAAGTCCAGGGGGTTTCGCGCCCTTTAGCGTAACTCCGCGTTAAAGGCGCGACGGGAAGGTGTCGTCGACGCGGAAGAGCTGGCCGCCCTGAGGATCGCACACCCAGGCGTGGCCGCGATCGTCGGCGGTGGCGCAGTGGGTGGTGGCGGGGGCGTCGAGCTGTCCGAGGACGTCGATCTGGCCGGTGGAGGAGAGGCCGAGAACGACGAGGCAACTGCAGGCGCTGCCTGCTTGGTAGACGTGGCCGCGCGTGGGGTCGTAGCCAATGACGTCGACGCCGTCGCCCTTCGAGAGGCTCGAGAGCATCTTGCCGTCGTGTGCGATGTCGAGGACCGACAGCGTGCCGTCGAGGCAACCGGCGAGGAAGAAGCCGCGCGCGACGTCGAGCGCGAGCCCGCGCGAGGCGGCGCAGCCGTTGGGCCACTCGGCGACGATCGCGCGCGTGTGGACGTCGACGACGACGGACGCGCTTTGCCAGCGGTGCGTATACGCGCGGCCGGAGGCCTGATCGACGACGAGCGACTCGGGACCGTTCGCGATCGGAATGGCGCCGCTCACCTTCAGCGTGGGTCCATCGGCGAGGGTGAAGATCTCGATCTGGCTCGACGCGGGCTCGGTGATCCAGAGCTCGCGCGTGGCTTGGACGTACCGCACGTAGTCGGGCGTGCTGGCGACGCGGACGGACGCGACGATTTTTCCGGCGACGGGATCGATCGCGGAGAGCGTGCCGGCGGTTCGATCGGTCACGAAGAGAAGGCCCTCGCCTTCGTCGACCGAGGTGGGGCCGTCCTCGTGCCCGCCCGCAAAGGTGGGCGAGGCCTGGAAGCCGCCGATGGTGGTGACGGCGAGCGTGTCGGGATCGACGAGGGCGAGCCGGCCCGTTCGCCCGCCGGGCGCGAGGACGCGATGAAGCAGCGGCGAATAGCGGAGATCGTCGAAGCCGACGCCACCGCCGCCGTCGGGGACCGGGACGCTCGTGCCTTGCGGCGTCGTGACGGCGCACGCCATGAGCGCGGCGGTCGCGAAGAGGTGGAACGGACCAGGTGCTCGGACCATCGCGCGCCATGCGAAGCGTAGCGGTTTGTCACGTTCGGTGCTGGATTTCCCCGGAACGGTGTCGGGTTCGCCCGGCGAGGGGCAGCGCATGCGACAATCGCAGGGCGTGCAGGATCCGAAGACCATCTCGATCGCGGGCGAGCTCCTCGCGCGTCACGCGCACGCTCCGGCGGAGTCGATGGGGCTCGTGGTCGCGTGGTGCGCCGCCGAGCCGCGGCGCATCGGCGAGATCGCGCTCTTCGCGGAGCGCGGCGCGCTGCAGACGCTGGGCCGCGGCGAGGGGGACGGCGAGGCGCGCGTTCGGTTCTTCCGACAGCGGCCTGGACGACTGGCACCGACCGAACCACTCGCCGGTGCGACGCTCTCGCGGAGCGTGCTGACGATCCAAGGTCGCGCGGGAACGCTCGACGTCACGCGATCGGGGAAGGCGGCGCTTGTCGTCAACGGCGCGGAGACCGAGCAGGCGACGCTGGGGCCCGGCGACACGGTGCTCGTCCGCGGGCAGCTCCTGCTCTTCTGCACGCGCCGCGTCGCGCAAATGCCGAAGACGGCGCTCTTGGAGGAGGACGCGTTCGGCGCGTTCGGCGAGCCCGACGCGACCGGGATCCTGGGGGAGTCGCCGGCGATCTGGAAGACGCGGGAGCGCGTCGCGTTCGCGGCGGCCGCGGGCAAGCACGTGCTCGTGCACGGGGAGAGCGGCAGCGGAAAGGAGCTGGTCGCGCGCGCCGTGCACGCGCTCTCGTCGCGTACGCGCGGCCCCTTCGTCTCGCGCAACGCGGCGACGCTGCCGCCTGCGCTCATCGACGCGGAGCTCTTCGGCAACGCGAAGAACTACCCGAATCCGGGGATGGCAGAGCGGCGCGGGCTCATCGGCGAGGCCGACGGAGGCGTGCTCTTCCTCGACGAGATCGCCGAGCTCCCGCTGGAGCAGCAGAGCCACCTCCTGCGCGCGCTCGACGGCGGCGGCGAGCACCAGCGGCTCGGCGACGCGACGATCCGCCGCTCGGATCTCGTCCTCGTCGGCGCCACGAACCGCGATATCGGGGCGCTGCGCGAAGATCTTGCGGCGCGGTTCCCGCTTCGCATTCCCCTCCCCTCGCTCGACGCGCGGCGCGAGGACATCCCGCTCCTCGTACGTCACGTGCTCCTGCGCGCCGCGCGCGAGAGCCCCAAGGTCGCCGGCCGCTTCGTTCGCGCTGCGCCCGACGGCGTGCTGGAGCCGAGCGTCGACCCCGCCCTCGTCGAGGAGCTCCTCGTGCGGGCGTACACGACGAACGTGCGTGAGCTCGAGGCGCTCTTGTGGCGCGCGATGGCGGCCAGCCCCGGCGATACGGTCGTGCTCGCCGACGATCTTCGGAGCGAGAACGTGGGGCGTGGCGCGGAGCCCAGCGCTGCGCAGATCCGTGCCGCGCTCCATGGAGCCGCCGGAAGCGTGAAGCGCGCCGCCCAAGCGCTCGCGCTGCCGAGCCGCTACGCGCTCTACCGCCTCATGAAGAAGCACGCGATCGAAGCGGACGCCTCGGCGGGCCGCGAGGAAGAGTAGTCTCTTATCGATGGCCAGACCCGGCGTTGGCCAGACCCTCGGCCGCTATCGCATCGTCCGGGTGCTCGGCGAAGGCGGCATGGGCATCGTCTTCGAGGCGGTCGACGAGAAGCTCGATCGCTCGGTCGCGCTTAAGGTGCTCGGCGAGTCCGTCGCGGGCGATCCCGCGCGTCGTCAGCGATTTCTCCGCGAGGCGCGGATGACCGCGGCGCTGTCGCACCCGAACATCGCGTCGGTGTACGACATCGGTGAGACGGACGGCGGCGACGTCTACATCGCGATGGAACTCGCGCCTGGCGTCACGCTGAGGCGACGGACCGACCGAGAGCGGCTCGACGTCGGGGCTGCGCTCCGCGTCGCCGATCAGATCGCGCGCGCCTTGGCCAAGGCGCACGCCCACGGCATCGTGCACCGCGATCTGAAGCCCGAGAACGTGATGGTGAGCGACGACCTAAGCGTAAAAGTGCTCGATTTTGGGCTCGCCAAGGCGATCGCGATCGACGTCGTCGCGCCGCCCCCGGAGGCCGGCCCGCCCCCGTCGCTGCTCACGGCGAGCGAGCGGCTGCTCGGGACACCTGGCTACATGTCCCCCGAGCAGGCGAGCGGAGCGCCGCTCGACGCGCGCACCGATCTCTTCGCGTTCGGCGTCGTGCTCTTCGAGCTCACCACCGGCGCGCGTCCATTCACGGGCGCGTCGATCATGGACGTTCTGGTCGCGACGAGCCGCGACGAGCCACCTCGTCCGTCGAAGATCGCGCCCGCGATGGCTCCGGGCCTCGAGCGGCTCATCCTGCGCTGCCTCGAGAAGAACCCCGACGCGCGCTACGCGAACGCACGAGAGCTCCTGGACGCACTGGCCGAGCTCGACGCGGCGCCGTTGGCCGTGGCCTCTCGCGGCGGGGAGAGCGCGACGCCGACCGTGGACGCGTCCCACGACGAAGTCGGCGCGCGTGCCAACGCCGCGCGACCGGCGTGGCGACCCTCGAGGCGTGCCGGTGCTGGACTCGTGGTCGCGCTCCTCGTTCTCGTGGTGGGAGTCCTCGTTGCGCGGGGGAAGCGCGTCGCGCACCGCGACCCGACGACGCTCCCCTCCCCGGCGCCGACCGCCACTGCGGTCACTGATCTGGCGCCGCCGGCGTCCAGCAATCCGCTCGTCCTCTCCGAATACGTCGCCGGCGTGCAGGCGCTCCGCGACGACGACTGGGGCGTCGCGCTCTCGCACTTCAAGCGCGTCGTCGAGCTCGACCCGATGCTCGCCCTCGGGCACCTGCGCCTCGCGATGGCCGCCGAAGGAACGCTCGACGAGACGATCCGTCGCGAGCACTACGCCAAAGCAGTGACCCTGCGCGCGCAGCTGGGCCCTCGTGACGCCGCGATGATGGTGGCGATCGAGCCCGTGCTCCAGCGCGTGCGCGAGGATCGCGGCGAGGCGGTGCGGCGCCTGCGCGAGGTCGCCAACCGGTACCCGAACGACACGGAGATCCAGGTGTGGCTGGCGTTCCTCCTCCAAGCAGACGCCGCGGGGCTATCGTTCGCCGACCGCGCGATCGCCCTTGATCCGCGCGACGGGCAGGCCTGGCAGTCGCGCGGCGACATCCTCGCGACGCTCGGCAGGAGCGACGAATCGCGCGTGTCGTATGAGCGGTGCGGCGCGATCTCGCCGGGCTCGGCGGAGTGCTTCCTTGGCCTCGTGTGGCTCGAATCGATGGAGGGGCGCTGCACCGACGCTGAGCACGCCGCGCGGCGCGCGGTCGATCGCGATCCAAAGCTCGGCAGCAACCTGGCGTGCGCGATGTTCGGCGCGGGGCGTCCGATCGAGGCCGTGCGCGAGGTGATCGAGCAGTCCGCCGCGGCGTACGGCACCACGAGCACCTGGCAGAGGAACGTCGACGAGACGCGCGCGGCGGTGGTCACCGGCGACTTCGTCCTCGGGCGCGTCCTCGCCGAGCACTACCGCGCGCTCGCCGAGGCCGATCCGACCGCTCCGTTCCGCGACCACCTCCTGTCGACGGTGCTGCTCGTTGGCATCGCGCGCGAGACCGGCGATCTGGATCTTGCTTCCCGCGTTGCGTGGAGCTTCGTCAGCCGGAGCGAGGCCTGGAGTCAGACCGCGCAGGGCGACGCGGGGCTCGACGCGTCGCTCGCCCTGGCGCGTCAGACGGTGCGCGCGGGCGGCCTGTCGCAGGCGGACTTCGAGGCGCGACGGGCGGCGTGGATCGTCGCGCACCGGCGCACCCTCGCGCAGCGCGGCCTCGTATGGACCTACGCGTTCGCGGCCACCGCCGAAACGCGGGACGAGGCCGTCGCCGCGCTCGCCGCCCTCCCCGCGTACGCGCCGCTCACGTCGTTCGTGTATTATGCAGGTATCCCCGACGCGGAGATCGGTAGCACCTACCTCCGCGCGGGCAGGGTCGACGAGGCCCTCCCCTACCTGACGCGCGCCGCGGCGAGCTGCGTTGCGTTCCGGCACCCGTTTGTCCACGCGCGCGCGACGATGGAGCTCGGGCAAGCGCTCGAAGAGAAGGGCGAGACCGCCGGCGCGTGCGACGCGTACGCGAAGGTCGTCGCGCGCTGGGGAAACGCGAAGCCTCGCTCGGTGAGCGCGGAGAAGGCCCGCGCGCGACGCACCGCGCTTGCCTGCAAGCCGCTCCCACGCTGAGCGATCGGGCGTTCGGGCGTTCGCGCGAACACGACACCGTGTGCGCGCACAGCGGCGACGACCAGAAAGCGCAAGGGTTACGCGCCCGACGTCTCTGGCGCAGAGCTTGAAAAGAGCTCTGCCCGGAGGATGAAAAATACATGACGCGAAAGCTTAGTCTCGGGCTCGTTCGTGGATCGCTCGTCAACGCGGGGGTGCTCGGCAGCGCGGCGCTTCTTGTCGGCGCGTTCGGCACGGGCGCGTGCACGGTGACATCGACCAACGCGGGACCGGACGCAGGCCCGCTCGCCGATGGCGGTCCGACTTCGGACGCGCAGGCCGACGGCGCGCCGAAGCCGGACTCCGGCGACGGAGCGGCGACGACCGTGCTCGGCTTCACGCCGTCCAACATCGATCTGACGGGCATGGACCTGTCCATCGCGGGCGACTTCGTGGCGAACACCAACAAATGCACGATCAGCTCCGAGCAGCTCCAGGCGACCGACTGCCAGAACGGCGTCGACGTCCTCGCCTTCAAGGTCATGACCCAGAGCGACGGCAGCAAGGTCGGCGTCTACGTCGCGAAGTCGATCCGCGTCGAGGTCGGCGCGCAGCTCGTGGTCATCGGAATCCTCCCCGTGGTCCTCGTCGCGCTCGACAAGATCGAGATCTTCGGCGGCGTCATCGCGGCGGGCAAAGGCGAGGTCGCGGTGTGCGGCGGCGGCACGCAGAACACCGCGAACACCAAGGGCGGTGGTCCGGGCGGCGGCGGCGCGGGCTCGCCGACCGGCGCGGGCGGCGGCGGCTCGTACTGCGGCATCGGCGGCGCGGGCGCGTTCGAGAGCGGCACCGGCGGCGGCGGCGGCGCGGCGTTCGGATCGCCGGCGCTCTCTCCGCTCCTCGGCGGCGCGTCGGGCGGCGCGGGAAGCGGCGGCGCCGCGGGCGCGGGCGGCGGCGCGGTGCAGCTCGTCGCGGCGAACAGCGTGACGGTCGCGGCCGGCGCGTTCGTGCACGTCGGCGGCGGCGGCGGCGGGTTCGGCGGCGCCTCCGGTGGCCAAGAGGCGAACGGCGGCGGAAGCGGCGGCGCGATCCTCCTCGAGTCGCTCTCCGTGACCGTCGCCGGCATCCTCGCCGCGAACGGCGCGGGCGGCGGCGAAGGCGCGCTCGGCAACTCCGGCAACGACGCGACGGGCGACGACAAGGTCGCGCTCGGCGGCAACGACGTCGCGAAGGGCTCGAACGGCGGCAACGGCAGCGCTGCGGCGGTCCTGAACGGCACCGATGGCGTCGCGGCGGTCGGCGCGACGGCCGGCGGCGGCGGCGGCGGCGCAGGGCGAATCCGCATCAACACGAAGAGCGGCGCGGCGACGCTGACCGGCGCGAAGCTTTCGCCGGCGGCGACGACGGCCTGCGCCACGCAGGGCACGGTGAAGCCGTGAAGCGTCTCGCTGTCCTCACCGTCGGCACGCTCGTCGCGATCGTCACGGGGCTCGCCACGAGCCCCGCGGCGGTCGCCGATCCGACGCGTGCACCTGCCCCGCCATCGAGCCCGACCTCGGTCCCCAACCCCGATCGCGATCCGGTCCCGCCCGCGCCGCTCTGCCTCTACATGGATGACGTCACGTCGTGGGGAGTGTGCTCGGCGAAGTGCGACGGCATCAGCACCGACTACAAGATCGTGTCGACGATTCCGCAAGCGTGCGACGAGCTCGGGCGCGTCTACCGAACCGGGCTTCGTTTCCGCGGCAACCCGCAGTCGCCGCCGAATTTCGCGGAGGCCTTCCGGTTCTTCGGGCTCGCGTGCTCGCCGATCAAGACCGTGCCCGGTGTCATTCCCGCGCAGCCGTTCTGGGCAGGCTGCTTCGATCAGGGCACGGCGTTCCTCACCGGCGAGGGCACGGCGAAGGACGAGGTCGCGGCGCGCCGGCTGTACGTACAGGCATGCGGCCTCGCGGCGGCGAGCGTGACGTACGAGGCGTGCTACGCGCTCGGCGAGCTCTACGAAGCGGGGACCGGCGGTCCGAAAGACCTCGGCGCCGCACACGAGGCCTACAAGAAGGCGTGCAGCGCGAGCTACCCGCGCGCCTGCCGCGCGGCGCTCCGCGTCCAGCCCGCGACGAGGGGCCCCGCGCATCCGCCGCCCGGGACGACGCCGACGAGCATCCCGACGCCGCCCCACGTGCCTGGGCCGAGGGGCGCTCCCGTTCGATAGTCCACGCTACGTTTCTGCGCGGCCGTCGCGACGAGCACCCATCGTCGCGACGAGCCCGCAGATCGCGGCGAAGGACACCCAGGCGCCGGGCATCGCGCGGTTGTGCGTCACGTGGATGAGCCAGGTGACGATCGCCGGCGTGAAGCCTCCGAAGAGGGCCGCGGCGAGGCTATAGGCGAGTGAGAATCCGACGGTCCGCACCTCCATCGGCATGATCTCGGTGAGGTGCACGATCATCGCGGCGTTGTAGCTCGCGTAAAGAAATGAGAGCCAAAGCTCCACGACGAGCAGGCGCGGGAACGACGGCGCCATGACGAGCCACGCCATCGCGGGGTACGCGGTGAGGAGCATCACGAGGGTACAGGCGACGAGGAGCGGCCGTCGTCCGATGCGATCGGAGAGGCTCCCCATGATCGGCAGCCAGAACAGGTTCGAGAGGCCGACGCACAGCGTGACCCCGAGGCTGTCGTCGTTCGAGAGGTGCAGTACCTCGCGCCCGAACGTCGGGGTGTACGCGGTGATCGTGTAGAACGACACCGTCGACATCGTGACGAGCAAGACGCCGCGGAGGACGATCCGGTAGTGCCCGAAGAGCGAGCGAAGGATCTCGCGCTGCGACGGACGTCTCTTGCGGGCGAGGAACTCTTCGGTCTCCGCGAGCGAGCGGCGGATCATGAAGAGGAGCGGCACGATCGTGCAGCCGATCAGGAGCGGCACGCGCCAGCCCCACGCGGTCATCTGATCGGTCCCGAGCGTGCGGCTCAAGAGGACGCCGAGGAGCGCCGCAAAGGCGACCGCGAGCTGCTGGCTCGCCGACTGCCAACTCACGTAAAAGCCCTTGTTTCCCGGCGTCGCGATTTCCGACAGGTACACCGAAACGCCGCCGAGCTCCGCGCCCGCGGACAGGCCTTGGAGGAGTCGCCCGAGGACGACGAGGATCGGCGCGAAGAGGCCGAGCGTCTCGTAACCGGGCACCGCCGCGATCGAGAGCGTGCCGATCGACATGAGTCCGAGCGTGAGGAGGAGCCCGCGACGCCGACCGTGGTGATCGATGTACGCGCCGAGGACGATCGCGCCCAGCGGCCGCATCAGGAAGCCGACGCCGAACGTCATCAGCGAGAGCATCAGCGACGCGAACTCGCTCTGGCCCGGGAAGAACGCGCGCGCGATCGACGACGCGTAGTACCCGAAGACCATGAAGTCGTACATCTCCAGGAAGTTGCCGCTGGCAACCCGGAGAACCCCCCAGACCTTCTGTCGTCGCGCGTCGATCACGCGGCGAGCGTAGACCACCGCCCCGGCGCGCGGAACGCGGCGTCAAGGCCTGACCGAAAAGCCGGTCAGGCCTCTCCGTCAGGAGTCGTTTCGCTCCGCTGCGCTTCGCTCCACTTCAGTTGCCGTCGGAGACGCCCCACGCGAAGCCGAGCTTCTCGAGGTGGAGGACGACGTCGCCCACCGGGCGATTCGGCGTCTCGAGGAGACGCGTCGTGAAGAGGCGCGAGGCCTCCGCGAAATCCCCCTCCCCTTCGTCGTCGAACGTGAAGAAGACCAGCTCGTCGATCTGCGCGAGGCGCGCCGCATAGATCTGGACGATCGCCATGAGCGTGCGATTGCCTCCATACGCGCCGGTGCCCCAGTGGCCCGAGTGGATGATGGTGCGCGCATTCGGGCGGACGCGACGCGACTCGCGCTTCGCCGCGGCGAAGCCGGTGAACGCGGTGCGGAGGGCGCGCGTGATCGTCTCCGCCGTGTACTTCCCGCGCCCGCCCCACGGCGCTTCGATCGCGAGGACGTTCGTGATCGTCGGCGGCTCGAGTCGCTTCACGGCGCGAGCGAGAAGCGCATCGCTCGCCTGCTGGAGGGCATTGCCATAAATCGAGCGACCGTCGAGGCGCGTCGTGATCGCGCACCGGCGCTCTACGCCCATGACGAGGACTGGCGTGGGCAGCTCGTCTTCGGTCGTGAGCGCAGGGAAGCCGTCCGGCTTGGTCGCGAGGATCCGTTCGCGCAGTGACGCGAGCGCGGGGTGCTCCGCGACCTGCATCTCATCCTGCGCGAATGCCGCGCCGCCGTACGCGAAGAAGAGGTGCGCGTCGGCGAAGTTGACGTGCCAGGGCACGACGTCCGCCTCATACGTCGCGTCGTAGGTGGTGAGGCCGGCGCGGGCGGTCGCTCGGACGGGCGGGGTCGGCGTCGTCTCCGGCAGATCCGCAGCGGCCCATCGTGACGCGTCGATCGTTCCGCCATGCGTGCTGCCATGGGCGCTGCCCGGCGGGCACGCGATGGCGTGGATGCGCTGCTTGTTCAGGTTTGTGATGCGCGGCGGGTGTGCCCGCACCAGCGACTCGGCGTCGCTGCGGAGTCGTCCCAACGTCGTCAGCTCCACGTTCACGGCGGCAGAAAGAGTCATATATACTTTATATGACCCCCTCGCCCAAAGCGCAAGGGGGCGATGCCGGCCAAATGGGAAGGAGTCACCTCCGCCGGCGTATCAAGACGGGCCATGGACCTTGCTCCGCACGTCCCGGCGATGGTGGCGACCGGCCTCCTCCTCGGGGTATGGGCCGTCCTCGGCGCGGCGATGGGGTGGCTGGCGCACGCGCGGATGACGCGCATCGAGGCTGCGACCGGTCGCCGCGCGGTGCCTGCGCTCGAGCGCGAGCTCCTCTGGTACGCGCTGGCCTCGTTGGTCTGGCTGTCGGCGGGGATCGTCGCCGTCATCTGCGTCGCCAAGCGCGAATGGGCGCGTGTAGGCCGAAACGCGACGGTGCTGTTCGTGCTGCAGGTGGCGCTCGCCGTCCTCGCGGCAGGGGCGTGCGCCGCGGTGAACGCCGAGGCCGAGCACGAGAGCGTGCTGCCTTCGGCGAAGGAGCTCTTCGCGCTCGCGGTGGCGGCGTGCGTGCTGGCGTCGATCAACTTCCTGGTCACGTGCGGCTTCGCATGGGTGTGGGCGAGCGCGAGGCGTGATCGGCTCGTGCGCGGCGCGCGACCGGGCGCGGGGCCGGGAGCGTGGCGCTTCGCGGCCTACGTGGGCAGCCTCTTCTTTTGGCCGGTCGGCTTCGTGTGCGTGGGCGTCTTGTCATCGCCGGCCGACGCGACGGTCGGTGCGCGCGCCTTTCGCCTCTCGCTCGTCAACGTCGCTGTGACGGCCCTCGCGGTCTGTGTCGCCCTGCCTTTGTTGCTCCGCGCCTGGATGCGCTGACCGGCGCTACTTCTTGCCGAGGAGGATCGTGACCTCGGCGGTCGCGCCGGCGGGGCCTCCCACGACGGGCTTGATCACGCGGAGGTCGGCGGACTTCTCGTCTTTGACGTACTGCGAGGGCACGACGACCTCTTCGCAGCTCGTCGGCGACTCCTTGCAGTTGCTCTCCGCCATGTTGCGCGTGCGCCCTGCGCCGGGCATCGCGAATGGCGGCGTCCGGAGCGCGGCGAGCCCGCTACCGCACGACTCGCCGGTTTTTCCGGCGTTCGGCGCGTAGCAGAAGACCTGGACGTCGAGGACCATCGGGTTCCCCTCGAGCGGCGTGCCCTTCGCGGGGCTCGGGATCGTGGGGACGAGATCTTCCCCGGGCAGCTTGTTCACGCCGCACCCGGTCGCGGTGACGGTGAACCGGCCGCTCGTGTATTGCGCGGCGCATACCCTCGCCGCCGCGTCCGCGACAGTGCGCGCATCGGCGCGGATCGCGTCGAGCGTCGGCTTCACCTCGTCGGGCACCTTTCTTCCGCAGCCGGAGACGAGGAGGAGAACGATCGCCGCCGAAGCGACGGAACCAACGCGCGCGCGGGAAGAGATCATGCTGCGTTTCTACGCCCAGCTCGAGCGTGCACGCAAGACCGCCCGGCCCACCAGAGCACAGCAACAAGAAAGTGCGCCGCGCTCGAGCGCTTCTTGTAGTCCTCCCACGATGAACCCGCGACGAGTCTTTGGGACGTGGTTGGGCACTGCCTCCGCCGCCAGCGTTTGGCTCGTCGTCGCGACCGCGCGCGCCCAAGACGCACCGGCAGCGCCGACAGGAGCGCCGCCTCCCGACCCAAAGGCTATCGTCGAGGCTCCAAAAGCCGCCGACGCGCCCGTCCTCGCCGAGAAGCTCGACGGGACGTCGGTCGCGCTCTCGGCCGGTGGCGTCCTCACGAGCGGCAATTCACGGCTCCTCGCGATCTCCGGCAGCGGCGCGTACGAGACACGCTTCGACAACAACGGCTTCGGCGCGTCGCTCCTCGGCAACTACGGCCAGGGCGCGGCGACCGGCAAGCCCGTCCAGGTGACCGCGGAGAACCTCCAGGGTCGCCTTCGCTACGATCGGTACCTCACCGACGCGTTCGCGGTCTTCCTACTGAACACGGGCCGGCACGATCGCTTTCAAGGCCTCGCGTTTCGCTACAACCTCGATCCCGGCGTCAAATACCTCTTCTTGAAGAAGCCTTCGAACACGCTCTGGGGCGAGGCCGGTTACGATTTGCAGTACGACGTCCGCCGCGACGAAGATCGCGCGGTGCTCGACGCGAACAAGAACCCGGTGGTCGACGCCGCCGGCAACCCGGTCCTGATCGACAAGACGAAGATCGACCACTCGACGCGCCTCTTCGCGGGCTTCAAGCACGGCTTCAACAAGGAGGTCACGCTCACGACCGGCGTCGAATACCTCCAAAGCGTCGTGGACTCCACGCGCTACCGCTTGAACTTCGATGCGCTCATCGCCGCGAAGGTCGGCGCCGGGCTCGCGCTCGGCGTGGGGTTCTCGGCGCGGTACGATCATGATCCCCTTCCCGGAAAAGAGGACATCGATACGTCGACGACGGTCAGCCTCATCTACGCGTTCAGCGACGTGCCGGAGCCCGCAAAGAAGAAGACCTGCCCGTGCCCCGAGCCGGCTCCTCCGGCCCTGACGCCGGTGGACACGGCGCCGGCCGATCCTCCTCCGCCCCCGGGACCGTAGTCGAGCCCCGGACGCGACCATCGGGTTGCGGAGACGCGCCGCCGACGATGCGGTAGATCGGCGGCATGTCCTCTTCCTCGAGCCGCCCTCCCTTCATCATCTCGACCGCCGACGTCCCCGAAACGACGCACCGCTACCCGAACAGCGACGAAGCGATGGCCTCCTCGCGCGCGATCGGACGGGCCGCGGGTCTCCTCAAGATCGGCCTGCACGCTCAGCGCCTTCTGCCGGGCCAGCGCATCTCGTGGCCGCACGCCGAATCGAAGGAAGAGGAGTTCGTCTACGTCCTCGAAGGCGAGGTCGACGCGTGGATCGACGGCGCGCTCCATCGCATGAAGGCCGGCGACCTCGCGGCGTTCCCGTCCGGCACCGGCATCTGCCACACGTTCCTGAACGACGGCACGCGCGAGGCGACGCTCCTCGTGGGCGGCGAGGCGAACAAGCCCGACAACCGCATCGTCTACCCGCACCATGCGCACCGCCGCGGCGACATGCCGTGGAGCCACTGGTGGGACGACGCCCCCGCGCGGCCGCAAGGCCCGCACGACGGCGCCCCGAGCGCGCTTCGCGCGAAGAACGAGGCATCCAGGTAGTCTCGGATCGCCGAGGTTCATGAATCATCGTCTCGTACGCGGCGCGGCCTTGCTCGGCGCCATCGGTGCCATGGCGTCGTTCGCGCCCTCGGCGCGCGCGGAGGATCTCTTCGAGGTCCAGGTGTTCCATGCGCGTGTGGTCCCGCGGGGCCATGTCGACGTCGAGCTTCACACCAACTACGCGGCGGTCGGACCGCGGCGCATCGCACGCGGCGAGGTGTCGTCGAACGGGACCCTCTACGAGCTCCTCGAGCCGAGCTACGGCATCGCGCCCGGTTGGGAGATCGCCGCGCACGTCCAGCAAGCGTTCCGCCCCGACGGCACGCTGCTGTGGGGCGGCGAGAAGCTACGCGTGATGAAGCTGTTCAACCCCGAGGACGAGGGCGGAGAGTGGCACTTCGCGCTGAACGCCGAGGGCGGCTATCAACCGGAGCGATTCGATCCCGCGCGATGGGGAGTGGAGGTTCGTCCGATCCTCGAGTGGACGCCCGGTGTCGTGGACATCGACCTCAACCCGATCGTCGCGGTGCCCCTCGCAGGCGAGGACGCCGGCATCCCTCAGCTGATGCCGGCGATCTCGCTGCGCCTCGCGCTCGGCGCGATCGTGCAGCCATCGATCGAGTACTACGCGGAGCTTGGCCCCCTCACGCACATGACGCGCGCCGACATTCAACGTCACTACGTCTACGAGACCCTCGACGTCGTGCGATGGCGCGCCTGGATCCTCCACGCGGGCATCGGCCAAGGGCTGACGCGCTCGAGCACCACGTTCGTCGCGACGACGATCCTCGGGCACATCTTCTGAGAGCGTGGACGGAGGGCGACGGCGCGCTCTAAACCGCATTGAGACGGGGAATTTCTCGACTTCACGGGGGCGGACTGGGTCGAGTGCGAGCGTACGTCGGAGGGTCATGCTTCGACCGCTCGCCGCCGCCGCTGCCGCCGTCGTCGCGTCGTGGACCGGCTGCCGGGCATCTTCACAGGACGCCGACGGCGCGGCCGCGTTCGATTCGTCCACGCCCTCGGCGGACGCGTCCCCGCCAGGCGATCCCTTTGATGCGGGAGGCGCGGCCGACACAGGCGGTAAGGCCGAAGACGCGCCCGTCGACGCGAGCAAGATTCGGTACGTCATCGTCCTCGTGAAAGAGAATCGGACCTTCGACAACCTGTTCGGCGCGTTTCCGGGCGCGGAGGGCACCCTCACCGCGAAGCTCTCTGACGGCGGAACCCTCGCGCGCCCCGTCGCCCCCATGCACGGCCTCGGGCGGGACATCTCGCATTCCCACGGCGCCGCGCGCATCGCCTACGCCGGCGGCGCCATGAACGGGTTCGATCTCCTCTACGGCGCGAATCCTCCCGACGGGGGACCGACCGACTACCTGCCGTTCGTCTACTACCCGCGCGAGCGCATCCCGAACTACTACGCGCTCGCCGAGAATAACGTGCTCTGCGACCACTTCTTCACGACGACGCTCGCCGACACCTTCGCCGGTCACCTCGCCACGATCGCCGCGCAGTCGCCGGCCTATGGCGACCCCTCGTGTCCGACGTGCCCGACCCTCCCCGAGTGGGGATGCTTCGCGCCCGCCGCGACCTCCGTAGCGACGTACGATCCCCAGACCTGCGCGGTGTCGACGTCCTTTCCGTGCTTCGACATCCCGAGCATCGTCAGCGTCTTGCCGCCTAGCGTGACGTGGCGCGCGTATGGACCGAGCTACGGCGGCGTCGTCAACACGCCGTTCAACGCGATCCGCGCCGTCGGTGGCGTTCAAGCGATCCGCGACGCGCACTTCCGAGACGAGGACAACGCCGCGGCCGATCTCGCGAAGGGCGATCAGGCGAACGTCACGTACATCAACGTCTCCTCGGGCGTCGCGAGCGAGCACCCGCCGGAAGACCCGTGCCCCGGCGAGAACTTCACGGTCGACATCGTGAACGCCGTCATGAACGGCCCGCACTGGAACGAATCGGCGATCGTGATCACGTGGGACGACTGGGGTGGCCTCTACGATCACGTGCCGCCGCTGGTGAACCAGAAGACGTGCGCCAACGGCGAGTTCTTCAACACTGGGTTTCGCGTCCCCGCGATCGTCGTGTCGCCGTACGCGAAGAAGGGCTACGTGAAGCGCGGCGGCGCGGAGCAGGCGTCGATCCCTCGGCTCATCGAAGAGCTCTTCGGGCTCCCTTCCCTTCACACGCAGGACCCCCACGCGCGCGACACCTTCGCGGGCACGCTGCTCGACGCGTTCGACTTCACGACCCCGCCGCGGGCTCCTGCGCCGCTGACGCCTCGGTCGTGTTTGTGAGCATGGACAACGTGTTCGTCGGTCAGTTCACGGCCAAACGCGGCGAGGCCTTCAACCAGACGGAGTGGAAGGGTCGCAGCGTCCTCGTGCGCTACGTGTGGCTCGATGTTTCGCCGACGTCGGCGCGAATGGAGCAATCCTTCTCCGACGACGGCGGCAAGACGTGGGAGGTGAACTGGATCTGCGAGCTCTCGCGCGACGGGGCGCGATGAAGGCCTCCACCACCCCGGACCAAGACCGCTTCCTCGGGCCTCCGTGGACCAAGGTCTGTACTCGTTCTCCGACCATGCGGCGGCGACGCGCGCGACGTCGGTGTCGTTCCACGCGGCGAGCACCGTCACGAACATCTCGGGCAGCCGGGCGCAGGCCGTCGCCAGCCGACGAACGCGCGACGCAGCTCGTCTACCAGATCCTCAGCGGCTTGCCGCTGCACGACTCGGACATCGCCAGCGCCATCCACGCCATGCGCTGCGCGCTCATGAAGCGCACGCGATAGAGGGCGGGCTCACTCCCCGTCCCGCCCGCCTCGACGTAGCTCAGCGAAAGCGCGCTCAGCGCCGTGCACGATGGCGCCGCGTCGTACTTCTTGCCGCTGTCGCGCACCTCGTAGAGGCAGCGTTCCGCGGACTCATCAAGCGCCCTGCCGGCCAGGTCCAACCGATCGTTGCGATCACACCCCATGAGAGCCAGAAGCCCAAACCACGCGAGTCGTCGCATCGTCTCGTTCCCTCCGCTTGTGAGGGTCCGAGGAGTATCACGGTGCGAGTCTCGCGTTTTGCGTGGCGAAGATTCGAGCCCTACGGCAGGGCCAGCATCCCCCCGGGTTCCCGGTGAGGAAGTCCCGACGGAAAGCGCGAGCCCATCTCGTTCCACAGGCTCCGCCACACCTGCGGCATCTACATATCCGCGGTCCTCGAGGCCAAGCGCGAGGCCGGTGCGAAATGGACCCGGCGCCGGACGGGACGGTGGAAGCTGACGCACAAAAAAAAGCCCCTGAGAGACTCAGAGGCTTTCATCGCGACCCCAACGGGAATTGAACCCGTGTTACCGACGTGAGAGGCCGGTGTCCTAACCGCTAGACGATGGGGCCTTTGTGCCGAGGCGAAGAAAGACCGCGTTTGCCCTCTCTCACGGGGCGCGTGCGGTGCTGGGGGACAAGGATTCGAACCTTGATAGCCAGAGCCAGAATCTGGCGTCCTGCCGTTAGACGATCCCCCAAGGGATCCAAAGAGTTGGGGCACCTGTTCAGGTGGTCCCACGAAGGATGCGCAACTTAGCCGGGTTGGCCATGTTGTCAAGCACTTCGGCGCGGCCGCGGGCGCGGGCGGCGCGTAGAATCGGGGCATGCGGCGTCCCTTTGCACCCCTCACCGCCCTCGCAACCTCGATCTTCGCGGTCTTCGTCGTCTTCGCGTGCGGCGGGTCGACCACGACCGATCTCTCCTCGCAGGACGCATCGCTCGGCGACGGGAACGCCGGAGGTGATGCTGCGACGCATGACGCTGTCGGCCTCGATGGCGCCAGCGGCAACGACGGGACGGCCGCGGGCGACGGCGCCGCGTGCGTCACGGTCGACCTGAAGTCGTTCGACACGACGTGCAAAGGGGACGGCGACTGCACGCTCGTCAGCACCGGGACCATCTGCACGGGCGGGTGCGCGTGCAGCAACTCCACGATCAACAAGGGCGACGCCGCCAAGTACGCCGCCGCGACCGCGGGCGTGAAGCCGAACGCGTGCCCGTGCGCCGCGGCGGGCACCCCGAGATGTGTGCAAGGTACATGTACCTTGTGCACCTTCGGCCCCGGTGCTCCTCCCGGTTGCCCCGACGGCGGGTGAAATCGTTCCGCTCAGCGAAGAAAAATCGAACAAAGCCCGAGCGTGGGGTGTTCTTTCGCGAACCCGGAGGAACCATGAGCCCCACCCTCACCCCGCCCGCCGCGTTGGGCGCTCGCGTCGCGCGCGGCCTCGCCGCTGTCCCCGTCCTCTTCGCGCTCCTGTACGCGACGTGCCCGCAAGGGGGCGGCTTCTCGTTCACGATGCAGGTCGGCGGGCTTCACCTCGCCGGCTCGACCTGCCGCTGACCGCGAGAGGACCTCAGGTCCCGTCGCACTTCTTCAGGTCGTCCTGCGTCTTGGCCGCCATCACGCAGTCGAATTGCGGCCGGCGTACGTCACGCTTGCAGTCGGCGATGCGTTGGTCGTGACCGCTCGAGGCGCGGCGCGAGGCGTGGCGGGCGGCGCGCATCGCTTCGTCCTCGTTGGGGCTGAAGACGTCGCCCATGTGCTGGGTCATGTCCTCGCACTGCTCCGCGGTGAGCGTCGAGCCCTTGCAGCCGGAGACCAGGGTCAGCGAAGAAGCGGCCGTGACCGCGAGGGCGACGGCGAGTGTGTGCTTTCCTTTCATGGCGTGCAGTCTTTCCACGCCTGGAGCGATGTGCAAGGGGCACGGGGGGCAGAGGCAGCGACGGGCGCGTAGTACATTCTGAGGATGAAACGGAAGGGCCACGGCGCCGCGCTCGCGTTGGGACTGCTCGCCTCCGCGTGCGCCGTCCACATCGGCGACGGAGCGTCCTCGCCGAACGCGCCTTCTTCCACGGGTCCGGCTCCGGTCGCGGCGGCGCCTGCTCCGGCGCCAGCTCCAGCGCCAGCTCCAGCGCCCCCGACCCCGCCGGCTGGCGTTGCCGCTCCCGCGAGCTCGCCGCCGCCGTCGTCTCTCACGCCGACCGCCCACGGCGTCGCGCACATCGCGTCGGCACCGGCATCGTCACCGCCCGCGTCTTCGCCGTCACCTTCGCCCGCGCTCGGGACCAAGCAGGTCGCGCACGTCAACCCGAGCATCTACGCGGCGACCGACGCGGTGAACGTGAGCTTCCTCCGTCAGGCGAAGGCGCGGCAAACGCGCGCGTGCGGGCCGGCCGAGGTCGCGCCGGGCGTGTGGGTGAAGATCGACTGCCACAAATACACCGCGATCAAATCCGCGCGTCCGCACTGGGCGGCGCACAAAGCGCGCGCCATGACCAAGGTCGTGCGGAGCAACGTCCGCATCGTCGCGCATCCTCGTCGCGGCGGCGCCGATCGCGCGGGCGCGCCGACGGCCACCGCCGACAAATCGGATTTCCCCGATGTCGTCGATCACCGCACGCAAGGCCTCGAGGGGCCGATCAAGAACCAGGGCTACGTCGGATCGTGCACGGCGTTCTCGCTCTCGTCGGCGATGGACAACGTCATCCTCCGCGCGAAGAAGACCGACGTGATGTCGCCGACGCACGTGTGGGCGCACTACGGCCTGCCGTCGATGGAGGCGGCGGGCGACGGCAACCTCAACAAGATGATCGCCTCGTTCGAAACGTGGCCCTACACCGGCAAAGAAGGCTGCGAGCTCTCGCAAGAAGACGACGACGACTGCGGCGGCGCCTACCACACCAAGCCCAACTCGGCGAAGAGCGATCCGCAGCTGCAGGCGCACCTCGCGAAGGCGGAGTCGACGGGCCTCCACAAGCTCGTCGCGTACGAGATGCTCGCGCGGCCGTTCGCGGTCGACGAGCTGAAGAGCGTGCTCGCCGGCGGCTCCGATCTATGGATCGCGATGATGGTCGGCGAGAGCTGGATGGGGCACTCTGTGAAGGACGGCGTCATCACCGACTGGGACGACGTTGCGGGCGGCCACGCGATCGTGATGAGCGGCTACCGCAAGCTCCCGAGCGGCAAGCATCAGTTCCTCATCCACAACAGCTGGGGCGAGTCGTGGGCCGATCACGGCTACGGGTGGATCAACGAGTCGATGGTCGGCAAATGGATGGACTACGCCTACAAGCTGAAGCTCGACGAGGGCGGCGCGCCGGTGGGTGAGACGACGGACGACGACTGCGCGATGGACGAGCTCCTCGATGCGGTGACCTTCCTGTGCGCTAGGATTTGCCCCGACGAAGGGCGTCGCGCCAGCGGGAAGTGCGGCGGGAAGTAGCGTCGGCCGTAGCGTAGGGGCCCGGAGCGCAGGTACTCTCGCTCCGTGCGCTCAAGACTCCTCCTCGCTCCGTTCGCCGTCGCGCTCCTCGCGTGTGCCTCTGCGCCTCCGAAGGTCGCGGAGCCTCCACCTCCACCGGCCGAGCCCGCGCCGCCCGCCGAGGAGCCTGCGCCTGCGATGCCCGCCGGCGTCGTCGGTGTCCTTCCCATGAGCTGCGCGTCGGACGGGCCGCTTTGCGTTCCCGAGCCGGCGTTCGCGAAGCGCCTCTGCGACGGCGCCTACCCCGACGTCGGTCTCGTGCTGCTCGCCAAGGACGCGCCGTTCACGCGGATGTACGTCGCCGGTGACGTCGAAGCCTGGAACGCCGACGGCGGACGAAGCGCGCGCACACGCCTTCGCTTCGACGAGGAGGTCCTCGTGCTCCGCAAGCGCACGCCTCCCGCGGGCGGTGTGGTCGTCGGCACCGGCGGCGGGTTCCTGGTCATGCGCTGGGACGGCACCTGCTACACGCTCGAGGAGGCCGAGGTCACCGGACGAAAGCCGCCGGCGGTGAAGCACGCGCCCATCCCGTGGCGCTACCTCGCCGAGCGCACGCGCACAGCGCTGCTCGAGAGCCCGAAGGTGATGACCGCCTACCAGCGACGCGGCAAGGAGTGCAAAGGCGCCGTCAGCGGCGAGGTAACCAAACCTTGCGAGCAAGCGGACGGCGCCCTCTCCGCCGCCATCGTCGCCGAGGTGCGCGGTGGTCTTCGTGTTCCGACGCCCGAGCGTCTCCCTTAGAGCAGAAGTCGTTCGACCGTGGCGGGCAAACGGCTGGCACGACCCACTTGAAGGATAGAGCAAGCGTTCCGTAGTAACGACTTGGCGGCATGCAAGCGATTGGCAGGCCCTCAGCTCCGAGGACTGCGGGAACGAGCTAGTCCGGGCAGGGCGTGCCGAGCGGCGCCGGTGCGGGCACGGTCGCGTGGCCCGTCGCGAGCATCGACGCGTAGAAGCACCCGTACTGATATTTCACAGCGTCGAGCTGGCTGTAGATCGCGTGCGGATCGAACACGCCGTCGCCCTCGTATTGCACGACCACGCCCGTGGACTTCGCGCCGGCCGCGCTCGTCACGTCTTGGGCGATCGGAAACGGAAGCACGCCGCCCAGCCCGCCGAGCCCGAGCAGATCCTGCATCGTCGGCCATACGACCGCGCCCGCTTGCGGGTGCCCGTACGCGAGTGCCGCGGCGTCTTGCACCGTCGTCGGGAAATACGAGTCCCCCTTCCCCACCGGCTGGTACACGGGCCGCGACGGATGACCGGGCAGCGGGTTCTTCGCGAGACGCGGCATGTGGGTCATCGGGTCGGCCGGCTCGAGCGCCGCCTGCGCCATCGCCAGGGTCGGATGCATGTACGTGTATCCTGCAGGTAACCCGAGGATGAGGCCCAGCTTCGCCGGGAGCTTGTCGATGAACGTCGTCTGCAGGATGAAGTACGTCCAATAGCCGCCCGCGCCGGTCGGCACCGCCGCTTGCACGCGCTCGTCGACGGCGCTCACCAGGTTCACGTACATGGCGCCCATCGATTGGCCTTGCACGAAGAGTTGGTCGTCGCGGAACCGAAACGCGGTCTCGCCTGCCGGCAGCGTCATCCCCGTGCACGCGGCGACGGCGCTCGGCGGCACCCTGAGCCTGCGCATCGCGCCGATGAGGAGACGCTGCTCGATGACGCCCTGACGAAAGATGTCGCGCAGCGATGCGACGTTGTTGATGTTGAAGTACTCGGGCAGGTCCTTGTTCGCGCCGGCGGGGAAGCGCTGCGGGTTCACCGGCATCGCGCTCGCCGCCGTCCCGAGGCCGTGCTCGGCGACGACGTATGCAGGCCCGAGGCCCTTGGTATTGCAGCCTGTCTTGCCGTTCCACGTGTCGAGCGCGCCGCCTGGGCACTTCGACGGGTCGGTCTCGAGGTGCCACGGGCCGCGGTCCACGACGCCGTCGCTCAGGCCTCCTGTGCCGTGGAAATACAAGACGAGCGGATAGCCTCCGACCGGCATCGGCCCCCTCGGCATCGTGATCGTCAGCGGCGATGCCTCGTCGCGCGTCTTGGTCGGGAGGCCATCGGGGCCCGCGTGGAAGAGGCCGTCTGTGTCGTAGGGAGGGAGACCGCTCTGGAACTGCGGGTACGTGACGGTGGCTTGCAGCTCGCAGTAGCGATCGTGCGTGGCGCCGTCGTCGGGATCGACGTGCACGTCGGTCACGTCCGTCGTGTACGTCGTCATGAGCTTGGTCGACATCGCCGCCATGTCCGCGGCCACATCGCCCGTCGTGAACACCGTCGCGACGGCGACGTCCGCGCGCGCCACGCCGAGCGCGTCGAGCGCGGGCCAGAGGGGCGCGTACGCGTCGGCCACCGATCCCGTCGCGCCGGTCGCGAGCGAGGTGAATGCGGCGGGAGCTCCGAGCGGCTTGCCCTGCGCGTCGCCGAGCTTCTTCATCACGACGACCGCGTGCTTGTGCGCGGCCGCCAGAATGAACCCCGGACGCGGCGCGATCGCGAGGACGCCGTCGGGCACGTAGCTGTCCGCGTCGAGCGTCTGCGCGACCGCCGGAACGAGCGCGTTGCCCGCGTCCAGGTCGACGAGCAGGACCGGTGATGCCTTGTCGGCGGCGATCAGCTTCGACGGATCCTGCGCGGCGACCGGCGCCGTGAAGCGCACGAAGGTGACGGGCATCTGCGGCGCGCCCTTCCGGTCCATCGCGATCTTCCGCAGCCCCTCCAGCACCGAGCTGGCGAGCGGGTTCGGGAGGCCCGCGAAATCAGGCGCGCCCGACGCCGTGCGCCGCGCGTCCGAGGGAAACGGCATGTCGAAGAAGTGATCGGCGCTCGCCAAGTCCGCGGTCGGGACGAACACCGCCGTCGTCCCGCCGTCCGCCGACGCGCTCCCGCTCCCCTTCCCGCACGCGAGCCCCGCACACACGACGAGGAGCGACAGGACGACGGGCGCGCGAACGGTCATGCGAGGGCCATAGCAAGCGCGCGCCTACGCGGCCCGTTACCGCGACGTCTCAGGCGATTTGGTCGCCCGCACTCAGTCGACCTTGACGTCCTTCTCGAACGGGACGCACTGCTCGGTGCCGAGGCAGACGGCGCCCTTGATGTGCAGCGTGCCGGCGGGCAGCCCCGAGAACTTCGCCGACGTCTCGCCGAAGGTGACCTTGGACTTGTCGGCGACGACGGTGCCGTTGTTCTTCACGTTCCAAGGGAACTCCTTGTTCACGTGCCACTTGCCCTTGGTCGAGACCTCGATGGTGCCCTTGCCGCCCTTGACCTCGTACTGCGGGTCTTCTCCGGCGAGGCTCAGGCTGGTAAGCGCGAGCGCTGCAACGGCGAGGGTTCCGACGAAAGCCTTCTTCATGTCCGGTCTCCTTGTTCTCTCGGTGTGACCCGTCTTCGGGCGGGATCGTCAGCTCATAAAGATTCGTGGCTGCACCGGGGCTGGTCAAGATGGATCAGTTGACCACCACCTGTGTGCTCTCGCACATCTACGCCACGGTAGAGTTCGCGTTTACGAGAGACGGTCCGCATTGCCCGGGAATTCACCGCGCGCTCGCAAATGTGGGTGCGACGGCGTTACGGCGTGAACTCGCCGCGGAATGTCA
>JBBRLQ010000038.1:0-71227 GCA_038231275.1 Polyangiales bacterium
GCGCGCGCGACCTTCGGCGCCGAGCGCATGCTCGAGGAACTCGCCGACCTCACGCCCGCGCTCGCCTACGAGCGCGACGACGACGACGTCCGCGGCCGCCCCGCGCGCGATGGCGCCGAGGAGCGTGCTCTTGCCAACGCCGGAGCCCGCGAAGAGTCCGACGCGCTGCCCTTCGCCGAGGGTGAGGAGGCCGTCGAGGACGCGGACGCCGGTGGACATCGGCGACGTGACCGGCCTTCGTGACAAGGCGCTCGGCGGATCGCGATCGACGGGGACCGAGACGCCGCGCGGGGCCTCGCCGCCGTCGAGCGGGCGTCCGAGGCCGTCGACGACGCGGCCGAGGAGGTCTCGGCCGGCGAGGACGGTGAACGGACCGCCGGTCGACTCGACCTCGTCGTCGGGACCGACGCCGGCGAGCGTGCCGAGCGGCATCGCGACCGCCTCGCCGCCCGTGAAGCCCACGACCTCGCAGGCGAGCGGTCCGGCGCCGGGCGCGCGACGCTTCACGTGCACGACGTCGCCCATGCGCACGCCCGGCATCGAGAAGCGGAGCGCGAGACCGGTGACGCCGAGGACCCGCCCCGAGGGACGTAGGGCGCTGGTCGCCGCGAGCTTGGCCTTGAGCGCTCCGATGTCCATGAAGACCCACGATAGCGCGATCGCAGCGTTCCCAGGCGACGCTCGGCGAGCGATACTCCGAGGGGCGCGATGTCGAGCACGAACCTGGCCCCCGAGCGCTCCACGTTCCTGGGCCGGGCGCGCGAGGTCGACGAACTCACGCGCGCGATCGCTGGGGGTGCGCGACTCGTCACGCTCACGGGTCCGCCCGGGGTGGGAAAATCGCGGCTGGCGCGGCACGTCGCGCGCGCGGCACGGGATGCGTACGCGGGCGGCGTGTACGCGTGCGATCTCGCACGCGCGGAGAGCGCCGAGGAGTTGGTCGCCCGCGCACGCGAAGCGTTGGGCATCGGAGGCGACGGGAGCTCCATCGAAGGTGCCCTCGCGGTCCGCGGGCGCACGTTGCTCGTTCTCGACGACGCCGATCGTCTCGTCTCCGCGGTCGCGACGGCGGTTGGACGGTGGCTCGACGCGGCGCCGGGGGTCGTGCTCCTCGTGACGTCGCGGGAGCGCCTGCGCGTCGAGGGGGAGTCGTGCGTCGAGCTCGGGCCGCTCGCCGCCGACGACGGGCTCGCCCTCCTCGTCGCGCGCGCGACCGCGGCGCGCGCGGACTTCGCGGCGGCCGCGGACGAAGAGCCGGTCCTGCGGGAGATCGTGGCACGCCTCGACGGCTCTCCGCTTGCGCTCGAGCTCGCGGCGGCTCGCCTCGCGGTCATGTCGCCGCGCGCGCTCCTCGACCTCTGGGGAGAGCGCTTCGAGCTGCTCCGCACGGGCCGTCGCGACGCGGTGGCTCGCCAATCCACGCTCACGAGCGCGATCGACGCGTCGTGGGAGCTCCTGAGCGACGACGAGAAGAGCGCGCTCGCGCAAGCCTCGGTGTTCGCGGGCGGCTTTGCGCTGCGCGAGGGGCTCCGCGTGATCTCGCTCGCGACGGGCGGCGCGGTCGTGGACGTGCTCTCTTCGCTGGTCGACAAATCGCTCCTCTCGGTGGCGACCGCCGCGAGCGCGCGGGACGAGCGCAGGTTCGTCCTCGGCGAGACGATCCGCGACTATGCCGCGAAGAAGCTGGCGGCGACGGGCGCGCGCGACGCGGCAATCGCGCGCCACGCGGTCGCCTATGCCGAGCTCGCGGCCCGCGCCCCTCGTGACGCGCCCGCCGCCGAGCGCGAGAATCTGCTCGCTGCGCACGAGCACCTCCCCGCATCGGAGCCCGCTGCCGCAGCGGCCGTCGTCCTCGCGCTCGCGCCGCTGCTCCTCCAGCGCGGTCCATTGCCCCTCCTCGTCGCGCGGGTCGACGCGACGCTCGGGGCCGCGTCCTCGGAGGCGCGCGCCGCGCTTTTTCTCGCGCGCGGGCGGGCGCGCCGGTTGCTCGGAGACGGCGACGGCGCGTTGGCGGACGCCGAGGCCTCCCTCGCCTTGGCGGAGCCGGCGGGGGGCGCGCCGCTCGCCGCGGCCCTCGTCGCTGTCGGCGTCGCGCGCCATGGGCGTGGCGAGGATCGCGAAGCGCTCACCGCCTTCGAACGTGGGCTCTCCATCGCGCGAGAGGCGAGCGATCGCGACACGGCCGCGGAGGCCGAGCGGCGCCTCGCGATCCTGCGCGCGGACCGCGACGACGTCCTCGCGGCACGACGCTCCCTCGACGCGTCGGTGGAGCTGACCGACAACCTCGGCGTGCTCTTCACGCAGACGGGCCCAATCGACGCGGCGCGCGCGGCGTGCGAGCGCGCGATCGCGGCGCAGCAGGCGGCCAAGAACCGGCGCTCGGAAGGGGTCATCACCGTCCGCCTCGCGTCGCTCCTCCTCCACGCGGGTGACGCCGCGGGGGCTCTTGCGCGGGCGCAGCAAGCGCACGCCATCCATCGGGAGGTCGCCGATCGCGTCTTCGAGGCGACGAGCGTCTGGGTCATCGGCCTCGCCGAGCACGAGCTGGGGCGCCTCGATGCCGCGCGCGAGACGCTCACGCGCGCGCTCGAGGCCGCCATCGACGCGCGCGCTCGCCTCGTCCAAGGCTACGCCGAGCGCGCCCTCGCGGAGATCGCGTGGGACGCGGGCGACGAGCCGGCCGCGAGGGCCCACGCGCTGCGGGCGGCCGACGTGCTCCTCCGCGCGGACGACGGCGCCAACGCGGGACTCGCGCGCGCGGAGGTCGCCGCCGCCGACGCGCGCCGCGGCCTCGTGGACGACGCCGAGCGCGCGTTCGCTGAGGCGCGCACCCTCGCTGCCGCCAGCGCGCGCCACCTCGCGGCGATCGGCGTGTGGGAAGGCTTCCTCGATCTTCGGCGCGCCGAGACGACAATTGCCGCGAGCGCCGCGCGCATCGCTCGAGAGCTGGCGACGGCGCGCCTCGCCACGCCGGAAGACTCGCGCGACGTCCGCCTCGCCGCGCGACTGTTGCGACGCGCGCTCGGAGGCGGCTCGGCGCCGGCGCCCGACGACGCGCTCACGATGTCGGTCGCGCACCTCGGGATGTGGTTCAAGCTCGCGGGCGGCGAAGCGGTCGATCTCGTCCGGCGCCGCGCGATGCGTCAACTCTTCTGGGCGCTCGTCGAGAAGCGCGTGGCGGCCGCCGGCGCGCCGATGAGCCTCGACGACATGCTCGCCGCAGCGTGGCCCGGCGAGCGCATTTTGCACAAGGCCGGCACCGCGCGCATCTACACGGCCATCCGCACGCTCCGCGACCTCGGCCTGCGCGACGTCCTCGTCACCGCAGGCGACGGGTACATGATCGCGCCGAACGTGCGCGTGGAGATCGTGCGCCAAGGCTGACGGTAGCTCGAGGGGATCGGCCCGATGATGGTGCCGACCTGGTAGTCTCCAAAAGGGATGCCGCTCGAGAAGGGCCACCTCATCGGAGGCAAGTACCGCATCGATCGCCTCCTCGGCAGCGGCGGCGGCGGTGTCGTCTATGTGGCGTTCAACGTCGCCTTGGAGAAGCGGGTCGCGCTCAAGATCCTCTCGGACGGCACCGCCACGGAGATCGCGGCGCGGCGGCTGGTGCTCGAAGGCATCGCGGCATCGCGCGTGAGGCACCCGGCCATCGTCGAGGTCTTCGACGCCGGAGAGCACGAGGGCTCTCCATGGCTCGCGATGGAGCTGCTGGAAGGGGAGCCGCTCGCCGCGCGCATGCGCCGCGCCCCGCGCATGACCGCCGCCGAGGTCACGCGCCTCGGCATCGCGCTCGCCGAAGGCCTCGCCGCCGCGCACGACGCCGGCGTCGTCCACCGCGATCTCAAGCCCGACAACGTCTTCTTGTGCCGCGTGGCCGACGGCGCGATGCGGCCGAAGATCCTCGATTTTGGCCTCGCGCGGCTGCGGAGCGACGCGCTCGAGAGGCTCACGCAGGATGGGGCGGTGCTCGGGACGTTGCGGTACATGTCGCCGGAGCAGGCCGCGGGCGCCGCCGACGTGGATGGCCGCGCGGATCTGTACGCGCTGGGCGTCGTACTGTTCGAGGCCTTGACCTCCGAGCACCCGCACGAGGGCGACACGATGGCCGCGCGCTTCGCACGGCTTCAGGTCGCGCCGGCGCGGGATCCTCGCGCGCTCGCCCCCGACGCGCCCGAGGCCCTCGTCCGCGTGATCGAGGACTGCCTCGCGACGAGCCCGCGTGCGCGGCCGGCCGACGCGCACGAGGTCTCGGCTAGGCTCGGCGGCGCCCCGCACGCCCCGCGCGTCGACGACGCGACGGGCGCAACCGAGGACAGCGGCGGCGTCCTGCCCTCTCCGACCACGCCGTTCGTCGGGCGCCTCGAGGATCTCGCCGCACTGGAGGAGCGCTTCGCCGCGGGCGCTCGGCTCGTCACGCTCCTCGGCCCTGGAGGGACGGGAAAGACCCGACTCGCGCTGCGCTTCGCGGAGCGGCACTCCCGAGAGGCACGTCCTCGCGGCGGGGTGTGGTTCTGCGATCTTAGCGCGGCGCGATCACGCTCGGAGCTCGTCGCGCTCGTGGCGGCGACGCTGCGCGTGCCGCTCTCGCTCGGCGGGAGCGATCCCGTGGACCAGATCGCCGGCGCGCTCGTGTCGCGCGGCCACCTCCTCGTCGTCCTCGACAACTTCGAGCACCTGCAGCCTCACGCGCTCGAGACCGTCGGCGCGTGGCTCGCCGCCGCGCCAGAGGCGCGCTTCCTCGCGACCTCGCGCGAGCCCTTGCGCGTGACCGCCGAGGAGCGAGCTCCCCTCGAGCCGCTCTCGATGGCCGAGGCCCGCGAGCTCTTCACGTCGCGCGCGCGGGTGGCCCGTGCGGGATTTTCGCTATGTGACGCCGACGCCGCGACGCTCGACGAGATCCTCGCGCGCCTCGACGGAATGCCGCTTGCCATCGAGCTCGCGGCCGCGCGCCTGTCGGTCCTCTCGTTGCCGCAGCTGGCCGCTCGCCTCTCCGAGCGATGGAAGCTCTTGGCCGGTGGCCCGCCGGGGCAGCCAGAGCGCCAGCGCACGATGCGGGCGACGATCGACTGGTCGTGGGACCTGCTGGCTGCGTGGGAGAAGAGTGCGCTCGCGCAGGGCGCTGTATTTCGGGGCGGGTTCGATCTCGAGGCGTTCGAGGGCGTCGTCGATCTCGCGGAGCACGACGCGGCGCCGTGGCACGTCGACGTCCTCCAGGCACTCCGCGATCAATCGCTCGTGTGGGCCCGCGAGCTGCCTGCGCCGCTCGCGGGTTTGCGCTTCGGCCTGTACGAGGCGATCCGCGAATACGCGATAGAGAAGCTTTCGCCTGCGCCAATGGAGGCCACGCGCGCGCGGCACACCGCACATTTCCTCGGCCATGGAGAGCGCCTCGCAGCCCTCGCTCACGGCGAGAGAGCCGCGGACGCGCGCCGTCGGCTCCTGCTCGACGACGCCAACCTCCGCGCGGTCGCAGAGCGTGGGCTCGCCGCCGATATCCCCGGCGACGCCGCGTGCGCGCTCTTTGCGCTGGAGCCCGTCCTCGCGGGACGCGCCCCCGCCGATCTGCTCGCGCTCGTCGAGCGCCTCGTCGCGCACCCCGGCGCAGCGCGCCTCTCACCGGCCATCGAGGCGCGCGTCCTCGTCCTCCGCGCCGGCCTGCGCGTCCTCCGTGGCGACCTCGACCTCGTCGGCGCCGATCTCGACCGCGCGGCGTCGCTCGGCGGTCCTCTGGAGCTCGCCGTTCGCGTCGCGCTCGGCCGCGCGGCGCTCCTCGACGCGCAGGGAAACTTCGACGAGGCCGCGCGTGTCGCGACCGACGCCGTCGCCGCCGCCCGCGCGTTCGACGATCGGCGACCGCTCGCCGAGGCCCTCGATCAGCTCAGCTCGATCAAAAACCACCAGTCGCGCCTCGACGAGGCGCGCGCGCGCAGCGAGGAGTCGCTCGCCATCGCCGAGGAAATCGGCGCGCGGCCGCTCGTCGGGATCAGCTGCGGCTCGCTCGGCAAGCACGCCGTCCACCAGCAGCGCCGCGGCGACGCCGTCGGCTACTACACGCGCGCCCTCGCCATCGCGCGCGAGCTCGACGATCGCTTCGCCGAGGCCCGTCACTCGAACAACCTCGCCATCATCTACCACGAGGATCGCCGCCACGCGCTCGCGCGCGAGCACTACGAGCGCTCGCTGCTCCTCTTGACGGAGCTAGGGCGGCGCGCGTTCCAGGCGATCGCGCTGGGCAACCTCGGCATTCTCGAGGAGGAGCACGATCTGTCGCGCGCGCACGCGCGCTTCGGCGACGCACGCCGAATCCTCGAGGAGGTGGGCGATCCGCGGCTCTGGGGGTGGTGCACCGCGTGGTGCGCGGCGATCGACGCGCAGCGCGGCGATCTCTCGCTCGCGCGCGAGGGCTTCGCCAAGGCGCGCGCGCTCCTCGAGCCGCTCACGGAGCGCGCGATCCTGGGGGTCGTTCAGGTGCTCGAGGGACACCTCGACGTGGCGAGCGGAGAGACCGATGCCGCGTTCGCGCGCCTCGCGGCGGCGGGAGAGGCGCTCTCGGAGAAATCCGAGGACGTCCGCTTCGCGATGCGCTCGCTCGAGCGACGCCTCCTCTGATTGCGCCTCGTGCGCGGGTGCTTACTTGCCGCCGCCGGCCGCGCGCTTGTTCGTGTCGCTCGAGTCGCGACGGATTTCGCGGTCCAGCTCTTCGAGGAGCTGGCGGGCCCGCTCCGT
Organism: Polyangiales bacterium; assembly: GCA_038231275.1. Lineage (GTDB taxonomy): Bacteria > Myxococcota_A > Polyangia > Polyangiales > Polyangiaceae > JANYHK01. The sequence goes on from JBBRLQ010000038.1 coordinate 6,733, forward strand.
GAGGACGGTCGGCACGTCCACCTGCACGACGACGGCGAGCGAGCCGCGCCCACGGCCGTCCAAGCGCGGGACGCCTTGACCCTTCACCGTGACGACGGATCCGGGCTGCGTTCCCGGGGGGAGCGAGACCTTCACCTTCTTTTCGTCGTCCTCGAGCGACGCCACCTCGATCTCGGCGCCGAGGGCGGCGTCGGAGAACGTAACGTTGACCCGCGTGACGAGGTCGACGCCGTCGCGCTCGAAGCGGGGGTTCTCTTCGATGTCGAGCTCGACGAACAAGTCCCCAGGCTCGGTGCCGTGAGGCCCCGGCATCCCCTGCCCTTGCACGCGCAAGCGTTGACCGGCGTCGATGCCGGCGGGGAACGTGACCGAGACGCGCCGCGCCTTCTGGACGACGCCGTGACCCTGGCACGACTTGCACGCGCTCTTGATGACCTGCCCTTGCCCTTGGCAGCGCGCGCACGGCGTCGTGAACATGACGAAACCGCGCGCGTTCGAGACGTGGCCGGCGCCGCGGCACTGCGGGCACGTCTCTGGTCGCGTGCCGGCGCTCGCGCCCGTTCCGCCGCAGTCTCCGCAGCGCGCGGGCGCGTGCACGGCGACCTCTTTCTTGCAGCCGAACGCTGCGTCACGAAGAGAGATGCGCGCCTGGACGCGCAGGTCAGCGCCGCGCCGCTGGCGCTGACCGCCGGCGCCGCCGAACCCGAAGCCGCCGCCCGAGAACATCTCGGTGAAGAGATCCTGCATGTGGGCGAACACGTCGCCCGCGCCCCCGCCGTCGAAACCGGGGCCGCCTCCTTCGAGGCCGGCGTGGCCGAAGCGATCGTAGACCTGTCGCTTCTGCTCGTCCTGCAGGACGGTGTAGGCCTCGTTCACGACCTTGAATTGGACCTCGGCCTGCGGGTTCCCCTGGTTGCGATCGGGGTGGTGCTTCAGCGCCTCCCGTTTGTAGGCGCGGCGGATGTCATCCATCGACGCTTCGCGTGCAACACCAAGGACCTCATAATAATCAGGCTTTTGCGACATCGTTCTCTCTGCCGAGCGCGACGAGGGACTTGCCGGTGCAAAGTAAGTCCTCGTCAGGACATGTCAATCAAGGACGAGCTAGACCGGAAGTCGTTTGGCCGCGTGGCAAAACGACGGGGGCGACCGGAGGTCAATCCGCGAGCGGCTCCGGGCGACGGCGGCCTCGGTCGGCGGCGTCCAACTCGCGGGAGAGCTGCTCGATCAAGGCGGCCTGACGTCCGAGCTCTGTCTGCGCGCGGGTCAGCGCATCACCGGATTCGGCCCGGACGCGCGCTTCGTGCTCCTGGGCGAGCGCTTGGCGCAGCGCGTCGAGCTCGCTGCGGAGGCGGGTCGTGTCGGCCTCGCTGGCCGGGGCGGAGGCCGGGGCGGAGGCCGGCGCCGGAGGGGAGGCGTGCCGCGCCGCCGCCATCGCGAGCCTCTGCTCCAGCTCGGTGACCTTCCATTCTTGCGCCTGCACCTCCCCCTTCTGGCGGGCAAGGTCGAGCGCGAGATCGTCGAGCTTGGAGCGGAGCGCCTGGTTCTCTCGTCCGAGCTCCGCTCCGTCGGACGTGGCGACCCCGCCGTGGGCGCCTGCGCGCGCTTCCTCCAGCGCCGCGACCAGCTCGCGCACGAGGCGCTCACGACGCGCGATCTCGTGCTGAAGGTGTTTGATGCTCTGCCCGCGCTCGCGGAGGAGCGCCTCGAGCTGTCCGAGCTCTCCCCCGTGCAGCTCTCCCGCGTGGACGAGATCCGACTCGAGCTGCGCGATGACGTCGGCCGCTCGCTCGGCGTCCTCCGCGCGTTCGGCGAGGCGCGCGATGGCCTCGGCGTCGATCGCGGGAACTGCGGCGGCGGCGCGCACGGCGTCGAGCTCGTTCGCGAGCGCGGCGACCTGGTTCTCGAGCTCGTGGAGGCTCGCGCGCGACGCCGTCAGCTCCACCTCGGAGAGCGCGCGCATGCGCTTGTAATCTCCGGTCTGCTCTTCGAGGTCGATCGCGCGTGCGCGGAGGCGGCCGGTCTCGTCCTCGAGCGCGACGACCTCTTGCGTGAGGCGCTCGGCGCGCACGAAATGCTCCCCTGCGCGCGCTTCGATCGCCGCGAGGTGTTCTTGCAGCTCGGCGATGCGCTTCCCTCTCGAGGCCTCCGCGTCCGTCGCGGCGCGTTGCGACAGCGCGTGCGCCTCTTCGAGCTGCGACGTGAGCAGCTCCACGCGTAGCCGTGCTTCCGCCAACGCGGCGCGGAGGGGCGCGTCGTCCTGCGGCAGCGCCGCGACGGGCGCCGCGGGGAGCTCGATGAGCGCGTACGGGGCGAGCGACACGTCGCGCTGGCTCGCGAGCGCGAGGAACACGTGCGGGGTCTTGTCCTCGGGGCCGAGGCGCGTGTCGACCGACACCTCTGGCTCCTCGTTCGTCCCGAGCTCCGCGAGGGTCACGCCGGTGAACGGGACCTGGCCGATCATCTTCACGTGCTCGAACTGCATCGAGACCATGTCGTAGAGATCGGTGTAGTCGATGGTGTCGGGGCCGGGGCCGACCAGATCGGGGTTGCGCGCGGCGACGAGGATGGCCCCGTCCTGCCCGACGAGGCGCCGCAGACGCGCGAGGAGCCCCGGGGGATCGCCGACGGTCGCAAGATCAGGCACGATGGCGAGATCGAACGCGCCGTCCCTCACCTCGAAATCGGCGGGGAGCTCGCGTACGGTGACGCCGCGCGCGATGCCGGCGTTCTCCCTCGCGCGCTCGCGGGAGGGATCGTAGACGTGCACCGTTCGCGCACCGGCCTCCACGAGGGACGCGCCGATCTCCACCGACGAGTCGCCGACCACCACCACACGCCGGCCGGACGCGAGCGGCTCCGCGTAGACGCTGAGCGCGTGGGCCGGGTGGAGGTGCTGCGGGGGGCGCGTGGGAGGCATGCGCCCATCTCTCTAGCCGCAAATCGCCCGAATTTCACCCCTCGCGGCACGAAAAGCGCGGCGACTCGAGGCTCACGCCGCGACGGGGACCTTGTCGGTCGGATCGTTGAAACGCCGCTCCGCGCCCTGCCAGCCACCGAGGATCACCCGACGATTGGTGACCTCCCCCGCGAGGCGCCGAACCAGCGCGACGGCCCCGTCACGGCCAGGTAGCGAGGGGGACAGGCGAATGACTTTCTCGTCGGGGCGCCGTCCAGTGACCGGGCGCGCGAACGGCGCGACTTGCGGCAACCGCCCGGCCGCGTCGCTTCCGTCGTGTACGCGCACGAGCACCTCGGCGCGCGGCGCGAAGCCGGTGGCGGTGCGTGTCCACGCGATCGCGAGCTCGATGCCGACGAGGCCCGGCAACGACGCCTTCGGCAAAACGAGGAGGCGCAGCTCGTCGTGCATCTCTCCGCCGATCGGCACGCGCGCCCACGGCGCCACGTCGAGGGACGGATCGCGCGACAGCGAGGCGAACGCGCGCGCGAGCAGCGGCGCCGGCGCACGCGCGAGATCGGGAGGTAGCTGCACGAGCCGACCCGTCACGAAGAGCGGGACGAGGACGAGCGCGTCGATCGCGACGAGGTACGGCGCCTCTGGGCTCAGCGCGCGCGACGCGACGCACAGACCGCAGACGAGGAGCAGCGCCAGGAGAGCGGCGACCTTGCCGGCGCGTGTCCCGACATCGAGCCACTGGCCCGCTGTGTCCGGCTCGCGCAGCGCTTGCTTCGCGGGCAGCGCGATCCAGCGTCCAGGCCCACGCGGCGCGCGGCGCACGCGCGGCGTTCGAGATAGCGCGAGCGCCATCGCCACCACGAGGACGAGCGCGCCGCGGGTCGTCCACCCCACGCATTCGAGCGCCACTCCGCCCGCCGCCACGACACCCGCGATCGCGCCAAGCATCGTCGGTGACAGAGGCATCAGCGGACGTGGCGTCGCCCCCGCACGCACGCACGCGCTCGCGAACGCCCGCATTTTTGCGCGCACGAGGCCCCCGAAGAGAAGCGCGACCGCCAAGAGTCCCGCCGCGAGCGCCGCTTCGTTCACGCGATTCGGCTCGGGCGGTGGCGGCGGCGGCGGCGGCCGGAGCTCCGGCGTGTGCACGCCGGGGAACGCCTTCGGATCGAGGCGCGCCGCCCACAGCGGAGACTCGCCACGCGCGACGTGCGGCCGCACCAGCTCGAGCTCGTCGGAATCGGCGGCGCGCCTCAGGCTCGCGACCACGCCGTCCTCGCCCCCTTCGCCGCTCCCTTCTTGCTCGGCCTGCGGCCTCGGCCCCGTCTTGAGCGCGCGCGGCTCGGTCGGCGCCGGCGGCACGTGCACGAGCACGCGCGCGTCGTCGTACCCCTCGGTCGCGAGCGGCGAGCGCCACGAGAGGCGCCACATCGCGCCGTCCTTCACCAGCTCCTTCGCGGCGATAAGGTCCACGTCGTAGTGGAGTCGAAACGTGTAGCTTCCACGCTTCAAGCCCTTCGTCTCGTCGACGGTCAAGCGCAGCGCGCCCTCGCCCTTCGCCTCGACGTGCGCCGGAAACTCGCGGCCGTCGTCGGCCGTGACGGTCGCGTCGGGCGCGAGGACCGCGTTCTTCTCGAATCCGGTCAGATCGATCTGCCGCAGCGGCCCCATCACCACGCGGTACCGGAGCGCGTGCTCGACGCGCGCGAGGCCGGCGCCATCAATCGCCACCCGGACGTCGTCGCCGATCGCATGCCACTCCGTCCACTTCGCCACGCCCCCCGCTGCCCGCGCACCGCCCGCCGCCAGCAATGCAGACAAGAGGAGGGACGCGCCGAGAAGGGCACGGAGACGCAAGGCCATGTCCTACATGTACTTACCTTGCGCAATCCGGCAAAAAAACGGGCAAAGAGGCGTCCGAGGACACCCTCGGGGCGGCTGGGACAGTCTCGGCGATCCCCAACTCCTCGACGTTGTTATCGGCACGCGCGCTGCACAACGAAACGGCGATGCCCCATACTGAGGTCATGCACGACGTCGCCAACGCTTCGCTCGGCCCGCACACGTGGTGCGAGTTCGTCGCGCTTCCCGACGACGATCGCCGCGAGCTCCTCGATGGAGAGCTCGTGGAGACCGAGATGCCGAACGAAGCGCACGAGTACCTCGTCGCGATGCTGTGCCACTTCCTCGTGACGTGGGCGCGGGATCACGGCGCCCGCGCCTTCGCGTCAGGCTACAAGCTCAAGATCAGCGAGCGGCGAGGCATCATGCCGGACGTTCAGCTATTCCGCGCCGACAACCCACGCCGTGCCGAGAACGCGAAGGGCACGGAGGTGGGTCGCCCCGATCTCGCCGTCGAGATCATCAGTCCCAAGCGCGCAAGCTACGATCGCGTCGTCAAGCTCGGCTACTACGCCTCCGCGGGCGTGCCGGAGTACTGGATCGTCGACCCCGAGGCGCGGACCCTCGAGCGCCTCGTCCTCCGAGACGGCGAGTACGCGATCGCGGACTCGCTCGCCGAGCACGGCATCTTCCTCCCCGCGACGTTCGAAGGTCTCACGATCCCGCTCGCCGACCTCTGGTTGCCAGCGGCCGACGAGTAGAACAGAAGACTAAAACCGCTTCATCGCGAGCTTCACGATGTCCTCGACCGCCGCGCGCGGCACCTTGCCGGTCACGACGAACGAGCCGGCGACGCCCTTCGCCTCTGCGCGCGTCGTGAAGAGGATCGGCGTCGCGCCTTGCGCCTGCGTGTTCGCGAGGCCTTCGAAGAGCGGGCCGTGCGGGACCTTCGTTCCGCCGACGACGTAGCGGAACGGCGACGGCGCGAGGAGGCCACGCGCGGAGACGAAGCCGCCGGAGCTGACCTTCGTGTCCTTGAGCGCGTCGAGCTCGGCGCGCTTCGCGAGCGTGCCGCCGTCCGGCGCGCCGGGGAGGACGGCCTTTGCCTTGGCGATCGCGAGATCGAGATCCGCGGCCAGGACGATCCACGTCTTGCCGGCGTCGGGTACCGCGAGGACGTGGATCGCGCGCGGCTTGGCCGGCCCCGCCTTCACCGGCACGGGGGCCGGTGCGGCCTTCGGTTTGCCGCCCGGCGGAACCGGCGCCGGCGACGTCTCGGCGGCGTCATTCACGGTGATTTCCATGTGCAGCGTGTCCGCCGGTAGGCCCGCGGTCTTGGGCGCCGGCGTGATCTTCGCCGACGGCGGCGGCGCGCCGTGCAGCTCGCCCTTCGCCCACTTCACGAGGCCCGGCCGCGCGAGCGCGTTCGACAGATCTTTCGCGACCTGCGACACCTTCGCGATCGGCTCGGCGGTCTGCACCACAGACCACCCCCCGAGCGCCGACATGAACGCGGTCTCCGCGTCTTTGCGGCCCGCGTCCTTCGCGCGATCGAGCTCGCCCCGCGCCTTGTCGATGCGCGCCATGTCCAGGCCCTTGGCGTACACGATGGGTGCAGTATGCAAGTCGAGGTAGCGGAGCACCGGATCGACGAGCGCCTTTCGATCGGCCTCGGGGAGGCTCTGCTTCTCCAGCGCGGCGAGGAGGACGCCTTGCGCCAGCTCCCTCGCGTGCGCGATGTCACGCGCCTCGATGCCGCGCGTGTAGTACGCGACGTCCGCGTCGATGGGGACGTGCCAGAACGCGGGCGGCGGCGTGTCGGCGCGCTCGGGGTGCGCGAGGGCGAGGCGTGACAGCACCGCGGACGTGCCGCCGAACGACGCGCTCATCGTCGCGTCGGCGCCGGAGTCGGCGAGCGTCACGTCGAAGGTGAGCGCCTCCAGGTCGTTCGTGAAATCCGCGACGTCGCCCACCGCGGCGTCCACCGCCTGGCTGACGACCTGCGAGCCGCTGCGCATGTCGAGCACGCGCCCGAGGAGCATCGGCAGCATGCCGCGGAACTGCTTCACGATCGGGCGCACCGGCGCCATCTTGAGCTCGACGTGCAGATCGGAGGGGAACGCGTCGCGCGGCGCCGAACGCGCGAGCCAAGGCTCCAGCGTCTCCGACCCCGCGCTGCTGTCCGCGCAGATGATGCGCGTCGACGCGGCGCCGAACGACGGCGTCAAGTCGCACACGTGCTCGTCGCCGCCGCCGAGGCCGCCGATGCGCAGCGCGCCGTTGCTGCCGGACGACAGCTTGTACTTGTCGCCGAGGAGGCCGCGCACCTCGTCGAGCGATCTCACGGCGGCGCTCACGGCCACCTGCGGATCGGGCGAGCGCGCGTCGCCGCCAAGCAGGATCGCGACGTCGATTGGCTGCGAGAGGTCGAGGATCTTCCCGACCGCCGCGCCGCTCACGAGCTCGGCCAGCACCTCGGCGCCGGGCATCGGCAGCTGCGTCCAGCCACCCACGGTCTTCAGCGCCGCCTCCGGCTTGTTGAGGCGCGCAAAGACCACCATCGCCTCGGGCCGCGGAACGGCCGAGAGATCCGTGGGCGGCGCCGCCGGCTCCGAAACCACCGGCTTCGACGTAGTCGCTGCCGGCGCAGCGGGTGGCGGCGGGCTGCCGCACGCGGCGACGACGACCACCGCGAGGGCGAGAGCGTAGGGGGACGAGCGAAAGATGGACGAGGCGGACGAGGCGGCCATGCGCATCGGCCGAGCATACGCGACGGAAAGTCGCAAGCTAGCCCCTACCTGCTTCTTGTGGTGTCGTGGACGACTCGAAAGACGCCGGAAAAGAGATGTCTTCGTTTCCGCTGAACCCTGCACAAAAAGAGGCCGTGGAGCACCACGTCGGGCCGCTCCTGGTCCTCGCCGGCGCCGGCTCCGGCAAGACGCGCGTGATCACGCAACGCATCGCTCGCCTCGTCGAGCGCGGCGTGCCCCCGCGGGCCATCGTCGCCCTGACGTTCACGAACAAGGCGGCCGGCGAGATGGCCGAGCGAATCGGCGAGCAGATGAAGGCGCTGGGCAACCCGCTCGCGGCCAAGCAGCTCACGATCTGCACGTTCCACTCGTTCGGCCTCCAGGTGCTCACGCGCGATCGCGCGGCGGTCGGCGGCACGTTCACGATCTTCGATCAGGGCGACTGCCTCGCCGCGGTCAAAGACATCATGAGCCGCATGGACGCGGCGGGCCGCAAGTTCGACGCGAGCGCCATCCTCGCGCGAATCTCCAACGCGAAGAACGCCTTCCAGAGCCCGGAGACCTTCGAGGCGCGCGAGGGCGACTCCTACGACGAGGTCACCAAGCTCGTCTACCCGCGCTACGAGGCCGCGCTCAAGAATTTCCGAGCGTTCGACTTCGACGATCTCGTGTGCGGCGTCGCCCGCCTGTGGCAAGAGCGCCCCGACATCCTCGCCAAGTGGCGCGAGCGGTTCCGTTACCTCTTGGTCGACGAGTACCAAGACACGAACCGCTCGCAGCTCCAGGTGCTGCGCATGCTCGCCGAGCCGCACCACAACATCTGCGTCGTCGGCGACGACGACCAGTCCATTTACGCATGGCGCGGCGCTGACGTGCGCAACATCCTCGACTTCGAGGAGCACTTCGCGGGCGCCAAGGTCATCAAGCTCGAGCAAAACTACCGCTCTCGAAAGCCCGTCCTCGACGTCGCGAACGCGGTCATCTCGAAGCGCCCCGGCGTGAAGCACCGCAAGGTCCTCTTCACCGCGCGCGAGGGCGGCCAGAAGGTCCTCATCGGCGTGGCGTCGACGCCGGAGGCCGAGGCCGCGTACATCGGCCGCGAGATCTTCCGCATCATTCGCGAGGAGGGGCGGCGGCCGAAGGACTTCGCGATCCTCTACCGCTCCAACGGGCAGTCCACCGCGCTGGAAGCGGCGCTGCGTGAACAAGGCGTCGCGCACAAGGTCGTGGGCGGCCAGCAGTTCTTCGAGCGCAAGGAGGTGAAGGATCTCCTCGCGTACCTGAAGTTGGCGCTGAACCGCGCCGACGAGATCGCGCTCCGGCGCATCGTGAACTATCCGCCGCGCGGCATCGGAGAGACGAGCATCGAGCGCCTCACGCTGCACGCGACGGCGAAGAGCTGGAGCCTGTGGCAGGCGGTGGAGCGGGTGGACGCGCTCGACGACATCGCGCCGAGCGCGCGCGAAGGGTGCAAGCAGCTCGAGAAGGCGATCGGCGATCTGCGGCGAATGCTCCTCGTCGAGCGCATGCCGGCGAGCACCGCGGCGCGCGCCTTCGCCGAGAAAATTGGATTCAAGGCGGAGCTCGACACGACCTCCGGCTCTCCGCTCGCAGCGGCACGAAGGTGGGGGAACGTCGAGGCCCTCCTCCGCACCTTCGCCAAGCGCGAGGCGCGCGAGACCGCGAAGGGCAAGGACGCGACGCACGAACAGGCGCTCGCCGCGTTCCTCCATGCGCTCACGTTGAGCTTCGACGACGCCGAAGAGGCGCAGAGCGACGTCGTCATCCTCTCGACGCTCCACGGCAGCAAAGGCCTCGAGTTCGACGTCGTGTACTTCGTCGGGTGTGAAGAGGGCCTCATCCCGCACGCGCGGACGCTCGACACGAAGGCCACCGACGCGACGCCCGACGCGAGCGACGTCGAGGAAGAGCGGCGCCTCTTCTACGTCGGCGTCACGCGCGCGCGTGAGCGCCTGACCATCCTGAGGTGCAAAGCCCGCGTGCTGCGAGGCAAGCCGATGCCGCGCACGCCGAGCCGCTTCCTCCTCGACATCCCCGAGGAGCTCTACGAAGGCTTCGAGGTCTCCGACGTGAGCCCCATGACCGCCGACGCGACGAACGAGAGCGCTGAGGCGCTGCTTGCGGCGCTCGACGCGCTGGGCTGAAGCGAGCCCGTCAGATGGCGGCGAGCGCCTGCGCGAGATCAGCGGCCAGATCCGCGGTGTCCTCGACTCCTGCAGCGTAGCGGACGAGCCCTTCTTCGATACCGACCGCCGCGCGCTCGTCCGGCGTGAGCTCGTAGTAGCTCATGAGCGCGGGCGGCTCGACCAGGGACTCGACGCCACCGAAGCTCGGCGCGATCCGCGGGATACGAAGGGCGTCGACGAGGGCGCGCGCCGCGGGAAGTCCCCCCTTGCACACGAACGAGACGACGCCGCCGAAGCCCTTCATCTGCTTCGCGGCGATCCCGTGGTCGGCGTGCGACGCGAGGCCCGGGTAGAAGACGCGCTCGATCTTCGGGTTCGCCTCGAGGAGGCGCGCCAGGGCGAGACCCGTCGCGTTGCTCCGCTCGACGCGGAGGCCGAGCGTCTTCATCCCGCGGGACACCAGCCACGCCGCGTGCGGATCGCACACGCCCCCCAGGACGGCGCGCAGCTCGCGGACCTTCGAGACGAGACCCTCGCTCCCCGAGACGAAGCCAGCGAGGACATCGTTGTGACCGGCCACGTATTTCGTCGCGCTCTGGACGACCAAATCGATCCCGAGGGCGGCGGGGCGGCAGTTGATCGGCGAGGCGAAGGTCGCGTCGATCATCGTCTTGACGGTGCGGTGCCCTTTCACGATCTTCGCGAGGGCCTCGAGATCGACGCACGAGAGGTGCGGATTCGTCGGCGATTCGCCGAGGACGAGACGCGTCTCGGGGCGAATGGCGGCGGCCAGCGCGTCGAGATTGCGGGCGTCGACGATCGTGTGCGTGACGCCGAAGCGCGCGAGCACTTGCGTGACGAGCTGCCGCGTCTGCCTGTAACCGTCCTGGAAGAGGACGACGTGCTGCCCGGCTTTCGTCAGCGCGAGGACCGTCGTGCTGATCGCGGCCATGCCGCTCGCGAACACCGCGCTGTCCTCCGCCCCTTCGAGCGACGCCATCGCGCGCTCGGCGGCGCGGCACGTCGGGTTGCCGTACCGTCCGTACTCCTGGCGATCTTCACGCGGATGGTTTCCGGTGACGAACTGCTCGAGCTCGCGCGTGTCGGCGAACGAGTACGTCGACGTCTGGACCACCGGCGTGGCGATCGCGTCGTACGGCTCGGCCCGCGCTTCACCGGCGTGAACGGCCTCGGTCGACGACGCCGTCTTCACGCGACCTCGGGGGCGATGCTCGGCAGCACGGCATCGGCGAGCTTGCGCCGCGATTTGAGAAAAAAGTGATCGGAGCCCTCGAACACCTTCAGGCTCGCGCCGAGATCCTTGGCGAGCACCTCGGCCTCTGCGACATCGCAGAACTCGTCCTGGTCGCCGAGGAAGATGGCGATGCGCCCTTGGAACGTGGCCGCGTCCTCGCGGACGAAATCGAAGATGCGAACGGCGGGGGCCACCAGCGTGACGCGCTCGACGCCGCCCTCGGTCGCCGCGGCGCGGAGGCCTACCCATGTGCCGAACGAGTACCCGCACACGGTCACCTTCGCGCGCGGACATCGTCGGCGAAGGTCTCGGATCGCCGCGCGTGCGTCGGCCATCTCGCCAACGCCGTCGCCGTACTTTCCCTCGCTCGCGCCGACGCCGCGGTAGTTGAACCGGAGCGTCGCGACGCGATCGCCGCCCTTCTCGGCGACGACCTTCGCGATCGCGAGGACGACGGCGCTGTGCATCGTGCCGCCGTAGAGCGGGTGCGGGTGGCAGAGAACGATCGCGCGCTCGGCGTCGGCGTTCCCGCGGACGCGCGCCTCGAGCGACGGCTCGCCCGGGAGTCCCGCGAGCGTCACGAGCTCCTCTCCTGCGACGGTCGCAGGCGGCGACACCTCGGGGCGCGCGGGCGGCGGGGGAAGATCGTGGGTTTTCGCCATCGGGGAGGACCGAGGCCGGTGATAGCCTCGCCGGCACGGTGACGCAAACCCTCGAAGACACCTACAACGACGTCCCCTACGAGGGACAGAGCTTCCCGCAATCGCACCCCGATCGCCTGGCAACGCTCGCACGCCTGCGCGGAATCGACGCCGCACCCATCACGAGCGCGCGCGTCCTCGAGATCGGCTGCGGCCCCGCCGGCAACCTCGCGCCGATGGCAGAGTCACTCCCTGGCGCGCGCTTCGTCGGCATCGACATCGCAAAGAAGCACGTCGAGCTGGGGGCGGAGCGCATCGCGGCCGCGGGGATCGGCAACGTCGAGCTTCGTCAGGCCGATCTCACCGAGGTCGGCGATTCCCTTGGCACCTTCGATTACGTCATCGCGCATGGGGTCTACTCGTGGGTTCCTCCGCACGTGGCCGATCATCTCCTCGCGCTCGTCGCGCGGAGCTTGTCGCCGAACGGTGTCGCGTACGTCAGCTACAACACGCTGCCCGGCTGGTATGGCCGCGGCGTAATCCGCGATCTGATGCGCTTTCACGCCGACGCCACAAGCGCGATGGCCACCCGCGTCGAGCGCGGCCGCGAAGCGCTGACCTGGCTGAAAGAGACGCTGCCCGACGGTGGTCGCTACGCTCAACCGCTCGTCCAAGACATCGCCAACATCACGAAGGACACCGACTGGTACCTCGCGCACGAGCTCATGTGCGAGGACAACCACCCCGCCTATTTCGCCGAGCTCGTCACGCGCGCCGCGAAGCATGGGCTCCGGTACGTCGACGACGCGAGCCCCGAGATCACTGCCGAGCACGGCGCGACGCCGCTCGCTGCCAAGGCCCGCGACCAAGGTGCCGGCGATCCGATCCGCGCCGAGCAGTACTTCGATTTCCTCCACGGGCGAACGTTCCGACGCGCGATCCTGTGCCGCGCGTCCGTCGACGTCGCGCGGAGCACGTCCGCCCTGATCGTTGACGAGCTGCGCGTGAGCTCGCGCCTCGAGCCGACGAAGCCGGATCCCGACATCAAGCGCCGTGCACAGGTCGCGTTCTCCGGAGTGAACGGGGAGATCGTATGCGACCATCCCCTGACCAAGGCCGCCCTCGTGCACCTCGCCGAAGTCGCTCCCGGGTCGCTGCCATTTCCCGAGCTGATCGCCGCCGCGCGCACGCGCCTTGGCGACGCGAAGGCATCCGATCGCGATGTCGATCTGCTGCGGCGGTTCCTCCTCCGTTCGTTTCTGACGACGGGGAGCAATACGATCGAGCTTCGCACGTTCCAGGCGCAGATGGTGTCGCGCGCTGGCGAGCGGCCGGCGGTCACCGCGTGGGCGCGCGAGGAGAGCAAGCGGCACATTCGCGTGACGTCGATGCGGCACGAAGGGATCGTCCTCGACGACACCCTCCGTATGCTGATCCCATTGCTCGACGGGACACGGACGGAAGCGGAGCTCCTCGAAGGTTGGACGCGCGCGAGGGGGCGTTCGTTCCTGCCGAACGCGATGAGCGCGGCGCTCGGCGCGCTCGCCAAGAGCGCTCTCCTCGTTCGGTAACTACGCTCCATCCTTCAAGTGGGTCGCGCCAGCCGTTTCCCCGCCACGGTCAAACGACTTCTGCTCTAGGCGCCGCGGCTGACGGGAACGAGCGCCGTCGGAACGGCTGCCAGCCCGAGCGCCAAGCCCATCGCGGCGATCCCGCCCACGCCGACGAGCACGCACCCGAGGGCACCGGCGAGCGCGGCGACGAAGGACGCGACGAGGACGAACTCGAGCTTCTTGGCAGCGCGCGTGCGGGCGACGGCTCCGAGGGCGAGGCCGGCGGCGATCCCGGCCGCGACGCACGCCGCAGGGACGGGGCACGCGATCGGGACGAGGCACGCGAACACGCCGCCTGCGAAGCCCGCCTTGGCCGCCGTCCCGAGCACGCCGCCGCGCCAGGTGAAGTAGACGAGGAGCGCCGACAACGCCGCGGCCATCGCGACCACCGCGTCTCGGCGGACGCAGGAGCTGCACGACACATAGGCGAGGAGCGCCGGGGGAAGCGCCCACGGCAACGCCCCGCGCAGACGCCCGAGCTCGTAGGCGCGACGGACGCGCGCGAGGGGATCACTCATGACGGCGTCTCCATTCCGCGCGCATGCGCTCCAGCGCCCGCGACAGGCGCTTGCGAAAATTCGTCCCGGGCTCGCGCTCGCCGGCGAGCGCCTCCAAGATGGTCTCGGCGTCGGCGGGCCGAAGCGCGCCGAGCACGTCGCCCGCGGCCTCGACCAGCTCGCGCTCCATCGCCGTTTCTTCCGGCGTTGGCCCCGCGAACACGGTCTCGGCGGCGCCCGGCTCGAGCGACGACTCTCGCGATCGCGACCTCCGCCGACGCGTGGACCTGCACTCCCACGCTGCCACGCCGAGCGTCCACGCCACCGCGTCGCGCGACGGATCAAGCTCCCCGATGCGCGCGAAGACGCGGACGAGCGCCTCTTGCGCGGTGTCGGCGGCGTCGGGCGCGCCGCCCAGCAGGCGCGCGCAGAAGCGATGCACGAGAGGCGAGACGCGCTCGAACGCCGGACGGAGCGCGGCCCTGTCGCCGTCGGCGAGACGGACGAGCAGATCGTGCACCGCGCGGCGTTCGCGGGCGTCCACGGATCAGTGGCTACAGATCGGGCAGCCGCACGCGTCGTTCGGCGTGAGACCGCCGCTCGCGTAAGCGACGACGGGGACGAGCGCCAGCACCGAGACGACCGCGATGAGAACGTACTTTTTCATTTTCGAGCCTCCACTCCATCTAGGCGCGGCCACGCCGAGCGTGACACCGAAGCTTGCCAGATGCCCTCGCGATCCATCGTCGGGAGGCGCGGGCCGAATCGCGGCGAGTCGCGATTTCGGACGACCCGGGTCGCGCCAGATCCGCGCGCCTACGGAGTGACATTTTGCTTATTTTTCCGACCGTTGCGCGCTCCCGCCGACGTTTGCCCACATTGGCACCCCCGTTGCAAAAGTCCTTGGTCATGAGGCACCTGTCGAACGCGTTTCTCCTCCTCCTTCCGCTCCTCACGCTCCACTGCGGCGGCGCGCCGGACAACCAAGAGCAGGCGCAGGTCTCCGCCGACGAGGCGGCCGTCACCGCGCAGCAACCCAACAACTTCCGCGAGCTCAAGACGAGCGAAGGAAGGTCGCAGGGCCTCTACGCCGGCGGCCATCCGCACAAGGAGGGCGTCGCATACCTCGCCGACAAGGGCGTCCACACGGACCTGAGCCTGCAGACCGCCGAGGAGCTCGCGTTCTGGGATCACGAGGTCGACTGGGGGGCGTTCTTCCACTTCGAGAGCTCCGAGCACAAGTCCGTCACCGATCGCGGCATGGAGTACATCCGCAAGAGCTGGCTCGCGAGCCAGGTGAAGGACATGGCCTACGTCGACGACGTGCTCGCCATCATGGCCGACCACTCGAAGCGTCCGCTCTACCTCCACTGCGAGTACGGCGCGGATCGCACCGGCGCTGTCATCGCCATGCACCGCGTCGTCAACGAGGGCTGGGACGGCGCCGAGGCGTTCCACGAGTGGCGCGACAACACCGGACGCTGCGGCAAGTACCGCGCGCCCGAGGAGACGTTCAACGACAAGCTCGCCGAGATGTTCAAGAAGACCGGCGACCGTCGCTACGACTTCGCGATCAAGACGGCGCCCGCCTGCAGCAACCAGTAACGCGCGCGAACCTCAGACGAGCGCCTTCTTCACGCGCTCGGCGATGACGCGCGCGGCGTCGGCCACCGGGACGAACTCGACCTTCTTCGGGTCGGGCTCGGTGCGCGGCTTCAGCTCAACGTTGCCGCCCGCGAGGCCCTTGCCGCCGATGGTCACGCGGAGCGGGAGGCCGATGAGATCGGCGTCCTTGAACTTTACGCCGGGGCGCTCGTCGCGATCGTCCCAGAGCACCTCGACACCTTGCGCCCAGAGCTCGTCGTAGAGCTTTTTCGCGGCGTCCTTGACGGCGTCGTCCTTGCCGAGGGTGACGAGCGCGACGTGGTACGGCGCGAGGCTCATCGGCCAGCGGATGCCGTCGGCGTCGTTGTGCTGCTCGATCGTCGCCGCGACGAGGCGCGAGACGCCGATGCCGTAGCAGCCCATCACGATCGGCTTCTGCTCCTGCCCCTCGCCCGAGTAGAGCGCGCGCATCTTCTCGGAGTAGTGCGTCCCTAGGATGAAGATGTGCCCGGCCTCGATGCCGCGGTAGCTCTGGAGCTTGCCCTTCTCGCAGTTGGGGCAAATGTCGCCCGTGGCGGCGAGGCGGATGTCCGTGACCTCGCCCTCGAAATCGCGCGGGCGGTTCACGCCGGTGAAATGCGTGTCGGTCTTGTTGGCGCCGGTGACGCCGTTGACGACGACGGACGCCGCGCGATCGACCAGGATTTTGCCCTTGAAGCCGACGGGGCCCGCGAAGCCGACGTCCGCGCCGGTCGCCTTCTTCACCTCGGCCTCGCCCGCGAGGAACACTTCGCCGATTCCCAGCGCGCGTGCCAGGCGGATTTCGTTCACGTCGTGGTCGCCGCGCACCACCGCCATGACGACGTCTTCGCCTGCGACGTAGAGCAGGCTCTTCAGCATCTTGTCCTTCGTGACCTTGAGGAAGGCGGTGACCTCGTCGATGGTGCCGTGCTTGGGCGTATGCACCTCGGCGCGCGCCTCCGCCGTGCCGCCGGTCGCCGCGGGAGGGGCCTTGACGGTCGCGACCTCGACGTTCGCCGCGTAGTCGCAGCTGTCGCACGCGACGATCGCGTCCTCGCCGCTGTCGGCCAAGACCTGGAACTCCGCGCTCGTCGAGCCGCCCATCGCGCCGGAGTCGGCGGCGACGAGGCGGTAGGTGAGGCCCATGCGATCGAAGATGCGGCAGTACGCGACGCGCATCTTCTCGTAGCTCGCCTTCGCGCCGACCTCGTCGACGTCGAACGAGTACGCGTCCTTCATCACGAACTCGCGGCAGCGCAGGAGCCCCCCGCGCGGGCGCGGCTCGTCGCGGTACTTCGACTGAACCTGGTAGAGGTTCTTCGGCATGTCGCGGTAGCTCTTGATCTCGCGCCGCGCGATGTCGGTGACGATCTCTTCGTGGGTCGGGCCGAGGTGGAACTCGGTGCCCTTGCGATCCTTCAGGCGGAAGAGCGTGTCGCCGAAGCGGTCCCAGCGTCCGGTCTCCTTGAAGTACTCGGCGGGGAGGAGCGCGGGCATCAGGATCTCGAGGGCGCCGGCGTGGTCCATCTCATGACGCACGATCGACTCGACCTTGCGAAGGACGCGGAGGCCGAGCGGGAGAAAATCGTACATGCCGGCGCCGACGCGGCGGATGAAGCCGGCGCGCGTCAGCATCACGTGGCTGACGTTCGCCGCGTCCTGGGGGGCCTCTTTTACCGTGGGGATCAGCGCGCGCGTGAAGAGCATGCGCCCGATTACCACAGCCCGAGCCGGCCGGCGACCTCGGGTCGACGACGCCTGCCTCGACTGCGCTTAGTTGACGGTGAGCGTGACAGGGACGCGCAGCTCCGGGACCAACGCGAGAACGTCGCGGATCACCACCGTCGCCGTGTGCGGTCCCGCGGCGAGCCCGTCGAGGGTCGCCGTCAGCGTGTGGGTCGTCTGCATCAGCCCCGAGACGCGCCCACTCGCGATCGAGACCGCCAGCCACGGCGCGCCTTCGACCGACACCGTGTAGTCGAGGATGCTGCCGGCTACCTCTCCGTTCTTCACGGCGAGGGTCGCGGTCACCGGCGCGCTGGCGGCGGCGGCGGCCATCGCGACGGCGGGGACGTCGCTCACGATCTTGGGCTCGAGCGGCAGCTCCCATGCGCTGCGGCCGTGCGTTCCGACGAAGAGCTTGCTGTCGCGCTCGTGGAAAACGAGGGCGTAGGCCGCCACGTTCGGAAGGCCGCTTCCGAGGATTTGCCACGACGCGCCGCCGTCCAACGTGGCGAGGACGCCGAGGTCGGTGCCCGCGTAGATGATGCTCGGGTTCTGCGGATGGACCACGAGCGTGTTGACCGGAAGGTCCAACGGCTCGGCGGCTGCGTCGAACCGTGTCCACGTGGCGCCCGCGTCGTTCGAGCGGAAGACGTGACCGCGCGCGCTCGGCGTCGCGTCACCGAAGCCGGAGAACGAGACGTAGACGATCTTCGGATCGTCGGCCTGGACCGCGATCTGCGTGATCCAGCGCCGCGGCAGCGGATCGTGCGTCACGTCCGCCCACGTCGCGCCGCCGTCAGGGCTCGTGAACACGTGGCCGCCGGAGCTGCCCGCATAGAGGCGCTGCGAGCCGCGCGCGACGCCGAGCGCCGTGAGGAACGAGCCGCTGTTGCAGGTGTCGGCGTCGCTGTCGACCGCGAGCTTGGGGCTGATGGCCTCCCACGAGCCGTCCTTGCCGCCGTTCACCGAGCGGTACACGCGCGCGGTCGCCGAGTACACGGTCGTCGGCGTAGCGGAATCTTGCTCGAGGATCGTCACGAAGCTCTCGTCGCCGTCTTGCCCCTGATCGAACGGCAGCTCGACACGCGCCTTGACGCCGTCCTCACCGGTGCGCACGAACGAGCCGTATTGCGCGGAGGTGAGCACGAAGCGCTTCGCGCGCTCTGGGTCCTTCAGGTTGACGAGGCACGCCGCGCCGTCGCCGGGGCCGACCTGGTTCCACACGGTGGAGCCCGGAAAGCCGGAGATTTGTGCGGTCCCGTTGTCTTGCATTCCACCGAGCATCACGGTGCTGTCGTTCGGGTCGACGCACAGGTGATAGAACTGGTTGGTCGCGAGGCCTTCGTTGCGACGATTCCAGTGGAGGCCCTGATCGTCGGTCTGCGCGACGCCGCCGTCGGACGCGACGAAGAAGACGCGCGGGTTGGTCGGATCGAACGCGATGGCGTGCACGTCGGGGTGCACGAGCGCCGTGGTCCATACGAGCTGGGGCTTCTGGCAGTTGCCGCCGGGGATCGTGAGGGCCGCGACCTTTGGCGTGGCCGTCGACGCGGCCGAGAGCTTTTGGACCGAGCAAAGGCTCCCCCCGAGGTACACGGCGTCGTCGTCCGTCGGATCGACTTCGACGACGTTGTCGTACCAGCATTGGCCCTTGCAGTAGGTCGGCGCGTTGGGGACGGCCGCCCAGGTGACGCCGCCGTCGACCGAGCGGAGCACGCCGGCCTCGCCTCCCGCGTATACGACCAGCGGGTTGGTCTTGCCGCGCGCCAGCTCGATGCGCATGCCGAGGTCCGCAGGCAGTACGACGGGCGCCTGGCTCGCGTCCGCCTCGTCGAACGTCACGATGCCTTTTTCGAGGAGGGACACGAGCATGCGCGTGGCGCCGGGCGTCGGATCGAGCTCGACGTCGACCGCCGCGCCCTTGACGAGGTTCGCCCACGTGAGTCCGCCGTCGGTGGACTTGAAGAGCCCCGCCGCCGCCGTGGACGCCGAGCCGCACCCTCCGCTGCCGCTCTTCCCGGTCGTGGTCGTCACGTAGACCGCGCCGCGTCCGAGGAGGACCTTCGAGATCGCCGCGCCCGCGAGCTCCGACGCGCCGAGCGTCGCCCACGTCTTGCCGCCATCGAGGCTCTTCAGAAGGCCACGGCCGAAGTACGCGTCGCCGGAGAGCGAGCTCTCGCCGGTGCCCGCATACACGGTGTCGGGAGCCGCCGGATCGATCGCGAGGGCGCCGACGGCCATCGAGGCCATCGCGTCGGTGAGCGGCCTCCAGCTTCCGCCGCCGTCGTCGGAGCGCCACACGCCACCCATCGCGGTCCCGAGGTAGACGATGCTTGGCTGCGTCGGGTGAATCGCGAGCGCCGTCGCACGTCCGGATCCGGGGCCCGCGTTCGGCAGCTGGCCGCCGGTCATGTCGAGCGGCGCGGGGCCGACGAGCTTCCACCTTCCATCCGGGGCGATGTGTTGCTGCGAGACCAACGAGAGCCACTGGTCGGCCGCAGCTCCGAGCGCCCCCGGAGGCACCGCCGCCGATGGAAACGCGCGCTGCGCCATGAAGTACGCGCCGGGCGCCGAAGGGTCGTCCTTCTCCTTCGCGGCGCGACCGCTCGCGGCGACGTCCTCCTCAGTCGAGTCGGTGTCGGCGCCATGGGAGCCGCACGCCGCGATGGACGAAGCACAGACGAGCAAGAGCGCCGCGCGAAGCTTTGCCATAAGGGTGCATACGCCTCAGCAAGACGAATGCCACCCTGGATCACCTGTAAGTAGGCGTAGGTTTATGTAAGGATGTGAACTTGGCGATGTTCAATGGATCCGCCGGGATCCGACCTGGGCCGGCAAGGTCAGTCGCCGAACATCTCTCGCGCGACGAGGCCCACGGGAATCGTCCCGTGGGAGAGGACGTCGGCGTGGAAGGCACGAAGCGTGTACTTTGCACCCTCCCGCTGCTTGTAGCGATCGCGCATGCGGAAGATGGCCTCGCGCCCGACGATGTACGAGAGCGGCTGCGTCGGCGTCATCGTGTAGCGCTTCACCTCGCCGACAGCGACGACGCGCTCGAGGTGCACGCGGTCGGTCAGCATCTTCACCGCGTCCTCGAACGTCATGCCCTTCGTGTGGAGACCGACGTCGATGACGACGCGCGCGGCGCGCACGAGCGTCCATTCGAGCTGCATGAGGCGCTCTTCGTCGGTGTAGTAGCCGAGCTCGTTCATGAGCTCTTCGGAGTAGAGGCCCCACCCTTCGGAGAACGTCGGCGCGTCCCACAGCTTGCGGATCGTCGACGGGTGGCGGCGACCGAACGACGTCTGGAGATGATGGCCGGGGTACGCCTCGTGCACGGTGGTGTCGACCTGATCGCCGTGATCGTTCTCGCGCAGCATCTCCTCTTGCTTGGCCTTGGAGAGCGACGCGTCGACCGGCGTGACGAAGAAGAAGCCCTTCGTGGTGGGATCGAACGGCGGCGACTGATCGTACGCGGCGGTGGTGGTGCTGCGGAGGAAGACCGGCGTCTCGATGACCTCGCAGTCATCGCCGGGCGGGAACGGCACCGCGTCCTTCTCGACGAGGAACGCCCGGGCGCGCGCGAGCTCATGCCTGTACGACGCGAGGAGGTTCGCGGCGGTGGGGTGGTTGCCCTTCACGCGGAGGACGACGTCGGCCCAGCTCTTGGCCTTCGGATCGATGCGCTTCGCGGTCTCGCCGAGCTGCGTCTCGGTGCGGGCGAGGATTTTTTCGCCGAGGGCGAGGACGGCGTCGGTGTCCTCGTCGAGGAAGTGGCTGCGGTGGAGGAGAAAGTCGAACGTGGCGCGCCCCGCCGCGAAATTCCCGGTGGAGCGCGGCAGGATCTCCTTCTCGAGGAACGTCGTGTAGTCGGCGTAGGCCTTCTGCGCGGTCGCGATCGCGGCGTCGACGCGCTTCTTCTCGGCAGGGAGGCCGGCCATGAGCGGCGCGCGCTGCTCCTCGAAGAACGCCTTCGCACCTTGGGCCATGTCGATGCCCACCTGCGTCCAGACCTTGGGAGGGTTCTTCAGGTTTGCTTTGGCGGCGGCGATCGTCGCGGGCAATTTTTCCATTCGCTCGAGAGCGTGGGTCGCGCGCTCCGACGCGGGCGCATAGTCACGCGCCGTCATGATGAAGAGCGCGGACATCGGGTTCGCGTAGTACGCGGGGTTTCGCTCGTGCGGGCGCATCTCGGCCCACGTTCGCTCTTCGACTTCGAGCGTCGCTTCGAGGAGATCGAGATCGGTCCGCGCGGGGCGCGAGAGGTTGGGGTTCTGCTTCAGCTTGCGGACGCCCTCCAAAACGATCGCGCGCGCCTTTCGCGCCGTCTCGATGCCGGCTGCCGTGCGATCGTCGAGCACGCCGTCGCGCGCGTGCAGGCCGAGGGTCGTCGCGGTCTCCGGCTCCGTCGTCAGCAGCACGTCGAGGTACGCGCGCGCGAGCTCCTCGACGAGCGCGTCCTCCCGAGGCGGGGCGGCGGGGATCGCGACCGGAGCGACCGTGGCCGCGGTGCTCGACGGCGGCATCGCGCTCGTCGGAGGAGGGAGCTGCGGCGGCGGCGGCGACGCGCAGGAGGCGAAGACGAGGACGAGGACCAGGGGAGCGAGGATCGTGGGCGCGCGCACGCCTCACCATAAATTCAGGTCAGCGCCGCGTCCACCGTCGCGCGGAAATACCGTGCGGCGAGGTCGACCGTGCGCGCCGAGCTCTCCGGGGTCGGGCCGAGCGGAGGGGCCACCTCGACGACGTCCCCACCGACGAGGCCCACGTCGCGCCCGAGGCGCGCGATGAGCTCCATCACGAAGTCCGGCGAGAGGCCGTCCGGCTCCGGAGTTCCGGTCGCGTCGGCCCACGCGCTGTCGGTGCCGTCGATGTCGTTCGAAAAGTAGACGCCGGAGACGCCGGTGCTCTTCACGTGCGCGACGATCGCGTCGAGCGAGGCGCGCGGATCCTTGCGGCAGTCCTCCGCCCAGAACTGCCGGACGCCGAGGCGCGACTCCCAGTACGCCCGCTCGTGGCGCGTGGCGCGGATGCCGACCTGCACCATGCGACCGCCGCGGCCGATGAGATCGTTGGCGTGGAACGACCACGTCGCGAAGCAGTAGCGGACGCCGAGGCGCTCTTCGAGGAGATCGGTGTGCGCGTCGGGCTGGACAATTCCGAACCGCTCGCCCCGCTTCGCGAACGCGCGCGCGAGGGCCGCCGAGACGGGCCACGCGACCGAGTGATCGCCGCCGAGGATGAACGGCTTCACCTTCGGATTGAGCTGAAAAATCAGGTCGAGCGCGCGCTCGGCGATCGACAGCGGCGACACCGGGAGGCGCGCGGCGACGTCCTTGGGGACGCCCGGGTAGATGGCGTTGCGCGTCGCGGTCTTCTGCGACTCGGCGAGCATGTCGTCGTGGAGGAGCTGCGGGACGACGAACACGTCGCCGAGATCGACGAGGCCGAGCGCGCGCGCGTGGGCGGGCCACTCGGGATCGGCGGCGACGAGCGCGGTGCGGATCGCCTGCGGCCCGAGGTTCGCGCCGCGACGGAAGCCGGCGCCGACGTCGGAGGGAACCGCGAGGACGACGCCGCGCGCGGTCGGGATGCTGGCGAGCGCTGCGGCGAATTTCGCGGCGACGTCTTCCTCGCTCGACGCGCCGTAGATTTTTCGCTGGAGCGCGAGCTGCTCCGCGCGCCCGGTGGAGACCAGGTAGAGGCCGCCGCCGGCCGGCTTGAGGAGGAGGCCGAGCTCTTCCAGGGGCTGCATGCCACCTACCTTACTCGACTCACCGCTTGCCGACACGGCGCGCGGCATCCACCACGCCCTGCTCGAACGACGTCACGGTGACCTCGAGCGCCTCGAGCGGCGTCGGCCTCCTCGTGAGCGACGCCTCGGCCTCGCGCGCGAGCTGCTCGAGCTCTGGATCGCGCGGAAGTCCACGCGCCTGGAGCGCCTTCAGTTGGGCCACGCGCGCAGAGAGGCGGCCGCGCAGCTCGTCCTTCTTGGCGCCGAGCCGCTCGGCCTCGGCGAGGACGGCGCGATCGGTCGCGAGGTACTGCGCGCACGCTTGCTCCCAGCGCGTGAGCCCCACGGCGGCGCTCGGCCAGCGGTGCGCGGCCGCCGTCTGCTCCAGCTTCTCGCGCCACGAGTCGAGGCCGTCGATGAGATCGCCGGAGACCAGCTCGGGGAGACGCGCGCCCGCGAACTCGCCGAGGACCGCGGCGCGAACCGCGCGCGCCCGCACATGCGTCTCGCCGAGCTCGCGCCGGAGGGCCGCCGCCGTGGCGAGCGACGCCGTAACGCGATCCTTTTGCCCCGCGAGCGCCGTGAGCGCGCTCCTGAGCGCGGCGATTCTGCGCGTGAGCGTCCCTTCGATGCTGCCGGTCGCGCCGAGCGGATCGCGCGCGATCAGGGCGCGCGCGGCCTCGAGTGCACTGGTCACGGCAGCGATCTCTCGCTCCGCCTCCTTCGCCTCCCCGACGCTCTCCGCCAGCGGGCGCAGCGCCGCGAGCTCGCCTTCCATCCTCTCGAGCGCCGGCTCCAGCGTGGCCCAGGCCCGCTGGACGGCGAGCACCGCGTCGCGCGCCAGCTCGAACGCCTGCTGCATGGCGCGCAGCAGCTGCTCCGGCGAAACAAGCACCTCTTGCGCCCCGAGATCCAGCAGGCTCCGCTCCGCGAGGGGCTTCTGCGTCGCGCCCATGTGGATCGACGGCCCGTCGAGGAGCTCGCGGATCTGGCGCAGCTTCTCGTCGTTCCCGAAAAATCCCAACGTGGAGATCGACGCGCGCAGCCCCTTCGCGCGGACGAACACTTCCTCGAGTCGCTGGCGGGCCTCGAAGAGATCCGCCAGGGCGTCGAGCGCCGGCGACACGCGCTGGTGGCTGATCCCGTCGAGCGGCGCGCGCTTTCCCGCCGTCCCCGCGAGCATCTGGTAGGTCGGCTCCCCCTCCAGCGCGAGGAGGCTGTCGTCGACGCGCTTCAGCCACTCGCTCCACGCGGCGAGGCGGGCGTCCACCTCGAGGGCCGTGCTCACGCGTCGTACTCCTTGAGGCGCGCGCGTAGGCCGAGCCACGTGAGCAGGGCGATGAGGATCGCGAACGCCGGGTCCATCAGCTCGGCGCGCCGCAGCATCCCGTCGCCGTCCTCGATCACGCGATCGAACTCGGTCCGGTTGATGTGCACGACCCCGGCGAGCGCCTGATCGAACCGATCGAAGGCGGCGTTCGACTCGTGCTGCCCGGAGCCGATGCACAGCTGCACGGCCTGGTCGTGCTTCCCCGACTGCTCGAGCTTGCGGATCCGCTGGTCGATGTTCCAATAGCCCCGAAACGCGCGCGTCATCTCCAGCGCGGCGGCCCGCTCGCCGGGGACCGTGACGTTGTGAAGCTCGTCGGCGAAGAGGCCGCGATCAGGCGTCTCCTTCTCCGGCGTCGAGGTGAGGTCGGTCACGCGGCCTACGAACGACGCCTCGTGGAATGGCGCGTTGGTTCGATCCAGCAGGTACCGGCTCTCGTCGCCGTTGGCGTCGTAGGCGATCGCGCGAGCGCGCCACAAGAGGTGGATTGACTCGAACGCGTCTTCCTTGGCGACCTTCAGGTCCTGTCGCGCGGCGCCGAAGCCGTGCACGAGATCGGCGGTGAAGCCGATGGCGAGGAGCGTGGCGATGAGGATCGGCGGGTTGATGATGCGCCGCGTGCGGCGGAGCAAGAAGAGCTGCAGCGCGACGAGCACGGCGGCGAGCCCTCCGCCCACGACGACGGCGATACCCTCGGCGCCCGAGCTCGCGCGCTTCTGGTCGGAGTAGACGTCGTCCATGTACGTGCGGTTCGCGGAGTCGAGCTGGAGCGCCGCGTTCAGGATCTTCGCGTGCATCAGCGACGTGGCCGCGCGGTAGGTCTCGATCGCGCCGCGCAGATCGCCGGTGTCGTAGCGGTAGCGGGCCTCGGCGAAGATCTCGAGGTAGCGCCCGAGCTCCTGGATCATCGTCAAAATGGGCTGTTTTTCCGCGTCGCCGTACGTGATGTTCTGCGCGGCGTCGACGAGTCGCGTCGTGGCCTGGACACGCCTTTTCTCGAACGACGCCATCGCCTCGGCGCGGTGCTGGGCGTTTCCGATGAGGTAGTTGGCCGCGTTGGAGTCGAGATCGGCGAGGGACGAGTTGATCTCCTGGGCGGCGATGATCGACGGCGCGCTGTCCCTGCCGATCGTCTTCATCGCGGCGCGGGCGCGGCCGAGGGTGCCTTCTCCGGCGATGAAGAGGAGGGCCGCGAGCGCCCACACCACGATCTGGTACGCGCGCATCCGTCGCGGCGTGGACCATGCGCCGTCAGGGAGGCCGGTCTTCGCGCCGGCGACCGCGGAGGTGGACGTCGTCGTCACGGGCGCGCCCTCACGAGGATGCGCGTCCACCTTCCGACGCACACTTCGTCGCCGGCGACGAGCGGAGTGCGCGAGCCGGAGGGGACCTCGAGCCCGTTCACCTTGGTGCCGTTCGTCGACGCCAGATCGAGCAGGACGAGGGTGCCATCGGCGGCGAGGACGAACTTCGCATGGCGACGCGACGTGCCGGGATCTTGGACCGGGAGCTCGGGGTGAATGTCGCGCCGCTCGTCGCGCCGGCCGACGAGGAGCTCGGCGCGATCGACGGGCACCACCACCGCGGGCACGTCCTTCGGACACGGCGACTCCGGATCGGGCTCGGTGTCGAGCGCCGGATCGATCGAGACGACGAGCTCGAAGTGAATGGCGGCGGCCTGCGCAGAGGCCGCCGCCGATGCAGCGACAGGAACAGGCGGTGCGGGCGCCGAAGTCGCGCCTCCCGCGGGAGGCGGCCCTGGACGACCCGCGACGAAATCGAAGCGGCACACCTCGCAGAAGCGCGCGTCGGGCTCCGCGCGCGGCTCGGCGCACTCTGGGCAGGTGTTGGGCAAGCCCTTGCGAACGGAGGCAGGCAGCGGCGTGATGCGCTCGGCGAGCTGCGGCGACCCGGCAGCCTTCCCGGCGGCGGGCGCGCCCATCGCGACGCCGCATACCGAGCAGTAATCGGGCTCGTCGGAGGCGTGCCCAGCGCGGCAGACCAAGCCGCCGCTCATTTCTTGTGCACGCGCTTGGTGGTCCGCGACTCCAGCTCCAGATCCATCGTGGCCGCCTTGGCCGCGTCCTTCTTCAGCCGCACCGTGCCTGCCGCAGCGTCGACGACGTCGACCACCTTCTTCAAGCGCTGCGTCATCTCGGTGTTGCCCGAGGCGTGCGCGATCTTCACCGCCTTGCCGAGGAGCTGCGTCGCGTGCCCTTCGTCGCCGCGCGCGCGAAGCTCGAGCCCTTGCTGAATGGCCTCCGCGAGCTCCCCTTGCCCGGTGTAGTGCGCGACGTGGTGATCGATGCGCGACGAGAGCGAGTCGTCGGCGGTCCACGACGCGAAGAGGCGCGCCTCCGCCGACTTGTCCTCTTGCTCGACCCAGCCGCTGCCGCCCCACTGGAGGTAGGCGATCGACGGACGACCCGAGAGCATCTCCTCCCCCTCGTGGCCTTGCTTCACGTCGATCGCGACATGAAAATCGCGCGACTCGCCGGCGCCCCACGCGCCTGTGTTGTACTCGCGGATCTGCGCGGACACGGTGCGTGCCTTGTTCGTCATCTCGTCGATCGTCGGATTCACCTGCTTCACGAAGACGACAGAAGCCCCCTGCGGCGTCCACAAGCGGAGGCGCACGTCCTTCAGCGATTTGCTGCTCGCCTGGTGCATCGCCGCCTGGAACGCCGCCTCGATGCCGTGCGGCTCGGGGATGAGCGACGCTTTGCCGAGCAGAGCGCTCGAGATCTCCTGCACCTCGCCGACGCGCCAATCGGTGCCGACGCCCCAGCAGTCGCACTCGAAGATGCCCTCGCACTTGCCGAGGATGGCCTTCACGTGGCCAGGCTCCTCCGACTCGTTCTTGCCGTCGGTGAGGAAGATGGCCTCGCGGATCGCGTCGGGCGCGCGGTTCATGATGGCGAGCGCGGCGGCGAGGCCGGTCGACATCGCGGTGCCTCCGCCGGCGCTGAGCGCATGGATGGCTTGCGCGGCGGATTGCTTGCTGGCGGCGGAGGCCTTGGTTTCGCGGACCAGCACCTGCGCGGTGGAGTCGAAGACGACGACGAAGAACCAGGTTCGCTCGTCGAGCATCGAGATCGCTTGGGTGACCGCGCGCTTCACCCCCTCGATGCGGTCGCCGGCCATCGAACCCGATTTGTCGATGATGAAGCCGACGACGAGCTGGCTCGAAAGCGACGACGCGCCGACGCCGTCTCCCGCGGTCACCGACACGATGGCGTCGACGCGGTTCTGTCCGGGCGGCAAAAAGCGGTTCTGGAACGCCTCGATCTTGAAGGCCATGGCCCCTACTCTACGCTCGGTCTAGCGACTTTCCGAGTGTCGGTAGACAGCGACGGAGACGTTGTCGCCCCCTCCACGATAAAGCGCGTTCGCGACGAGGCGCCGCGCGATGGCGACGCAGCCGGCGTCTTGCCCCGCGGAGGCGACCAGATCGGCGATCGTGCGCGCGTCCGGGAAATAGTTCCAGAGGCCGTCGGTGCAGAGGAGCACGTGGCCGGCACCGGGGAGATCGCGGGCGCGCACGTCCGGCTGCACGGTGGCGAACTGCTCGTCGGTGTCCCCGCCCTCGAGGGGACCGAGGCAGCGCGTGAGGGCGTGCGCGAGGGGCTGCTGCATCGCGGCCTCCTCGCTCATCTCGCCGCGCGCGACGATCTCTTGCGCCCACGAGTGGTCGCGCGTCAGGAGCTCGCTGCCGTTTTTTCCGATCCAGTACGCGCGGCTGTCGCCCACCCAGCCGACGGTGAGGCGACGACGGTACACGAGGCCGGCGACGATCGTGGTGCCCGGCGGCTCCTTGGTGCCGTGCTCGATCTGCGCGGAGCAGACGGCGAGGTGCGCGGCGCGGATCGCCGCGTGCATCGCGCTCGTCGCGGCTTCGTGCGCGATGTCACCGGACCGGGCAAAATGGGCGAGCGCGTCGCAGGCGGTCTTCGAGGCGAGGCCCGACGCCTGCTCCGCGTGCGTCGAGCACGAGACGCCATCGCACACGACGAGGACCGTCCACGGCTCGCCTTTGGTCTCGCCGCTCGCGACGGCGACCGCGTCCTCGTTGTGATCGCGCTTCAGTCCGCCGTCACACAACGACGCGATGTGAAGCGGTCCCGCCGGGGCGCGCGTCAGCTCGTCCTCGACGGCGTCGAGGGCCGCGCGGATGACGTCGGCGTCGCGGAGCTCGTGCGGCGCGTCGAGACCGGGGCCCGCGAAGAGACGGAACAGCGCCGGTGTGCCTCCGAGCGCGGGCGCCGGGAGGAGCGACCGACCAAACGCCGCGATCGGGCAGCACGCATCGGCGCGACCGCCGTCGAGACGCGCCGCGCGAACGCGCGAGAGCGCGAGGCGACCGCTCGCGAGATGAAAATCCGTCTGGCGCGGCGTCCACCGCAGGCCCGCGCGCTCGAGCGAGATCGTCAGCGCGAGCACCTCACGCGCGAGGCCGAGCCCCGCGGCCATCGTAAGCTCGGGCGCGGCGTCGGCGAGCACGATTGCGCCGGGCGGCGTCGCGGAAAGGATGAGGTAAGCCCCCCTGCGCGCGTCCTCGCCGGTGTCGAGGAGCTTGGGCGCGGCGGGGTGCCCGGCGAGCGCACGCGTCGCTTCCGCCTCGTCGGCGAGGATCGCCGCGTCGCAGACCGCGAGGATCACTTCGTCGCCGTTCGTCGCGGTCGCCGTCACGTCGTCGGACGCGCGCGCGCCGGTCACGACGCAGCCGCCGACCGTCGCGCCGGGCGGGAGGATCGAGATCGTCATCCGTGAATCGAGCCGGTTGCCGCACGCGTTGCAGTACCCTTCGCCGTCGTCCGTGTTCGGCCGGTTGCACGACGCGCAGAGGGACGTGGGCGCCATGGTCGGCGCGTCCCGTACCATCTCGGAGAGATCGGGCGCGCTCATCGCCGCGGGGCTCACGGATACCCGCGACTCGCTCTCCACGAGGCGGCCGCCATCGAGCTCGCAGAACACGTCGTCCTCCCCGTACGGAGCGTCGCAAGTGGGGCAGCGCTTCACTACCCTCATGGTACCCCAGAGCGCTGCGCCCATGTGTTCGCGTCGCGACGGGGGTGGATCTACGATGACCCAATGGCCGGCGAGCTTCAGCACGTGGATGACGACGGCCCCGCGCGGTGCAGCTTCTGCCCTCGCGAGGCCGCCGGGCCGTGCGCGTCGTGCGCGAGGCCGGTCTGCGGCGACTGCTGCACGTTGACCGAAGGCGGCGTGCGCGTATGGGCGGTGTGTTTGGAGTGCGACCGCAAGAAGGGACGCTCGCTCGCCGGCGCCTGGAGCGGCCTCCTCGTCTGGCTCGTCGGAATCCTCGTCGTCCTTGGCGCGGCGACGGCGCTCATGGGCTGGCTCGCCGGCCGCTGAGCATTTTTCCTAGACGACCTCCTAGACGACCGTGAGCGGCCTGACCTCGTTCGCGCGATCGACGAACGCGTGGCGCTCTCCGTCAGTCCCCGCGATGCGCGCGCACGTGCGGTACTCGTGCTCGGCGGCGAGCTGGAGATCGGCGCGCACGAACGGCACTTTGAGGAGCGCGACGTTGGTGAGGCCCGCCGTCGCGCCCAGGTTCTTGGCGCCTGCTGCGAGGAGGTCTGCGCGCAGGACGTGGAGATCGAGACCGTCGGTGAGGCCCTCGAGCGACTCGATCGCGAGGCTCGCCTGCACCATCTCGTCGACCGTCGGCTCCGCGCTCTTCGGGTGGAGCAGCAGGCGCGCGAGCGCCATTTGCGCGTGCGGGTAGCGGCTCGAGGTCGGGGGCACGCGACGGTACGCGGCGGCGGCGCCCGCGCGATCGCTGGTCTGCTCGAGGCAGCGCGCGAGGCCCAGCGCGGCGCTCACGAACGACGAGTCGGCGCGCGAGACGGCGTCGTAGTACGTGATCGCGTCGGAGAACTTGCCGGCCTGCTCGTACGTGCGCGCGAGCGCCTGCCGCGGCGCGAGCTCGCCGGGGAGCTCGTCCAGGATCCCTTGGAACGCCGCGAGCGTCTCTTGCACCTTTCCCTGCGCGAGCAGCGCGCGTCCGCGGTACCACGCGACGCGCCAGTCGGTGGGGTTCGCCTTCTGCACCTCGGCCAGGAGCGCCTCGCCGTGCGCGAATTTCCCCAGCGTGACGAGCTCGTCGACGAGGCGCAGCTTCAGCTCGAACGAGTCCGGGTGCTGCTTGAGCGCGCGCTCGAACATGAGGCGCCGCCGCTCCGGATCGCCCACTGCCCCCGCCGCGAGGATGACATTCGCCGCCGCGTCCGCCTTGTCGACCTTGAGGTGCGGCACACCGTCGACGCGGTTCTGCCTCGCCGAGTCCGACGTCAAGCGATCGCTGTCGGGCTCGAAGAGGGAGCTCTCGACGCGCCCGAGATCGCTGGTCTCACCGAGGATCGTGTAGAGGACGCCGACGAGCTGCTCGGCCATCTCCCCGGCGTTCTGGAAACGCTCCTCCGCCTTCGGCCTGGTGGCCTTCAAGAGGAAACGGTAGAGCGCTTCGTTCTGCTTCCAGACGTCGCACTCCTCGGGAGGCGGGAGAGACGTCTCGTACTTTCCCTGAAAATCGAAATTGGCGACGAGCACCGCGAGCGCGCGGCCGGCGCTGTAGAGATCGCTCACGGGCGTCGGCGCGTCGTGGGCCTCGGGCGCGGTGTAGCCCTTGCTCCCGTAGATGTCGCCGCCCTGTGCGTCGACGGGCCGCACGGCGCCGAGATCGATCAGCTTGACCGTCTCCTCCTCGACCATGACGTTCTCGGGCTTGAAATCGCAATACACGAGGCCCATGTCGTCGAGGTAGCCGAGGGCCGGGAGGATCTCCGCGATGTAGGAGATCGCCTCGGCCACCGGGAGTGGTCCGCCGCGCTCCTTGCGGAGGGTCATCAGCGTCTTGCCGTTGACGCACTCCATCGCGATGAAGCCCTCTTCGCCGCGCGTGACGAAGTCGTAGATGCCGACGATGTTCGGGTGCTTCACCGCCGCGAGGAACTCGCGCTCCTGCACCGCGACCTCGAGCATCCGCGGATCCTTCGAGTTGAGGAGTCCCTTGAGGATGACCCATCGGTTGAGGACGGTGTCGAGCGCGAGGTAGATCCAGCCGAGGCCGCCGAACGCGATCGTCCCCTTGATCTCGTATTTTTCGGAGACGAGGTCGCCGGGATCGAGCGTCGGTTTGAACGAGTACTCCTGGCCGCACTTCGGGCAGAAGCCGTTCTCCCGTTTGAGCTGAGCGTCGCATCCCGAGCAGAAGCGCTTTCGCTCCGGGACGACGCCGGGGACGATCGACGCCATCGGATCGAGCGGGGGGAGCGGAGGACGCGCCAGCGGTCGGGAGCCGACCGCGCGCGTGCCGGTGCGTCCAGAGCGCGTGGAGCCCGAGCGCGTCGAGCGCGTGCTGCGCGCGCTTCGTCCGCTGCGCGTCGACGGCGTGCGGCCCGAGCCGGTGCGACCAGAGCCGGGCGTCGTGCGACCGCTCGGCGACGGGGCAGGCGTGGCCGGCATCGGCGCGGTGTGCGGCGAGGTCTTGCCCGCGGCGGCCCCGGCGGGCGCCATTCCGCACGCGTCGCAGTAGCCGTCCTCGATCGTTCCCTTGCAACCGGGCTTTGCACAGCTCGCCATTTGAATCCCCGAGCCTAGCAAAGATCAGCCGGCGCCGAGGTGGACCTCTCCGGCGCCCCAGCGGCGCATGATCCCGTCGTCGCCGCGCACGAGCAGGCGTCCGTCCGTGTCGATGCCGGACGCGATCCCCTCGCCGAGCTCTCCGTGCACGCGCGCGCCGGCGAGCGCATCGGCTGCGACGAGCCGCGCGTGGACCACGGCGAGGCCGCGCGCGGCGACGAGCGGAAGATCACGCGCGAGCCCCGCGAGGATGTCGGACAGGATCGCGTCGCGATCGAGGCGCGCGGCGCCGAGCAGCGCCAACGACGTCGCGCGGTCCTCGAGCTCCGGAGGGAACGCGCGCGTGGTCACGTTCATCCCGACCCCGACGACGACCGCTTCGACCCGACCGCCCGACAGGATGGACTCGACGAGCACGCCCGCGAGCTTTTTTTTCCCTACGATCACGTCGTTCGGCCACTTCAGCATCGGCGCGGCGGCGGCGATTGGCCCGAGCGCGTTCGCGGCGGCGTCACGCGCGGCGAGGCCGGCAACGAGGGCGAGCGGCGGCAGGCGTGACGGCGGGCACACTACGCGCACCAGCACGGAGAAGAGGAGGCTCTCGCCGCGCGCCGACGTCCACGCGCGCCCCTGACGACCGCGACCCGCCGTCTGCGATTCGGCCACCCACGTGGCCCCGTGCGGCGCGCCGTCCTTCGCCGCGCGCTTGGCCTCGTCGTTCGTCGAGGTGGTCTCCTCGAGGCGATGGATGGGCGTGCCGAGCGCGCCGAAGCTCACGCGTCGAAATCCAGACCGATGTCGGCCGCCGGCGCCGAGTGCGTGAGGGCGCCGACGCTGATCGCGAACGCGCCCGCCCTCGCGAGCTCGGCGACGCGCGGGAACGTGATGCCGCCCGATACCTCGGTGAGCGCGCCGGTCGCCTTCGCGCGGCGCACGGCCTCCGCGACGGTGGCGGTGTCCATGTTGTCGAGGAGGACGATATCCGCGCGGGCGGCGAGCGCCTCGTCGAGCTGCGCGAGCGTGTCGACCTCGCACTCGATCCGGCTCGTGTGCGACGCGCGCGCGCGGGCTCGCTCGATCGCCTTGGTCACGCCGCCGCACGCCGCGATGTGGTTGTCCTTGATGAGGACCGCCGAGCCGAGATTGTCGCGATGGTTCATCCCGCCGCCGGTCCGCACCGCGTAACGCTCGAGCGCACGGAGACCCGGCGTCGTCTTGCGCGTGTCGATGATCCGCGTGGTGCAGCCCGCCGGCACCGCATCGACGTAGGCGCGCGTCATCGTGGCCACGCCGGTCATGCGCTGCGTGAGGTTGAGCGCGACGCGCTCGCCCATGAGGATGGACCGCGCGCGCCCCGTCACCGTCCAGAGGGTCGTCCCGCGCGAGGCCCGCCTCCCGTCTGGCGTCACCGTCTCGACGACGAGCGACGGATCGACCTGCGCGAACACCCGCGCGAAGACCAGCGCGCCGCATGCGACGAGGTCCCCGCGCGCGACCGCTCGAGCGCGCGCCACGGCGGCCGCGTCGATGCACGCCTCGGTCGTCACGTCGCCGCCCGCGAGATCCTCGACGAGCGCGCGGGCCACGATTTCCTCCACCACGACGCGCGGAAGCTCGGTGCTTTCCATGCGCCGTGGTTTACCACGTTCGTGTAGGATTCGCGTATGCCCTCGCGCGCGATCCTCCTCGCCCTCGCGGCCTCCCTGTCCGCCGCGCTGGTCGGGTGCGCGGGCGGCGAAGGCTCCGGCGCTCACCCGCCGACGAACACCAACGCGGTGCCGCCTGGACCAGGGCCTGGGCCCGGACCCGGGCCTGGGCCCGGACCCGTAGTCGCCGGCACCGGACCGCTCGCCACGCTCGATCCCAACACTGCGAAGCAAGAGTCCTGGCAGCTCGAACGCGGCCCCGCGCCGTTCCTCAACTTCGAGGGGCAGCACCTCCGCATCAGCGCGGGGTGCCGCGCGCCGAACGGGCAAATGGATTGCGAGGCCCTCCGCTTCGCGCGCGGCGGACCGAGCGTCGCCCTCACGCCGCAAGAGAAGATGCACATGGGCGCCCCGGGCGCCGCGGTGTGCATGCACATCAAGAATCAGCTCGTCACCGGCCGCGATCCGAAGGGCAACGAGGACGGCTTCTGCGTCTTCGCCGACGGCTCGATGATCGCGACGGGCTCGCTCGAATACCACACCCTAAAGTAGGCGACGGCGATGAAGGCCCATTCGGTCGTCGCCGAGCTCGTCGAGGCGATGAGCCGGGCGAGCACGCTCGACGAGATCACGCTCGCCGCCGAGGCCGCGACCGCCAAGCTGACGGGCGGCGCAGAGGCGGAGGCTCAAACCCTCGAGATCGTGAGGGCGCTCTCGAAATTTGCCCGCGATCGGCAACGCGTGATCGGCGCCCTCCGCGCCGAGCTCGACGACGCGAGCGAGCGGCGGCGCGAGCACGACGCGCTGCGGGCCACCGAGGCACGGCTCCACGAGACGCAGCGCCTCGAGGGTCTGGGCGTGCTCGCGGGCGGCATCGCGCACGACTTCAACAACCTCCTCGTGGGCATCCTCGGCAACGCCAGCATGGCGCTCGCCGTCTTGCCGAGAGGCCCCGCACACGACCTCGTCCTCGACATCCAGTCGGCCGCGCGCATGGCCGCCGATCTGACGCGGCAGCTGCTCGCCTACTCGGGCAAGGGGCGATTTGTCATCGAGCCGCTCGACCTCTCGCGGCTCGTGAAAGACTCGGCGGACCTCGTCGAGGCGGCGATCTCGAGGAAGGCGATCGTCGCCCACTCCCTCGCGCCGAGCCTGCCCGCCGTCGAAGGGGACGCGACGCAGCTCCGGCAAGTCACGATGAACTTGATCGCCAACGCCTCCGACGCCCTCGGGGACCTGCCCGGGAAGATCGATGTCTCGACGGGCGTGGTCGACCTCGGCGGCGGGCGCGATCCCGACGCGTACCCCGAGGGCGAGGTCCGCGCCGGCCGCTATGCGTACATCGAGGTGAAGGACACCGGGCACGGCATGGAGCCCGCGCAGATCCCACGGATCTTCGATCCGTTCTACACGACCCGTTTCCAGGGCCGAGGCCTCGGTCTGGCGGCGGTCCTCGGAATCGTGCGCGGGCACGGCGGCGCCATCCTCGTGAGGTCGACGCCCGGCGTCGGCACGACGTTTCGCCTCTTGCTCCCGACGAGCGCGGGCAAGGTCGTGCCCCCGCCCGCATCGGCGCGCACGCCTCCGCCGGTCGCACCGGCCCGCGACGCGACGGTGCTGATCGTGGACGACGAGGCGGTCGTGCGGCGCGTCACCGAGCGCGTGCTACTGCGCGCGGGATACAAAGTCCTCCTCGCCGAGAACGGCCGCGAGGCGCTGCGCATCGTCGAAGAGCACGCCGCCGAGATTTCGATCGTGCTTCTCGACCTCACGATGCCGGAGCTCAGCGGCGAAGAGACGTTCATAGCGATTCATGCCCTCGCGCCGGCCCTCCCGGTCGTGATGACGAGCGGCTACGCCGCCGACACGAGCACGCACCTGACGAAGGAAGGGCTCGCCGGCTTCCTCGAGAAGCCGTACACCGGCGCCGACCTGCTGACGGCCCTGGACCGCGCCCTGGCGAAGGCACGCAGGCCCTGATCTTCACCAACGCTCGACGCGCCAACCCCGTCTCTTCGCGACGCGCGCAAGACGGACGTCGGGGTTCACGCACACCGGCTCGCGCACGCGCTCGAGGAGCGGCAGATCGGTGAGGGAGTCGGAGTAGAACGTGGCGTCTTCCAGCGCGAAGCCGAGCCGATCGGCGAGGCGCTGCGCGCGGAGCACTTTGCCCTCGCCATAACAGAGCGGCGGCACGAAGCGACCGGTGAAGAGCCCCTCCGCCGTCACCTCGAGGTCCGACACGACCAGGTGCTCGATGCCCAGCGCGCGCGCGAGGGGCTGCGCGCCGTAGCGGGTCGCCCCCGTGACGATGGCGATCACGTCGCCTTGCGCACGGTGGCGCTCCACGGCGATCCGCCCGAGCTCGCAGACGTGCGGCGCCACGTACGACACGAAGCACTCCGCGCACTTCTCCGCGAGGGCGTCCTCGTGGGTCCCTTTGAACTGGCGGAGCGCCTTCTCGGCCACCGCCGGCGCGTCGACGATCCCGAGCGTGTATTGCGTCACCCAGTACGCCGCGCGTGCGAGATCCTTCCACGTCGCCTCGCCGCGCGCGCGCTGGTAGCGCACGAACAGGGTCGCTGTCTCTTTGCGGACGAGCGTGCGGTCCATGTCGAAGAGCGCGGCGCGGGGCATGCTCAGTAGATGCCGTAGCCCCGGCCGAGGGCTTCCGAGAAAATGTTGCAGAATGCATGAAACAGCACGCCCGCGCCCACGCCGCCCGTCCGCGCGCGCAGCCAGCCGAAGAGGAGCGCCGGAAAAAAAACCGCGAGGCGCGCGGGCTCGTGGATCGTCGCGAGGTGGCCGAGCGCGAAGATGACGCTCGACACGACGAGGCCCGGCCCCACCGACGCGCCGAGGATCCGCAGGCGCGGCGCCCACACTGCGTCGAGGCGCGACTGGAGGTAGCCCCGGTAGAACGACTCTTCGGGGAGCGCGATCAGCACGAGCTGCCCGAACAGCTCGCCCGCCGCCCACCTCGGCGTGCCGGAAGACTGGAAGTGACCTCCCGCGTGCCACCACCATCGCCACCCGACGAAGAACGGCACGAACGTGAGCGCCGACAACGCCAGCGCCCAGCCCAGCGCCGGCAACGCCGCCCGCGCCGCGCCGCGCAGATCGAGCGCTCCGGGGATGACGAGCCCACCGAACGCGAGCCCCGCTTCGCGAACGCGCGCGTCGTCGTGCCGCCACACCATCGCCCACGTCGCACCGAGGAAGAGGAAGCCCACCGCCGTCGCCACGTATTTGTCGGGCAACGTCACGCTCGCGATCGTCACCGCCGCGGTCACCAGCGCCGCGGTGCCCACCGCCTCGACGAGCGCGCGCTTGGCTTCCGGTGTCACGGCGCTCGCGCTACTTGCAGCTCACGCGCGCGGCGTACACCTCGACGTGGCGCTCCTCGTTGTCCTGCCAGGCCACGAGCCACTCGCCCTTTTGCTTGCCGCCGGCGAGCCACGGCCTCGGCTGATCGCCGGAGACCTTGGCGAGGATGCTGATGCCGCTCGTGTCGGGGACGTCGCGCGTGAGGATGCGCATGCGGATGCGATCCTTCTCGTAATAGGCGACAGCGACCTGGCCGTCGCTCACGGCAAGCGCGGGGCGCCCCCCCTGCGGCGCGAGGCGCTTGTGCCACATGAGGTTGCCCTTCACCGGATCGATGAGCGCCGCGTACGCGCCGCCAGGCCCGGCCTCCGCGTGCCACGCGACGAAGCAGCCCTCGGTTCCGCACGCGATCGACGGCGCGTCGCCGGAGACCTTGTCCTCGCTCATCGGCTTCACGTCGCCGATCAGGCGATCGCGCCGCGATACGCCGCCGTTCACGTCGTCGAGCCCCTTCTTGAGCTCAGGGGCCGAGAGCGGGATGCGGATGCGCTCGATGGTGTGGACCGTGTCGCGCTCGAGCTTGTACGCGACGTAGATGACGTTCGACGCCACCGCGATGCTCGGCAGGCGAAGCTGCGGCAGGCGCGATCGGATCGGCGCGAAATCGGTGGCGCGGATCTCGGGGCCGATCGGTTCGAGCTCGGGGCTCAGATGGCGGAGGAAGAGATCGTCGCCGTCCTTGTCGCGATCGTCCTCCCACGCGACCCAGAAGCCGTCGGGCGCGCGATCGATGACGGGCCACGTCGTCTTGCTGGGACGCGACGCGCCGACGAGCACGCTCGGGCCGCCGATGCGCCCGTCGGCGTCGAGCCAGCGGACGCGGACGCCGGCTTCGCGACCGCTCTTGTCCCAATAGAGGAGGAGGGTGCGATCGCCGGCCGCCAAGAGCTGCGGGCGCTCGACGTCGTCGGCCTCGGGCGTGAGGTCACGCGGGCGCGAGAGCGGGCGGCCGTTCGCGTCGATGACCACGGAGTACGCGTGATCGTGGCCGGCTTGCTCGTGATCGTCGGTCCAGGTGACGATCGGTCCCTTCGAGCTCAGCGCGATCGACGGGCGCTGCGCGTTGCGCTCGATGCCGAGACGCGGGCGCGAGAGGGCGGCCACCGAGCACGGGCCCGACGGCTTACTGGCGATGTCGATCTGCGCCGAGAGCCCCTTCGCCGCGCCGCCCGCGCCGGCCTCCCCTGCCTCCTTCAGCTTTCGCTGCGCGCCGAGCACGTCCTTCTGCGCGAAGAGCGCGAGCCCCTCGGCGAGCAGCGGCGCCCACTTCGGCTCTTCGCCGACCGGGAGGGGAAAACCCGCGCCGCCCGACGGGATCGTGGTGGCCGACGACATGACGGTCGGCGTGAAGACTTGGGGCCGCAGGTGCTTCATCCACACGAAGAACGCGGCGCCCATCGCGATGGCGAGCGCGATCGACGACATCGCGTACCGCAGCGGGCTGGGACGGGCCGGCGGCGGCGGATCGGTCGACATCTCCACCGGCGCGCCGT
The DNA here is from genome assembly GCA_038231275.1 of Polyangiales bacterium. Lineage (GTDB taxonomy): Bacteria > Myxococcota_A > Polyangia > Polyangiales > Polyangiaceae > JANYHK01. Next base: position 44,944 of record JBBRLQ010000038.1, read on the forward strand.
TCGCGGCGACGAGCGGGACCGGCGGGTTGTTGGAGTGTCGCTGAGGATCGTCGGGGTTGTACGGCGCGAAGTGTGGCGACGCCTCGTTGCCGCTCACGAGCGAGACGCTGGAGCTCGAGCCGAACGACTGCGCGAGGGCCTCCGCGAGCTCTTTCGCGCTCTGGTAGCGGCGATCGGGTTCGCGCTCCATCGCCTTCTTGAACCACTCGTCGAAGGCCGGCGGCAGGTCGGGGCGGATCTTCGAGGGGATCGGGATCGGCGCGGTCGCGATCGCCGCGAACGTCATCGCGACGCCCTGATCGGTGTTCCACACCGGACGCCCGATGAGGCACTCGAACGCGAGGCACCCGAGGGCCCATAGGTCCGCGCGGTGATCGACGGAGTGCTGCCCCTTCACCTGCTCGGGCGACATGTACGCGGGAGTTCCGAAGACGGCCCCCTCGCGCGTGAGGCGCTTCTCTTTCTCGTCCGGCTGCACCGGCGCGTAGAACTTGGCGAGGCCGAAGTCGAGGAGCTTCGCGATCTCCTCGCCGTCCTCGCCCTTCACGAGGAAGATGTTCTCTGGCTTGAGATCGCGATGGATGACGCCGGCCGCGTGGGCCTTCATGAGGCCCTTCGCGCACTGGGCGATGACGCGCACCGTCGTCCGCGGATCGATGAGGCGCACGCGCGCCATGCGATCGTAGAGCGACTCGCCTTCGAGCAGCTCCATCGCGATGAACGGGCGTCCATCCTCGAGCCGGCCGGAGTCGTACACGTCGACGATGTGGGGGCTCTTCACGCTCGCGGCCGCGCGTGCTTCGCGGAAGAAGCGCTCGATGACGATCGTGGAGGCGGCGAGCTCGGAGGCGAGCACCTTCACGGCGATGCGCTTGCCGAGCGACATGTGCTCGGCTTCGTACACGGCCGCCATTCCCCCTCGGCCGATCTCCCGAGTGACACGGTACTTGCCGACCAGGGTCGTCCCGACGGGGATTTTGGATTCGTTCGGGATCGCGGGCATGAAACGTGACCTGGAACCGCCGCGAGTAGTCTATCTCGCGCGGGCTAGCGTATCCCAGTTCCCGGATAGACGGCGAACCCTCGCGAGGTTAGCCTGGATTGTCGCCCTTTTTTCCGTGAGGGAGCCGTCGTGACCATGGATTCGCAGGCGAAGGAGAGGCTGGCAGTCATCGGCGAGATCGCCGCGGAGGTCGCCCACGAGCTGCGAAATACGCTTCAGGTGATCGCGGCGAGCGCCTACCTCGCGAAGGAGGACCCTGCCGCCAGCCTCGTCCACATCCAGAAGATCGAGAAAAACGCGCGCCTCGCGCACGGGATTGTCGACGACCTGATGGCGCTCGCCCGCGGCGAGCCGGCCCACGCCGAGCCGGTCTTCTTCGCGGAGATCATGGTCGCGGCCCGCGCGGACATGGCCCCCGGCGCGGCCACGTGGAACGACGAGGTAACGCCCTCGGACCTTCGCGTCCGCGCGCACCCCGGCCTTTTGACGCGCCTGTTCCATGTCCTCTACGAGAACGCCATCGGCGCGTGCGTGGGGAGGCCGCCCCGCATCACGACGCGCGCGTGGAGCACCGACGGGCGCGTCGCCATCGAGGTCGCCGACGACGGGCCAGGCGTGCCGGAGGAGCTCGCCGCCCGCATCTTCGATCCGCTCGTGAGCGGCCGCGCGGGCGGCACCGGGCTCGGCCTCGCCCTCGCGAAGCGCATCGCCGCCGCGCACGGCGGAAAGATCGGGCTGGTCGCGTCGTCGAGCGCGGGCGCCACGTTCCGGCTCGATCTCAGCGGTCCTCGCTGAGCTCCTTCCGCACCCCGCGCCGCGCCTTCGGCCGAAGCGCCTTCGCGCGAACACGAGAGATGCGCGCGCGGTAGTGCGCCGCGTTCTCCCGCGCCTCGTTGACCTCACGCCACGTCCCGATCGTCCGCGAGAGGCGGAGCCACTCCTTGGGGCTCATGAGATCCTCCGTGCCGCGCGTCGCCGTATCGTCGCACTGCGTCGCGTGGCTCAGCTCCCGCTCGACCGATGTAGGTGCGTCGCTCGGAGTGGAGCACCACGAGGAGATCGGACACGCCGACGTGGAGCGCGACGAAGCGAGCACGCAGAGCGCGATGGCGACCGGAGCGAATCGGCGCATTCGGATTGGACACGCTGGGTTCGACATCGTTTGGCCTGACGAGAAAAGCCTACGGGTCGCAGATATTCCCGGCGCCGCACGAGCCGGAGCAGCACCAGCCGTTGTTGCCACAAGGTTGGCCGCCGGCGACGCAACAGTGGTCGCTCGCGCATATCGGCGCGGCAAAGGGGAATCGACAGCACGAGCCCCCGGCGGCGCATCCCCCCGCGAGAAACGCTACGCAGGGCGTACAGACGCTGTCTGTGCACGTGGACGTCGGATCGCACTCGCAGCCGTCACCCGGAGCGCCGTTGCAGTCGGTGAAGCCGTTGGAGCACGTCGAGATGCAGCCCGCGGCGCCGCAGGTAACCTCGGTGTTGAGCATGCCGAGACCGGGGCAGGCGGCGCCGCATGCCTGGCAATTTTTTGGATCGGAGGACGTGTCGATGCACCCCCCGTCGCACGGCACGCGCCCGGCCGCGCAACTCGTCGCGCAGCCGCCGTCGGGCTGGCAGAGGAGGCCCACCGCGCACGTCCGCGCGCACCCGCCGCAGTTGCCGGGATCGCCACGGTAGGGATCCACCTCGCACCCGTTCGCCGCGTCATCGTCGCAGTCCATGAACGGCGGCTGGCATGCGCCGACGCCGCAGTTGGTTCCAAGGCAAGCGGCGTCGGCGTGCAGCCCGACACTGCACGCCTGGCACGACTGAGGGCTGCAGCCAGTCGCGACGCTCTGCGCGGCGACGCACACGATGCAGCTCTTCTGCGTGGGACCGCATCCCGGCGGGCCTGCGTCGGGATGCGTCGCGTCGCTCGCGGTGGGGGCGTCGGCGGGCGGGTTCGACGCGTCTTGAAGGGCGGCGTCACCGTAGCCGACCGTATCGATTCCGAGGATCGATGCGCATGCGACGGCGAACGCAGCCGCGCCCGCGGCGAGCGCGAGGGCGGCCGAGCTGCGGAGGCCGAGGCGCGCCATTTCACGAGTATATCGCGTCGTAACCTGACAGACGGGTGTCCAGTTCTCGGCCGCCCTACGCGTAGGGTCTAGCGGCGCGCGCCTGGTCGACGCATATAGGGGGCTCCCTCGATGCTTCCCATTCGCCTTCGCGGCGCCCGCACCCACAACCTGCGCGGCGTCGACCTCGATCTCGAGCCTGGACAGCTCGTCGCGCTCACGGGCCCCAGCGGCTCTGGGAAATCCTCGCTCGCGCTCGACACGCTCTACGCCGAGGGGCAGCGGCGGTTCGTCGAGAGCTTCTCGCCGTACGCGCGTCAGTTCTTGGAGCGCCTCGAGCGGCCTCCCGTCACGTCGCTCGAGCCGGTCGCGGCCACGGTCGCCGTCGATCGACGCGCGCCCGTGAAATCAAGCCGATCGACGCTCGCGACGCTCGCCGATCTCGAGCCGTACTTGGCGGCGCTCTTCGCGTGCGAGGCCGTGCCGACGTGCCCAGACTGCGACGTCCCCGCGGTCGCCACGAGCGCCGCCGCCGCCGCGCGAGGGGCCGTCGCCGCGTGGTCGGGCGCGCGCTGCATCGTCACCTATCCCGTGCGCGTCGACGACGCCGAGGCGTTCCTCGAGCTGCGTGAAGGTCTTGCGAGGGACGGCTACCGGCGCCTGGTCCTCGGCGGCGCGCTCCGCGACATCGACGAGGTGAGGCCGAGCGAGGCGACCGCGCCGGACGTGCGCCTCGAGGTCGTCGTGGATCGCGTGAACGTCGCGGCGAAGGATACGCGGCGATTGCAGCAGGCCATCGAGGTGGCGTGGCAGCGCGGCGGCGGGCGCGCAGAGTTGCGCGCGGACGTGGGCGACGCAGTCGATCCTTCGGCGCGCGCGCGTCACACGCCGATCGCGCGCGGGCTCGTCTGTCCGAAATGTGCGCGCGCGTTCGAGCCGGCACGCCCCGCCCTCTTCTCGTACAACTCGCCCCTCGGAGCGTGCACCGACTGCAAGGGCTTCGGCCGGGTCATCCGCGTCGACTGGGACAAGGTGATTCCCGACGGCAACCGCACGCTCGCGCAGGGCGCGATCAAGGCGTGGGGGGGCGCCAGCGCGGAGTGGGAGCGCGGCGTGCTCGTCAAGTTCTGCAAGCGCGCCAAGATCCCGATGGACGTGCCGTGGGCAGTCCTGAGCGACGCGCAGCGCGGCCTCGTGCTCGACGGCGAAGGAACGTGGGAGGGCGGAAAGTACCCGGGCGTCCGCGCGTGGTTCAAATGGCTCGAGGGCCGCACCTACAAGATGCACGTGCGCGTCTTCCTCGCGCGCTACCGCGAGTACGCGCTGTGCGAGGCGTGCAACGGCGGGAGGCTCAACGCGGTGGCGCGCTCGTACCGCGTCGGCGGCCTCGATCTGCCGGGGTGGCACGCGCTCTCCGTCGCCACGGCGCGCGAACGCGTCCTCGGGCAGAACGTCCGCTCGCCGCAGGGCGTGCGCGTGAAGACCGCACTCGCGAACCGCCTCTCCTACCTGGAGCGCGTCGGCCTCGGCTACTTGACGCTCGATCGACAGGCCCGAACCCTTTCGGGCGGCGAGGCGCAGCGCGCCGGGCTCACGACCGCGCTCGGCGCCGCGCTCACTGGCACGCTGTTCGTCCTCGACGAGCCGACGATCGGCCTGCACGCGTGCGACGTCCCGCCGCTCGCCGGCGTCATGCGCGAGCTCTCGCGCGCGGGCAACACCGTCCTCTGCATCGAGCACGACGAGCGCGTCGTGCGCGCGTGCGATCGCGCCATCGAGCTCGGACCCGGCGCCGGCAGCCGCGGCGGCACCGTGCTGTACGACGGCCCCCCCGCGGGAATGCGCGGCCGTGACGATCTCCCGACCGGGCGCGCGTGGGCGAGCGCGCAGGCCAAGCCGCGCAAGGTCCGCGCGTCGAAAGGGACGCTCACGATCCGCGGCGCGCGCGCCAACAACCTCGACGCGGTCGACGTCGAGATCCCGCTCGGCGTCGTGTGCGCGATCACCGGTCCGAGCGGCTCCGGTAAATCCACGCTCGCCGAGGAGATCCTCTTCCGCGGCGTCGCGCGGCTCCGCGGGGATTCGAGCGTCCCGCGCCCCGGCCCCTTCGAATCGCTCGCCGGCGCCGACGGCCTCGCGCGAGCCGTCCTCGTCGATCAGTCGCCGCTCGGACGCACCGCGCGCGGAAATCCCGCGACGTACACGAAGGCGTGGGACCGCATCCGCGCGCGCTTCGCGTCGGAGCCCGCATCCATCCGTCGCGGACTCGTGCCGGCGCACTTCTCGTTCAACGTCGGCGCGCTCGGCGATCGCGCGTCAGGCCGCTGCGAGGCGTGCTCCGGCGAGGGCTACGAGACGATCGAGATGCAATTCCTCGCGGACGTGGCGCTCCTCTGTCCCGTCTGCCAGGGCAAGCGCTTCAAGCCGGAGGTGCTCGCCGTCACGCACCGCGGCCTCAGCGTCGCCGACGTCCTCGGCCTCACGATCGACGACGCGCTCAAGGTGCTCGACCCGCTGGATGATCTCGAGGCCCGCGACTACGTGCTGCGCCGCGCACTCGAGCCGGTGAGCCGCGTCGGGCTCGGGTACCTTCCGCTCGGGCAGCCGCTGTCGATGCTGTCGGGCGGCGAGGCGCAGCGCCTCAAGCTCGCGCGCGCGCTCGAGGGCGACGCGAAGGGGACGCTCTTCGTGATCGACGAGCCGAGCGCCGGCCTGCACGCCGAGGACGCGGCGTACGTCGTGCGCGCGCTCCATCAGCTCGCGGACGAAGGCGCCAGCGTCGTGGTCGTCGAGCACGATCTCGACGTCATCCGCGAGGTCGATTGGATCATCGATCTCGGGCCGGGCGGCGGTCCGGAGGGCGGCAGAGTCGTCGCCGCCGGCACGCCCGCGGAGATCGTGCGTGCGAAGACGAAGACCGGCCTCGCGATGCGAGCGCACGCGCGCGGCGGTGAGGACGGCCCTACGAATGCGCCGGAATCGTATGATCCCGCGCCGCTCGCGATCGGCGTCGAGCGCGCGCGCGAGCACAACCTGAAGGAAGTCTCGACGCGCATCCCGCACGGAAAGCTCACCGTCGTGACCGGTCCGAGCGGATCTGGAAAATCGTCGCTCGCGTTCGACGTCGTCTTCGCCGAAGGGCAACGGCGCTTCATGGAGACGCTGTCTCCCTACGCGCGCCAGTTCCTGCCGACGCTGCCACGGCCCGACGTGGACGCGGTGACCGGCGTGCCGCCCTCCATCGCGCTCGAGCAGCGCACGACGCGCGGCGGCGCGAACTCCACGGTCGCCACGGTGACCGAGGTCGCCCACTACTTGCGCCTCCTCTACGCGAAGGTCGGCGACCAGCACTGCCCGAAGTGCGAGGCTCGCGTGAGCGCCAGCGCGCCCGACGATCTGTTCGCGCGCGTCGCCGCGATGCGCAGCGGCAAGATCACGCTCTACGCGCCGGCGGTCCGCGCGCGCAAGGGCACGTACCTCGATCTGTTCACGCACGCCGCGCGCGCAGGGGTCGCGACGGCGCGCGTCGACGGCGCGATCGTTGCCATCGATCCTCCGCCGAAGCTGACGAAGGCCAAGGAGCACACGATCGATCTCATCGTCTTCTACGGCGCCGCCGCCGACCTCGAGCGCGCGACCTTCGATCGCGCCGTGGCGTGGGGCGAAGGCGCCGTGCGGGTGTGCGCAGGAGCGCCGACGCCGAAGCCGTCCGCCAAAGAGGAAAATTTGTCGACGTCGCGGGCGTGCGGGCGCTGCGGAACCGGCGTGCCGGAGCTCGATCCGCGGTGGTTCTCGTTCAACACGAAGCAGGGGCAGTGCGACGCGTGCCTCGGCACGGGCGTCGGAGGGGGGCCCGACGCGGTCGCCGAAGGCGGGCGCGATGTGTGCGAGACGTGCGACGGCACGCGCCTCTCCGCGGTCCCCCGCCGCGTGCGACTCCACGAGGAGACGTATCCTGCGTTCACGGCGCGCGACGTCCACTCGGCCCTCGCCGCGGCGCGCGCGTGGAGCTTCTCCGGAAACGCCGCGACGGTCGCGAAGGCGCCGCTCGCCGAGCTCGTTCGCAGGCTCGCGTTCGTCGAGCAGGTTGGCCTCGGCTACCTCGCGCTCGATCGCCCCGCGTCGACGTTGTCGGGCGGTGAAATGCAACGCCTGCGCCTCTCCGCGCAGCTCGGGAGCGGCCTCACCGGCGCGCTCTATGTCCTCGACGAGCCCACCATCGGCCTTCATCCACGCGACACGCGCGCGCTCCTGTCGAACTTGCGTCAACTGGTCGACACCGGATCGACCGTCCTCGTCGTCGAGCACGACGCGGAGACCATCCGCGCCGCGGATCACCTCATCGACCTCGGCCCCGGCGGCGGTCGCAACGGCGGGCACATCGTCGCGCAAGGCAGCGCGGCCGAGGTCCTCACGAACCCTCGCTCGCCCACCGCGCAGGCGCTCCGCGAGTCCGCGCGGCTCGTCCGTCCGCGCCGCGGCGTCCCCGACGCGTGGATCGAGGTCACCGGCGCGCGCGCGAACAACCTCCGCGACGTCACCTTCCGCGTCCCCGTCGGCCGCATGTGCGTCGTCGCCGGCGTGAGCGGCTCGGGCAAGAGCACGCTCGTCCGTCACGTCTTCTACCCGGCGCTGCGTCGCGCGCTCGGCCTCGTCGCCGACGATCCTGGAGCGTTCGGGTCCATCAAGGGCCACCGCGCCGTGAAGCGCGCGCTGGCGGTCGATCAGAGCCCCATCGGGCGTACGCCGCGCAGCGTGCCCGCGACGTTCCTCGGCGTGTGGGACGAAATCCGCCGCCTCTTCGCGCGCCTCCCCGAGGCCCAGACGCGCGGCTTCTCCGCGGCGCGCTTCTCGTTCAATACGCCGACCGGCGGCCGCTGCCCCGTGTGCGCCGGTCAAGGTTCAATCGTGAGCGAGATGGCGTTCTTGCCCGACGTCGTCTCCCCTTGCGAGGAGTGCGGCGGCGCGCGCTTCGAGCCGGCCACGCTCGACGTGCGGTACGCGGGGTTGTCGATCGGCGACGCGCTCCACCTCTCCGCCGAGGATGCCGCCGAGGCGTTCCGCGCGTTCCCGAAGATCGCGCGGCCGCTCGCGACGCTGAAGGATCTCGGCGTCGGCTACGTGCAGATTGGGCAGGGCTCCAACACGCTGTCGGGCGGAGAAGCGCAGCGCCTCAAGCTGGCAGCCGAGCTCACTGCGGGCGCCGCGCACGAGCCCACGGTGTACGTCCTCGACGAGCCGACGACCGGTCTCCACGTCTCCGACGTCAAACGCTTGCTCTCGGTGCTCGAGCAGCTCGTCGCGCGCGGCGACACGCTCGTCATCGTGGAGCACCACCCCGACGTCATCGCGTCCGCCGATTGGGTCGTCGAGCTCGGCCCCGAGGCCGGCGAGAAGGGAGGCCGCGTCGTCTTCGAAGGCGAGCCGCAGAAGCTCGCGCGCGCGAAGACCGCGACGGGCCGCTACCTCGCGCTCGAATCGACCGAAACCGGAGGCGCGGCCGCGTCACCCTGAGCGGTCGGGCCCGCTCAGCGCGCCTTCTTCGCTTCGGCGCGCCAGGCCTTGTCGAACCGGGGATCCCGTGTCGCGCATTTTCGCGCCAGGTTCGTCACCGGAGGGATCCCTAACGCCAGCAAGGTCGCCATGAGCACCTCGGTCCCGGGTCCGCTCGAGCCGAGCGATTTCGCGCGCGCGACCTCCTGCGTCGTCACGCCGACGAGGTGAACGATCGTGCACGCGCCGCCCGGCAAAAGGATCTCCGACTCGTACTCGGGGCTCTGCACGCAAATGAGGTGGGAGATCTTCGTGCTCGCCTCGACGTCGCTGAACGCGGGGCACGGGATGCGATCGCCGGGGTGGAAGACCGCCGCGTCGTCGTCGAAGAGCAAGTAGCGCACGAAGTTGAGAAGCAGCTGCGGCGCCCACGCGGCCTCGGCCGGCGTCGAGATCGCGAGCTCGATCCCAAAGCCGCTCGGCTGCTCGTCGGGCGCGTCCGGCGGCGCCTCCCCTTCTTCTCTGTCGAACGGCTGAGCGAGGCCGTGCGTGACGTAGTGCCAGCCGCTTCGGCCTTCGCGCGGCGCATACGGGTGCACGCCGCCGCCCGGCCAGTTCACGACGAGATCGGCCTCACCGGGGCTCAAGATCTGCCCCTTCGGCTCGGTGTCGCCGAAGATTTTCTGGAACGCGTCCTCGCGGGCCTTCATGTGCGCCGCGTAGAACCGCTCCTCTTCGCCGAGCTCCGGGTGCTCGGCCGACACGTCCGGCAAGCGCGAGAAGTCGAGACGCATGGGGCGACTGTACTCGAAGCCTCCGCTATCCTCCACGCAAGCTATGACCCACCTCGACGTCGACAATCCCTTCACCCTCGAGACCCTGCGCGTTCCGCTCGCCGACGACAAAGCCGTCGACGCTACGCTCGAGCGCGCGCGCACCGCAGCGCGACAATTCCGGCACACGCCGCTCGAGGAGCGCGTCGCGATGTGCGAGAAGGCGGTCGCCTGGATGGAGGCGAACGCCGACGACGTCGGCCGCGACATCACGAAGATGATGGGCAAGCCGCTCGCGCAGGCCAAGGGCGAGGTGAAGGGCATGGCGATGCGCGCGCGCCACATGATCGAGATCGCGCGGACGAGCTTGGCCGACATTGCGATCGCGCCGAAGGAGAACTTCGAGCGCCGGATCGTGAAGGAGCCGCTCGGCGTCGTGTTCGATCTGCCGGCGTGGAACTATCCGCTGCTCACCGCGATCAACGGCATCGTCCCCGCGCTGCTCGCCGGAAATGCCGTGATCGTGAAGCACTCGCCACGGAGCCCCCTGTGCGGCGAGCACTTCGAGCGCGCGTTCGTCGCGGCGGGTGCGCCGGCCGGCGTCGTTCAAGCGCTCCACTGCGATCACCCGACGAGCGAGAAAATCGTCGGCGATCCGCGCGTCGATCTCGTGCTCTTCACCGGCTCGGTCTTCGGCGGCCACCGCATCCAGGAGGCGGCGAGCAAGCGCTTCGTGCACCTCGGCCTCGAGCTCGGCGGGAACGATCCGGCGTACGTCGCCGCCGACGCCGACATCGCCAAGACCGCCGACAACGTCGTCGACGGCGCCTGCTACAACGCCGGCCAGAGCTGCTGCGCCGTCGAACGCGTGTACGTGCACGAGTCGGTCTACGCGAAATTCCTCGAGGCCGCCGAGCCGTACGTGCGCGCGTACGTCATGGGCGATCCGATGGCGGACACGACGACCCTCGGCCCGATCGCGCAGCCCTACCATGCGGCGGAGCTCGAGGGGTTCGTGGCCGACGCGACGACGAAGGGGGCGCGCCTCGTCGCGGGAGGCGCGAAGGCGAGCGTTTCGGGCAAGGGCCGATTTTTCCAGGCGACCTTGCTGGCCGACGTCCCGCAGGGGGCCGCGCTCATGCAGAAGGAGTCGTTCGGTCCGATCGTCGCCGTCTCGAAGGTGTCGAGCGACGAAGAAGCGCTGGCGAAGATGAACGACTCCCAGCTCGGCCTTACGGCGAGCATCTGGACGAGCGATCGCGACCGCGCCGCGAAGATGGCGCGATCACTCGAGTTCGGCACGGTGCTGATGAACCGCTGCGACGCGCTCGACCCGGCCCTCCCGTGGACCGGGGTGAAAGACTCGGGCCGCGGCGTGACCCTCAGCCAGCTCGGCTTCGACTTCGTCACGCGCCCGAAGGCGATCCATTTTCGGCTGTCGCTGTAGAGCGAAACGCTCGCCCCTTGTGAACGAGGGCCGAACGCATTAGAAAATCGCCCCATGAAGCGAATCCTGAGCCCCCTCGCCCTCGCCACGATCCTCGCCGCATGTGGAGGCGCCCCGCCGCCGCCGGCCGAGCCGCCGCCCGCACCGGCCATTCCGCCCGCGCCGACGACCCCCGAGCCCACGGCCGAAGCGCCGAAGCCCGCAGAGCCCACGCCCGAGGAGAAGAAGAAGGCGGAAGCGGCGAAGAAGCTCGCCGAGGATCGCGCCAAGTGGGAAGAGGAGAACAAGGTCGAGAGCGCGCGCTGGAACACCGAGCTCCACGCCGACGCGAAGGCCCTCGCCGACAAGAATTCCCCGAGCACGAAGGCTGCGCTCCTCGCCGCGATGGCCGGCAAGCACCGGAAGCCGGGTAACGCGGACCGCGACAAGTACCGTCACCCCGTCGAGACGCTCGAGTTCTTCGGCCTCAAGCCGGGCATGACCGTGATCGACGTCGGCCCCGGTGAGGGCTGGTACACGGAGCTCCTCGCGCCGACGCTCGCGAAGAAGGGCAAGCTCTTCATCACGACCGCCGATCCGAACGGCCCGTCCGACGCGCGCGGCACCTTCTACGGCCAGCGCTTCAAGGCGTTCCTCGATCACTCGCCCGAGCTGTACGGCAAGGTCCAGCCGATCGTTATCGACGGCAAGGCCCCCGCGCTCGGGCAGGACGGCACCGTGGACATGATCATCGTCATGCGCGGCCTCCACGGCATGCACAACAGCGGCACGCTCAAGACGTGGCTCGCCGAGTGGAACAAGGCGCTGAAGCCGAACGGCGTCCTCGGGATCGAGGAGCACCGCGCGAAGGCGGACGCGAACGTCGACGAGACCGCGAAGAAGGGCTACGTCCCGGAGAAGTGGGCCATCGACACGATCGAGGCCGCCGGCTTCAAGCTCGCCGCAAAGTCCGAGGTCAACGCGAACCCGAAGGACACGAAGGACTACGCCGAGGGCGTCTGGACGCTCCCGCCGAGCTTCGAGCTCAAGGACAAGGACCACGACAAGTACGCCGCGATCGGCGAGAGCGATCGCATGACGCTCAAGTTCGTGAAGGTCGCGCCGAAGCCCGAGAAGAAGCCCGCCGACGCGAAGAAGCCCGACGCGCCCAAGAAGTAACGCCGAAACAGTGACGTGACACACGCTCCGACGCTGGAGCTTGGCGCTGCCCGATCTCGTGGAGGCGCCAAGTTCCAGTGACGACGGTGACGGGGTCGAAATCCCGAGCACCTACATTGCGTTGCTCCGCGTGCTGAGGACAAATGCGTCCCGTCTCATCCGAGCGACTCGAACGGAGGACGCGATGAACGGTGCCGACGCGGATCGTACGCAAGAGAGGCCGACGATGGACGACGAGGACGTCGCCGCGGTGCTCCGTACGGGCAAGATGGACGCGCTCGATGCGTACGCCGCGGTGGACGCGATCCCGACGACGCGCGCGCTGCCGTCGGTCGAGGGCACGCAGGAGATCCGCGCGGTCGACATCCTCGAGGTGATCCCGGCGGCCGCTGCGTCTGCGGACATTCCGGTCGACGTCGAAGAGCCGGCGCCGCGCGCGACGACGGCGAGCTCGATCGCGCCGTTCGCGATCGAAGTGGCGAGGCGGGCGCCGCTTCCGCCGGTCATGTCGGAGGCGTCGGAGGCGTCGTTCGTGGCGCGCATCGGTCCTCCGCGACGACTTCGCGCGATCGTCGAGGTCGTGATGGCGGCGTCGCTGCTCATCTTGGCGGCGGCGGCGCTGCGCGCGCATTTCGCGCCCGAGGAGACCGACGCGACGCCGATCGTGCTCGTGGATGCGAAAGGGACCGCGCGCGCTTCTGCAGCGCCGCCGCCGGCGACGGTGGACGTGCGGAGCTTGCCGATCGCCGCAGCGCCGACGACGGGGATCCTGACGCGGCCGAGCGGCGCGAAGTTCGTCGTGGACGGCGTGCCGCTGAGCGGTACGTCCGCGGTGGTCACGTGCGGCGAGCACGTCGTGCGTGTCGGCGGCGGCAAGCCCCGCAAGATCGACGTGCCTTGCGGCGGGACGCTCGCCCTCTAGATCAGAAGCTCCAGCCGAAGGTCAGAAGCTCCAGCCGACCTGCGCGCGGCCGAGGACGCGCGGGGAGTTCGGGGAGAGGCCGAACGCCGGGCCGGCTCCGAGCGTGAGGCGCTCGTGGAGGAACGCGAACGTCGCCGTGCCACACGCGAAGTGGCGCATTCCCTCGACCTCCGTAGCGTCGAAGGCGCCTTCGAGATCCTGCGCGACGTACTCGGCGCCGAGGCGGAGCGTGTCGACGACGCGGACGTTCGCGCCCGCCGACAGCATGAGATCCACGCCGTCGCGGCGCGCGGCGAAGACGTGCTCGGCGTGCGCCATGGACGCGAGACGCACGCGCCCGAGATCTTGCGACATGGCCAGCCGACCCCACGCGCCGTTCGACGACGACAGCTCGCGCATGTACCCGCCGCTGATCACCGCGTGCGTGGACGTCCACGCGCTCGGGAGGACGGAGACGCGCACGCCCGCCATCGCGCCGACCGCCCCCGGGTGCGACGGCGACTCGCCAAGGACGCCGGAGGCCGCAACCGACACGTTTGGAAGAACGCCGATCTCGCCGCCCAACTCGGTGGAGAGACCGGGCGCGCCGGTGTTCGCCGCGAAGGGACGCGTGAAGCTCTCGCCGCCGTTCGCGACCGTCACGCGAGAGAGCGCGAGCACTTGCATCGGCGCGGGCACGCGAGGCTCATCGAGGTAGAGCCAGGTCCGCTCGACCGGCGGCGCGACGGGGCGCGGCGTCGCAGTGATCTCCTCCTCCTCGGCGCGCGCGAACGGCGCGAACGTCAGCGCAGCGAGGACTAGGGGGAGAAACCGCATCGTTCGCACCGATTGCATACCGCATGCCCCTGGCCAATGCACTGCCAGACGCGCGCACACACGACGCGCGGCATGAACGTGGGGACGGTCACGCTGAACCTCGCGCGGTCCAGGTCGCCGGCGCGGCGCGTGTCGTATTTCACGCGACGAATCTCAAGGCACTCACCTTGCACCGCGCGCCCCCATGCGCGCACCGCACGTCCTCGTCGGGGTCTCGAGCCTGGGTCTTTTCGCCGCAGCGTGCGCGTTCGCGGGATGCGGCGGCGGAAGCAGCGGGAGCGGCGGCGGCGGTGACGACGCGAGCGCGGCCGACGGCACGATCGGCGACGGCGGCGTGCCCGACGACGGATCCGCGAGCGACGGCGCGATCGGCGAAGGCGCGGCCGACGTCACCCCTCACCCCGCAACGCTGCCCATCAAGCACATCGTCTTTCTCGTCAAAGAGAACCGCACGTTCGACAACTACTTCGGCAAATTCCCGGGCGCCAACGGCGCGACGAGCGGCAAGCTCTCCGACGGCGGCACGATGCCGCTCGGCAAGATGCCCGACAAGATCACGCCGGACATCTCGCACGCGTGGGCAGCGGCGGTCACCGCGTACGGCGACGGCGGGATGGATCGCTTCGATCTCCTCAACGGCGCGATCGGCGGCTCCAACAACTACGTGCAGGCGTCCGAAGCGGACATCCCGAACTACTGGGCGCTCGCCAAGGAGTTCGCCATCTCCGACAATTTCTTCTCGAGCCTCCACGGGCCGAGCTTTCCGAACCACCTCTATACGATCGCGGCGCAGAGCGGCGGCGTGGAGGACAACCCCGGAAAGCAGGCCGCTGTCGGCGCTCCGACGATCGGCGCGTGCCCCACGGCGACGTCGTGCCCAGAGCCTGGCGAGGCGGGCCTCGAGCCCGACAACGTGACGCCGCTCACGCAGAAGAAGGGCGTATGGGGCTGCGATGCCGATCCGAAGGTACGGGTGCCCGTCCTCGATCAAGAGGGCGACGTCATCGAGATCTATCCGTGCCTCGATTTCCAGACGCTCGGCGACGAGCTCACGAACGCCGGCGTCAGCTGGAAGATGTACGCGCCGGGACAAGGAATCGACGACGGCGGCTTCCAGGGCAGTGCGGGCTACATCTGGACGGTGTACGACGCGATTCGCCACATTCGCTCGAGTCCGGAGTGGAAGCAGCACGTCGTCATGACCGACCAGTTCGTCGTCGACGCGAAGGCCGGAAATCTCCCCGCGGTGAGCTGGATCTCGACCCCGTCGCCGGTGAGCGAGCACCCGCCGGCGAGCACCTGCGTCGGCGAGAACTGGACGCTGAGCCTCTTGCAGGCGATCGCCGACGGCCCGAACTGGAACGACACAGCGGTCTTCATCACGTGGGACGATTTCGGCGGCTTCTACGATCACGTCGCGCCGTCGCAGATCGACAAGTTCGGCCTCGGCTTCCGCGTCCCGCTCATCGTCGTGTCGCCGTACGCGAAGAAGGGCTTCATCGACCACACGCAGGCGGAGTTCTCGAGCGTGCTGAAGTTCATCGAGACGAACTACACGCTGCCGGCGTTGACGGAGCGCGACAAGAACACCGTCGACATGACGCAGCTCTTCGACTTCACCCAGCCGCCGCGCCCGCTGCCGACGTTGACGCCGCGGACCTGTCCGTAGCGCCTCAGCGCCCTTGCGCGCCGCTCGTGATGTTCATCTCGCGGCAGCGATCGACGCACGCCGAATCGTCGGTGCACTGGCGCGAGCAGTCGGCGGCGCGGGATTTCTCCGTGCATTTCGGATCGCGCTCGCATTTGAGCGGGTCCTTCTTCGCGGCGGCCTCCATCGACGCGCACGCCGACGACGCGAGGAGCGACGCGAGGAGAGCGCTGCGGAGACGGGACATGAGCCTTACTTTGCGCGCGGCGGGGTCGTCTTGTCGAGGGACGGTCGCTCGCGGAGACACTTGTCGAGCGGCGCCTCGAGGCTCTTCATCGACGCCGGCAAGCGCGGCCGTCCCATCACCGGCGCTCCGAGGCGCGACATGTCGACGCCGCTCTCCGACACGCTGAGCCACACGAAGAGCGCGCGCCCCTTCACGTTCTCGAACGGCACGCCGCCGCCCTGCCCGCCCCACCACATGCGCGAGTCGTGGCTGTTGTTGCGGTTGTCGCCCATCACGTACACCTCGCCGGGCTTCACGATGAAGGGGCCCTGGTACTCGGGGAAGCCGCCGGACGCGTGGTCGTAGAGCGTGAGGTACGCCTCGTCCTCGAGGAACTCGACGTAGAGGTCGCCCTCGTGGCGCGGCAGCGGCGAGTCGAGCTCGTTGTAGGAGTAGACGCCGACGTTGCAGCTCGGCACCTCCCACCCGTTCAAGATGGGGTGGCCGCTGCGCGCCTCGAGCTTGTCGCCGGGCGTGGCGATGACGCGCTTGATGAAGTCCTGCTCGGGGTGCTCCGGGAACGCGAAGACCATCACGTCGCCGCGATCGGGCGGCATCTTGGTCCACACGCGCGTGTGCGTCCACGGGATGGCCGGGCCGTAGCTGAACTTGTTGACGAAGATGTGGTCGCCGACCTGGAGCGTCGGGATCATCGAGCCGCTCGGGATCTTGAACGCCTCGACGACGAACGTGCGCAGCGCCATCGCCACGGCGATCGCGACCAAGATCGACTCCAGGTACTCGCGCACCTCGCTCTTGCGCCAGCGGCCGAGCCGCACGTCCACCTCACCGTCGGCCTTCACGAGCGCGTCGACGAAGCGCTCCTCCTCGAAGGGCATCGCCTCCATCGCCGTCTCGAGGCCCTCGAGATCGACGCGGAGCTTCTCGCGCTCCTTCACCGTGAGGTCGCGGACGATGGCGCGCTCGTTCTTGTGGTAGATGGCCTCGGCCTCTTCGAGCAGCGACCGCGCACGCTCGAACGGCGCGCGCATCTGCTCCGGCACGTCGGGGCGCGCCGGGGGATGCGCGTACTGCGAGAGCGGAAGGTGGTGGCGGGCCGTCCACAGCGCCATCTCGAACAGCGTGAACGCGACGATGAGCACCGGCACTGGCTGATCGCCGACGATCGACTGGAGCCACGCGAACGAGCCGGTCGGGATGACGCCGTTCGCCGGCGTGGCGAGCTCGCGAAAAATCTCCGCTAGCGCGGCCGGGACGAAGACGAACCACAAGGCCCAGTACAGCGTCTTGAACACGCGCCGACCGCGCGGGAGCGGCTGCTTCTCGCGCGAGCTGCGCGTCCGGTAGGGACCGCCGGCCCCTTGCTCCGCCTTCGCGTCGCTCGCCTTGGTCTCTTTGGTCTCTGCCGGCGGCTCGGTGGCGTCGCTCGCTTCCACGACGGCGTCGGCCTTCGCCTCGGTCGCCGCGGCGTCCTCGGACGCGCCCACGGCGTCGCCTTGCGTCTCGAGTTCTTTCACGGAGCGTCGCCGATCTGGATCACGTAGTTGACCACGGCCGCGCGATCGTCGAACGCGTTCATCGGCGGCGCGACCTGCCCGGCCGAGGGAGTGTTGTCGAGCACCACGTAGTACATCCCGGGCGGAACCGGAAGCGCGCGCTGGTACGGCTGACCCGCGGTGACCACGTCTCCCATGATCGGCGCCGCGGAGAGCGGCCCGGCGACCGCATAGTCGTAGAAGAGGCGTAGCGACGCGTCCCCGTCCTCCTTCCTCATGAGGAGCAGATCGATCGCCTGCACGCCGTCCATCTGCGCCGTCAGGTAGAGCGCGCGGCCGCTCTCGGTCACCTCGATCGGCCCGATGAAGTCGCGCTCGTTCTGGTGCACCTCGGTGCGCAGGTTCTCGTACGTGATGCGGCTCGAGCCGTGGATGTCGAACGGATGGACCGGCTTGTGCCCCTTCTCGACGATGCCGAGGACGACGTCGGGGTTCTTCATGTCCATGTCGGTGATGACGGTGAACCCTTCCCCGAGCTTTCCGGCCACGAGCTGGCGACCGAAATTCTCCCCGATGGGCGTCAGGGCGTTCAAGAACGAGGTCACCGGGTTTTCCACCTTGTTGATGCGAAAGTCGCTCGAAACGGCGTTTCGCGGACGGAAGTACGCGTACGCCAAACAGTCGTCGGAGATCAAAAAGTCCTGGTTGTATTGGACCGAGCCCGACATCGTGAAGGTGAGCTTTTTCGAGATGTTGGTGAAGGCGTACCCGAAGCCGCTGAACTGGACGTACAGATCCCCGTTGCTTGCCTCCGACTGCTGGCAGGCCGTCGTGAAGTAGCGGCCGATGACCGGCGCGTCGTTGGCCATGCGTAGCGGCGCGTCGCGCGTCGTCATCTGCCGGCAGAACTCTTTGAGGCCGCTCGACATGATCGAGCGCCGGAGTGTGCGGTTCGACGGATCGTTGATGGGCCCGCGCAGGGCGCACGCGGCGCTCCCGGCGCAGTTGCACCCCGGTGCCGCGGCGCCGGCGAGGCCGAGCGCGAACAGAGCGAGGAGAGAAGGAAGCCTTCGCACGAGGGCGTCCAGGGTACCGCACCTCTACGCGAAATACGCCCTCGGATGTGCCCCACAATCCCCGAGACGACGACCGGGGCGAAATGTACGCTCCTCGGCATGAGCTCGAGGAAGGTCGCGGTTCTGGGGTCGGGCGCGTGGGGCACAGCGCTGGCGAAGGTGATCGCCGACAAGGGCGATCCGGTCAGCCTCTGGTCTAGGCGTGCCGACCTCTGCGACCAGATCAACGGGGCGCACGAGAACACGCGCTACCTGCCAGGCGCTGCGCTGCCGACGACGCTGCGGGCGACGCACGATTTGAAGGAAGCGCTGTCGGGCGCGTCGATGGTCGTGTTCGTGGTGCCGAGCCACGGGACGCGCGAGGTCGCGAAGATGGTCGCGCCACTGGTGCCGACGGACGTGCCGATCGTGAGCGCGACGAAGGGGATCGAGAACGAGTCGTTGATGTTCATGGATGAGGTGCTCGACGAGGAGCTGCCGAAGGCCGCCGCGAAGAACCTCGCGTACCTCTCGGGCCCCAGCTTCGCGAAGGAGCTGGCGCAAAAACAGCCGACCGCCGTCGTGATCGCGGCCCGCGACGCGATGGTGTGCGACATCGTGATGCGCCGCTTCCACACCGCGTACCTGCGCCTCTACAACTCGGACGACGTGCCGGGCGTCGAGTGCGGCGGCGCGATGAAGAACGTCGTGGCGATCGCCGCCGGCGCGATCGACGGGCTCGGCCTCGGCCACAACACCCGCGCGGCGCTCATCACGCGCGGCCTCGCGGAGGTCGCCAAGCTCGCGATGGCGCGCGGCGGGACCGCGCTCACCGTGGCGGGGCTCGCGGGGATGGGCGATCTCGTCCTCACGTGCACCGGCGAGCTCTCGCGAAATCGGACCGTCGGCTACGAGCTCGGAAAAGGGCGCAAGCTCGGCGAGATCTTGGCGGGGCTGGGGCACGTCGCCGAGGGTGTGAAGACCACGAAGAGCGCCTACGATCTCTCGGTGAAGATGAAGGTCGAGATGCCCATCACACGCGAGGTTCACGCGGTCCTCTACGAGGACAAGAGCGTCGAGCAGGCGGTCATCGATCTGATGGCGCGCGAGCTCGGCCCGGAGTTCGACTCGATCGCGATGCGCGCGGCCGGGCATCGGCGTTAGAGCAACCGCTCTAACGGTTTCTGCTCAAATTAGGGGATTGGCCGATAGCGGTTTTCCGCAAGAGCTGCATGATGATCGCTCTCCTGCCCCCGGTCGGCCAACGCTTCGTGCACATTTCCCTACTCCGTCATTTTTCCGGTTTCCGGCGCGTGAACCCTGCGTTTGCGGACGGCGCGGCATGACGGAGACGGAGACAAAGCGCGCGCGCATTCTCCTCGTCGACGATCATCCCATCGTGCGCAAAGGCCTCCGCGCGCTCATCGACGACGAGGGCGATCTCGAGGTCGTGGGCGAAGCGGAGGACGCCGCCAGCGCGCTCGCGAGCATCGAGCGGTCGCCGCCCGACGCCGTGATGGTCGACATCTCGCTCCAGGGCGGCGATGGCCTGGAGCTCGTTCGACAGATTCGCGCGCGCTGGCCGATCCCGGTCCTCGTCCTTTCGATCCACGACGAGTCGCTCTACGCCGAGCGCGCGCTCAGGGCGGGCGCGTCGGGATACGTGATGAAGGAAGAGGCGACGCAGGCCGTGACCGGCGCGCTCCGCAAGGTGATCGCCGGCGAGATCTGGCTCAGCGAAAAGCTCTCGGGGCGGATGGTCCGCGCATATGTGCAAGGTGACTCGCCGGCCGAGGCCTCCCCGCTGGGCATCCTCAGCGATCGCGAGCTCCAGGTCTTCCACCTGATCAGCCAGGGCATCGGCACCGGCGAGATCAGCCGCGCGCTCAACATCAGCCGCAAGACGGTGGAGACGCACCGCGCGCACATCAAAGTGAAGCTCGGCCTCCGCACCGGCGTCGAGCTCATTCAGTTCGCGGCGCGCTACAAGAGCTCTCCGCGCGGCGAGCTGTAGGCGCGCGCCAGCGTCAGAACGATTTGTACGACGCGACGGCGACGCCGATCGTCGCGACGACGAGCGCCATCACGAACGAGATGACGTAGGCGCGGTGCGAGATGCGGGCGACTGCGCGGCGCGTGGCGTCGTCGGTGAAGAGCGTGACGCCGAGGTGGGCGGCGAAGCCGACGAGCGCGAACGCGACGACGCCGACTGCGAGGTGCTCCTTTCGCTCGAACATCCACCCGAGCGTCGGCGCTTCCAGAAAAATGCGCTGCTTCAGGCGCGCGCGGTAGTCGGGATAGATCGCGACGCCGAGGACCGCGACGGCGACGACGAGGCCCGTCGCGAGCGACGTCGAGAGGAGCGCGCGACGCCGCGGATCGCGGAGGAGGATCGCCGGATGAAGCAGCGCGGCGACCGCGAGCCACCCGAGGTGACCGTGAATGCGCTCGAGGAGGCGCAGCGTGAGAATCACGGAAGCAGCGTCCCCTGCACGAAGAGCAGCGCGCCGACGACGAGCACCGCGACGTTCAGCGCCTTGAGCGTCCTCGCGAGATCGCGCGTCGCCGCGACGTAGACGAGCGGCGCGGCCATCCCGGCGAGGTACGCGCCGACCGCGAGGCGCCAGAACATCGCGACGCGGACCTGAGAAACGATGGTCGCGGGGTTCGCCTCGGCGGTGAAGAGCGCGTCGTATGCGCGCAGGACCGCATACGCCGCGGGCACGACGAGGAGCGCGCCGACGAGCGCGGCCAGGAGGGGCGCCAGCTGTCTCCGCATCGAGGAGGACCGACGCTACCACATGAGAGAAATGCCGCCCGCGGGCCACCGACTCAGCCCACGGGCGAACTTCAACCATACCAGGATTCGCTTTCACGACGCACGAACACATTTTCGATAGGCCGCGGCGGAACCTGAGGCCTCGATTGAACGATTTCCCGCTGGCGCGGCCCCGAATGGATGTGACGATGGACGGGCTCTTGCAATTGCGTAGGCTTCGCGGAGGACCGATGAATCGACGAGGCTTTCTTGGGTTCGGCGCGCCGATGGCCTGCGCCGCGGCGCTTTTTGGGACTCTGCTCGCGCTCGAGGAGCGCGCAGGCGCGCAGCAGCCGTGGCCCGTTCCGCCGGCCCCGCAGCCGCAGCCCCAGCCCCAGCCGTATCCCCCGCCGCAAGGGCAACCGCAGCCGCTTCCTCCTCCGCCTCAGGTGCAGCCGCAGCCCCAGCCGTATCCCCCGCCGCAGGGGCAACCGTACCCGCCGCAGGGACAGCCGCAGCCCTATCCGCCGCAGCCGTATCCGCCGCAAGGCCAGCCGTATCCGCCGCAAGGACAGCCCTATCCCCCGCAGGGCCAACCCTATCCCCCGCAGGGACAGCCCTATCCCCCGCAGGGCCAACCCTATCCCCCGCAGGGCCAACCCTATCCCCCGCCGCAGGGCCAACCCTATCCCCCGCCGCAGGGCCAACCCTATCCCCCGCAGGGCCAGCCCTATCCCCCGCAAGGTCAGCCCTATCCGCGGCCTCAGCCCGTGCCTCCCCCGGCGCCGGCCGCCGACGCGAAGCGAAGCGGGAGCGAGCTCACGTTCCTCTATTTGACGAGCGCCGCGTACGGCGTCGGCACCGGCATCTGGATCGACTCGCTCGGCAAAGTCACCGATCCCGGCCTCGCCTTCATCGCGCCCCTCGCGTTCGGCGTCGCGATGCCGGTCGGCGTGTATTTCCTCGACGACAACGTGACGCTCCACCGCGGCGTGCCCGCGTCGATCTCGACGGGCCTCCTGCTCGGCGCGCTCGAGGGCATGTCGATCAGCGGCATGCAGTGGCAATTTACCGGCGGCGAGAACGGCAACGACTCGCAGTGGAAGTTCCACACGTGGACGACGCTCACGTGGATCATGTCGACCGGCGGCGGCATCGGCGGCTACGCGTTCGGCGAGTGGCTGCGACCCGATCCGCGCAGCCTCAGCTTCATCGCGAGCGGCGCCGGTTGGGGCGCGGCGAGCGGCGTCATGTTCGGCGCCGGCGCGGTCGGCGGCGATTGGAAGGACGGCGCCGCGATCTGGGGCTTCGTCGGGATGAACGCCGGCATCGTCGGCACCGGCGCGCTGTCGATGGTCTACACGCCGTCCTACAACGCGCAAAAATGGATGTGGATCGGCTACGCGGCGGGCACCGCGGCGGGCTGCATCGTCTATCCGTTCTACCTCGCGAGCGACGCGAACCCGCGCCACGGCCTCATCGCGAACGCGCTCGGCGGTCTCGCGGGCGTCGGCCTCGCCGCGGTCTTCGCGGGCCAAATGAGCGACGACGAGCCGACCGCCAAGAAGGCCTTCAACGCCCCGTTCCAGCTCGGCGCTGCACCGACGCCCGGCGGCGCCTCCATCACCGCGATGGGGACATTTTAGAGCGCAGAGCGCTCTAAAATTCGACGGTTGTGCGGGGCTACCGCCCCCTCCAAAACGGACGTTTTGGAGGCCTCCCCCGTTCGCCTTTGGCGAAGGCGTGCTCGAGCACGCCGGCGTACGGATACCTTCGACTACTTCGGTGGAGCGACGGTCGGCATGTCGAGGCCGGCGTCGCCGCCTGCGGGGGTCGTCATTTCGGGGCCGTCGGGCGTGAGCGGCGGCTTCTTCTCGTCATTGCAGCCCACTGCAAGGACGCCCAAGACGAGCAGCGCCGCCCATACCCCCCGGTTCATTGGACCCATCGTCGAGCTATCGTACCCATCTCGTCCGAAAAGCAAAGCCGAGCGATCGCTTTTGCCGCAGCGGTGACCAACGGCGTATATGGACCGCGTGGTGAGCCAGGCGAGCGGTAGGCTCGAGGGGGTGACTGACGCGGTCGCGGCGGCCGGCGAGCCGGTCGCGTGGGGCGAGATCGTGCGCGCCGTCCACAAGCACATGCGCTCGATCGTCGGGCCGACCGCCGATCTCGAGGATCTCACTCAGGCAGCCCTCGAGCAGGTCGTGCGTGGCCTGCCGCGCTTCGAGGGGCGCTCGCAGTGGACGACGTTCACCTACAGGATCTGCGCGCACGTCGCGATGAACCACTGGCGTTGGTACAAGCGTTGGCTCCGGCGTTTTCGCATCGGCACGGACGACGTGCCGGACCACGCGTCTCCACGGGAGGACGAGCCAGGCGCGCTCTCGGTCGAACGTGAACGCGCGCGGCGTCTCCACGCGGCGCTCGGGCGCTTGGCGCCGGCGAAGCGCCTCGCGATCACGCTCGCCGATTTCGAGGGGCTGACCGCGCCGCGCATCGCCGAGATCGTAGGCTGTCCGGAGCCAACGATCCGATCGCGGCTCCGACACGCGCGGCTCGAGCTCGCGGCGCTGCTCGAAGAAGATCCGCTCTTCGCCGGCGCCGAGGACGAGGAGGCCCGATGACCACGTGCGGGTTCGACGCTGATTCGTTGCTCTCCGGCCTCGGCGTCGAAGCGCGCGACGTCGATCGCGCGCGCGTCGAGGCGCACCTCCGCGACTGTACCGCGTGCCGCGCGGCGGTCGGCGTTCACGCGCTCGCGCGGAGGACGTGGAGCGCCGCGATCGCGCGCGACGACGCGTACGCGAAGGGCTACCGCGAGCTCCGTCTCTCCGCGCCGCGACGTGCGCGCGCGTCGGCGCTGGGGGCGCTCGTGTACCTCGCGCTCGGCGCGGCGATCGCTCTCTTGAGCGTCGATCTCCTTTCGCGTCGTGGCGCTCCGCTCTCGGCACCGTCGAGCGCGGGCGCGGCCGCTCCTATTCCTACGGCGTCTCCCGTGCCTCCGGCGATCGGCGCCGGGGTCGCCGCGAGCCCGGCACGTCCGGCGACCGCGCCGGCCGACGCGCCGGTGCACCTCCATGCGCTCCGCGGCTGTCCCGGATGCGCGCGAACGACCGACGGCCCCGTCACCGCAGGCGCGGTGCTCGCGAGCGCCGTCGACGTCCCTCGCGGCACCACCCTGCTCCTCGGCTGGGGCCTCTTCGGCGATGCGATCGACGCGACCTCGGGGGTCGACGTCGTCGGTCCGGCGCGCGTCCACGCCGCCGCCGACGCGAGCGCCGCCGTCGTCCTCGATCGCGGTGTCGCCATCGTCGACACGCGTCCGCGCGGTGAAGTGCGCACCGCGGTCGTTCGCACGTTCGGCGCGGACGCGTCGTGGCGTGTCGAGGTGCAAGGCGATCGGACGCGCGTCGAGGTCCTCCGCGGGATCGTCTCCGTCGAGTCGGGCAACGGAGCGGTCCGGCTCTTGTCCGTCGGGGAGAGCGTCGTCGTCGAAGCCCCCGCCGCGCTTCCCACGACGCACGACGACACCGCGGCTCCCGCTCCCCCTCCCCCCGCCTCGGCGGATCCTGCCTCTGCCGCGCTCGCGCTCCCTCTCCCGTCGCCCGCCGGCGCGTACGACGGGGGGGCCGCGGCGGCGTTCGATCGCATGTCGCGCGCGGCGCTGGCAGCCGGCGCAAATCGTGAGCGCGCCGCGGTGTGGCGAGCGTACCTCGCGACGACGCCGCCGAGTCCGCACGCCGAAGTGGCGATGGCGGAGCTCGCGAACATCCTGCTCGATCTCGGGAGCCCCGTCGAAGCGCGCGTCGTCGTCGCCGCGCTCGACGCTCGCCCCGCGGTCCCCGAGGCGACGCCGGGCCTCGATCGCGCGCACGGGCGCCTCCTCTCGCTCGCCGCGTCGGAGTGCCTCGCCCACGATATGCGCGCCATTTGCGGCGACGGCGGCAGCGACCGAAAGTAGATCGATGACGTGCGTGCGCTGACTCACCCCCCTTCATCGGCCCCCCCGAACCTTCCTCGCGCGTGATAACTTCGGCAGCGTGCCGACCCTGAAATGGTTCCCGCCCGAAGGGGCTCCCCGCTCCTTCCCGCTCTACAAGCCGGTGTCGACGGTTGGACGAGCCCTCGGCAACGACGTCGCGGTCCCCACGAAGACGATCGCCGAGACGCACGTGCAGGTCCTCTTCGACGGACGCGACTTCAACCTGGAAGAAGTCGACAAGACGGGCGAGATCCTCATCAACGGCAAGAAGAAGCGCCGCGCCCGCCTCGTCCACGGCGATCGCCTCACGCTCGGCGACGCCGAGATGCAGTTCAGCATGTTCGACGAGCCGCAGCGCACGTCGCAGGACTCGCGCCCGAGCCTCGAGGGATCGTCACCGCGCGTGGGCACCACCGCGTCGACGACGCTCGGCGGCCTGCGCAAGCTCTTCGAGTTCAGCGAGAAGCTCATGACGATGAAGAACATCGACGAGCTCCTCGAGGCGATGCTCGACGCTGTGATCGACGTCACGGGCGCCGAGAAGGGCCTCATCTTGCTCCTCGAGGATACGTACGGGTCCGAGAAGCGCGAGGGGGCGATCGAGGCGGCGCCGACCAGCGGCGAGCCGGCGCCGTCGGGCGAGAAGAAGCCGCTCATTCGCGCCTCGCGCCACGTCAAAAAAGAGATGATCGCGACGCCGAGCGGCGCCATCTCCGACAGCATCGTCCGCCGCGTCCTCGAGACGGGGCGGCCGGTCATCGTGTCCGACGCGCTGACCGACACGCAGTTCGGCTCGAGCGAGTCCGTCCTCGCGCTGAGGCTCTCCAGCGTCATGTGCGCGCCGCTCGTGTCGCAAGGTCACGTCACCGGCGCGATGTACGTCGGCAACGATCGCGTCAAGGGCCTCTTCGAGAAATCGCAGCTCGACGTCCTCGGCATCTTCGCCGGGCAAGCGTCGCTCATCCTCCAGAACGCGATGCTCCTCTCGGCCCTGCGCGCCGACAAAGAGAAGCTCACCAACGAGCTCAAGGACAAGCGCTTCGGCGAGATCATCGGCGCGTGCCCGTCGATGATGGAAGTCTTTCGAAAGCTCCAGAAGGTGGCGACGACGGACATCTCCGTCCTCATCACCGGCGAGACGGGCACCGGCAAGGAGCTCATCGCGCGCGAGGTGCACCGGCGCTCGAACCGCGTGAACGGCCCGTTCGTCGTCATCAACTGCGGCGCCATCCCCGAGAACCTGATCGAGAGCGAGCTGTTCGGCCACGTGAAGGGGGCCTTCACCGGCGCCGTCGCGTCGCGCCCCGGCAAATTCCAGGTCGCCGACAAAGGCACGCTCTTCCTCGACGAGATCGGCGAGCTGCCGCTGAACCTCCAGGTGAAGCTCCTCCGCGCGCTTCAGGAGCGCGTCGTCTAC
>JBBRLQ010000039.1:0-67572 GCA_038231275.1 Polyangiales bacterium
GACCTCCGCTCTATCCGACGATCGCGCCCGCTTGATAGGTGATGTGCGCACGGTCTTGGTCGAACTTCACCGCGGCCACGTCGATGCGGACGCGCTCCACGTCACGCATGCCGCGGAGCGTGTCCCTCCAGAGGCGTTCTGCCGCACGCAAGAGGCGCACGCGCTTCGTGTGCGTGACGCTCGCGAACGGCCCCGTGAAGCTGCCTGGGCCGCGTGTTCGAACCTCGACGATCGCGACGAGCGGGCCTTGCTTCATCACGAGATCGAGCTCGAGCGCGCCGAGCCGAAGGTTGCGCGCGAGCAAGCGAAAGCCGCGCGCCTCCAGGTACACCTGCACGGCGTCCTCGGCGCGCTTGCCGATCGCGCGCCGATCCACGCTCACGTCACGCCACGCGATAACGCGTCCTGCCTACTGGCAGTTCGCGTTCTTCACGTTGGCGTCGCAGGTGACCTGGCACGCCTTGTTGCGGTCGTAGTCGGTGCCGTTCTTGATGCAGTACGCGCCGGTGAGGCCGGTGTCGCCCTGGCCGATCGACGTGACGAGCTGCGTGCACGCGAACCCGTCCGGGCACTTGCAGTAGTTGGCGCCGTCGTCCGTCTTGTTGTCGATGTTCGCGCAGCGGCACGAGCAGTAGACGGCCTTGTCGCTGATGCGGTCGGTGCACTGCGCAGGGACGGCGGCCTTCTTCTTCGCGTCGGCCTGGTTGCCGACGATCGCGTCCTTCGCGCCGGGGACGGTGCACGAGTTCTTGGAGCCGTTCGCGGGCTGGCCGTTCTCGTCCTGCCCGTACGCACACGACACGCGGCCGCGGAAATGATTCACGAGGCAGAGGCGCGTCTGGCACTGAAAGCTCTTGCTCTCGACGTTGACCTCTTGCTCGTCGAAGCCGTTGAACGTCGGCTCGTACTCCTGCTCGGGAATGCACGGATCGCCGACGCCGGTAGCCTTACAGCCGGCAAAAAGAGGGCTCCCCAAGCCCGCGCCAACGACCGCGGCCACCGTCATGACTACTTTGCCACGCGTCCAGATCGAACGAATCATCGCGTCTCCAGGTTGGTCCTGCTCACCGGCTCACGAGGGCTTACGAGGGAGTGGGGAGAGGGGGTACTGCAGATCTGTGCGCGCGGAACGTAACGCGCGGCGCTTTCTCCCGTCAACAACACGAATGGCCAGTTGGCCATAGACCCTTCGAATCTTCTACTCTTCTCGTCTGCGAGTCTTGGCGACTTTGCTTGGCGACTTGGGAGAGGCTCGCGCGGGCCCGAGCGAGAGTCACGCCGCGCGACGAGAAAGTCGAGACCAACCGACCCAACGTGCGGCCATCTGGTGTCTCAAAGGCAGACGAGCACCCACGCGAGACGACGCTTTTGTTCCCATCTCCGCGGCTTTGCCTTGACAAAAGCGAAATTCGCTTCGTACCATCTCGCCGCTCGATGCGAGTATCTTTTCAACATCGTTGGGAAATTCGCCGAGCTCTTTCGCGGGTTCTCTGAGCTCCACACCCGGTAAGCTTCTGACCCGCCTTCTGCACCACCTGCACCACCTGCACCGCCTTCCGATGCAAAGACCTTCCCCGCGCGGCTGAGCCGCGGGCCACAGACACGAACGCGACACTCGACACTCGACACGTCAAGGCCGGTCCTCCCCCCGATTCGGCCGCGACGAGGAGCATGACGATGCGTATTTCCGTAGCGCGTACGACTCGCCTGGTTCTGGCGTTCTCTGCGCTCTCGCTCGGCGCCCTCACCTTCGCGTCGCACGCCGAGGCGCAGAGGAGGAAGCCGAAGCCGAAGCCGCCGGTCACGCAGCCGACGACGACGACGAAGCCGGCCGACATCGAGCTGGACGATCCGCAGCCCGCCGCCAAACCCGGCCAGAAGCCGACCGCCGCCGTCGCGAGCTCAGACAACTCGCCGCCGCCCGCCGCAGGTCAGATGACCGAGCAGGCCGCGCAGGCCAAGCGCTTGTTCGACGGCGAGAAGTGGGCGGACGCGTCGCTCGCGCTCTACCGCGTCTACAAGGGGGAGACGGGGGACGACGAGGGCAACAAGCAGCTCGCGCAGTACCACCTCGCGATCGCGCTCTACCGCCTGAAGTTCTACCAAGCGGCGTACGGCATCTTCAGCGAGATCGCCGACAAGCCGAACCACCTCAAGTTCAAGGAGACGCTCCTGTGGCTCTCCAAGCTCGCCACCGACTTGCCCGAGCCCGCCGACATCGTCGAGCGCGTCGGCAAGTACTCCGACGGCGACATCGCGAAGTTCGACAACCCGAACCAGCGCGATCTCTACTGGCAGCTCAATTATCTCCTCGGCCGCTACAAGTACCGCAACCGCCAGTACGAGGAGGCGCTCCGCCTCTTCGGCAAGGTCGCGCGCGAGTCGAAGTACTACGTCAAAGGCCAGTTTTTCTCGGGCATCTCGAACGTCCAGCTCCGCAAATCGGTGCCGGCCGTCCAGTCGTTCCAGAAGATCGTCGGCGCGATCGACGAGGGCGCCGAGGGCGTCGAGGACGAGTCGCGCATGCGCGATCTCGCCTTCCTCTCGCAGGCGCGCACGTACTACTCGGCATCGATTCGCCTCGACGAGAACAACACGCCGACCATCGACGGGCAGAAGCTCTCGGCGGCCGTGAAGTACTGGAACAAGGTCGACGTCGCGAGCGAGTACTGGCTCGACGCGCTCTTCGAAGAGTCGTGGGCGTACTTCATGGCCGGCGACTACTCGCACGCGCTCGGCAACATCCACACGCTCCAGGCCCCGTACTTCCCGAACAGCTACTACCCGGAGGCCGAGGTCCTGAAGGCGGTCATCTACTTCGCCAACTGCCAGTACGACGACGCCACCGTCATCGTCGCGCGGTTTCAGCAGAAGTATCAGCCGATCTTCAACGATCTCTCGGCGGTCATGAAGCGCTTCCAGGGTGACAACCAAGAAGAGGCCTTCTTCAAGTTTCTGAAGGAGGTGCGGGACGGCAAGGTCGACGTTCCGCCGCGGATCAAGATCGTCGTGGAAAACGCCCTCTCCGATCGCCAGCTCCTCAGGAACCTGCAGTACGTGCAGGTCTTGGACGACGAAGGCGTGCGCTTCAAGAAGGCGCCGCAGTCGTTCCAGGACTCACCGCTCGGCAACGACACGAAGGACGCGCTGCAGCTCGCGCGCGACATCGCCGTTCGTAACGCCGGCCAGCTCGCGAAGGATCGCTACCAGCGAAACCTCGACGAGCTCAACGAGCATCTCCGCGACAGCGCGAAGATCCTCATCGACATCACCGCCGCGCAACGTAACCAGCTCGACGCGGCCATCGCCGGCGCGCAGGTCACCGCCAGCGAGTCCGCGCGCAACATCGTGAAGCCCGACGAGGAGCACGTCATCTGGCCGTTCGACGGCGAGTACTGGCGCGACGAGCTCGGCTTCTACCGTCAGACGATCACCTCGAAGTGTGGGAGGTAGCTAGATGAACCGATTCTTCACTTTGGTCAGCGGCGCGCTCGTCTTCGCCAGCGCGTCCGCCGCATTCGCCGCGGACGGCACGGCCGGCATCTGCATCGAGGACAAGGCCAAGCAGGCGCTCATCGCCTGCTCCAACAACGGCCCGACGAACTTCGACGTCACCAAGCACGGCAAGGCGCCGCAGGTGAATTTCCACTCGGCGCCTCCGCCGGCGGATTTGAAGAAGCGCGATCAGCAGACCAAGCCGAACCAGCCCGACCTCGAGATTGCCTCCTCGCAGCGCGACCAGCGCGCGAACCGCCTGAAGTCGCGCCAGCGCGCGCTCCTCGCGACCGAGATCAGCGGCCTCGAGAGCCTCTTCGGCGGCACGCCCAAGAACGCGAGCGATCGCCCCACGCTCGCGCGACGCCTCGCGGAGGACTACGTCGAGCTCGAGAGCGCCGCATTCCGCGACAAGACGAACGCCGAGGTCGAGCGCGACGGCCTGAAGAAGACCAACCCGAACGGCGCCGGTCAAAAGCAGACGCAGGCGAACGACGCCGCGAAGATCATGCTGGCCGCCCGCACGCGCGCCATCACCTACTACAACCTCGTCAAGAACGAGTACCCGACCTACGCGCAGCTCGACGAAGTCCTCTACTACCTCGCGTACGAGCACGAGCAGGGGAACGACTACGCCAACGCGCGCAAGGTCTACTACGAGCTCATTCAGAAGCGCCCCGACTCGAAGTACATCCCCAACGCGTACCTCGCGTTCGGCGAGCTCTTCTTCAACGAAGCGCAGGGCGATCCGAGCAAGTGGGATCTGTCGCGCGACGCGTACGTCGAGGTCATCAAGTACCCGCCGCCGAACAACAAGGTCTACGGCTACGCCTGGTACAAGCTCGCCTACGTCTTCTGGAACAAGGGCGAGTTCGAGAAGGCGATGAACGCCTTCAAGAAGACGATCGACTACGGCGTCCAGTTCGCGCAGCTGCCGAACGCGAGCAAGCTCGCCGACAGCGCGCGCCGCGACATCATCCCCGTCTACGCGCTCAAGGGCGACCCGAGCGCGGCGTACAACTTCTTCAAGAACATCTCGAAGGGTGGGACGAACGAAGAGACGTACAAGATGATGGATGACCTGGGCCAGAACTACCTGGACACCGGTCATTACCCCGAAGCCATCACGCTCTACCGCGACCTCATCGCGCGCGACAAACAAGGTGACAAGTACTGCGCGTACCAGACGCACATCACCGAGGCGACGCTGGCGCTGAAGTCCGGCAACAAGGACGCGATCAAGGTCGAGATCGACAACCAGGTCAAAGTCTACGAGGCCTTCAAGGCGTCGGGCCGCCCGGCCGAAGCGAAGCAGGACTGCGCGAACCGCACCGCATCGCTCGCGGTCGAGACCGGCATGGCGTGGCACCTCGAGGCCGTCGGCTCAGGCGGCCAGCGCGGCACCGGCGATCAGAAGACGATGGGCCTCGCCGCGTACCTCTACAAGCGTGTCGTCGACGAGTGGACGGCGCCGGAGTTCGCGACGTTCCTGTTCCCGCGCATCGTCAAAGAGGACTGGCCGACGATCTACAAGATCAAATACGCGATGGCCGACCTCCTCTACTTCCAGGAGCGCTGGGGCGATTGCGGCCCGGCGTTCGACAGCGTCGTCGCAGAGAACCCGACCGGCGCCGACGCCCCCGAGGCCGCCTACGCGAGCGTGCTCTGCTACCAGAAGATCTACGAGCAGACGCACTCGAAGGGCGAGGACAAGAAGGGCGCCGGCAACCTCCCTGGCCAGAAGCCGACGAAGGAGCAGACGAAGGCCGACGAGGACGCGAAGCTCAAGCCCAAGGACTTCACCGACAACCAGAAGGGCATGGTCCAGGCGTTCAACCGGTACATTTGCTACATCAAGCCCGGTCCGAACGACACGCAGGGTCAAGAGCAGCTCGTCGAGGTCAAGTACGCGCGCGCGCGCACGTACTTCGAGTCGCAGCACTGGGAGGAGGCCGGCATGGCCTTCCGCGACATCGCGATGAACAACGCGGATCGCGACGTCGGCATCTACGCGGCGCAGCTGTACCTCGAGAGCGTGAACGTCGTCGGCTCGCACTACAACCCGAAGCGCCCGACGTGCTTCGACGAGATGGCCACGGACGTCCCGAAGTTCATCGAGCTCTACTGCCAAGGCGACAAGCTCGCGAAGAACCAGGAGCAGTGCACGTCGCTCAACAAGATCCAGGTCGACATCCTCCGCCTCAAGGCCGAGGGGCTCGTCGCCAACGCGGACAAGGGCGGCGCGCAGTCGCTGAAGCTGAACGAGGACGCGGGCAACGCGTACTACGAGCTTTTCCGTAAGTACTGCGAGCAGCCGATCGCCAACGGCCAAGCGCCGCAGGCCGAGCGCTGCGACGAAATCGTCTACAACGCCGCCCGCGCGTTCCAGGCCGCGCGCCTCATCGCCAAGGCGATCCGCGCGCGCATGACGCTGCTCAACCCGCAATACCAGATGGACAAGTCCCCGCTCGCCAAGAAGGCGATGTACGAAATCGGCGGGAACTACCAGGCCATCGCCGTCTACGATCAGGCGGCCGAGTGGTACGAGAAATACGCGAAGGCCGACAAGAACGCCGACAAGGCCGACGCCGCGCTCTCCGACGCGGTCATCTTGCGCATCCAGCTGGGGCAAGAGGCAGAGGCGATCAGCGACGCGCAGATCTTCACGCGCAACTACGGCGCGAACAAGCCGGCGCAGACCGCCCAGATCGCGTTCGCGGTCGGCGCGCACTACGCCGAGAAGGAAGACTGGGACAAGGCCAAGGCGACGCTCAGCGGCTACATGGGCGTCATCGACAAAGCCGCGCCGGACGTCCAAGTGCAAGCGCACGCCACCCTCGCGCGCGCGTACACGCACATTCGCAATGGCGACGGCAACGCGAAGGGCGAGTACGCCAAGGTCCGCACCATCTGGCAGAACCCCGACGACGCGGCCGCGCGCATCAAGAGCGCGTACCCCGGCGAGGACGAAAGCCAGTACTACAAGCGCATGGCCAAGGCCTTGAACGCCGTCGGCGAGGCGTACTTCGCCGCCGCCGAGGAGCAGCGCAAGACCAAGGTCGATCCGCTGAAATTCCCCGAGTACAAGGGGCCAGGCGACAAGGACACCGTCCTCAAGCACATCAAGACCAAGGTCGCCGAGTGGTACAAGAAGAAGAGCGACGCGATCCGCTCGGTCGAGCCCGAGTACGTCAAAATCCTCGAGCTGAAGCCGGAGCCGCCGCCGAAGTGGGTCATCGCCGCGGGCTCGCGCTCGGGTGGAATGTGGGGCGACTTCGTCGACGACTTCCGTAGGGCGCCGATCCCCGAGGCCTGGAAGAAGGACAACGAGATCCGCGGCACGTACTACGACGCCCTCGACGGCGCGAGCCAGCCCTTCAAGGACAACAACGCCAAGCCGGCGCTCAAGAAGTGCCTCGATCTGTCCGTGAAGTACCAGTACTTCGACGAGTTCTCGCGTAACTGCGAGGTCTGGCTCGCGAAGAACTATAAGGCCGAATACCACGTCGTCGACGAGATCCGTGGCGCGCCCACGATGTCGAACAGCGGCCTCGACGACAAGCCGCCGCCGCTCGTGGTCGGTGGGCAGCTCTATCACCCCGCGGGCTCCGGTCCGGCCGACAAGCCGTCCACGCCCGCGGCGGGGTCGAGCGACGACGATGGGAAGAAGCCGACGGGCAACGCGCCCAGGGCAGGGGCCAAGCCCAAGCCGAGGAAGAAGTGAGGAGCGCCATGATGACGTCGAAGATCACATTCGGTCTCCTCGCGCTTCTTGCCGTCGCGGCGTGCGGCGGAGGCGGCGGCAAAGGGCCGGACGCCCCGACCACGAAGAAAAAGCAGCCGGACGCCGACCCGGTCGTGAGCGTGGAGGCGAGCAGGAAGTACGACGCCGCGCTCGAAGCATTCAACGCGCACGACAAGGCGAACGACTGGAACGAGGCCACCTGCTCCGACGTCGCGAAGAAATTCGAGGTCGCGCACGACGAAGAGAAGAGCCGTCAGTTCAGCGAGGCCACGTTCAACGCCGGCCTCGCGTACCAGCGCTGCGGCAACGACGACAAGGCGAAGAGCTACTTCGAGAAGGCCCTCAAGGAGGACGGCAAAGCCCACTCCGCGAAGGCGCAGCTCGCGCTCTACGCCTACAAAGCCGACAGCAACGAGGACAACGCGATCAGCACGCTCCAGCAGGCCGTGCTCGACGCGCAGTTCCAGAACGTCCCCGCGCTCGTCAACCTCGCCATGTTCCAGATGATGCGCGACAGCGCGCAGAGCGGCGACGGCTGCAAGGACGACATGGAGTGCGCGAAGAAGAACCTGCAGCGCGCGCTCGCCATCGACGACGCGTACATGCCGGCCTTCAACCAGCTCGCGCTCTACTACTTCCAGCAGGCGAAGAAGCGCGCAGGCGGGAGCAGGGTGAGCGCGAAGGGCTCGCGCGGCCGCTCCATCACGACGAACGCCGCGATGGGCAAGCGCGCCGACGTGCAGCAGCTCGAGCTCGCGTCGCTCGTCGCGTCGCAGGCCATCAAGAAGAACGCGAACTACGCGCCCATCCACAACACCGCCGGCCTCATCCAAAACGAGCTCGGTCAGGTGAACGGCGCCGTCGCCGAGTTCGCGTCGGCGGCGAAGCTGGATCCGAAGTTCTTCGAAGCACAGATGAACTACGCGGCCGTCAACCTGTCGTTCCGCGGCTTCAAGCAAGCCGAGGACGCGTACAGGAAGGCGCTCGACATGCGCCCGAACGACTACGATGCGCACCTCGGGCTCGCGCTCGCGATGCGCGGCCAGATCGACGACGTGAACTACGACAAGCAGGTCGCCGGCGTCCAGGCGGAGCTCGAGACCTGCAAGAAGCTGAGCCCCGATCGTCCCGAGGTCTACTACAACGAGGGCATCCTCACGCAGGAGTACAAGGCCAAGGCGGGCGGCGGCAAAGACAAGACGATCGCCGCGCTCACGTCGGCGAAGGGCATCCTCCAGCAGTTCGTCGACAAGGCGAGCGACAAGCCCGAGTACGCCGGCGCCGTGAAGCGCTCGAAAGAGCGCATGCAGGACATCGACGACACGATCACCTTCTTGAACCTCCCTGGTGAGGAGCAGAAGGCGGCGCCTCAGACGCCTCCGCCCGCGTCAGGCGCGGCAGCAGCTCCGGCCGGCGGCGCCACCGCGGCGCCCGAACCGAAGAAGTGATCCAAAAATCACCGCCTCTTTCCGCGTGAACCAAGGCCCGGACACATTCGTGTGTCTGGGCTTGGGAACTTTTGTCGAACCGAAGTGTCCCTTCCAAACAGGCCTTCGCTCCGATCGGCCTAGTTGACCGAATACGCACGGATGCGCTACACTTATACTGTAATCTGAGCGGATTTTTGCGAGGATATTGAACAAAAGTGTAGTTCGGCACCGAACCGCCTACACTTCTTGGACGCAACGTCAGGGGGAGCGTCGCCGCTCCCCGCGACACCCCCCAGCGGGAGCCGGTTTTCCGGGTAACGTTTCCTTCGGAGCGAGAAAACAATGAAGCGAATTGTCCTCGGAATTTTGGCGGCCGGTTTCGTGATGACCGCGGCAGCGAGCTCGTTTGCTCAGGCTCCAGGTGCGGGCGGTGGAGCTGCGGCCGCGAAGCCCGCAGGCGCCGGCGGCAAAGAAGACGGCTACGGCTACGAGTTCTCCGACGATCCGCTCAGCGCGGGTGGCTTTGGTCCGAACGACGCGACGATTCGCGTTCGCCCCGGACCCGTGCGCACGACTCTCATTCGTCCGCGCACGAGCTTCGTGCCGGAGATGTTGAAGTCCGTCGAAAATCTCTAGGACTCATCGTCAGGGGGAGCGTCGCCGCTCCCCCCGACACCCCCCATCGGGAAGTGATCTGACGGGGCTGCTCGGTTCGGGAAGTAACGCCACTCACGGCGGAAGGTCGAAATCATGGAAGGCAAGGCGAAGGTCGCGCTCACGTTTGCGCTCTATCAAGGCGATCAGCTGATCCGCCGCGATACGATCGCGCAGGACATCGTCAAGGTCGGTAAGGACCCGCGCAGCCACCTGCGCGTCGACGACGAGCTCGCGTCCCGTATGCACGCAGTCATCGAGGTCGCGAGCCCCGGTGACATCACGCTCATCGATCTCGGCAACGAGCCGGGCACGCTCGTGAACGGGCAGCGCGTGAACAAGTGCAAGGTGCGCCCGGGCGATCAGATCCAAATCGGATCGACGCTCATCGTGCTCGAAGGGGCCGAGGCCGCCGCCTTGAGCGCTCCTCCGCCGCCGGTTGCCGCGCGCCAGGAGCCCGTCATGGCGCCTCCGCCGGAGTCCGCGCCGCCGAGCGCGCCGCAGGCCAACCCGTTCGCCGGGGGCGGACCCGCCGCCGCCGCGCCGTCGAATCCGTTCGCCGCCGCCAACCCGTTCGCGGGCGGAGCGCCAGCCAATCCGTTCGGCACGATGCCGGGCGCGAACCCGTTCGTCGCGCATGCGCGTGACCAGATGATCGTCTCGGGCGCAGCCGCGCTCGCCACGCCGGACTTCGATCCGAACGCTCCGTTCACCTACTCGATGGTGAAGTCGGGTCCCGACGTGAACCCCGACGAGGTCGAGGTCGCGCACCTCGCCGCCGTCGAGGTCATGGTCATGTGGGACCAGAACATCCTCCACGTCTCGCACCTCACGCCGCCGCGCAACTGGTACGCGGGCGAGGAGCAGATCGGAAAGATCGCGTGCGACTACTTCGTGCCGAGCGAGACGCTCGGGACGACGCGCGCGCCGATCGTCGTGGCGCGCGGTGGATCCGCGTCGCTCGTCATCCTTCCGCGCTCCACCGGCTGGGTCGAGATCCCGGGCCAGGGCAGGGTCAGCTTCGGTGACCTGATCGCGTCGGGGCGCGCGCGTCCGTCGAGCGAGCTCTCGGGCGCGCACGACTTCGATCTCCCGACGGGCGCGAAGGCGCGCATGGAGCTGGAGTCCTCTGGTGGGGGCGGCCTCGCGTTCCAGGTGAGCGCAGTCAACGCCGGCAAGGCGCCGCCCGCGGGTCTCTTCGCGCAGTTCGAAGCGGCCGCGTACATGTACACGGGCCTCTCGTTCCTCCTGCACATGGGCATCGTCGCGTCGCTCGCGTTCTTCATGCCGCGCATGAACCTCGACGACAGCGAGGCGATCGACCGCGACGCGCTCCTCCTCATGCAGAAATACCTGAACGCTGCCGCCGAGCGCGAACAGGAAGAGAAGGAGACCGAGCAGCAGCCGGACGCCAACGCCGACAACAAAGAAGGCGGAACGGGCACTCGCGCCAAGGGCGAAGAGGGCTCGATGGGCAACCCGAACACCAAGGACACCGGCAAGAAGTACGGAGTCCAGGGCCCCAAGGACAACCCGGATCCGCACCTCGCGCGCGTGGCGGCGCTTCGTGAGGCGGCCGAGTTCGGAATGATCGGCCTCCTCAACACGGGCGCCGGCGGCGATCCCAACGCGCCGACCGCGCCGTGGGGCCGCGAGGACTCGTCGGGCATCGACCCGATGAGCGCGCGCGGCAACATGTGGGGCGACGCGATCGGCGACTCGTTCGGCGCGGGCGGCCTCGGCCTCTCCGGCGTCGGCGAAGGCGGCGGCGGTCGCGGCGAGGGCATCGGCCTCGGCAACATCGGCACGCTCGGTCACGGCGCCGGCACCGGCACCGGTCAGGGCTTCGGCAACGGCCACGGCCGCCTCGGCGGCGCGCACCAGACGAAGAGCCCCAGCATCCGCCAGGGCGCGACGCAGGTGAACGGCCGCCTCCCGCCGGAGGTCATCCAGCGCATCGTCCGCCAGAACTTCGGTCGCTTCCGTCTCTGCTACGAGAACGGTCTGCGCACGAACCCGAACCTCCAGGGCCGCGTGGCCGTGAAGTTCGTCATCGATCGCTCCGGCGCGGTTTCGACCGCATCGGACGGAGGCTCGGATCTTCCGGATCAGGGCGTCGTCAGCTGCGTCGTGCGCGGGTTCTCGAACCTGAGCTTCCCGCAGCCCGAGGGCGGCATCGTGACCGTCGTGTACCCCATCATCTTTAATCCTGGTGACTGAGGGGCGTTTTTCGGGGGGATTAGAAGACCGCCGATCCTGAAGAGGGTCGGCGGTTTTCGTTTGTGTGGGGTGCGCTGGGGGAGGGGGGGGCTTATAGTTAGGGCGTGGCGGCCGCGACTCCTTACCCTCAGCTGACGATTGTGCCGGCGGATGCTGTCCGGTGGCCGGCCGTGTTGCCTTCGCTGCCCAATGGGTTCGATCCTCGGCTCCGGGAGACGTGGCCGAAGGGGCCGGGTCGGTACGAGTACGTGGCCGGGAGGCTCGAGTTCATGCCGCCGTGCGGGGAGATCCAGGCGTTCGTCGCGGTCGCGATCGTGGCGGAGCTTGCGGGGTGGAGGAGCGCGCATGAGGGCTTCCTCGTCGGCGGGAACGAAGCGGGGATGCTCCTCGACGACGAAGTGCGCGGGGCCGACGCGGCGGTGTGGGTTCGCGAGAAGCCGCCGGAGGCAGGGTTCGCGCGGGTGCCGCCGATCCTCGCCGTCGAAGTGGCCGGAGAGCTCGATACGCTCGCGTACCTCGAAAAGAAGGCCGAGTGGTACCTGGCGCACGGCGTCGAGGTCACTTGGATCGTGATGCCCCAGACGCGGAGCGTTCGCGTGGTGACGAAGAGCGGGCACTCGGATGTGCGCGGAGAGGAGCGCATTCCGGAGCGTCCGTCGCTTCCGGGCCTGTCCCCCGCGGTCGCGACGTTCTTCGCGCAGCTGTGAAAGCCCGGCCGGGATGGGCGAACGATGCGGTTTTTTTCGATGCAGGCCGCTGCGGCCGTGAGGCGCTCGCGCGTGCCCCGTGAGGCGCTCGCCGCAGGCGTCCGTGACTCCTCTCGCTGGGTCGTGATCGTCTACGTGCTAGGCGTTCTGGCTCTCTTCGCAGTTGCATACGCCGCGTGCGTCGCAGGGTTGGACGTCGCGGGACGAGCCATCCCTCCGGGCTGAAACTGAATTGAGTTGCGGCATCGAAGGTCCGCGGCCCGCCGGGGCGCAGGGGGGCGCGGGTCCCACCGCCGCGCCTTTCCCTTCCAGCCGATACAAAAACCGAGCTAAGCTCGCGCCCGCATGCAAACGCTCGCCAAGCTCGCGCTCGCGTCCCTCGTCGCCATCGCCTCCGGGTGCTCCCGCAACAACATCGAGGCGGTGAACCTCGCCAACGAGGGCGACAAGGCCAAGTCGATGAACGTCGACGAGGCGATCAGCAAGTACGAGCAGGCGACGAAGCTCGATCCGACCAACCACCGGATCATGTGGAAGCTTGCGCTCGCGTACCACAAGAAGGAAGACTGGCAGAAGGTCGCGTCGACGTGCGCGTCGGCCGAGAAGCAGGCGCCGACGTTCGCGAGCTACTATTTCGAGCACGGCTACGCGCTCGAGCAGATCGCGAAGAAGCCCGGCCAGATGGCGACCGGCCCATGGAACGAGGCGAAGGAGCCGCTCCAGCAGGCGATCCAGAAGGATCCGAACCTGGGCGACGCGTACCACGAGCTCGCCGAAGTGCTGCTGCACACGGACGACGAGCAGGGCGCGCTCAACAACTACACGAAGGCGATCGAGGTGAAGCCAGACGAGCTCGGCTTCTATGGTCCGCTCGCAGACCTCTACATGCGCCTCGGCTACGTGGACGCGGCGGAGCAGGTCACCAAGGAAGGCCTCGCCTTCTCCAAGGACGGCGACAAGCACCTCTTCACGCTCCATACCCTCGCGGGCGGGATCAAGGAGAGCCGCGGCGACGTGGCGGGCGCGATCCCCGAGTACGAGGCGGCGAAGAAGGCGTGCGGCCCGTGCAACGAGCCGGGTCAGCCGATCGCGTACTTCAACCTCGGCGCCGCGTACGCCGCGGTGAACCCGCCGCGGAAGAACGAAGCCATCCAGATGCTGCAGTCGTTCAACAAGGTCATCTGCAAGGGTGCCGCGAAGGAGCGCTACGCGGATCAGTGCGCGCAGGCCCAGCAGTTCGCGACCAAGCTGAACGGGACGCTCCAGTAAGCGCGCCTCTCCCACACGTTCGAGCCCGCGCAATGCGCCCTGTTCGAGGCGCCAATGTCAAGCGGTACTAGCGCTACTAGAGAGGGCTCGACGCCGCGGGAAGATGACACGGGATGTCATCTTCACCTGTGTTTCCGTCGCGTCGCTCTGATAGCCTCCTCGATGGAGAAGTAGGGTGGCCGGAACGCGTCGTCGCTCTATGGGGCGGGCGGTCCTCGCTCCAAGATTTGTCTTCCGAACTCAATGGGATCCATGGACCTTCAGGATCGTCTGACGCATCTCGAGAGAATCCGCGATTGGCAGGGGCTCGTCGAAGAGCTCGAAAAAGGCATCGCGGGCGGCGCCGCCAACACGGCCAAAGCGGCGTTCCATCTGAAGCTCGGGCAAGTGCTCGAGACGAAGTTCCTCTCGGGCGTCAAAGCCCTCAAGCATTTTCAAGACGCCTACAAGCTGAACCCGGCGCTCATCGAGAGCCTGGAGCACGCGCGCGCGATCTACTGGTCGCTCGGCAAGCTCAACATGGTTCAGAAGCTCCTCGAGCTGGAGCTGAAGGCCGTCAAAGAAGGACCGGTCGCGAGCGCGCTCCTCTTGGAGCTGGGCGACGTCCTCTGCGACGTCGGCGACTACGACAAGGCGACCGCGACCTACGCGCGCAGTCTCGCGGCGAGCAGCGGTGAAAACCAAGACGCGCGCGCCTGCCTCGAGGACGTGCAGGCCGAGAGCGGCTCGTGGCAGACCCACGTGGCTCAGCTCCTGCGCGTCGCGAGCGACACCGCCAACGGTTCGACACGCGCGCGCCTCTACCTCCGCGCCGCGCGCGTCGCCAAACGCTTCGCGCCGCAAGAGACGGCGTCGATGCTCGAGAAGGCGTACGAGTCCGACCCGCTCAACAAACAAGCCGCCGCGCTCTACGAAGGCCTCCTCACTGAAGAGGGCACCATCGAGCGGCTCGAGTCGACGCAGAAGCAGATCGTCCAGCAGGCCGAAGATCGCAAGTCGCGCGCGTCGTTGGCGCTCTCGTTCGGCACGCGGTGGGTGTCGCGTCACCAGAACGTCGACGTCGGGACCAAGTTCCTCGAAGAGTCGATCCAGCTCGATCCCGAGAACGAAGGCGCGTTCCACTTCTTGCGCGACACGTACGGCCGAAAGGGCGGCGACTGGGATCGCGTCCTCACGATCGCCGAAGAAGCGGCGACCCGCGCGGGTGAGAACGGCAACGCGACCTTCCTCCTCGCGCAGGCGGGGACGATCGCGTGGCGTCAGACGGGGAACCTGATCAAGGCGCGCCTCGTCTTCCAGCGCCTCGCGGCCTTCGAGCCCGAGCACCCGCAGCTGCGCGCCTTCGAGGCGCAAATCGGCGAGACGCTCAAGCCGACGACGGCCTCGCAAGCGCCGCCTCCGGTCTCGGCGGACGGCGAGCCGCGCAAGGTCGCCACGCGTCCGCCGCCCGCCGGGTACACGCCGAGCAGCCGCCTCGAGGGCGACTCCGAGCCGCCGCCCGACGACGCCACCCGGGTGGGCGAGGTCCCGGCGGAGCTTCTCCAGCAAGCGCGCCAGCCCGAGGCCCGCCCGATGAGCGAACCGCCCGCACGCGCGCCGTCCGTCGCGCCGGCGCCCCGCGCCAAATCGGTGCCGCCGCCCGGACACGACGAACCGTCCCGCGAAGAGATGAAGCTGGAGGCGTCGCCGCCGCCTGCGCCGGTCGCGCCAGCCGCAGCCGCGCCAGAGCCCACCCCGGCGCCCGCGCAGGTCGCGCATTCCCCGCAGGACGCCCCGGCCC
Organism: Polyangiales bacterium; assembly: GCA_038231275.1. Taxonomy (GTDB): domain Bacteria; phylum Myxococcota_A; class Polyangia; order Polyangiales; family Polyangiaceae; genus JANYHK01. The sequence goes on from JBBRLQ010000039.1 coordinate 15,301, forward strand.
CCGTTGCGGCCGCAGCGCCGGTGTCCGCCGACAAGGTGAGCGAGCTCCGTGCCCTCGCGGACAAGCAAGAAGCCGCCAAGCGGTACAACGAATACGTGAAGACGCTGCTGCAGCTCGCGGCGGCGGTCACCGAGCCGCACGAGAAGGTCGAGCTCTTCGCCAAGGCAGCCGACCTGTACGTCACCAAATTCGCCAACCAGGCGGAGGCCGTGAAGGCGTACGAGCAGGTCCTCGCGCTCGAGCCCGACAACGCGCTGGCCATCGACTACCTGCGCCAGATGTACGAGAAGCGCAGGGACTGGGAAAAGCTCCTGGGCCTCCAGCGCCGCGAGGCCGAGCGCCTGGGCCCCGGCCCCGAGCGCGCCGCCAAGTTCCTCGAGATCGCGAAGCTCGCCACCGAGCGCGTGAAAAAGCCGGAGATCTGCATCGATCTCTGGAACGAGGTCATCGCCAACGACGAGTCGAACGCCGACGCCCTCGGCGCGCTCGCCGGTCTCTTCGAGCGCAGCAAAGAGTTCGACAAGCTCGTCGACGTGCTCGAGAAGCAGTCGGCGATCACGTACGACGCCGCGCAGCGCGTCCAGATCCTCACGAAGCTCGGCACGATCTACGGCGATCGCCTGAACAACGACGAAGGCGCCGTCAACGCGTGGCGCCAGCTCCTCACGCTCGACCCGAACGATCGCAAGGCCCAAGAGGCCCTCAAGAAGAAGTACCTGGCGCTCGGCCGTTGGGACGATCTCGAGGTCTTCTACGCCGAGACCGGCAAGTGGGACGAGTTCATCCGCGTCCTCGAGCAGCAAGAAGCCAAAGAGACCAAGCCAGAAGCGAAGATCGGCCTCCTCTTCAAAATCGCGCAGCTGTGGCAGGAGAAGAAGCAGAAGCTCGATCGCGCCGCCAAGGCGTACGAGAAGGTGCTCGAGCTCGAGCCGAACAACCTGCTGGCCGCCGAGGCCCTCATCCCGATTTACACGCAGGCCAACAACAGCAAGGCGCTCGCGAACGCGATCGAGGTCAAGCTCGGTCACGAAGCCGACGAGCACGCGAAGCTGGCGCTCTTGCGCGAGGTCGCGGCGCTCTACGAGGGGCGCGTCAAGGAGCCGCAGAAGGCGTTCGATCGCTACCTCACGGCGTTCGAGCTCTCGCCGCACGACGAGCAGACCCACGCCGACGCCGAGCGCGCCGCGAAGGTCGTCGGGGGCTGGGACCGCCTCATCGCGGCGTACACGAAGGCGGTCGAAGACGCGACCGATCGCGATCTCCAGATCACGCTGCGCCTGAAGCTGGGACGCGTGCTCGTCGAAGAGGTCGGTCGCATCGACGACGCGCTCGCGGCCTACCGCGCGGTGTACGACGTGGACGGCGAGAACGCCGAAGCCCTCTCCGCGCTCGAGCGTCTCTATCGCCAGACGTCGCGCTACGCGGATCTCATGGGGATCTACGAGAAGAAGCGCGAGCTGTCCGTCGACGCGGCGGACAAGAAGCGCATCTCCTACGAGATCGCGAAGCTCTACGAGACCGAGGTCAAGGACATCGACAAGGCCGTCGAGACCTATGTTGGAGTCCTCGAAGACGAGCCGACCGACGGTCGCGCGCTCGCGGCGCTCGACGTGCTCTACCGGCAACTCGAGCGGTGGGAGCCTTACGTCGACGTCCTTCGTCGCCGGATCGAGCTCGACGTCACCGAGGCCGAGCTCATCGACCTGAAGTTCCGCCTCGGGCAGACGCTCGAGGAGCACGTCGCCGACGTGGCGGGCGCGCTCGAGAACTACCGCGAGATCCTCTTCCTCGACACGAAGCACGAAGGGGCGCGCCTCGCGCTCGAGCACCTCCTCAAGCACGACGAGCTCCGCTCGGAGGCGGCGTCCATCCTCGAGACCATCTACGAGGAGCGCGCCGACTGGCCCAAGCTCATCAACGCACTCGAGATCTTGAGCGCGGCCGAGGGCGACATCGCCAAGCGCGTGACGATCGAGCGTAAAATCGCGAAGATTTCGAGCGAGTCGCTCGGCGATCACGCGCGCGCGTTCAAGGCCCTCGCGACCGCGCTGAAGGAAGACCCCGCGAACCTCGACGGCACGCGCACGGAGATCGAGACGATCAGCGCAACGTCCAACGGGTGGCGCGGCCTCGTGCAGCTCTACGAGGAGATCGCCAGCTCGCTCACCGACGCGCAACTCGCGCGCGACTACTGGATGCGCCTCGGCGCGATCAACGAGCGGCTCGGCGAGATCGACGCGGCGGCCAAGGGCTACACGCAGGTGCTCACCCTCGACCCGGCGGACCACGAAGCGCTCGCCGCGCTCGAGGCTCTCTTCACGCGCACCGAGCGGTGGACCGATCTCATCGGCGACGTCTAGCCGCGCGTCGAGCTAGCCCACGACTCCGCCTCGCGCGAAGGCTTCTTCGGGCAAATGGCCCAGATCTACGACGAGAAGCTCGGTCGTCCCGAGGACGCCGTCGCCAGCTGGCGCAAGGTCCTCGAGCTCGAGCCCACCAGCCAGCGCGCGCTCGCGTCGCTCGACGCGCTCTTCACGCGCCAGAAGATGTGGAGCGAGCTCGCCGACAACCTCGAGGCGCAGCTCGCCCTCGCGGCCGACGATCACACCCAGCTCGGCCTCATGCTCCGCCTCGCGGCCCTCCGCGAGAAGGAGATGGCGCAGGTCGAGATCGCGATCGAGGGATACCGCGCGATCCTCGAGCGCGACATCCAGAACCAGCCCGCGTTCGACGCGCTCGAGCGCCTCGGCAAGGACTCGAAGCACGAGCTCACGATCGCCGATCTCCTCGAGCCCCTCTATCGCCACCTCGGCGACCACGTGAAGCTCATCGGCGCCCACGAAGTGCAAGTGCGCCGCAGCGAAGACGCCAGCCGACGCGTCGAGCTCCTCCATCAGATCTCCCAGCTCCACGAGGACGCCGCCGGCGATCTCAACTCCGCCTTCACCACGATGGCGCGCGCGCTCAAGGAAGACTCCGCGAGCGAGCTGACCCAGCAGACGATCGACCGCATCGCGCGGGCGACCGGCCGCTTCCAGGATCTCGCGGGCGTCTACGAGAGCCTCGCCTCGCAAAGCGAGGACCCGCAGCTCTCGAGCGCGCTCTACATGATGAGCGCGCGCGTCTACGAGCAAGACCTCGGCAACGTCGAGACCGCCATCGCGCACTACCGCAAGGTGCTCGAGATCACTCCCGAGAGCCTCCCTGCTGCAGAGTCGCTGGAGCGCCTCTTCGGCACGACCGAGCGCTACGCGGACCTGTCCGCGATCCTCCAGACCAAGGCCGAGATCCTCCTCGAGCCGTCGGACAAGAAGGAGGCGCTCTTCCGCGCCGCCTCGATCGAAGAGGACGTGCTCGATCGCCCGGAGGCGGCCATCGCCGTCTACAAGAAGGTGCTCGCCCTCGACGAGGACGACGTGCGCGCGCTCGACGCGCTCATCAAGCGCTACCTCGGTCTCTCGCGCTGGCAGGATTTGCTCGGCGTCTACACGAAGAAGGCCGAGCTCGTCGTCGATCCCGAAGAGAAAAAGCGCATCTTCTACCAGGTCGGCGCCGTCTTCGAGCGCGAGCTCGGCGACGTCCCGCAGGCGATCGACACGTACCAGAAGATCCTCGAGCTCGATCCCGACGATCTGCAGGCGCTCTCCCGCCTCGACGTGCTCTACGAGCAGGCCGAGAACTGGCGCGAGCTCCTCAGCGTTTTGACGCGCGAGAGTGAGATGACCGGCGATCAGGCCGAGGGCATCAGCTTCCAGTACCGCATCGCCGATCTCTACGAGAAGCGCCTCGAGGACGTGCCGCGCGCGATCGAGCTCTATCGTGAGATCTTGCAGCAAGAGGCGACGCACGAGCCGACGCTCCGCGCCCTCGAGGGTCTCAAGGGCGGGGACAAGGAGCCGATCGCGGCCGCCGCGGTGCTCGAGCCGGTGTACGAGGCCTCCAGCGATTGGCCGCGCCTCATCAGCGTGCACGAGGTCCAAGTCCAGCACGGCGCCGACGCGTTCGCGAAGGTCGACTTGCTCCACCGCATGGCGCGCCTCTACGAGGACGCGCTCGACAACCACGGCTCCGCGTTCGACACGCACGCGCGCGCCCTCGCGCTCGACAACGCGAACGAAGACACGCTCACGAACCTCGAGCGCCTCGCGTCGGTCGTGAACCGCTGGCCCCAAGTCGCCGCGCTCTACGACGCCGAGCTCGACAAGCTCCAGGAGAACCCGAGCCGCCTGGTGGAGCTCGGGATTCGAACCGCGCAGATCTTCGAGGTCCAGCTCGAGGACGTCGACAGCGCGATCGCCCGCTACCGTCGCGTGGTCGAGGTCGACGCCGAGAACCTGATCGCCATCCAGTCGCTCGATCGCCTGTTCCTCCAGACCGAGCGCTGGAGCGATTTGGCGCAAATCCTCGTGCGCGCGGCCGACGTCGGTCAGACGCCCGACGAGATCCTGGAGCTGAAGTACCGGCTCGGTCAGGTCCATCAGACCAAGCTGAACGATCTGGACGCGGCCATCGGCGCGTACCGCGGCGTCCTCGACGCGGCCCCAGAGCACGTCAACACGCTCGCGGCGCTCGAGGCGCTCTTTGCCACCGGCGTGAAACAGCTCGAGATCGCCGAGATCCTGGAGCCGCTTTACCGCGCCGCTGGCGAGTGGGAGAAACTCTCGCGCGTCTACGAGGCGCAGCTCGCGCACACGCAAGGACAAGAGGAGCGGCTCTCCGCGTACTACCGCCTCGGCGAGCTCTTCGAAGAGAAGCTCATGGATCCGGTGCAGACGCTCAACGTCTACATCCGCGCCCTCAAGGAGTACCCGGTCGACGAGAAGGCGAGCGAAGAAGCTCCGCGTCTCGCCGGCGGCATCGACGGCGGGTGGGAGACGCTCGCGAACGCGTACGCCGACATCCTCGGCCTCCACACCGATCCGAACGTGCAGCGCGCGGTCGGCAAGCGCCTCGCGAAGACGTTCGAGGACGAGCTCGGCGACATCGGCAAGGCCGAGGAGACGTACAAATACGTCCTCTCGGTGGAGCCGCTCGAGCCCGAGGCGCTCGCGAACCTCGATCGCATCTACCTCTCGATCGAGTCGTGGAGCGATCTGGCGCAGATCCTCGAGCAGCGCGTGAAGGCGACGAGCGACTCGCTCGAGCTCGTGGATCTCTACGCGCGCCTGGGTGAGGTCTACGAGGTCCGCCTGGTCAGCATCCCCGATGCGATCCGCGCCTTCCGCGCGATCTTCGACGGGCTCGACAAGTCGCACGAGGGCGCCATCCTTGCGCTCGCGCGCATCTACGAGGCGCAGCAGAGCTGGACGGAGCTCAACACGGTCTACGAGCGCGAGCTCGAGAACGCGTCGGGCGACGTGGCCGAAGCGGAGATTCGCGCGAAGATCGCGCACCTCGCGTCGGACCGCTTGAACGAGCCGCAAAAGGCGGTCGACGGGTGGAAGCTCGTCCTCGATCTCCGCGGAGAGGATCCGGAGGCGCTCGGTGCCCTCGCGAACCTCTACGAGACCCAAGAGTCGTGGCGCGAGCTCGTGGACGTCCTCGAGCGGACGTACGACATCGCGAGCGCCGACGAAGATCGCGTAAACATCCTCACGCGTCGCGCGCGCACGTTCTCGGACAAGCTCCAGCGCGACGAGCTGGCGCTCGAGGACTGGAACCGCGTCCTCGACATCGACTACGCGAACCTCGCGGCCCTCCGCGCGACCGCGCAGGTGCGTCGCCGCCAGAACGATCCGAACGAGCTCGTGACGGCGCTCCATCAAACGGTGGACCGCGCGACGACCTTCCTCGATCCCGACGAGCTGAAAGAGATCTTCCGCGAGCTCGGGAAGACCTACGGCGACGTCCTCCACCAGGCGTTCGACGCCGCCGACGCGTGGCGCAAGCTGCTCGAGGTCGGGCAGGACTTCGAGGCGTACGACGCGCTCGAGAAGATCTATACAGCGGACGAAAACTGGAAGGACGTCATCGACGTCAAGATGCAGCGCGGCGCCGCGCTGACCGAGCCGGCGGAGAAGATCGAAGAGCTCCGCGGCGCCGCGTACATGTGGGAAGCGAAGCTCGGCGACGCCGACGGCGCGACCCCCGCGTGGCAGAAGGTCCTCGAGATCGCGCCGACGCACGACGAGGCGTTCGGGCAGCTCGAGAAGCTCCACAACGCCGCCGGCCGCTGGGAGCCGCTCATCGAGCTCTACCTCGCGCGCCTCGAGACGCGTGAGGAGACCGGCGACAAGACCGAGCTGCTCCGCAAGATCGCGCGCGTCTTCGAGGAAAAGCTCGACGACAAGAACCAGGCCCTCGACGCGCTCATCAACGCGCTCGGCGAGGACTTCCACGATCGCGAGACGGCGAAGTACCTCGAGCGCATGGCGCAGGCCACCGGGCGCTGGGGCGAGGTCATCCAGACCGCGAACAACTGGCTGCAGCAGCAGACCGAGTCGAGCGAGAAGATCCGCCTCTGCCTGCACCTCGCCAAGTGGTACGGCGACGACCTCGGTCACCCCGAGTACGCGCAGCCGTACTACGCGCAGATCGTCAACCTCGACCCGAACAACGTCGGCGCGCTGCGCCAGATGGGCCAGCTCTATCGCAAGAACGCGAACTGGCAGCAGCTCGGCGCGAGCCTGACCCGGGCGCTAGACGTCGCGGTGAACGACGTCGATCGCAAAGAGATCCTGAACGAGCTCGGCGAGCTGCTCGACGGGCAGATGTCGCAGACCGACCAAGCGATCACGTACTTCGTGCGCGCCATCGAGGTCGACGGGCAGTACATCCCGGCGATCGAGAACCTCGAGCGCATCTACGCGAGCCGCGGCCAGAACCGCGACCTCGTCGACGTCCTGCTCCGCAAGGTGCCCGCGCTGCGCGAGAACGCGGACATCGCCAACACCAAGCTCCGCATCGGCGCGCTCTACGAGTCGAACCTGAACGACCCGAACCGGGCGGCGCAGACGTACCGCGAGGTCGTCGAGATCGAGCCGGCGAACTTGCAGGCCCTCCGCGGGCTGTCGCGCGTCTACGAGGCGCTCGAGCAGTGGTCGGAGCTCGTGAAGGTGCTCGAGACGCAGCTCGAGGTCGTCAGCACCGAGCGTGAGCGCATCGACGTGCTCATGCAGCTCGCCAGCATCCAAGAGGAGCACTTCCTCAAGGCGGACATCGCCGCCAACCGTCTCGAGCAGGTGCTCGAGATCGATCCGAACCACGAGGAGGCGTACTTCGCCCTCGAGCGGAACTACCGCAAGCTCCGCCAGTGGCTCGATCTCATCAATACCTACGATCGCCACATCGCGGCGACGCTCGAGCGCAAGACGAAGGTCGAGCTCTACGGCGCCATCGCGCAGGTCTACTCCGACGAGATCGAGGACGCGGAGAAGTCGATCGACGCCTACCGCAACATCGTCGACCTCGAAGAGGCGAACATCCCGGCGCTCGAGGCGCTCGCGAAGCTCTACGACAAGCAGGGCGACGCCGCGCAGTCCATCGAGTACATGGGCCGCGTCGCGGAGCTGACGCAGGACACCAAGCAGCGCGTCGAGTCGTTCTATCGCATCGGCAAGGCGATGGACGAGAAGCTCGGCGACCGCGTCGGCGCGCAGGATCGCTACGAGATGGCGCTCGATCTCGATCCGTCGCACCTGCCGACCTTGGGCGCGCTGCGGCAGATCTCGATGGACAACGCGGACTACGACAAGGCCGCGCGGTACATCGATCAGGAGCAGAGCTACACCGGCGCCCCGCGCCAGCGCGCCAAGCTGCTCGTCGAGCTCGGCAAGCTCCGCGAGGAGATGCTCGGCGATCACGACAGCGCCATCCTCGCGTTCGAGGCCTCGCACGAGGCCGATCCGGAGAACGAGGATTCGGCGATGCCCCTCGCCGACGAGTACATCACGCGCGAAGCCTGGGACAAGGCGGAGCCGCTGCTCGATCTGCTCGTCCGCAAGGCCGGCAAGCGTGAGCGCGGCGAGCAGCACGATCTCCAGAACAAGCTCGGCAAGGTGACCGCGGCGCTCGGCAAGGACGACAAGTCCTTCAAGGCGTACTCGGCGGCGCACCAGCTGGATTTGACCGATCAGGTCACGATCAAGGGCCTCGCGGAGGTCTGCTTCCGGCTGAAGGACTGGGGCGCGGCGCTCACGAACTACCAGAAGGTGCTCACCGCCCTCGCCGAGGACGAGAACGAGCAGCGCGCCGAGGTCTACTACCGCCTCGGCTGCATCAAGCGCGAGCAGGGTCAGGCCAAGCAGGCGATCAACAACTTCGAGAAGGCCCTCGGCGTCGACAACACGCACCGGCCGACGCTCGAGTCGCTCGTGTCGATCTACACCGAGCTGAAGGACTGGAAGCAGGTCGTCGCCTACAAGCGCCAGATCCTCGACAACGTGTTCGACGGGGAGGAGCGCTACAAAGTGCTCCTCGAGATCGGCGACGTCTGGAACGACAACGACAAGAACCCGAACAAGGCCATCGAGGCGCTCGAAGAAGCGCTCGATCTCCAGCCGCAGAGCCACCCGCTCCTCCACAAGCTGCTCGCGCTTTACCAAGCCGTCGAGAATTGGTCGAAGATGATCGACTCGATTCAGGCGATCGCGGACATGGAGAAGGACAACGTTCGCAAGAGCAAGTTCATCTACACGATCGCGCAGCTCTATCGCGACAAGGAGAACAACCAGGATCGGGCCGTCGAGCTCTTCAACGAAGCGCTGGATTTGAACCCGACGTTCCTCGAGGCGTTCGAGCGCATCAACAAGGTGCTCACGGCGCAGAAGGACTGGAAGAACCTCGAGCGCGCGTACCGCAAGATGCTCCGTCGCTTGAGCGCGGCGGGCGCTGGCAATCCGGATCTGGAGTTCCAGCTCTGGCACCAGCTCGGCCTCATCTACCGCGACCGCATGCAGGACACGAACAGCGCCATCGAGGCCTTCAAGATGGCGACGCGGTACCGCCCGGACGAGGCGCTCGAGCGCCAGATCTTGGCCGAGCTGTACGAGGCGACGGACCAGACCGAGGCGGCCATCGGCGAGCACCTCATCGTGCTCCAGAAGGATCCGCTCCGCGTCGATCCGTACCGGAACCTCTACAAGCTGCACCTCAAGATGCACGAGTACGATCGCGCGTGGTGCATGTGCGCCGCGCTCGCGTTCTTGCGCCAGGCCGACGAAGAGGAGCAGCGCTTCTTCGAGGACTACCGCCCGCGCGGGATGATCCAGGTGAAGAGCCGCCTCGACAACGAGATGTGGGTCAAGTCCCTGTTCCACAAGGACGAGAACCTCTTCATCGGGAAGATCTTCGAGATGGTCACGCCGGCCGCGATCGTCGCCAAGACGACGGCGCTCGCGCGGGCCAAGCAGCTGCCGCCGCTCGACAAGCGGTTCAAGCAGGATCCCGCGACGAGCACCGTGACGTTCGCGAAGACGTTCGGCTGGGCGGCGCAGGTCCTCGGCGTTCCGCTCCCGGAGCTCTATGTCCGCAACGACGTCGCGGGCGCGTTGCTCGCGGTGCCGTCGAGCCCGCCGGCGAGCGTCGCCGGTCAGACCGTGCTCACCGGCTTCACGCCGCAGGAGCTGACGTTCATCGTCGGCAAGCACCTGTCGTACTACCGCGGCGAGCACTACATCCGGAACCTGTTCCCGACGCTCAACGAGCTCAAGGTCGTCCTCTTCAGCGCGATCAAGCTGATCATGAACGACTTCGCCGTGCCGCCGGAGATGGCGCAGGCCGTGAACGCGACGGCGCAAGAGCTTGCAAAGTACATGCAACCGATCCAGCGCGACGGCCTACGTCTCGTCGTCCAGAAGTTCATCGAGGACGGCGCGAAGGCGGACTTGAAGCGGTGGATGCAAGCGATCGACGTGACGGCGTGCCGCGCCGGCCTGCTCCTCTGCGCGGACCTCGAGATCGCGAAGAAGATCATCGCCGCCGAGCCGCAGCTCCCCGGCGATCTGCCGCCGCCCGACAAGATGAAGGAGCTCCTCGTCTTCTCGGTCAGCGAGCAGTACTTCACGCTCCGCAAGGCGCTCGGCATCGCGGTCGGCTAGACGGAGGGCGGCGTTTTTCGCCGATACCGTCGCGATGCCGGCGTCGCTCGGTCTCGGCGAAAACCGCCGCCCTCCTGCGGGGAGCGCTGCCGGGGTTAGGCTCGGAGCTTTGCCGAGCTTTCGTTGGCGCCTGGATCGGTGGGGGGAAGCGAGAGGGTGAGCTGCTCGATTTCGGGGATGGCGCGGTGGATACGCGCGCGGACCAGGAGCGGCTGCATCGGGCCGTCGAACCACACTACGACCACGTAGATGCTGGCGAACGAGCACGCCACGTATCGGTCTTCGCCGTCCTCTTGCGCGAGCTCGAAGCGGACCCCTCGCCGCATACTGTGGATGCGCGGGACGATCTCTCGCGCATAAAAGCGGTCGGCCGCATGGTCCTGCGCCCGTGTCGAGCTCGTGGGCGGCCAGTCTGGGATGCCGACGCACCACAGACCGTTACCCTCGTCGAGGACGAACGCGAACGAGCCCCCGCTTGCTTTCGCGAGGCCAGCGAGGGCTTCGTACAGCTTCGTCCAGGTTAGGTGGCCGGGGCCAAGGGACACGCCAAACGCTAGCGCAGTGAGGGCCGTTGGGCCGCCGGAGAGGCGCACATTCGGGCAGGGATTCGCCGTTTTTCCTTCTTGCACCTCGATGGACTTTTGGACCGTCGGGGGGGGTGTAGGTTTGGGGATTTGGCGGGCGCGCGGCGCCAGGTTTCGGAGGGTTGGTCGGCCCCGCGCGGTGGCGTGGACCGTGCCTAGTTGGGGGGCATGATTCCCTTTCCCCGCCGCAGATCGCAGGAGATCCACCACGAGCTGGACGAGGAGACGCCGGCCCTTGGGATGCGCGACGAGTGGACGGAGCTGAGCCTGTCGGACTGCCAGGTGGTCGGGGTGAGCGCCGCGCCTGCGCCGAGGCGACGTGAGCCGACGGATCCCGGGGTGTCGTTCGCGCGGATTCTGACGGCGGAGATCGATCGGGCGCTCAGCGCGGAGCCGCCGTCGTCGCAGCGGCCGCAGCGGCCGATGCTCACGTTCGTGGAGGTGCCGATGCCACGCGCGTCGACGACGCCGACGCTACGGAAGCCGCGGGCGGCGGCAGAGGTGACGAATGGCTCGTGGTCGCGCAGGTCACGCATTCCCCTGGCGACCGCGGTGCTCGCGTTCGCGATCGGCGGCGGGCTCCTGGCCGATCAGGTCCGCGCCGGCCACCTCGATCACGCGATCGCGATGCTGACGTCCTTCGTCGCGCGCTGATCGACGCGCACGCGCGCTTTCCGCGCAACATTGCCCCACCTGAGGTCGATAGGGGTACGGAGGCCAAATGGACCCGTACCTCGAAGATGATCGACCCTCGAACCGCACCCTCGAAATCGCGCGATCGGCCGAGGAGCGCGCATTCCTCCTCGAGATTCAGGACGACGACGGCGTGCGAATTTTCCCGCTGCCGCGAAGGAAGCTCGTGGTCGGCTCGGGGAAGGACGCGGACTTTCTGCTGCGCGATGCGACGGTGAGTGCGACGCATTGCACGCTCGACGTGCTGGGGCACGGCGTGAGTGTCGAGGATCAGGGTTCGCGAAACGGCACGTTCGTCGGCCCGGCGCGCGTCGCGCAAGCGTGGGCGACGGCCGGGACGACGGTGACCGTGGGGCGGGCGACGCTCGTGCTCGTGGAGGCGCCTTCGGATCCGCACGATGTGGCGGCGGACGTGGTGCCGCTCGCGGGGATCGCCGGTGGCTCGGCGCCCATGCGGCGCGTGGCCGAGCAGGTGCGGCGGTTGGCGCGTCACGCGGCGCCCGTACTGATCGCGGGAGAGACGGGGACCGGCAAAGAGCTCGTCGCGCGGGCGCTGCACGTCGAGGGGCCGCGGGCGGCCGGACCGTTCATCGCCATCAACGTATCGGCGCTGCCGCGTGAGCTCGTGGAGAGCGAGATGTTCGGGCACGAGCGCGGCGCGTTCACGGGCGCGGTGAACCGGCGCGCCGGGGCGTTCGTGGAGGCACACGGCGGGACGCTGTTCCTCGATGAGATCGGCGAGCTCCCGCTCGACGCGCAGCCCAAGATGCTCCGCGCGCTCGACGGTTACGAGGTGAAGCGCGTAGGCGCGGCGGGCGGCGGGCAGAAGCACGACGCGCGCGTGGTCGTCGCGACGCACGTTCCGCTCGAGGAGCGCGTGCTCGACGGGCGCTTCCGGCGCGATTTGTTCCACCGGCTGGAGGTCTTCGTGGTCGACGTGCCCCCGCTGCGTGCCCGGCGCGGTGACATCGCGGCGATCTCGAAGGAGCTCCTCCGTCAGATGACGGTGACGATCGGCAAGCGCGAGCTCTCGTCGGCAGCGCTCGCGCGGCTCTCCTCGCACGACTGGCCGGGGAACGTGCGCGAGCTGCGGAACGTGCTCTTTCGCGCGGCGGATCTGTCGGTGACGACGCAGCTCGACGTGCCGGTGATCGAGCGCGCGATGCGGGTCAAGAAGGCCGGCAATCGGCAGCTCGATCTCACCCCCTCGCTCGCCAAGGCGTGGCTCTCCCAGCACGGCGGCAACCTGACCGCCGCCGCGCGCGCCGCCGGCTATCCGCGCACGACGTTTCGCAAGCTGCTCCCGTCGCGCGGCGATGATACTAAAGAGCGATGACGCGTCCGCTCGTGGTGTCCGCCCTGTTCGCGCTGGCCACGTTCTCTGGGTGCATGTGCTCGAAGAGCGGGGCCAACGGCGAGGCTTCCGATGGCAGTGCGGCGAGCGCCGTCGCGACGAACGACGCGGGTTCGCCCGGTCCGATCGCTCCATCCGCGCATTTCTCCAACCCGATCGCCGCGACGCGCGCGGGTGGCGGCGCGGTGCTCGTGGCTGGGCTCGTCGTCCCCGACAAGGTCATCGCGATCACGCGCCTCGAGGCAGGCGGCGGCACGTCGTTCACCGTGAACGCGCTGCGCGGCGTGACGTGGTCGGCGGACGCCGATTTGCGCCTATTTCCTGCAGACGGCGGCGCCGTGGTGGTGTGGCGCGGGCCTCGTGACGGCAAGCCCGTGCGCCAGATGATCGTGATCGGGAAGGGCGGGGAGCTCAAGGGCGACCCGATCGACATCGGGACCGTGTCGTGTGCAACCGAGGAGGCCGTCGCGTGGACCGAACGCGCCACTGGCGGCAAGACCAAGGTCGTCGCCAAAGGATGGTCGTCTCCCCCGCGCGACGTCGCGCTGATCGGCTCCGAGCGCGAGCCGGTGGTCGTCTGCGGCGCGCGTCGCATCTACGCGCTCGGCCAAGGCGAGGACGACATGACCTTCGCGGCGTCGGAGAACGACGGCGGGCCGCGCATGGTTCTCTCCGCGTCGGAGTTCGGCGGGGACGAGGAGCGCGAGCTGTCGGAGTACACCGTCGGTGACGATCTCGGCCTCGTGCGCGTAGGCAGCGGCGGACAGATCGCGCTGCGCGAAGCAAGGGCCGCCGGTATGGGCGCATGGAGGCGACTCGCGGCGACGATCCCCGCGGACGACGATCTGGTGGCGGTCGACGCCGACGCGAAGACGACCTACGTCGTGACGACGCGCGAGGCGGCGAGCCCGTGCACCGACGGCTCGACCAGTGTGCCTTCGAGCGTGCATGCGTTGCGGATCGATCGCGCCTCGTTCGCGGAGACCTCGCTCGAGGTCGCGCCGGCCGAGTGCGGGCGCGAGATGGGGCCGTTCTGGACGGGCTCGGTCGGCGGTCGCTTCGTCGTCGCGTGGGCCGAACGAGCCGCCCGGCGCGACGCGTTCTCCGCCCCGATCGCCGGCCTCGCCTACCGCGTCATGGAAGGGGCGGGAGCCGGCCAAGTCGTGCGTGTCGCCCGCGCCGCCGACGCACTCGTCGACGCAGGCTGCGACAAAGACCGCTGCTACGCCATCGCGCTCCTTCGCGAGCCGAAGACGACGAACATCGTCCCCGAGATCGTCCAAACGATCGCGTACCCTTGACCGCCCGCGCTATCGAGCGCAGACGAGCGACAGCCCCGCCACGATCAAACGACTTCTGCTTTAGAACGATCCGCTGATCGCAAAGCCCTTTTCGCGGCCGATGAGGGGCGTGATCGTAGGCGCCTTCCAGGTAGTAGCCGTCGGCGTGGGCGCGTCGGCGGGCTTCTTCGGCGCGAAGAGGTACCAGCCGACCGCGAACGCGGCGCCGGCGATGCCGATGCCGACGCCGATGTTGCCGACGAGCGCATCCTTGTCGACGGTGTTGTTGTCGTCGGCGAGGGCCGCGCAGGCGCCGCGGAAATCCTTGGGCTTGGACGGTGGGTTGGTGCAGATGCCGGTGTAGCCGCCGTTCGTGCGGATGGCCGAGGCGACGCTGTCCGCGCTGTTCTGCGCGCTCGACTTGGCGATGACGCCGAAGCCGATCGCCATGACCGCGCCGCCGACGGCGACGACGCCGCCGATGACGACGGGAACGATCGTCGCCGGGGGTGCGAGGCGGCTCTGCTTCGGCGGCTTCGGCCCGGTGTCTCCGGCCGCGGGGGCAATCGTGGTGCCGGTGTTCGCGGGATTCGTCGTGTCGCCGGACGGGCTCGTCGTGGCGGGGACGTTGCTCGGCGGCGGCGTCCCAGGGCCCGTCGTGGGAAGCGGCACCGGGACCGGAAGTGGCGCGCCACCTGCGCCTCCGAACTTCGCGGTCGCCTTCTGACCCGCGACCGTCGTGACGTTCTGCTCTTCGTTGCCGGCCTTCACCTTGTGCGGGCCGGGCTCGACGTCGACCGGATCGGCGAGCGGCGCGGTGCCGACGCCCTCGCCGTCGACCGTGAGAATTGAACCCGCGGCGGCGACGATCTCGATGCGACCGACCTTCTGCCGCGACTCCGAGAGACCGCGCTCGGCGTCGGCGCGCTGCGCCGGCGAGAGGTTCGGCGACTCACGCAGGTACTGCTGGAAATACTTTGACGCCTCGAGCGCGTGCCCCGATCGGAGCGAGCTCTGCGCGAGGTTCAGGAGCACCGCGGGGTGCTTGCGCAGCGCGTACGCCTGGAGGAACGCCGCGCGCGCGTTCTCGAACTCCCCCTTGTCGTAAAAGCCGACGCCCTCTTGGAAGCGTGCGCGCGCGGCCTTGATGGTGGGATCGTCGGCCGGCTGCGCGAACGCGAGCCCGCCAAACATGGCGGGGGTAAGGGCAAAGACAAGGGCTAGAGCGATGGATCGCGTCTTCATGCGTCCCCACTATCTCATATTCCGTGGGCGCTAGACGAATCCCGCGCGCCCCAAAAAGAGCACCTTTAACCGGTCAGAAGGGGTTGTCGCGGACGATGCCGCTCGTGGGCTTCTTCGCGGGCGGGGGTGCCGGAGCGCGCGGCGGCGGATTGTAGTGCGGGGCGGCCGCGCGCGGAGGCGGTGGCTCGGGGCGCGCGGCTTGGACGGGCGGCGGCGGCTTCGGGGGATCGACCCTGGGGGGCTCGGGCTTGGGGTCCGGCGTCGTAGCGGCCGCCGCTGCCGTGACGGCTGCGGGCGGATCCGGCGCGGGGGGCGGCGGGATCTTCGGCTCTTCGTGCGAGGTCGGGGTCGCCGTGGTGAGCGTGGCGGGTGCCGCATCGGGCCCGCTCAGCGCGGCGCGCACGCCGAAGAAGAGCGCGAGCCCGGCGATGATCCCGCCCGCCGCGAGGAAGAGGCCCTTGTTCGATTTGCGAATCGGCGGCAGGTCCAGATCGACCGACGCGTCGCGACCGATGGCGCGCTGCGCAACGGCGGCGGCCGCGCGAGGTCCCGGGGGTCGACCCTGCGGGCGCGAAGGCTTTGCCATCGCAGGGTTTGCTGTCGGCATCGGGGCGGGGGCGAGGATCGGCGCGTGCATCCCCGCCATCAAATCGGCGTTCGCGCCCACGCTTCCGAGCTGGCGCACCTCGCTCTGGCTCATGTTGGCCGGCGTCGCGGCGAACGGGGCGTCGTCGAGCTCCCACATCGGCCGGAAGGCGGCGGCGAATCTCTCGGCGTCGTCAGGGGAGAGATCGCCGAAAGGAGAGCCGATGCCGTTCGTCGGCTTGGGGAGGTTCGCGTTTGCCATGGTCACCTTTCGACGAAGAAGAAGCCCCGACGATCTACGCGGCGGAAAAACGAAAATGCCTACGACGGTACGTTGAGGCTAGCACCGTCACAGTGCTCCCTCAAACGCGGGAGCTGGCAAAAAAGATTGCCATGACGCGGACATAGGTGTGTCCAGGGAGGACACCCCACGGTCCAGGTTGCCGCCCCCGGGCCTCCTTTTTTCGCCGTTCTTTGGCGCTATTGCGCGAATTCTTTGCGAAGCGCGTCGTCCCACTCGTCGGCCACCTTGCCGACGGTGTCGAGGAGGTCCTCGAACTCTTCGTAGTCGAGCCCCGAGAGGCGCCGCAGCGCGCGGACGAAGACTTCGTCTTTCTGGGCGTCGACCGCGAAGGCGGCGTCGGCGGTCGTGAGGAAGGAGAGCTCCAAGAGGCGCCGATAGAACGTCTCGCGTCCGGTCAGCGGGACCGGCATGATGGGGGCCAGGAACAGAAGAACGCCGTGGTCCTCGAGGACGTTGATACCGATGTTGGCCGAGCCCTTCCGGAGCTGGGTGTAGCCATGATCGTCGAGCGCCTCGAGCTTCGAGCCGGCACGCTCACCGAAGCGCGCGATGTAAGCGTTGACCATCGTGCGCGCGTCGGCGAACACCTGTCCGGTGCTGCGGTCCGCGTAGATGGGGGCGGCGGCGGTCGTGGTCTGGGACACGGGGCTCTCCTCTCGAGGATGGAACCTCCGGAGAGTACCGCGTCTCGCTCGCCGTGGGGGCTGCATCTTCACGCTCGCGTGGCCGCTGCGCTCGTCGTCGCGCTCCTTTCGTTCGCGTGCGGCGGCTGCGGGGCGAAGAGCGCCGGCGTGGACGCGGGCAAGGGGGACGAGACCGCGGAGCTGGCGCGCGCCCAAGCGCTGCTGGTCTCGCGCGATCCGCTGCCTTCCCGTCCGGAGGTCCTCTCCGTCGCGCAGGCCGTCGAGGCCCGCGCGCTGAGGGAAGGAGCAGGCGCGCGCGCCGTCGAGCTTCATCGCGTCGCCGCGCGTCTCTTCGAGCGCGTGTGGCGAACGGAGGGGCGCGAGCAAGACGTGAAGGAGGCGGTGGATCTATTCCGCACGGCGTCGCGCGACACGGCCGCGCCGGGGGCGTGCGATGCGGGTCTCGCCGGAGCCATCCTCTCGGGAGACGCGGCGCGTGACGCGGCGACGTCGTACGCCGAGCTCTATCGCGTCCAGCGGCGGTTCGCGGCCGCGCCGACGTCGAAGACCGCGGACGCGGCGCTCGGCGCGTGCGTCGGCCGGATCGAGTCGCTCCTCACGCTCCTCCAGGCATTTCGGCCGCCTGCGCGCGTGCTCGAGGCGATCGACGAGGGTCTCGCGGGAGAGGGCACGATCACGGCGACCCATTCGGCCGACGCGGGACGTCCTACGGTGCGTGTCGCCGGCGCCGCTCCTCTGATCGTCCGCATCGAGCAATGGCCCGGCGAAGAAAACGCGCGCGTCGTCGTGCACCTCGATCGACCGGCGACCCATTTTCGTGTCGTCGACGATCCGGTCGCACCAGGCCGCGGCGCGCGGACGTTCCTGGAGCTCGACGGCGTCGACTCGGGAGGGCCGCCTCGCGACGTCGTGATGCAGGGGATCGTGACGCGCGTTCGGACGGAGGCGACGTCGACGGGCGCGCGCGTCTCGCTGGATCTGGCGGGCCGCGCGTACCGGCGCGTGTTTCATTTGCTCGAGCCGTACCGTGTAGTGATCGACGTGGCGCGCAACCCGCCGGGCACCACTGCGCAAGGCGCGCGCGTGGCGTCGAGGGTCGTGCTCGATCCGGGCCACGGCGGGACCGATCCCGGCGCCATCGGACCGACCGGGGCGCGCGAGAAGGACGTGACGCTCGACATCGCGCACAAGGTCGCGCCGACGCTGGCCAAGCTCGGGGTTCAGGTCGCCCTCACGCGCGACGACGATCGGTTCGTGACGCTCGAGGAGCGGACCGCGCGCGCGAACGCGTTCAACGCGGATTTGTTCGTCTCCATCCACTGCAACGCCGCCGAAGGGCGAGGGCGCCACGGCATCGAGACGTACGTGCTCGACACGACGCGCGACGATCTCGCGGCGCGTGTGGCGTCGCGCGAGAACGCGACCAGTCAGGCGGCGACCGCCGAGATCGGATCGATCCTCGCGAACATGCGGATGGCGGACCAGGCATCACGCTCGACACGCCTCGCCGAGCTGCTCCAGCGCGCGACGATGGCGTCGGTCCGGCCCAAGTTCCCGGACGCCGTGGACGGAGGCATCCACACCGCGGGGTTCTACGTGCTCGTGGGCGCGCGGATGCCGGGCGTCTTGTTCGAGACGAGCTACATCTCGAATCCGGCGGAGGAAGAGCGGCTCACGAGCGACGAGTACAAGTCGCGGCTCGCGGACGGCATCGTCAACGCGGTGCGGGCGTACCGAGAAGGTCGGTAGCGGTTCACGTCACGGTGCGACGGACCGCGAAGCGAGCGTCCTTCCACTCGCCTGTTTCGAGCACCTCACCGAGGTCGCGCGCGGCTTGCCACGCGTCCTCGTGGCGGAGAAAGAGCGGCGAGAACCCGAAGCGCGCGAAGTGGGGCGGGCGAAAGTCGCCGACAATGCCGCGCGCGATCAACGCCTGCACGACCTGGTACGCCACCTCGAGCTCGACGGACACGTGGCTGCCGCGCCGCTCGGGATCCGTAGGGCCCGCGACGGAAATGGCGTGACGCTTCGAGAGCTCGGCGACGCCATCGATGAAGATCGCGCAGAGGCGCTCGGACTTGCGCCGCGCCTCCGCCCAGTCGACGTCGGCGATCGCGTCGAGCGCGGCGTCGAGCGCGACCATCGAGAGGACTGGCTGCGTCCCGCAAAGAAAGCGCGAGATGCCGGGGGCGGGCGCGTAGTCAGCGGCCATCGCGAACGGCCTCTCGTGCCCCCACCACCCCGCGAGCGGCTGCGTGAGGTCGCCGACGATCGCGGGGCTCACGTAGACGAAGCCCGGCGCGCCGGGGCCGCCGTTCAGGTACTTGTACGTGCAGCCGACGGCCGCGTCGACACCCCACGCCGCGAGCGACAGATCCATCACTCCCGTCGAGTGCGCCAGATCCCAGATGACGTGCGCACCTGCCGCGTGGATCTTGCGCGTGACGGCGGCGACGTCCCAACGGTACGCCGACGCGTAGTCGACGTGACCGAGGACGACGAGCCCCACGCGTTCGTCCGTGAGCGCCGCGTCGAGATCCTCCGGCGAGCGCAGATCTATCGTATTTTCTGCGCCGGCGGCGCCATGGACGACGTAGCGATCGGTCGGAAACGCGCCTGCCTCCACGAGGACATGCGGGCGCGCCGGAGACCGCGCGCGCATCGCCGTGACGAGCTTGAAGAGGTTGAGCGAGATCGTGTCGGTCACCACGACGTCGGCCGGCGCGACGCCGAGGACGCGCGCCATCTTCGCGCCGAGCGTTCGTGGGAGCTCGAACCACCCGGCGGCTCCCCACGATCGCACGAGCCCCTCGCCCCACGCGTGCGTCGCCGCCGCCGCGAGTCGCTCCGGCGCCGCGACGGGCAACGGGCCCAGGCTGTTGGACGCCAGGTAGACGCCGCGCTCGGGCACGACGAACCGCGCGCGCACGTCGCGGAGGGGATCGGCCTCGTCGAGGCGACGGCACGCATCCAGATCAAAGGGCATCGACCCCTCGCGCGCGGGGGAGAGAGACCTCGAGAATCTCCAGATCGGGCGAGCGTTCGTCGACGCGGAACGTCGCGCCTGCGGGGATGACGAACGCGTCGCCGGGGGCGAGCCGTGCCGGGGACTGCCCCTCGCACACGAGCGTCGCCGCGCCCTCGAGGACGAACTCGAACGAGAGCTCGCCGTCGTGCGTTCGCGGCCCGCCGTTCGCGGCGCCGTCGGCTTTGAGGACGCGCGCGTCCGCGAGCCCTCGGGTAGCCCTCGCGATGCCGAGATCGCGCGCGAGGAACCCCTGCACGCCGCTCGGCTCCCACGCCGCCTTCACGCGCTCGTGGCGTGTGAACGTCTGGCCGGAGAAGACCCGCGTGGGGTCGAGCTTCGCGTTCGGCAGCACGAGCGCCGCGTCCGTGAGCGTCTCGTGAATCGCAGGGCATCCGATCTCGACCACCTCCGTGCCCGGCCCGCACTCGACGACGCGATGGCGGATTTCCGGGGGCTGCAGCACGCACTCGCCGGCCTGTAGGACGAAGGCCGGGCCCTGGTCTTCGTAGAGGAGGCGCGTCCAGCCGCGATAACAGAAGATCATCTGAAACCGAACGCGGTGGTAGTGCACGTAGTCGGCGACCTCGCCTTCGCCGACGCGGATGTGCGACGCGACGAAGCGGCCACCCTGGCGATCGGGGATGAGATCGCGGTAGCGCATGCCGGCGCGGCCAACGGTCCACGACGCGTCGTCGCCGAGCTTCGTGAGGACGTAGCTCGGCGCGACGGGCGGGACGCGCAGCGGGACCACGAGCGGGCGAACCTCGATGCGCGTCCCGTTCGGCGCCACGAGGTCCTCGGCGCGGCCCCCCTCGCGGTGGAGGATCACGCGACCCGGATCGCCCGACGTGCGCGCGTCGAGGCGGAGGCGAAGCCCGAAGCCCGAGACGATCGCGACCTCCGGCGCGTCCGCAGGGAACGTCGCCTCGAGCGCGAACCCGAGATCCGTGAAGAAGGCGAGCGACGCGTCGAGATCGCCGGCCGGCAAGACGAGCTCGGCGCGCCCTTCGGCGGTGGGGACCATGGCCTCATGGTAAGGGTAGCCAAAGGCCATGATCCACGAAACGCTGACGGTCCTCGGTTTCTCGGCGGATGACCTCTCTCGTGGCGAGATTTCCGTCACGAGCCCCATCGACGGGAGCGCGCTCGGACGGGTGCGGGCCGACGCGCCGGCCGAGGTCGACGCCAAGATCGGCGCCGCGGTCCGCGCGTTTCATGCGTGGCGCGACGTGCCGGCGCCCCACCGCGGCGAGCTCGTTCGGCGGTTCGGCGAGGAGCTTCGCGCCAACAAGGAGGCCCTCGGCCGGCTGGTCACGCTCGAAGCAGGGAAGATCCTGCAGGAGGGCCTCGGCGAGGTGCAGGAGATGATCGACATCTGCGATTTCGCGGTCGGTCTGTCGCGTCAGCTGTACGGCCTCACGATCGCGTCGGAGCGACCCGGTCATCGCATGATGGAGACGTGGCATCCGCTCGGACCGGTCGGCGTCATCAGCGCGTTCAACTTCCCGGTGGCGGTCTGGGCGTGGAACGCGGCGCTGGCGCTCGTCTGCGGGGACTCGGTCGTCTGGAAGCCGTCGGAGAAGACGCCGCTCACTGCGCTCGCCACGCAGAGGCTCTTCGAGCGTGCCGCCGCGAAGACTGCAGGAACCCCACCCGGCCTCGCGCAGGTGCTCCTCGGAGATCGTGCGGTCGGCGAGCGCCTCGCGGCCGACGCGCGCGTGCCGCTCGTCTCGGCGACCGGCTCGACGCGGATGGGAAAGTCTCTCGCGCCCGTCGTCGCGGCGCGCCTCGGTCGCTCACTCCTCGAGCTGGGCGGCAACAACGCGATGATCGTGGGCCCCTCGGCCGACCTCGCGCTCGCCGAGCGCGCGATCGCGTTCGCGGCAGTGGGCACGGCGGGGCAGCGCTGCACGACGCTCCGCCGGCTCATTGTTCACGAGTCGGTGCACGATCGCCTCCTCGGACGCCTGCGCGAGATCTACGGACGCATCAAGGTCGGCGACCCGCGAGAGCCGGGCACGCTCGTCGGGCCGCTCATCGACAAGGCCGCCTTCGACGCGATGCAGAAGGCGCTCGAGGAAGCCAAGGCCCAAGGAGGCAACGTCTTCGGCGGCACCCGCGAGCTCGGGGCGAGCCACCCGAACGCCTACTACGTTCGGCCCGCGATCGTGGAGATCCCCGCGCAGACCGCGATCGTCCAGCACGAGACGTTCGCGCCGATCCTCTACGCGTTGCGTTACCGCGAGTTCGAAGAGGCCGTGGCGCTGCAGAACGCGGTGACGCAGGGTCTGTCGTCATGCATCTTCACGCGTGATCTCCAGGAGGCGGAGCGCTTCGTCGCGGCAGGGGGCAGCGACTGCGGCATCGCCAACGTCAACATCGGTCCCAGCGGCGCCGAGATCGGCGGCGCATTCGGCGGCGAGAAAGAGACCGGCGGCGGCCGCGAGTCCGGCTCCGATTCGTGGCGTAGCTACATGCGCCGGCAGACCGCGACGATCAACCATTCGAACGCTCTGCCGTTGGCCCAGGGCATCACGTTCGACGCGAGCTAGACGCCACGCGGGTGTTCGAACGTCATGTGGTAGCTGTCCCCACATGGCGGCTCGCGTTTGGCGCGCCGCGTCGCCACGTTCTCTGACGACGCCGCGGGAGCAGAGTGGTACCACGCGGACCTCCTTGGAAGGTCGGCCGGGGATGCCGTGCGTGGCGACGCCGCGCACTCGTGGAGCCATCATGAAGCCGTCGATCGTCGCGTTGAGTCTCTTGGGGGCGTTCGCCGCGGCGTGCTCGGGAGGAGACACCGCGTTTGAGGATGCGAGCGGCGACACCGCGCAAACCGTCTCCGAAGCACGGCCTTATCCGGTCGACTTCCCCGGCAGGTCACGGACGCCCGAGTCCAAAGCAGCGGGCGCCGCGACGCTGAAGTACTTCGGCGGTCCGGTCATCGCCAACCCGAAGGTCTACGTCGTGTGGTGGGGCGATCCTTCGAAAATCAACCCCGCCATCACCGCCGCGCACGGGGGAATCGCCGATTTTTTTGCGGGCGTCACGAACAGCAAGTACCTCGATTGGCTGAACGAGTACGACACCGCGATCCCCGCGCAAGCCGGCTCGCACGCGGGCTCGGCGGGGACCGGCCAGCACGTGGGCCGCGGCAACTACGCCGGCACGTTGACGCTCGCCGCCGTTCCCGCAGGCAACGTGACCGACGATCAGGTCCAGGCCACCCTCGACCAGGCCATCGTCGCGGGCACGTTGCCGCCGGCGGACGACAACACCATTTACGCGATTTACTTCCCCAGCTCGGTGACCATCAGCTTGCCGGGCAATGGCTCGAGCTGCTCGAGCTTCGGCGCGTATCACTTCGCGACGACCGAGACGACGCGCCATCGCGCCTACTACCTCGTCATGCCGGACTGCGGCAGCAGCTTCAAGGGAGTCACGAACGTCACGTCGCACGAGCTCATCGAGGCCACGACCGACGCGATTCCGACCCCCGGATCGAATCCCGATTTCCCCCAAGCGTGGAACGACTCGGGCGGCAGCGAGTCCGGCGATCTCTGTGAGAGCACCTCGGGAACCGTGAAGACCGCGCTCGGCACGTTCACCGTTCAGGGGATTTGGGACGAGGCCTCCCATGGCTGCAAGGTCTTCCGAAGCTATGCGCGCGACTTCAACGTCTCGTTCCCCAAGAACGCCGCGAGCGTCGTCGTCGGGGCCCAAGCCACTGCGGTCGTCCAGACGCAAACCGTCAAAGGGAGCTCGCAACCGCTCACGCTCTCGGTCACGGCGCCTCCCGGTGTGACGGCAACCATCCGTCCCACGCAAGTCACGTCGGGCACCACGGCGACCGTGACGATCTCCGCCTCGAGCGCGGCCTCTGCGGTGCAGGTCGTCGTCCACGCGGCAGGGAGCAACGGGGCGTCGTCCCAGACGCACTCCGCGTCGCTGCTCCTCCAGGTGGGCAAGTAGTGATCGGCGCCGCCTGATAGTGGTGGAGGGGCTATGCGTCGCGGCGCGCTCATTCAGCTCCTGATCGGCATCGCCGTCCTCGGCGCGCTCGTCGTGGTGTCGAGCCGCGAGGGGACGAAGATCCTGGAGAAGCTGCGCGGGTCCGTGGCGCCGCCGGCACCGAGCACCGAGCAGCTGCCGGTGCGCGGCGCGTCTGCGATTTCGAAAGGGACGAGCGCGGGCGGCGCGATCGGGCCGCGCGTCGCGTTGCTCGGCGACGGCACCGCCGCGATCGCATGGCTCACGAGGTCGAAGGAGGACGCGTGGCCCGATCGCGTCGGCGTCCGCGCGATCACGAAGGCCGGCGTCGCGGGATCGGCCGTGGCGGTGCATGGAAAGGAGGCGTTCGTCGTCTCGCCGGTCCTCGCCAATGCGCCGGACGGCGGGTTGTGGCTCGCGTTCATGGGGACGCATCAGTCGCCGCTCGACGACCTCAGCGAGCTCGCCACCTTGTACGTCACGCGCTCGGCGCCTGGGACGACCGCGTTCGCGGCGCCGACGAACGCCGCGCAGGGCGACGCCATCGCGACGTGGGGCGGGACATGGGCCGCGCCGTACGGAGATCTCGTCGCGCTCGTGCACCGCGCGGTCTCTGGCGGTCGCGGTCGCATTTTCTTCAGCGCGCTCGGGCAAGGCGACCCGGGCGCGCAGATCGTGGCCGAGGGGGACGAGCTCGCGACGGCGCGCTGCGCGATCTGCGCGGTAGGGGCGCGCGCGTACGTCGTGTGGTGGCACCCGCCCGGCGTCGTGAAGGTGCGCGCGAGCGACGACGGCGGGCATTTTCGCACGACGCGCGCCGTTCAGGTGTCGATGCCGGGCGAGATCGCGCCGCCCCTTCCGCCGTCGTGCGTCGCGCAGGGCGATCGGCTCGACGTCATGTACGGCATCGCCGAGAGCTCGCCGCTGGTCGCGCCAACGGTCCTGTCGCGCATCGTCCTCGCGCGCTCCTTGGACGCCGGGCAGACCTTCGCCACGCGCGCCATGCTGGGCGAGCCTCGCACGCGCATCGTCGCGTCGTCGCTCACGCTCTCGTCCGCGTTCGGCCCGCTCGTCGGCGCGCTCGTCACGACGCCGGGCTCGGACGACGTGCTCCTCCGCTGGGCATACCCGAACCCCGCCGCGCCCGCAGATCTCGTCGTGCGCGACGCGCCAGGCAAAGCGCTGCCCGACGATCGCAGCCACGTCGCCGCGACGCACGGCCTGCTGCAGGTCTCGATGGGAGCCGGTCGCACCATCGCTGTCTTCGCGGAAGGCCCGGGCGCCGCGCAAGTGAGCTTCGCCGAGGTCGATCTGCCCTGACGATGCGATCCGGGCCTAGCGCGTCACGTGGCCGGCGGTGGCTCGGGGAGCCAGCGGTCGCCGCGCAGCACGAAGCGCGAGGTCCCCGCGACGCGCGCGTCTCGCACCTCGTGCTCGGGATCGCCGGGCAGCGCGAGGGCCATCGTGTCGCCGTGCGGGACGAGGCGCGGGCAGATCGGATCGAGGTTTTGCGTTTCGCACCACGCAAGGGCGTCTTTGGCGGTCGCGCAGCGCGAGAGGAGCTCGAGGGTGCGGTGGGTCGGCGGCGCGAGCTGCACCTCGCCGGCGTCGAAGCGCGCGAGCACGACGGCGGGGGAGGCCCAGAAGCTCGACACGGTCTCGCGCTCGTCATGCGCGCCCGGCTGACCGACCGGCGCGGCGGCCATCACGAAGCGCGTGTCGAACCTTCGGCTCTCCGCCGTCGGTGTCACCCACCGCGCGAAGACACGGAGCGCGCCGAGATCGAGGCGCAGCCCGCGCGCGCGAAGGAGCTCCGCGAACGTCGCCGTCTTCTTCGCCGCTTCGGCGCGCAGTGCAAGTAGCGCCTCGTGCGTGAGCTGTCGGTCCGTCGGCAAGATCGCCGCTTCCTCGAGCGACTCGCGACACGCGGCGACGAGGAGCGCCCTCGGGAGCGCGTCGTCGTCCGCCACCTTCGTGCGCGTCGCACGCGGCGTCGTCGACAAGTCGGCCCACTCCGGCGCTTTGTCCGCATCGTCGAGCTTGCCGCCGGGGAAGACGATGGCGCCGCCCATGAAGCCGCTCTTCTTGTTGCGCTCGACGCAGAAGATCTCGATGCCGCGCTCGCCTCGCGCGTCCTTGGCGTCGCGAACGAGGACGAGGGTGGCGGCGTCTCGAGGGATCGCGCCCTCGCGCTTCAGATCCAGATCGAGCATGGCGGCGTCCTCATCCTCATCGGTGGAGGCTCCGGCGCCGTTCGTCTTGCGCGCGCCGGGCGATTCGTTTCTGCGTGTCGGCCGGCTCGACGAGCACCCACGCGTCGTGACCTGGGAGCCCCGACACGTGCTCGAGGACGAGCTCGGCCGCCCGCTCCGGCGCCACCGCGTCGTCGCCACGGCCGGGCAGCTCCACGACGGCGCGCTTCACGTGGAGCCCATCGAGCGTAGCGACGAGCTTACCGACGACGTGCCGGAACGCGTCGTCGCCGAACGACGCGCGCGGACCGAGCCCCAGCACCACGATCTTGTCGAACGGGAGGCGCGGACGGCCCGGGAGCACGAGCACCTCACCGAGGCTCCCCGCGAGGAACGACTCGCGCGCGAGCTTCGAGATGCGCCCGGCCATGCGCCAGTCGAGCAGGCCTGACAGCCCCGTGAGCGGCCGCGCGTCCTCCCAGATGCCGCACGCGATCAGCTCGGCCGACGTCTCGTCCAGGCGCGCGAGCTCCGGCGGTACGAAGCGAAAATCCACGCGGGCAGCCTACGCCCCTTTTGGCGCTTCGTCCTTGCGACCGAGCGCGTCGGCGACGTGCGCGAGCACACCGTTGACGAACGATCCCGAGTCCTCGGTCCCGAAGGCCTTCGCGAGCTCCACCGCTTCGTCGAGGATGACCGCGCGCGGCACGTCGGCGCGATGCGCGAGCTCCCACACGCCGAGGCGCAAAACGTTGCGATCGACGCGCGCCATGCGCTCGAGGCGCCAGTGCGTCGACGCCTTGCGGATGTGATCGTCGACCGCTGCGAGATCCTTCTCCACGCCGCGCACCGCGTCCTCCGCGTAGGCGCGACCTTCCGGCTCACCCTCGAAATTGCGCCAGAAGAGCCCTTGCGTCTCGTCGGCGCTCGCGCCCGACGCCTCCATCTGGAAGAGCATCTGCAGCGCCGCCTCGCGGCCGGAGTGCCTGGCGCCCATCTCAGAAGCCCGCGTCTTTGAGCGCGTGCGCGAGCGACACCATCTCGATCGCGCTCACCGCGGCGTCCCAGCCCTTGTTGCCGGCCTTGGTCCCCGCGCGCTCCACCGCCTGCTCGATCGTGTCGGTCGTGAGGACACCAAACGCCACCGGCACACCCGTCGCGTTCTGGGCGGCCGCGCAGCCCTTGGTCGCTTCGCCCGCGACGTAGTCGAAGTGCGGCGTCGCCCCGCGGATCACCGCGCCCAGCGCGATCACGACGTCGACCTTCTTCGACGCGCAGAGGCGGTGCACCACCGTCGGCAGCTCCCACGCACCGGGCACGCGCACGAGCGTCACGGTCTTCAGGTCGCCGCCGTGCCGCGCGATCGCGTCGAGCGCGCCCTCGACGAGGCGGTCCACGATGAAGTGGTTGAAGCGGCTGGCGACGACCGCGAACTTCGCCCCTTTGGGGACGACGACGCTGCCTTCGATGACGCGCGCGGAGCTCATGACGGTTTCTTTCCTGCCTTGGACAGCTGCGCAAGCGAGACGCTCTCGACGATGTCGAGGCCGTAGCCGTCGATTCCGGCGATCTTACGCGGGTTGTTCGTGAGAAGCCGGATCTTGTGGAGCCCCAAGTCCGCCAGCACCTGCGCGCCGAGGCCGAACTCGCGGAGCGGATCGGTCGGGCCGTCCCCCTTCACCTCGAGCGACGGCGTGCTCTCCGCGCCCACGTACCCGCCCAGCTCGTGCGCCAGGTCTCCGCGCGGCGGCAAATACACGATGACGCCGCGCCCCTCGGCTTCGATCGTCGCGATCGCCTCGCGCAGGTTCGCGCCGCCGTCCTTCGCCGTCGACGCGAACGTGTCGGCCAAGGTCGATCCGGAGTGCATGCGCGTGAGGGTCGGCGTCTCCGGCGACGGCTCGCCCTTCACGAGCGCCAAGAACTGCCGCTTGTTCGTGCGCACCTCGTAGACGACGGCGCGCCAGCGCGTGCCGGTCTGATCGAGCGTGATGTCGTGCTCTGCGGTGCGTCGCACGAGGCGCTCGGTCTGGAGGCGGTACTGGATGAGATCGGCGATCGTGAGGATGCGCATCTCGTGCCGCTTCGCGAAGATCTCGAGGTCCGGCATCCGCGCCATGGTGCCATCCTCGTTCATGATCTCGCAGATGACGCCGGCTGGGACGAGCCCGGCCAATCGCGCGAGATCGACCGAGCCCTCGGTCTGCCCCGTGCGCACGAGCACGCCGCCCGTCTTGCTCCTCAGCGGGAACACGTGCCCGGGCGTCACGAGATCGTCGGGCTTGCACGTGGGGCTCACGAGGACGCGTGTCGTGTGCGCGCGATCGGCGGCGCTGATGCCGGTCGTCACGCCGTGACGCGCCTCGACGCTGACGGTGAACGCCGTTCCGAGCGACGGCCCGGCGCGACCCGGCGCTTGCATCATCGGGAGGCCGATCTGCTCGACCTGCTCTTCGGTCAGCGTGGCGCAGATGAGCCCGCGCCCGTGCGTCGCCATGAAGTTGATGGCCTCCGACGTCACGAACTGCGCGGCCATGCACAGGTCGCCCTCGTTCTCGCGATCTTCGTCGTCGACGAGGATCACCATCTTGCCGGCGCGGATGTCGGCGAGGCCGGCGTTCACACGGGCGAGCAGCTTGGGATCCAGGTTCAGGGCAGGGGACATGCGGGGCGTCAGTGTACTTTACAACTTTATACGAGCCCCGCGCGCGCCAGGCGGGCCATCCACTCGGCGTTCGGGTCTTGGCTATCTACTTCGATAAGTCGGGCGACGTAGCGGGCGAGCACGTCGACCTCGAGGTTCACCTTGCTGCCGGCGCGCAGCGTGTCCAGCGACGTCTTCTTCAGCGTGTGTGGGATGAGCATCACGGTGAACGCGTCGCTCGTGACCTCGTTCACAGTGAGGCTGACGCCGTTGACGGTGATCGACCCCTTCGCGGCGATGTAGCGGCGCAGCTCTTTGGGAGGGGCGATGGTCATTTTCACCGCGCCGGCGCCCATCTCTTCGCGCGCGGCCACGGCGCCGGTGCCGTCGACGTGCCCGCTCACGATGTGGCCGCCGAGGCGCTGGCCGACGGCGACGGCGCGCTCGAGGTTGACCGGAGCTCCCAGGGGGAGCGCGCCGAGGGTGGTCTTCGCCAAGGTCTCGCTGGACGCGTCGGCCTCGAAGCCGTCCTTGACGATCGTGTCGACGGTAAGGCAAACGCCGTCGACGGAGATGGACTCGCCGAGCTCGAGCGCAGCGCCGCCGCCAAAGCCGCATCGAACGACGAGGCGCGCGCTCGTACCGCGCGGCGTCCGGGCCGCGAGCGCGCCCGCTTCTTCGACGAGACCGGTGAACATGGCGTGTACGTAGTCCCGTGCGCCGCCTTCGTAAAGGGCAGGTTTTCGGCATTTGGGGTACGCTTCGGGGGATGGGTCGCGCCGCGTTCACGCTCTCCGTCGCGGCGCTCGCCGTGGCCGCCGTCTCGTGCGGGCCAAGCTTTCAGGCCATCTACGAGGGCGATCAGCGCTTCGAGCACTGCTACGCGCTCGACGACAATCCCAGCGCGGCGCTGCAGGACAAGGGCAACTGCTGGCGCGACTGGATGCAGAACTACACGTACGGCCAGACGCGCGACCGCGTCGAGTACGCGGCGGTTCGTCAGCGCGCGCTGTCACGCGTCGCGATGCCGACGGACGAGGCGATCATGGCGGCGGCGCCCGGCCAGGTCGTCTCGCGCAGCGTCGCGACGCCGGCGCCCACCAGCGCGTTCGCGCCGCCTCCGAAGACGATGGGCGAGGTCGATCCCAAGGCGACGAGCCCGGCGCCGTCCCCGACGCCGATGCCGACGCTTACGTCGTCGACGCCCGCGCCGTCGGGCAGCGTCGTCTTCGTCACCCCCTCGCAGCCCCTCCCGCCCAAGGCCACGCCGCCGGGCGCCGACTGCCAGGAGGACTGCGCGCACGGCTGGCAAGCGTGCTCTGCGAAGGGCAACAAGCCCGACGCGAAGGCGGACCCGGCGTGCGCGAAGACCTACCGCGCGTGCATGCAGCGCTGCCTCAAGTGAGGCGAACGCGACGAACGCACGAACGAGGAGCTACGCGCGCGCCTTCTTCTCGGCCGGCAGCTCCGTGTACATCTTGAGGCCGGCGCGGATCACCTTGTTCGCCTCGAACGGCCCTTCGAACTCTTCGACCACGACCTGCTTCTTCTCGAGCGTCTTGTAGTCTTCGAAGAAGCGCTTCAGCTCGCGGAGCACGTGCGGCGGCAGCTCGCGGATGTGCGTGTACTCGTTGACCGCCGGATCATCGAGGTGGATGGCGATGATCTTGTCGTCGATCCCCTTGTCGTCCCTCATCTGCATGTAGCCGATGGCGCGCGCCCGCATCATGCACATCGGCGCAACCGGCTCCTGGCCGAGGACGAGCACGTCGAGCGGATCGCCGTCGTCGCAGAACGTGCGCGGGATGAAGCCGTAGTTCGCAGGGTAGTGCACGGCGCTGAAGAGGACGCGGTCGACCTTGAGGAGGCCGGTCTTCTTCTCCAGCTCGTATTTGACCTTCGAGCCCTTGGGGATTTCGATGAAGGCGGGGAAGCCCTCTTCGACCGGCTCGTCGACTTCGATGTCGTGCCAGGGGTGCGCCATGACCGAAAGTTACTCGGTTTGCGCGTCGTTGGCGGCCGAATCCGCTCCGGCGTCGCGCGGTGGTCCGGCGCGCACGACCAAACGGAGGTAGAGCTGCGTGCACGTGTTGTTCTTGATCTCGAAGCGCCCGGGGCCGAGGCGCGTGACCTCGGCGAGGTTGCCGCTCGCCTCCGTGAAGTTGTCGTATTGCCCGTCTCGCGGCGGCGCGTTCGGAGTATCGGCGGCGCTCACGTACGCGGCGACGGACAGGACTTCGCGGCCTGCGCGCTCCCACGAGGGGATGTGGAACGTCCACGTGCGACCGGCCGCAAAATTCAGCCACTTCGCGAGCGGCGGGGTCGACTCCCACGCGCCCTGCTCGATGAAATCGCCTTCGGCCTGCGCTTCGCCGTACGGACCAACGCGGTCGCCCTCGCACTGATGATCGAAGCAGCCGAGCCCGCCGCTCGGGACGGCGAAGATCGCCGCAGCAACGGCGAGGATCGCGAGGCGTCGGCGCACGGCTCCTCTACTCCGCGACCCCGGCGTCGAGCGGACGACCGGCGCGCAGCACGACGCGCACGAAGAAGTTCGCGCACGTCGCGTTGTAGATGAAGATCTGTCCGGCCTTCTGCTGGCTGAACTCGACCGAGTTGCCGCTGCCCTCGGCGAAGTTGTTGCCGCTCGCGCTCGGCTGGCTCGAGCCGCTCAAGTAGGCGTGCATCTCGACTATTGGTCGATTTTGCGCGACCCACGGGAGGACCACCAGCGTGTAGCCGGTGTTTGCGGAGTACGGGAGCCACGGCGCGTCGATCGCGGTCGTCTCCCACGTGTCGTCGTCGACGAGGTGGCCCTTCGGATCCGACGGGTTCTCTCCGTAGTTCGGAGCCGCGCCCGGATCGCACTGGCGATCGAAGCACGCCGGGCCGGCGCCCGACGCGCCGAGCACGATCGCGACGGCGGCGAACGCGAGCGCGATGCCCTTCTTACGCACCCAAGATCTCCGCCGCCGCCAGCGCGTGGTAGGTGAGGATCGTGTCGGCGCCCGCGCGGCGGATGCTCGTGAGCACCTCCATCATCACGCGATCGAGATCGATCATGCCGGTCTTTGCGGCGGCGTGCAGCATCGAGTACTCGCCCGACACGTTGTAGGCGGCGAGCGGCAGGTTCGAGTGCGCGCGCACGTCGCGGATGACGTCGAGGTAGGAGAGCGCCGGCTTCACCATGAGCATGTCGGCGCCTTCGGCCTCGTCGAGCGCCGCCTCGCGGAGCGCCTCGCGCGCGTTGCCGGGGTCCATCTGGTAGCCGGCGCGATCGCCGAACTTGGGCGCGCAGTCGGCTGCCTCGCGGAACGGGCCGTAGAAGCCCGACGCGTATTTCACCGCGTAGGAGAGGATCGCCGTGTCCGAAAATCCGCCCTCGTCGAGCGCGCCGCGGATCTTGCCGACGCGCCCGTCCATCATGTCGCTCGGGGCGACGATGTCGGCGCCGGCCTTGGCGTGCATGAGCGCCATCGTCGCGAGAATTTCGATTGTCGCGTCGTTGTCGACTTCCATCTCGCCGTCGGCGCGCTTGCGGAGGACGCCGCAATGACCGTGGTCGGTGTACTCGTCGACGCAGACGTCGGTGATGACGACGAGCTCGGGGGCGGCGCTCTTCATCTCTTGCACCGCGCGCGCGACCGGGCCGTTCGGATCGCAGCCGATGAGGCCCTTCGGATCCTTCGTCTTCGGGAGACCGAAGAGGATGGCGCCGCCGATTTTTCGACGTACCAGCTCCTTCGCGATCTCTCTCGCGGCCTTCACCGGCTGCTGCGAGACGCCGGGCATGGTGGAGATGGGGCGCGGCTCGTCGATGCCCTCGTTGAAGAAGATGGGGTAGATGAAGTCGCGCGGGTTCAGCGTGGTCTCGCGCACCAGGGCGCGGATTTGAGCCGTTTTGCGCAGGCGACGCGGGCGAATCACCGGAAAACCCATGACGACGGCATAGCATTTCTGGCGGCGGTTTCCGGCGGGGAACGACAGCCCTGGCCTTGCGTGGCCATGGATTGCGCGGGAGGATTCGGCATGCGCCGCGCGCCTTGGCTTGCTTTCTGGTTGTCGACGAACGCCACCCTCGCCCTCGTTGCGTGTGGGAGCCGCACGGGTTTCCTCGACGACGAGAGCGGCCTCGCCCCGGAGGACGCGTCGACGGACACGTTCCGCCCACATGACGCGGGGCGCGACGTATCGCTGCCGGACGCGATCCCACCGATCGACAGTCGACCCACAGTCGATGTGCAGCGCAACGACTGCCCGGACGCCGACGCCACGCTGGTCTACGTCATCGGAGACGACAACCGGCTCTACAGCTTTTACCCGCCGACGCTCTCGTTCGTCCCGATCGGCAAGATCGCGTGCCCCAGCGGCTCCGGTCCGTACTCGATGGCCGTCGATCGCAAAGGCAAGGCGTACGTCGTCTTCACCGACGGCAACCTCTTCCGAGTGAGCACCGCGACCGCCGCGTGTGATGCGACGTCGTTCCGCGCCGACCAGCTCGGGTTTCACACGTTCGGCATGGGCTTCGTCTCGAACACCGGCGGGTCGGCGGAGACGCTCTTCGTTGCAGAAGGGACGGGAGGCCTCGGAGCGCCGCCTTCGAAGGGCGTCGCACAGGTCGACACGACGACGTTTCGCCTCAACTTCGTCGGGCCCTTTTCGCCGTCGGAGTCGCGCGTCGAGCTCACGGGCACCGGTGACGGGCGTCTGTTCGGCTTCTCCCCGCTGACCGGCGGCTCGAAGCTCATCGAGATCGACAAGACGACGGGCAACGTCCTCGGGAGCGATCCGGTTGGGGCCGGGAGCGGCGATGACGCCTTCGCGTTTGCGTTCTGGGGCGGCGACTTCTGGATCTTCACCGGCCGGACGTCCACCGGCGTTTACCGCTACCGTCCGAGCGACAAGACGACGACGTTGATGAAGACCGCGCCGTCGCTCATCGTCGGCGCCGGCGTCTCCACCTGCGCGCCGCAATAGCGCCGAAAAAGGGCTAGACTGCGCCCATGCGCTTCCCGCTGAGATGGGGCTCGATTCTCGGCGTCGGAGTGACGCTCGGGACGCTCGGCGCCGCGGCGGCGTGTGGGAGCAAGACCGGGCTCGTCCTCGACGATGGGCTCGAAGGGGACGGATCGGACGAGACCTTCACGCGCCACGACACAGGACGCGACGCGCCGCTTCCTCCGATCGACGTCGCACCCAAGCCCGACGTGAACCGCAACGACTGCCCCGACGCGGCAGCGACGCTCATTTACGTCATCACGAAGGAATACGACCTCTTCAGCTTCAATCCGCCAACCGGAGCGTTCGGGCGTATCGGCGCGATTCGCTGTCCAAACACCGCAGCCGACGACAAACCGTTTTCGATGGCCGTGGATCGGAAAGGGGTCGCGTTCGTTCTCTTCGACAGCGGCCAAATCTTTCGCGTGAGCAACGTGAGCGCAGCGTGCACGGCGACCCCGTTCGTTCCCGGCGCAGCTGGGTTCCTCAAGTTCGGGATGGGGTTCGCGTCGGACTCGACGGGTCCCGCCGAGTCGCTGTACGTGGCGTCCGATGAGCAGTCGAGTACTGGCACTGGCGCTCCGTCGCGCATCGGCAAGATCGACATGACGAAGTTCGTCCTCACGTCGATCGGTGTATTCGACGACCGGGTCACGAACGCCGAGCTGACTGGCACGGGTGATGGTCGCCTCTTCGCCTTCTATTCGACGGGCCCCAACCTCCAGACGTCACCCACTGCCATTGGCGAGGTAGACAAGACGACGGGTCGCCTCATCGCCCAGACGCCGCTGCCGACCGTGCGCCTGGGAGGCCACTGGGCATTTGGGTTCTGGGGCGGTGACTTTTACACGTTCACCGGTCTCATCAGCGCCGGCACCGACGTCACGCGCGTGCGGCCCAGCGACGGGAGCGTCGTCGTGGTCGGGCACCTCGGCGAAGACATCGTCGGCGCCGGCGTGTCCACCTGCGCGCCGGAGAACTAGATGGCGGGGCGGCTCGTCTTTCTCGGGAGCCGCGGCGTGTCTCCGTTCACGCCCACAGCGCGCGCACGTGAGCTGATCGCGCACGCCGATACGATCGCCAGTCCCGAATCGCTCGATCTCACCGCGCTCGTGCCCGCCTCCTGCGAGGTGCTTCGTGCTCCGACTCCCGACGATCTCGTCGCGCGGGCGCGCCGCGGACAGAGCGTCGTGCGCGTGTCCGCCGGATCGCCCGATGAGGACGAGCTCCTCGCGGCCGCGTGCGCGGATCTCGACGTCGCGCTCGCGTGGCTCGACGAGAGCCCGCTCTTCGGAAAGCGCGTCCTCGTCACGCGCACGCGCGAGCAGGCGGCCAGCACCGCGCGTCTCCTCCGCGCGCGCGGGGCGATTCCGGTCCTCGCGCCATCGATCGAGATTCATCCGCCGCGCGATCCGACGAAGCTCACGCGCGCCGTCGAGCGATTGAAGGATGCGCTGTGCGTGGTCTTCACGAGCGCCAACGGCGTCGCGCGAGCGTGGGCGGAGATCGCGTGGCAAGGAAAAGATGCGCGCGCGTTCGGGGACGCGAAGCTCGCCGCGATCGGGCCGGGCACCGCGCAGGCGCTCGCCGCGCACGGGCTGGTCGCCGACGTCGTCGCGAAAGAGTTCAAGCAAGAGGGCCTCGCCGAGGAGCTCATCGCCGCGCTCGCGCAGTCGAAGGCCCCCACCGCGCGTCGACGCATCATGCTCCTCCGCGCCGAGGTCGCGCGCGACGCGTTGCCCGACGCGCTGCGTGCCGCAGGCTACGAGGTCGACGTCGTCGCCGCGTACGAGACGCGCGCGCCCGAGCCGTCAGAAGGGGAAAGCCTGAGGAAGGCGCTGGGGGCGGGCGAGATCGACGTCGTCACCTTCACGTCGAGCAGCACCGCCACGAACCTCTGCGACATGCTCGAGGGGAGCGAGAAGGCGGGGGCGGCGGCGCTTCTGGGCCGCACTTTGGTCGCCAGCATCGGCCCGATCACCACGAAAACGTGCGAAACGCGCGGCATTCGGGTCGACGTGACCGCCCGCACCTACACCCTGGAGGGCCTCCTGGACGCCCTGGAGGGTCAGATTTG
Organism: Polyangiales bacterium; assembly: GCA_038231275.1. Taxonomy (GTDB): domain Bacteria; phylum Myxococcota_A; class Polyangia; order Polyangiales; family Polyangiaceae; genus JANYHK01. Next base: position 50,956 of record JBBRLQ010000039.1, read on the forward strand.
CTCGATTGACAAGGCCGGCGCGGGAAAGCGATCCTGACGCCAGGTTCAGCACACCGTTTGGGATAGCGTCTGGATAGCGTTCGCGCGGCTCGTACAGCGTGCCAAGGCAGGGGCACAGCTCGAAAATCATGTCGCTAAGCTCTCTCATCGTCCAACGCGGGATCGCGACGATCCGCGAGGTCGAAGAGGCGCTCGCCAGGCAGGTGCTGTACGGGGGCGACCTCGTCACCAACCTCTTCGAGGTCTCTCGGGTCGAAGAAGCCCTCGTGACGTCGCTCCTCGCGGAGTCCTTCGACATGATCGCGGCCACCGCGGGTGAGCTGCCTCCGCCGGCCGACGACACGAAGGCGCTCGTCCCGCTCGAGATCGCGTCGGCGCGCACGCTCTTGCCGCTCGGCAAGAAGGGGAACACGCTGCAGGTCGCCGTCGCGGAGCCGCTCGGCAAGGAGGCCGAGAAGGAGCTGACCTTCGCGCTCGGTCTGGTCATCGAGCAGCGCATCGCCCCGGGCTTCCGAATTCGCCAGGCGATCGCGCGCGAGTATGGCGCGCCGCTCGAGCGACGGGTGCAGCGGCTCCTCACGCGCATCGCCGGGAGCGACGCCCGGGGTGGAAGCTCGCTCCCTCCTCTCTTGCGTGACGCGTCGCGCGGCGAGTCACCGAAGCCCCGCAAGTATCCGACCGCCGCCGGGATGACCGCGGTCAAAGAGCCGACGATCTCCGAGAAGCCGCTACCGCCGCTGGAGCTGCCTCCGTCGTCTTCGTCTCCGCTGATCGTCGCGCCGCCGCCGTCCTCGTCACCGGCATCCTCTTCACCGGCATCCGCTCCGCCGGTATCCTCTGCACCCACGTCGTCGGGTGCCGGCATCGTCTCGTCGACCGATCCCGCGCCTCCGCCGGTGACCGAGGGGTTCCCGCCGTCGTCTGCGCCGTCTGCGCCGCCGTCACGACCCCCGGGTCTCGCGACGCTCACGCGCGAAGCTGCTGCACCAGCGCCGACGCGCGCGCGTCGTCGCCGCGGGCCGCTCTCGCCCGATACCGCGCGCGAGGAGCTCGACGAGGCCACCGATCGCGAGGCGATCCTGAGCCTCCTCTTCGATTTTGCGCGGCAATACTTCGATTACGCGGTCCTCTTTCTCGTCCACAGCGATCTCGCCGAGGGGCGCGACGCGTTCGGGGATGGGGCGGGGCGCGATCGGGTCGTCACGATCGGCGTGCCGCTCGACATGCCGAGCATCCTCTCTCGCGCGCGCGATCGCAACGTGCCGGTCGTCGGCGTGCCGGCGGCGGACGGGCTCGACGCGATGCTGATGGCAGACCTCTCGCGCAAGATCTCGGGGCCGGTGCTCGTGGTGCCGGTCGTCGTGCGGTCGCGCACCGTCGCGCTGCTCTTTGGCGACAGCGGCGCCGCAGGCGTCGATGAGCAGGCGCGGGGCGAGGTCGCCGCGTTCGCGATGGAGGTCGGGCAGGCCTTCGAAAAACTCATCGTCCGAAAGAAGCTCGGCGGCTTCAAAGCAGGCGCGAAGGGCGAGGCGCCGTCGTCGCGCGCCTCTGCCGGGCTGCCGATCCCGACCAAGAAGAAGACGGCGAAGTCGGAGGTGGTCGCGCCCTCCGCAGGGCCGCAGAGGATCGCGACGCTCCCCGCGGGACCTCCGCCGACGGTGCTCTCGCCGCGCGCGCAGAGCATGCCTCCGCCGAGCTCCGCCGAGCCCGCGCTCATCGAAGCGCCGGTGCTCATGTCGGGTGATGCGTCCGCCGAGCCCGCCGATTCGCCGCCACCGTCGAACCTCTTCCAGGTCCGCAAGCCCTCGGGAAAGCCAATCCCTCGCGAGGAGCCGGCGCCCGAGGAGCACACGCAGCCGAGCATGGTCCTGAGCTCGGCGGTCCCCACCACCGTCGACGTGCGCGGAGAAAAGCAGCGCCGCGAGGGGCGCGCCGATTCCGAGGACGCGCCGAGCCCGCTGCTGGAGGCGGCGCGCGCGGCGGAGGCGGTGGTGTTCTCGCACGCGACGATCGCGCAGGCTGCGGTCGCCGGCGCGATGGAAGAGGCGCGCAAGCAGGAGCGCGAAGAGGCAGGCGACGCCGCGGGCGACACCGACGAAGAAGATGACATCGACGCGCTCTTGGGCGGAGGCTCGTTCCCCGAGCCGACAGAGCAGGACACCATCGTCCTCGAGGTCGAAGCGCCGTCGCACGTGAGCTCGTCGCAGCCCGGTCCGGAGTCGTCGGCGATCAGCGTGCCGGCGCGTCGTCCTCCGTCCGCGCGCACCGAGCCCGAGAAGGAGCTGCCGAGCATCATCGTCGACGTCGGCGCCGAGCTGTCGGAGCTGGTCGATCGAATGCTCGCGCCGGGCGGCGACGAGACGGCAGAAGCCGAGCTGCTTCGCCAAGGCCAGACCGCGATGCCGGCGATCATGTCGCGCTTCCCGGGGCCCATCACCGTCGATCCCGATCGCCTCGCGCTCGTGACGAAGGGGCCGCCGCTGAAAGAGTTGCCGGTCCGCGTCGTCGAGTGCGGTCCGCTGCTTCGGCTCATCGCGGGCCAGCGCCGCGTCGCGCTCCCCTTCGTCCTACGCGCGACCGGCGAAGACGACGCCGAGCACCGCTTCTGGGCGACGTTCCTCCTGACCGAGCTGGTCTACCCGGAGAGCGCCGAGCGCCTCGTGCCGCGCCTCTTCGACGAAGAGACGCGCACGCGCAAGGTCGCACGACTCGCCGCCCGCGCGCTCGCCGAAGCGGCGCCGATGTCGATCGTCGAGCAGCTGGGCGACATCGCGCTCGCGACCCTCCAGCCCTCGGCCAAGCGCGTCTCCACCGTCGACATCCTCGGTGAGATGCGCGAGTCGGTCGCGGTGCCGCTGCTGGTCAGCTTGCTGCAGGACGGCGACGAGCTCGTGGGCCAGTCCGCACACCTCGCGCTCGTCACGGTCACCCGTCAGGACTACGGCACCGACGCGCGCCGGTGGCTCACGTGGTGGAGCGGCCACGGTCAGCGCCACCGCATCGAGTGGCTCATCGACGCGCTCATGCACGAAGAAGCACGCCTCCGCCACGCGGCGGGCGAAGAGCTGAAGACGATCACGAAGGAGTACTTCGGCTACTACGACGATCTCCCGAAACGCGAGCGCGAGCGGGCCCAGCAGCGGTACCGCGATTGGTGGTCCACCGAAGGCCGCCAGCGATTCCGTCGTACCTGAAATAGCTGTCCAGATTTCAAGCAGTTACGCGGGAAGAAAATCGCGTGATCGCTCGTATGTACCCGCGCACACTCTAGAGGCGAGGCTGCTGCATCGAAGCCTCGGCTCCGCCGTCCAAGTTACGACTCTGCAGTTTGCCCCTCGCTTCGGGTGTGTCAGACATACGCCCACATCTGCAGGCCCCGCGTCTTCCTCCTCTGCTTCTTCGACTCTCCGGGCGCAACCCGCGTCCCTCTTCCACCATCCGACTTTCTGAGGCCCCCCCGACATGGTCCGTTCGTTCCGCTGGCTCCGCGCTCTGGCCCCGCTCGCGTTCGTGGCTTCCATGGCCGTGCTTCCGGGAACCGCCCGCGCCGACGGCGTGGATGCCGAAGCGCAGCGCCTGAGCCAGCTCGGCCACTCGACGAAGACCACGCTCGTCCCCGCCGGCAAGAGCGACAAGTACGGCCACGCCGAGGTGCTCATCAACGCGCCGCTCGCGAAGGTTCGCCAGCAGGTCACGGACTTTGCGCACTACAAGGATTTCGCGCCGGACAAGTTCAAGAACGCGCGCGTCGTCGACAAGAACCGCGAGCAGGGCACGACGGATCTCTACTTCGCGATCGAGGCGATGCACGGCCTCGTCAAGCTCACCAACACGCTGAGCTTCGGCGCGCCGAAGGTCGTTGGCAACACCGAGATCGTCGAGGGGCGCTTCGTGAGCGGCTCGAACGTGAAGGACGCGAACATCGTCCTCACGATGCGCGAGGTCTCGCCCGATTTCACGGTGCTCAAGATCGATTTGCTCATGATCCCGACGATCCCGGCCCCGCAGGCCGCCGTCGACGAAGAGCTGCGTGACTCGGCGCTGAAGGCGGTCGACGCGATCCACGATCGCGCGCAGGGCCACGCCCGCACGGTTCCGCTCGTCACCGCGAGCAACTGACGTCCTCAGGCGGGTCGCATCCGTCGTTTTGCCGTTCCGTCCAAACGACTCCTGCTCTAAAGCGCAGGAATGCGGTTCATCGTGGGGACGGACGAGGCGCGCTCGGTCGTCGAGTATGTCGCGGCGCATTTGCAGGCGCAGGGGCATTTCGTCGCGGTGCTCCCTTTAGCCCCATGGGGTGAGGTGGCGCTCTCCGTCGCGCGCGCGGTCGCAGAGAAACGCGCCGATCACGGCGTCGTGTGCTGCTGGACCGGTACCGGCGCGTCGATCGCCGCGAACAAGGTAAAAGGCGTGCGTGCGGCGTTGTCGGTCGACGCGCAGACGGCCGCCGGCGCGCGCCAGTGGAACGACGCCAACGTGCTCGCACTTTCGCTGCGCCTCCTTTCCGAGCCGCTCGCGAAGGAGATCATCGACGCGTGGCTTGCGACGCCGTACGGTGGCACCGAAGACGAGAGCCTCGGCTTGCTTCGCGCGGAGGAATCCCGCGAGTCCGACGTGTAGGTCTCGTCCGCGTAACCCGTACGGATGACATGCACTTCTGAAGGATCCCCGCGGGTCTACGTCTACCTAGCGCGCCCAAAACGGGTTCGCTTTTCCCACGCTGCCGATCGGAGAACATTAGAAATGAAGCTTCACGCCATCACGATCCTCCCGCTTCTTGCCCTCGGTGCCGCGGCGTTCAGCCAGGCGTGCACCGTCACCTCCACGAACGGCGGGACCGACGCCGGCACCAGCAGCGGGAGCAGCGGATCCAGCGGTTCGAGCGGTTCGAGCGGATCGAGTGGCTCGAGCGGCAGCAGCGGTTCTAGCGGCAGCAGCGGCAGCAGCGGCAGCAGCGGCTCCAGCGGCGCCGTCGACGGCGGCGCGTGCGGGTTCGGCGAGCCCAACGACACCCGCGATACCGCCACCGCCATCACGCTCGGCACCGGATACGGGGGTTGCCTCTCCGACGCGGACAAGGACTTCTATTCGTTCACCGCGCCGGCCGATGCCGAGGGCGGGTACGTCGTCGCCGACATCACGAACGTGACCGGCTACGTCACCGGTCGCTTCATGACGACCACGGACAACGCCGAGGTCTACGCCGACCAGCCTGCGAACGCCGGCGCGTCGCTCAAACTCTACATCGCGGTCTCGTCCGGCGTGAAATACAACTTCGAGGTCGAGCACTACGTCGGCAACGACGCCTTCTCGTACTCGATGAAGCTCACCTACACGAAGAACGTCGACCCGTCGGCCGCCGCGAAGTCGAAGGCCACCGCCGCGCAGCTCACGCTCGGCACCGCGTCGCCCGGCGTCTTCAGCGCCGGCTACAAGACCGCGGCCATCGCGCCGGCCGACTACGATCGCTACTTCAAGATCGATCTGGCGGCGGGTCCCGCGACGGTCAAGCTCTTGAACGTCCCGGCCGACGTGTGGGGCCAGTTCAAGGTGATCGACGCGTCGAACGTCGAGGTCACGACGGCGACCGCGGCAAACGTGGGCGCGAGCATCCCGTCGCAGGCCGTGAGCATCCCCACCGCGGGCACGTACTACATCGTTCCGGGCCTCTACGTCGGCGCGCCGAAGGCGGCCGGCCAGGGCGCGATCCCGGAGAGCTTCACCAAGCAGTACACGGTCACCGTCACGCAGCCGTAAGGCGCAGCGGTCAGTCGCCCCCCGGCGTCGTGAGGCGCGCGCGCCAGTCGCCGGGGAGATCGAGGAAGCCGTCGTTGTAGAGGTGGTCGTGCACCGCGTCGCACACGAGCTCGCAGACGTCGGTGAAGATCTGCGGATCGGCGACGAAGCGGATCGTCTCCTGGCGGAACGGCGTCGGGCTCATCCGCGCGCGATCGAGCAGCTCGTCGGCCGCCGACGCGACGAGGCGCTGAAGAAACCCGCGCTCGAACGCCGTGCGAAACGCGGGGAACGCGTCGGCGGTCACCTTGTAGCCGGCGCCTACCGTGCTCTTCTCGGCGAGGCGCGCCTCTTTCACGACCTCCCACGCGAGCTCGCCGACCGCGGCCGGCAGCTCCTTCTCGAGGAACGTGCGGAGCAGCTCGTTCAGCACCTTGAGGAGCGCGTTCAGCTCCGGCGTCGTCTTGGCGAGGAACGCGTTGCGCACGTCGCGCACGAAGTCTTGGAGCTTGTCCCGCGCGCGACCCTGCGCGTCTTCGCCGACGTACTCGAAGGAGTCGAGCTCCTTCAGCATCGTCGCCTCGTGCCGTGAGAGGACGAGGTAGAGCGCTTGCTCGCTGAAGCGCATCTTCTTCATCTCGGTCTTGGAGCCGCGCAGCTTGTCGTGCAGCTCGCTCTCGAAGAAGAGGCGCGCGAAGCGCTTGCCGACCTCACCGAGCCGCCGCTCGAGCACGCTTCCGAGCTTGTTGGGCCGGAAGAGGCGCTGGAGGTGCTCTTTCAAGCTTTGAATCAGCTCGATCTCGACGTCTTTGCGATCGACCTCCGCGCGCGGCGGCTGTGAGCCCTTCTTGATGCCCTGCATCGCGCGCAAATCGGCGATGACGCCGTCGGTGATCGCGTCGAGCTCGGAGTTCGTCGCGAGCTCGGCTTTGTAGATGACGACCTTGGCCTCGAGCTGCTCATCACGCAGCGCGAGCGCGACGTCCGCGAGGTTCATCTTCGCGTGCGTCGTCATGAACCCTTCGGGTGAAGGAGTCGCCATCGCCGCCGCCGCCATCGCCGTCGACGTGCGCGCGGCCCCCTTTTGCGCAGGCGTCTGCGCGTGCGCGTGCGGAGGCGGAGGCGGCGCGTGCGGAACCGGCGGAAGCGGAACGTACGCGTGCGGCGGCGAAGGCAGCGGCGCGCGAAGAGGAGGCGGCAGCACGCGCGGGTTCGTCGGCGCAGCCGCGTTCGGCGCGCTTCCCGGAGGAAGAGGAGGCGGACCCCTGTGCCCAGGCGGCGGAGGCGGCGGCTTCCACTCGGTCATCGCCCCCCATCATGCGGCCGAGGGGCCCGCGCGTTCAATCGGCTTGCTAAGGAGAAGGTGCGGAGAGGGGACCGGCTCAGGTCCCTAGAAGGACCAGCCCCCCCGGGAATGCGCGGATTGTCAGAGGAATCGGGCCGGCCGATGCCGGATGCGCTTGACTTGGAAGCCGCCCGGAGTATGGTCGCCGCCGTTGTAAACGATGGTGCCTCGCGAGAGGTGCCGTGGCGCGCGGTGGAGCAGCCTGGTAGCTCGTCGGGCTCATAACCCGAAGGTCGTAGGTTCAAATCCTACCCGCGCAACCAATAACCCTCGGCGAAACCCGGGGGTTTTACTCTTTCTGGTCCAATCGTTGGTCCAAACTCTCGTGAGAATCGCCTCCGGGAGCGCAGGGAAGGGGACGCCTATCGCGTCTGTGGCGAACGACTCCGCTGCCTTCACGTAGCGATCTGTCGTGCTCGGGCTCGCGTGGCCCATGCGACGTTGCAGCACGCGATCGCCCACGCTCGCGAGCGCGCTCCACGTCGCGTAGCTGTCGCGGAGGGAGCGAAAGTCGACGGGCTCCTCGGTCGCATTGTCCGCTTCGAGGCGCGCGCGCGTGACGTGCGCCGCTTCGAGGTGCGCGCGGAACGTCTCCGCGATCCTGTCGTCGCCGCGAAGCAAGGCGGAGAGGAGCGGCGCCACGAGCTCGCCCGGCTCGGCGCGCATCTTCGCTAGGAGCGGGATGAGGTTCTCGTGAATGGGGACGATTCGCCGGCCGGCCGCCGTCTTCGGCGCCTTCACGGACTTGGTTTCGCGCTCGTAGGCTTTCGACACGGTGAGGGTCCGGGCGGTCGCGTCCACGTCCGCCCACGTGAGCGCGCGGAGCTCGTTCGGGCGGAGCCCGGTGTAGAGCGCGACGGCGTAGAGCTGTAGCCACTCGACGGGGACGGCCGCGCACGCCACGAGCGCGCTCCACTCGCTCGGGTAGATCCACGGGCGCTGTCGCGAGTCGCCGCGCTTCGGCGGGAGGATCCCGAAGTGCAGGGGAGCGGCATGCACGCGGAGGGAGCGGTCGCGCGCCGCGTACGCTGCTTTGAGGGCGCCCGTCAGCACGCCCCACGTGTTCCGCGCCGTCGAGTGCCGGATCCTCTTTGCGTCCAGGGCAGTGTCGAGCCGATCGCGAACGTCCTCCACGTCGTCTCGCGTGAGCGATGCGATCGCCTTAGGCCCGATCGCTGGCGTGATCCACTTGTGCCAGACGCACGCCGCTATCCGCCGATGGGTCTCGCCGCACTCCTTCGCGGGCAGGTACCGCGCGAACCACGCATCGCAGGTCTCGCCCTCATGCGGCTCGTGCGCTGCCGCCGCGGTGGCGCGCGTGCGCTCGAGCTTCGCGTCGAGGAGCGCATGGTGCACGTTCTCCTTCGCTTGCAGGTACGCCGCATGGGCGCGCGGATCCTCGCCGGGCGGGACGTCGAACCGATCGGACTTGGTCCCGTCTGCCAGGCGCACTCGCACGCGGAAGCGCGGAGAGCCGTCCTCCCACGTTCCGGCCGGCGTGACCGTTCCGCTACGCGGGCGTCCGCCCTTCTTCGGTCTTAGAGTGCTCATGTTCGATCCTATGCAGAAGAGGTTCGGACCATGCCCCCGGAGCGTTGGTGCGCTCGCGGGGGCGATTCGTTTCAGCGAAAGCCGATCGCCGGCTTCTTCTTCGCGGGTGGCGTCATCAAGTCGCGGATGGCATCGAACACCACCTTGAACTGCGCATCGTAATTGCGCTCGAGCGCGGCGAGCTTGCGGGCGAGGTCCACATGGGTCGCGAGCATCGCGCGGAGGCGCACGAACGCGCGCATGATCTCGACGTTCACCGCCACGGCGCGCGGGCTGTGGAGCACGCCCGACAGCATCGCCACGCCCTGTTCCGTGAACACGTACGGGGCGTAGCGGCGCCCGCCGCGGCCGGTGTTTGAGGTACCAGTTTGGCGCCTCAAAGCGGCGTGCTCCTCCGCGGTCAGCCGGAACATGAAGTCCTCCGGGAACCGCGCCAGGTTGCGGCGCACGGCGCGCGTCAGCGCCTTGGTCTCGACCCCGTAGAGCTCCGCCAGGTCCGCGTCGAGCATGACCCGCTCCCCGCGGATGGCGAGGATCTTCCGCTCGACCGTCAGCGGTGCGAGGGACGCGGCGCGCGTCACGGGCGCCTCCGCGGCTTCTCTCCAAGGAGCACGCCCGGCTGCGCTTCGATGATGTCGAGCCCCACGAGGAGCGCGGCGCGCGCGATGGCGCTCACGGACAGGTGAACGGCCAACCCTTCCAGGCGGTCGTAATCCTTCGGCGCGAGCCTCACGCCGATCTGCCGGTCGAGTCCCGCTTCGTCACGGGGCTTCTTCTTCGTCGCCATGTCTTCCACGCTCTCGCTCCTTTCCTTCCGCGTCCAGGGCCATCGCCAGACGCGCCCGCGGTCCCGCCCGAGCGAGCGCCGGAAAACGTGCCACGAGGGCGTCAAGAGCCGCGAGGGCGCGCCGCACACGCCCGATGTCGACGATCCGCGTCACGCCCGCGCCCCGGCGAGCATCCGCGCCGCTTGCGTTTGCCCGAACGCTCCGCCCGACCGGGACACGAGGCCACGAGCGGCGAGCGCCGCGACGATCGATCGGTGCGACATGCCCACCGCGCGGAGCTCTCGGACGACCGCGAGCACGCCTTGCTCCGCGTCGTCCGCCTCGAGACGCGCGCCGTCCGCGGCGAGGCGGTAGCCGTAGGGCACCGTCCCCGCACGCTCGCCACGCGCCTTCTTCGCGCCGAGCGCCGCCTTCGTGCGGGCGCGGATGAGGGCGCGTTCGTACGCCGCCGCCGCGTCGAGGATCGAACGCATGAACGCGTCCGCCGGGGTGTCGCCGTTTGCGGTCCCGTCCGCACACGCTACCCGAGCGCCGCTTTGCTCCGCCGCGCGCTCGATCGCGCCGGCCACGTACACGTCGCGCGCCAGGCGGTCCCGCTTCGCGACCACGAGCACGCCAGCGCCCACGACGCGGAGCTCGCCCAGTGCCGCCACAAGCGCCGGACGCTCCGCGATGTCCGCTCCGCCGCTCACGCCCTTGTCCACGTGCCACGACGTCACCTGGACGCCCTGGCGGGTCGCCCACGTCTCGATCGCAGCGCGCTGCGCCTCGGGGCCCAAGGTCTGCTCCTCGGTGCTGACGCGGATGTAGGCCACGGCGACGGACAGGCTACCGGTGCGGGCGCGCTTGCTCATGAAGGTATCATTGGTATCAATCGTACCTATGTCAACGGTCGGCGAACACGCACCGACCGGTTCGTGTTCAGATCGCGTCATGACGCATGTCGTCACGAGGTCTATGGGGCACCCCGCGGTACAAATTTCCCCCACGCCGCGCGCTTCCAAGACGTCCAGCAAGAGCAGGAGCGGCTAGGGCTTCGCCCTGGCCGGCGAGAACCTCAGCGACACGCCTGGACCTGGCCTTGGGCGACTCCCTCGCATTGGTTGCCCCGTGGGAAGCAGGCTTGTAGAAAAGAGCCCTGCACACCGCAGGGCGGCGCCACGCTGCTTTCCCAGCCCGCTGACGCGGGGCACGAGTTGCAAGACGCCCCCGCGACGGGCCATTCGACATCCTCTTTGCCGTCGCAGTTGAAGTCGAACGGGAGCGTGGACGTTGAGCCGGTGACGGGCGTGGGTTGAAAGTCGCCCCCCGGGTGGGCACGCGCGTCGCCGTCGGCGCAGTCGCCGCTGGAGCCGACGAAGCCCATCGGCGCGGTGCACGCCGTGACGACAGGGCCGAGCTCGTCGCCGTACCCGTCGCCATCAGCGTCTCGGAAGAACGTCCCGACCACGTCGCAGTCAAGGACCGGGGCCGCGTCCACACTGCCCGCGGCGCACGGACAATCGCCCCATGCGGAGCCGTCGTCCAAACAGCGTTGCGACCGCGCGCCGCCGCCCAGACAGGTGCATTGGCGGTACTCAGCGAAATGGCAGACCCCGACGCCCTGACCGTCGCGATCTGCGCCCGCGTCCGGTGCGATCGTAGGCTTCGAGGCGCCGCAGCCCATCGAGCCCAGGAGAATGACCGAGCCGCACTGGGCGAGCCCCCACGAGCGCATCGCTCGGAGTCTACCATGCTCATGTCTTGCACTCGTGCTGCCGTCGCGCGATCTCCGCTACGACGTCATCGCGGAGCTCGACGAGCTCGGCGTCGGTGAGCTCGTCGTCGGCCGACGAACGGTCGCGCTCGGCCTGCGCCTCGTGGACGCGCACGACGATCTCCGCGATCCGTGCTTGTTCGCGCAAGGCGGCCACCGCGGCGCCGTACTCCTCGGCGCTCTCGGCGAGACCCGCGACGCGGCGAGCGTCCACGAGGATGCGCTTCAGCGTGTCCACGAGGCTTTCGGGCGCGTCGGTCATAATGGGCTGCGCGATGGGCACGAGGTCCGCCATGTGGCCGCGATGCCGGGCGACCGAGCTTCGGCTCAGCCCGAACCGCTGCGCGGTGTCCCGGATCGAGGCACCTCGCGCTAGAAACTCGTCTATCTGCTGACGTTTCGGACTGAGGCAAGCGAGACAACGGGCGCTCACGGTAACCACCTCCCAACAAACGGTCCCGATCGCCTCCCCGTTGGCCACCGGCTGACTCACGCTACCGTCTTGCCGTCCCTCCAGGCATTCACGCCGCGCGGCGCGGGTGTGCGGGCTCACGGCGCATCCCACGTGTCAGGCGCCGGCGCGGGTGTCGCCGCGTCGACGTTCGCGAGGGGGGCCAGCGGAGCGGAGCGGCGTGGCTTCGTCCCATCCACCGTGGACAGCAGCCCGCCCGGAGGCGTGGGAGAGGTGTGTGTGTGGCCTTCAGAAAAATCTCCCATACCCTCTGACGCAGGAACGCGTTCCGGGGAACGCTCCTGCGCGTTCCTGGTGGAAGCAGTCTCAGGTACGCCAGGTACGCCAGGTACGCCAGGTACGCGAGGACTCCTGGCCCGCGCGATCGCGGATTGGGCACGGTCGGTCGAGCACGCCCGATCGGCTTTCAGATCGGCGACGAGCGCTCGCACGGTCGCGTTCGGCGACGCGGCGACGAGCGCCCGCGCGGCGGCGTCGTCCGCGGCCGTTTCGGCCCGCTTCTCCGTCTCCTTCGCAGCCGCCTTCACGGCGAGCCGCGCCGCGTCTTGCTTGTCCTTCTCCGCTTTGGTCCGCGCGCTCTCCTCGTTCTTGTCGCGTCGCTTGGATTCCTTCGTGGCCGCACCCGAGCGCGTCGCGGCGGCGGTCGCCATGTCGGTCTCGTCGAGCGGCACGAGAGCGCCGCCGTGCTCGTTGTCGCGCCGCAGGAGAAGCGGCTCGCCCTTGCGGCCGTAGTTGGATTTCGTGAAGCTCAGGACGACGATCTCCCCGAGCCGATCTCGCTCCTCCGGAGCGTCCAGCTTCAAGCGCTCCGCGGCGAGAGACGCTTGCCAGCGCACGCCGTCCACGAGCGCGCTCGAGCCGCGCGACGACGACGACGTGAGCTCCACTCCGCCACGGCTGCCCTTGTTCGTGTGGTGAAGAACCACAACCGTGGCGCCCGTCACCTTCGCGATGCTTTCAAGCGCTTGGATAAAGCGTGTCGCGCTCGCATTGTCTCGCTCGGCTTCCTGCCCGGCGAAGCGGGAGAGTGGGTCAACGATGATCAGCGCCCAAGGGCCGTGTTCGGCAACGTACGCGCGCAGCCAGGTGAGGAAATCCGTTTCACTTGGGTTGCCGTGGGCGTCTTGCTCGAGCATCGCGCAGGGCTCGCCAGCGAGAGGGACGACTACGATCGACCCTTCGTCGGGGATCGGTGCGTTAGACGCTCGGCGCTCATTGAACAGCCGCCGTCGCACCTCCTCCGCGTCCTCCTCGCCCAGCAAGACGAGCACGCGCCCTCGCGTCGCGCTGAAGGTGCCGAGCCACTTCTCGCCGCTCGCCACGGCGCGTGCGAGCGAGACAGCGATCATGGTCTTGGACACCCCGCCCTCACCGATAATCTGCCCGACCTTGCCGAACGGGAGCACACCCTCGGCGTTCGACGTTCGCGCGTCGCGTAGGAGCCACTTGCGGGGCTTCGGCGGGACGGTGAACCATTCCGCGTCGGGGGTGAGCACAAGCGCCCCCCACCTGGCGCGCGGATCGTCGGTGCCGTGGGGCCCCGATGCGGGCCCGGCGCCGTCCAGATCGTCGAGCCGTGCCTCCTCCTCAGCGATCACTTCTGCGGGCGAGCTCACGACGCCCTCCGCGCGCGGGGGCGCGCCGCGACGGGCGATGTATTGCAGGCGCGCTCCTTCGCCTGCCGGAGCTTGTGCCGGAGCTCGCGATCACTCCACGGCGGAGCGCAACGTGCGTTGAACTCGCAGAGGAGCGCCCACGCGTCCACGTCCGACAAGCCAAACCCGTGCACGAGCCTGCACGCGACCGCGAACGTCGCGTTGTGGCCCCCTGCACCAGCGACGGCGTGCGGCATCTTCGCGACGTAGGCGCGCGCGCGGACCACGTCGCCGCTGGCCGAGGACGGCGGGGGCGGGGGCCGGCGCTTCGCGTCCGCGGCACGGCGGCGGAGCTCGACCCCCGCGGCGCGCGTCGCGGGCCACGGTTCACCCTCGAGGTGCGCTTGCCAGTAGGCTCCGCTCAACGGCACGGCCCACACGTAGAAGCCGCGTGCCGGGTCAGAGCATGCGCGGTCAACGCGCACGCCGTGCTTCTCCAGCTGCCGCTCCACGAACGCCCACGACGCCCGGTGTTCGTCACCCGTGGCGGGACGATCGTACGGAACCAGCGCCCGAAGCTTGAAGGCGCCCGGCTCCGAGGAGAACGTGGAATAGGCGAACACCTCCACGCCGCCCAGCGCGCCACGCGCGAGCGCCACGTACGCGGCGGGGTCCGCCTGGCGTTCGTCTAGGTCGAGTCCGAGCATCGAAACGGTCTCCACGTTGCGATTCAATCGGTGGTTGCTCGCGAAGGTCGCGGTCGAGATCAGCGGGAGCGCGTCCTTCCCGTCGTGCCACGGGGCGGCGCCGACGAGCTGCGCCGCGAGCTCGTCGCGGTCGAGGGAGACGCGCACGCCACCGCGCGCGTCCTTCAGGTGCCGAAACCAAGTGAGTGGGTACGCGCTCATGTGGCCCCCTCTCGCTCGCCGGGCTCGGGCACAAGCGGCCGATCGCAGTTGGCGCACTGCAGGCCACCGCGCTCTGCCCGAAGCTCGCGCGGCCGGCATGTGCACGCGAAGCGGCGCACGCGAAAGAGCGCCGCCCACGCCTCCGCGATGGCGCTCTGCGCCGAGGCGTGCGCGCTCACGATCGCCTCCGGGCGCTCGCCACCGCGCAGGCATAGGCGTCTTCGGCAGCTGCCTCCGGCTTCGCGGGCGCGGCGCGCTCCACGAGTGCGAGCACGTCGGAGCGTCGGGCGTACGTGCGCCGGCCGATCTTCGCGGCGGGTAGCTTGCCGGAGCGGACCACGTCGCGCGCGGCGGCGCGCTCGAGGCCGAACGGGAATGTCAGGAGCTCGTCGGGCGGCATGAGGCGGACGGCTTCGACGCGGATCGTCAGCCCGGCGGCGTCGTGGGTCGCGGTGATCCGCGGCTGGGGTGTCGCGAGGGGCGGGAGGTCACGAGGCATGGTGAGGGCCTTCGACCGCCTCGAGCCGTTGAAGGGCGAGGGCCAGGGTGCCCGCTCGAACCGGCAGGCCGGCGACGATGCGCGCGACTGCCGCGTGCCCGATACCAAGGCTCCGCGCCGCCGCAGCTACGCCGATGCGTCGCACGAAGTCGCGCACGCGCGACGATTCGGACGGGGTGGGGTCGATGCCAGCGTGCGTCGCGCGTCGCGACGTTATGCGATGTACCATGCACGCGAATTTGAGCCGCGGGCGATAGGCAAGCTACGTCAAGGTTCGTTTGAATTCCGTTTGATGGGGCGGCTCCTGGTCCGTAACTGCGAGAAGTGGTGGACCTCCCTCTCCAGGACCACGCCCTCGGCGTCGGCTCGATTCATGGTCGGCCGGTTCCCGAGGAGAATCGACGCGCAAGCCGTCGCGCGCGAACTCGGCTCAGACCCGCTTCGACCTAACGTCTTCCAGCGTGCCCGCGCAGCGAAAAGGACATTCTCGCGGGCGGGAGCCGTGCGGGCGGGAGCCTGCCGCCAGGGCGGGTCGACGTCGAGGAAATTCGCCGGCAAACCTGCGAGCAGGGTCGCGATCTCGGGAAGAAATATCTCGTTCGCGAAGTCGTCGCCCTTCCGCGGGGCCTCGCGCGCGAGCGCTCGCAGCGCGCGTGTCTCACGTGCGACCGCGTCCAGTTTTTTGATCACCTTGGTTCGCCACTCTCGGATCTCAGCGCCGGGCGCTGCGTCGAATCGCCACGACCAGTCATCCGCTTCGAAGCTCTCTTTCCAAAGGCGCTGGTACTCGTCATTCGCCAAGCGGAGGACGGGCGCCCAAAGGCGTTCGCGTTTGTCAGCCTCGATGACGGGGGGCCAAGGATCGGCCTCCGCCTTCTGGTATTTCTGGGCCTCCGGTGGATCGGCGCGCTTGTCATTGGAACCGTTGCGCACGCGGCGCGCGGGAGTACCCTTGCTCTTCGTCGATGCCACCACGTCGACACCTCCGCGACGCCTCGGGACTCGAACCCCGGGGCGTTGCTCTTTTAGCCTACCCCGAGCCCACTACGTCAGTAGGGCGGGGATCGCCGTTCCTGAGATCATGCTGATCGTGGAAGACTTCCTGCGCGCCGGTTAGTGAGCGGCGCGCGCCTCGCCTTAGTTCGCCACCTTGATTCCATTGAACTGGCGCGGCGTGAGGTGAGTCTTCGTGTTCGCCCAATGCGAGGCCGTGATCTCGCACCTTCGCTTTTCCGTCGGCGTCATTAGCCGCATCGGGTCGCGGCTGATTGCATCGACGTAGCAGCCGCAGAAGGTGACTCTCGATGGGCTGTCGGGGTGGCTCCTGTAGCAGCTGTCTTGGGCAGTCATAAGCGCGGGCGCGGTCCACGCCGATGTCGTCGCAAAAGGCGACGGCCCCCGAGATGCCGCCGACTGGGCGAAGACACCACACCGCTTGAGTTGCTCCATTGTCGGGATTGATTTCTGAACGTCGCGAGCGGCCCGGTGGTTTCGACGAAAGGCGTCGGTGGTGCAACCACAGTAGCTCTCAATATCGCGGCACGCTCGCGAGGACGACCCTGTTCACTCGCGGCGAGCGCATCGAGCCGCCGCCCGTACAGCGGCTTCGCGCTACCCTGTCCGCGACGGGTTCGATCGGGGCGGCGGAGTTGATCGTCATTGGGCTGATCGGGCACCTCACGCTCGCCGTCCCCGCGGCGATCATCGTCCTCGTGCTCTTCCTCGTGAACCGGTCGAGCCGGCGCCTGCCCCGGCACGAGTGACGCGCGGCGCGCGCCGGCCTGCTCAAGCGCGTCGAGGACGCGCGTGGCGCCTTCTGCGTTCTCTCGGGCGACGTCCCGGTCTCTGCTGAAATTTGAAGGTGGCGGTTCCACCGGCCCCGATCGAAAGATCGAGGTGCTTAACCCGAAAGGAACCGCCAATGAAAGACACTGCCAGGAAGAAGGACCGGCGCCAAGCGGCGTCGC